>NZ_FOHS01000017.1 GCF_900111515.1 Hymenobacter actinosclerus
TGGGGTGGTCCAGTAAAAACGGACAGTGAGAAGTCTTATCTTCCACTGCCCATGACCGAGAAACTGAATCCTGGCGGCTTGTCCGCCACACGCAAGAAGTATACGCCCGCTTTCAAAGCCGAGTGCGTGCGCCAGGTAGCGGCCGGAGCCCGCCAGACGGACGTGGCCCGTGCCCAAGGCATTTCGCCGGCTTTGCTCGGCCGCTGGCAACGCGAGGCCCTGGAAAAGGCGGTGCCCAGTAGTGCCGAGCGCGACGAAATCAAGCAGCTACGCGCCGAGTTGCGGCGCGTGGAAATGGAGCGCGATATTTTAAAAAAAGTCGTGACCATCTTTGCGCAACCGCCTCAGTGAGGAGCCGCTACCAGTTCATTCAAGCCTGCACCGAGCCCTGGCCCGTGCGGCTGCTCTGCCGCCTATTGGCGGTTAGTACCGCCGGGTATTACCAGTGGCGCAAGTGCCTGCCCCAACCAGCTGCGGCTTGGCAGCCAGCAGCGCAGGAGGCGTTTACGCGCCATGCTCGCCGCTACGGCACGCGGCGGTTGCGGGCCGAATTACGCGCCGAAGGATATGCTGTGGGTCGGTACGCGCTTCGCTCGTGGCTGCAGCGCAACGGGCTGCGCGCGCTGAGCACGCGCCCACAGCGCCCCCGCACAACAGTGGCTGACCCAGCTCTCGTTGTGGCTGAAAACCGGTTGCTCGGTCAGCCCGCCCCCACTGCCCCCGACCAAGTCTGGGTAGGCGACATCACGTATCTGCCTCTGGTGGGCGGGCGCTGGTGCTACCTGGCCACCTGGCGCGACGCCTGCTCGCGGCGCGTGGTGGGCTGGCATCTGGCTGCGCAGATGCCCACTGAATTGGTACTCCATGCGCTGGAGCAAGCCCTGACGCTACGTCAGCCCGCGCCGGGGCTCATCATCCACGCCGACCGCGGCAGCCAGTACACCAGCGCGGCCTGTCGCGCCCGCATTGCCCAAGCGGGGGCCCTGCCCAGCTTCAGCCGGCCGGGTAATCCGTATGATAACGCCCAGGCCGAAGCGGGCTGGAGCACGCTCAAAACCGAGCTACTGCCCCCAGGCACCGCCTTCGCCTCGATCGAAGAAGCCCGCCTAGAAGTGGCCCATTACCTCGACACCTACTTCAACCTCGACCGTCGCCACTCTGCCCTCGGCTACCGCTCACCCCACCAATTCGAACATGACTTGAAAATCAACCTACCTTAGCGCACTGTCCGTTTTTACTGGACCACCCCA
>NZ_FOHS01000013.1 GCF_900111515.1 Hymenobacter actinosclerus
GCCGACGACACGGCCGCTGCCAAAATGGCCATCATGCGCGAGTGCGGCATCCACGTAGTGGATTCGCCCGCCGAAATCGGCGACACCATGTTGCGTGTGTTGGGCGGCAAGTAAGCCACTTGTTTGACATTACGATTTTAGGGGCTGCTTCCGAGAAATCGAGAGCAGCCCCTAATTTTTTTCTATATATTATTAGGAAAGTATAGGGGGGGGGGGGCATTATGTTTGACCCGCTAGCCCGCCCCAGCCGAAAAGCGGATTTAACCGAGTAGGCAACATTTTCATTCGATTTATATGAAAGCGAAAAAGATTTTCATTGGTGCTGTTGCCACTCTAGGACTTACCTTTGGTGTGGTTCATAAGAGTGAAGCTAAGTTTTTGGGAGTCGAATGGGGAAATCAGTTTTGTGACGCTACCACTGGTACACTTCATCAGATAAGAAGATTTTATGTACTCGGAATAGTAACGAGCGAAACAGATGTAGACACCGGGGCAGGCTGCCCAACTTGCGGTTGCTGATAGTCTATATAAAGAGGGACTTCTCCTGAGAAGCCCCTCTTTTCTCTTCACTTAAATTGCAAATAGTCATGAAATTCATAATTCCTATTTTAATTCTATTAGTATTTACACCATTTCATTTGTTAGCTCAGGCAAATAGTGATACAATTAATAGAATTATAGTTCTACCTGACGTTGAAATCAATAGTTCCTCTTCTCAGTTAGTAGTTTGTTCAGGAATAGAAAAGAATAATATTTGGCATGTCTCTGGACCAGGCGGAGGTTATGCTGTAAGATTTAGGCAACCTGTTGCCGGATACCATGAATTACAGAAAATTCGATTACAGCTACATCAACCTAAGAATACTAAAGAGGGGCAAATTCGTATCCGAGTAGCATCAGTTAATACTAATGGCGAACCAGGAAATGATAATATGCTACCTCAAGAGGTAATATTGACAACCAAAATGTTACGTGAATCAAAGCGAAATTTAACTGTTATGTGGCCAGAATCACACGTTGTATCACCAGAAAAAGGATTTTTTATTGTTGTTGAAGGTATTGGCAAAAGTTCTAATGAATATATTAGTAGCGTCGCTGCTCCAAACGATAAAGGCATAAGTCAGTATGTGTTGAGTGGCACTATAAATGGAAGTACTTTCACTCGTCAAGTTCCCATAACATATTTCCCAACTTTGAAGGGGATAAATAGCAGCAATGATAACAATATCGAAAGTTGGTATAAGGATACTGTAACGAAGGGATGGAAACGCAGCAAGAAAGGTGCATCAGTAGTCTATATAGAAGCGCTTTTTGAATAGCACAATAATTTTTTCAAAAAATAGACAAGTGTTTAACGATAATTTTTTTAGATCTTTGCTTTTATCTGCTGTTCCGGTCACAATGGTTTATGTGTGATCAACTGCATAAATAAATCAATATTTATACTTAATATAGACATAAATTTATTTATTGAAATATACAAAAATAAACTCCTAGAGGGTATCGTTCTCTGAATTCAGGAAACTGGCAACAAGAAGCCCGTGGTTGGTTTCATTGCCGGCCAGACCGCCCCCGCCGGCCGCCGCATGGCCACGCCGGCGCCATCGTAGGCGGCGCCGACGACACGGCCGCTGCCAAAATGGCCATCATGCGCGAGTGCGGCATCCACGTAGTGGATTCGCCCGCCGAAATCGGCGACACCAT
>NZ_FOHS01000001.1:0-192023 GCF_900111515.1 Hymenobacter actinosclerus
TACTAAGGGCTCGAACACTTCTGTAGCAAATAAGCTCACCGCTTGCTTTTTCTTTCACTCTGCCTCTATGTCGAATTTCACAGCTGTTGTGTGCGAACACGCATAACACGCTGAATTGATAATGGTGGCTTTAGCCCGGGTGTTCACCTCTTCCCATTCCGAACAGAGTCGTTAAGCCCCGGAGCGCCTATGGTACTGCCTTCATCGGTGGGAGAGTCGGTCGCCGCCAACCTTATCAAGCTTGCTGCCCCGCAGCGTCCTGTGCCCGCAAGGCAGAAGGATGCGCGGGGCAGCTCGCGTTTACGGCCAGGCCAACGGTAACAGGAGTGCCAACCGGCACCGGGCTATCGCCTCTGTCTGGTCTGATGCCAAAAGGCCCGCATCCTCCCATGAGGAAGCGGGCCTTTCTCGTTTATGGGTTTTATTAGCTTCGAAACGAATGTAACTTCTCGCCTGACTTCCTGCGAGAAGTCGTCTGACTATACTACTCGCAGGAAGACGTCTTCCAGATAGAAGATATTATGCGGGAGGTCGGCTTCGTACTCAGCCGCCTCTTCCTCCTCCTGATCTTCCTCCACCTGTATATCGAAAGGCTGCTCCTCTTCCTCTTCGCCAAACAGATCATCGGCCGGATAGGTGCAGGAGAGCTTCAGGGCGACGTTTGGCAGCGAGATGGGCGACTTGTCTTCGGTGGTGTATTCGAGCAGGCAGGGCCAGTCCTGAACCGTGGCCAAGGCCTCGGCAACGTCTTCCTGTAGCATGGCCGAGCGGGGGCCCGCCAGGCGTAGGAGCCGGTCGAGCTGCTGGAAGGGCAGGCCGAGGTGGAAGAAGTGCGCATCCCCGTCGAAATCAGTCGTTGCCCAGATGGTCACGTCATCAGAGTTATCGAAAACGATGGCGGTCAGGTGGACGTGTTCGATAAAGAAATCCGTGTCGTCGGCCAGCGCATCAATCAGTCGTCTCATCGTTTTGGGGTTGGCGGAAAGGAGCAGCCGGGCGTTGTTGCCGGTCATTGCTTTCAAAGAAATAACAAAAGACGCAAAGCGGTGCTACCAGCTACCCGGAATATCCGGGCAGAGCGTTCCAGGCCTCGCCAACGTGTGCGTTATCAGGCCGCCTGAAACAACTCCAGCGTGATATGGTCGGCCAGGAGTTTGCCGGCATCGGTCAGCCGCAGCCAGCCATCCAGCAGCGTTGCCATACCCGTCGTCTGGAGCTGGGCCAGGTAGGTGGCTTGGGTTGCCGGAAGGTCGATGCCCAACTGGTCGCGTAGCTTGGTCAGGTTGCAGCCCTGGGCGGTGCGCAGGCTGGTCATGAGGTACTCGTTGGCCTGGTCCAGCGGGCTCAGTACCTCTACGGTGGCCGGCACGAGACCTTCTTCGAGCACGGCGGCAACGTAGCGCGGGTTGTTAGCCAGCGTGGCATGGCGGCTGTGGCCATTGAAGGAGTGGGCGCTGGGGCCCAGGCCCAGGTAGGGCACGCCGGCCCAGTAGGCCGAGTTGTGGCGCGACTCGCGGCCGGGCCGGCAGAAGTTGCTGATTTCGTACTGCTCGTAGCCGTGGCGGGCCATTTCGGCCAGCAGCAGCTCAAACTGCCGGGCCACGAACTCATCGGGTGGCGGCCGGAACTGACCTTTGCGCAACTGCCGGCCAAATACGGTGTCGGGCTCGATGGTGAGGGCGTAGCAGGACAGGTGCGGTACCTGGAGCGCGAAGGCCGCCGCCATATCGGCCTGCCAGATGCGGTGGTCGGGCGCGGGTACGCCGTATATCAAGTCCACCGATATGTTCTCGAAGCCCGCTTCCTGGGCCCGCCGCACGGCCTCGCCCGACTCCTGGGCCGAGTGGGCCCGGTTCATGAGGCGCAGGTGGGGCTCGTGGAAGCTTTGCAGGCCGATGCTGAGCCGGTTGATGGGAGAGGCCGCCAGCTCGCGCACTTTGGCGGGCGTCAGGTCGTCGGGATTGGCTTCGAGCGTGATTTCGGCATCGGCGGCCACCGAGAACCGGGCGTTGATAGCCGTGAGCAGCTGGTCCAGCTCGGTTGCCGTAAGCAGCGAGGGCGTACCGCCACCGAAGTAAATGGTTTCAATAACTGCGCCCGGCTCCAGGTAAGCGGCCCGCAGCTCCATTTCGGCTACCAGCGCATCCACCAAACGACTCTTCAGGCCCATGCTGGTGCTGAAGTGAAAGTCGCAGTAGTGGCAGGCCTGCTTACAGAAAGGAATATGGAGGTAGATGCCGGACAAAGGAAATGGCTGTAGCTGGGGCACGGAACGTGAGTCCGTAGCGCAAGACTTGGAGATAGGAAGCAGGGATACCACATCGGAACCCTACTGACTGGAGCTCTTTACGGTAACCGGTGGGCGGCTACTCGCCCGACAGAGGAGGGCAACAGAAGGCTACGGACTAAAGTCTGTGCCCCAGCCTTTCGTTCACGAAAACTACCTTCGGGAAATTAAATGCCGCGGTTCGCGTTGCACTGGCACAAATGTACGTCCGCATCCTCGCTTTCTGGTGTTTGTTGCTGAGTCCGGCCGGCTGGGCAGTGGCGCAGGGCAGCACGCCACTGAACCCGGCTGCTCCGCCCGTCTCGGCCGTGCCAGCCGTGTCGCTGCCGCCCGATTCGGCTGGTAAGGTCCTGCCAGCCCCACCTCGCCCGGGGCGGCCCGTGGTGCTGCGCCTCCAAACGGAGGCTGCCGACCAGGCTACCCTGCGGCCCTACCGCTACCGCCGGCAGCTGCCCGATTCACTGGCCGCGTTGCGTGAGGTGCGTACGCTGGTGCTGGCGTTGCAGGCCGATGCCTACCTCACGGCCTCGGCCGATGAACTGCGTTGGTCCCCGGCCGCCGACACGCTGCAGGTACGCGTGTACGTGGGCGAGCAGTTTCGCTGGGCCCGGCTGCGTAATGGCAACCTCGGCGACGCACTGCTGGTGCGGGCCGGCTTCCGCGAGAAGCTCTATCAGCAGCAGCCGCTACGGCCCCAGGAGTGGGTGAAGTTCCAGGAAAACGTGCTGCGGGAAGCCGAAAACCAGGGCTACCCTTTCGCTACCGTTGGCCTCGATTCGCTGGCGCTGCGCGGAGCAGACATCGAGGGCCGGGTGGTACTGCGCCGGGGGCCAGCCATTGTGTTCGACTCTATCCAGATTGTCGGCCAGACCAAAACCAAGGCCCGCTTCCTGAGCCGCTATTTGCAAATAGAACCCGGCGAGCCATTCAGCCAGCAGCGCCTGCTGGAAGCCGACCGCCGCCTGCGCCAGCTGCCTTACCTACAGGTGAAGGCGGCGCCCGAAGTGCGGTTTGCCCGGGGCCGGGCGCGGGTATATTTCCTGCTCGACGACCGCACGGCCAACCAGTTTGATGCCATTGTGGGCGTGCTGCCCAACCCTAACCCCGGCCTGGGCCAGAAGAAAGTGCAGATAACCGGCGACGTAACGCTCAACCTGCGCAATATCGGGGGCGGGGGCAAGGGGCTGGGCGTGCAGTGGCGCAAGCTCGATGCCACCTCCCAGCTGCTCGATGCCCAGTACCTGCACCCCACGTTTTTTGGCACTCCGCTCGAAGTCAGCGCCTCGTTCAATCTGCTCAAGCAGGCAGAACTGTTCCTGACGACCCGGCCGCGTCTTCAGGTGGCCTACCCCACGGCCCGAGCGGGGCGACTGGCCGTGTTCTTTGAGCAGCGCAATTCCCGCCTGCTCAACCAGAATTCCAGCCTTCAGCAAGCCGGCCGCCTGCCCGATAACATCGACTCGCGCTTCGCCTCCTACGGCCTCGACTACACCTGGAACACGCTCGACGACCCTTATTTCCCGCGGCGGGGTTTGCTGCTGAGCGGACAGGCAGCCATCGGTACGAAGCGCCTCAGTCCCAACTCCGATGTGAAGCCCGAGTTTTACGACGGCCTGGCCCTGCGCACCCGGCAGGTGAGCCTGGGCCTGCGGGCCGAGCGCTACTTCCGGCTGGGCCGGGCCGGGGTGCTGCTCACGCGGCTGCGGGGCGAGGCCTTGCTTAACGACCGGCTGTTTCTCAACGACCTGTTCCGGCTGGGCGGGCTGGCCACGCTACGCGGCTTCAACGAGTTGAATTTCTACGCCAGCCAGTACGCGGTGGGCACGGCCGAGTTCCGCCAGTTCACCGGCCCCGACATCTACCTGTTCGTATTTGCCGACCAGGCCTACCTGCGCCGCGACCTGCCTAACGACCCCTACCCGCGCGACACGCCAACCGGCCTGGGAGCGGGCCTGAGCTTTCGGACCGGCGCGGGCCAGTTTCAGTTCGTGTACGCGCTGGGCCGCAGCGAGCAGCAGCGCTTCGGCCTGAGTTCGGGCAAGATTCACTTCGGCATCACCAGCCGGTTCTAGCCCATAAAAAGAGCGGCCATCCTACCAAGGACGGCCGCTCTTTTCAGGAACGCTAAGAAGGAGGTTATTTCAGCGCCTTTTTCAGCTCGTTGGCAGCCAGGTCTTCGGCTTCGCGGGCCTGGGGCACTACGGCGCCCATCCCGAAGAATTCGTGCGTTACATCCGGGTAGAGCTGGTAGGTAACGGGTACCCCGGCGGCTTTCATGTTGTCGGCCAGCGTTTTGCCCTCGCTCATCAGCGGGTCTATGCCAGCACCGATGATGGTGGCGGGCGGCAGGTTCTTTAGGTCGGCGTGTACCAGGTCAATCATCGGGCTCTTGCCATCGGCGGGGCTGCGCAGGTAGTATTTGAAGAACCAGGCCATGAAATCCTTATAGAGTGGCTTGGACTTGGTATGCTGCTGATAGGAGGGCGTGTTCAGGTCGTAGCCCGCAATCGGGAAAATGAGCACCTGGTGCTTGGGAGCCTGCACGTTTTTGTCGCGGGCCATCATGCTCACGGCGGCAGCCAGGTTGCCGCCGGCACTCTCGCCGGCCACGGCTATGCGCTTGGGGTCGCCGTTGAAGGAGCCCGCGTTCTTCAGCACCCACTGGTAGGCCGTAAACGAGTCGTTGTGGGCCATCGGGAATTTGTTTTCGGGGGCCTGGCGGTAGGCTACCGAGGCCACGATGGCGCCGGTTTTGGCCGCCAGGGCACGGGCCGAGGCGTCGTACGTGTCGAGGTTGGCAATGACCCAGCCGCCGCCGTGGTAGTACACCACCACCGGCAGCGTACCGGTTGCGCCGGCCGGCGTATAAAGCCGCACTTTCAGGCCGGGAGCGGCCATTTTGCTCATGGTGTCTACGTCGGCATAGGGCGCCGGAATGTTGTATTTCTGCATCACGGCCATCAGCGCATCCTTGAAGGAAGGCGCCTTGCGGACTTCGGCCGGGGTGAGCTTATCGGGCGGGGTGGGGCCGCTGAGGCTGTCGAGCTTCTCAATTACGGCCAGCATCTCGGGGGCGATGTTGGGAGCCCAGGCCGGTGCCGGACCGGTGGGCTTTACGGCAGCCGTGGTGCCGTTGGTGGCGGACATGGTGCCGGCCGCCGTGGCTACCGAGTCGTTGGCCGGACTGGTGGTGGCCGTTTCGGCCGTTTGGTTGGTGTTGCAGGCGGCCAGCAGGCCCAGGCCGGCCAGCAGGGCCGGCACCTGGCGCCACCGCAGAACAGAAGAAGTGAGCATATTTAGAAGAATGAGTAGGGGAAAAAGATGAAATGCTTAACGCAGCGGCTTCATTTGGGTGACACTTATTCCCGAATTGTGTACGCCACCACTTCCGTCAGCCACCTATTGGCTCGGAGGTTGATAAATTTTATAGCTGATAATCAGGCCCGAAACCTTATTGCAGGGCAAAATTCAGTCGCCAATAGCTTGTTTGTCGAAAACGTGTGTACATTTGCATCACCAAACAGTGCGGGGTGGAGCAGTTGGTAGCTCGTTGGGCTCATAACCCAAAGGTCACTGGTTCGAGTCCAGTCCCCGCTACCTAAAAGGGCGTTTCCGTATCGGAGACGCCCTTTTCTTTTGTCCACTACAGTAACTAGCACGTTGCAGAAGCTGCTGCTATAGGTGCCGAAACTACAACGGGCCGCAACCGAACGTTTCGGTTGCAGCCCGTTGGGCAGTAAGCAACTTCGGATGATACCCTAGAACCAGGTGGCCACCAGCTGCGCCAGCTCTTCCAGGTAGCGCTGGTCGGTGGTGTCGAAGTCGTTGAGCTGGTCGCTGTCGACATCGAGCACGGCGACTACCTGGCCCGCTTTGAGGATGGGCACTACGATTTCAGATTTGGAGGCGGAGCTACAGGCAATGTGGCCGGGGAACTGCTCCACATCGGGCACGAGCAGCGTGGCGGCCTGGGCCCAGCTGGCGCCGCACACGCCCTTGCCATGCCGGATGCGGGTGCAGGCAATAGGCCCTTGGAAGGGCCCGAGTACCAGCTCGTCGTCTTTCACCAAATAAAACCCTACCCAGAAAAAGCCGAAGGCCTGGCGCAGGGCGGCGGCGGCGTTGGCCAGGTTGGCCACCAGGTCGGGTTCGCCGGTGGTCAGGGCAGTTAGCTGGGGCAACAGCTGGCGGTACTGGTCGGCTTTGCTGAGGGTGGTATCGAGCTGGAGTTCTTCGGCCATGTGCGAGGAAGCGGAAAGTAAAAGGTGGGCCGGGGGCCGGCCAGGCACCGGTTCGGTGCCGGCGCAAAGATACGGCACGCCGCTCCGGGCGCCGCTTGCCGGGGCAGCTACTACCAAATCTCAGCTGAAAAATGGAAATTAGCCTAACGGTTAACGCTGATCCGGTGGGTTGGGCCGTTCCGATGCCGAAAATTTACGGCCCACCAGCCGCCCGGCCCGTATCAGCTACCACTCCGGCCCCATGGCCGCCGAACCGCTCTTTACCTGCTTCTCGCTCCCACCCACAACCAAATCCCATCCCCGCATGCGCAAAGTTGTACTCTACATTGCCACCAGCCTCGACGGCTACATTGCCTCGCCCGATGGCCTGGTGGAATGGCTGCCCACTGCCGGCCACGACTACGGCTACACCGAGTTTCTGGCCAGCGCCGACTCTACCCTGCTCGGCCGCGCCACCTACGAGCAGGTGCTCGATTCCGGCCCCTGGCCCTATGCCAGCCTCACCAACTACGTGTTCAGCCGCCGGCCGCCGGCCGTAACGCCCCATGCCTCGGTGCAGTTTGTCAGCGACGAGCCGGTGGAATTTGTGCGCGCCCTGCGCCAGCAGCCCGGCCGCACTATCTGGCTGATCGGGGGCAGTACGCTGGCCTCGCCGCTGCTCACGGCCGGGTTGGTAGATGAGCTGATGCTGCTGGTGCTGCCTCGGGTGCTGGGGTCGGGCATCCCGCTCTGGCGCCACCAGGCGCAGCCTCAGACGCTGCAGATGCTGCGCACCCAAACCTGGCCCGACGGCACGGTACTGCTGCATTATAAGCTGCCCAAGAAAGATTGATTCCGAACCAGCCGCATTGACGGTAAAACCGGCTAGCTTCACGGCTCCAGCCGGTTTTTCGTTTCTATGTCTCTCCGTTTACACGCTTTATTTGCGGCCGCTCTGCTCACGGCCCTGGCCCATCCGCTGCACGCTCAACGCACCCTCACCGGCACCGTGCAGGACCCGCAAGGCGCCGCCGTGCCCTTCGCCGTGCTGGAGCTGCCCACCCACAAACTGGGCGTGCAAGCCGACGATGAGGGCCGCTTTTCGCTGCCGCTGCCCGCCGGCCTAGCGCCCACCGACTCGCTGACTGTTTCGGCGCTGGGTTACGAGCGGCGCCGCGTGCTGGTGCCGGTCGGAGCTACAGTTGCGTTGCAGCTGGCCGCGTTGCCCGTGTCGTTGAACGAGGTAGTAGTGCGGCCGGGCGCGGCCGAGTGGGTAGGGTTTGAGAGTGAACCGAAAGACTTTGGTTACGGACAGAATGGTTTGTCAAAGGAAAAAAACACCGGCTGGCAAATAGCACGACTGTGCCAGCCAACTACCAACGGTTACTTGGTGGCTGCCCGCTTTTTCGTAAAGCCAGGAATTCACTGCGGCAAAACAGGAGTGCGGGCCCCTTTTCGAGTGCGGGTGTACGCTGCCGATGGGCCGAATGGCAGTCCGGGTACCGACTTGCTGTTCACCACTGTGCTGGCAGCTGCTCCTCAGAAAGGATGGGTAACGGTAGACTTGAACCGTTACGGCATAGAATTCCCGCAACGGGGCGTGTACGTGGCGATGGAGTGGGTGTACACCTCCGATGAATTTCTCTGCTCCTACACTTACACAACGCCCGATTCGCGGCAGAAAAAGGAGGGTTTTTCTTATGGCCAGTCGTTGGCTGCGCAATGGGTACCGGAGGCGCAAGCCCGCACATGGTATTACACCATTAAGTACGGTTGGCGAAAGTTTGACAGTCGCGACCCAACCGGCCAGCAAAGAGTGGGCGACGCTGCTATCCAAGCCCGGTTCCAACCCTAATTACTCCAAAATAACAGCGGCGGCCCCAAATAGGGAACCGCCGCTGTTGCTAGTAGATGCCGCTAAATGCCTAAAACAGGGTTGGCGGCGGGGTTTTGAGTTGGGCAATGACGGTCTGGCCGCCTTTTACCTTCTCGCCAATCTGCACTTTTACTTCGGTGTCGAGAGGTACGAAAATGTCGACCCGCGAGCCGAACTTGATAAAGCCGAACTCCTCGCCCTGGCTGACCTCGTCGCCCTCGTTCACGTACCATACAATGCGGCGGGCCATGGCGCCGGCAATCTGGCGGAACAGCACCAGCGGCCCGGCTTCTGACTCTACCACTACCGTGGTGCGCTCGTTCTTGGTGCTGCTTTTGGGGTGCCAGGCCACCAGGTAGTTGCCGGGGTGGTACTTGAAGTAGCGCACGATGCCCGAAATAGGGTTGCGGGTGATGTGCACGTTGATCGGCGACATGAAGATGCTGATCTGCATGCGCATATCGTCGAAGTATTCGGGCTCCATCACGTTCTCAATGACCACTACCTTGCCGTCGGCCGGAGCAATAATCAGGTCTTCGTGGGTGAAGAGGCGGCGGGCCGGGCTGCGGAAAAATTGCAGCAGAATCAGGAACATGATAACTGAGATGCCGGCGAATACCTTGTTGAAACCGCCGTTTTCGGCGTTGTAGCGGAACAACAGCAGGTTCACGACCAGCAGGGCCAGCAGCGTAAAAAACAGAATCCGTCGACCTTCCTTATGGATTTTCATAAATCACTGATTTGCGCTGATTGGCCTGATTCAGGTGGCTCATAGCCAGCTCATGAACGGGCTGCTGGAGCTTTGCGCGGGTTACTGCTTACGTTGAGTTAGCTGATTTCGATGGTAGAATAGCGCTCAAGCAGCCAAGCTACACAAAGATAGCCCGAACCAGCGGCCCGGGCTATCGGAAAGCAAATATAGGCGTGTAAGGTGAGATGGTGAGGTGGTGAGTTGATGTTCAGAGGGCCTGATTGCGCCACGTGCGCCGCCAGGCTCTCTGAACGTCAACTCCCCATCTCACCACCTCACTGGTTCACCGCTTAGTAGCCGCCGCGGAACTTGTAGGTCTGGGCTACCTTATCGATGGCCACGATGTAGGCGGCGATGCGCATGGGCACGTCGTACTTGCGGCTCGTCTGGTACACCTTCTCGAAGGCATCGTTCATGATGCGGTCGGCGCGCTCGGTCACCATTTTCTCGCTCCACTTGAAGCCCTGCTTGTTCTGCACCCACTCGAAGTAGGACACGGTTACGCCGCCCGAGTTGGCCAGAATGTCGGGCACCACCATAATGCCCTTCTCGTTGATGATGGGGTCGGCCGAAGCGGCCGTGGGGCCGTTGGCGCCTTCCACAATCAGCTTAGCCTTGATGTTATGGGCGTTGTGCTCGGTGATAACGTCCTCGACGGCGGCCGGCACGAGCACGTCCACGTCGGTCGTGAGCAGGTCGTCGGCGTTTTCGAGCATCGTGGCGCCCTGGAAACCGTCGAGGCGGCCGGCGTGGGCGTTCTTGTAGGCAATGGCTTCGTCGATGTCGATGCCGTTGTCGTTCCAGTAAGCGCCGCTCACGTCGGAAAGGCCCTTGATTTTCACGCCCTTCTCGCTCAGCAGCTTAGCCGCCCACGAGCCCACGTTGCCAAAGCCCTGTACCGCCGCCGACACCGTGTGCGGGTCGAGGTTGAGGGTTTTGAGGGCCGCCAGGGCCGCTACCATTACGCCGCGACCGGTGGCCTCGGTGCGGCCCAGCGAGCCGCCCATCACCAGCGGCTTGCCCGTTACCACGGCCGGCGAGGTGCCGCCCACCGTCTTCGAGAACTCGTCCATCAGCCAGGCCATCTCGCGCGGACCGGTGCCCATGTCGGGGGCCGGAATGTCGCGGTCGGGGCCGAAAACGTCCTTCATGGCCAGCGTATAGCCGCGGGTGAGGCGCTCAATTTCGCCGGCGCTCATGGTGGTGGGCTCGCAGATAATGCCGCCCTTGGCGCCGCCGTACGGGATGTCCACCACGGCGCACTTCCAGGTCATCCAGGCCGCCAGGGCCTTCACCTCGTCGAGGTGCACGTTTTTGTCGTAGCGGATGCCGCCTTTGCTGGGGCCCAGAATGGTGTTGTGAATCACGCGGTAGCCCTCGAACACGCGCACCTTGCCGTTGTCCATCGTGACGGGGATGTGCACGATGACCTGCTTGTCGGCGGCCTTGAGCACTTCGTACGTTTCTTCGTCGAGGCCGAGAATTTCGGCCGCCACGTTGAAGCGCGACATCATCGATTCGAGCGGGTTTTCGGCATCAACGCGGGGAGCCGGCTCTTTGTACTTGTAGACCGTGGTAGCAGCCATACGGGGTGGGGGTTGGGTGGGGGAAATGAGGGAGCGGCTCCGCAAAAAACGGCGCCGCGGGTGGAATTCAAGGGCAAAGGTAGGCCTTTCCTTTGGAGTGCGGAAGGCAGCGGCAAAGCCGGATTTCGCCCGCCGCCTACGACCCGAAAACCAGTTTCAGCACGGCCAGCACGGGCAGGATGAACAGGAAGGCATCGAACCGGTCGAGCAGGCCGCCGTGGCCGGGCATGATGCGGCCCGAATCCTTCACGCCCACGCTGCGCTTGAGCATGGATTCGGCCAAATCGCCCAGCGGGCCTAATACGGCCACCACGCCGGCTACCACCAGACGGTAGGGCAGCGAGAGTTCGGGCAGCAGCCAGCCCAGGGCCGCACCCACCAGCAGCGTGAATACGAAGCCTCCAATGGCGCCCTCCCAGGTTTTGCCGGGCGAGATTTTGGGCGCCAGCTTGTGCTTGCCCATTGTTTTACCGGCCGCGTAGGCCCCGATATCGGACGCCCAGACCAGAAACAGCAGCGCAAATACCCGGCGGTAATCGTAGCCGCCCGGCCCGCTGAAAGCCAGCAGCGTGAGCAGGCTCATGGGCAGGCTCACGTAGAGCAGCCCAAGCAGGGCCACACCCACGTTGGAAAACGGCGCGAAAGGCTGGTTGGCGCGGGGCCAGGAGTACATTTCGCGCAGAATCAGCAGCACCGGCAGCAGCACAATCAGGCCCACGGCCGCGTTGCGCAGGTAGCCCAGGTCGGCCTCGGCCAGCGGCACGGCCTGGTTGGTCAGCGTCCGGAACTCGGTGAGGGCGGCCACGCTGGCAAACAGCAGCAGGCTGATGGCCACGCCCAGCATGGCCGCCGGCTTGTAGCCGGCCTGGCGCATCATGCGGTAAAACTCGACCAGCATGCGCGCCTGCACCACGGCGAAAAGCAGGGCAAAGGTCCAGGCGCTGAACCACACGCTGCCCAGCAGCAGCACGGCCCCCAGCACCCCGAAAATTATGCGCTGGCTCAGGTTGGACATCGGGGCTTTGGCGGCGGCGGGCTCAGACAACGTTTTGTAGGCTATTAGCGGACAGCCGTTAGCTGTTCGCTTTGGTGAAATGGAAAGGCGAATGCCAGTATGCGGGGCAACGGCCGGCGGCTCAATCTCCGCACAAAATCCGAAACCTGGCAGGCATTACCGGCGAAAACAGGATTTCAGCCCGAAAGCTAACCGCTAGCAGTGCTCGGCTAACAGCTTAAGAACGGGTTGTATCTACGCCGTCGTGGCTGAGGGTGCGGGCGGGCGGCAGGGGCGTATCGGTATCCTGCACCACGGTTACGCCGCGGCGGCCCAGCGTGTGCATGCGCGTGGGCGGGCCGTCGGCGAAGGGGCGCTGCATGCGCTGGTAGAGGTACCAGAGCAGCAGCGCGCTCAGCAGCAGCGAGGCCAGCACCCAGGGCCAGGGCAGGGCCTCGGTCGAGTCGGGGTCGAAATCGGTGGCCGACCACTCGCGCTGCTGGGCATAGAGCAGCACCAGCTGGAAAGCGTTCTGGGCAAAATGGGCCGCCATCGGTACCAGAATATTACCGCTCCACTCGTATAAGTAGCCCAGCAGCAGCCCCAGCACAAAGCGCGGGAAAAAGCCCAGAAACTGGAAGTGAATGGCGCTGAAAATGGCCGCCGCCAGCCACACGCCCACGTGCCGCGAGCTCGCCCACTGCACGAGGTTGCGCTGAATCACGCCCCTGAAAAACAGCTCCTCGGCTACGGCCGGCACCACGGCAATCACCAGCAGCGCCACCACAAACCGGGCCGGCGACGAGAAGCGGGTGAGGTACTTGATGGTGTTCTGGGCCGTGGCTTCGGCCTGGCGGGCCAGCTCTTCCCAGTGGGCCAGCGCCGCGGGCAGGTGCAGCTTGGCGTTCCACGAAATCAGCACCGACATGGCCGGCAGGCTGGCTACGATGAGCACGGCGGCCAGCAGCAGCCAGCCCAGCGGCACGCGGTGGCGGGGCGCGAAGTAGTCGGGCAGCTCGTAACCCGTGAGCTTGGCCAGCGCCACGGCCGCCCCGCCGAAGCCGCCGAGCAGCAGCAGGCCCTGGCTGAGCATCGAAATCTGCCAGCCGTTGGCGTAGTTGCTGGGCTGCTGCTGCACGTTGCCCAGCGCCGCCAGCCCCACGCCGTAAAACAGGTTGCTGATAATGGCAATCAGCAGCATGCTCAGGCAGGCCGTGGCAATGAGCAGCACCAGCAGCAGCGCCAGGTTGGCCAGCGGGTGCAGCCGGCTCGAAACGAAACCTTTCATGTCGGGGACGGGGTTGGTTGAAAAGCTCGGGCTCCAGCCCTTAATAATCGTAAATTTGCGCAAAATACCAGCGCCGGCGCCAAACCGGCCCGGCGGCTGGTTTTCTTTCCGAAAAAAAGCTAACAGCCAACCGCTACTAGCTATCAGCTCAATAAGAAGTGGTCCACATTCGCAACATTGCCCTGCCCGATTTCCCGCTCTTGCTCGCGCCCATGGAGGACGTGTCGGACCCGCCGTTCCGGGCCGTTTGCAAGCAGGGCGGGGCCGATCTGATGTACACCGAGTTCATCTCGTCGGAGGGCCTGATCCGGGCCGCCGCCAAAAGCCGCCAGAAGCTCGACGTGTTCGACTACGAGCGGCCCATCGGCATCCAGCTCTTCGGCTCCGACGTGGCCACGATGGGCGAGTGCGCCCGCCTGAGCACCGAGGCCGGCCCCGACCTGATTGACATCAACTACGGCTGCCCCGTGAAGCAGGTGGCCTGCCGCGGCGCCGGCGCCGCCCTGCTGCGCGACATCCCCAAAATGGTGGAAATGACGGCCGCCGTGGTGCGGGCCACCCACCTGCCGGTAACCGTGAAAACCCGCCTGGGCTGGGACGAGAGCACCAAAAACGTGGAGGAAGTGGCCGAGCGCCTCCAGGACGTGGGCATCGAGGCCCTCACGGTGCACGGCCGCACCCGCGTGCAGATGTACAAGGGCGAGGCCGACTGGCGGCTGATTGCGGCCATCAAGAACAACCCGCGCATCAAAATCCCCATCTTCGGCAACGGCGACATCGACTCGGCCCAGAAAGCCGTGGAGTACAAAAACCGCTACGGCGTCGATGGCATCATGATTGGCCGCGCCGCCATCGGCTACCCCTGGATTTTTCGGGAGGTGAAGCACTACGTGGCCACCGGCGAGCTGCTGGCCCCGCCCACCGTGGAGGAGCGGGTGCAGGCCTGCCGCATGCACTTCGAGAAAAGCCTGGAGTGGAAAGGCCCCCGGGCCGGCGTGTTCGAGATGCGCCGCCACTACGCCCAGTACTTCCGCGGCCTCGAAGGGGCCCGCCAGTGGCGCAGCCGCCTCGTCGATACCAACGACCCGCTGGAAATCCACCACATCCTCGACGAAATCAGCGCCGCCGAGCCGGTGCTGGTGGGGTAGCGTGTTGCGTTGTAAAAGAACGTCATGCTGAGCTTGCCGAAGCATCTCGCGTGCTGATGTTGCAGTGGTAATTCAACATCAGCGCGCGAGATGCTTCGGCAAGCTCAGCATGACGTTCTTTTAATCTTATTTATTCCCACATCTGCCTTTTTCACCTCAATGCCTACCACGCCTGCCGCTGCCGCCCCTACTGCCCCGCCCGTTGCCGCCGTGGCCCCGCCGGCCCCCACGGCCACGGCCTGGGTGCTGCTGCTGGTGCTGGCCGGCATCTGGGGCACGTCGTTTATTCTGATGAAGAAGGGACTGGTGGTGTTTTCGGCTTTGGAACTGGGCGCCACGCGGGTGAGCGTGGCGGCGCTGCTACTGCTGCCGTTTGCCCTGCGCCACCTGGGGCGGGTGAGCCGGGAGAAAATCAAGTGGCTGCTGCTGAGCGGGGTGGTGGGCACGCTGCTGCCAGCGTTTCTGTTTGCCTACGCCGAAACCCGGCTGGCCTCGGGCCTGGCGGGCGTGCTCAACGCCCTCACGGCCGTGTTTACGCTGGTGGTGGGGGCCGCCTTTTTCGGGCAGAAGCTCACTGGCCTGCGGGTGCTGGGCATTGCGCTGGGCCTAGCGGGCACGCTGGTACTGATGCTGCTGGGTGGCAGCGCGGCGGCTGGTACGGCTCCGGCCGGGGGCAGCGGCAACGCCTGGTACGGCTTGTTCATCGTGGCCGCTACGCTGGGCTACGGTGTGAGCGTGAACGTGATTAAGCGCCACCTGAGCGACATTCCGGCCCTGGCCGTTACGGGGCTGCTGCTGCTGTTCATCGGCGGGCCGGCGCTGGCGTTTCTGCTGGTGGGCACCGATTTTCTGGGCAAGCTGGCCACCGTGCCCGGCGCCTGGACGGCCTTCGGCTACATTGCCCTGCTGGCCACTATGAGCACGGCCGTGGCCATGGTGCTGTTCAACCGCCTCATCCAAACCTCCACCGCCCTGTTTGCCGCCTCCAACACCTACCTGATTCCGGTAGTAGCCCTGGCCTGGGGCGTGCTCGATGGCGAAGAATTCAACATCTGGCACCTGCTGGGGATGGTCATTATTCTGGTAAGCGTCGCTATTATCCACCGGGCCAAGTAGGCCGGATGCTCAGTCTTCAGCTGGCTGTTGAATTTCCACGGAGTTGAAAAACCGCAGCCGTTCTGCTTCTTTAAAGTCACCAGATTGGCGTAGTGGCAGGAAATGCAACTGATACACAGCTTTTCCCACGGTTAGCATATGTGTATACTTTATAATCGGAATACCCTCGGGGTTTTCCTCTCGGTACTTCACCGTAATACGGTCAAAACCATTCTGCTGAACTACTGACTGTTCCAGAAGGATACTGCTTGCCTGATTCATCATCAGCGGAATAGCTCGGCTGAGATAATACGATTTACGGACTTCCGGATCCGGAGAAAAAGGTGGCTCTCTCAGCATCGGAATCCTGATAACTACATATACCGCGCTGGTATCCTCCAGCCTGTACACTTGCGTGTCTTCCACCAGATCATCCTGTTTCCGCTGCGGATGAAGGGTCGCCATGATATCCGGTGCACTTATTTCCTGAGGTTGAGCAGGTAGCTGCACGAGCAATTGATCGTCTACTTTCAGAGTAGTCCACGGAGTTTCAGGCACACGGGGGCGGCAGCCATTGCATAACAGAAGAACAATCAGCCAGTAGGTATATCTCATGTAGGCTACTTACAGTGGCTCCAATAATACATATTGTTCACACATTCACTCATTCACATACGGCCACGCGTGGAACCGCTCCGGCAAACCCAGGCGGGCGGGGTGGGCGGTCAGGTAGGCCAGCACGCGCCGTAGCTCGGCTTCATCCTGAATCGGCAGCTCGTGGGAGCCGCCGGGGTGCCAGAAGTCGGCCTCGGGCGGGAGCTGGCCGCGTAGCAGCCGGCGGGCCTGGGCGGCGGTGCGCTGGTGCAGCAGTTCGATGGTTTTGTAGAGCGACAGGCCCGCTTCGGCCGGTAGCACCAGCACGGCGTGCAGGTGGTTGGGCAGCAGCACGAAGCCTGGCACCCGCAGCCCCTGCTCCTCCAGCATCAGCAGCTCGCCGGCCACCAACTCGGCCAGCTTCTCGCGGCCCAGGTAGTCGGGCCCCACGGTATGGGCGTCGAGCAAGGCATCGAAGGCGGCGAAGAACTGCTTTTCGGCCCGGCGACCGGCCGCGGCGGGGTCGGGGGCGGTGCGGGCCTCGGTTTGAGCGGCCACGCGCCGGGCCTGCAACTCGCGGCCGGCGCGGGCGGGCACCGAGCCGGCCAGGCGCATGGTTAGCAGGACGGTTTCGGCGGTGTCGAAGTCGGGCATGAGCGAGTTGAGGCTAAAAACTAGCTCCCCTCCTTGGAAAGGAGGGGTTGGGGGTGGTTGATGCCGCTGAAACGGTTGCTAAAAAATAGCAACTAATTATCGTTCAGACGTAAATCAACCACCCCCAACCCCTCCTTTCCAAGGAGGGGAGCTAGCTTTTTAGCTCTTAGCAGCGCTGTCAGCGGCCGAGCCGTTCAGCCGTTATTTCCGCTTGCCGTTTTTGATTTTCACCTTGACTTTTTCCGGCTGTGCCGCTGCCGGAGCAACTGGCGTGGCGGGCGTCGCGGCCGGGGCTGCCGTCGTCATCGGGAAGCCGCGCTGCTTCATCAGGGCATCGATTTTCGGGTCGCGGCCGCGGAAGGCGCGGTAGCCGGCGGCGGGGTCGATGGTGTTACCGACGCGGAACACGTTCTGGCGTAGTCGCTCGCCCACGGCTTTGTCGTAGGCCCCGCCGGCCTCGGTGAAGGCGCTGAAGGCGTCGGCGGCCAGCACCACCGACCACAGGTAGGAGTAGTAGCCGGCCGAGTAGCCATCGGAGGAGAAAATGTGGTTGAACTGGGGCGTGCGGTGGCGCATCACCAGCTCGGAGGGCATGCCCAGCTGGGCCAGGGTTTCGCGCTCGAACTTGTCGGGGTCGATTTTCTGGTCGCCGGCCAGGTGCAGCTTCATATCGATAAGGGCGCTGGCCAGAAACTCGGTGGTGGCGAAACCCTCGTTGAAGGTGCTGGCCTTGTTGATGCGGTCGACCAGGGCCTGCGGGATGGGCTTGCCGGTTTGGTAGTGCAGGGCGAAGCGGTTGAGCACCTCGGGCGTGGGCAGCCAGTTTTCGAGCACCTGCGAGGGGAACTCCACGTAGTCGCGCACGACGCTGGTGCCCGAGAGAGTGGGGTACGTCACGTTGCTCGACAGCCCGTGCAGGGCGTGGCCGAACTCGTGGAACAGAGTAGTGGCATCCGACCACGAAATGAGCACCGGCTCGCCGGGCTTGCCCTTCACGAAGTTGGAGTTGTTCGACACGATGGTGGTTACCTCCCGGCCGTCCATGCGCTCCTGGTTGCGGTAGGCATTCATCCAGGCCCCCGATTTCTTGCCGGGGCGGGCGTAGGGGTCGAAGTACCAGAGACCCACCTGCTGGCCGGTGGTTTTGTCGTTCACCTGCCACACCCGCACGTCGGGGTGGAATACGGGCACGTCGGTGACGGGCTGGAAGCTGAAGTTGAATAGTTCGCCGGCCATCCAGAACATGCCCTCGCGCATTTTATCGAGCTGCAAATACTGCTTCACCTCGTTCTGGTCGAGGTCGTAGCGCTCCTTGCGCACCTTCTCGGCGTAGTAGGCATAGTCCCAGGGCTCAATCTTGAAATCGGCCGGGGCACCCTCTTTTTTGGCTAGGGCCAGCATGTCGGCCACTTCCTCCTTCACGCGGGCCACGGCCGGGGTCCAGACCTGCTCCATGAGCTGCATGGCGGCCTCGGGCGTTTTGGCCATCGTGTTGTCGAGGCGCAAATGGGCGTGGGTTTCGTAGCCCAGCAGCTTGGCCCGCTCGGCCCGCAGTTGCAGTATCTGGGTGATGATGGCGTTGTTGTCGTGGGCCCCACCGTTGTCGCCGCGGTTGGTGAACATGCGCCAGGCCTTCTCGCGGAGCGCCCGCTGGTCGGAGTAGGTCAGGAACGGGTCGACGCTGGAGCGGGTGTTAGTGATGACGCCGGCCGCGGCCACTTTGCGCGAATCGGCAGCGGCTTTGGCCCCGTCGCGCAGCGAGGCGGGCAAGCCGCTCATATCCTGCTCGGTTTTGAGCACCAGCATTTCATTGGCTTCATCGGCCAGCACGTTCTGCGAGAAGTTGTTGAACAGGCCCGCCAGCTGCTGATTTATCTCTGAAAGCCGGGCTTTGGCCGGGGCGTCGAGCTTGGCGCCGGCCCGCACGAAGGCCTTGTAGCGCACCTCCGTCAGCCGCTGCTGCTCAGGCGTGAGGTTGCTGGTCGTCATGCCGTTGTACACCGCCTCAATGCGCTTGAACAGGGCCGCGTTCTGGGTTATCTGGTCGCTGAAGGCGGCCAGCTTGGGGGCCATTTCGGCCTGCACGGCCGCGAACTTGGCGTCGTTGAGCGAGGTGCCCCAGATCCCGTACACCGTCCCGACCCGATCGAGGGCGCTGCCGCTGCGCTCCATGGCCGCGATGGTGTTCTCGAAGGTAGGCGCGGCGGGGTTGTTGGCGATGCGGGCAATTTCGGCCAGGTTGTCCACCATCGCCACTTCCAGCGCGGGCTTGAAATCGGCCACTTTCACCTTGTCGAAAGGCGGAACGCCGCCGTGGGGGCCACTCCAGGGCTGGAGCAGCGGCATCGGAGAGTTTTGGCCGACCATCATTTTGGTAGCAGTTGAAGGTTGCGCCTGCGCCCCCGAAAAGGTAGCGCCGGCCAGGCCCAGGCCCGCCAGCAGCGGCAACATGGGCAGGGAAACAGAAAAGAATTGGCTCATGAACAAGAAGTCAGATAAGGTGGGATGCGGGCGAAGATACGCCGTAGCGCCGCCCCGCATGTGGCACGGACTTCAGTCCGTAGCCCGCCCCGTTGCGCGGGGCCGTTTCCTCTTATGGTTTTTAGCGGGGGTATAATTGAAGGCCTGAACCACCTGTTTAGTTCACCGCTTCACCTTGCCAAAGGGTGCCATTAGCCTGTAGCGCGAAGCTTCCGCTTCGCGTTTCGTTGCTATTATCATCACAAAGTGAAATGCGAGCACGGTGTAGAGACGCAACAGTTGGAGTCTCGTCGTTGCTGATGTTGTTAGGAAGCACATTCCCGGCCGTTCAACGACGAGACTCCAACTGTTGCGTCTCTACACCGTGCTCGCATTTCACTTTGCGACGAGTATAACTGCCACACGCTGTCGTGCAACGAAACGCGAAGCGGAAGCTTCGCGCTACAGGCATACGGCCCGCTTTCGTGCAGCCAGCCCCACTCCCCTCGCGGGCGGGCTACGGACTGAAGTCCGTGCCACACTTATCGTCAACTGCTTGGTTTCAGTACGCCGTTCTGCTCTTCCAGCTCGCCGCTTGCCAGCAGGGCGGTTAGGGCGGGCTCCAGCTGCTGGCGCATGTCGTCGCTGAGGCGGGTGAAGCCTAGCAGGCGCACGGCGGGCAGGAATACGGTTTCGCGGGGTAGCGCGAAGCTTTGCGCCACTACGGTGCGCAGGGCCACGGCCAGCTCCTCGGGGGCTACGAAGGGCAGCTTGCGCGAAATGGCGGGTAGCTGGCTTCGGTCGCGCAGGGGCGGCTGCTGCATGGTGGGGGTCCAGAGGAAGTCGCCCTCCCGGCGCAGGTAGTGCAGGTTTTGGGCCAGCAGGGCGGCGTCGCGGCCCACTTTGCGCAGGCGCGCGCCCACCTGGGTGGCCCCGCTGGCCTGGGCCAGCCGCCGGGTGGCCTCCTCGATATGCACCGGACTTTCCACCAGCACCACCAGGTTCAGCCAGTTGGCCACCTGGCCCAGGCTGTACTGGTGCAGCTCCTGCTGGCGGATGGCGTCGGGCAGCCGGGCCACCTGGTAAGGCTGCACGGCGGGGTTGGTGTGCGGCGCGGCGGGCTCCTCGCGCTCCAGCGGCGCGGTTTCGTCCAGGAGTTCCTGTTCGGCCAGCCCGGCCAATTCATCCGGCTCCGGCTCGTCGGGGGCGTCGAGGGCGGTTAGGCGGCGGGCTTCCTCGATGGCGGCCACGGCGCGGTCGGTTTCGCGCGCGGGGTCGCGAAACCAGTCGGTGCTCCAGATGCGGTGCAGGCGCCAGCCCACGGCTTCGAGCACCTGCTGGCGCAGCCGGTCCCGGTCGCGGGCCGAGCGGGCGCTGTGGTACATGGCCCCGTCGCACTCGATGCCCAGCACGTAGCGACCCGGCTGGTCGGGGTCGACCACGGCCAAATCGATGTAAAAGCCCTGGCTGCCGATTTGGGGGCGCACCTGGTAGCCGCGGGCCGTGAGGGCGCGGTGCACCGCCTCCTCGAAGGGCGAATCCATCGCGCGGCCGGTTTCCTCGTTCTGGTTGAGGCGGCCGTGCTGGGCGAAGCCGAGAAAGGTTTTGAGCGTCGCCACGCCCTTGGCCTGGGTGCGGCTCAAATCCAGGTCGTCGGCCGTAAGGTTGGTGAACACCTCGCAGCGCTGCTTGGCCCGGGTGATGAGCACGTTGAGCCGTCGCTCGCCGCCCTCGCCGTTCAGCGGTCCGAAGCTCATCGACAGGTAACCGTCCTTGGTGCGGCCGTAGCCGATGCTGATGAGAATCACGTCGCGCTCGTCGCCCTGCACGTTTTCCAGGTTCTTGATGAAGAAGGGCTCGTGGCGGTGGGCGGCGAAAAAGGCTTCGGTTTCGGGGTGCTGGCGGCGCACCACTTCCAGCGCGTCCTGGATGGCCTGGCGCTGCACCGTGCTGAACGCTACCACGCCCAGCGTGAGCCGGGGCGTGGTGCGGGCATGATGCAGCACGGCGGCGGCCACCGCGGCCGCTTCGAGCGGATTGGTACGGCTGGTGCCCCGCTCGTAGTAGGTTTCGGGCAGGTGGTGGTACACCAGCCCCAGCTGCCCCCGCCCGCCCGGACTCGGGAAAATCACCAGCCGGTCCTCGTAAAACAAGTGATTGGACGCCGCAATCAGCGACTGATGCAGGCTGCGGTAGTGCCAGCGCAGCATGCGTTCGGGCATCTGGCGGGCCTTGCACAGCTCCAGAATGCTCTGGATGTCGGCCGTGACGTTGTCCTCGTCGGCGGCCTCGCCGGTGCCGGTCAGCGAGTCGAAGAACGAGGTGGGCGGCAGCTGCTTGGAGTCGCCGACCACCACCAGTTGCTTGCCCCGCGCCACGGCCCCCAGCGCATCCACGGGCTTTACCTGGCTGGCCTCATCGAACACCACCAAATCGAACTCCAACGCCTCGGGCGGCAGAAAGCTGGCCACCGACAGCGGCGACATCATAAACACCGGCTTGATGGCCTGCACCACCCGCCCGGCTTTCTGCATGAGCTGGCGAATGGGCAGGTGGTTTTTCTTTTTGGCAAACTCGTTTTTGATGATGGCCATTTGCCCGCTGGCGGTGGGCAAGTGGGGGTTGGGCAGGCTGTCGTAGTGCTGCGTCATGGCGCGGGTGCGGTTGTGCAGCAGGCTGGCCTGGTCGGCGGCCCGGAACCGGGCGGCGGCATCCTCGTGGCCGGCCCGCTCGAACTGCGGCAGCGCCGGAAACTGCGTGTAGGCCAGCCGTTGCAGGTATTCCAGCCAGGTCTGGCGCACGGCGGCCGTCAGGTGCCGGGCGGCTTCGGGCCAGGTTTCGGCCAGCAGCGGCAGCTCGGGCCGACCTTCGGCGCGCACGGCGGCAGCCACGTTGTTCCACTCCAGCGCCAGCTGCAAAGCCGGCAAATCGGCGGCCCAGGCGGCGAGCAATTCGGCCTGGGCCGCCAGCGGCTGGGCGGCCAACGGACCAGCGTCGCCAAACCGCCGCGCCTCGTCCAGCGCCAGGGCCGCCACCACGGCCGCTACGGCGCGCTGCTGCGCCTCCAAGGCGGCTTCTGTGGCGCTGGCGGCCGCCGTCAGCGTGGCCGGCCGGGGCGCAGCCTGCACCCAATTCCGCAGGGCAACCGCCTGCTCATCAAAAGCCAACCCCTCCCAGCCAGCCGCCAGCCCGAACAACGACTCTGCCGCAGGCAGCGCCTCCATAATGGCCTCACGCAGCTGCCCGAACTGCCGGAGCGCGGCGGCGCAGGCTGCTACTAGGGCCGCTACGTCGTCGGCGCGGGGCGTGGCAGCCACCCAGGCTTCCAGGGCCGCGGCCTGGGCGGCGAAGGTTTCTGTGGCTAGCTCGGCGGGCAGGCCGGGGCTGGCGGGGGCAACAGCTTGCAGCGCCTGCTGGAGCGCGTATTGCTGCCGGGGTAAGGAGGTCCGGAGCGCGGCCAGCGGCTGGGTAAGAGCGGTGGCGGGCTTGTTGGCGGCCAGGTAGGACAGCAGCTCGGCAGGCAGCTGCTCGTGGGCGAGCAACTGGTGCGTCAGGGTGAGGTAGTCGGCGGCGTGCAGCAGGGCGGGCCAATCTGAATGCTCCATGCGCCAGCCCGGCCCGAACAACCTGCTGGCTTGCAGGCTGAACTTCTTGAGCACCTGCTGGTGACCAGCTTCCTCGTGGATGGCATCAATAACCACAATCAGCTCGGCCGACGTGGGGAGCGGGCCGCGCCACAGCTGCTTGAGGCGCTTGCGGGCCCGGCGGTAGTCGCCGCTCAGCCAACGCCACCACTTGGGGCCGGTGGTTTCCAGCACGGCGCGTTCGGCGGTCAGGTTCTGGCCCCAGGCCTCGGGCAGCAGCGCGCCATCATGCGCGGCGTGCAGGCTTAGTATGGCCGTGCCCGCCTCGTAGGCAGCCGGCAGCGGACTATCGGGTTGCCGCCAGAAAGCATCTTTTACGGCCACCCCTGCCAGGGAAGGGGCCTGCGCGGCATGTTCGGCCACCGGCACCAGCGCCGCTGCTGCCGCCGCATCGGCCGGGATGTACAAGTCCAGCTGGAGCGCGAGCGTGGCGGCGGCGGCCTGGGCGGCGGCCACGGCGGCGGCGGCCTCGCCCGAGTGGGCCGTCAGCGCCTCGGCGTGCGCCCATTGGGCCTGGGCCAGCAGCGTTTCGGCGGCGTGGTGGTCGGTCGGGGCGGGCAGTTGCAGCAGCCCGGCCACCGCCAGTGCCGCCGTTTGCAGGGCCTCGACGGTACCTGCGACCCCCGGCTGATGGGCAGCTTCGGCCTCGCGCAACGCCTGGGCCGCCAGGGGGCGCAGGGCCTGCACGGCGGCGGAATCGGGCGGTGGCGGGGCGTGCCAGAGGGCGGCCTCGGCGGTGGCGGCGCGGGTTAGTTCTTCTACGGCCTGGCGAGCGGTGGCCAGCTGGGTTCGCAGGGCTTCCTGTTCGGCGGGCAGCAGTAGCGTCAGGTTGGAGCCCCAGAACAGCAGCTGGGGCGGCGGTCCGTTGCGGGCCAGGGTAGCCTGTAGGCGGCCGGCCAGGGCCTCGGCGCGGGTGGCATCGGCATCGGTCCAGGTGGCTATATCGGGGAAAGCGGGCCGGGGCAGGGGCGCGGGGCCCACCTGCTCGCGCAGGGCCAGCAGCTCGCCCGCCACCTGCTGGGCCGTGCGGCGGCTGTGGCCCAGCGGCGCGTTGGCGGCCAGCGCGTAGTCATTGAGCTGGGCGCGCAGGGGCGGCAGCTGGGCAATCTGGGCGTCGAGGGTCGAGGAGGCGGCGGGCCGGCCCAGGGCCAAGGTGTGGCGCAGTTCGTCGTGCAGGGCTTTTTTGTTGGCCTTGTTGCTGTGCAGCTCCAGGCAGGCGTCGCCCAGGCCCAGCGCGTCGAGGCGGCGCTTCACCACTTCCAGGGCCGCCATCTTCTCGGCCACGAACAGCACCTTCTTGCCCGCCCCAATGGCCTCGGCCAGCAGGTTGGCAATAGTCTGCGACTTGCCCGTGCCGGGCGGGCCCTGCACCACGAGGTTGCGGCCCTCCTGCACGGCCAGCAGCGCCAGCAGCTGCGAGGAGTCGGCATCGAGCACCTGGTGCAGCTCGTGGGCGGGGCTTTCGGTGTCGAGAAAGGCCTGCTCGCCCACGCTGGGCGGGGCGTCGGTGAAGCCGGTTTCCTGGTCGAGCAGGGCCCGGATGGCGGGGTGGGCCAGCAGCGCCGGGGTGCCGTCGGCCGCGCTGGGCCAGGTGGCCGGGTCCAGGTCGCGGTAGAGCATCAGCTTGCTGAACGAGAAGAAGCTCAGGGCCATTGCGTCGGCCGCCACGGCCCAGCGGCCGCGGCTGGCCAGGGCGGCCCGCACGGCGGCGAAGTAGTCGGCCAGCGGCTGGTTGTCGGGGTCGGGCAGGGGCAGGGCAATGCCGAAATCGGCCTTCAGCCGGGCCTGCAGGCTCAGGTTGCCCTCCACTTCGGCGCCCGAATACGTGAGCTTGAACCGCTCGGCTACCGTGCCGCGCTCCAGCACCACCGGCACCAGCACCAGCGGGGCCTGCCGGGCCTCGGCGCTGCTTTCCGACTCGTACCAGCTCAGCTGCCCCAGCGCCAGGTATAGAATATTGACGCCCGTTTCTTCCAGGCTGGTGCGGGCCGTGTAGTAGGTGTTGAGCAGCCGGGTTTCCAGGCGGGCCAGCGGCTCGGCCGTTTGCAGCCTGTTGTCGGTAAGCAAAACCCGCTGCTCGGCCTCCGAAAGGGCCACTGGCAGGTGTTCCTCCAGGTACTGCTCCAGCGTCGGCACCGGGCCGGCCGGGGCGTTGGCAGCACCTGTCGGGCCAGATGTGTTGGCGTCGGCTGTTACTTCAGCTACGCCGGCCACCTCCGCGAATTGGGCTCCCGGAGCCTCTCCAGCCGCGCCAGGGGGCGTTTCCCGAGCGGGCTCGGGGGCGGCGGTGAAGTACATGGTTTTGCCCTGCCGTACCAATATGTCGAGCACCTGCGCCGACTCTTCGCGCACCACGGCTACGCCCTGGGCCTTGGAAAGCCGGAAGTTGAGCAGCGGGTTGCGCAAACCAAGGTCGAGCAGCTCCTGGCGGGAAGCTTCGAGGCGGGCGGCAAGAGTAAGGGTGGGCATAAGAGTGGAATAATCCGGGCCAATATGGCCCGGACTTCAGTCCGCAGCCCAAAGAATAGGCGGAAATAAAGGGTCTTCAACTACCGCTGCTCGGCGTCGGGGAGAAGCTGCGGAAAGGACTGCAGATTGAAGTCAAGACTACAGATACGTCCCCTACGCGTGCTTTAGCCGCAGTTTGGAGTGCTTGTAGCCGTAGTTGAAATACAGGGCCAGGCCAATCACCAGCCAGCCGAAGAACAGCAGCCAGTTGTTCACGCCCAGCTGCGTCATCAGGTATAGGTTGATAAGCAGGCCCAGGGTGGGCAGCAAGCTCAGGCGCTTGCGGAACGAGAGCCACGACAGGCCCAGGCAGAAAACGAAGAACACCAGCATCGGAATGTAGTGGCGGCCTTCCTCATAGCCGCTGCCCAGGGCCTTGGTAAACTCGCGGATACCTTCCTGATTGTAGGTCAATACCAGCCCCCCGCAGATGGCCAGCGTGAGCGGCACCAGGAACTGCCCATTGATATACGGCACCTTGAAACGGGCGTCGGAAGTGCCATAGGGGTCGATGATGAGGATGCCGCCGCACACCAGCGCAAAGGCGAACAGCGTGCCGATGCTGGTCAGGTCAATCACCAAATCCATGTTCAGCAGCAGCGCCGGAATGCCCACAAACAGGCCCGTAACGATGGTGCTGAACGAGGGCGTGCGGAACCGCGGGTGCACCCGGGCAAACACCGGCGGCAGCAGTCCGTCGCGGCTCATGGCCATCCAGATGCGGGGCTGGCCAATCTGGAACACGAGCAGCACCGAGGCCATGGCAAACACAGCCGATACGGCCACAATGCCTCCCAGCCACCGCGCACCCACTTTATTGAACACGTAAGCCAGCGGGTCGCCCACGGCCAGCTCCTTGTAGTTCACCATGCCGGTGAGCACCAGCGTGATAATCACGTAGAGGATGGTGCAGATGATGAGGGCGTAAATCATGGCCCGGGGCAGGTCGCGCTGGGGGTTCTTGCACTCCTCGGCCGTCGTCGAAATGGCGTCGAAGCCGATGTAGGCGAAGAACACCGCCGATACCCCCTTAAGCACCCCGCCGATGCCGTTGGGCGCGAAGGGGCTCCAGTTTTCGGGCTGAATGTAGAAGGCTCCCACCAGAATCACCACGGCCACTACCACCAGTTTGAGGCCCACGAGGATGTTGGAGGCGTTTTTCGATTCCTTGATGCCCACGTACACCAGCATCGTAATGGCGAGCGTGATGAGGCCGGCGGGCAGGTCGATAACCAGGCGCAGGCCGCCGGGCAGCTCGGGCGCGGTGTTCCAGGCGTTGTAGCCCGTGAGCTGCGAGGCGGTGGCCTCCGCCAGGGGCTTGCCGGCCTGCATGAGGGCCAGCACTTCCTCGTAATGCTTGTGGGCGCTCTGCATGCCCATGGTCAGCCAGATGGGAATGTGCAGCCCCACGCCGTCCATGAGGCCGGTAAAGTAATCCGACCACGAAATGGCTACCACGATGTTGCCCACCGCGTATTCCATAATCAGGGCCCAGCCGATAATCCAGGCCGCCAGCTCGCCGAACGAGGCGTAGGCGTAGGTGTAGGCCGAGCCCGATACCGGGATGGTGGCCGCGAACTGGGCGTAGCACAGGGCCGAAAAGGCGCAGGCAATGGCCGTGAACACGAACAGCAGCGACACGGCCGGGCCGCCGTCGTGGGCGGCGTTGCCAATGGTGCTGAAAATACCCGCCCCGATAACGGCCGCAATGCCCAGCGACGTCAGGTCGCGGACGGTGAGGTGACGCTCCAGGCCGTGGGCGCCGGGGGTGGGGCCGGTCATGTCGGAGTCGGCCGGTGGGTTTACTAGAAGGTCCGAAACGGTTTTACGACGGAACAACCCGGTGAGGCGGGAGGGAGGTAGTGGGTTTGACAACGGAGCGGAGAACAGGTTTAGAGGGCAAAAGATACAGAAATCTGCTTTCAGTGTCCGGTTGCCGGCTGCCGGTTATCAGCTTGCTGCGTGGGCGGTCCTGGCAATCAGGCGCCGCCAACTGCCAACCGGCTACCTGCAACCGTCAAATATTCTTATACTTACTTCCTCCTTTAATCCTCTCGACCATGTCTGGTTTCTCCGTTCCAAATCCCTGCCCCCAGCCCTGGGCTACTATGTCGCCTACCGCCGCCGGCCGCTTTTGCGGGCAGTGCCAGCACGAAGTCGTGGACTTTTCTGCGATGAGCGAGGCGCAGGTGCACGCCTGGCTGGCCCGGCCGGAAGGGGGCAGCGTCTGTGGCCTTTTCCGGGCCGGGCAGTTTGCGCCCCCGGTACTGGCGGGCACTGCGCTGGCGGCCGCCCCGCCGCGCTGGCGGCGCTGGCTGCTTACGGGCCTGGCGCTGCTCAGCCTCAAGCCCCTGCTCAGTTCCTGCCAGAGTGCCCAACCCGCCGCTACCGCTACCACCGGCCCCCTGGAGCAGGCCGACGAGCTGGCGGCCGCGCCGCAGGGGCAGGTAACCATCCGCGGCCGGGTGCTCGATGATTCTACCGGCCTGGCCGTGGCGGGCGCCGAAATCTTCATTACCGATACGCCCTACGGGGCCACCACCGACGAGCAGGGCAACTTCAGCTTTACCATGAAGCAGCAGTGGGCCCCGGTGCAAAACGGTTTGGTAAACCTGCGCGTGGCGGCCAGCCCGTTCGTATTCGTGCCCCAGGCGCTGCGCGTGGCCGTGAGCCCGGCCCCGGCCCCATTAACGGTGCGGCTGAAGTCGCAGCCCGGCCGGGGAATGATTATGGGCAAAGTAATGGGCCACGAGCCGCCGCAAAAGCCGCCGCTGTAGCAACGGCCGCTCCTTTTACCGCTGCAGTCTGCTGCCGGGGCGGTGTTTTTTTGCCCTACTGCCCACCCAATGTGCTTCCGCCATGGCCGTTTTCGTTCCCAAGCCGTGCGTCCGGCCCTGGGCCACCATGGCGCCCACCGCCGCCGGCCGCTTCTGCGGGCAGTGCGAGCGGGAAGTCGTGGATTTTTCTGCGATGAGCGAAGCCCAGGTGCGGGCCTGGCTGGCGCAGCCGGGAGCGGGGCGGGTCTGCGGCCTTTTTCGGGCCGGGCATGCCGCTTCGGCGCCGGTGCCACGCTGGCGGCGCTGGCTGCTTACGGGCCTGGCGCTGCTCAGCCTCAAGCCCCTGCTCAGTTCCTGCCAGAGCGCCCCACCCGAATCGGCCGCTACCAGCCGGGCAGCGCCAATCCCCGCCGGGTCGGCCACTGTTCAGGCTTCGGCGGCAAATGCTACGGCGGCCCCGGCCGCGCAGGATACGGTGGTCGTTCGGGGCCAAGTGCTCGATGGGGCCGGTAGCCGGGTTGTGGCGGGGGCCGAGCTATTCATCGGCGACACGCCCTACGGCACCGTAACCGACGGGCAGGGCAACTTCCGCCTGACGCTGCGCCGGCAGTGGGACCCGGTGCGCGACGGGCAGCTGCGGCTGCGGATTCAGGGAGACGTTTTCGCGTTCGAGCCGTTCGAACTACAGGTGCCCCTCACGCCGGCCCCGCCGCCGCTCACGCTACGGCTCCAATCGGTGGCCGACCGGGGCTACATCATGGGGGAGCCGGTCTTTTCGGACCCACCCATTCCGCCACCGCTGCAACCGCCGCTCTAAACCGGAAATAGGTTTTAAGGTAGATAGATACATATATAGTAGAAGATTAATAAAGGCTTTATATAGGCAAATTGTTTGTCAGTCAATGGCTTATAAGAAAGTGGGTCAGCCAACAAGCGTACATAGGCAGCCCGGCCTTTCGCCCCCGGCCAAATTTCTGGCCTTGGCTGGTATGGAATCCGGGGCGGGCGGGCATCGGGTTAGCATACGTTCACTTCAAGCGGCTGCCCGATGTCCCGTTCCCTAACCGTCTCCGTTCCTCAGCCCTGCCACGAAAACTGGGCCGCCATGACGCCCGCCACTCAGGGCCGCCACTGCGCCGCCTGCGCCAAAACAGTAGTCGATTTCAGCCGCATGACCGATGCGGAGGTGGTTGCCCATCTGAGCCAGGCCAGCAGCAAAACCTGCGGCCGTTTCCGGCCCGAGCAGCTGCGCCGCCCGCTGCAAGTGGCTCCGCAGGCCTCCGCCGCAAACCGGTGGGTTGCGGCCACGCTGGCCGTGCTGGGAGTGGGTACTGGCCTGCCCGCCCTGGCCCAGCTGCCGCGCCCCCAAACCCTGACGCAGCAAACCCTGACGATGGGAATAGTGGCTGCCCGGCCACAGCCCGAGTTGCCGTTTCGGGTGGTGCAGGGCCGCGTAGCCGATGCCGATGGGCAGGGCCTGCCGGGGGTAACGGTGCTGGTGGAAGGCACCCGGCACGGTACCTCAACCCGGGCCGATGGCACGTACGAGCTGAACATGCCAGCTGAGAGCAACAACGCCCGGCTGGTATTTTCGAGTATCGGCTTCGAAACGGTTGTTGAGCCGATAAGCCAAACGGGAAACGTTGTGCTCAGTGCTTCCTGCGACCGGCTCACGGGCGAAGTGGTAGTAACAAGGTCGAGCCGCTGGTACACGCCCCGCGGCCTCTGGCAGCGCCTGACGCGGCCGTTCCGGTGGTAGTAAGCCGGCCAGGAAACCAGTAATTCAACCTTATGCTCACCCATTCAGATAATACGTGCATGCTCACCAACATGCTGCCAGCCAGTTTATTGCTGGGTGGATTGCTGCTGTATGGCGCGGGTGCTGCCGCCCAGCAGCCAACGGCGCCGCTACCGGCTACCGTGCCCGCCTACGAGCCCCCACCCGGCAAGCCTTACTTCACGCAGCCAGCCGAGGCCGGCGCGGCCGCCGTTACCGCAGGGCTGGTTGTAGATAACGAGACGGGCCAGCCCCTGGCCGGTGTTACCTGCTGGATTCGCGGAACCCGGCTGGCCGTTTTCACTGACTGCAATGGGCGCTACCGGCTGCCGGTGCCGGCCCGCTACCTCTCGCGTCGAGGGCAGGTAAAGATTACGCTGTCGTCTATCGGTTTTATGGGGCAGGCGCTGCGGCTCGATGCCCGGCTAACTGAGCAACCGGTGGTGCGGCTGCTGCCCGATACGCGGCCGCTGTACTGATAAAGGCTTTTTTCAAACCTTTCAACGCCCGAAACCCTTATGGCAGCAGTATGAAAAACCTGCTGTTAGCCTCCCTGATTCTGTTATTTGCCGCTTCCGGCTGTGCCCTCAAGCCTACCCGCCAGCACGATGTGTTCAACGAACGGGCCGAACTGCCCCGCGAGGAAGCCGCCCACGAGCGCAACTCCCTGGAGTGGTGGTACTTCACCGGCCACCTGCGCGACAAGGCCACCGGCGAGACGTTCGGCGTCGAGTACGTGTTCTTCCACTTCAACATCAACGGCAAGCGCGACTGGCAGATGGTGAACTTCGCCCTCACCGACCCCCAGCAGAAGCAGTTTCGCTACGACTACAAGGTAACGCGCCTGCCCGGGTTGCTGCCCGCCACGCTGCCCCTGAACCTGAGCGCCCGCAAAAAGAACGAGACCTGGACCCTGACCGGCCAGGAGGGCCGCTACCACCTGCGCGGCCGCATGGCCGAGCACGCCGGCCAGGCCATCGACCTGACGACCACGCCCGCCAAGCCCGTGCTGCTGCACAACGGCACCGGCTACGAAAACTACGGCGACGTGGCCCGCGCCGGCTACTACAGCTATCCGCGCCTGGCCACCACCGGCACCCTCGAAATCGACGGTAAAGTGCGCCAGGTAGAAGGCGAGCTATGGTACGACCGGCAGTGGAACGGCACCTCGGTAATGGGCAAAAACATTGGCTGGGACTGGTTTTCGGTGCAGCTCGACGAGCCCCGCACCGAGCTGATGGCCTACCAGCTCTTCGACCGGAAATCGGACCTGGTGGTGAGCGGCGGCACCCACTACGGCCCCGACCTGAACAGCCAGCACCTGAACGCCGCCGACTTTCAGCTGGAGGTGCTCGACTACTGGACCAGTCCGCATACCAAACTCCGCTACCCCAACAAGTGGCGCCTGCGCGTGCCCAGCCAGGGCTACGACCTCACCATCACCCCCGTTATGCCCGACCAGGAGCTAACCCTCAAGCTCATCGCCGGCCTCAAAATGCACTACTGGGAAGGCATGTGCCGCGTCGAAGGCACCCACCACGGCCAGCCCGTAAAAGGCAACAGCTACGTGGAAATTACGAACAGGGGGAAATGAGTTGTCAGTTGTCAGTTGCCAGTTGTCAGGCCGTTCTTCTGCTAAGGAACGGCCTGACAACTGGCAACTGACAACTGATAACTGACAACTGACAACTGACAACTGGCAACTGGCAACTGGCAACTGACAACTGATACCACTCACCCATTCAGAATTACCCGGAACGTGGTGCCGCGGCCGGGCTCGCTCCACTTTACAAATAAGCGGCCCTTGTGGTAGTTCTCGATGATGCGCTTGGCCAGGGCCAGGCCCAGGCCCCAGCCGCGCTTTTTGGTGGTGTAGCCAGGCAGAAACACGCGTTGCATCCGGCTTTTAGAAATGCCCTTGCCCGTGTCGGTAATATCGATGGCAATCTGGTCTTTGTTGCCGCGCACCGGCCGCCGCAGGTGCAGCGTGATGCTGCCGCGGCCATCCATGGCGTCCACGGCATTCTTGCAGATGTTCTCAATTACCCAGTCGAACAGCGGCACGTTCACCTGAGCGGGCGTATCGGTGGGCAGGTCGGTTTTTACCTCGAAGCTGACCTTGCGCGAAACCCGGCTTTGCAGGTAGCTGATGGCGTTTTCCGTTACGCGCAGGATGTTTTCATCCTTGAGCACCGGTACCGAGCCGATGTTGCTGAACCGCTCGGTAATGATTTCGAGCCGCCGGATATCCTTGCCCAGCTCCTCCACAATGGGCTCGTCCTTAAACCGTTCCGAGTCGCGCAGATACTGCTGCCAGCCGACCAGGCTGCTGAGCGGCGTGCCCAGCTGATGGGCCGTTTCCTTGGCCAGGCCCACCCACACCCGGTTCTGCTCGGCCCGCCGCGAGTAGCTGAACGCGAAGTAGGCAATAACGGCCAGGCAGCCGATAATGGCCAGCTGCACCAGCGGGTACAGCCGTAGCTGGGTCAGCAAATCCGACTCCTTATAATATAGAAAGTTGCGCAGGCCGGCTCCTATTTTTATCTCGATGGGCGGGTGCTGCTCCCGCATCTGGTTGATTTGGTCGCGCAGAAACCGGGTCGTTTTTTCCTCGCTCGCGCCCTCGGGCACATGCACGTTGCGGGCATCGATGATGTTGTCGTCGCCGTCGGTGATGATGACGGGGATGGTTTTGTTGGCTTCGATGATTTCGTCGTAGAGAAACGACAGGTTCGACTCCTCCTCGGTGTTGATGATGTAGCGCTGGGTTTCGGCGTAGAGGTCGATTTGCTGCTGCTCGCGCTCGGAGAGACGCTGCACCAGCAGGTTGGTGTAGATAACGGTGGCGGCCCCAATCAGCAGGGCCACGGCCACGATAACGAGCTTGATGCGCGACTTCTGGTCGTAGATGGCAATGGTTGGGAGCACGGCGGTCGGCAAAACGGCAGATGGAGACCTCCGATACGGCGGCCCCGGCCCCGAAGATACGGCCCCGGCCAAAGTCAGGCCGCCCGGCCCGGAAAGATGATTTTCGTCAAGCGGCGCTGGCCCGAAACCGCGTTGGTGGCATTTCGTGCGGGTTTCGCCCACAATAGTAGTTTGCCCCGAACCACTGGCCCTTATTAGCTGTTTTTCCCCCAGCAATTTGTATGTAATTTTGCCCCCTGCTATCTGTTCTGGCTTTTTGCTATGTCCCATCCCTTTCAAGCCGTCAGCCTCTCGTTCAAAAAAGCGCCGCTTGCGATTCGCGAGCTGATTGCGCTGGATGAGGCCGACTGCCGGCGCCTGCTGCAAACCCTGCACCACGAGCTCGACCTGACGGACCTGCTGGTGCTGAGCACCTGCAACCGCACGGAAGTGTACTATTCGGCCGACCACGACCAGAGTGCCGCCGTTATCGAGGCCCTGGCCAGTCTGAAAAACCTGCCCGCCGTTGCCGAGTTCGTTCCTTACTTCGACGTATTCAGCGGCTCGCTCGACGCCGTGCGCCATCTGTTTGAGGTGGCCATGGGCCTCGAAGCGCAGGTAGTAGGCGATTTGCAGATCAGCAACCAGGTAAAGCAGGCCTACCAGTGGTCGGCCGATGCCGATGCGGCCGGCCCGTTTCTGCACCGGCTGCTGCACACCGTGTTCTTCACCAACAAGCGCGTGCAGCAGGAAACGGCCTTCCGCGACGGCGCCGCCTCTACCTCGTACGCCACGCTGGAGCTGGTGGAAGAGCTGACCGCCGACGTAGCCAACCCCCGGGTGCTGATTGTGGGCCTGGGCGAAATCGGGGCCGATGTGTGCCGCCACTTCGGCGACAGCAAGCTGTTCTCCAACGTCACCATCTGTAACCGCACCCGCGGCAAGGCCGAGGCGCTGGCCGAAGAGTGCGGCCTGCAGCTGCTCGATTTCGAAAACCTGGCCGAGGGCCTCAAGGAAGCCGACGTCATCATCAGCAGCATTGCCCGGCCCGAGCCGTTCTTCAGCAAGGCCCTGGTGGCCAACCTGGAGGTGCTCAGCTACAAGTTCTTCATCGATTTGTCGGTGCCGCGCAGCATTGCGCCCGACGTGGAGCAGGTGCCCGGCGTGCTGGTGTATAACATCGATACCATCCATAGCAAGGCCTCGGCGGCGCTGGAGCGCCGGCTGGCATCGGTGCCGCAGGTGCGGGCCATTATCGAGGAAAGCATCGAGAGCCTGCGCGACTGGACCAAGGAAATGATGGTGTCGCCCACCATTCAGAAGCTGAAAAACGCGCTGGAGCAAATCCGCCTCGAAGAGCTGGACCGCTATAACAAAAAGAAAATCAGCCCCGAAGAAGCCAAGCGCCTCGACGACATCACCCGCTCGCTGATGCAGAAAATCCTCAAGCAGCCCGTGCTGCAGCTCAAGGCCGCCTGCAAGCGCGGCGAGGCCGACCAGCTCATCGACACGCTCACCGACCTGTTCGACCTGGAGCGCCAGCCGGCTTTCTGATAAGAGCGGCAAGCCGCCAGCTTCAAGCGACAAGCTTACGTTCGGGAGAGTGGTTTAACTACAAAAAAGCCCTGCATTCAATTGAATGCAGGGCTTTTCTCATTTAGGCCAGCTTCAGGCGGCTGGCTAATTGAACATCCGCTTGAAGCTTGTAGCTGGCGGCTGGCAGCTCAAAACCTAAATCGACTCGCAGCACTCTTCGAGGGAGTCGATGACGTCGAGCAGTTTAGGGATGGAGAGCGAGTAGTAGATTTTGGTTCCTACTTTCAGCGACGAGAGAATGCCGCGGTCTTTGAGGGTGATGAGGTGCTGGGAGGCAATGGCCTGGGGCAGGTCGAGGGAGCGGTAAATCTCCGTGACAGTCATTTTATCCTCTTTGCCCAGCAGGTCTACAATGGCCAGCCGCTTGGGGTGGGCCAGCACCTTCAGGATAGCGGCGGCTTTATCAACTTTTTTCGATTCGACTCGGGCAAGTAATGGCTTCATTTCAGCAATGCAAGGGTGGTATTACGGAACGGTGAGCGGGAATAGGGCTAATACGATATTCGGGCCCTGCAAAGTTCCTTTTCCCGGAAAGCTGTACCTCGGAATATGGGGCAAGCCCGACACTAGCGGGCGGGGCGGCAGCGCGGCCCCGCCCGCGGCCTTATGGCCCCTGCCGGCCGGGTGCCTACCTTTGCAGCCCAAACCCCTTCTCACCCCACCCCCTTTGCTTGATGAAAGACCTGCTGGCCAAGTTTGAAAATAAACGCCCCGAAATCGTATTTGAGTGGCAGGATGCCGAAACCGAAGCCGAGGGCTGGGTTGTAATCAACTCGCTGCGCGGCGGGGCGGCCGGCGGCGGCACCCGCATGCGCCTGGGCCTCGATAAGCGCGAGGTGGAAAGCCTGGCCAAAACCATGGAAGTGAAGTTCACGGTGTCGGGCCCGGCCATCGGCGGGGCCAAATCGGGCATCAACTTCGACCCCCGCGACCCGCGCAAGCGCGGCGTGCTGGAGCGCTGGTACAAGGCCGTGTTTCCGCTCCTCAAAAACTACTACGGCACCGGCGGCGACCTGAACGTGGACGAAATCCACGAGGTCATCCCCATCACCGAAGACTACGGCCTCTGGCACCCTCAGGAAGGCGTGGTAAACGGCTACTACCAGGCCACCGAGCCCCAGAAAATCCAGAAGCTGGGCCAGTTGCGCCAGGGCGTGGTGAAGGTGCTCGAAGACGTGGCCTACTCGCCCGACCTGCGCCGTAAGTACACCGTGGCCGACCTGATAACCGGCTACGGCGTGGCCGAGGCCGTGCGCCACTACTACGCGCTGTGGGGCGGCGGCTCGGTGGCGGGCAAGCGGGCCATTATCCAGGGCTGGGGCAACGTGGGGGCCGCGGCGGCCTACTACCTGGCCAGCCAGGGTGCGCGCATCACCGGCATCATCGACCGGGCCGGCGGGCTGCTGAGCAACGAAGGCTTCGGGCTGGAAGAAATCCGCCAGCTGATGCTCAACCGCCAGGGCAACGAGCTGACGGCCGACAACCGGCTGTCGTTCGAGGAAATCAACGAGCAGATCTGGCATAGCGGGGCCGAAATATTCGTGCCTGCCGCGGCCTCCCGCCTCGTTACCAAGGCCCAGGTAGAAGCCCTGGCCGCTAATGGCCTCGAAGTCATTTCGTGCGGCGCCAATGTGCCCTTCCAGGACCCCGAAATCTTCTTCGGCCCCACCGGCGAGTTTGCCGATGCCCGCGTGAGTGTCATCCCCGACTTCATTGCCAACTGCGGCATGGCCCGCGTGTTTGCTTACCTGATGGAGTCGGACGCCGAAATCACCGACCAGGCCATTTTCGAGGATACTTCGCGCATCATCCGGGCGGCGCTGGAGCGCACCCGCGCCCAGAGCGAGGAGCGCACCGGCCTGGCCCAGAAGTCGTTCGAAATGGCCCTGCGCCAGCTGGTGTAGCCCCACGGCCCGGTTGCGCGGCCCGGTAGTTGCGGCCGGCCGGCGCATAACGCGAAGCGGGACTTTGCGTTAGATAATGCTTACAAGCCGTCTGCTTGCTGCCCGCCGGGGCAGTTGGTGGCCGGCTTGTTTGTTGCCCCTTTTTCTCTTTTACCCGCGCATATGGCTCTTTCCGAAATCCTGCACTACCACTTTTTCGGCATCGAAGTGCAGGAATACCTGACGGCCGCCGCCATTCTGCTGGCCGGCTTCGTGTTCAAAAACCTGGTGTCGCGCCTGCTGACGAAGGTGATGTTCCGGTTTTTTAAGCGGGTGGGCGAGGGCGTAACCGAGGAGCAGTTTCACGAGCTGCTCATCAAGCCCATCAGCCTCGTCATCTTCTTCATCACCATCTTCATCGCCTACAGCGTGCTGGATATTCCGGTGCGCACCTCCGAGCTGGGCCACAACACGCCCTGGTTTGCGGTGCTGGCCTTCCGGGTGTACCAGATTGCCCTTATAGCGGGCGTCACCTGGATTTTCCTGCGCATGATTGACCTGGCGGTGCTCGTGTTCATGAAGCGGGCCCTGCGCGACCCCTCGCGGCTCACCAACCAGCTCGTGCCCTTCGCCCGCGACCTGATCAAGCTGTTTGTGGGCATCATTGCCTTTCTGGTGGTGCTGGGCCGGGTGTTTAGTATTGATGTGACGGCCCTGGTGGGCGGCCTGGGCATTGGCGGCCTGGCTGTGGCTTTTGCCGCCAAGGAAAGCCTCGAAAACCTGCTGGCCTCGTTCACCATCTTCCTCGACCGGCCTTTCGAAGTGGGCGATTTGGTGAGCGTGGGCGATTTGACGGGCTCGGTGGAAAAAATCGGCTTCCGCAGCACCCGGCTGCGCACCGTAGAGAAAAGCTACGTGACGGTGCCCAACAAGTCGATGATTGACAAGCCGCTCGACAACCTTTCGCGCCGCACTTCCCGCCGGGTGTTCTTCATGATGTCGCTCACCCAGCTGACCTCCAGCGCCCAGCTGCACCGCATCATCGAGCTGGTGCGCCAGGCCATCCTCTCGCACTCCCTCATCGACCCCGATGTGCAGGTGAAATTCACCTCCCTTACCTCCAACTCGAAGGATGTGCGGGTGCAGTACTACGTGAAAACCGACAGCTACGACGAGTACCTCGATGTCATGGAGGAAATCAATTTCCGCATCGTGTCGGCCGTAGAGGAGGTTGGCGCCCACTTCGTGGATACCACCATGACCCGCCTGGCGGCTGGCGGCTCCGAGGGTAGCACCAACCTGCCCAAGAGCCTCCAGCAGCAGGGCGGCCAGTCCATTGCTTCCTCCTGAGCCGTTGGTTCAAAAGAACCCAACTCAATAAAAGAAGGGCGCCGCACTCAACCGAGTGCGGCGCCCTTTGCGTTTTTTCAGCTAACAGCTAACAGCTAACAGCTAACAGCTAACAGCTAACAGCTAACAGCTAACAGAACTGACAAGCTAAATTGGTAGGCAGAACGTCATTCAGAGCGCAGCGAAGAATCTCGCCTGAATTCGTCCAACGTCTGTTCGAGCGAGATTCTTCGCTCCGCTCTGAATGACGTTCTGCCTACCAACTTAATCTGTCAGTTCAGCTAACAGCCTAGCGTCCGCCACCGAGCAGACCGCCGAGCAGGCTGCCCATGCCGCCGCTCATCAGGCCGCCCAGGCCACCGCCGCCGCTGCTGCGGGGCTGCGAGTTGGGCTGGCCACCGAGGCCACCCAGCACCGACATCAGGGAGCCCAGCCCACCGCTGCCGGTGTGGGTGCCCTGCTGCGGATAGTTGCCGTACTGCTCCTGCTGCTGGTTGCCGCCGCCCATTACGCCGCTTAGCAGGCCGCCACCGAGCAGGCCGCCGAGCAGGCCGCCCATGCCGCTCTGGGCCGCACCGCCGAGCAGGCCGCCCATGCTGCCACCCAGCATGCCGCCGCCGCCACCGCTGCTCTGGCCCCGGCCGCCCATTACTTTCGAAATCACCATCGGGGCCACAATGCCGAGCAGGCCGGCCATCAGGGCGTTTTTAGGAATGCCGGCGCTTTCAAGCTTGTCGCCGATGCCACCCAAAAAGCTCTGCTTGGCCGGGTCGCTGGCGTCGTGGGGCACGTTGGCGGCCTGGTCGACCACCTGCTCCAGGGCCTGCTGCTGCTGCTGGTTGATGCCCAGGTACTGCGAAATCTTGTTTACCATTTCCTCCTCGGTGTTCGAGTAGGCGCCATCGGCGCGGGCGAAGCTGATGAGGTCGGTGACGAGCGAGAAGCGCAGGTCGCTGCTGCGCAAGGCGTCGAGGTTGTTCTTTACGGTCTGGTTGTTAGCATCTTTGGCCGCGCCCAGCACCTGCTGGGTGGCCGCGCCGCTGAGGCCGGCCTGGTGGGCGAGCTGCTGCAGAAATTCGATTTCGGGAGCCGAAGCCTCGCGGTCGGCCGAAGCCAGGCTGGCAATAACACTCAGATAAGCCGCTTTTTCCTGGTCGGAGTAGTTCTGGAGTAGTTGCGAATCGTTCATGGTTGAAGTAAAAAGGGTGGGAGAAACATCTTCAGCTCCCTTAACGCGGCATCGAAGCGGAGGTTGGCCCCGCACCCGAACAAGTGCCCTGAAACTGCGCCTGCCGCCGTTACCCGCCGTGCAGCAGGGGCCGGCCGGGCGCGGGCATGCTTGGCGGGCGGGGCGGGCTCAGAACTCGAAAAAGTCGCCCGGCTGGGGTTCGGCGGGCTTCCTGGCGGGTTTCTTCAGCTCCCACGAGTGCCGGGCCCTGGGCGTGGCCGGCGCTACGGCCTCAGCCGGGGCGGCTGGTCCCGGCCCGCTTGCGGGGCTGCGGCCCGGGCCCGGGCGGGTCGGCAGGCCAGTTTCGTAGCGCACCGTGAAGTTGCTTTCGGTGCCCCTGATGCCCAGGCGCAGCGTGGGGCCATCGGCCCGGGCGGCGGCGCGCGGCAGCAGGCCCGGCAGCAGCGGAATGCGCAGGTGGTAGTCGAGCTGCTGGTCGAAGGTGTGGGTGCCGGTAACGCGCAGCAGGGCCGCGGCCCGCACGTTGGAGCGGATTTCCATCTCCGGAATGTACACCGTGCGGCTCTGGATGTAGAAGTCGTTGTGCAGCTCGGCGAAGCGCAAATGGCGCAGCGTAGCCCGGTCGGCCACCAGGCTCAGCTTCTGCAGGGGCTCGAAATTGAGCAGCTCGCCCTGCCGCACGGTGGCCTTCACTTGGGCCTCCAGCCGGTCGGTGAGCGGGCGCAGCTGCCCATCGAAGTACGTGTCCGACTCGGCCGAAGCCGTGAGCGTGCCCCGCAGGTGGCGGCTGGTGAGAAAGTGCTGGCCAAAATCCTCGAACACGTAAAACAGGCTGTCGAGCCGTACCTGCTGGCAGCTGGCCACGGTGCGGGCTTTCAGCAGCTGGGGCTGGCGGGCGTCCACGGTGCCGCGCACGCTCAGCTGGCCCCCGGCCGCCGCCAGCCGCAGCCCCGGCGAGCTGAACACCTGGTTCTGGAGCCGCAGCGTGCCGCGCAGCTGCCGGCCCCGCAGCCGCCGGTAGCGCACCTGCCGGGCCTGCAGGCCCACATCGAGCACCAGCCGCGCCGGTACGTGCAGGCCGCCGGCCGGGGCCGCTGGGCCGCCCCCGCGTTTGCTGCCCGCCGGCTGGTAGGCGTACAGCAACTGGTTGAAATCGAGCAGCTGCGAAGCCACCGTAGCCTCGATGCGCAGCGGCTGGCCCGGCCCCAGCGCCCAGCCGGTGGCGTTGCGCACGGTGCCCCGGCCCCGGAAGTCGGAGTTGCCGAGGCGGCCCTGCAGGCGGCTCACGGCCACGTCGGCCCCGCGCAGTTCCAGTTGCCCGGTCAGGCCGCTGAAGGGCTGGCGGAAGTCGCGCAGCTGCAGCGTAACACCGCGCAGCGCCAGCTCGCCGCGCGCCTGCCGGGCCGTGGGCCGCTGCCGGAGCACAGTCAGCGGCCCGTTCAGCAACAGGTGCAGCCTGGCCGCCCCGGCTCCCGAGCGCACGGCCGCCACCGGAAAGAACTTCAGCGCCCGGGCCACGTCCAGCTCGGCCTGCAACTCCAGCTGCAGCGTGGGCTGCACCAGGTTTTCGAGCCGCAGACTGCCGCCGAACGGCCGGCCCGCCAGCTGCCCGCGCACCTGCTCCAGCGTGAGCACCGCCGTGGCAGCCGACTGGCCCGTGCCATTGCTGAACCGGCCCGTCAGGCTCACGCCGTCCACCTGCTGGCGGTATTCGGGGTGGAAGAAAGCGGCCTGCCGGCAACCGAAACGCACATCGACGGCCGGGTAGTGCTGCTCCGACCACTCGCCGCGCACGGTGCCTTCAAAATACACCTGCCCCCGGCTGCGGTAGCCGGCCAGCCGCCGCGTCAGGCGGGGTGGCAGCAGCGCCAGCACGGCCTGCACATCGGCCTGGCGGGCGGCGGCCTGCAGATTGAGCCGGGGGGCCTGGGCATAATCGATAGTGCCCGAAACGGAGTAGGTGGCCGGCCCCACGCCAATAGTCGAAGGCTGGATGCTGACCCGCTGTCCGGCCCGGTCGACGTCGAGCAGTACGTTCAGCTTCACGTCTTTCGCCCGGAAGTAGTCGTCGGAGCCCAGCCGTACCGTTTCGATGCGGGCCGGGCCGGTGGTGGTTACTTCTACCTGCGGGCCATTCAGGCGCACGGTGGCCCGTAAATCGGGCGTTTGCAGGGCGAAGAACTGCTGGCGGGCCGCATCGGTGTAGGTGGCCCGCACGCGCTCCAGCCGGATGCCGCGCAGCTCCAGCGCGAAAGGCTGCTCATCGGCGGCGGTGGTATCGGGCCGGAGCACGAGGTAGTTGGGCTGGCCGGTGGCGTCGCGGCGCAGGTGCAGCTGGCCATCGGCCAGCGTAAGACGGCGGATGCGGTAGTGGCCGCGCAGCAGGTCGGTGGCGTCGAAGGCGCAGTAGAGGCGGCGGGCCCGCAGCAGCCGGGTGGTATCGGCGGGCAACGAGCCCTGCATCACCACGTCGTGCAGCGTGATGGAAAGGCGCGGAAACTGGTCGAGCACCGACACATCGAGGCGGCTGGCGCGCACGGGCACGGCCAGGTGCTGGTTGAGGGCCACCACGAAGCGGCCAATCAGCCAGTCCTGGCCCAGCCACAGCCCTAAACTGGCCGCGCCGAGTAGGCCCAGCAGCGTCAGCCCTATTATTTTCAGTATTCTACCCACCAGCACGCCTTCGTTTTTAGCACCGAAATTTCTGACTGGCAAGCCTTTCCCTGTTGGGAGGCCTGCGTCCGAAAAATTTCTTCACCCAAAGATGGGGGAAAGTGTTGCGTTTTCAGAAACGAGCCCCCATCTTTGCCATCCCAAACGACGGGAAACGCCCATCGGGAGATTAGCTCAGCTGGTTCAGAGCATCTGCCTTACAAGCAGAGGGTCACTGGTTCGAACCCAGTATCTCCCACCATTTTTGCAGTACGCGTACCCCCCGGGAGATTAGCTCAGCTGGTTCAGAGCATCTGCCTTACAAGCAGAGGGTCACTGGTTCGAACCCAGTATCTCCCACACACGAAAAGGACTGCCGCTTGCGGCGGTCCTTTTTTGTTTTGGCCCGGCTTTCCGGTTTCTTCGCGCTGCATGTTTCGCTTAAAAGCTACATCTGCCCCACCTTCGCTGCCCCTGGCCGAAAAGCCGGAACGGGGCCGCCGGCTGGCCGAACTGCTGTTTTTCGGGTTGCTGCTGGGGCTGGGGCTACTATTGGTGGGCGACTATGGCGTGTCGTGGGATGAGGCCAACAACCACCTCAACGGCCTCGTCAACCTGAAATACCTGGTTAGCCTGCTGCCCGTGGGCGAGGGGTTGCGCCAGCACCCCACCTTCGCCACCACGCCCGACATCCGCGACTTTCCCGACGCCCACCACGGGCCGCTGTTTGAAATGGCGGCTGTCGTCGTCAATTACCTGTTCACCGACCACGACTCGCGCTCCTACTTTTTGGTGCGCCATTCGATGGTGTTCGGGGTGTTTGTGCTGGGCGTGTGGGCAGTGTACCAGCTGGGCCGGCGCTGGCTGGGCAGCTGGCGCTGGGGGTTATTGGCGGCCAGCCTGCTGGTGGCCTCGCCCCGGTTTTTTGCCGAGGCTTTCTACAACGGCAAGGACATCGTGTTCATGGCCTGTTTTGCGCTGGCCATGCATACGCTGCTACGGCTGCTGGCGCGCCCCACGCCAGCAAGGGCCATCACGCACGGGCTGGCCATAGCCCTGGCGGCCGGTATCCGGGTGCAGGGCCTGCAGCAGCTGCTGTTCACGGCGCTAGCCCTGGCCCTGACGGCCGCCGGCGGGGGCTTCCGGCAGCCGCCCGGCGCCCGGCCGGCCTATGGGCGGCTGGGCGTGCTGGCAACGCTGACGGCGCTGGCGGGACTGGTGAGTATCTGGCCGTATCTGTGGGTGCACTCTGTGCCGAAACTGCTCAACGTCAGTGCCCATGCCATGCACTACCCGTGGAAGTTCACCAACCTCTACTTAGGGCAGTTCTACAAAGCCGCTGAGGTTCCCTGGCACTACGTACCGGTGTGGCTGCTGGTAACAACGCCGGTGGCTTACCTGCTGGCGGCGGCCCTGGGGCTGGGTGCCGCCGGCTGGCGCTGGGCGCAGGCCATGGTCCGGCGGGCGTGGCCGGCCGGGCCCGGGCCCGCGCTCGATGCGCTGCTGGTGGTTTGGCTGCTGGGGCCAATGATAGTAGTGGTGTTGATGCGTGCTTCCATCTATGATGGCTGGCGGCACCTGTACTTCGTGTACCCGGCGCTGCTGCTGCTGGCCGCCAGGGGCGTGCAGCTGGTGTGGCAATGGCGGCAGCGGGGGGTGGGGCGGCCGCTGGCTTTGGTCGGGCTGGCTGTTTTTGGATTGGCCACGGCCCACACGGCCTGGCGCATGGTGCGCATGCACCCGTTCCAGAACCTGTACTTTAGCTTTCTGAGTGCTCCGGCGGCCGAGCGGCTGTTCGAGCGCGACTACTGGGGCCTCTCGTACCGGCGGGGGCTGGAGTGGCTGCTGGCCCACCAAAGCCAGGGGCCGTTACGCATCAATGTTACCTGGCCCAGCTACCACCCGCTCTACAACAACACGCTTATGCTGCCTCCCGCCCAGCGAGGCCGCATCCACTATGTGCCGCTGGCCGAGGCCGACTACTACATCAGCGCCTACCGCTGGCACCCGCAGCCCTACCCCGATAGCGTAGGCACCGAAATATATACGCTGCGGGTGGAAGGCATTAAAACGCTGAGCATCTTCCGGCGGCCCCGCGCGGGAGCCGGCAGCCGTTAGCCGGCAGTTTTCGTTCAACTGCTCACTACCTGCTTTCTTTGAATTTCAATCACTCTGCGCTAGAAGCCAACGGCTGCTAGCCAGCTGCTTATCACACATGGCCTTACTCGAAGTTAATAGCCCGGCGCTTATTCGCCAGTTCCTCGACCTGCCGGCCCGGCTCTACCAGAACCAGCCCAACTGGATTTCGCCCCTCGACCCGGAAATCGAGGCCGTGTTCGACCCGGCCAAAAACACGCTGCTGGCCCGCGGGGAGGCCATCCGCTGGGTGCTCACCAACGCTGCCGGTACGGTGGTGGGCCGGGTGGCGGCCTTCATCAACCGCGACGCCGAGCAGCCCGACCCCACGCTGCCGGTGGGCGGTATGGGCTTTTTTGAGTGCGAAGACGACCAGGCGGCGGCCAACGAACTGTTTGAGGCTGCCCGGCGCTGGCTGGCGGCCCGCGGCATGCAGGCCATGGACGGTCCCATCAATTTCGGCGAGCGGGACCGGTTCTGGGGGCTGCTGACGGAAGGCTTTACCGAGCCCAACTACGGCATGTTTTTCCACCAGCCTTACTACCAGCAACTGTTCGAGCGGTACGGCTTCGAGCTGTTTTTCCGTCAGTACACCTGCTACCGCGAGGTTGATACGCCGCTGCACCCGGCCTTCTCGCGGGCCTTCGATACGTATGCGCAGCAGTACCCGGCTTTCCAGTTCCGGCACGCCGATAAGCGCGACGCCGAAAAGCTGGCCCACGATTTCCACCACGTATACAACCTGGCCTGGGCCAACCACAGCGGCATAAACCCCATGAGCCTGGACAAAGCCCGCGAGCTGGTGAAGCAGATGCAGCCCGTGCTCGACGAACGCCTGCTTTGGTTTGCTTACCATAACGACGAGCCCATTGCCTTTTTCGTGAGCCTGCCCGAGCTGAACCAGATGTTCAAGCATGTGAGCCGCCGGTTTGGGCTCTTGGCCAAGCTGCACTTTCTCTGGGAGAAGCGCAAATACCAGCAGCGCCGCGACAAAAAGCTGTTCGGCGTTATCTTCGGCGTGGTACCCGAGTGGCAGGGCAAGGGCATCGAAAGCGCCCTGATGGTGCACGCCCGCGCCGAGTTTATGCGCGCCGGCTACCGCGAAATCGAGATGAACTGGATTGGCGACTTCAACCCCCGCATGCTGGCTGTTACCCGCTCCATCGGGGCGCGCATCTACAAAACCCACGTCACCTACCGCTACCTGTTCGACCGCGAGCGGCCCTTTGAGCGCAGCCCGATTATCAGGTAGTTTCCTGTATAAACCTCTCTGGCATTCAGAGCGCAGCGAAGAATCCCGCGGGCCATAGTAATCATACTATCGGGGTTGCTTCGGCCCGCGAGATTCTTCGCTGCGCTCTGAATGACGATTCTCTACTTCGCCAGCGCCTTCAACTCCGCATCCAGCTGCACTACCTGCGGGATGAGCAGGTGCTCGTCGTCGTTGCGCACCACGTAATCGGCGCGGGCCAGCTTTTCTTCCTCTCTGAGCTGCTTGCCGATGATGGTCAGGATGTCCTGCGTGCTGCGGTGCGGGTCGCGGAGCAGCACCCGCTGCTGGCGTAGGGCCTGCGGGGCAAATACGGTGATGATGCGGTCGAGCTGCTGGTAAGCGCCCGATTCGTAGAGCAGCGCCGCCTCCTTGAGCACGTAGGCGTGGCCCTCCGCCTGGCGGGCGGCGGCCCAGTCGGCGAAGTCGCGGCCCACGTGGGGGTGCACCAGGGCGTTGAGGCGGGCCAGCCGGGCGGGGTCAGGAAAGGCGACGCGGGCCAGGTAGGCGCGGTCGAGGCGGCCGGCGGCGTCGAAGGTTTCGGGGCCGAACGCTTCAGTCAGCTCCTGGCGCAGCTGCGGGTCGTGGGCCATTACCCACTTGGCGCGGCTGTCGGAGTCGTAGAGCGGTGTGCCCAGCACGCCAAACAGTCGGCTCACAATACTCTTGCCCGAGCCGATACCCCCCGTAATTCCGATTTTGAGCATCTGCCTGATGGTTAGTGAGCGAGGTTGGATAGTAGGCTAAGGCTGAGCGGCCGGCGGAATCTGTCCGGCCAGCTGCCGGAAAAAGGGCATCCCATGCCGCTGGGCAAAAGTATCGATATAGCCGCGGAGCTCCTGCTGCTCGGCCGCGGTGGCCGCAAAATGCAGCTCCACGAGCCAGAGGTGGACCTGGTAATAATCGAGCAGCCAGCTGTGGGTGTCGAGCATAAACAGGGCCCGCAGCCGCGTGGGGCGGTGTACGGCGCGGCCGGTGCGGTGGGCGGCTACTGCCTCGAAGGCGTAGAGCAGTTCGCTGTACACGTTGTTTTCGAGCGCGGCCACGGCGGGTACTTCGGCCCGGGTGGCGGCCACCCAGTCGCCTAACGCCTCGTACTGTCCGGTCAGGAACAGGGCCTCGGCCACCAGGAAATGAAAGCCCGCCGGAAACAGGTTGTAGAAGGCGGGCAAATCGGCCACCGGAGCTACCGGGCGGGCGGCGTGGGCAGTGGCCTGCTGCCGCAGCCGGCTTAGGAGCGCAGGGGGCAGCGGCTGCCGGGGCGCCGCATGCTGAGCGGCCACCAGCTCGGCGAAGGCCCGGCGGCCGTGCGGAAAGGCGTGGCAGTCGGCGGGCAGCGGCAGGGCCAGCAGGTGCGCCAGCCGCGGTTGCCAGGCCGGTTCATCCTGGGCCAGAAACTCGCCCAGAAACAGCGTGCAGTGCCCGAAAAGCTGGGCCTCGGGCGTGGTTTTGTGCTGCAGATACGCGCCCAGCACCTGGCCGTAGGCCCCGTTCAGGTAAGCCAGATCCACGAACGACTCGACGTAGTATTCCTGCCCGGCCGGGTGCGCGGCCAGCCGCAGGGCCAGCGCCGGGGCCGGGGCCGTGGGGGTGGCCGGCCGCGTGATGCGGCCCAGAAAATAGCCCAGCAGCAGGCGCTCGGGGTAAGCCAGCTGCTGCATGGCCAGCAGCTCCGGAATATCGGTGGGGTGGTTGGCCCCGGCCTTGGCCTGCTGGCTCAGGGCCTGCCCGAAAGCCGCGAAATCGGGGTGGCCGGCATAGCGGGCCAGCGTGTCGAGCGTGTGCAGGTGGTAGCCGCCTTCGTTCTCAACCAGACCGAAAAAGCGGCGCAACGTGCTGGGGCTAAGCCGCCGGCCACCCATGGCCGGCGCCTGGCGCAGTTCGGCTTCGAGGGCGTCGCAGTGGCTGGGGTAGCGTAGCGGCTGCCCGAAGCGGGCCGCAACGGCCGCCTGCAGGGCAGCATGAACGGGTGGGAGTAAGCGGGGCACGGAGGAGCAAAGCGGATTCGGATTCTAAAGAAAAGAAATTTTTGGCCTTTGCGGATGCGCTGGCGGAACCGGATTTTTGTATTCGACAGACACGCGGAGGCCGCTACCAGACTGGCGCCCGGCGGTTCTGTTCTTGCGTTTTTAAAAGAACCCATACCACCGCGTAAGGCCACGTGAAGCCCACTTGCACCAACCGAAATCAGTGCCCTATGAAATGCCCCCACTGCGACCGAGAAAATACTTATTCCGGGAACACCTGTTCGCACTGCGGCACCCGCAACCACGACAACAGCAATACCCCGGAAGGATTCCAGAGTCAGCTCCATACCGTTAAGCCCGGGAAGGACTGCGTTAAGCCGAAGCGGGCGTTTTTCAGCTAGCCCGGTAACGCTTCGGAGTGCCGGTGTAGGGGGCAGGCTGAGCGTTTTAGTAGCTTTATACCAGTGAATAAGTTAAGCTAGTGAAGCCCCGCAGGGGAGCCGGGTTGGCAACAACCCAGGCTCTGCTGCGGGGCTTTGGCGTTCAACGGGGCTTCCCGGTAAGCCGCTAGCGCGCTACTCGCTCTGCACCCGCACGCCGCGGGTAAGCACCAGGTAGCCGCGTACCTGGGGCGGCTTGCGCGACAGGAAGGGGCGCAGCACCGAATCGGTGGGGCTCACGAACTGGCCGTAGTGCAGCTGCACCCGCAGCTGGTCGGGGCGGAAGGCGGCCGTGTCTTCGGGGAAAAACTGCAGCCGCACCCGCACCGTGGCCGGCGAGAGGCGGAAGCGGCGGCCGGCGGGCGCATCGAGCAGCTCGGGCACTACATCGACGGGCAGCGTGACGACGGGGCGGCGCACGAGGCGCACGCGCACATCGGTTACATCAGACTGCACTTGGTCGGGGCCGCCGATGGGCACGCGCACGTCGCCGTCGGTGGAGCCGGCCGGGGCCTGGGGCAGGTGCACGGGGTAGGGGTCGGGCAGAGAGTTGACTTTGCTGGCGGGCCCGGTGAAGGTTACTGCGTTGGGCTCGAAGCGGGCCTCGTAGGGCAGCGCGGCGCCGTCGGTGGCGGGGCTCAGGGCCAGGGGCAGACGGCGGCTCACCAGCTGGTCAAGATCCACCCACAGCGTGTCCGAAACCAGGTAGTTGAGCTGGAGCCCATCCATGGCCTGCTGCAGGGCGGGGCGCAGGGCGCTGGCCGTGAGGTAGCGGGTGGCGGGGCCGCGCAATACCACTTCGGCGGGGCGCACTTCGAGCGGCAACTGGCCCCGCAGCAGCTTCCAGCCCCGGCCGGTTACGTTTACCGCTACTTCCTGGGGCAGCGGCTGCACCGGCACAAAGCGGGCGTCGTCGTAGCGGCACAGCAGCGGATAGGTGATGCGGGTGGTGTAGGTTTTGTTGAGCGCGTTGAGCAGCCAGAACGTACTGGCCACCAGAAAACACGCCAGCACGGCCCGCCAATAGCTGCGCTCCTGCCCGAAAAACGGACTCACGAACCAGCGGAGCAGACGGGTACTGGGGCGGACAGACGACACAGGGCGGCAGCTGAAAAAGAGGAAGGGAAGACGGCAGGGCCGGCGTAAAAACCAGAATTCCGGCCTCCGGTTGTGCCCGAAGCCGGAATTCCGGAATTCACAAGATACTACAAGCGCCGCATTGGCGCGCCGCCGCGGGCGGAAGCTGCCGCATTATTCGGCCGCCACTGCCGTCTTGCTGACTACCTCGCGGGCAATGGCGGCGCGGTCGAAGCGCAGGCGCACGGCCTTGTCTACTTCCACCGTCACCGACTCCTCGCTTAGCTCCACAATTTTGCCGTGCAGCCCCCCGATGGTTACCACGTGGGAACCCTTGGCCAGGCTGGCGCGGAAGTTTTTGGCGGCGGCGGTGCGCTTCTGCTGGGGCCGAATCATGAAAAAGTAAACCACCCCGGCCATGGCAACCAGGGGCAGGTATTGGATAAGGCCGCCCGCACCGGCGGCGGGGGCTTGCAGCAAAAGAGAAGCGAACATGGACGAAGGTTTCAGCGGTGAAGGGGCGGGTTTGGCAGGGCCCAGGGCCCGGCAGGCTACTGGCGGTAAGGGCCTTGCTGGCCGTCGGGCAGGATGTTGGTCTTAATCGTCACTTTCGTGATGCTGGGCTGAGTGTTAGCCTGGATGGCCACTTCCTTCATCTGCATGCCCGATTTGCCGTGCGCGTCGAACTGCACATCGATGGAGCCTTTGCCACCGGGAGCAATGGGCTCTTTGGTCCAGTTAGGCGTGGTACAACCGCACGACGCGGTGGCATTTTCGATGATGAGCGGCGACTTACCGGTGTTGGTGAACTCGAACGTCGTCTTCACCACCGAGTTAGGCTGAATGTCGCCAAAGTCGTGGTCGGCTTTCGCGAAGCTCATGACCGGGGCGTTGGGGTTAGGGGCCTCGGTTTCGCCCGTTACGTTGGGGTTATCGATGAGTGGGGCGGCCGTGGCCATGGCGTTGGCATCAGCCGCGGCGGCATTCATGCCCTCGGTACCTACGTCGCCCTTGTTGTTGTTGCAGGCGCCCAGCAGCAGCGCACCGGAAAGCAGCAAAGAGGAAAATACGGGGAATTTCATAGTCAGTTGAAAATCAAAATGGGAAACCAGACAATGGCGCTTGAAAGACAAAGATAAGCGCCTTTGAGTTGCAGGTTATGGGGAGCGTGGCACGGACTGAGGGCCGTGCCACATTTCGGCACTACTTTCCCAGGTTAGCAATAATGGCCTGGGTGAACTCGCTGGTCGAGGCCGAGCCGCCCAGGTCGCCGGTGCACTTGCTCTTGTCCTGGAGCGTCAGGTTGAGGGCCTGCTCAATCTGGTCGGCCTTGTCGTGCTGGCCGAGGTGGTGCAGCATCATCAGGGCCGAGCGGAGCAGGGCCGTGGGGTTGGCTTTGTTCTGGCCAGCAATGTCGGGGGCCGAGCCGTGCACGGCTTCAAAAATGGCCATATCGTCGCCGATGTTGGCGCCGGCTACCACGCCCAGGCCGCCCACCAGGCCGGCGCACAGGTCGGACAGAATGTCGCCGAACAGGTTGGAGGTCACAATCACGTCGAACTGCTCGGGCCGCATCACCAGCTGCATGCACATGTTGTCGATGATTTTATCCTCGTACTGCACCTGCGGAAACTCGCGGCTGGCGTCCTGGCAGGCTTCGAGCATGATGGTACCGGCCATTTTGAGGATGTTGGCCTTGTGGGCCAGCGTTACCTTTTTGCGGCCGTGCTTGGCAGCGTAGGCAAAGGCGGCCCGGCAGATTTTGCGGGCGCCCTCGCGGGTAATGCGGTTGAACGAGTCGGCAATGCCCAGCTTCTCGTCGTACACTTCCAGGCCCGAGTACAGGCCCTCGGTGTTTTCGCGGAACAGCACCAGGTCGATGCCCGAGTCGGCGTAGCGCGAGGCAATGCCGGCGGTGGTTTTGGCCGGCCGCACGTTCTGGTAGAGGTCGTACTTCTGGCGCAGGCTCACGTTGATGCTGCGGAAACCCTTGCCCACGGGCGTGGTAATGGGGCCCTTGAGGGCCACCCGGTTTTTCTCCAGCGAATCGAGCAGGGCCTGCGGAATCAGCTCGCCCGAGGCATCAAACGTAGTCTGGCCCGCGTTCTGCTCCTCCCACTGCACCGGCACCTCGGCGGCGGCGAAAATGGCGGTTACTGCTTTCGTGATTTCGGGACCAATACCGTCGCCGGGAATGAGGGTGATGAGCTGCATTACGTTGAAAAGTTGATGGTTTGATAAGCTGCCGGGCCTGCGCGGGGGCGGGTTCCGGGAACGTTTCCGCAAAGGTACCGATACCGCAGCGGAGCGGGCAACGAAAAGTGCCGGAGCCCCGACAGTTACGTCAGTTCCCCGGCACTTTTCTCAGTAAAAGCAATAAAAAAGGCCGCGGGCGCCCGGCGTAGCGTACCGGGGCCCGCGCTCGTTACAGGGTTTTGCGGGAATTAATCTGGTCGATGAGCTGGTCGACGTCGCCCAGCAATTGCTCGGCCTTGCTCTTGGCATCCTGAATTACGCGCTGGCCCTCGCTCTTGGCCGAGCTGGGCCCCTGGTCGGAGCGGCTCGTCACGAGGTTTTCGGTGAGGTCGGCCAGGGTTTCGCGGTACTTTTCGAGCTGGTAGCTGAGCCAGCTACGCGTTTCGCGGCCCTTTTCGGGGGCGTACAACAGGCCAACTACGGCCCCGGTGAGGGCGCCGCCGGCAAAGCAGAGAATACCAGTAGTGGTTTTGCTACCCATGGGAGAGGTGAGTACGGGAAGGTGAGAGGTAAAGCGTATCAGACACAAGTACGGGAAAACAGCCCGTTAAGATACCCGAAGGTGAAACGGTGAGCTGGTGAGCCGGTGAGGTGGTGAGATGGTGAGGTAGTGAGATGGTGAGCTGGTGAGGTGGTGAGGTGACGTTCGAAAGGCCTACTGGCGCCACTTGCGCAATTAGGCCCCTGGAACATCAACTCACCACCTCACCATCTCACCACCTCACCATCTCACCGCTACTGGTTGTCCAGCAGGCCCCGGCCCGATTTGCGGATGGCGCCGCTGGCCGTCAGGTCCTGGGCCAGCTTGTCGAGGATGCCGTTGACGAACTGCTTGCTTTTGGGCGTGCTGTAGTTCTTGCTGATTTCGATGTACTCGTTGATGGTCACCTTCACCGGAATGGCCCGGAACAGGTGCATCTCGCAGAGCGCCATTTTCAGCAGAATCTTGTCCGTCAGGGCCACGCGGTCCACGTCCCAGTTCTGCGACGAGTCGGCAATGAGCTTCTCGTACTGCGCGTCGTCGGCCAGCGTCTGCTGGTAGAGGCTCTCGGCAAACTCCTTGTCCTCGGCCCAGTTCGCCGATAGCGACATGAGCACCAGGTTTTCGTCGGCCGCCTCGTCGAGCATCTTCACGGTTTTCATCACCAGGTTTTTCACCACCGAGCGGTTTTCCTCCCAGTTCTGGTCGTCTTCCTCGATGTACTCGGGCAGGGCCGTGCCCTTGAACACGAACTCCTTGTAGAGGTGCTTGAGCATTTCCTGGTCGTCGGCGTAGGAACCGGCCGGGGCGGCCAGGTAGCTCAGCAGATCCGGGTCCTGCTTTATCTCGTTGCGCCAGGCGGTCCGCAGCGCGTCCAGCTCGGGCTGGCCGTGCCACTTCTGGTTGCGCCGGATGGTGAGCTCCTGAAGTTGCAGGTTCTCCATGAGCTTGGCCAGGGCCTGGTTTTCCAGCAGCCGGGTGGTATCGAGCGGGGGCTCGGGGGCCGCCGTCAGCCGCCGCGAGTCGCGGCCCTTCTCCTGCTCCAGCACCTGCAACAGCGCCCCCGGAATATTGAGCAGGTGCAGGTACTGGTCGTGGATGGCTTCGGCCCCGCTCACCAGCTGACCGGCGTAGTACACCTTATCCTTGGCCACGGCCTTCTGGTAGAACTTGATGGCCTCCGTCACCGCCTCGTTCACATCGGCATCGTCGGTTGGCTCCGGCGTTTCGCCCGATTTGTGCCAGTCCTTGAAGATAACCTCGGCCAGCTTGCGCTGGCCTTGCAGCTTCTTCCGGTCGGGGGCCTCGGCTGCCGTCAAATCGGGCACGAAGGCCTCCGCAATCCGCTCAAGAGCCAGAGAATAATCGGACCCGACGGCCTGATGGTAGGCGTACAGGGCCTGCATGACCTTGATGCGGAGCGTGCGACGGTTGAGCATTGGGTTGAGTTGTCAGTTGCCAGTTGTCAGTTGCCAGTTGTCAGTTGCCGTTGACCAAACAGCCTGGCAACTGACAACTGATAACTGACAACTCAATTAGTAAGTGGATTTTACCTTGCCGATGGCGGCGATGCGCTCCTCGGCCTGGCGGGTGGCGGCGGCCTGCGGGTGGCTGCCTTCCTGCTCGGCCTTGGCCAGCACCTGGGTGGTGATGTCGTAGATTTTCTCGGTCTGGATGAGGGCCGCCTCGCGGTTGCCGCCCACTACCTCCGAGTACACGTTGATGAGGCCGCCGGCGTTGATGAGGAAGTCGGGGGCGTACACGATGCCGCGGCTGACCAGCTCGGGCCCGTGGATGTTCTCATCGGCCAGCTGGTTGTTGGCGCAGCCCGCTACCACCTGGCACTTGAGGCGCGGAATGGTGTCGGAGTTGAGCGTGGCACCCAGGGCGCAGGGCGAGTAGATGTCCACGTCCTGGTCGTAGATGTCGTTGAGGCCTACCAGCTGAGCACCGAAACGGTTGGCCGCGGCCAGGGCGCGGTCTTCGTAGTAGTCGCTCACCAGCAGTTGGGCGCCTTCCTTCTGCAGGTATTCGAGCAGGTAGGTGCCCACGTGGCCCATGCCCTGCACGGCAATGCGCTTGCCCTCCAGCGAGTCGGAGCCGAAAGCGCGCTTGGCGGCGGCCTTCATGCCCATGTAGGTGCCGTAAGCGGTTACGGGGGAGGGGTCGCCGCTGCCGCCCATGCTCTCGGGCAGACCCGACACGTGCTTGGTTTCCATCCGGATGAACTCCATGTCGCGGGTGGTCATGTTCACGTCTTCGGCCGTAATGTACTTGCCGTTGAGGTTCTGCACGAAGCGGCCGAATTTGCGCAGCAGCGCCTCGGTTTTCATCGTGGCCGCGTCGCCGATAATCACCGCCTTGCCCCCGCCCAGGTTCAGGCCCGAAATGGCCGCCTTGTAGGTCATGCCGCGCGAGAGGCGCAGTACGTCGTGCAGGGCCTCGGCGTCGGAGGCGTAGTGCCACATGCGGGTGCCGCCCAACGCGGGGCCGAGCACGGTGTTGTGGATGCCGATAATGGCCTTCAGACCCGTCTCGTGGTCGTGGCAGTACACTACCTGCTCGTGCTGGAACTCGGCAATCTGCCCGAAAATGGAGACTTCGGATACTACTTGCGTTTCAACCATAACGTGGGGGAGGTGGAAAATGGGTGGGTGGGAAGGGTGGGATTGGCGTACCTTCGCGGCGGCCGCGGCCCGCTGCTCAGGCGCGGAATCCGTTAAACGACGGGCAACGGCTTTCGGCTGTTTTCCCTTCGTGCAATGAACGCCCCGCGTGGCTCCGGCCGGCTGCCCCGCAATTCGGGTGCAAAAGTACGCCGATTTATGCTAGTGGAAAGGTAAGGGCACAACATTTCGCGCCGCCTCGTCGCCAGGCCCGTATCGGTTTGGGGCGCCGGCAACAACAGGGCGCAGAATGTGGCGTCTCTTCGCGTTCAGCCAACGGGTTGAAACCCTTTCGGCGCTTTTTAACTTTCTAACTTCCCCAGTCTCAAAACTTATCAACTTCGCCTGGTGCCCGCACTTACCGCTACCAACAAATACCTGCTACGCTACAAATGGCACTTCCTCGGGGGCGTGCTGTTCGTGGGCCTGAGCACGCTGCTGGCCATTTTTCCGGCCCAGATTGTGCGCTACGCCTTCGATTTAGTGGGCGAAGGTATCGACCTCTACCACCTCTACGGCGGCACCCGCGCCCAAACGCAGGTGTACGAGCTGTTTGGCCGCAACGTGCTGCTCTACGGGGTGCTGATTCTGCTCATGGCCCTGCTACGGGGCGTTTTTCTGTTTTTCATGCGCCAGACGCTCATCGTGATGAGCCGGCTGGTGGAGAACGACCAGAAAAACGAAATCTACCAGCACTACCAGAGCCTGCCGCTGAGCTTCTACCGCCGCCACAGCACCGGCGACCTAATGTCGCGCATCTCCGAAGATGTGGGCCGGGTGCGCATGTACATCGGGCCGGCCATCATGTACTTCCTGCAACTCGTGCTGCTGTTCGTGCTCATCGTGCCGCTCATGCTTATGGTGAACGTGAAGCTGACGCTCTACACGCTGCTGCCGCTGCCGGTGCTCAGTATCAGCATCTTCTACGTCAACAACATCATCCAGCGCAAGTCCGACGAAATTCAACGCTCCCTGTCGGGCATGACTACTTTCGTGCAGGAGGCCTTTTCGGGCATCCGGGTTATCAAGTCGTTTGTGCGCGAGCAGGATTCGCACCGGCAGTTCACGGCGGCCTCCAACGAGTACAAAGAAAAGTCGCTGAGTTTGAACTTCGTTAACTCGCTGTTTTTCCCCTTGATTCTGTTTCTGGTAGGCCTGAGCACGATTATCACCGTGTGGGTGGGCGGCCAGGAGGTTATCCGGGGCACCATCACCACCGGTAGCATTGCCGAGTTCCTGATTTACGTGAACCTGCTCACCTGGCCCGTTACGGCCCTGGGCTGGACGAGTTCCTTGGTGCAGCGGGCCGAGGCCTCTCAGGCCCGCATCAACGAGTTCATGGACCAGAAAACCGACATCGTCTCGCGCCAGAACATCGAGCTCGACATCAAGGGCGACATCAGCTTCGAGCACGTCTCGTTCACCTACCCCGACACCGGCATCCAGGCCCTGCGCGACGTGTCGTTCCGCATCCGGCCGGGCCAGACGCTGGCCGTTATCGGCAACACCGGCTCGGGCAAAAGCACTGTGGCGGCCCTGCTCTCGCGCCTGTACGACGTCACCGAAGGCAGCATTTCAGTTGATGGCGTGGATGTGCGCGACCTGGCCCTGACGTCCTTGCGCAGCCAGATTGGCTACGTGCCCCAGGACGTATTCCTGTTCTCCGACTCCATCCGCAACAACATCAACTTCGGCCTCGACCAGCCCGATGAAGAAAGGATGCTGCAAGCCGCCCGCGACGCCAATGTGTACAACAACATCATCGACTTCCCGCAGGGCTTCGACACCAAGCTCGGCGAGCGGGGTATTACGCTTTCGGGCGGTCAGAAGCAGCGCGTCAGCATTGCCCGCGCCCTGGTCAAGGAGCCTAAAATCCTGATTCTGGACGACGCCCTCTCGGCCGTGGATACCGACACTGAAAACGCCATTCTGGGAGCTTTGCAGCGCATCATGCACAACCGCACCAGCCTCATCATCAGCCACCGCGTCAGCTCCGTCAAGCTGGCCGACGAAATCCTGGTGCTCGACGACGGCCAGATTGTGCAGCACGGCACCCACGAGGCCCTCATGCGCGACGAGCAGGGCCTCTACCGCGCCCTCTACGAGCGGCAGCTCCAGAGTGAGGAAGCATGAGGTGTAAGTCAAGGAGAAAAAGTAAAAGCCGTTAAACGATACCACTTGGCTCGTTTAACGGCTTTTACTTTTTCCCCTTGACTTACACCTTAGGCTACTGGCCCAGAATCACGCGCTTCATGCCGCGCCGCTCGCCGGCCACGCAGGTCACGATATAGGCGCCGCGGGGCAGGTTGGCCACGTTCAGCACCACCGATGATTCGCCGCCCAGCAGCACGTCGCGGGTGATGACGGGCCGTCCGTCGGTGCCGTTGACCTCGATGCGGGTGGGGCCGTTGGCGTCGGTGCGCACGGTCAGGGCGTTGGTTACGGGGTTGTGGTCGAGCCGCAGCTTCAGCGCCTCGGTATGGGCCGCGGGCGTCTCCATTTTAGCCGTAATGAGGGCGGGCGGGGCCGCGGCTGCCTTGGCGGCCGGGGCCTGGGCGCGCGCTAAAGTGCCAACTGCCAGCAACGCCAGCAGGCAAACCAGGAAAGTAGAGGTTTTCATAGACAGGCAAAAAACGAAGTACAATACTAGGTTAGGGACAGGGAAGGTACGATAAACGACCTCGCTACTGGTTCCACTGGCCCAAAAATAAGCCGTTGTTTGTCGGCAAGAAGCGCGCCAAACCGGATTTTATCTGCCTGGGCGCAGCTTACCCGAAAGAGCCAACGGGCAAGAAAACAGTTGCATAGCTCCCCAAAGCGTTTGGCGGGCCGGGCTGCCTGCAAGAAAAACCACGGGTATGCTTGCGTTATACCGCTTGGGTAGCGTACATTTGCATCATCATTCATCGGGGTGTAGCGTAGCCTGGTATCGCGCCAGCATGGGGTGCTGGAGGTCGTAGGTTCGAATCCTGCCACTCCGACGACGAATGTTTTTCGATTAAGCCTCCGGGAACCCCACCCGGAGGCTTTTTTTCGGGGTGTAGCGTAGCCCGGTATCGCGCCTGCTTTGGGAGCAGGAGGCCGCAGGTTCGAATCCTGCCACCCCGACTTCGTAGTACTCTCTCTTTCAAACTGCCCGCTGGACCTTGGTTCGGCGGGCAGTTTGGCGTTTGATGGGGTTACGCCCTCTAAGCCTTATCTGGTTTCGTTGAAACAGCTATTTGCCAGTGAAAAGCAACTGCGGAACAGGTTGCCCAGCGAACATGGCTTGGTAAGTCTCTAGCCTGCTGCGACGCTTCCTGCAAAAGTCACTTATTGTTTCCTCAGGCCGCCGCTACACATACACCGTAGGCAACTTTGCCTGGCCATCCCCAGATGCACGCGCGTAACGCCGAAAATGGCTGTAGCCTTCTGTTCGCTCACATTACCTGCTGTCTGCGTCAGAAGCAATTATGACGGATTCACCCGCATAATAAACCGCTTACCGTCTTGGCACCTCGCGCCGGCCCTTGCAAACTGGGCACATCTCGTACGAAGTGTAGCTGCCGCCCGCGGTAGTGGTAGTGGTGGCAACATTGGTATATCGCCCGTTGACTACTTGCACGCCCGTAGTTGTTTTGGAAGAGCCGGGCGAATAGCCTGACTTCGCAGAGTAGCCCATTCCATCGCACTTGGGGCAGGGCATAAAGTTTTTGGCATGCGCTGCCGTATTCGCCGCTACTTCCTGTTTGTAGGCGGCGGCGGCACGTACATTGTTCTGCCAAGCCTGTTCACGGGCGCGTAGGATGTTCTGGTATGCAGTCGCTTCAGCATCAACCTGCTGCCTGTATTTCTTCGCGAAGGCAAGAGCGCCGGCCTCATCCGTTAGCATAGCCATGCGCGTACCGTCCGTTATGCTGTATAAGGCAATCGTCCAGTTGCCGTCCACATTTTGGCGGGCTACTGTATACATATCCCATTGCGCTATCAGTTGTAAGTAGGCTACGCCAGCCGGCAGAATGTAGCGGCTCACTTCGACGCCGTTTTCCGGGCGGAGCGTAATAACGCTTACTATCCCCTTCGTGTCGGTTTGGTGAAATACTAGATTGCCATAATTATCGAACCGCTGAAACTCTCTCCCCTGCTCATCCGCGCCTATTCTCCACAGCTCCTTTCCTTCGGTAGTTACCACGGCCTGCGGCGTACCCTGCTGGTCTTTAAACGGCAGCACGTTGACGTATACTACATCGCCGAAAGGCGAGGGCGTTGCCAGCATCTTGTAATAGTCAATCTGCTCTACTCCGTAGGGCAACGTAGCGAGGTGGGTGGCTTTGCCGGTTGCCAGGTTGTAGCGAGCAATATGGTAGTCGTAAAACTGACAATGCCTGCGCTCTTTTTGGAGCGCCCGTAGCTCTTTTACTGAATATTTTGTCTTCTCCTTGATCCAGTTTTTACTCCCGCAATATTCCTGTCGGAAGCAGACAATTGCTTCGCCAGGATGCTGAATGTCCGGCGCAACCCCTACCAGACCAGCGGGCTCCAACCTTCCGCCATTATCAAAATCGCGCGGCACGGGCAGAGCCGTTTTCTCCACCGAGAGGTCTAGTAGCGTTGTAGTCTGCCGGTATTTCCCGGCTTTCAGCGAATCCAGCAGCGGGCCATTGGGCACCCGTTCGCCACTAGCAAGCTCTACCGCTTCCGATGCTTGCCGCATTCCGTTCTTGGAAAGAAAAAGGTACTTGCCATCGTCTGTAATAAAAAGAGGTTGCGCCGAAAACCGTTGGGAAAACACACCGTTTTTATCCTCTTTACCACTACCGGACTGATAGCGGTAGATAAGTGTGCCTTCGGGTAGTTTCCAGACTTTCGCCTCCCGCATCGTACTGGCCAGCAGGTACTGGCCGTCGTCGGAAATATCCATCCGTATCCCCGAAGTCTGCTCGCCTGCAAAGGCCACCGGCAGCGGGCCAGATTCATTGGGGGGAGCTACTGCCGTAATAATTTGCGCTCGTAACGAGCCGCAGCAGACGGGAATAACAATGGCGGCGAGGATACATGTTAGGCTGCGCATAACCAATGTGTTATGATCATTGAATATGTGAATGTAGTTTATTTTTAGCGTGGATGCTAGGCGCTTTTAGCTGACTGACCTGATACTTGCGAAAGCACGAAATGTGGTGTTGCCCACCATCGGGCTTTCGGTTGAAACAGGGTTAGTGGTTAGCTTGATAATGTTCTGGCTGGGTAAGGCGAATACAAAGCACCATATTTTCTGCTGTTATCTAAGAGGTGAGCATGGGGTCCTTTACTTGAGGTCTCTGGTAAAGGACCCCATGCTCAACTACCCACGCCAAAGGGCCCTTCCGAAAGCTTCGGAAGGGCCCTTTGGCGTTTAGAAATAACTCAAAAAGCCTACTTCACCACCGCGAAAACTTCCGGCTCGCCCTGGTCGGGGAAGTGCTCCAGATAGAGATGCGTAAGCGTGAGTTTCTGGTCTTCGGCGGCGGCTTTGATGCCGGAGTAGAGCTTGTCGGGGGCCACGAGGTAGCTGGCCTGGATGCGGGCGTGCAGCACGCGCTGGCCAGCGGGGAAGGTGCGGTAGGAGTAGCCCTCGGGCAGCGTTTGCGAGGTGGTATCGGCCACGAGCACGCCCACGAACACGCGAGCCGAGTCGCGGGTGCTCTCGGGGCTGTTGTAGAAGATGTTGCCGAAGTCGCCGCGCAGCTTGCCCGACTTGCGCGCGTTGTAGGCCTCGCGGGTCAGGTCGCCAAAGGCCTCATCCTGGGCCGGGCCGGCGTAGTAGCGGCCGGCCAGAAAATAGGGCCGGGTGGTGGTTTCGAGCGTAACGGTAGCGCCCTTAAGGCCGCCCATCTGCCAGTAGACCACCGCGAAGCCAACAGTGAGCAGTAAGGCCAGTGCAAGGAAAATCCGATTCATAGGGTTTTTGAGCTGTTAGCTTTTAGCTGAGAGCTATTAGCTTATGTTCAGGAAACAGAGGAGTTCTTTCGATAATTGATTTCGCCGGGACGAAAGCTGACCGCTATCAGCTAAAAGCTAACAGCTCAAAAATCAAGCATACTGCATCTGATACAAATTGGCGTAGAAGCCCTGGTGGCGCAGCAGCTCCTCGTGGGTGCCCGACTCCTTGATTTCGCCCTTGTCGAGCACGATGATTTTATCGGCCTTCTGGATAGTGCTCAAACGGTGGGCAATCACGAGGCTGGTGCGCCCCTGCATGAGCTTCTCGATGGCCTCCTGTATCAGCTCCTCCGTCTCCGAATCGACCGACGAGGTGGCTTCGTCCAGAATGATGATGCGGGGCTGATACACCATGGCCCGCACGAAGCTGATGAGCTGGCGCTGGCCCACCGACAGCGTGGCCCCGCGCTCCATCACGGCGTAGTCGAGGCCACCGGGCAGGCGCTCGATGAAGCGGCGGGCACCCACCAAATCGGCGGCTTCCCAGATCTGGGCGTCGGTGATGTCGGTTTTGCCCAGCGTGATGTTGTCGCGGATGGTGCCGGCAAACAGGAACACGTCCTGGAGCACCACGCCGATGTGGCGGCGCAGGTCCTTGAGGTCGTAGTCGCGCAGGTCGTGGCCGTCGATGTTGATGGTGCCTTGGTTGATTTCGTAGAAGCGGCTGAGCAGGTTGATGATGCTGGTTTTGCCCGCCCCGGTGGCGCCCACGAAGGCAAACGTCTGGCCCGCTTTGATGTCGAAGTTCACGTCGCGCAGCACCCAGTCCTCGTCGTTGTAGGCAAACCAGACGTGCTCGAACTGCACGTCGCCGCGCAGCTGCTCGGGAATGTAGGTGCCGTTGTCGGCCATCAACTCCTTGCTGTCGAGCAGCTTGAGGAGGCGCTCGGTGCTTACCAAACCCAGTTGCAGGGTATTGAAACGGTCGGCAATCTGGCGGATGGGCCGGAAGAACAGGGCATTGTACATGATAAAGGCGATGAGCGCGCCCTTGGAAATAGTGCCCTCAATCTGGCCCTGGGCGGCGTACCACACCAGCAGGCCCACGCCGGCGGCGGCCAGCACCTCGGCCACCGGGAAGTAGATGCTGTAGTAAAGCACCGAGCGGATGTTGGCGCGGGTGTGCTCCTGGTTTATCTTCTCAAACTTGCGAAACTCGCGCTCCTCGTTGTTGAAAATCTGCACCACGTTCATGCCCGTCAGGTGCTCCTGGACGAAGGAGTTGAGGCTGGCCACGGCCGTGCGCACCTCCTGGAACGACTGCTTGATTTTCTCCTTGAACACGTAGGTGCTGATGAGCAGCGGTGGAATCACCGACAGGCTAATCAGCGTCAGCCGCCAGTCGATATAAAACATGAAGCTCACGATAAACACGAGCTGCAGAATGTCGCCAATCATGGCCGCCAGGCCCTCGCTGAACACGTCCGACAGCGTTTCGACATCAGAAATGTTGCGCGTGACGAGCTGGCCGATGGGGGTGCGGTCGAAGAACTTGAGCCGCAAATCCAGAATGTGCTGGTAAAGGTCGACGCGGATGTCGCGCACGATGTACTGGCCCAGCCAGCCACCGAAATAGGTTTGCAGGTAACTGACAATGGCGTGGCCTACCAGCAGCACCAGCAGCAGCCCAAACATCTGGTTCAGCCCGTTCACATCGCCCTGCTCGATGCTCACATCAACCATGCGCTGAATCAGGAAGGGCCGTAGCGTACCCAGCGCCGCGGTGGCGATGGTAAGGAAAATCAGGAAATAAAAGACGCGTCGGTAGGGGCGCACATACTTCATCAGCCGGCTCAGAACCTGCCAGTCGAATACGTTGCCGGTTTTAGTGGCGGGTTTAGCTTGCTCCATTCGGTTTTTCTACGGGAATGCAAAGGTAACCCCAAGAAGGAGCTAGAAGTTAGAAGCCAGGAGTTAGAAGAGCAAACCAGCTGTCATCCTCCATCTGGCGTCCGCACAGCGAAGGACCTTACCACTTAGTAACGAACCGTTGTTACATGATAAGGTCCTTCGCTGCGCGGACGCCAGATGGAGGATGACAGCTGGTTTTTTCCGCCTCTACGCTTTAAAATACGGCAGCCCTGCCGGCAGCAGCGCCGCATCCACCAGCTCGGCGGGGTACTCGACGCGGCACAGAAACAGACCGCCGGCCAAGGCCGCGCCGCTGGCGTGCACCCGGCTCAGGCTCCGGAAAATCTCGCCGAACTCGGCCGGACTCATTTTGCCGCGGCCCACGCTCAGCAGCGTGCCCACCACCAGCCGCACCATGCCGCGCACGAAGCGGTTGGCCCGGATGCGGAACACCAGTCCGCCCGGCTCCAGGTGCCAGCCGGCCTCGAAACAGGTGCAGTTGTAGTGCTTTTCGGCGCCTTTTACTTTCGAAAAGCTGGTGAAATCGTGGGTGCCCACCAGCATAGCGGCGGCCTCGTTCATGGCGGCCAGGTCGGGGGCGCGGTCGAGGTAGAGGCTGAAGCGGGTGGCGAAAGGGTCGGGCAGTAGGCGCACGTGGTATTCGTAGGTGCGGGCGCGGGCGGCAAAGCGGGCGTGGGCGTCGGGCGGCACCGGGTGCAGCACCTGCCCCCGGATGCCTACCGGCAGCGCCCGGTTGAGGCGGTAGAGCAGCGTGGGCAAGTCGAGGCCGTCGGGCAGGTCGGCATCAAAATGAGCCACCTGGTGGCTGGCGTGCACGCCCGAATCGGTGCGGCCGCTGCCCAGGCAGTACACCGGCTGGCGCAACACCTGGCTTAGGCAGCGGTCCAGCTCCTGCTGCACGGTCGTCACGCCCGGCTGCATCTGCCAGCCGTGGTAGTCGGTGCCGTCGTAGGCCAGGTGCAGGAAGTAGCGCATTTTTTTGAGCTGATAGCCATTAGCTGCTAGCTTATAGCTGTTGGCATGTAGCGCGAAGCTCCAGCTTCGCGTTTCGTTGAACGGAATCGTAACAAAGTCAGCAACGAACGCGAAGCTGGAGCTTCGCGCTACATGCTAATAGCTCAAAATCCTAGACGACCAGCGCGTAGAGCAGTGAATCCAGGGTCTGGTCGTCCTTTACCACGCTGTGGCGCATGCGTCCCTCCAACTCGTAGCCGGCCTTTTCTAGCACCCGGGCCGAGGCGGGGTTGGTGGCAAAAACCACCGCGTAGAGCCGACAGACATCGAAATGGGCCAGCACGTAGGCCGAAGTAGCGCGCACGGTGGCCGTGGCCAGGCCGCGGCCCCAATGGTCAGGCGTGAGCCAATAGCCGATTTCGGCCGAGCGGCGGCGTACGTCGGTTTTGAAGTGCACGCCCACGCTGCCCACCGGCTCGCCATCGACCTCGATGGCCAGAAACAGGTCGCGGGTGCTGTCGGCCACCAGGCATAGGAAAAATTCCGCGTCGCCGGCCGAGTAGGGGTACGGAAACGTGTCGCGCAGGTGGCGGGCCACCCGCTCGTCGTTGGCGTGGCGGGCCAGGGCGGGGGCATCGGCAAACGTCCAGGGCCGCAGCCGCGCCCCGTTGGTGTCGGGCAGCTCCAGCGTCGGGCTCAGCAGCGGGTCGGGCATGGGTTAGGAGGGGAGTGGAGGCTGTAGCGCGAAAATCTGTTTCGCGACGAGCGGAGCGAGTATCCTCGTGCCTGCAACGTCAGCTTACGTGGAGGAAATCGCTCCGCTCGTCGCGAAACGGATTTTCGCGCTACAGACGCTCAAATTTCCACACTACATCTTCTCGTAGATAATAGCCGCGCCCTGGCCCACGCCCACGCACATAGTGGCCAGGCCGTAGCGCACGTTGTCGCGGCGCTGCATCTCGTGCAGTAGTGTGGCCGTGATGCGGGCGCCGCTGGCCCCCAGCGGGTGGCCGATGGCAATGGAGCCGCCATTCACGTTCACCTTGGCCGGGTCGATGCCCAGCTCGCGCATGGAGGCCAGAGCCTGGGCGGCGAAGGCTTCGTTGAGTTCGAACAGGTCGATATCGTCGATGCTCAGGCCGGCGCGCTCCAGCACCTTGCGGGTGGCCGAAATGGGCCCAATGCCCATGTAGGCGGGGTCGACGCCGGTAACGGCCGAGGCCACCACCCGGGCCATGGGCTTGAGGTCGTACTTCTTGAGGGCCTCCTCGCTCACCAGCAGCAGGGCGGCGGCGCCGTCGTTGATGCCGGCCGAGTTGCCGGCCGTTACGCTGCCATCCACCTGGAAAGCCGGCCGCAGCGTGCCCAGCTTTTCGAGGGTCGAGAGGCGCGGGTGCTCATCCTGGTCGAAGAGGGCGGCGTGGCCCTTGGGGTTGGGAATGAACACGGGCACGATTTCGTTGCGGAAGCGGCCTTTTTCGAGGGCCCGCTGGTATTTGCGCTGCGAGTCGAAGGCAAACTGGTCCTGGTCGGCGCGGCTCACGTTGTACTGGCGGGCCACGTTTTCGGCCGTTTCGCCCATGGCGTAGGGGTGGTGCAGCTTCGAGAGCTTGGGGTTGACGAAGCGCCAGCCCAGCGTGGTATCGTGGGCCGTAAAGTCGCGGTCGAAGGCGGCCGTCGACTTGGCCATCACGAAGGGGGCGCGGGTCATGCTTTCGGTGCCGCCGGCCAGGTACACGTCGCCCTCGCCGGCCCGGATGGCCCGCGAGGCGTCCATGATACTTTGCAGGCCCGAGGCGCAGAGGCGGTTGACGGTAGTGCCGGGCACGGTAACGGGCAGGCCGGCCAGCAGCGCGGCCATGCGGCCCACGTTGCGGTTGTCTTCGCCGGCCTGGTTGGCGGCGCCCAGAATCACGTCCTCAATGGCGGTGGGGTCGAGCGTGGGGTTGCGGCGCAGCAGCTCACGCAGTACGTGGGCGGCCATATCGTCGGGGCGGACGCTGCTGAGGGCGCCGCCAAATTTACCAATGGGGGTGCGGACGGCGTCCACGATATAGGCGGTAGGCATGGGGGAGAATCCGGTTTTTCTGGTCGCAGTTGGCTACTTTTGTCGTCCCGCAGGGGCGTTTTTAGTCAGCCGAACCGTCAATTCACAAAGATGATACAAAGAATTCAAAGCGTATTTCTGCTTTTGCTGGCCCTGTCCATGCTCAGCGTATTGGTGGTGCCCATCTGGAGCAAAGCCGACCCCGCCAGCCAGGGCACGGCCCTGCTGACGGCCTTTACGCTGAGCTTTACCAGTGCCGCGCCGGGCGGCAGCACCCTGGGCGCCACCAACACCTGGGCCATTGCGGCGCTGGCCGTGGCTTCGGCGGCCGTGGCCCTGTTTTCCATCTTTCAGTTCCGCAACCGCTTCAACCAGCTCAAGCTGGGCATGCTCAACTTCCTGCTGATTGTGGGCACCATCGGGGCCAATTTCTATTATTCCAGCCAGGGCGAGCAGCTGCTCAACATCAAGCTCATCGGCACCTACCAGGCCGGTTTCTACCTGCCCACGCTGGCCCTGATGCTCAACCTGCTGGCCAGCCGCTTCATCCGCCGCGACGAGCGCCTGGTGCGCAGCATGGACCGGCTGCGCTAAGCTGCTGCTGACAATCGACCAATATCCTGAATCCACCTTATTCTGCGGGTGGCGCCGGAGGTTGAGCACTCAGGCCAAACAGCACGCCGGCTGTCAGCGTGATGCCTTTGTTGCGCAACGTGTAGTCTTTGCCTCCGTAGCTGCGCTCGAAAAAGTCGCGGGAGTCGGCCGAATACCGAAAGTTCAGGTAGTAGCTGCGCTGGGGCTGCTGCCAGGCAAGCCCCGCCCCAACGGCGGGGGCCAGAATAAGCGGGTTGGTTCCGTACTTGTTGCCACCCGCGTAATACTGGGGGTTTATGCGCCGGCTGTTCAGGCCCAGATTCAGCACGCCGCCGCCCTGCGCATATACCGCCAAGGCTCCGGCAATGGGTAACTGAACGTGGAGCAGAACCGGCACCTGCACATAGTTGATGACGATGGGGTCTTCATCGTAGAAGCCGGCTCCGGTAAGCTGGCCGCCTTTGCGCACGTAGTTCAGTTCCTGCTGCAGCCACAGCGCTTTGTAAAGTTGCTGCCGCGCCACCAAGCCGAGAGTCACACTCTGTAGCGGATGGTTTTTTGGGTTCAGGCCATTATAACCGCCGCTTGCCCGCTGCATAGTGAAATCTACTTCCGTGCCTGATAGTTGGTGGCGGCTGTATCCAAGATGAGCTCCGAGAAACTGCGTGGCCGGAGAAGCGGAGACTGGCGCACTTTGGGCCTGCGAAGTTTGGTGTCCGAAAGCCAGTACGAGGGTTATCGCAGGGACAAATAGAGCGAGGCGCATACCGGGTCAGGCAGTAATAGGGAGAAACAGAAGTGGTCGTGAACAGCTAAAGCTAACCGATTCTTAGCTATCCACGGCCACTTTTATTCCGCCTACAGGCCGCGCACCAGCGTCAGCAGTTCGTGCTGGATGGCCTGGGTTTTATTGTGGGCGTACCAGCTGTGGACTTTCTCGGCCATCTGGTCGTGGTCGACGCCGGCGGCCTTCAGCTCCAGCACCAGGTCCTGGGCTTCGGCGGGGCGGGGGCCCCAGTTGGTTACTTCGGTGCGGGTATCGGGATGCAGCACCAGCAGCTTCGGAATGGCGCGGCCGCCGTTGGTGAGGTAGTGGTCCATGATGTCCAGGTTCTCATCGCGCAGCAGGTAATAGGTGCGGATGCGGCCCTGGCTGGCCTGGGCTACCTTTTCGAACACCGGCACTATTTGCGAGGCGTCGCCGCACCAGCCTTCGGTGATAATCACCCAGGCATACTCGTGCTCCAGCGCCGCCAGGGCCTGCTGCAGCTCGGGCAGCAACTCCGTTTTCTTGTCGAGGCGCTGCATGCGCTGGATGTTGAGCCTGGCGTAGGCCGTCAGCTCGGGCGACTGGTCTTCGCCGGTCGTCAGGCCCTGGGCCATGCGCTCCTCGATAAGCTGGCGGTACTGGGCGTAGGTATAGGCGGCGGCAAGGCGCTCGGCGCTGAGTACGGGCGGCTGGGCCGGAATGGGCGGGGTGGTCGTCATGGCAGGTATGGGGGTGGAAACTACGGGGCGGCCAATGCAGCCCTGTTCTTCAACAAACGCAAAACCCTTCCGGTTGGCTGCCTTAGCTGCCCGGAAGGGTTTTGCGCTTAGCGGCCGGCCGCTACCAGACAGCAGCGGCCAACGCCCTTACAGGCTGGGCACATCGGCCGCGGCCGCCTTGGCCGACAGCTCGCGGCAGTAGGTAATGAAATCGGTGTTGATGGGTTCCAGACCGGCGTTGCGCAGCTCCTTGGCCACCTGGCCGCGGTGGTAGTTGCCGTGGATGGGCATGTGCGTCAGGATATCGGAAACCTGGCTCGTGAAACCGTCGCCGGCCGAGTTGGTGTAGGTGATGAGGCGGTTCAGCTCGGCATCGTCGGCCTGCTGAGTGTACTGGTGAAAGCGTTCCGAGGTCTGCTCGTGCCAGTGGTGCAAACCAGCCAGATCGTGCTCCTGCCACACTTTCACGGGGCTGGACGTGCCCGTGAGGCGGGCCAGCCAGATCGACTGGGCGTTGAGCGCGTGGCTGTAGATGCGCAGGCCGCCGGCGGGCAGCGTGGCGCCCTGGGCCACAAGGCTGTCGAGGTGGCCGAGCAGGGTTTCGTTGGCCCACACGTTGTAGGCGCCGAGCTTCTCGATGGTGTTAATCATGTTACAGACGTAAGATTTGAGACGGTAGCAGTGAAACCCGGACGCCGGAGGCAGGCGCGGCGTTCAGGATAACGCAAAACTACATCATCTAACTTCTCGCCTCCCGGTTCGCCCTTCTATAGGCAAAGCTACCGGGGGTCTTCCCAGATAAGCTTTTCCTCGGTTCGTTTTTCGGTGAAGTCGCTACACTGGCCGTCGCCGCGGCCGGTCAGGCCGCCATCGGGGTGGCAGATCAGCTTGCCGTCGGCGGCGTACAGGTTGCTGAACTGGTCGCAGCAGCCGGCCGTTTCGTAGTACACGGTGGCGCCGCGGTAGATGTAGCTGTAGATATGAATGGGCGGGTTGGCCTTTTTGGCCGCGAAGTGGGCCTTGATCTTCTCTTCGAGCCAGGCGGGACGCTTGGCCGTGCTGAAGGCCGGCTCGGGGTTGGGCGTGGGCTCGATGGTGTTGGCGCTGGTGGGCGCGGGCGTCGAAACCCCGTTGGCGTTGCCCGACTGCGGCGGGTCGGTGGGCGTGGTAACCGCCACGCCGCGCTGGCAGGAGGTGGTGGTAATAAACAACGCTGCCGCCAGACCGGCCGTCAAAAGAAAGGAAGTTTGCATACGAGCAGGGAGTGGCAGAAAAGCGTCTCTCACCAGCAACTGCCGGAAAGCTGCAGCGCACCCCGGGCATGGTACGAAGCCCCGCCGTAGTTCGTTGGCTGGAGCTGTAATCCTAGCTTCTGAAAAAATACGGGCCGAACACCAGCCCGCCCACAGCCAGCGCGGCCAGGGCCACCACCAGCACGGCGCCGGCGGCTACATCTTTGGCGCGGCCCGCCAGCGGGTGGTACTCCGGCGACACCAGATCAACTACCGCCTCGATGGCCGTGTTCAGCAGCTCGGCGCCCCACACTGCACCCACGCTCAGGGCCACGGCGGCCCATTCCCAGCGTTGCAGCCCGCAGTACAGTCCCAGCCCGAGCACGGCGGCCGTAGCGGCGGCATGAAACCACAGATGCACCTCGGTGCGCAATGCCGCCCCCACGCCCCGCACCGCGTGGCCAAAACTGGCGGCCCGGCGCTGCAGCAGCGTTGTCGGGCGCCCAGCGCCGGCCGGGGGCAGCTTAGATCCGGTCGTCATCGGTCTGGCGGAACACACGGGCCCGCAGCTCGTTCCAGTCGGCGCGGATGATGCTGAAAACCACCGTGTCGCGCCGGATGCCGCCCTGGGTGTAGCGGTGGCTGCGCAGCGTGCCTTCCTCGGTGGCTCCCAGCCGGCGCATGGCCTCGCGCGACTTGGCGTTGCGGGCGTCGGTTTCCAGCTCCACCCGCTCGCAGCCCAGCTCCTCGAAGGCGTGGCGCAGCAGCAGGTATTTGCAGGCCCGGTTCAGGCCGGTGCGCTGGAACTCGGTGCCCAGCCAGGTGTAGCCGATGCTGATGCGGGCCTCCTCGGGGTGCACGTTATAGAAGCTGGTGCTGCCGGCTACCAGCCCGGTTTGCTTATCGATGATGAGAAAGGGGTAGCGCAGGCCCCGCTCGCGGCCTTCCAGGGCTTGGGCAATGTAGGCGGCCAGCCCGATGGTGTCGTCGGCGCGGGTGAGGGTGTAGGTCCACAACTCGGGGTCGGCGGCTACGGGCAGCAGGGGCTCGTGGTCGGCTGTCGTCAGGGGCTGCAGCCGGGCCCGGTCGTTTTCCAGAATGATGTCTTGGGAAAAATCCATAGCAGCAATTTACGGATAAGCCCCAAAAAGTAAGCCGCCGCCCCCAGGCGGGGCGGCGGCTTATTGCCGGATAACCGGATAGTCAGAAAGTAAGCGGACAGCTAGCCGCTCATCAGAACCTACCGGCCCACCATTTCCTCGGGCTTCATCCAGGCGTCGAAATCCTCGGCGGTGATGTAGCCTAATTTAATGGCGGTTTCCTTCAGGGTCGAGCCGTTTTTGTGAGCCGTCTGGGCAATTTCGGCGGCTTTGTAGTAGCCGATGTGGGGGTTGAGGGCCGTTACCAGCATCAGGCTGCTGTCTACGTGCTTCTTGATGTTGGCCTTGAGGGGCTCAATGCCCACAGCGCACTTGTCGTTGAAGCTCACGCAGGCGTCGCCGATGAGGCGGGCCGAGTGCAGGAAATTGTATATCATCATCGGCTTGAACACGTTCAGCTCGAAGTGGCCGTTCATGCCGCCGATGTTGATGGCCACATCGTTGCCCATTACCTGGGCGGCCACCATCGTCAGGGCCTCGCACTGGGTGGGGTTCACCTTGCCGGGCATGATGCTGGAGCCGGGCTCGTTATCGGGGATGTGCAGCTCGCCGATGCCGGCGCGCGGGCCCGAAGCCAGCAGGCGAATATCGTTGGCTATCTTCATCAGCGAAGCGGCCACGGTTTTCAGCGCGCCGTGGGCCTCCACGATGGCGTCGTGGGCGGCCAGGGCCTCAAACTTGTTTTCGGCCGTGATGAAGGGCAGGCCGGTGAGCTGGGCAATGTGCCGGGCCACGTTCTCGGAGTAGCCTTTGGGCGTGTTGATGCCGGTGCCCACGGCTGTGCCGCCCAGGGCCAGCTCGCTCAGGTGGGCCAGCGTGTTGTTGATGGCGCGCAGGCCGTGGTCGAGCTGGCTGACGTAGCCTGAAAACTCCTGGCCCACGGTCAGCGGCGTGGCATCCATGAGGTGGGTGCGGCCGATTTTGACGATGTCCATGAACTCCTCGCTCTTGGCTTTCAGCGTGTCGCGCAGCTTCTCGATGCCGGGAATGGTGAGCTCCATCAGCATTTTGTAGGCCGCAATGTGCATGGCCGTCGGGAAGGTGTCGTTGGAGCTCTGGCTCTTGTTTACGTCGTCGTTGGGGGCCAGGGCCTTCTTCTCGTCCGTCAGCTGGCCGCCCTGCAGCACGTGGCCGCGGTAGGCAATCACCTCGTTCACGTTCATGTTGCTCTGGGTGCCCGAGCCGGTCTGCCACACCACCAGCGGGAACTGGTCGTCGAGCTTGCCTTCCAGGATTTCATCGGCCACGCGGCCAATCAGCTGGGCCTTGTCGGCATCGAGTACGCCGGCCTCCTGGTTGGTGAGGGCGGCGGCCTTCTTGAGGTAGGCGAAGGCGCGGATGATTTCCTTGGGCATCCGGTTGATGTCCTGGGCAATCTGGAAGTTGTCGATGCTGCGCTGGGTCTGGGCGCCGTAGTAGGCGTCGGCCGGCACCTGCACGGTGCCCATCGTGTCTTTTTCCTGGCGGAACTGGGTCATAATCAGCAGTAGAAAGGTAGTTGATGAAGGGGAAGCCCTGCGGCAAAAGTACGCAGCCCGGCGCGAGCCGCCCAAAAACGCCCGCTTAAGCTGCCGGACCTGCCCGCCGGCTCGCAAAAAAGAGCCGACCATCCGCGCTTCGGTCCCGTAGAAGTGCAGGGTGCAGGGCCGCTCCGGACCCGGACCCGTTTTTCTATCCCAACGACTATTTCCATGAAAAAGACCTTCGAAGACGAATCTGACGCCCTGGCCACGCCCGGCAACCAGCCCACCACCGACCAGCCATCGGCCACCACGCCTCCCCACACCGAAAACAAGGAGGCGCCCAAGAACCACCCCAGCGGCAGCGCCTCCAACTCCGGTTCCGATGAGAGCACGCCCGTGCCCACCGAGGGCAACGGCACTCCCGACTACAGCCACGTGCAGGTGAAAACCGAGCCCGAGCTGCCCACGCCCGACAAAGCCGGCGGCAGCGCCACTGCCCCCGAAAGCGGCGGCGGCTACAGTGGGTAGCGGGTTTTAAGTCAAGGATAAAAGTAAGAAGCTAAAGCCGTTGAACGAGCCGAGTAGGTTCATTCAACGGCTTTGGCTTTTTACTTTTATCCTTGGCTTCAAGCTTCCGTTACTTCTTCTCCAGCGAAAACGGCACGTTAAGCTCGACCTTGCGGGCCATGCGGCGGTTGTTCTGCACTCCTGGAAACCAGGCGGGGCCGTCCTTGAGCAAACGGATGGCTTCCTCGTCGCACTCGGGCGTGAGGCGCCGCACTACTTTAATATCGGAGAGCCTACCATCGGCCTGCACCACAAACTGCAGCCGCACTGTTCCTTGCTGACTCCGTTCGCGGGCCTTCTCAGGGTAGTCGAGGCTGTCGAGCAGGTATTGGCGGAAGGCGGGGTAACCTCCGGCCGGCAACGGCCCAATGCTCGGTAGGCTGGGTGGTGCCTCGCGCCGGACAACGACTACTTCGCTTAGCTGCTTGTGGTCGGGAACTAAGGCTAGCGTAAAAGTAGAGTCGGTGGGTCGCAGAAAGCGGGTTTGAGTGGAATATCCAATGGCGCTAACGGAAAACTGGGATGTATTTATACCCGGTTTGAGCGAAAAGTACCCTTCTGAGTTTGTGCTAACTCCATTCGATGCGCCAGGAATTGAAATGGTAGCACCCGGCACTGGCTGGCCGGCCGTATCCACAATGCGGCCCTGCACTGTACGGCCTGCTCCAGCTACCGAGGGCTGAGTTGTCGCCGCTCGGTAAGAGCGGGCCGTTTCCTTTTGCTCCGCAGTGCGGCGTCTAGTGGCCATCGGTTCGGTAGCGGCTGGTGGGGCGCTGGTAGTTGCGTAAGAGGCTGGCGATGCCGCATCGGCAGACGCCTTGCTTGCAACGCCATCCACGCTTGCCTCCTCGGCCGCAACCGGCGCATAAGCTACATCGGTGCTATTTGCTTGAACCACTGGGCGTGTTGCCGATACCTTACCGGTTGCACCTTGGGCGGCCGGCGGAATTGGCTGGGCCGGCGGCAGTACCAGGGCTACTTCAGGCTCCGGGGCCGCTGCCATCTCCTGGGCCGATTCAGCAGCCAAAAGCGGCGTGGTGCTGATACGCCGGGTGTTTTCGGCCGTCTGTGATGTGCGGGCTGCTATTTCGGGCCGGTTAGATGGTCGTAGCACCAGCCAGGCTACTGCGCCGAGCGTGAGCAGCAACATGGCCGCTGCTGCCATTGACCGCCACCACAGGGGACGCACCACCGCTCCGGCCGGGGCTTCATCAGCCAACTCGGCCACGCGGGTGCGCAGGCGCTGGCGTAGTTCGGTCAGGCTGGTATCGGTGACGGGAGCGGGCTGCATTTCCAGGCCTTCGAGCACCTCGGCGCATTGTTCGCATTCCAGCGTGTGGGCTTCCACCCCGTGCTCCTGAAGCGCGCTCAGCTCGCCGGCCACGTACCGGCGCAGCAGCTCCGTCGGCAGGTGCCGGGAAGGTGAGTCGGGAGTGAAGTCGTCAGGACGAAGCATTGGGGCTGGGGCTGGCTTGCAGGTGGCGGCGAAGGTTGCGTTTGCCGTTCTGGAGGTGGCTTTTTACGGCCTTCAGGTCGAGGCCGGTGAGGGCGGCCACTTCGCGGTAGCTTTTCTTTTCGAGGTAAAACAGCTCCAGGCACTGGCGCTGGTCGGGGGGCAGTTCGGCGAGGGTGCTTTCGAGGCGCTGGAGCTGCTGCTCGTGCTCCTCGGCTTCGGCGGCTTCCCCGGCGCTATCCTCCTGATGCCGGGCCGCGGCCGATTCCATACCGGCGGCGTCGGGAAAGTGCACGACCAGCGCCCCGCCGGCCGCGGGGCCGGCCCGCTGCCGGGCCCGCAGCTGCATCAGGCAGTGGTTGCGGGCCGTGGCGTGCAGCCAGGCCGGAAAATTCTCCACCTCGTGGCGCCGCAGCTTTTCCACCAGCTGCTCAAACAATTGCATCACGGCATCCTGGGCATCGGCCTCATCGCGCAGGTAGCGGCGGGCCACGGCCAGCACGGCCGTCATGTGCCGCTCGTAGAGGGTGCCCACGTCGTGCACATCGCCCAGGGCGCGGTAGCGCGTCAGCAGCGCCGCATCAGTCGGCGGCTCGGCGGCAGGGGGCGCAGGGCGGCGGAAGAACATGCGGGAAGGTAGAAAATAGAAGCTAGAAGTCAGGAGCTAGAAGTTAGAATGATAAGCTGTCGTCCCGTCTTGGAATGACAACTCCTATTCTATCTTCTAGCTCCTGACTCCGGGCTTCCCAAAAAAGCTACTTCTTTTCCAGCGTGCTGCTGTAGGTGTTGGCTTTGCCAAACGACTCCTTGATTTCGTCGACGGCGGCGCGGCTGCTCATGCGCTTGGGGCGGGTGTTGAGGAAGGTACCGTCTTCGGCCAGCAGGAAATAGGTGGGCACATCCTGCACGCCGTAGGAGCGGGCCACGGCCGAGCGCAGCCCCCCGGCAGCCCGCAGGTGCGTGCCGGGCAGCCTTTTGCTGACGACCAGTTGCTTCCAGGCACCCTCATTCTCGTCAAGCGCCACGTTCAGAAACACGATGTTCTTGCCCTCGAAGCGCTTGGCCAGGTCGGCGGCGTAGGGCAGGTCGCGCAGGGCCAGGCCGCTGGTGGTGCGCCAGAAGTTGAGGTACACCAGCTTGCCCGCAAACTGCCGCAGGCTGGTCGTGTCGCCGTTGGTCGAAATCAGCCGGAAATTGGGGGCCGGGGCCCCGATGGCAAAGGCCTTGTGCAGCTCGAAATCGGCCTTCAATACCGGGTAGTACTGGTTGGCTTTGTCGACGGCGCGGTACTGTTCGAGCATGGCGGCCGACTGCTTGATGTGGCCGAAGCGGAACGACTCCTTCAGGATGCGGCCCATTACAACGGGCTTGATGGCGCCACCCAGGCGCTGGCCGGCCAGCTCGTAGCACACCTGGTAGAAATCGGGGTCGGTGCGCTGCTTGCCGCTGCTCGTGGCCAGGTAGTGGATGTAGTTGAGCAGAAACTCCTGGTAAAGCCCGTTGCTGATGGCGGCGGGGTTCTCAATCAGAGTTTTATCGTTGAGGAAATCGTAGTAGGTGGGCGACATTTTAAGCCGGCCCTCGGTGGCCACCACCTGCTCGCGCAGGTCCTGGAACGTGAGCCGGTCGTTGGCGTAGCTGTAGGTGATGCGGGCCCGCACAAAGTCCTTGAAGGCCTGGCTCAGGCCATCGGCGTTGCTTTCCAGAAACTTCAGCTCCTCCTTGCGGCGGTACTCCAGAAACGACAGGAACGGCGCCTCATAGAACATGATGTTGTCGGGCAGCACCTGGAAGCCTTCGTTCTCCACGAATTTGTCTTCCATCTCGGCCAGAAACGTGTTGGCATCGGCTCCGCGACCCTTGTAGCGGACACTGCCCGCCAGATCAGTACTCTTGAAGCGTACATCGAGCTGGTTGCCGGGCTCCAGGAACAGCTCCGTCACGTCGTCGTCGTACACCAGTTCGGCCCGGGTGGGGCCCTTCAGCGCCAGCGCCAGCCGGAACTCGCCCTTGCTGTCGAGGCGGGCATACGTGATTTGCTCCTGCGCCTCCAACGGGTTTTCGCGCACCGATATGGCCACCGTGTCGCTGCTGAGGCGGCCACTTACTTTGCCCGTCAGCACTGCCGTGCCCTGGGCGTGGCCCAGTAGCGGCGTCAGTAGCAGGCCAACCCAAACCATAATCGGAAGAAGCGAAAAGCGAAGCGTCATCGGGCGGGAGCAAGGGAAGGATTTACCAGCGGCCAGCCCCGGAGAAGAGGATAGTTGGGTCGCGGTAAAAGTCAATTTCAGATTCGAAGATACGTTGGAATAAACCACAACAGCCAACAGCAGCCAGCAGTTTTTTTGGCAATTTGGGCAAAAGAGACAAAGTTTTATACGCTCTTCGCCCGCGGCGGTACCACCTCCGGAAAATATAGGACTTTTACGGCTTGGCTGCAGTTATGTCGGTTGCAAATTGTCGCGGCCGCCCCGGGCTGGCTTAGCCGAACAAGCCCGTCAATACCTCATCGAGCCGGCCCGCGGGGTGCACCCGGATGCCGTAGCGGGCCAGATCGAGGCCCTTGGCGTTGAACTGCGAAATGTACATTTCCGCAAAGCCCAGCTTTTCGGCCTCGCCCAGGCGCTGGTCGAGGCGGCTCACGGCCCTTATTTCCCCACTCAAACCTACCTCCGCCGCCAGGCAGATTTCGCCCCGGATGGGCACGTCGTTCAGCGAGCTGACCACGGCCGCGCACACGGCTAAGTCCAAGGCCGGGTCTTCGAGGCGCAGGCCGCCGGCAATGTTTAGAAACACGTCGTGCTGGCCCAAACGCAGGCCGCTGCGCTTCTCCAGCACGGCCAGCAGCATCTGCAGGCGCTTGCCGTCGAAGCCGGTGGCCGAGCGCTGGGGCGTGCCGTAGGTGGCCGGAGTCACCAGGGCCTGCACCTCCACCAGCAGCGGCCGGTTGCCCTCCAGTGTAGCCCCAATGGCCAGCCCGCTCAGGATTTCGCTGCGCTGCGAAAGCAGGATTTCGCTGGGGTTGCTCACCTGCCGCAGCCCGGCGCCCTGCATCTCGTAAATACCCAATTCCGACGTCGAGCCGAAGCGGTTTTTTACGGTGCGCAGAATGCGGTAGGTCAGGTGCCGGTCGCCCTCGAACTGCAGCACAGTATCGACCATGTGCTCCAGAATTTTGGGGCCGGCAATGGAGCCGTCTTTGGTGATGTGGCCGATGAGCAGCACCGGTACGCCGGTATCCTTGGCGTACTTGAGCAGCTCGGCGGTGCACTCGCGCACCTGGCTCACCGAGCCCGCCCCCGACTCGACGAGCGTGCTGTGCAGCGTCTGGATGGAGTCGACCACCACCACGTTGGGCTGGAGCTGGTCGATCTGGCGGAAGATGTTCTGGGTGTTGGTTTCGGTGAGGATGTAGAGGCCGGGCTGCTGGCGGCCCAGGCGCTCGGCCCGCATTTTTATCTGCTGCTCGCTTTCCTCGCCGCTCACATAGAGCACGCGCAGGCCGTTGAGCTGCATGGCAATCTGGAGCATGAGGGTGCTTTTGCCGATGCCCGGCTCGCCGCCAATGAGCACCAGCGAGCCGGGCACCAATCCGCCGCCCAGCACCCGGTTCAGCTCGTCGTCGTGGGTGTTGAGGCGCGACTCCTCCTCGAAGATAATCTCGCCCAGCGGCTTGGGCCTGGCGGCTTTGGAGGTGCCGCCCACCGACGAGGAAGCCTTCCAGGCGTTGGCAGCCGTATCGGGAACGGTTTTCTCGACCACTTCCTCCACGTAGGTGTTCCACTCGCCGCAGCTGGGGCAGCGGCCAATCCATTTGGCCGACTGCGCGCCGCAGTTCTGGCAGAAGTACAGGGTTTTTATTTTGGCCATGCCGGCAGGTAAATCAGAGAAGAGAAAACTAATAAATGCGGCATAAAGCCAAAAAGTTTGGCAATAAACATCTTTCCCACGAAGCCCCGCGCCGGCGGCGGCCAGAATTGCGGCCTTGCTCTCCTAGACAAGTGAAAAAGTGAGGTGAGACAGCACTGCATACTGTTGAAAGCTAGGAGTTTGCAGTAGTCGGATGAAGGCTGATTCGGTAGCGCAACGCCGCTCGCTACGCCCGGCATGCTGGCGGTCGGCCGGGGCTTGACCGATTGCCCCGACCGGCTCGCTGAGGAGGGCGGTGCGGCCGGCCAGCACCGCCCTCAGGGCCCGGTTGGCCCCGCACCAGGGCAGGGGCAGAGATGGAATCAGGGAGGAGGAGAAAAATTTTATCTGGAAACTCAGATTGTCTTCAGATTGACTTCAGCTTTGGTTTTGCCCGGCCAGCTTGTTCTAAACAGACTTTGGACAGGAAACGCGGCGACCCGAAAGAGGTTTGGCGAGGTCTGCAAGGGGTTTTTGGGCCAACAAACCCGCCTCTCAACTGGTATAAATGGCTTCCGCTCAGCACCCGTTTTTCTCGCTGCCCGGAAAGTATATAATCCGAGTAGCATGTTTTCTTTTTCCTCTTCCCCCCTCCTGCGGAGCGCACTAATCGGGGCTTTGGCCGCTGGCTTGAGCGCCTGCGAGCTGGTGGAATACAGTCCCAACGACCACCGCGCCCCCGCCGATCAGAAAGACCTGACGGCCAAAAACCTGGCCCGCCTGGCCGCCACGCCACTGCCGCCCGGCGATTCGCTGCGCTTTGTGTTCACCGGCGACTCGCAGCGTTTCTACGACCAGGGCGAAGACTTGGTGCGCAGCGTCAATCAGCAGCCCGGCATCCAGTTTATGCTGGTGAGCGGCGACATTTCCGACTTCGGGCTGGGCCGCGAGATGCAGTGGGTCGACAATGAGCTGCGCCGGCTGAAGGTGCCCTACCTGACCGTTATCGGCAACCACGACCAGGTGGCCAACGGCCGCGAGGCCTACCAGGAAATATTCGGGCCGCTGAACTACTCCTTTGTGTTCGGCGACACGAAGTTTGTGCTGGTTGACACCAACAGCCGCGAGTACAACTTCAACGGCCGCGTGCCCGACGTGCCCTGGCTGCGCGGGCAGCTGGCCGACCCGAACGGCGCCCGCCGCACGGTGGTTGTCAGCCACGTACCGCCGCAGGATAATGATTTCGACCCCACCCTGCGCGCCGATTACGCGGCGGCCCTGCGTGAAACCCCCAACCTGGTGTTCGAAATGAACGGCCACCGCCACGACTACAGCGTGGGCCAGCCCTTCGACGACGGCGTTACCTACGTCAACTCCTACTCCTTCGAGAAGCGCAACTACCTCGTCGTCACGGTCTGGGGCGATAAGCAGTTCCGGCTCAAACAAATTTCCTTCTGATGGCTGCCTCTCTGCTTCTGGCGGCGCTGCTGTCCGCCGCTGCCCCATCGGCCGCCCCCTGGCCCAATGGGCCCGACCCCTCCGATTCTGTTCGGGTAGCCACCGAAACCCTGGCCACCACCGGCCCGGCCGCACCGGCGCCGGCCCGAACCATGCGCTACCAGCCGCGCCACCTGCTGCTGCAAACCGGCGGCGGCCTGGGCATGCTGAGCGTGGGCGGCGGCCTGAGCTTCGCCCACCGCCACCTCGACGTGGACGGGCTGCTGGGCTACGTGCCGGCCGAGCACGCGGGCACGGCCCTCACCATTGCCTCGGTGAAGCTGAAATATGCTCCCTGGGAGCTGCCGCTGGGCTCCAAGCTGGCCCTGCAGCCGCTGGCGGTGGGCGTGTACGGCAGCTATACCTTCGGGCTGCGCAACCCCGGCAAGCCCGACCAGTACCCCAACGACTACTACTGGTTTTCGCGCACCATGCGCTACGGTCCGGTGCTGGGCAGCAGCCTGAGCTACGCGCTGCCCGCCGCGGCCAGTGGCCGGGCCCGTCGCCTCACGACCTACTACGAACTGGCCACCAACGACCTGTATGCCATCAGCTACTACCAGAACCACCGCGCCCTCTCGCTGCCCGACATTGCCACGCTGGCCCTGGGCCTGAAGCTGGAGTTTTAGCCACGGCGGGGAGCCCCGCCAAAACCCGCACCCGGTTTCGGGGGTTAGCCTGCCATGAATCTGTACCTGCGCACCCACGTCGAAGCCGCGCCCGCCGAGGTGTGGCGGGGCTTTACCCGCGAGCTGTTTCTGGCCCTGGCCCCGCCGTTTCCGCCCTTCCGGCTGCTGCGCTTCGATGGCTGCCAGCGCGGCGACGAGGTGCACCTGGAGCTGGGCGCCGGTCCGTTGCGTCAGCGCTGGACTTCGCTCATCACTGATAACGGCATCACGGCCAATGGCACCTACTACTTTGTGGATGAGGGCGAGCAACTGCCCGCGCCGTTGCGCTACTGGCAGCACCGCCACCTGATGCAGCCCGCGCCCAGCGGCGGTACTTACATCGTGGAAGACCTGGAATACCGCACCGGCTCGGAGCTGCTCGACCGGCTGCTGTGGCCGGCCGTGTGGGCCCAGTTTGCCTGGCGGCGGCCCATTTACCGGCGCTGGTTCGGGTCGGCCGCGGGCCAATAACGGGGGCGCCGGGGGCCGTTGGGCAGCGCGGGCGGGCGGGTTGCCGTATAGGGCCCGGCGGCCCGCGTATCTTGCCGCTTCTCAGCCCAATGCCCATGCCTGTTTTTACTGCCTTCACCCGCCGTTTCCTTTTTTCCTGCTCCGCCGCAACGGGCCTGCTGCTGGGGGCCGCCGGTTGCCGTAGCGCTCAGTCGGCCTACCAGTTCCGGCCCGCGCCCACGGTAGCCGCTGCGTCGCAACGGCCCGCTCCGGCCCAGGCGCTACCGGCTGCCGCGCCCGCGTCGGCGGCCGTGAAGGCTTTGCCGGCCGCTGTGGCCCGGCCGGTGGCTTCCCATGCCGCGCGCCGGCCCGTCCGAAGAACTGCGGGGGCTGTTCCGGCGCGGCTGGCCCGGTCGTTTTCGGCGGCGGCCCAACCCACCTACGCGGCCGTTGTGCGGCCCGGCCGGCGCGGCGCCACCGATGGGGCACAGGCCGTGGCCGAAGTGGGCCTGGGTACCACGGTGCTGGGCGTGCTGGGGCTGATAGTGGGTCCGATTTCGCTCGTTGGCCTGCTGATTTGGGGCGGCCCGGTGTGGGCCGTTCTGCTGGGCCTGTCGGCGCTGGCGGTGCTGGTGGCCTACATCGACCCGTTTCGGTAGGAGTGGAGGCGTGGGCGGGCGTACCTTTACGCTTTCGTTTCGACAGAAAAGCTCGCTGGCCAACCGCCGCGCGGTTCTCTTGAAGAAAGACCAATTCAATCTTACACGAAAGCTAACAGCTAGCCGCTGATAGCTAACAGCTCAGAAATATGGCCACCATTACGCTCAAACCCGGAAAAGACCAGTCGCTACGCCGCCGCCACCCCTGGGTGTTTTCGGGCGCCATTGGCCGGATGGAGGGCGAAGTGACCGAAGGGGCGCCCGTAACGGTGCGCGCCGCGGGCGGCGAGGTGCTGGGCGTGGGCCACTACGCCCCCGGCTCGATTGCCGTGCGCCTGCTCGATTTCGGCCCCGATGCCCGCCTGCCCGACGCCGGGTTCTGGGAAAACCGCCTGCGCAACGCCTACCAGCTGCGCCAGGGCCTGGGCCTGACCGGCACCGGCAGCACCGACGTCTACCGTCTCACCCACGCCGAGGGCGACGGCGTGCCCGGCCTCATCATCGACGTGTACGGCGACACGGCTGTAGTGCAGACGCACAGCGCGGGCATGTACCAAGCACGCCCCCTGATTGCCGCCGCTTTGCAGGCCGTTATTCCGGGTCTGCGGGCCATTTATGATAAGAGCGCCGAAACCGTGCCCGCCAAGGCCGCACCGGGCGCCCAGAACGGCTACCTGCTGGGCGAAAGCAACGGCCAGGAGCACGTGGTGCAGGAAAACGGCCACCCGTTCGCCGTTGACTGGGAGACGGGCCAGAAAACCGGTTTCTTCATCGACCAGCGCGACAACCGCAGCCTGCTGGCCCGCTACGCGCCCGGCCGCCGGGTGCTCAACACGTTCTGCTACACCGGCGGCTTCAGCTCCTACGCCCTGCAGGCCGGCGCCGAGCTGGTGCATTCCGTCGATTCGAGCAAGCGGGCCATCGAGCTGACTGAGCGCAACGCCGCCCTCACGGGTCTGGCCCACAAGCACGAGGCCTTTGCCGAGGATGTGTTCAGCTTTATGAAGCAGCACCGCGACGAACAGTACGACCTCATCGTGCTCGACCCTCCTGCCTTCGCCAAGCACCTCTCGGCCCGCCACAATGCCCTGATGGGCTACAAGCGCCTCAACGCGGCCGGCATCAGCCAGATTGCGCCGGGCGGATTGCTGTTCACCTTCAGCTGCTCGCAGGTCGTGTCGCCCGAGCTGTTCGAGGGCGCGGTGCTGGCCGCCGCCATCGAGGCCGGCCGCCCCGCCCGCATCCTGCACCGCCTCACCCAGCCCGCCGACCACCCCGTGAGCCTGTTCCACCCCGAAGGCGCCTACCTGAAAGGGCTGGTGCTGGCCGTGGAATAGTTTTTAGCTGTGAACTGTGAGCTGTGAACTGTAAGCTGTGAACTGTAAGCTTTGGGGGTGACACTGCACGGCTGCCTCGGTGCTGCTTTCCGGTGATTTTCGCAGGAAAGCAGCCGGGCCTAAACCGAACGAGCCGTAACGTGTTTGCAGGTGAGTTGCTTTCGGGCAGCGTACTCCAGTTGCTCGCTCTCTTGGAGTTTGCAAAATTCGCCAGCACAAAAAAGCTAACAGCTCAAACCAAATGACTCCATCCACTGCCATCATCGGGGCGGGCATCGGCGGCATTGCCACGGCCGTGCGGCTGGCCGTGGCGGGCCACCGCGTGGTGGTGTTTGAGGCCCAGGAAAGCTTCGGTGGCAAAATGCACCAGCTGGAACTGCCCGGCGGCTACCGCTTCGACGGCGGCCCCTCGCTTTTCACGCTGCCCCACCTCGTCGACGAGCTGTTCCGGCTGGCCGGCCGCCGGCCCGAAGACTACTTCCGCTACCAGCGCCTCGACCCGATTACCGAGTACTTTTTCGCCGACGGCACCCGCCTTACGGCCTGGGCCGACGAGGAGAAGTTTGCCCGCGAAGTGGAAGCCAAACTGGGCACCCCGGCCGCCGACGTGCGCGCTTTCCTGGCCCGCAGCGGCCGGGCCTACGACGCCACGGCGGGCACGTTTCTGCAAAAAAGCCTCCACAAGGCCGGGACCTACCTCAGCTCCGAAGTGCTGAAAGCCCTGGCCGCGCTGCCCCAGCTCGGCCTTACCAGCACCATGCACCAGCGCCACGAAGCTGCCTTTGCCGACCCGCGGCTGGTGCAACTCTTCGACCGGTTTGCCACCTACAACGGCTCCGACCCCTACCAGGCCCCGGCCACGCTGAGCATGATTCCGCACCTGGAGCACGGTATTGGGGCGTTTTACCCTGAGGGCGGCATCTATGCCATTGCCCAAAGCCTGGTGCGGCTGGCCCAGGAGTTGGGCGTGGAGTTCCGCTACCACGAGCCGGTGCGCGAAATCCTGGTTGAAAACGGCCGCGTAACCGGCCTGCGCACCGACCAGGGCCCTTACCAGTTCGGGCAGGTGGTGAGCAACATGGATGTGGTGCCTACCTACCGCCATTTGCTGCCCGCGCAGCCCGCGCCCGAGCGCACGCTCAGCCAGCCCCGCTCGTCGTCGGCCCTGATTTTTTACTGGGGCATCGCCCGCCGCTTTCCCGAGCTGGGTGTGCACAACATCTTCTTTTCCGAAGACTACCAGCGCGAGTTCGAAGCCATCTTCCAGGATAAAACCATCAGCCCCGACCCCACGGTGTACGTCAACATCACCAGCGGCCACACGCCCACCGACGCGCCCGCGGGCCACGAAAACTGGTTTGTGATGGTGAACGTGCCCCACGACCAGGGCCAGGACTGGCCGGCGCTGGTGGCCCGGACCCGCGCGGCCGTAATCAGCCGCGTGAACCGTGCGCTGGGCACCGACATCGGGCCGCTCATCCGGGCCGAGCACGTGTGGGACCCGCCGGGTATTGCCGAGCGCACGTCCTCGTTTGGCGGGGCGCTGTACGGCAGCTCCAGCAACAACGCGCTGGCCGCCTTTCTGCGCCACCCCAATTTTTCGCGGCAGTTGAAAGGGCTGTACTTTTGCGGCGGCTCGGTGCATCCCGGCGGCGGTATCCCGCTCTGCCTGCTCTCGGCCCACATCGTGTCCGATTTAATTAAAGAGTAAAAGTGAAAAATGGCCGCTGAGACTTTTCGGCCGGTTTGGGGGCGTTGAACGATTCGCCCCGGCTTTTCACGTTTGATCTTTGGTTTTTAATTCATCACCCAATGCCCGAATCTACCCAACAACATCCTGCGGCGGCTCCGGTAGCCAGTACCCGCGCCGAGCGGCAGCAACGGCGGTTGCGCTGGGCCCAGGGGGTGCTGCTGCTGTTCCACGTCACGGGTTTTGTGGGGCTGGCGTTTTCCGAGAGCCCCGAATTCTTCCTGCGCTTCATGCCCCTCACGCTGCTGCTCACGGTGGGGCTGCTGCTGGCTTTCCAGCCCCGGCGCACGCCGGCGTTCTGGAGCTTTTGCGTGCTAATAGCCGTTATGGGCTTCTTCGTGGAAGTAGTTGGCATCCGCACGGGCCTCCTGTTTGGGCACTACCAGTATGGCGCCTCGCTGGGCATTAAGTGGCTGGGCGTGCCGCTGCTTATTGGCGTTAACTGGATTATTGTAACCTATTCGGCGGGTATCCTGGCCACCTACCTGCCCCTGCCCGATTTTGGGCGGGCAATTGTAGCGGCCCTGCTCATGGTTGGGCTCGATGTTTGCATCGAGCCGGTGGCCGTGCAGTACGATTTCTGGAGCTGGCAGTACGACGTTATTCCGCTGCTGAATTTCAAGGGCTGGTTTGTGGTGAGCCTGATTTTCCAGGTATATTTCAACCGGACCGACTTTAAAAAACGCAATGCGCTGGCGCCGTTTGTGTACCTGGTGCAGCTGCTGTTTTTCTTTGGTCTGGGCATGTTGCTCTGATGCGAGCAAGCGGCACCAGCCAGTTGTTTTTCAGCTAGCGCTTACCCACCTGATATGGAGCAAACTATACGTAAACAACTTCTCGAGCGCGCTGCCGAGCTGTTTAGGCAGGTGGGCGTGCGCCTGCCCCACGAGGAGCAGCTGGCGGCCGCCCTCGACTGCACGCCCGCTGAGTTCCGGCAAACCTTCGGCTCAAAGGAAAAGCTGCTGTACGCTATAACCGAGAGCAACCTGGTGCGCCAGCGGCAGGAGCACGCCGAGCTGTTTGCCAACCTCGATACGCCCGCCGAGTGCCTGGTGGGCCTGCTGCGCTACAGCCTCAACGAGCTGCGCCAGGCCCCCAACTACGACTACCACATTATGCGGACGCAGTTCCCGCGGTCGTGGCAGCTTATCTGCGACCATCTGCGCGACTACACCGGCGCGCTGCTCGTGCGCCTGCTGCAGGGCGGCATCAGCCAGGGCCAGTTCCGCGCCAGCCTCGATGCCCGTCTGATTGCCCACATCATCCTGGCGCAGTTCAGCCTGGTGCTCAACGAGGAGCTTTTCCCGCCCGACCAGGTCGATGTGTCGGAGGTGTACCGCAACATCTTTGCGCCCTACGTGCGTGGCCTCTGCACCCCCGCCGGCCTGCACGCCGTCACCAGCCACTTCGAGCGGCTTTGATAGAAAGCTGATTTAGCGAGAAAGAACGGTCATTCTGAGCGAAGGCGCAGCCGCAGTCGAAGAATGACCGTTCTTTCTCGCTAAATCAGCTCACCTAGCAGGCAATCTTGGCTACCCGGTTTTGGTGGCGGCCGCCTTCGAAGGCGGTGTTGAGGAACTGGCTGGCAATGGCGCGGGCCGTTTCCTCGCTCACGAAGCGGGCCGGAATGCAGATAACGTTGGCGTTGTTGTGCTGGCGGGCCAGCGTGGCCAGCTCGGGCTCCCAGGCAATGGCCGCCCGGATGCCCTGGTGCTTGTTGGCCGTGATGCACACGCCGTTGGCCGAGCCGCACAGCAGCAAACCCAGCTCGAACTCGCCTTTCTCGACGGCCGTAGCCAGTGGGTGCACGTAGTCGGGGTAGTCTACCGAGTCGGCCGAGTGGGTGCCGAAGTCCTGCACCTCGTAGCCGTTGTCGCGCAGCCACTGTAGCAGCATTTGCTTGTACTCGAAGCCTGCATGGTCGGAGCCGATGGCTAGTTTCATAGGATGTTTTTTTTAAGGAGCTTCCAGCCACAAGCTGCAAGCTGCAAGCGGATGTTGAACGTCAGCTTGTAGCCTGTAGCCTGTAGCTTGCGGCTGGCAGCTCGTTTATTCCGCCACGCCCTGGTTTTCGGCCAGCTGGGTGTTGAGGGCGGCGGTGCGGTTGCGCGTAACTACGCGGGCAATGTTGATGCTCACCTCGTAGAGCAGAATAATCGGAATGGTCACTATTATCTGCGAAGTGACTTCGGGCGGCGTGATGATGGCCGCAATAATGAGCACTACCACAATGGCGTGCTTACGGTACACGCGCATGATGTCGGGCGTAATCAGGCCCGCTTTGGCCAGGAAGAACACAATCATCGGCAGTTCGAACACGAAGGCGCACGACAGGCTCATGGTCGTGAGCGTGCTCAGGTAGCTCTGCATGTCAATCTGGTTCTCGATGCTGGCATCCACCACGTAGCCGGCCAGGAACTGAATGCTCATGGGGGCGGCAATGTAGTAGCCGAACAGCAGGCCCATAATGAAGAGCACCGACACGAAAAACACGGCGCCGCGCGAGTTCTGGCGCTCGTGCGGGTACAGGCCCGGCTCGATGAAGCGCCACAGCTCCCAGAACAAGTACGGAAAGCCCAGCACGATGCCCACGATAAAGCTCGTGCTGATGTGCATGGTCAGCTGCCCGCTCATCTCGCGGTTCTGAATGACGAACCCGATTTTATCGATGCACAGGCCCGGGGCGTGCAGCAGCGCGGCCGCCTTGCACGACATCTGGTAAGTCCAGAAATCGGGCCGCGACGGGCCCAGCATCAGGTCGTGGAACAGGAAATCCTTGGCAAAGAAGGCCCCGAGGGAAAACACCACCACGGCAATGGCGGCCCGGATAACGTGCCAACGCAGCGCCTCCAGGTGGTCGATAAACGACATTTCCTGCTGGTCGCCCAGCATGGGTTGAGTTGCAGACACTGTGGGAAATGAGTGAATAGGTGAATGAGCGAATGAGTGACCCGGCGAAGGAGTGAATAACTGATTCGGTGAAGGAATGAGAACAAACGAAATTACGGGCAGTTGGGGTTTGCCAGGCTAATTCGGGCGACTCATTCCTGCCATCACCGACGCACTCATTCACTCCTTCGCCGGGTCACTCCTTCAGCTGAAGAGCGGGTATTGCTGCATCCATTCGTTGATTTCGCCGCGCACTTTGGCCAGGCGGGCGTCGTCGGCGTTGTGGGTCAGGGCCTCGTCAATAAACTCCACGATGCGCACCATGTCGGGCTCGCGCAAGCCGCGCGTCGTTACGGCGGCCGAGCCAATGCGCATGCCCGAGGTCACGAAGGGCGACTTATCGTCGAAGGGCACCATATTTTTGTTGATGGTAATGTCGGCCTTTACGAGCGTGTTTTCGGCGAGCTTGCCGGTCAGGCCCTTGCTGCGCAGGTCAATCAGCATCAGGTGGTTGTCGGTGCCGCCCGAAATCAGCTCGTAGCCGCGCTCCACGAAGGCGCCGGCCAGGGCCTGGGCATTGGCTACTACCTGGCGGGTGTAGTCGGCGTAGGTGTCGGTGAGGGCTTCGCCGAAGGCCACGGCCTTGGCCCCGATAACGTGCTCCAGCGGGCCACCCTGGGTGCCGGGGAATACGCCCGAGTCGAGCAGCGCCGACATCATGCGGGTTTCGCCCTTGGGTGTTTTCAGGCCGAAGGGGTTTTCGAAATCCTGGCCCATCATAATCAGGCCGCCGCGGGGGCCGCGCAGGGTTTTGTGGGTGGTAGTAGTTACGATGTGGCAGTGCTGGAACGGGTTGTTGAGCAGACCCTTGGCAATCAGGCCCGAGGGGTGCGAAATGTCGGCCAGCAGCAGAGCGCCCACTTCGTCGGCAGCTTCGCGCAGGGCCTGGTAGTCCCAGTCGCGCGAGTAGGCCGAGGCTCCGCAGATGATGAGCTTGGGCTTTTCGCGGCGGGCCGTTTCCTTTACCTTCTGAAAATCGATGAGGCCGGTTTCCTTCTCGACGCCATAGAAGCTGGGCTGGTAAAGCTTGCCCGAGAAGTTCACGGGCGAGCCGTGCGTAAGGTGGCCGCCGTGGCTGAGGTCGAAGCCCAGAATTTTGTCGCCGGGGTTGAGGATGGCCAGCATCACGGCCGCGTTGGCCTGAGCGCCGGAGTGCGGCTGCACGTTCACCCACGCCACCCCAAACAGCTCCTTGGCCCGGTCGATGGCCAGCTGCTCAATCTGGTCCACGATTTCGCAGCCGCCGTAGTAGCGTTTGCCGGGCAGGCCCTCGGCGTATTTGTTGGTCAGGATGGAGCCCTGGGCCCGCATTACCTGCTCCGAAACATAGTTTTCGGAGGCAATGAGTTCAATGCCGTGGGTTTGGCGGACTTTCTCCTGTTTGATGAGGTCGAAAACGGCGGTATCGGGGGCGAGGACGCGAGCTTGAGTTTCCATATCTTCAAAGGTAAGAGAAAGGTGAGATAGTGAGAGGGTGAAATAGTGAGTTTGACGTTCCAGAAACCTTATAGCGCCGTTTGCGCCGACAGGCTGTTGGAACGTCAAACTCACCATTTCACCCTCTCACTATCTCACCTTTAGCCTTATCTTGCCCTTCCTATGGATACACCCCAGCAACTTGCCGAAGTCCTGACCAGTCTTCGGATGGGCAATCAGTCGTTTCTGGTGCAGTTCTACGAGCAGAACCGGACCCTGTTTGCGCGCTGGGCGCGCCGGCAGCACCAGCTGGAGGCCCCCGCCGCCCACGAGCTGCTGCGCGTTGTGCTGGTCGAGTTCTACGACCAGGTAGCCGACGGCCGCCTGACCAAGGTGCCCGAAAACCTGCGCGCCTACGTGTATGGCCTGGCCGACGAGCAGATGCGCGCCGCCCGCACCACGGCCCGGCTGCCGGCCCACGAAAACGGGCGCCGCCAGCAGCTGCTGGCCCTGTTCCGCACCATGGGCCTCGACTGCCAGAAGATGCTGATGTATTTTTATTTTCGGGGCTACCACTTCGAGAAAATGGCCGGCAAGATGGGCTTTGCCAATGCCAACGTGGCCCGCATGCAGAAATCGAGCTGCCTGCGCAAACTCTACGAGCTGCGCCTGCGCGCCGCTGCCTAGCGCCCTGGCTCCGGGCTTCTGCGTAGCTTAGCTGCGGCGTGCCCCGCGTCCGTTTTACCCGCCCGCTGCTATTTCTGCCCTTATGCCCCTGCCCGCCCCCGACCTGCGACCCTACCTGGAAGAGCTGGAACGCTTTGCCGACGGCCAGCTGAGCGCCGCCGAGCAGGAGGCCTTCGAAACCCGGCTCGAAACCGACCCCGCCCTTTACCAGGCCTACCAGCAGTACGAGCAGCTCACGGCCGACCTGCGCTGGGTGGCGGGCCACGAAACCCTGTACCAGCGCCTGCTGGCCCTCGACCTGCGCCTCGACCAGCGCCAGCTGGCCCTGTCGCGGGTGCGGCGGCGCCAGCACCAGCAGCAGCGCCGCTGGGGCGTGGGCGTGGCGGCTGTCCTGCTGGCGCTGCTGGGCCTGTGGCTGCTGTGGCGCCCCACTGCCCCCTCGGCCGCCGACACCTGGAGCCGCTACTATCAGCCCGAAGCCGGCCTGTCTGATTCGGTGGTGGGGGAGGGGCAGCGGCCGCTGCTGGCCGAAGCCATGCGCCTCTACCGCGAAGGGCAGTATCCGCCGGCGCTGCAGGCACTGCAGCGCATTCCCAGCAATGCCATCGGCCAGGACACGCTCACGTACTACAACGGTATTTTCCTGCTGAGCCAGGACGACCCCGAGCAGATTCAGGCGGCCCAGCCGTTTCTGCGGCGGGTAGCCACGCAGGCCGGTTCGCCGCTGGCGGGCCGGGCGCGCTACCACCTGGGCATGGCCTACTGGCGCAACCAGCAGACCACGGCCGCCCGCAACACTTTGCGCGCCGTGTCCAACGACCCGCGCAACCCGTACCAGGAGGCCGCCCGCCGCGTGCTGCGCTCCGATGCGCTCAAAGAGTAAGCGTTAAGAGTGGGTTTGCAGCAGGCGTGGCGCCGTGTGCTTACCGCTTCGCAATCGGGTAGTCCGGTTCAATATTGGCTTGCAGCGTCAGCTCGTGGGTGTCGAGGTTGAAGGCGGCCAGGTGGCGCAGCTCGGGATTGTGGCGGTACACGCAGCCGGTGTCGAGGCAAACGGACCCGGGGTGCTGGGCCAGGCGGCGCTGCACCTCCGTGTAGGGCGTGGGCACGTGGCCGTGCACCAGCCGGCGGCCCTGCAGGCGTGAGGCATCCAACACAAACTCCTTGATGTTAAGCATGCTGTGCCAGTCGCGGCGCATTTCGGCCGCCGGCTGGCGGAAGTCGTAGCCGGCGTGGACCAGGGTCCAGCCGGGTATATCAAACTGGCAGGGCAGCTCGCGCAACCAGCGCCGGTGGGCCTGGGGCAGCAGCTGCGGACGGTCGATGCCGAAGCTGCGTAGCGTGAGCTGCCGTTCGGGCTCGGTAAGCCAGCTACGGTCGGCGTGGCCGTCGGCGGCATCGAGCAGCTCCTGGTCGTGGTTGCCGCGCAGGCAGACAACCTGGTATCCCTGCGCGGGCAGCGCCATCAGGTAATCGAGCACGCCGCGGCTATCGGGGCCCTTGTTCACGTAGTCGCCCAAGAAGTACAGCTCGTCGGCCGGGCGCAGCGGCAGCCGCTCCTGCAGTAGCTTACGCAACGTCAGCAGGCAGCCATGAATATCGGTGAGGGCGTAGCGGGCCATAGTTTCGGGCTGAGGGCTTGGCAGCGGAAGTATAACGCAGGGAAAAGGAGTGGCCAAAAACCGAACGAGCACCCAGTTGCGTGAGTGCTCGTTCGGTTTTTAGTTCGCGACCAGTGGCTTAGCTGTAAGCCGGCTTGTCGATGTCGGGCTTGTCGTAGTTGCGGTTGGGGTTGTTCACCAGGAAGGGCGGAATCTCGTCCAGTCCGTCCTCCGTGTACTCGTCGGCAAGGTCTTTCTGATCATCGCCGGTAGCGAGGGGCTTGCTGTTGGGGTCGGCTTTGCGCTGGCCCTGGCCGGCCGGGTCACCACTGTGCTCCGGCGACTGCTGGTTGCTTTTATCAGACATAATGAAAGGGGTTAATTGGCTGGTTGCTAGCAGTCACTGGTTTTGCACTGCCAATGGCCGCCAGCGAACAGCTGTTAAAAAATTACTGGTCGATGGCCGTGTCCTGGGCTTCGTAGTCGGTGAGGTCGGCGTTGGTGCCCTGGCTGGCGAGCTTGGCATTGGAGGGCGGATTGGCCTCCATCTGGCCCATGCCCACACGTGAATCGGGGTCTTCCATCTCGTCGGGGCCTTTGCGGGCATCATCGCCATCGAGTTCGTCAACGGGCCGGCGGGGCTGCTGCGAGAGCCGGCGCTCGGCGGGCATATCCTGGTTGGGGCGGTCGGGACGGCCCTCCTCGGTGGTACGCATGTTATCGTGCGGGGGGGCGGTCTTGTCCTCGTTCTGGTTCATCGACACGGCCGTGATGCCGTCGGAGCTGTCGGTGCCGAAACCCTGCTTACCATCGCGGTTGCCGAAGCCGCCGCGGGCATCCTCGTTCTTGGGCGGGTCGGCGCCGGGCACAATGTGGCCGGCCTCCATTTCCTGCTTCGAGGTATCGTCGTTGATGACGCGCACGGGGCGGTCGTTGGAGTCGGTAGCCATATTCAGTTTGGATTGAGGTGGACTGGGGGCGTTTGGTAAAGTGTACTGTGGATTGCGGGTTTGGGTTTAGCTTTGAGTTGGCTGTCGGTTCCCGGGCGGCGCTGCTTTTGCCTAACAAACCACTGACCAGCAACCATTTATGGCAGCCGCCCCACTACCGCCTATCCGTTCCGTCGAAACCCTGCTGTGCCGGCTCGAAGCCGGTGAGACGCCCAAGTACCTGTTTTTCTGGGGGCACACGCCGGCCGATAAAAGCCGCGTCGGCAAAGAGTGCTTCAGCCAGTGGTACCCCGTCCCCTTTACCGTCGACGGCGACACGTACCCCACGGCCGAGCACTACATGATGGCCGAAAAAGCCCGCTTGTTCGGCGACGAAACCACCCGCCAAGCCATCCTAAAGGCGGCCCATCCCAATGACGCTAAAAAACTGGGCCGCCGCATCGTGCCCTTCGAGGAGAACCGTTGGCTGGCGGCCCGCTTCGAGGTGGTAGTGCGCGGCAACGCGGCCAAATTCGGCCAGCATCCGGAGCTGCAGAAGTTTCTGCTCGGCACCGGCAACCGCGTGCTGGTAGAAGCCAGCCCCGTAGATGCCATCTGGGGCATTGGACTGGCCCACGACAGCCCCCAGGCTGCCCACCCCGAAACGTGGTGCGGCCTCAACCTGCTGGGCTTTGCGCTGATGCAGGTGCGGGAAAAGCTGAGCATGCCGGCCGGCTAAAACCAGCCAGCTCGATCAAGTTCAACTGCTATAGCCTTTCGTTCCGCCCGGCAGTGGATGGTAAGGCCGTGATAGAACGCCGGGGGGAGCGGGAAAACGAAAAGCGGGATGCAACTCTGAGCGTCGCATCCCGCTTCAAACGGGGAGTAGGAAAGAGGCTGACCTAACGATAAAAGAGTCGCTGCTCCTTGGTTATATTCCAGTACTGCAGCATCCGGGCCGCTTCGCCCGATACGTTGGGGTCGGTGATGAGGCCCCAGTTCATAATGGAGCAGTCGGCTTCCAGGTGTACTACCGGCTCTTCGGAGCGAGCAATCGTGCGCAGGGCTTCTACCTCGCAGTTATTGGCGCGCAGGTCCGCCACATCCGCGAAAGAATACAGCGCGGTGAGAGCCAGCAGGACCGGAATGTACAAGCGGTTGAAACGGGGCGGCCCATGGTGGAGCAAATACAGCGTACTTACCCCAAAAATGTACATCAGGGCCAGCGTAATCGGGATAATGGTGTCGCGCCGGACAATGTTGGGGCGGTAGGCACGATAACCACCGAGGGGCAGCAGGGCCAGGTAAATGGCCCCCAGCACGAACAGCCACAGGGCAACGCGCAGCATCGTACGAGTCGAGCTATTCGGGGTGCTGGCTTTCAGGAGCAGCAGGTTCACCAGCACGGCCGCCAACAGTACCGGGAATCCCAGCTGGCTGTTAAACTCGATGGGGATACCTGCCCAAAGCTTCTCGTATATTTCCCAAACTGTGAATTCCCGCACGTTCTCGATATTGAACGTGCCGATATAGAGCGAGTAAGTGCAGGCGAATAGCAGAAATACCAATTGGCCGATCATGCCACGGTAAGGGCCGTGCCAGAGGCGCTGAAAAAAACCGCCGGGGATACCTGCGGAGTTCTTGTAGGCCAGATAGCTTATCCTGAGCAGTAGGGGCGCCCCAAACACGGCGGTTGCGGCCGGGCCAATGGCCCCGTTGAGCGCCACTACCAGCGCCAGCAGGGGCAGGGCTACGTGCCAGGCTGTGCTTATCGGCTTGGCCGGATTACGAAACAAGGCCCCGTAGAAAGGCAGAAAATAGATCAGCAGCAGCAGCAGCGGAAGTGCGTAGAAAAGGCAGTAGGTAATAGAGTAGTCGATAATTCCCATTTGCGACATGTAGCCCGCGGTCTGAAAAAAGGGCGTAACCAGGAGGGCCGCCAGCAGGAAATTCCGGCTGTTGAGCTGGTAGCTGCAACTGATGTAATAGGCGAGCAGCGCAATGAAACCGGCCTGAATGAGGGTTTTGGCAATGGCACAAGCCATGTACGTGCTGTAGATAGGGTCCACGAAATGCTGCAGAAACAGCGGCATGTGGCGCATGTACAGGTACAGGGTTTTGAGGGCAAAGTAGCGGTTTGGAGCAGCGTACTCCTGCCCATCCAGCAGGGCCGATAAGCCGAACGGGTCGTTGAGGGCCTGGATGATGTTGGGGCGGGGCAGCGCAATGGATATCATGTCGCCATCGTGTATGGCGTTCAGGTGCTCCACATACGAATAGCTCAAATCGGCTAGCAGCGGAATAAGCAGCAGCCAATGCGCGTGCCGCCAGAATTGCTGCCAGCCGGTGCGGGTTGGGGATAAGGTATTTGCCATTCGTATAAAGGAAGCGGCCGGACCGCTGAAAAGGGCGGCCGGAAAGGACCGGCCACCGCGCATGTCGCAAAGCTACTAAGCAACCCTATACAAATAAGGCTTTGCGGAAGAAACGGCGCGGTTGCTGAAGTTGAAGCGGTTTACCCCGCCACGCGCTACCTTGCAGCACTACCAATGCTGCCCTTTGCCATGTGGATCGAACAGGATAACGCCCTCTGCAATATGTTTCGTTTTAAAGACTTCAAGGTAGCTTTCAGCTTCATGAGCGACGTGGCCGAGGAGGCCGAGTTCCAGGACCACCATCCCTGGTGGAGCAACGAGTACAACACCGTCAGCTTCCGCCTGCGCACCCACGACGCGGGCAACACCATCACCGCCAAAGACCGGAAACTAGCTGCCGCCATCGATAAGCTGGCCGCCGAGTACGGCGGCGAGGAAGCTTGATTCAGTTGTCAGTTGCCAGTTGTCAGTTGCCAGTATGGAGTTGCTGAACAGATTCTCAACTGACAACTGACAACTGACAACTGGCAACTGGCAACTGGCAACTGGCAACTGGCAACTGACAACTGACAACTCCATACTGGCAACCGGCAACTGGCAACTGATAAACTACCTTTGTGGCTATGTCGGAACCTACGCCTACGCTGCTTTACCTGGTGCCCACGCCTATTGGCAACCTGGAGGATATCACCCTGCGCGCCATCCGGATACTGGGCGAGGTGGATCTGGTGCTGGCCGAAGACACCCGCACCAGCGGCCGCCTGCTGCAACACCTGGCGCTGAAGAAGCCCCTGCTCAGCTACCACCTGCACAACGAGCACCAGCAGGTGCCGCGGCTGCTGGAGCGGCTGGCCAAGGGCGAAACCATGGCCCTGGTGTCCGACGCCGGTACGCCGGGCATCTCCGACCCCGGTTTTCTGCTGGTGCGCGAATGCCTGGCCCGCGGCGTTAAAGTCGAGTGTTTGCCGGGGGCTACGGCCTTGGTACCGGCGCTGCTCAAGTCGGGCTTCGGGGCCGAGCGGTTTACGTTCGAGGGGTTCCTGCCAGTCAAAAAAGGCCGGCAGACGCGTTTGCAGGAACTGGTGCCCGAAACCCGCACCATGATTTTCTACGAGTCGCCGCACCGGATTGTGAAGACGCTGGAGCAGCTGGCCGACGTGCTGGGTCCCGAGCGGCCCGCCTCGGTAAGCCGCGAGCTGACCAAGCTGTTCGAGGAAACCGTAACGGCCCCGCTGGCCGAGCTGGCCCGGAACTTCGCCGCCCGCCCCTCCATTAAGGGCGAAATTGTGCTGGTGGTGCAGGGCCGCCCCTACGAGCGCCCCGCCAAAGCCGACCGTTACAAAAAGTACGACGATAACGACGACCAGACCGAAGACGATGTCGAATAACGCAACCCTGCCCCAGCCCGTTACGGCCCCCCCGGCGGCCAAAGGCTGGGCTTACTGGCTGCCGAGCTTGCTGGCGCTGCTGAGCGCCACGCTGCTGTGGGCCGGCTGGCCGGTGAACCCCGCCCCGCTGGCGTTGCTGCTGCTGGTGGCCTGGGTGCCCTACCTGCTGCTGGAGCAACACCTGACCCGCCAGGGAGCCAGCGGCTGGAAGGTGTGGCGCTACGGCTACCTCACCCTGATGCTCTGGAACCTGTTCACCACCTACTGGGTAAGCTTCAGCACGCTGGGCGGCGGTATTGCGGCCGTCGTTTGCAATGCCCTGATGATGAGCGCGGCGCTGGCGGCCTTTTATCACACCAAAAAACGGTTTGGCCCGACGCTGGGCTACCTCTCGCTACCCATTTACTGGATTGCCTTCGAGCAGCTGCACCTGCACTGGTTTCTCACCTGGCCCTGGCTTACACTCGGCAACGGCTTTGCCACCGCCAACCAGTGGGTGCAGTGGTACGAGTATACCGGTTTCCTGGGCGGCTCACTCTGGATCTGGGCGGTGAATCTGCTCGTGTTCTGGGCGTGGTTCGGGGGAGAGAAAGCCGCGCCGCCGTGGTCATTTGGGCCGGCGCGCTGGCGGTGGGTGGCTCCGGTGCTGGCAGTAGTCATTCCCGTGAGTATTTCGCTGGGCATTGGTCGCAACTACCAGGAGAAAGGACCGGAGGCCGAAGTAGTGGTGGTGCAGCCCAACCTCGACCCGTTTCTGGAGAAGTTTGAGGGCGCGCCCAACTTTGTGCCCTACGATCAGCAGCTGGCGCGGATGATGACGCTGACCGAGCAGCAGCTGACGCCCCAAACGCGCCTCGTGCTCTGGCCCGAAACCAGCCTCGATGAAACCTACTTCGAAAGCAACATCGAAACCTACCCGCGCATCAGGCAGCTCCGGCAGTGGCTGGGTACCCACCCCGACATCGACCTGGTAACCGGCCTGACCACGGTAGGCCAGTACGGCCCTGATAAAGCGCAGGCCAGCCCTACTGCTCGTTTCCGGGACGATATGGGGTACTACGACCTGTTCAATGCGGCCCTGCACCTGGGGCGCCCTACCGATCCGGCCGCGTTCTACCACAAAAGCCGCCTCGTGCCGGGCGTGGAAGGCGTGCCGCCCTGGCTGTCGATGTTCGTGATTGACCTGGGCGGCTCGGCCGGTGGCCTCGGCTCACAGCCCGAGCGCGCCGTGTTCGAGGCGGCCGCCGCGCCGGCTTTGCGAGTGGCCCCGGTTATTTGCTACGAGTCGGTGTACGGCGACTTTGTGGCCGATTACGTGACCAAGGGGGCCACGCTCATCGGCATCATCACCAACGACGGCTGGTGGAGCGACTCGCCGGGGCATAAGCAGCACCTGCAGTACGCCACGCTCCGGGCCATCGAAACCCGCCGCGACGTGGCCCGCTCGGCCAATACCGGCATTTCGGGCTTCATCAACCAGAAGGGCGAAATCACGCAGCAGTCGGGCTGGTGGGTGCCGGCCGCGTTGCGCGGCACCGTGCATCTCAACACCGAGCTCACCTTCTACGTCCGCTACGGCGAGCTGATTGGCATCAGCTGCCAGGTGCTGGCCGTGCTACTGCTGATCGGCACCGTCGCGGCGGCCGTGCTGGGGCGTAAGCGGGCGGTTGAGGCTGCGTAAGGAATGAAAAGAACGTCATGCAGAGCGGAGCGAAGCATCTCGCGTGCTGACATTGAAATACTCCTGCAACATCAGCACGCGAGATGCTTCGCTCCGCTCAGCATGACGTTCTTTCCTAAGCATTACCAATCAAGCCCTACGCACCACATCATCATGGATTACAACGAAATCAGCTTTCAGCTTGCGGCCGTGGCGCGGCGCGCCGGGGGCTTTATCCGCCAGGAATCGGCCACGTTCAACCGCAGCCACATCGAGAATAAGGGCACCCACGACCTGGTTTCGTACGTGGACAAGGAAACCGAGAAGCTGCTGGTGGCCGGCCTGCGCGAGGTGCTGCCCGAGGCCGGCTTCATCACCGAAGAAGGCACCGAGGGCGCCGATCGGGCCGAGGAGTACAACTGGATTATCGACCCGCTCGATGGCACCACCAACTTCGTGCACGGCCTGCCGGTGTACTGCGTGAGCGTGGGCCTGATTCGGGGGGGCGAGCTGGTGGCCGGCGTGGTGTACGAGGTGGTGCGCGACGAGTGCTTCCGGGCCGCCAAGGGTGCCGGGGCCTTCTGCAACGAGCAACCCATCCACGTGTCCGAGGTGCCCGACCTCGACTCGTCGCTCATCGCCACTGGCTTCCCCTACACCGATTTCGGCCTCATGGACGACTACCTGAAGGTGCTGGGCGCCTTCATGCGCGGCTCGCACGGGGTGCGCCGGGTGGGCTCAGCCGCCGCCGATCTGGCCTACGTGGCCGCCGGCCGCTTCGAGGGGTTCTTCGAGTTCAACCTCAACTCCTACGACGTGGCGGCCGGTATTCTGCTGGTGCGCGAGGCCGGCGGCCGCGTCACCGAGTTTCTGCAGGACGGCGACCCGCTGTTCGGCCGCGAGGTGGTGGCCAGCAACGGCCTGGTCCACGGCGAGATGCAGGCGCTGATAGGGCAGGTGTGGCGGGAACAGGGAGCCGGTATTAGCGGTTAGCTAGAACGAAACCGGTTGCCATCCGGTATTGCCCTTCACTAAGTTCCTAACTCCTAAAAATCATGTGGTTACAATATCTCATTATTGCGCTGCTCTTTGCCGCGGCGGCATTCTACGTGGGGCGCATCTTCTGGCAGGCGTTTGATAAGCGCCAGAGCGGCTGCGCCAAGGGCTGCGGCAGCGCCTGCTCGGCCTTCGATGTAGACCGGCTACAGCGCACGATTGACCTGGCCGAGCAACGGCAGAAAGCCGGCAACCAAGGTTAAAACCGCTTTTCTGGACTCGGGTATAACCTGCCCCCGTACCGGCTACGTATAGCCCGGCACGGGGGCAGCATTGTTAGCGACCCGCGTTATTCCTTTCCCGCACTCCCCTCCCTAACACCTAATCCCCTAGTCATGCAAGACAACGAAAAAGAGCGCAGCCTCGTGAATGTGGAAAGCAAGCTGGTCGCCGACGGCTTCACGGCCGATTTCCGGGTAACCGACGGCAAGCTCTACCCGCTCAGCGACGATAACAAGGCCCGCGGCTACATGCCCGAGGAGGTAACCATCGTCGATTTCTACCGCTTCGAGGGCGAAAGCAACCCCGACGATATGTCGATTCTCTATGCCATCGAAACCGCCGACGGCGTGAAGGGCACCATCGCCACCGCCTACGGCACCTACGGCGACACGAGCGTCGATGAGTTTCTCAAAACGGTAGAAGACCTGGGCAAGGACCTCGATAAGAAGCACAAGTAACCGGCCTTCGGGTCGTTTGCGCAACCTGCACCGTGCGTCCCGAATTCGTTCGGGGCGCATGGTGTCGTTTAGTCCGGCCGCGGGCTGCCCGGCGCCGGTGGCCCGGGGCTAATGTTGAGCGTCTGGATAGGGTAGGGAATCGGGATGTTGGCCTGGTCGAGGGCCCGCTTAACGCGCAGGATGGCCTCGCTTTTGGCACTCACGTAGTCTACATCGCGGCGGTATGGAATCCAGAAGCGCAGGGTGAAGTTGATGGCGCTGGGGCCGAACTCGGTGAACATCACCTCCAGCGGCAGGTGTACCAGCCGGTTCGGAAAATCCTGCATGCAAGCCTCTACCAGGCTGCGCACCTGCTCCAGCCGGGCATCGTAGGCCACGCGGCACTCAATATCGACGCGTCGCTGGGTGGTAACGGTGAAGTTGATAACCGGCGCCTCGAACACCTTGCGGTTGGGCACCCGCACCAGTTCGCCCGTTACCTGCCGCAGGTTGAGGGTGCGCAGGTTGATGCTCTCGATGGTGCCGAAATACGTGTCGGTCTGGATAAGGTCGCCGACCATAAACGGCCGCTGCACCGCAATGATGATGCCGCTGATGAAGTTGGCCGCAATGTCCTGAAAGGCAAAGCCCAGGGCCAGCCCCACAATGCCCACGCCGGCCAACAGCGAGGTCACGGTTTTGTCGAGGCTCAGTACCTCCAGCATGAAGAAAATGCCAATCAGCAGCACGCCCGCGTGCACCATGGTGGCAATGAGGTTGTTGAGCGTGACGCTGGGCGAGATGCGCGGCAGGATGCGCACAACCAGCCGGCGCACCATTTTGGCCACGAAGTAGGTGGCTACCAGAATCAGCAGCGCAATGAGCAGGTTGGGCAGCAGCAGAATCAGGCCCTGCACCCAGCGCGTGAGCTTTTCGGAGAGTAGGGTGAAAGCGCGTTGAAACTCAGTCGAGCCAATCATAGATAGAGCAGAAACCGGGAAAAAATAGCTGTGGGCTGATGTTCAACGTCAGCAACGACGAGACGCGAAGGGTCGCGTCTCTACGACGCTTCAATTTAACCCGATCAGCTGCTTAGCCCCACACCTTGGTACCTTCCGAGCAGTTGCGGCACATCTCAATCTGGTAGCGGCCCTTGAGCAGCGAGGCGCGGAACTGCCGGTACTTGGGCCCGTGCCAGAGTTGGCGGAACGTCTGCGTTTGCAGGTCGCCGAGGCGGTATTCGGCGTCTTTGTCGAAGCAGCAGGGCACCACCAGGCCGTCCCAGGTTATCACGCAGGAGTGCCACATCTTCCAGCAGTGGTTGAGCAGCTTGTTTTTCAGGCTCCAGGTACCGTCGCCCTGGTTTTCGTAGCGCGAGTAGTAGTCGATGGTCGGGATGAGGGGCGAGCCGTTGTGGTGGTCGTAAATCTGGGCCGTTTTAAACCACACGTCGTCCACGCCCAGCTCGCGGGCCAGCGTGCGGGCCTCGTCCAGCTGGTGCTCGTTGGGGCGCACCACCAGAAACTGGAACACGATGCGCGGCGTGCTCGATTTTAGCTGCTTGCGCCACTTCACCACGTTGCGGGTGCCCTCCAGCACCTTGTCAATTTTGCCACCCACGCGGTACTGCTGATAGACCTCCTGGGTGGTGCCGTCGAGCGAGATGATGAGCCGGTCGAGGCCACTTTCCACGGTGCGGCGGGCGTTGGTATCGTTGAGGTAGTGGGCGTTGGTGCTGGTGGCGGTATAAATGCCCTTACCGGCCGCGTACTTCACCAGATCGAGGAAGTTGGGGTGCAGGTAGGGCTCACCTTGGAAGTAGAAAATTAAATACCAGAGCCGGGAGGCCACCTCGTCGATGGTCTTGCGGAACAGCTCGTCGGGCAGCATGCCGGTGGGCCGCGTGAAAGAGCGCAGGCCGCTGGGGCACTCGGGGCAGCGCAGGTTGCAGCTGGTGGTGGGCTCGAAGCTGAGCGCCACCGGCAGCCCCCAGTGCCGGGCCTTGCCGGTGGCCTTGCTCAGCAGGTAGCCGCCCACCACCTGGGCCCCGTTCCAGAGGCGGCGCGGGGTGGCTTTGGACAGGAAGTTAAGCGAATCGGTGAGCAGGGAAGGCATAGGCAAAGGTACCCACAGGAAGCCGATAGCTAATCTAGGTAGAGCTAGCAACTAGCTCCCCTCCTTGGAAAGGAGGGGCTGGGGGTGGTTGGCATCCGTTGAACAGCAGCTAGAAGCTAGAGCTAACCATCGTTCAGGCAGCATCAACCACCCCCAACCCCTCCTTTCCAAGGAGGGGAGCTAATTGCTTGCGCTGGTCCGCAATTTGGATTAGCTATCGGCTTTTTTTTAAGAATCTCGTGTGGAATCCTCTGCCACCTTGCATCAAAGAACCAGAACCCGGCCGGTTCCCTGTGGTTTCACCCTCTATTCTTTCTGCTGATGCACCGCTTCCTCTACCTCGCGCTGGCGGCCGGGCTCCTGCCCGCCGACCGCGCCCTGGCCCAAACGGCCGCCGCTCCTGCCGCTACCGTGGCCCCGGCCGCCTACACCGTAACCGGCCGCGTTACCGACCGCGCCACCGGCCAGGGCCTGCCCGGTGTCACGGTACTTGTCAAGGGCACTTCCGTTGGCGTCAGCACGAATTCCGATGGCACCTACCAGATTGAGGTGCCGCAATCGGCTACAGTGCTGGTATTTAGCTCGATTGGCTTTAATTCCAAAGAAGTAGCGCTGAACGGGCAGAAGGTGGTTGATGCCGCACTAGCCACTGATTCGAAAGGCCTGAGTGAAGTGGTGGTAACCGGCCGCGTTGGCCGCCGCGCCTCGCCCCGGATTCGCGGGTCGGTTTCCGCGGTGTCGAAGGGCGAAAGGGCCCGGCCTCAAGCTTCCCCCGTCGCCGATGCGGCCGGCTACAACTCGTCGGCTACCCCAATCTACATGTCCTCGCCGCCGCCCCGGCCCGAGCCCGGCGCGGGCGACACCTACGCCCGCGTGACCGAAAACGGCTTCCGTTCGGCCCGCAACGAGCCCCTGAGCACCTTTAGCATCGACGTGGACGCCGCCAGCTACAGCAACGTGCGCCGCTTTTTGCAGCAGGGCCAGCTGCCGCCGCCCGAGGCCGTGCGGGTCGAAGAGATGCTCAACTATTTCCAGTACGACTACCCCCAGCCCGCCGCCTCGGCCGCTGAGCCCTTCCGCGTGATTACCGAGCAGGCCCAGTGCCCCTGGAACCCCGCCCACCAGCTGGTGCAGGTGGCCCTCCAGGCCCGCAAAGTGGCCACCGATAAGCTCCCGCCCGCCAACCTGGTCTTTCTGGTCGATGTGTCGGGCTCGATGGAGGGCGCCGACCGGCTCGGGCTGGTGCAGCAGGGCCTGAAACTACTGACGCAGGAGCTGCGCGCGCAGGATAAAGTGTCGCTGGTGGTGTACGCCGGCGCGGCCGGCACCGTGCTGCCCCCCACCGCCGGCTCCGACAAGGCCACCATTCTGCGGGCCATTGACAACCTGAGCGCCGGCGGCAGCACGGCCGGCGGCGCGGGCCTGCGCCTGGCCTACAACGTGGCCCGCCAAAACTTCAACCCCCAGGGCAACAACCGCGTCATTCTGTGCAGCGACGGCGACTTTAACGTGGGCGAGCAGAGCGACCAGGCCATGGAACGCCTCATTGTGCAGCAGCGCGAAGCGGGGGTGTTCCTGACGGTGCTGGGCGTGGGCCGCGGCAACTACCAGGACCAGAAGATGGAGCTGCTGGCCGACAAGGGCAATGGCAACTACGCCTACCTCGACAACCTCGACGAGGCGCGTCGGGTGCTGGTTAGCCAGTTCGGCGGCACCTTGTTCACGCTCGCCCAGGATGTGAAGCTGCAAGTCGAGTTCAACCCGGCCCGGGTGCGCGAGTACCGCCTCGTGGGCTACGAAAACCGCCTGCTGGCCGCCGAAGATTTCAACAACGACCGCAAAGATGCCGGCGAGCTGGGCTCGGGCCACACCGTTACGGCCCTCTACGAAATTGTGCCCGTCGGCGCGCCGGCCACCGTCGATGCCCTTAAGTATTAGCCCGCGCCGGCCACGCGCCCGGCCCTGGCTTCGGCCGAGCTGCTGACGGTGAAGCTGCGCTACAAGGAGCCGCGCGGCACCGTAAGCCGCCTGCTGGCGCTACCGCTCACGGGCGTAGCCCGGCCCCTGGCCCAGGCCAGCGAAAACCTGCGCTTCGCCGCCGCCGTGGCCCAGTTTGGCATGCTGCTGCGCCAGAGCGAGCACCGCGGCACCGCCACCTACGACGCCACCGCCCGCCTCGCCGAGGGCGCCCGCCGCTTCGACCCCGAAGGCTACCGCGCCGAGCTGGTGCGCCTCGTGCGCCTGGCCGAAGGCCTGCAGCCAGCCCCCGTAGTGGTAGGTGCACGGTAAAACCGAAAAGCGCCGCCGGCTTTCATCCCGCACATGGCGAAGGTTGAAGGCCGGCGGCGCCGATAGTCAAAATAAATGCTGCTTCGGGCCGTTAGCGTGCAACCTAACGAGGCCGGCCGGGGCTCCTGCTTTCAGCAGCCTGGCCCGTTATCAGCCCTCAGCGGCCGGCTCAAACCCTATTTCCGAAGGTGGTCCGCCTCACTCACGGGCGGCGGACGCAGCGGGTTGCAGCTCCTGCGCCATTCACGCCGCCGGGCCGCCTTCGGTTTATTATTTAGTGAGGCCGTAACGCGAACTTTGTAGTTCGCGGGTTGAACGATGGATTAGTTGCCGTTCAACCCGCGAACTACAAAGTTCGCGTTACGGCCCTACTGCCGCGCTAGAACGAGTAGTTGAGCGAGGCTTTGATGACGCGGTTGTAGGCGTCGAAGTTGTTGTTTTTGTCGAGCGAGGACAGGCCGTAGTCGTAGCCGGCGCTTACGCCGAAACCACTCTGCGTCTGGTAGCCCAGGCCGCCTACTACGGCGAAATCTACGGTCCGGAGCTGGTCTTTCACGTCGAAATCGTTGTTGTAGGCCGAGAAACCGAAGGCGCTGGCCTTCACGCGGGCCTTGCCCGAGAGCATTACCGACGCCTGCGGGCCGGCATACACGTAGAGGCCGTCGGTAATGTAGGCCTTGGCCAGCACCGGAATATCGAGGTACGCCAGGCGGGCGGTGCCCTCAAGCTTGGCGTTGATGAACTTGAACTGCTCGAACGGAATCGTACCGTTCAGCTTGGTGCCCTTCTCCGAATAGCCCAAACCGGGCTCGATGGCGAAGCGTGAACCCAGCGGAATGGTAGCGTAGAGGCCGGCATAGAAGCCCGGTTTCATCTCCTTGGTAAGCGCCCCGCTGGCCAGGTCCGTCAGGTCGGTAAAGCTCTTAACGGCGTCGCCCGAGAGGTCGGCCACGTTCAGGCCGGCCCGTACGCCGAACTTTATGCCCTCAGTAGCCGACGACGACGACGACGAATAGGTTGGCGCGGGGCGTGCCGGGGCGCGGCGGGTCTGGGCTTCGGAAGCCGTGGCAAAACCGGAAACGAGCAGGGCAGCGGCGGCAAGGCGCCCGAGGAGTTGGTTGGTACGCATAATCTGGAAAGGTTTCGGAAGGAAGTTGGGCCCGGCGCAAAGCAGAACGGTGGCCGGTATAAGGGCCGCTTGGCAAAACCGTGCCAGTTTGTGCCCGAAGCCCGCCTTGCTGAAATCCGGCTGGGCCAGTACCCCGCCAACCTTTTGATTGTGAGCGCCCCGACCGGCCCGGGCAACCACCACCGCCCCGGCGCGGCAGCCCGGGCCGGCCGGGGCGGTTTTGTCAGGGGCCGAAACCAGGGGCCGGGCTGGCTGTTTTACCCGGCGGCGCCTTTGGTGCGCTATCTTGCCCCCCGCTATTTACCTGCCCCGTTCTGCAATGCCCTACGCCTCCACTGCCGCCCAGCTAGCCGTTACCAGCCACTTCCCCGGCAAAAAGCCCCTCCTTATTTCCGGGCCCTGCTCGGCCGAAACCGAGGAGCAGCTGCTGGCTACCTGCACCCAGCTGGCCGCTACCGGCCGGGTCGATATGCTGCGGGCCGGCATCTGGAAGCCGCGCACCAAGCCGGGCATGTTCGAGGGCATTGGCAAGCCCGGGCTGCCCTGGCTGCAGAAAGCCCGCGAGCTGACGGGCCTGCCCACCACCGTGGAAGTGGCCACGCCCCAGCACGTGGAGGATGCGCTGGCCTACGATGTAGACGTGCTCTGGATTGGCGCCCGCACCACGGTAAACCCGTTTTCGGTGCAGGCGCTGGCCGATGCGCTGCGTGGCGTGAAGGTGCCGGTGTTCATCAAAAACCCGGTGCACCCCGACCTGGAGCTGTGGCTGGGCGCAGTTGAGCGCCTGGCCCAGGCCGGCGTGGCCGACATCGGCCTAATTCATCGGGGCTTCGCCAGCTATGGCAACACCGAGTACCGCAACGCGCCCATGTGGCACCTGCCCATCGAGATGAAGCGCCGCCTGCCCGAGCTGCCGCTCATCTGCGACCCCAGCCACATCTGCGGTAACCGCACCGGCCTGGCCGCCGTGGCCCAGCAGTCCATCGACCTCGACTTCGACGGCCTGATGCTCGAATCGCACATCGACCCCGACAATGCCTGGTCCGACGCCAAGCAGCAGGTGACGCCCCAGCGGCTGGCCGAGCTGCTCGACTCGCTGACCTGGCGCCAGCATACGTCGACCGAGCAGGAATTCCTCGACAAGCTGGCCCAGCTGCGCACCCAAATCGACCAGCTCGACGACGAGATTCTGCACCTGCTGGGCCGCCGCATGCAGGTGTCGGAAAGCATCGGCCGCTACAAAAAGGAAAACAACATCACCATTCTGCAGGCCCGGCGCTGGAACGAAATCATGGAGCGCGGCCTGCGCAAAGGCGACCAGCTGGGCCTCACCGACAGCTTCATCCGCCACTACTTCGACGCCGTGCACCTCGAATCCATCAACCGCCAAAACAGCGTAATGAATACGTAAGCTGGTGAAATGGTGGGGGTGAATCTGCCGTTCAGCAGGCCTGAGCGCTACTTCTTTACGGCCCCTTTTACCGGCTGGGCAGGCTTCTTTTTTGGCTGATTGGACTGCTTGCCGGAAGTGGTCGTGGTCCCCGATTCAGGCTTCTCGACTTTGGCAGCTGAGGTGGGTTCGCCGGATGTTTTTGCGTCTGCTTTAGACGTTTTGGGCTTGCCGGCCGCGGCAGCTTTCTTCGGGCCTTCACCTTTCCCGGGCTTGCCTTTAGCCGGCTCGCCCTTCGAAGGCTGGGACTTGCCGGGGGCCGCTGGCTGCGGTTCGACCGGTGGCGCTTCCTGCTGCGCGGCCTCGTCTTCCACCTCATCCGGCTCGATAGGCGGCGCCGGAACGGCCTCGGCAGGTGGGGCGGCCCGGGTGGTATCGGCGGCGGCCGGGGCGGCCGGAAGGGGCGCTTCGGCCGGGGCTGCGGACTTGGTCTGCCGGATTCGCTCCTCAATTTCCTTCAGCAGGAAGCCGGCGTCGTCCTTGCGATGAGCATCGGGAAAATACTGCTGGGCGAGCCGGGCCTGGTCGCGGGCCTTCTCCAATTCCCGTAGTTCCAGCAGCACAAAGGCCATGTTCAGGTGCACAATGGGGTTGTGCGGGCGCAGCGCCAACGACCGCTCGAAAGGCGCCAGACTGGCCTGAAACCGCCCCAGCCGCTGGTAGGCGTAGCCCAGGGCAAAGTAGGAGAGGTAATCGCCCTGGCCGTGGGCGTGGGCCTCCTGGTACTCGGTAATGGTGCGCAGAAACACCTCATCTTCGCCGAGGCCGTCCTCGGCGCAGTCGCACTGCTGCACGGTGTAGTAGTAGTCGCCGAGGGCCCGGGCGAGGCGGTAGTTATCGGGGTAGCGGCGTTGGAGCCGTTCGAGCACCTGCCGCACCGCAAACCGGTAGCGCAGGCTGTCGTGGCCCAGCTGGCGCAGGCTGTCGGGAGCCAGGTCGAGCAGTTTCAGGTCGCGGAAAGCGAAGCGCCGAAGCTGCTCGGTGTTGGTGTAATAGCGCAGGGCTAAGTCAGCCTTCTCGATGACCACATTCGGGTCGGTGTTGCGCGGGTCGAGCCGGGCCAGCAGCCGCCAGGCGCTGTCGTAGCGGCGCTCCAGCACCAGCTGCCGGGCCTGCCGCAGCATGGCCGCCGGGATAGGAGCGCGGCCGGCTGGCGCGTCGGCCCCGAGCGTATCGGGCGGGGCAGTCTGGGCCTGGGCCGCCGCTGGGCGCAGCAGGCCGCCGGCGCACAGCAGCAGGAGCAGAGAAAGCAGCAGCGAACGGTTCATGAACCGTAAAGATGCGCGACCCTGCGCAAACTACCGTCCGCGGCTTCCGAAAAGTCGGAATCCGGCGCATTGTGGTTTGGTCGCCGCTGCTGCCAGTGCCAACTAGGCCCCGGAACCGGCCAGTAGTTTCCGCCGAAAATCTGCTTTTCTTGTAGCTATGCTTTTCTACACCGTCATGAAGCCCCTGGTACAGGTGGCGCTGCGCGTTTTCTTCCGCCGCCTCGAAGTGCGCCACCGCGAGCGGCTGCACGGGGCCGGCCCGCTGCTCATCGCCAGCAACCACCCCAACACGCTCATGGACCCGCTGGTGGCGGCCGTCAACCGGCGCCAGCCCATTGCGTTTCTGGCCAAAAGCACGTTTTTCCAGAATCCGATTCTGCGGGCCATTATGGAGTCGGGCAACTCCATCCCCATCTACCGCCGCCAGGACCTCGAAACCGGCGCCGAAACCCTCAGCCCGGCCCAGCTTGAAGCCCAGAACGAAAAGGCGTTCGGGCGGTGCTACGATTACTTCGACCGGGGCGGCACCATCATGATCTTCCCCGAGGGTACCAGCGTATCGGAGCGGCGGCTGCGGCCGCTGAAAACCGGGGCGGCCCGCATTGCGCTCGGGGCCGAAGCCCGCCGCGACTTCCAGCTGGGGCTGCGCATTCTGCCCTTCGGCATCAACTACTTCGACCCCCAGCGCTTCCGCTCCGACGTGTTCATCAACCCGGCCGAGCCCATCCGGGTGGCCGATTACGCCGAGCAGTACCGCCAGAACCCGGAAGCCGCCGCCGAGGCCCTCACCGAAGAAATCCGCACCCGCCTGGAGCACCGCCTGATTATTACGGTGTCGGATGAGGAAGATGAGCTGATAACCCAGGTCGAGCGCACCTTCGGCCAGCACCTGATTCAGGACGATGAGGAAACCCTCTACGACAACTTTTTGCTCAGCCGCACGCTGCTAAAGGCCAGCCGCTATTTCGCGCAGCACGAACCGGCCCGCCTGGCCGAGCTACGCCAGCGCCTGCACGCCTACCTGCAGCAACTCGACGATATGCACCTCACCGACGACGCTCTGGCAGCCCGCGGCCCCGCCAGCACCCGCACCCGCCGGGCTTTGGTGGCCTCGGCCCGCCTGCTGCTGGGTTTGCCGGTGTATCTGTACGGCTTGGTCAATAATTATCTGCCCTACATTATTCCGTCGTGGGTGGCACGCCGGGCCACCAGCGAGGCCGAGTTCGTGGCCCCCATCATGCTCACGGTGGGCATGCTTACGTTCACCGGCTTCTACCTGGGCCAGACGGCGCTGGTCCACCACTTCACCCAGGACTGGCGCTGGACGCTGCTGTATCAGCTGAGCTTGCCGCTGTCGGGGTTTTATGCGCTGGGCTACGCCGGCACGCTGCACGAGCGGCTGCTGCGGCTGCGGGCCCTGCGGCTGTTTGGCAGCCAGCGCCCCGCTATGGAGGGCCTGCTGCGCCAGCGCGCCACGCTGCTGCGGCTATTGCGCGAGGCCCGCGAAACCTACCTGGAGCGCGGCGGCTGAGCTGCCGCCCGGCGCTACAGCAAGCCTGCGCCGGTTTTCTTGGCGGGTTCCTCCCGCAACAGCTCGTTGTGCAGCATGGCCTCGGCGTAAGGCGTGAGCTTCTTCTTCCTTAGCGCGCGCCGCTGCTGCCAGGTTGGTTTGCTGTTGGCCTTTGTCCCCAGCGATGCGGTCTGGGCGTTGCCGGCCGACCGGCCCGCAGCGGGTTTAGGGCCGCTTTCGGTAGCTGGACGGGTGGCCTGTTGCGCGCGGGCGGGGGTTGCCAGCGCGGCCGTTCCGGCCAGCAGCAGCAGCGATACAAATAGTTTCATGGCAGAGAAGGCGTAATAAACGGACGGGCTGTCGGTACCAGAGGAAGGGTCCGGCAGCTTGCGCAGCTGGTGCCTTCTATATCAGAAGCAATTTTTTATGTTGCCAGTGCAATTATAAGGATAAATTATTATTGGTAAAACTACATTGCGAAATGAACCTGAAAAAGCCCCTTCCCATTGGAAAGAGGCTTGATTTCTAAGCCGGGCCGAGGCCCATGAGAGGAGTGCGACTATTCGTTGTCGTTGTCCTGCATGGCTTCGGCCGTTTTCGATACGGCAATAACTGCCACGCTGGCCAGCACGGCAATGCCTACAATAATCTGGACGGGAGTGAAGCGCTGGGAGATTTTGCGCAACAGCGAGCTGCTGTGCTTTACCATGTCTTCGAAGTGCTCCTGCTCGCCCCGGAACACGTGGTAACCGCTTTGCAGGGCGTTGATGATGTCTTCGGGTAGAATTTTTTCTACTTCGGTGGAGAGTTGGTCGCTCATAGGAAAATGGTAGAATCAGCTGGAAAGAAAGTCGAAGGCTGCCCGGGCGGGCCGCCTTCGGATCTGTACGCACATCGGCCGATTTTGATACCTGCTGACGCAAAGAATCCACTACCGACGAGCTTACGCAGGTGGCACGGCTACTCCACGGCCAGCAGCAGACTGCTGCTGCGCCGGCCCCCGCGCACCTGGCAATAGTAGTCCCCGGCCGCCAGCCCGCTTAAATCGAGCGGCAACTGGCGCGGGCCGGCCGCCACGGTGCGGTCGAGGGCGGGGCGCACTTCGCGGCATCTGCAGTTAAGTGCACAAAAAAGCCCTACTGCCGGAGCAGTAGGGCGAAATCATTCGGAGAGTTATTAAACCCTTATTCGTACACTTTTACTACGAACACATAATCCTGCAGTTTGCGGATTTGCTGAGGGCGGGTGGTTCCGCCGAGCTGGTTGTAGCGCGGCAGGTTGTAAGGCCGGCCCGCGCCGGCGGCGCTCAGCGAATCGACCAGCCGCATCAGGTACGACGATTTGGTGGCGAAGGCGGCGCTCTGCACGTCCATCTGCCGGCCGCTCACCACGCCAATCAGGTTGCCGCGGTCATCAAGCAACGGGCCGCCCGAGTTGCCGGGGTTCACCGGAATGCTCACCTGGTAGAAGCCCGTGTCGCCTTCAAAACCCGAGCGGGCGCTCAGCGAGCCATCGTTGAATACGAGGTCTTCGCGGGGGTAACCGAGGGTGTACACCTTCTCGCCTAAATCCGACTGGCCCCGCTTGAAAGCGTAAGGCAGGCGGCCAAAACCGGTGAAGTCCTTGTCGGTGATTTGCAGAATAGCCAGGTCGTGGGCCACATCGGTAAACACCGGCTCGGCACGGAAACGCTGGCGGGCGCGGTTCTCAATCAGCAGCGAATCGGCCCCCTGGATAACGTGGTAGCTGGTTACGAGGTAACCATCGGAGGTCAGGGCGAAGCCCGTACCGCTGAACTTGCCGGGGTTGACGCGCTCAGTTGGCGCGGCCGCATCAATCTGGGTAATCGCGCGGTTCATGCTGCGCTGGTCGCGCTTGATGCGCTCCACTTCGCGGCGCAGCATGGTGTAGCCGTAGCGCGAAGAGGTGCTTTGCTGCGACGTGCGGTACATTTCCAGGCCCAGCAGGGTGGTGAACACGGCCAGCACGGCCACAGCGGCGGCCACCATCATGGTAGCGCGGTGGCCCTGCCAGAAGGCGCGCAGCTTCTGCTCGGTGCGCGAAATGCGCAGCATGGGCCGCGGGGCCTGGCCGGTGGCAAACTGCTCGCCCCGCTCGTCCTGCTCGGCCACTTTGGCCAAGTCAAGCCGCGGCGTGTGCTCGGCCACCATATCGGCATGGATGGCCGAGAGGCGCCGGCGCAGTGCCTGGCGCCGCCCGTAGGCCGTAAGCGTGCCGGTCAGCTCCTCGAACTCCTGCAGGCGCTGGGCCAGCGCGGGGTCGGCCGCGAGGCGGTGCTCCAGGGCCGTCCGTTCCGCATCGCCCAGCCCGCCGGCGCGGTAGGCTTCGAATAAGGCGTAGTAGTCGGCTTCGGTTTTCATTTTATAGTGCTTAGTTGTCAGGGCTTCGTGGCTCGTTGCTAGTGCTTAGGCTGTTCATTAAACTGTCAGAACGGCCTAAGCTGTAGCAACCAGATACTAAGCCCTAATTCGATTCCTGGTACTGATTGAAAAAGAGCTTTTTCAGGCGGACCAGGCACTTGTATTTCTGGTTTTTGGCGTTGTCGGCGTTGGTGTAGCCGAAATCGTCGGTGAGCTGCTGCATCGACTTATCGAGCAGGTAAAATCCTTCGAGCAGCGAACGGCAGGGTTCCCCCACCAGGTCGAGCGCCTGGGCCATGGTGCCCAGCTGCCGTTCCTTTTCCTCGGCCTGCTCCAGGTCGGCCTCGGCGCCGGTTTCGAGGAAGGGCTCGTGGTCGTCGAGGCGGCCGCTGAAGCGGGTTTTCTCGGCGAGCCGCTTGAGCCACAGGCGGCGGCATACGGCGTAGAGGTAGGTTTTGATCTGGCAGCTGAGCTCCAGGGAGCCTTCGCGAACCTTCTCGTAAAATACCATCACGCCCTCCTGGTACACATCCTTGGCTTCGTCGTCGGTGCCGCTGTTTTGCAGCACGTAGTTCGAAATCATGGGGAAGTGCAGCCGGTAGAGCTGCGCCAGCGCCCGGTCGTCGTCGCGGCGGATGGCCGCCACGAACTCCTCATCGGTGTAGGAAGGTTGTCCCTTACCCATTCGCTTTCTTGCTTAATACGTGGAGAGGGGTTGGGTAACCCGCCAAAAATTTATTTTTCGGCGGTGGGTTACCATTGGTGGTTTTACGGATGAACCACGTTTTTCGGACCATCCATTTCCAACCAACCCCCAACATGAAAAATTTCCTGAAAGCTTCGGCCCTGGTAGCCGTTTTCGCCGCCACCCTCACTTCGTGCGAGCAGAAGGCTGCTGAAACCACCACCGCCACCGAAACCACCACCATGGACGCCACCACGACTCCCATGGATACGACGGTAACGACGACCGAAGTTGCTCCGGTAACCACCGAAACTGCTCCCGCTACCACCACGGAGGCTACCTCGACTACCACTACCACCACCCAGGAGGTGAAGTAGTACGTGCCGGCCGGCCTCGCCGGTTTGCCACAGCAGCCCGGGTTCCGCAACAGCGGGGCCCGGGCTGTTTTTTTGGCCGAAGCGGCCCGTAAGATAAGGCCCAACCAGCCGAACTGCCTCAGCCGCGCTACCGGCTTCTGACTGTCAGGCGCATAGCGGACTGATGGTCTGGCGCTACAGCTTTTCTTCGAGCCACAGCAGCCCCGCGCCCACCAGAAACAGGGCGTAGCCCCACCAGCGGGGCCAGGTTTCGTGCCCGGCAGTGGTGGGCGGCGCATCGGCTGCGGCCGCCGCGGCAACTCCTGGTGTGGTCGTGGCAGCCTGGGCCGCGGCCAGCTGCCAGCGCGGCTGTTCGGGCCCTCGCCATTGGCCTGGGGCATACACGTAGAACCAGTGCCGGGCCGCGCCTACCCGGGCCTCGTGCCAGCCGGCCGTGGCGGGCCAGTAGGTGGCGCTGCTCCATTCGGGCACCCGGGCATCGGGCCGGCGGGCAGCGGCCACGGTTGCGCCGTTGGGGCCGGCAAGGGTGAGCGGGCCGGCCGTGGCGCCCGCAATGCGCAGCTCCAGCGGGGTGTTGGGGCGGGGCCAGTGGCTGAGCAGCGCGATGCTGAGCGCGGCGGGCCGGGGTGGGCGGGCGGCCCCGAGCAGGCAACTCCAGTAGGCCCCATACACGGCCGGCTGCCCACGCAACTGCCACGGAAACGTTTCGGTAATGGTGCTGACTACCACCGCGCCCAGCCCCAGCCGCCGCGCCGCCGCCACGAGTTGCCCACCGGAGCCACTGCTGATGAGCGGGCGCAGGTTGGTAGCGGGGCGCAGGGTGGCCGGTACCAGGGCCGTGGCTCCGGCCGGGGCCGCCGGCCAGCGCAAGGGCTGGGCCGTAGCCGCGGCGGCGGCCGGGCGGGCCTGTAGCCCAAAGGCCGCGCCGCCGGGCAGCTGCCGGGGTAGCGTGGGCGCGTCGGCCAGCAGCAGCAGGCCGGCGGTGCCGTTGGCCACGGCCGTGCGCAAAGCCGCCGTTTCGGACCCGCCGAGGCTGGCCAGCGTGGCGGCATCGGTTATCACCACATCGAAGCGGGCGAGCAGGGCGGGGCTGAGGCTGCCGAGGGCCGGCGGGTTGGGCAGGTTGAGAAATTCGGTCTGGGTAAGGCCCCGGCTCAGGCCGGTGCGCAGGGCCACGGCGTACTGGCGGCCGGCCAGGTAATCTTTCAGAAACCGCAGCTCGAACGAAGGCGTGGCGGCCAGCAGCAACACCCGGAGCGGTTCGGGCGCCTGCACCTCTATCGGCACCGGCTCGCGCACCAGCGCCCGGCCGCTGCTGCGGGCTTCCAGCGCATATACTGCCCGGCCCGCGGCCCGCGGCGTAAAACTCAGCCGAAATGCCCCCGTGCCGCCCGGCAGCCGCGCGGAGTCGCGCACGGTGCCGGCGGCCCGCAGCCGCAGCCATACCGGCCCGGCCTGGGCCGCCGCGAACGAGCCGCTTACCACCCATGCTTCGCCCAGCGTGGGCCGGGCGTCCCAGGTTGCCTGCCGGAAGCCAGCGGCCGGCGCATCGGCGTGGGGGTGCAGCTCCAGACCTGCCAGCGCGGGTACATCGGCGGCGGGCAGGCCCCGGCCCAGCACGTGCAGGCGGCGCAGGCCCGGCAGCTTGGCCCGAATGGCGCTGGCGTTGCGGAAAACGGGCGTATCGGCGGAGAGGGCGGCGGTAGTTTCGGTTGGGGCAAAGCGCCACACCGGCGTGCCCGTCCCCAGGCTGGAGAGCAGCGCGGCCAGCGTATCGGACGAGTAGCCGGGCGTGAGCAGCACGGCCGTGGCGGCTCCCGGGGCAGCCGCCGGCCGGCTGCGGCTGGGCGGCAGAGCGGCCAGGGCCAGTCCGGCCGCGGCCAGCAGCCCGGCCGCCACGCGCAGCCCCCGCCGCCGCGTATCGGACCGGCGCAGGGCCAGCACCGTGAGCAGCACGGCTAGCAGCAGGGGGAGCAGGTAGAGCATTTTTTAGTGCCTGGAGCTTAGTTAGTGGTGCTTAGAACCCAATGGTTACTGCTTGAAATCGGGCGCTTTATTATGGTTTTGCCTGTCACTTTCAATCAGTTCAGCAGATCGAAATAGCGGCGGGTGAGCTGGGTTTTGGGAGCAGAACGGGCAGTGGGAGCGGGCGGAGGAACGGGCAGCAAGTCGGTGAGGGCGCGCTCCAGCGGCGCCAGGCCTGGCTGGGCAACCGGCTGGCCGGCCCGGAGGCTGGCGGTGGTTTCGCGCAGGTGGCGCAGGGCCGCCAGGTAGCGACCGGGCGTTTGCAAAGCGGCGCGCGCCAGCTCGGGGCCCACCTGCTCGAGGGCGGCAGCCGCGCCGGCGGGCGGCGGCCCGGAGCCCCGCAGCTGCCGCACCACCGCCAGGGCGGCCCGTAACGTGGGCTGGGCCGGCGGCGCCTCTAATTGGCGCTGGCGGCGCGGGGCGCTGGCGCCGGCCAGGTCGCCGGTGAGGCGGGTGGTGGCCTCGGGCATGGGCGGGGGCGTGAAGCCGGCCTTTTTTACGTAGGCCCGCGTCTGCTGCTGCACCTGCTTGAGCAGCCGCAGGGCGCGGTACTCGAAGGGCAGCGCCTCGCGCAGCTGCCCGGTGCGCAGCCGCAGCTCCGACTCCCACATCTGGGCCAGCACGGCTTGCAGCTTGGCCTTCACGGCGGGCTCCAGAAAATCGGCCGTTTCCGAATCGTCGTGGCGGTGCATGTAGGGCTCCATCAGCTCGGCCGTGCGGGCCTCGGCGGCCGACTGTCCGGCCGGGGCGGGCAGGCCGTGGCTGTGGTCGTGGCCGTCGCCTTCGTGGTGCTCCTCGGCGGCGGGGGCGGCGGGTTCGGGCGTGGTGTGGTCTTCGGCTACCACCGAACCCAGGCCGGGCGGGTCGGCGGGGCGGCTGGCCTGGTCGGCCTCATCGGGCCGCGTGGCGCCGCCAATCTGCTCGTCGGTTTCCTCGCCCAAAAACTTGCCGTAGCGCATGCGCAGCAGCTTCTGGTCGACGCCGATGCTGTTGGCGCGCTCCTGCACGGTGGCGGCGGGCAGCCCGCGCTGCTCGGCCAGCAGCTTCTCGGTGTCGATGATAATCTGGCGCTGGCTGCGGAAGTAGGCCGGGGCCGTATTCACGCCCAGCGAGGCATCGAGGCCACTGCTTTGCACCGTGGTGTCTTCCCACTGCACCAGGTAGGTATCGGAGCGCGTGAGCTGCTGGCGGTTGTCCCAGGCTTGCAGGTAGAAGTAGACCTCGTCGCCGTAGCTCAGGCCCAGGGCCCGCAGGTTGAGCACCGGGCGCAGCGTGGCGGCGGTGGGCTGGCCGCCCAGCCCGGCGCTCAGCTCGGTTACCACCTCGGTAAACTTCACGGCCTCGCCCTGGCCCTGGGCCACGGTGGCCACCAGCCGGGCCCGGCTCAGGCCGTAGTCGTCCCTGAGCTGGGCCTCGATGGCCACCCGCGGCGGCTGGCCAAACTCCACCAGCGTGTAGGCTTTGGGGTGAATCAGGCGGATAACCGGGGCCTGGTCGGGTACTACTTCAATGGAGTAGTCATCGGAAACCTGCCCGCCCAGCCGCAGCCGGTAGAGGGCCGAAGCCGTCAGGAGCTCCTCCCGCTCGAAAGCCAGCGAATCGCCCGGCACCGGCCGCAACGGCAGCTTGCGGGCGCCCAGCTCCAGCACTGGTAGGGTTTTCGAGGGCTGGCTCAGGCGCACCTGCCAGCGCACCTGGCTGCCGGCCGGGCAGCGGAACGAGCCCGACTCCGGCGCAAAAGCAGCCTGGCGGGTGTAGGCCGGCGGCTGCACCCGCAACCGGGTTTCGATAATGCGCGGGGCCGCGGCCGGTTGGGCCGGCGTTTCCTGAAAGCGGAGGGCGACGGGTGCGCCGCCCGCTGGTGCTGGCGTAGTGGCGGAACCAGGGCGTTGCCACCAAACCAGGGCCGCCAGCAGCAGCAAAGCCGCCGCCCCAACCAGGGCGGGCCGGAAATTTACGGGCAGCAGTGGCCCGGCCGCCGCCAGGCTAGGCAGCCGCTGTTGCAGGCGCTGCTGTTGCAGGCGCTCCAGCAGGTTCAGCTCCGACGCGGGACGCAGCAAAAGGGCAGCGCTGTCCTCCAGCGGAGGATGCTGCCGGTTGAGGCGGCGGGCCGTGGCGGCGGGCGACTCGTGCCAGATGCGCCAGCCCGCCCAACCTGCCAGCAGCAGCAGGGCCAGCGCTACCCCCGCCATGAAATAGCCGGCGCCCGGCCAGGCCAGGGCCACCGTCAGGAGCAAGCCGGCCGCGGCCAGCCCGGGCAGCAGCAAGGTCAGCGTGCGGCGGCGGGCCCGGCTCTGGCCAGCGGCCCGCACCAGCCCGGCCGGGGCGGCAGTTTCGGTAGTAACGGCGGCAGCTGCGGGGCTCATGCGGACTGGCGTTGGGCAGTGGACGGTTCAGAAGAAGGCACCGCAGCCGGCGCGGCGCGGTTGCGGCGGGCGGCCAGCAGCCGTTCCAGCCCAAACAGCAGCCCCGCCGCCAGCACCAGCCAGGGCGCCAGCGGCCGGCGTGGCGCGGTTGGTTCCAGGCCTTTGGCCTCGGTGGCTACCGGCCCACGCAGCTGGCTCATAGGTAGCTGACGGGAATCGGGCTGGAAGGCGGTGGGAGCGGGGGGCAGCAACAGGGACAGCAGCAGCGCGGGCAGCTCGGGACTGTCGGCCAGGGTGCTCCAGGCGGCATCGAGGCGGGTGTGCAGGCGGTAGCGGCCGGATGGCTGCCAGCTTAGCAGCGGCCGGCCCGCCGCGGTGGTCCACACCGGCACGGCGCCCGGTTGGGCAGCCGTATCGAGACGGGAAATGGCGCTGATTTCGAGGCTGGCGGCGGGCTGAAATTCGGTGGCGAAAGGCTTCGTGGCCGAGGCCGCTTCCTGCCAGACGCGCACCGATGCGTCGGTGGCCCAGCGGGCGGGTAGCGGGGCGTCGCGCAGCCAGAACAGCCAGTCGAGTGAGTCAGTGGGTACGGCTTCCGAAGTGGAAACCACCAGCCGGGGCGGCAGTGGCAGGGTGGGGGCTACGGCCCGCAGGGCGGCGCTCAGCACCCGGGCCGAGGCGGCGTGGGCGGCATCGTGGCTCATGTGCCAGCGCGGCGCCCGGCGCAGCAGCGGCAGGGTGCGGCGGCGGCCGTTTTCGGTTACCAGCAGCTCGGTCTGGCTGGCCAGCCTGATTTCCGCCCCGCCCCAACGGCCACCCAGCAGCTGCCCCTGGGCCGGCCGCCGTACGCGCACTTTCTGGTAAGCCACTGCTGACTCCGAACCGGCTGCCATCAGGATAGCCAGGCTATCGGGGTGCGTAACCCAGGCCGCCACGGGCCAGCGGCTCGAATCGGGCGGGGGCAGCGGCAGCCAGCGCACGGTGGCGGGCAGGGCCGGGCGGGTGCCCTGAAACGAGGCCACGCTCAGCGGCGCGACTACCACCAGCGGCCGGCCGGGCAACGAATCGGCGGCCAGCTGCACGGTGTTCCAGAGGTTGGGCGCGGCCGCAAAAACGGTATCGACCAGAAGCTGCCTCGGAGCCCGCTCCGTGGTGTCGCCGAGGCCCAGCGCCGCCCAGGGCCGGGGCGTACTGACGGGCCGGGTGTCGGCGAGTTGGCGCAGTTCGTAGCCGCGTAGCCGCAGCGAATCCAGCATCGGCCGGAGTGGACCGAGGGCTGCGGCCGTTATGCCGGGGGCCAGCAGCACCTGCCCGCGGGCAGGCGGCACGGGCAGTAGTTGCAGGGGCTCGGCCACGGCCAGCGCCAGCAAGCCCAGCACGGCGGCCCGCAGCAGAAACAGCAGCAGCTGCTCGGGCCTGATGTTGCGCAGGCGCTGGTTGGCGGCCGCTTCCAGCCACCGCACGCTGCCCACCCGCACCACCCGGCCCGGCCGGCGGTTCCAGAGGTAAATGGCCAGCGGCACGGCCAGCCCCAGCAGGGCCAGCCAGCCAGCGGCGGCGTGGGTGAAAAGGATTGGCGGCAAGGATTTAAGCTACAAGTTGCAAGCCGCAAGCTACAAGCTCCGGGAAACGAAGCAACTGCCTACGACGGTAGAAATTCAATAACGGAAAAAATGCGAGGGTACAGACGCGAATCAGGGCCGCTAGTTGCGGCGGCTCGTACCGCTCCGTCGCGCAACAGAGTTGACTAGTACAATGGCCTTACGCCCCGCGGGCCCGCCGGCGCAGAAACTCGCGCAGTGCATCGGTAAACGGGTCGGCGGTATTTAGCAGCTGGTAGTCGAAGCCCAGGGTGCGGGCGCGGCGGGCGGTGGCCTGCAACCAGGGTTGCAGCTGCTGCTGCCAGGCGCGGCGCTGCTGGCCGGCATCGAGCTGGAGCTGCTGGCCGGTTTCGAGGTCCTCAAACGTCACGGCCCCGCGAAACGTGAATTCCAGCTCGTTGCGGGCCATCAGGTGCAGCACCAGCACCTCGCCCGCGGCGGCGCGCAGCCGCGTCAGCAGCCGCTCAACTTCGCCGTTTTCCTCGTACCAGTCGGTTACGCAAATGGTGAGGGCGGGCTGGCGGCGGGCGGTGAGGGGCGCGAGCGTGGCGGTGTCGGGGAATTGGCCGGTGGCGTCGGTGGTTGCGAGGGCGTGGTAGAGGCGGGGCAGCTGGCGGGCGTCGGCGCGGGGCGGCAGGTGGCGCAGGCCGCCGGGATGCAGCACCGTCAGGGCCACAGCGTCGCCCTGCTGGGTGGCTACGTAGGCCAGCGCGGCGCACAGCAGGCGCCCGTATTCAAGCTTGCTTAGGCCATTGTCGTCGCGGTGGTTCATGCTGGCCGTGGCGTCGAGCACCAGATGCACCGTCAGGCTGGTATCCACTTCCGATTCGCGCAGGTAGTAACGGTCGGAGCGGGCCGCGAGGCGCCAGTCGAGGCGGCGCAAATCGTCGCCGGGCTGGTAGGGGCGGTACTGGCTGAACTCCATGCCCGCGCCCTTGCGCCGGCTCAGGTGGGCGCCGTGCAGCAGGCCCTCGGCGGCCATGCGGGCGGCCAGCGGCAGGTTGTGCAGGGCGTGCAGGTGTTCGGGCGTCAGCATAAAAGTTTCACGCAGTGTCTCGGGGTGGACAACGCAGTGTCTCGGGGTGGACAACGCAGTGTCTCGGGGTGGCCGTTGAACGACACTGCGAGACACCGCGTCATCCACCCCGAGACACTGCGTGAAATTTATATAGATACGTCGCGTAACAGCGCCGCTACCGCATCATCCGTGGTCAAACCTTCCGCTTCAGCATTAAAATTGAGCAGGATGCGGTGGCGCAGCACGGCCGGCGCCAGCGCCCGCACATCCTCCTGCGTAGCGGCGAAGCGGCCCTGCAACAGGGCGCGGGCCTTGGCGCACAACACCAGGGCCTGGCCGGCGCGCGGACCGGCGCCCCAGCGGCCGTAATCCTGGATAAACTTGACCTGCGAGGTGGCCGGCCGGGTGGCCCGCACCAGCCGGTTCACCTGCTGTACCAGCTCCTCACTGATGCTCACCTGCCGGGTCAGTAGTTGCAGCTGGCGCACATCGTCGCCGCTGAGGATGGGCTGCACTTCGGGGCGGGCGGTGCCGGTGGTGCCCGTCAGTACGGCCAGCTCCTCGGCTTCGGTGGGGTAGCCGATGCGCACGTAGAGCAGGAACCGGTCGAGCTGAGCCTCGGGCAGCGGGTAGGTGCCGCTCTGCTCGATGGGGTTCTGGGTGGCCAGCAGAAAGAACGGCTGGGGCAGCGCGTGCTCCTGGCCGGCGTAGGTGACGTGGCCTTCCTGCATGGCTTCGAGCAGCGCGGCCTGGGTTTTGGGCGGCGTGCGGTTGATTTCGTCGGCCAAAACCAGGCTGGCGAAAATGGGGCCGGGGTTGAACTTGAACGAGCGGTGGCCGGTGCCGTGGTCTTCCTCCAGAATCTCGGTGCCCAGAATGTCGGTGGGCATGAGGTCGGGCGTGAACTGGATGCGGCGGAAGGGCAAATCGGTGGCCTGGGCCAGCGTGCGCACGAGCAGGGTTTTAGCCAGCCCCGGCACGCCCTCCAGCAGCGCGTGGCCGCCGGCCAGCAGGGCCACCAGCACTTCTTCCAGCACCGGCTGCTGGCCCACAATCACCTTCCCGATTTCAGCTTTCAGCAGCGGAATTTTAGCCAGCAGGCGCGTTACGTCTTGTTCGGTCATGGTAAGAAACTAGGAAGGGCTTAGGGGTGAAGCAGGGCGGCGGCGTCAGGCCGTGAGGGCGTAGAGGATGATGTTGACGCCGAATTTGGTGTTGTCTACGGCCAGAAAGCGCTTGTTGCGGAAGTCGTAGTCCCACTCGCAGCCGTAGTCTTTGTTGGAGTAGAGCACCCGTAGGCGGCCATCTATTTCGATGCCTTTGAGGTAGTCGTGCACCAGGTCGTCGCCCCAGCCGTTGAGCTCGAAGCCGGTGTTGGGCGGGCCCTCCGGAAACTGAAAAAACTGCGAGTAAATCGGGTGCGACTTCGGCAGCTTCTTCAGCGCCCCGGCCCCGAAGCACACCCGCATCTGCTCCTCGAACGAGCGCGCAAACAGCCCGTCGATATCGTGGTTGCAGTCGTCGACGAACACGAAGCCGCCGCCGCGCACGTACTGCTCGAAATTCTTCTTTTCGGCGGCCGAAAACTGCACCAGCCGGTGGCCCGAGAGGTAGCAGAACGGGTAGCGAAACAGCTCTTCCGAATCGAGGGCCACCACTTTCTCCTTGGGCGCCACCGGCACCTTGGTGTACTGCACCAGCGAGTGCAGCAGGTTGGCCGGCATGCGCTCATCCACCGCGTCCCAGTCGCCCGACTGGTACTTGAGGCGCACGAAGGTGAAGGCGGCAGCGGGCATAGTTGGTTTTGTGGGCTAATAGCTTTCAGCTCTCAGCCGTTAGCTTTTGTCCTGGTTTCTATCTGAGCCGGGAAAAATAGCCGGGTGGTGGAGGCGGACGTGGTTTAGCAAAGCAATAATACGGAGCACAGGTCAAGGAAACGCGGCCGGCCCCGGAGTTGCATCAGCGGCGGGCTTTTCTGCTGGTTTAGCGGCCCCAGATCAGCAGCGCCCCCACGGCCAGCAGCTGCGCCGCCACCACCAGCGCCTGCCGCCGTACCAGCTGCCGGGCCCCGCGCCAACGGCTGGCGGGCGTGCGGGCCGGCGAGACGGCCCGGCCCAGAAACCCGGCCAGCGCCGCATCGAAACCGGGAGCGGCTTCGGGTTGCTTGTGTAGCAGGGCGAAGAACTCGGCATCGAGGGCCACGCGCCAGGCATAGTACTTGGCCAGCGCGGCCAGCAGCAGGGCCACTACCAGCCCAAAGGCCGCGCCCGGTGCCAGCGGCAGCAGTGCCCGCCCCAGCGTGGCCAGCAGCAATACCGATGAGGCCCGGTCGAGCACTCGGCCGGCCCGCAAAAAGCCCTGGGTTACGCGGTAAAGCATAGCGTCTTCGGGGGCGGACATCAGCTTAGGGCAGGTTGAGGTTCGGCTGCCAAGGTAGCCTGATAGTCGGTCAGCACCGCCAGATGCCGCTTGGTAAGGTGGACCTGGGGCCGGGCGGCCTGTAGTTGCGCCACGGCCTCGGCCGGGGTGGCGGCGCGGCCGGTGGCCAGCAGCCAGGCTGCCACTACCAGGGCGCTCCGCGAGTAGCCCAGGGCGCAATGCACCAGCACCGGCCGGTGCGGCCACAGCCTATGCAGGGCCGCTACGGCTTGCTGCAATTCTTCTAAAGAAGGCAGCACCAAATCCAGCAGCGGTACGCTGTGGTGGGAACGGGCGCGGGCCGCGGGGCTCAGGTTGAACTCGGCCGTGAGGTCGAGCACCGCGCCGTAGTTGGGTTCGGGCCAGTCGGTGCGGCCGGGGGCGCGGCCCAGCCAGAGGCCGGGCAGCACCTCGGCGGCAGGAGCCTGCCGGCGGGTGAACAGGCGCGAGGAAACCCAGGCTCCCAGCCGGTAGGGGGCCAGCAGCAACCCGGCGGCGAAGCTCAGGCGGCCGTCGTGCTTCTGAAACACTGAGGTGCCCAACCCGGCGTAGGCCAGGCTCACGAGCAGCAGCGCTCCGGCCGGCCACAACAGCAGCCAGCCCCAGCCGCCCAGGGCAGTAGCCGCCGCCAGTAACAAGGCCGCGCCCAGCCCATAACCCGCCGCTAGCTTGCGGCGCCAGGGCCGGTCGGCGGGGGCGTGCACCGGCCGCCAGGCCCGGGGGGCATCCGGGAACAGATAGAGGCACACCACGCCCACCGCCGCGCCGGCTACGCCATCAATGAAATGGTGCTGGTAGGTGGTAAAAACCGACAGTGCAATCAACCCGAACCACACCGCCAGCAGCCCCCGTAACAGCCCGCGCGTATGGCGCCAGTACACCAGCCCCACCAGCAGCGCCAGGCTCACGTGCAGCGAGGGCGCCTGGTTGTAGGGCTTGTCGAATCCGGCCAGCACCTCGAACAGCCAGCCGTTGAACCCCGCCACGGCCGGCCGCACAAGGCTGAACTGTAGCGGAAACAGCAGAAACCCCAGCACCGACAAGGCACTGGCGCTCAGCAGCCGCTTGGCGTGGGTGTCCAGCTCGGCGCGGGTGGCGCACAGGAAAAGCGAGCCGGCATAGAAGGCATCGAGCGACATGTAGGGAGCTATGGTCCAGGCCCAGAACGGAATGTGGTGTTCCCAACTGAACACCAGCGAACCAACGTGGCCCAACTGGCCCGTCCACCAATTGGCCAAGCCGTAAGAGACGAAGAAGAACGGCCCCAGCAGCAGCAGCCACCCCAGCGCCCGCAGCCAAGGACGGTTTTGGAAGAAGTGCATAGACAGTTTTGCGTTGGTTCCCGCAGAGGAGCGCAGCGGGTTTCGCAGAGGAGCGCAGTGAATTTCCTCCGCATACCTCTGCGAAGCCCGCTGCGCTCCTCTGCGGAAAAGATATTGGGGCCTACTACTCTATCGAAACCGCGGCTTCCGCCGCCTCAATGAGCACCGCCGCCGCGCTGCCCGTGCGCCGGGCGATGGACACCGTGAAGATGCCCCACTGGTCGGTGAGCTGGTCGAGCTTCTCGAAGCCGGCCTGGGCTACCAGCTCGTCCATTTCGGCCTGCACGCGGCGGCGCATCACCCAGGCCCCGTTGTCGCGGTGGCTGGTGAGCGAGCGGGCAATCATTTCCAGCTGGGGGTGCCAGGGCTGGTTGGTGTAGAGCAGGTAACCGCCCGGCTCCACAGCTTCGGCTAGTCCGGCAAGTGAGTTGGACACCAGCGCGTTATCAGCAAATAGCTCGTAGAGGCCCGATACGATGGCCAGCGTGGGCCGGGGCTCTAAAGCCGCCAAATCAGCCGCGTCGAAGGCGTCGCCCTGCTGAAACTGGGCGATGCTGGCCAGGCCCTGCTCGGCAATCAGGCGGCGGCCGTCGGCCACGTTGGCGGGGCTGTAGTCGCGCAGCAGGATGTGCTCGACCTGGCCGGGGTGCCGGGCGGCGGCGGCCAGGGCGTAGCGGCCGTGGCCGGCGGCAATATCGAGCAGGCGCACGGGCTGGCCGGCAGCTTGCAGCAGCCCGATTGCCCGACCAATCAACTGTTCCAGGTGCGCCCGGCGGATGCGGATGCCGCGCCAGCCGATACTGTCGAGAAACACGCCGTCCACGATGCGGCCAATGGGCGTGAGGCCCTGGCGGCGGTTCTGGTACACGTAATCGAGGGTGCTGCCCGAATCGAAGCCGGTGGCCAGGCCGTTTTTAATTCCCTTGGAGAACCGGCCGCCCACCTTAATCCAGAACCGACCCAGGGCCCAGTACAGCCGGGCCAGGGCCGAGCTGGCGGGCTGGGTCAGCTGGTCGAACTCGATTTTGGTGAAGCCCTGGCGGTGAGCATCGAGCAGGGCCAGGGGCCGGGCGGGGGCTTCGGCGAAAACCCGCTCGATAAACTTACGGGCCAGCGCGATGGGCTTGGCGCGGTCCAGCTCGCCTAGCGTGTCGTGGCGGAAGCCGGAAAAGCGGTGAATTTCCTTGATGGGGCTGCTCAGATTGCCAAAAAAGCGGTCTTGGGGCTCCTCGTACACCACCTGGTCGTCGCCCGAAATCAGGATTTGGGCGGGTACGTGAATGGCGGCGGCATCGGCCACCACGCGCTGCCCAGCGTCGGCCACATCGAGCAGAATGTTGGCCGCGATGGGGCGGGTAATCAACGAATCGGCCGCGTAGGTGGCCAGGCGGGCGGGGTCCTGGGTGAGCTGGGTGGGCTTCACGTACGACTTCACGAAGTAGTTGCCGCGCACCACGTACAGCAGCCGAAGCCCCGCCAGGGCCCCCGGCACTAGCAGGTTGATTTTGAACGCCGGGGCCGCCAGCACCATGCCGCGCAGCCGGGGCGCGTAGTCGTGCACCCAGGTGACCAGCGTCACGGCCCCGAAGCTCTGGCCCACGGCTACGATGTTCTCTATTGCAATGCCGTGGGTCTGGCCGATGTGGCGCATAAACTCATCCACGTCCTTCACCAGCACGCCGTAGTTTTCGGCCGCCCCCCGCTCACCATCTGACCGGCCCAATCCGCGGGCATCCCAGGCAAAGAAATCGAAGCCCGGCAGGTTGAACTCGTCGGCCAAATGGGCCATGCGCCCCCCGTGCTCGTGGCCCCGGTGAAACAGCACCACGGCCCGGCGGGGCTCTTTGGATGCTTCGGCAACTTCGGTGGCCGGCCAGTGCCGGTAAAACAGCTCGGCGTTATCAAACGAAGAAAAACGGCGCTCCTCGCAGGGGCGGGCGGTGGCGTAAGTGGGTTGCATGGCTGTTAGGGTGATGAGGTGATGGGGTGATAGGGTGAGGAGGTGAGGAAGGAAAGAACGTGTCATGCTGAGCGGAGCGGAGCGGAGTCGAAGCATCTCTACCGCAGTGGTAATACTGTCGCCTGCAACGAAGCAGCAGAGATACTTCGACTCCGCTCCGCTACGCTCAGCATGACTCGTTCTTTGCCAGCTCGTTCTCCGCTGGTTCGTTCTTTGCCGGCTCGTTCAAACCTTCTTCAACCAGGCAATCGTCCTGCTCTGGCGGTGGCGCTACCTTGCCGCGCAGGTGCTCAAAGTGCCCGCGCAGCGACGCCATAAAAGTGTACTTGTCGGGCAGCAGCGGGATGGGGTGGCCCACGGCTACTTTCACCTGGAAGGGCACGGGCACCGTCTGGCCGCGGGGTAGCGCCCGGCCCAGCCCGTGCATGAATACCGGCACGATGGGCACCTCGGGGAAGCGCTGGGCCAGGTGCCAGATGCCGGGCTTGAGCTCGGCCAGCTGCTCGGGCTGGCCGCGGGTGCCTTCGGGGAAGATGAGCAGGATTTGACCGGCTTCCAGGGCCCGGTAGCATTCTTCGAGCGGGTCGGCTTCGCCCTGCTGGGCCCCGCCGCGCACAATCGGCAGGATGCCCACGAAGTTGCGGGCCAGCCACTCAAACCACTTCACCTTGCAGAAGTAGTCGGCGGCGGCGGCCGGCCGCACCCGCGGCACGCTCAGGAAGGGAAACAATGCGAGCAAGACCATGAAATCGAGGTGGCTGTTGTGGTTGGCTACCACAATGGCCGGCCCCTGGGCGGGCAGCCGCTCCCGGTGCCGCACCCGCAACCCCAGCCCCAGCAGCACCAATGGGTAGGCCACGAACAGCATAAACAGCCACCGCAACACCGCCTGACCAGCTTTGAGGAAGGGATTGGTGGGCATTTGGTTGAGGAACGAGGAGTTAGGATTGGGATACCATCTGTCATTCTGAGCAGCGCGAAGAATCTCGCGTGCAATGGTAACATTACTAAATGGTTACCTTAATATCAGAATATACTTTGGCACGCGAGATTCTTCGCGCTGCTCAGAATGACAGACGGTTTTCTAGCTTCTTTAATAATAGAAGTAATAAATGAAGTGGAAGAACAGCGGCGCGGTGTAGGTAAGGGAATCCAGCCGGTCGAGGGCGCCGCCGTGGCCGGGCAGCAGGCGACCGGAGTCTTTCACGCCGATGTCGCGCTTGATGGCGGAGATAACCACGTCGCCGGTGAAGCCGCAGAGGCTGATGAGCAGGCCCGCCAGCACCGCATCGAGGGGGCTGAACGGCGTGAGCCAGGGCGCCAGCAGCCAGGCCAGCAGCGTGGTCGTGAGCACGCCGCCCAGCAGGCCTTCGAGGGTTTTATGGGGGCTTATGCGGGGCGCGATGGCGCGGCGACCAAGCAGCTTGCCCCACAGGAATTGCGCCACGTCGTTGAGCTGGGTGAGCACGAGCAGGTAGAACACCAGCATCTCGCCGCGCACCGGGCCGTGGGTTCCGGCGTGTTCGGGCAGGGCCAGCAAATAGGCCAGGTGGCTGATGCTGAACACGGTGGTCATCAGGCCCCAGTGCAGGGTGCCGGCGGCCCGCAGAAATCCCCGGGTTTCGCCGGCCACCACCATGCGCAAAGGCAGCAGCAGAAACACGTACACCGGAATAAAGATGATGAACATGCCGTACCAGGCCATGTGCACCCACAGATACTGCACCGGAATGGCCAGGTAAGCCAGCAGCAGCGTGGGGTTGTCGGCGGGCCGGGTGGGTACCAGCGACACGAATTCCTTGAAGCCCAGATAGCTCACGAAAGCCGTCAGGCCCAGCGCCACCAGCGGGTCGAAGCTCAGGGCCAGAAACAGCAGCCCCGCCAGCCACCACCAGGTCTGAATGCGCAGCCGCACCGACGTATAGCTACGCGCCGGATACCGCCGAATCAGCAGCGCCGTAACGGCCGAGGCCACCACCAGCAGCGCCAGAATTCCCCCGAAAGCATACGCCAGAACGCCGTGCATATTTGTGGTGATGAGGTAAGGGAGTGAGAAGTGAGAAGCGAGAGGAACGTCATTCAGAGCGAAACGAAGAATCTCGCTAGGAGCCGACAGTGTGTCGTTTCGATGTCAGCACGCGAGATTCTTCGCTTCGCTCTGAATGACGTTCCTCCACTGACAATTGACAACTGACACCTTACCCCAACGCCTTGCGGGCGCGGTTGAAACAGGTGAGCAGCAGCAGCAGCGCCAGAAACCCGAAGAGGTAGTTGAGGTAGGGCCCCACCGGCAGCCCCAGGCCCACGGCCAGCGCCAGGGCGCCGAATACCACAGCCCGGTCACTCTTGCCGGCGGGGCCCTCGTAGCGGCGTTCCGTGCCCACCACCTGGCCCAGCACACCCACGAATTCGGTGAGCACGGCCAGCACCACCACCAGGCCCACCAGGGCCGCCGACGCGCCCGGCAGCAGGGCGAAGGGCGCGTACAGGGCCGCATCGGACACCACGTCGCCGGTTTCGTTGAGGATGGCGCCCAGGCGGCTTTGCTGGTTGAACTCGCGGGCCAGGAGCCCATCAATGGCGTTGAGGGCCATGCGCAGCAGCAGAAACGCGGGCAGCAGCCCCCAGGCCCAGCGGCTGCCGGGGGCCAGCCACAGCCAGCCGCCGTAGGCCACCGAAGCTGCCGCGGCCGCCACCGTTACGGCGTTGGCCGATATGCCGACGCGGTGCAGGCCAGCCAGCACTGGCCGCAGCAACTGCTGAAAAAGGGGCTTGAGTTGGTAGATAGAAGGCATGGCGGAAGATAGAAAACCCAGCGCCGCTTGCACGGCGGCCAGGTGAGAAGGCTGTGCAAAAGTGCCGCAACGCCAGTCCGCACGCAAAGCAGAAAGGTTGTAGCGCAGACTTCTGGAATATGGATTCAATCCGATAAAAACATGCTATCCATTGTCTGTCACCAGAAAACAAAGGACTCTATCAGACTTTACAGCAATACTTTCGGCGAGATTATAAAGCCCTCATTGCCGGCCGATAACCAGAAAGCCCATCCGGCAGCTTGCCAGATGGGCTTTCGAACTATGAAATCAAGTCGCCCCCGGAGTTTATACCGCGTCCGATAAGCTCGTAAACGTGAAGTCGCGGATTTTGAGCGGGGGCACCAGGTTGCCGCCGATGCGCACCGGGCGGCCGATGGCCTCCACGTTGTTGAGCATGATAACCGGCGACTCGTTGAAGCGGAAGTTCTTGATGGGGAACTTGATCTGGCCGTTTTCGATGTAGAACGTGCCGTCGCGCGTGAGGCCGGTGTAGAGCAGCGTCTGGGGGTCCACGTCGCGGATGTACCAGAGGCGGGTGACCAGGATGCCCTTGGCGGTGCCTTTGATCAGGTCCTGCACGCTTTGGGTGCCGCCTTCCATAATCCAGTTGCCGGGGAAGGCCGTGGCGGGCTTGCCGCTTTTCTGGCCCCAGTAGCGCGAGTAGTAGAGGTTGGACACCTTCCCCTTGTCCACCCAGGTCATGCGCTTCACTGGCAGGCCTTCGCCATCGAACACGCCGCTGGGCACCTCGGCATTCAACGGGTCGGAGTAGATGGTGATGCGCTCATCGAAGAGCTTCTCGCCCACTTTATTTCCGCCGCCTTTTTTGCTGAGGAACGAGCGGCCCTCGTCGGCCTCGCGGGCCCCGAGGCTGTACATGAGGTTGTTGAGCAGCCCCTCATCCGAAGCCAGCGCGGCGGGCTCCAGAATGACGGTATACTTGCCGGGCTCCAGGGCCTTGGCGTTGCGCGAGCCGGCGGCTTTGTCGGCCGCCAGCTGGGTCAGGTTTTTGGCGTTGAATTTGGCCGCGTCGGTGTAGTCGGCCGTGGCGTAGCCCGAGCCGGTGCCGTCGGGCGTGCGCACCGTGATGCTGAAATCGACGTTCGTGCTCTGCTGGTAGGCCTCCAGGCCCTTGTTGTTGCGCAGGGCCCGGAAGTAGGCGCCGTCTTCGAGGTAGCCGGCGGCCGTCAGGCCCTTGGCGGCGCACAGTGCGATACTGTCGCCGGCCGCCTGGGCCCGGAAATCGGGGGTGATGGCGGCGGTGCTGGCGGCGTAGGCCGTGGGCGTGAGGTACTGCTGGGGCCCGAGCAGGGGCATGTACTCGGCATCTTCGGGGGCGAGGCGCGCAATTTCTTCGGCCCGCTGCACGCAGCGGCGCAGCGTGGCATCGTCGAACTCGTTGCAGGTGGCCACGCCCGAGCGTTTGCCGAAGCGCGACTCCACGGCCAGGCTCACGTTGTCGGTGGCCCCGGCCGTGCTCACCGAGTTGCGGGCGTAGCGCACGTTGCCGGTGGTGCGCCCGCTCAGGCTGGCCTGGCACTCATCAGCTTTGCTGAAGCTCAGCACCTTCTTCAGGATGCCCTGGGCTTCGTCTTTGGAAAGAATAGCCATGTATTGCTATGTTGATGTGTGGACGCTCCGTTTTGGCGTACGCCTCACCCCCTAGCCCCCTCTCCGAAAAAGGAGAGGGGGGACTAGCTTTTAGATTTCTAGAACTAAACTGGTCAGAGCAAGCTAGAATCTAGTCTCCCTCTCCTTTTTCGGAGAGGGGGTTAGGGGGTGAGGCGCAACGCCAGAACAGCTTAAATTTTCCGGGCAGTATTGATGACGTTCACGTTGTTGAAGCGCGTAGTGGCCGAGCCGTGGCTGACGGCCGAGCTCTGGCTGGGCTGGCCTTTGCCGTCGTTGAAGAAGCCCGCCAGCCGGTAGTCCGACTGGTCGCAGGAGCCGGCGCAGGAGTTCCAGAACTCCAGCGTGTTGGTCTGGTAGGCCACGTCTTCGAGCATTTCGGTGATTTTGCCTTTCTCGATGGCATAGAACACCTGGCCCCCGAACTGGGAGTTGTAGCGCTGCTGGTCGATGGAGAACGAGCCGTTGCCGGCAATGTAGATGCCCTTATCCACCCCCTTCACCAGCTCATCGACGCTCATTTTGGAGGTGCCGGGCTTGAGGCTGATGTTGGGCATGCGCTGGAACTGCACATCCTGCCACGACTGGGAGTAGCAGCAGCCATCCGATTCCTTCTGACCCACAATCAGGGCCTGGTCGCGGATTTTCTGGTAGTCCACCAGCTTGCCCTCGTCAATAATTTTCCACTCCTTGGTTTTCACGCCCTCATCATCCCAGCCCACGGCGCCCAGCGAGTAGGGCTGAAGCTTGTCGGCCATGATGTTTACCTGCTTCGAGCCGTAGGGCTGGCCCTTGGCCTTCCACTCCAGCGTAGCGAAGGAGGTGCCGGCGTAGTTGGCCTCGTAACCCAGCACCCGGTCGAGCTCCGTGGGGTGGCCCACGCTCTCGTGGATGGTCAGGCCCAGGTGGTGCGGGTCGAGCACGAGGTCGTATTTGCCGGGCACCACCGATTTGCAGGTGAGCTTCTGCTTGGCCTGCTTGGCGGCGCGGGCAGCGTCTTCGAGCATGTCGTAGCTGTTCTTGTAGCCAATCACGTCGGAGCCCTGGGGGCCGGCCACCTTGTCTTCGGCTTTGGCGCTGAGGTACTCGTAGCCCATGCCCATCGGCGCACTCAGGGCCGAGCGCGAGCGGAATTTGCCACTGCCGCGGTCCACCACCGTCACGCCGAACGTGGGGAAGATGCGGTGAATATCCTGGTCGATGTAGGAGCCGTCGGTGCTGGCGAAGTACTTCTGCTCGTTCACGGCAAACAGCACCGAATTCACGAACGAGGCGCCGTTGCTCAGGGCCGCGGCGTTGGTGGCCAGCAGCAAATCCACCTTGTCTTTAATCGGCACCTCGAAGGCGTTGATTTTGATGGGCGCCTTCCACGAAACCTCCCCGAAGCCCTTTTGCGGGGCCAGCTGCACCTGTTCTTTCTGCACCTTGCTGTTGGCCTTGGCAATCTGCACGGCCAGCTGGGCGGCCTTGGCAATGCCCGCGTCGGTTACGGTATTGGTGGCCGCGAAGCCCCAGGTGCCGTTGGCAATCACGCGCACGCCCACCCCAAAGCTTTCGGAGCTGACGATGTTCTGCACCTGCTTTTCGCGGGTGAACACGCCCTGGTTGAGGTAGCGCCCGATGCGCACGTCGGCGTAGGAGGCGCCGGCCGCGCGGGCGGCGTTCAGGGCCACATCGGCCAGGCGCTTTTTGGCGGCCACATCCAGGCCCGGCTCCAGCAGGCGCATGGGGTCCACAAGGTCGCCGGCAAAGCCGGGAATAACGGGCAGCCACAGGGCGCCGGCAGCCAGGCCCGTCAGGCCCACAAAGTCACGTCTCTTCATAAATCACAGATGTTGCAGATGGAAAAGATTACACAGATTCGTTCAAGTACAGATGAGGCAGCCGAATCACAGATGGTGCAGATGATGGGATAACGCAGATTCGTTCTGCTGAACGTTCCTTGCACTGTCACCCGAACGAATCTGCGTTATCCCATCATCCGCACCATCTGTGATTTTAGACGGCGTCCGACAGGCTGGTGAAGGTGAAGTCGCGGATTTTGAGCGGGGGCACGAGGTTGCCGCCCACGCGCACGGGCTTGCCGATGGCTTCGAGGTTGTTGAGCATGATAATCGGGCTCTCGTTGAAGCGGAAGTTCTTCACCGGGAACTTGATTTGGCCGTTTTCGATGTAGAACGTGCCGTCGCGGGTCAGGCCGGTATAAAGCAGCGTCTGGGGGTCGACGGGGCGGATATACCACAGGCGCGTGACCAGGATGCCCTTTTGGGTGCTCTTAATCAGGTCCTGCACGCTTTGGGTGCCGCCTTCCATAATCCAGCCGCCGGGGCGCGGAATGTCGGGAATGCCGGCTTTTTGGGCCCAGAAGCGCGAGGAGTAGAGGTTTTTCACTACGCCCTTTTCAATCCAGGTCATCTTCTGCTGGGGCCGGCCGTCGCCCGAGAAAACCAGGTCGGGCACCTCGGCGTTGGCGGGGTCGGAGTAGATGGTCACGCGCTCATCGAAGAGCTTCTCGCCCTTGCGGTTGCCGCCGCCTTTTTTGCTCAGGAACGAGCGGCCTTCGTCGGCGTTGCGGGCGTCGAGGGCGCTCATCAGCGCCTGCATCAGCGAGGCATCGGTGTTGGCTACCAGCGCGGCGGGCTCCAGAATGACGGTGTACTTGCCCGGCTCCAGGGCCTTGGCATTGCGCGAGCCGGCGGCCTTATCGGCCGCAATGCGGGTCAGGGTTTTAGCGTCGAACTTGCTGGCGTCGTTGTAGTCAGCCGTGGCGTAGCCCGAGCCGGTGCCGTCGGGCGTGCGCACCGTGATGCTGAACTCCAGGCCCGATTGCTGCTGGTAAGCCTCCAGGCCCTTGCTGTTGCGCTTGGCCACAAAGCCCGCCGAATCGTTGAGGAAGGCCGCCGAACTGAGCTTGCGCTCCTCGCACACGGCCATGCTGTTGCCCACCTGGGCGGCGCGGTAGTCGGGCGTGATGTCGGCCGTGGCCTTGGCGAAGCTGGCCGTGGCGGGCAGATACTTCTGGGGCCCGAGCAGGGGCATGTACTCGGGGCTTTCGGGGGCGAGGCGGGCAATTTCCTCGGCCCGCTGCACGCAGGTGCGCAGCGTGGCGTCGTCGAACTGGTTGCAGGTAGCCACGCCCGAGCGTTTGCCGAAACGGGCTTCCACCGCCAGGCTCACGTTGTCAATGCCGCCGCTGGTGCTGATGGCGTTGCGCGCCGAGCGCACGTTGCCGCCCGACTGCCCGCTAAGCGTGGCTTCGCACTCGTCGGCTTTACTGAAGCCGAGCACTTTCTTAAGGATTGCCTGGGCTTCGGTCTGGGAAAGAATGGCCATGTTTTTAGTTATCTAAGCTGTTAGCTGATGGCTATTAGCTATTAGCTTTTCGCTGGGCTTCCTGCACGGAAGCTGACAGCTAACAGCTAATAGCTAACAGCTTAAATTTTCCGGGCGGTGTTGATGACGTTCACGTTGTTGAAGCGCGTGGTGGCCGAGCCGTGGCTCACGGCCGACACCTGGCTGGGCTGGCCCTTGCCGTCGAAGAAGGAGCCGAACAGGCGGTAGTCCGACTCGTCGCAGATGGCCGCGCAGGAGTTCCAGAACTCCAGCGTGTTGGTCTGGTAGGCCACGTCTTCGAGCATGCCCGATATTTTGCCCTTGTCGATGGCGTAGAACACCTGGCCGCCGAACTGGGAGTTGTAGCGCTGCTGGTCAATCGAAAACGAGCCGCGGCCGGCAATGTAAATGCCCTTGTCCACCTTGCTAATCATCTCATCAACGCTCAACTTGCTGGTGCCGGGCTTGAGGCTGATGTTGGGCATGCGCTGGAACTGCACCGTGCTCCACGAGTCGGCGTAGCAACAGCCGTCCGAGTGCTTCTGGTTGACGATGTGGGCCTGGTCGCGGATTTTCTGGTAGTCCACCAGCTTGCCCTGGTCGATAATGTTCCACTCCTTGGTCGGCACGCCCTCGTCATCCCAGCCTACGGCGCCCAGTGAGTTGGGCTGCCGCTTGTCGGCCACGATGTTCACCAGCTTCGAGCCGTAGGGCTGACCCTTGGCGCGCCAGTCGAGGGTGGCAAACGAGGTGCCGGCGTAGTTGGCCTCGTAGCCCAGCACCCGGTCGAGCTCGGTAGGGTGGCCGACTGATTCGTGGATGGTCAGGCCCAAGTGGTTGGGGTCGAGCACGAGGTCGTACTTGCCGGCCGTTACCGATTTGCAGGTGAGTTTCTCCTTGGCCTGTTTGGCGGCCAAAGCGGCATCGGCCAGCATGTCGAAGCTGTTGCGGTAGCCGATGAGGCCGGTGCCGGCCGGGCCGGCAATGCGGTCGGCGGCCTTGGGTTGCAGGTACTCGTAGCCCATGCCCATGGGGGCGCTCAGGGCGTCGCGCGAGCGGAATTTGCCGCTGCCCCGGTCGATGGCCGTCACCGAGAAGTTGGGCCAAATGCGGTGGATATCCTGGTCGATGTAGGAGCCGTCGGTGGAGGCAAAATACTTCTGCTCGTTCACCTGAAACAGCACTGAATTCACGAACGACGCGCCATTATCCAGGGCGGCGGCGTTGGTGGCCAGCAGCAGGTCTACCTTGTCTTTCACCGGCACCTCGAAGGCGTTTACCTGAATCGGCGTCTTCCAGCTCACCACGCCCTGGCCGGGCTGGGCGGCCAGCTGCACGGGCTCTTTCTGCACCTTGCTGTTGGCCTTGGCAATCTGCACGGCCAGCTGGGCGGCTTTGGCCAGGCCGGCCTCCGTCACGGTGTTGGTGGAGGCAAAGCCCCAGGTGCCGTTGGCCAGCACCCGCACACCGGCCCCGAAACTCTCGCCGCTGGCAATGTTCTGCACCTGCTTCTCGCGGGTGAAAACGCTCTGGTTGAGGTAGCGCCCGATGCGCACATCAGCATAAGAGGCGCCGGCCGATTTGGCGGTGTTCAGGGCCGCGTCGGCCAGGCGTTTTTTAGCGGCTACGTCGAGGCCGGGCTCCAGCAGGCGGGCGGGGTCTACGAGCGAGCCGCCCAGGCCCGGCACGGCCGGCAGCCACAGGGCCCCAGCGGCCAGGCTCGTCAGGCCCACAAAGTCACGTCGTTTCAAATCAGATGGATTTTGGGTGAAGGGAGGAAGGAATTCGGCAAGAAGGTACGGCCTTCGTTGCATTTGTTGCAACCCACAGACAAAAATCCCGTAGCCGGGCTGCATTTAGATTGAAGTCAAGGAGAAAAAGTAAAAAGTCAAAGAATAGGCCCGGCGTGAGTACTCGGCAACTTTGACTTTTGCTGCTTGACTTCCAATTACGCCACCAGCGCCAGCAAATCGGCCGCAATACCTTCCCAGGGCTGATTCAGGTCGATGGTGACGACGCGCACGGGGTGGCCGCCAAGGGTGTAGCGCAAATCCACGGCCTGGGCCGCGGCGGGATAGAGCAGGATGCCTTCGAGAAGCTGGCCGGGGCGGGCGGGCTGGTTTTGCAGGTAGGCGTAGAGCTGGTAGAGGTGGGGCGAAATCAGCCGGGCCTGGTCGTGGTGGCGCCGGAGGGCGGCGGCGTAGTACTTGGTGTCGAGGATGATTTTGCGGGTTGGGCTTTCCAGGCTCGTATCGGTAATCATGGCCGGCAGCAGGGCCAGGGCCTCGGGCGTTGCGGCCGCCGCCTGCCAGGCAATGGTTTCCGAGCTCACCCGAAACTGCCGCTGCTCCAGCCGGTAAAAGTTGCGCACGAACTGCTCGAACAGCCGGGCCATCAGCGCCTCATCGCGCCGAAAGTCGCGGAACCGGACCGGGCCCCCGGCGTCGGGCGCGGGCAGGGCACTCAGGTGCAGCAACTCGCACACGTTCAGCAGAAACCCGCCCAGCCCGCCCGGCCGCAACCGCCGCACGGCCCGTAGGCCGGCGCTGCTCAGCGGCACGGCCGCCACCGCCGCCGGAAACCGCCGCAGCACCAGCCGAATCTGCTGGCGCTGCTCAGTCGGCAGGGCCCGGCTCCGGCTCAATTGCTGCAAGGTGCCCCGCAGCAGCCCGGCCAGCGGCGTGTCGGGGCTCAACTCATCAAAAGCGCACACGGCCCGGCCCCGGCGCGGCAAATCCTGGCTAAGCGTGGGCGTGAGCAGCACCCGGCCCCGCAACTCCGGCAATTCCTCCACCCGCTCAGTATAGGCCAGCAGTAGGCCCTGGCGCAGCAGCCGGCGCGTACCGCTCAGCAGCACCTGGGCCAGCAGCGGCAGCGGCCGTTTGAACTCGCTGCCGCGCACCGCCCGCAACTCCGCTTCCTCAGGCAGCCGGTTCCAGGCATAGCACAGCAGGTAATACAGGTTCTGAATGGGAATCATGGTCGGAGCTGTAACGCGAAAATCTGTTTCGCGACGAGCGGAGCGAGTAGGAGCGTTGAACGTGCTTGTGCGAGATACTCGCTTCGCTCGTCGCGAAATAGATTTTCGCGTTACAACCCGGCCAGCAGCTTCTTTTTCTGCTGAGCCGCTTTAGCCGGTTGGTCAAGCCAATAGTCATCCAGCAGCGGCCCGATTTCCTGCTCCAGAATCAGCCGCAGCCACTCGGGGACTTCGGCCGGGTTGGTGGGAGGCTGGCAGAAGTAGCTGTGGCCCACGCAGAAATCGGGGCCCAGTTCGGGGTCGTCAGCAATGGTTTGGTTGAGGGCCGTGAGGCGGGTGGTGAGGAGGCTGATGAGGTCGGCCGGCACGCCCTGGGCCGCCAGCAGGGCCCGCAGGGGCTCGCCGAATTCAGGGCGCAGGCTCACGAAGGCGAAGCGGCGGCGCAGGGCGTAATCCAGCGGGGCCAGGCTACGGTCGGCCAGGTTCATGGTGCCAATGACGAACACGTTTTCGGGCACGAAAAAGGGCGGGCTGCCGGCCGGGGCGTAGGGCAGGCGCACGGCGTGGGCGGGGCCGCGCTTGTCGGCTTCCAGCAGCAGCAGCAACTCGCCGAAAATACGGGCCACGTTGCCCCGGTTCAGCTCGTCAATCAGCAAAAAATACGGCCGCTCGGGCTCCAGGGAAGCGCGGCGGCAAAACTCGACCAGCAGCCCGTCGCGCAGCCGGAAGCCGCCCTGGCTGTCGGGCCGGAAACCCTGCACGAAATCCTCGTAGCTGTAGCTGGGGTGAAACTGCACCAGCTCGATGCGGGCCGCGTCAGTAGTGCCCAGCGCCAGCCAGGCCAGCCGCCGCGCCAGAAAGGTTTTGCCCGTGCCCGGCGGCCCCTGTAGCAGCAGGTTGCGCCGCCGCGCCAGGGCCGCCCGCGCAGCTGTCAGTTCCTCATCCGATAAAAACAGCTCGGCCCGCGCCATTTCCAGAGTATAAGGGGTGGGCGCCGGCCGCTCATAGGCCGCCGTGGGCTCGGCGGCGGTTAGCGCTTCATCAGTTTCTGAAGCGGCAACGGCTTCCGCCGTAGGTTTGGCGCGCGTTTTTTTAGCGGCCGTGGCCTCGCGGGGCGAGCCGGTGTAGAGGTCCTCCAGCTGCTGTTGGGCCGTTACATCGCCGTCGAGCAGCGGCGAGTTTTCGAGGGTGGGGCGCTTGGTGGCAATGGTAAAATCCAGCGCTTCCAGGGCCTGGTTGGTTGGCTCGCCGGCCCGCAGCGGCAAAGTTGCTGCGGGCTGCCCGCTGGCCAGCTGAAAAGCCAGCTGCAGCACCGGTCGGGGCGGGTAGCGGCGGCCCTTGTATACCAGATCGTACACGGTGCTGGGCGGCAGCGGCTGGCCCTGGCGCTCAATCAAGCGCAAGGCCCGCAGGATATGGTCGCGGGTGAGCTGGGTGGGAGCGAACGGGGTGGCGGAATCGGGCATGCAGGAGGAAAGATACACGCAAAACAATGTTGCCAGAGCTTTCAGTTGCCTGCTTCGCAGGAATAGATGGAAGCAGGGCAGCAGTGCGTAACCCTACGAATGGAACCCTGTGGGGCTGGCCTCAGCCGGTCTGAAACAACCAACGCCGGCCTCAGAAGAATACTTTGCGTAGTTTCGACAGTCTTCAGCTACCCCCTTATCTCCTGCTTAATTCTACTGATGCCTACTGTACTGGTCCGCTATCTGCTGGTGGCACTTTGCTTGCTGGCCACCGCCCCGGCCGCCACCGCCCAGGAGCTTACGTTTGAGAAAGATTCGCTGGGCCAGGTGTTGCAGCGGGCCGCCCGGCTGCAAAAGCCGGTCTTTCTGCTGCTCACCATGTCGCCCCCGCCCAGCGCCGCCAAGCTCAGCCCGCAGGAAGCCGTGCGGGTGTATGGCACCTCCCTGAACGATCCGGCGGTGGTGAAAGCCCTGCAGCCCGACTTTCTGGTGGTGCGGGCTTTCAACAACACTCCGGCGGGGCAGCGCTTGGCCCGCCGCTACCACGTGAGCACCTTCCCGACCTACCTCTACCTGCACCCCGATGGCACCGTGCTGCACCGCAGCTTCAGCAACGTGCGCGACCCGCAGCGTTACCTGGCCGATATCGAAACGTTTCGGCAGAAGCTGGCCAGCCCCGATAACCTGAGCAGCCTGGAAAAGCGCTACACCCAGGGCGAGCGAAGCGCCGCGTTTTTGCGCCAGTACCTGCAGGCCCGCCGCAGCGTCGGCGCTACCGTCAGCCCGGAATTGCTGGATGAATACGTGCGGGAGCTGCCGGTAAAAGCCTTCGACCAGTTCGCGGAAGTGGTGTTTGTGCACGAATACGGCCCCGTGCTGAACAGCCGCGCCTACAACGCCGCCCGGCTCAATAAGCGCCTCGTCGACAGCCTGTATACCACGCTGCCCCTGCCCCGGCGCGTGGCTATCAACAATGCTATTATCGCCAACTCCATGCAGGCCGCTATTGGCCGCCGCGACGTGCAACTGGCTACCCAGACGGCCGGTTTCGCCAGTGCCTCCTGGAACTCTTCGTCCGACCGGCAGCGGGCAAGCCAAGCCTACAGCCGCAATATGCTGCGCTACTACAAAGCCGTGGGCGACACGGCCCGCTACCTGCCTTTGCTCGTCAGTTACTACGAGCAGCACTACATGGCCACGCCCGCCGACACCATCCGCCGCCAGCGCACCCCGAAAAATCCTTTCACCACCCCCACCCCCTACACCAACCTGGCGCGCCCCGATTCGACGATGAAGATGGTAGCCGTATCCCGCTCCGGGGGCGACGTGTATGCTATGGAGCTGAACAATGGGGCCTGGGAGGTGTACATCTCCGGCACGCGCCGCACCGCCTACCTGGCCCAAGCCATGCGCTGGAGTCAGCGCACCATCGACCTCGACCCGCGCGCCGGCTACTACGACACGCTGGCCCACTTGCTGTATGCCCTGCGCCTGAATGCCGAGGCCGAGGCCACGCAGCAGAAGGCCGTTGCCCAGGCCAAAAAGGAAGGTCAGCCGGTAGCTGCCTACCAGGAGGTACTGCGCAAAATCAAGTCCCGGACGCTGTAGCAGGCCTTACTCCACTACCTGGTGCTCGCGCCGGATGCCCAGCTTTTTCATGCGGGCTTCCAGGGTTTTGGGGTTGATATCGAGCAGCACGGCGGCGCCTTGGGGGCCGCTCACGCGGCCGCCGGTGCGGTGCAGGGCCGCCAGAATATGGTCGCGCTCCTGCACTTTCAGGGTTTTGAGCGGGCCGCCCGCTTCGGTTGGGGTAGCGGGGGTGGCGGGCGCGGCGGGGCCGGCGGCGAAACCCTGAAACTCCAGAAACTGGCCCTGACTGACGATGACGGCCTGCTCGACCACGTGCTCCAGCTCGCGCACGTTGCCCGGCCAGCTGTACTGGCGCAGGGCCCGCAAATCCCGCTCGCGCAGGCGGCGCACGGGTTTGCCCATCTGCCTGGTGAAGCGCTCCAGGAAGTGGCGCAGCAGCGGCTCCACGTCTTCGGGCCGCTCGCGCAGGGCCGGCAGGCGCACCTCAAACACGTTGAGGCGGTAGTAGAGGTCGGCGCGGAAGCGGCCGGCGGCCACCTCCTGCTCCAGCACCCGGTTGGTGGCGGCCACCACGCGCACGTCGGTGGCAATCACGCGGCGGCCACCCAGGCGCTCAAACTCCTTTTCCTGGAGCACCCGCAGCAGCTTGGCCTGCAAATCGAGCGGCAGCTCGCCCACTTCGTCCAGGAAAATCGTGCCCCGGTCGGCCAGCTCGAACTTGCCGATGCGCCGCTCCACGGCCCCGGTAAAGGCGCCCTTCTCGTGGCCGAACAGCTCGCTTTCGATGAGCTGAGCAGGCAGCGCGGCGCAATTTACCTTGATGAGGGCCCGCTCGCGGCGGGGCGAGAGCTGGTGCAGGGCGCGGGCCACCAGTTCCTTGCCGGTACCGGTTTCGCCGGTTATGAGCACCGTGGTGTCGGTGGGCGCTACCTGGGCCAGGCGGGTGTATACCTGCTGCATCACGGCGCTGCCGCCCACAAAATCGTCGAGGCGGGCGGCGGCGGCAGTGTTTATTTCGTCGATAAGGTACGTTCTTTCCCGCTCCAGCTGGGCGCGCAAAGCGTCAATCTGCTCGAAAGCCAGCACGTTTTGCAGCGCCAGCCGAATCTGGGGCAGCAGCGTCTGCATCAGCTCCAGGTGCTCCTCCGTGAAGGCCTGGGGCTCGCCGCTGGCCAGAATCAGGGCCGTGGGCGATTCGTTGGCCGCATCGAGCGGGGTGCACAGCAGCGAGCGGGTACCGTAGTTGGCCTCGATGTAGGCCAGCAGCGTGTAGCGCCGGGCCAGCTCCTGAAACGCCGCGCCCCCGTATACGCCGGGCCGGACGAATACTTCGGCCAGGGCCTGCTGGGCCTGGGCGGCATCGGGCAGGCCGTCGTAGCGCCTTTCTTCGGGCGGGGCGAAGGAGCCGTCGGGCTGCTTGCGGAATTCGACCAGCGTGCGCACCGCCGAGTCAGCCTCGCGCACCCGCAGCCCGAAATAGTCGCAGGGCACCACCCAGTTGATTTCGACGGCAATCGTCCGGAACAGCTCCTCCCGCTCCTTGATATGCAACAGCGCGTTGCTCAGGGCCAGCTGCATGGTTTTCTCCTGCTCGCGGTGGGCAATATCCTCGAAGGCCAGCGTGTTGGTCACGGCCACGGCCACCAGGCTCCCGATTTTTTCGAGCAGGTCGGTATCCATTTCCGAAAACTCGGGCCGTCGCCGCGCCACCATCGACAGCAGCCCGATGAGCCGGCCGCCGGTGCGCAGGGGCACGGCCGTCAGGTAGCGCATATCAGCCTCAAACAGCCCCTGGAAGGGCTGGAAATCGGGGTAGTCGCGCAGCAGCGCGGCCAGCTCGAACTGCTGCAAACGGGGCGAGCGGATGAACCGCTCGATGGGCGTGTTCTCGATGCTGGAGCGGGCCGGGCGGGCGGCGGTGGGGCCGGTGGGCAGCAGTACGTCGCCCAGGTAGTCGCGCAAAAACACGCGGCGGTACTGGTGCTCGGCATCGAGGGTGATAATGGTGATGGCGTCGAAAGGGAAGATGAGGCGGAGCTTCTCGGTGACGCTACGAAACAGGTCCTCCTTGTTGCGGGTGGTGGCAATGGCTTCGTTGAGGCGCAGCAGCAGCGAGTCGTCCTGGTCGGGCATTGAGCTTGTTTTTCCTGAAATATCGGGAGCAAAGATGAGGAATTGCTGAAATAGCAGGATTTTGTTTGGGTGCCCGGAGGAGTATGTTGAGTGTCGGTAGGGAAAAATTAGATATTTTATGATTGAAATACAGGAGCTTACGATTTTTCAGGATGTCGGCTCCGGCGCTGGCACAACTTTCGGATAGGGCGCCGCACGACCAAGCCGCCGTACTCTATGCTTTTCCGACCAACCTATACTGCCCCACTGCTGGCCCTGGGCCTGCTGCTGACGGCCGGCGCGGCCCGCGCCCAGCAGGGCCCGGTAATTTCCGACTCGCTCAGCCTCGACGGCACCATCCGCTCGGTGCTCGATGCCAACCCGGCCATTACCACGCTCGAAGAGGAGCTGAATGCCGCCACCAGCCGCGTCACCCAGACCCAGGGCAGCTTTCTGCCCCAGGTAACGGGCACGGCCACCTACACCCGCATCGACCCGGTGGTGAAGCTACAGCTGGCTCCCGAGTCGCCGGCTTTCCAGCTGGCGCCCAACAACAACTACGATGTGCACATCACGGCCCAGTACGGGCTCGTTGATTTCGGCAAGCGCGCCGCCACTTACAACCTGGCCGAAAGCCGCCGCGCTACCGCCGCCGACCAGATTGCCGTAACGCGCCGCGACCTGGCTTACTCGGCGGCCCAGAGCTACTATAATATCCTGTTCGTGCGCGAGAGCATCCGGGTGCAGGACGCCCAGATTGCCTCGTTGCAGCGCCACCAGAACGACATGCAGAAGCGGGTGGAAGCGGGCGTAAGCACCAGTTTCGACGTCACGACGACCCAGGTGCGCATCACCCAGGCCCGCAACACCCGCATCGATCTGGTGAACCAGCTCCAGAACCAGCAGGTGCAGCTGGCCCGGCTGCTGCACAAGCCCGACTACGCCAACGTGCCCGTGCGGGGCCGCTTCGAGTACCAGCCCCAGCCCGTAGACGTGAGCGGCGCCCTGGCGCAGGCCCTGGCCAACCGCCCCGAAATCAAGCTGGCCCGCGACGCCGAGCAGACGGCCAACCTCAACCTCAGGCTCATCGAGCGCAGCAACATGCCGCTGCTGGGCGTGGGCGCGCAGGTGGGCGGCAAAAACGGCTACCAGCCCAACCTCGACAAGTTCCGGCCCAATTCGGTGGGTGTGGTGCAGCTCTCGGTGCCGATTTACGACGGCAACAAGAACAAGAACCAGCGGGTGGAAGCCGCCGCCAACATCCGCGGCGCCCAGGCCCGCATCCAGGACACGGAGGAGCAAATCCGGGCCGATGTGCGCCAGGCGGCCAACAACCTCAACTCCAACGCCGAGCGCTACGACAACTCGCTCCAGCAGATTGCCCAGGCCACCGACGCGCTCAACCGCGCCCAGGGCCGCTACCGCTACGGCGTGGGCAACAACCTCGACGTGCTCGACGCCGAAACCCAGCTGCTCCAGGCCCGCCTGGCCCGCCTGCAGGCCATCTACAACTACACCCTTGGCCAGTACCAGCTCAAGCGCGCCACGGGCGAGGCTATCTGGGATAAATGAGGTCCAGAAAGAAAAGAACGTCATTCTGAGCAGCGCGAAGAATCTCGCAGGCCAAAGTAATTCCCCTATCAAAAGTTAGCATTGCCCGCGAGATTCTTCGCGCTGCTCAGAATGACGTTCTTTTTTGTCACCAAACCGCCAAACCACTCATTCACTGCCCATGACCATTCTGTGCCCGATTGACTTTTCGGCTGTTACGGAGGAGCTGGTGGCCTGCGCGGCGGCGCTGGCGGCCGGCGCGGGGGCCGAGCTGCGGCTGCTGCACGTGCTGGAAGCCGGGGGCGGGTCGTTGCCCGATTTGCAGCTGGCCCACGAGCTGGCCCGCCACCGCGAGGCCGCCCGCCAGGCCGGTGCCCGCGTAACAACGGCCGTCGCGCAGGGCGAAGCCGCCGCCGAAATAGTGGCCGAAGCCCGGCTGCATCCGGCCGACATGCTCGTTATCGGGGCGCACGGCCAGACGGGACACGCGCGCTTCCTGATGGGCAGCACCGCCGAAACCGTTGTCCGCACCGCGCCCTGCATCACGCTGCTCGTGAAACCGGGCAGCTCCCAACAGGCCCTGCGCCCCACGGGGTGAGTGAGCGACTCGGTGAATGAGTGAGCAATGTTTTGCCTCATTCGGTCACCCAGTAACTCATTTCTCTCTCTTCTTTCTCAACTACACTCATTCGCCGAGTCACTCATTCACTTATTCACCGAGTCACTCATTCACTCATTCACGAAATGGCAACTCCTCTTCAGCACGACCCGGCCGTAACGCCCCATTCCACTGCTCCCGAGCCGGTGGCGGAAGAACCAAAGGGCTCTAAGCGCCCCATTATCCTGGTTATTCTGGCCCTGGCGCTGCTGGTGGGCGGCTACTTCGGCTGGCAGCGCTACCAGTTCAGCCTCGCCCACGAAGAAACCGACGATGCCCAGGTAGAAGGCGACGTATACCCGATTATTCCGCGCGTGAGCGGCCCCGTGCTCGACGTGAAGGTGGCCGACAACCAGCGCGTGAAAAAGGGCGACGTGCTGGTAACCGTTGACGCGGCCGACTACCAGCAGCGCGTAAATGCCGCCGAAGCGGCCCTGGCCGCCGCCCGGGCCAACGTGGTGGCCGCCCGCGCCGGCGTGGGTACGGCCCAGGCCAACGTGAGCAGCGCCCGCGCCGCCATCGGCGTGAGTGCCGCCACCCGCGCCCGCCTCGAAAAAGACCTCAAGCGCAGCAAGTTTCTGCGCCAGCAGGATATTATTCCGCAGAGCGAGTACGATGCCGTGCAGGCCAGCCTGAGCTCGACCAGCGCCCAGCGCGCCACCGCCGAGCAGCAGGTGCTGGTGGCCCAGCAGCAGGTAGCCGCCGCCCAGCAGCAGATTGCCGTGGCTGAAGCCGTAGTAAAGCAGCGCCAGGCCGACCTCGAAAACGCCCAGCTCCAGCTTAGCTACGCCACCATCACGGCCCCCGTCGATGGCGTGGTGAGCCGCAAAAACGTGCAGCCCGGCCAGAACATCGGCCCCGGCCAGCAGCTCATGGGCCTGGTGGCCTCGGGCAACACCTGGGTAATTGCCAACTTCAAGGAAACCCAGCTCGAAAACATGCGCGTGGGCCAGCCCGTCACCATCGAGGTAGATGCCTATCCCAACGAGGAGTTTGCCGGCGAAGTCCAGTCGCTCTCGGCCGCTACCGGCGCCCGCTTCGCCCTGCTGCCCCCCGACAATGCCTCAGGCAACTTCGTGAAAGTGGTGCAGCGCATCCCCATCAAAATCACGCTCACCAAAACCGACCCCGAACACCCCCTGCGCGCCGGCATGAGCGTGCGGGCGATAGTGAAGGTGAAATAGTGAGATGGTGAAATGGTGAGTTGATGTTCTTGGGACCTAGCGGCGCGAAATGCGCGGCTTGCCCTGACGGTTCAAAGCCGTAAAGCCACGCCGTTAGGCCCCAAGAACATCAACTCACCATTTCACCATCTCACTATTTCATCTCTCCCTGGGCTTTGCTTTTTTGCGGGCGGTGGCCAGTACGGCCAGGATTTCGGTGTATTCGTTTTCGAGGCTTTGCAGGCGGGGCTTGGGCATAATGCCGGCGTCGCCGAGCAACTCCAGCCAGAACAATGTTTCGTCGGCTTCCTCGACGCAGATGCACAGCTTGGCGTACCATTCGGCCGGCGAGCGGCCCCGGCAGGCGGCCCGAAAGTTGGCGGCCACCGAAGTAGCTGCCCGGAGCAGTTGCTTGCCCAGCACGGCCGCCTCCCCGGAGCGCGGCAGTTGCTGAAACAGCCGAATCACGCGCAACGACGCCTCCTTGGTTCGGGCCCGATAAGTTTCATTAAAGGAACTGGACGCTAATGTCTCCTCGATCATAAAACACGTGACTGGCTGAGTCCTATTTGTCCATCAGGCAAATAAGAACATAAAACTCACCATTTCACCAACTCACCAACTCACCTTATGGAAACCGGCGCTCGAAAGTGGATTATTGTCATTACCGTGGTGTTGTGCGCGCTGCTGGAGCTGATTGATACCAGTATTGTGAACGTGGCCCTCACCCAGATGATGGGCAACCTGTCGGCCACGCTTTCGGAGGTGAGCTGGGTAATTGCTTCGTATGCCATTGCCAACGTGATTGTGGTGCCCATGACCGGCTTTCTGTCGGAGCAGTTCGGGCGGCGCAACTACTTCGGCTTCTCGGTTATCCTGTTCACGCTGGCTTCCATTGCCTGCGGGCAGAGCACCAACATCTGGGAGCTGGTGGCCTTCCGCTTTATTCAGGGCGTGGGCGGCGGGGCCCTCATGGCTACGTCGCAGTCTATTCTGATAGATACTTTCCCGCCCAAGCAATTGGCCCTGGGGCAGGCGCTGTTTGGTATGGGCGTTATCATCGGGCCCACCATCGGGCCCACGCTGGGCGGCTACATCGTGGATAACTACGACTGGCCCTGGATTTTCTACGTGAACGTGCCGGTGGGCATCCTGGCCACCATCTTCACCTTCCTGTTCATCAAAGACCCCGAATCCATTGCCAACGCCATCCCGCGGCCTCTGCGGCAGCTCGACTGGGCCGGTATTTTCCTGCTGATTCTGGGCGTGGGCTCGTTGCAGTTCGTGCTCGAAAAAGGCGAGTCGGAAGACTGGTTTGAGTCGGGCATGATTGTGCTGTTTACGCTGTTTTCCGTCGTCGGCATCATCGGCTTTATCTGGCGCGAGCTGACGGCCAAAAATCCCATCGTCGACCTGCGGGTGCTCACGCGCAGCCGCAACCTGGCGCTGGGGGCTATCCTGTCGTTTGTGCTGGGCTTCGGGCTGTTTGCCTCGGTGTTCATCTTCCCCATCTTCACCCAGCGGATTCTGGGCTTCACGGCCGCCCAAACGGGCTACCTGCTGCTGCCGGGCGCTTTGCTTTCGGGCTTTATGATGCCCGTGATTGGCAAGGCCCTGCAGGCGGGCGTGCCGCAGAAATATATGCTGCCCTTCGGCTTCGGCATCTTCTTTCTGTTCACCTTCTGGATGAGCCAGAAAATCACCGGCTCGGCCGGCGAAAACGACTTCTACTGGCCTCTGATGCTGCGCGGCCTGGGCTTGGCACTGCTGTTTCTGCCGGTTACTACCATGTCGTTGCAGGGGTTGCGGGGCAAGGATGGCGCCCAGGCCGCGGGCCTCACGGGCATGCTGCGCCAGCTCGGCGGCTCGTTCGGGGTGGCCATTGTGGGCACCTATCTGGAGCGCAACATTGCCTACAACCGGGTGGCGCTGCTGCCCAATATTTCGCTTTACGACCCCGAAACCCAGCAGCGCATCCAGGCTTACGCCCAGAACTTTATGAGCAAGGGCTTCACGATGGAGCAGGCCAAGCTCCAGGCCTACAAAGTGCTCGATTTCGCCCTGATGAAGGAGGCCTCGCTGCTCACCTATGCCCAGACGTTTACCATGCTGGGCCTGTTTTTTCTGGCCTGCATCCCCATGCTCATCCTCATCAAACGCGTGCACAACGCCGGCCCCATCGACCTGAATGCGCACTAATCCGGGCCAAGCTCTGGCCCGGGCGGCCGTTGCCCGAATGGCCGCGGCTGCCCGGGTTGAAGCAAGACAGGTTCATCCAGAGCTATATAAATAAAATTATATATTTTTATAGCACAAGTCTTTGAATAACCGGGCGCTTGGCCAGTCGTGACCAGCTCTGCCCGAATTTCCTGCCGAAAGAAGCCGTTGACCGCCCGACCATGTACCACTTGGTTTACACGAGTACCGCCACTATGGCTTTCAGCATTGCCGAGTTGCAGCAGTTTCTGGTGTGGTGGCGGGCCAACAACGAGCAGCTGGGAGTAACCGGCCTGCTACTCTACAGCAACGAGGGCGACATTATCCAGGTGCTGGAGGGCGGGCAGCCGCAGGTAGAGGGGCTCTTTGCCGTTATCGAGCACGATTCACGGCACCGCAACGTCATCAAGCTGGCCGCCGGCCCCATCGAGCAACGGCTGTTCGGCGAGTGGGCCATGGGCTTCCGGATGCTGAATTCGGCCGCCTTCCACTCCCTGGCCGGCTACACCGACCCCGCCGCCCCCACCTTTCTGCCCGCTGCCCCCGTTGGCGCCGATAGCGACCTGCTGTACCTGCTGCGCGAGTTTGCCAACGCCCACCCCCAGGAGCTACCGCGCTGAAAGCACGACCACCGCAAAAACAAACGCCCCTGACGCCATATTGGCATCAGGGGCGTTTGTTTTTAGCCGGCGGCGGGCTACGCGAATGGCCGCTTACCCAGCGGTAGCTTAGGTGCTTTGCCTTAGGCGGGCGCCGTTAGCGCTGGCTGGGCCTCGGCTCATCAGCTTACAACCGCGCCCGGCTCGCTGCTATTGGTACTGCACGTACAGCGGCGAAGGTTTGAGGGCAATAACCTCTTCGGGCGTCATGATGTGATGGGGCTTGGGACGGGCGTCGTACTCGTAGAACAGCTTAAAGCCGGTGTACTGCACGGGCTCGTTCACGATGTAGTGCTGGTAAGAGTCTTTTTTGAGCGTGGGGTCGCCGTGGCCATCCATGTGCATCACTACCTGCACGCGCGGGTCGAGCTTGATGTTTTTGTAGTTGCTCACCATTTTGCGGGTGAAGCGGTGGACCGTCAGCACCTTGGGCGGCAGCTTGTTCTCGCTCACGATGCGCGCCAGGAAGTTGATGGTGAAGTTGATGTCCTTGGCATCGAGCGTACCGATTTTCTGGTTGGGGCGCACGCCGGGCATGGTGGCCAGCGAAAACTCGGGGTCGATGCCCAGGTGCACGATGGGGTCTTTGAGGTATTCCTCCAGCTTGGGCAGCTCGACTTGCAGGGTGCTGTGGCCCGGCTGCACATCGAGAAACACGATGTAGTTGTTCTCCTTGCCCCAGTTGATTACCTCCTCAATAGTGGCCTTGGAGTTCATCAGGCGCCACTTACCGTCTTTGCCGGCCGTGCCCTGGGCCGTAATGGTTACGTTGTGGATGGCGCCCTGCACGGGACGGCTAGGGTCGGCAGCCTGCCATTCGCCCAGCACTTTCTTCAGCTTGCGGAACATCTGGTCTTTGGGCTCGCGGCCCAGAATACCCATGCCCTTCGAGCGGATGTTGCCGTAGAACGCCACGATGCGGTGGCCGGGCAGAATAGCACCCGGCAGCACCCCGCTCACCTTGGCTATGCTGTCGGCCATGAGCGAGTCGCGGCGCATGGCCAGCCGCTTGAGCTGGGTCGAATCCAGCGGGGCGGGCTGTTGCACCGTGTCGGCGGCCATGGTGGCCTTCTCCGAGTCGGTGGCCGAGCGCGAGCCGCAGCCGGGCAGCGTGGTGAGGGTGAAGGCGAGGCCCAGGGAGGCCAGCGCGGGGGCCGTCAGGCGGGTAAGCGTCGAGAGGTAAGCCACTAAAACAACGGGGATTGAAGGCGAATGGAACCACGAAGGTGCGGCTTTTGCGGCTGACTTTCAACTTCATTCCAACTTCACATTCGCCAGGCTATAACCAAAACGCCGCCCGCAGTGTAGCGAGCGACGTTTCGGGCATGTTGAATGATTAGGGGCTATTTAGCTGAAAGCGTAATAGGTATAGTGAAATACACTGGCACTGCCTGCCCATTCTGGAGTCCGGGCGTCCAGTTGCCCGACAGGTTGCGCACCGCTTTTAGAGTGACCCTGGCAGTCTATCGGGTTATTTTTAAAAGATTGTAGGGGCATACTTGTCCGCATTTTTTTGCACCTCAACGGCCTGGATTTTACTATCAGCCCCCACAATGAGATGTATGTAGCTCCGGCTGTTTTTCCTCGTCGCCCGCGCAGCGGGCGTATTATTGGTTTTTCTAATTTGATCAGAGATAAGTTGCGCAGAATAAGTGTCGCCCGGCTGGAGGTTTGGGGCGGGCTGGGAGCCAGGTATATGGAAAGTAATGTAACTAACTCGTCCGGGCTGCTCCATTGGCCGGGTATCCGCGTCTGGCGCGTCGCCGGAACTGGGCCGGGCCGTTGGCGGCGGCAGTGACGGCAATGGCGAGGCGGCATCTGTAAAACCCTCGTTCGCGAACGTAATAGGTATGGTGAAATACACCGGCACCGGCTGCCCATTCTGACGGCCGGGCGTCCATTTGCCGGGCAGGTTGCGCACGGCATTCAGGGCCGCCTCATCAAGCTGTTGGGCTAGCTCTTTGGAAACCTTGGGATTATCTTTTCCGGCGCCCTTCTGCACCTCGGCAGAACTGATTTTACCATCGGCGCCCACCACGAACTTTACGAAGGCCCGCCCCTCTACCTTAGCCGCCAGCGCGGCGGGCGGGTACTTAACCAGCTTTCCGATATCGCCTAATAACTGCTCCTGGCCGCCCTCATACATCGGCATCTGCTCCACATAACTGTAGGGGTCGCCCGGCTTGTGCCGCGCGGCCTCGACCGTTGAAGCGGCGGAAACCAGCGCGGGCGGTGGTGGGGGCGGAATTGCGTTTTCAACTTCTTTTTCGCAGGCCAACAGGCCTAGTAGCAGGCCGGCGCTCAGGGGCAGCGGCAGCCAGCGTTTCCAGCGGCGAAGGGGGGCGGAGGTCGTCAGCATGCGAATACGGGTTAAGGTGAAAGAGGAATTGAAGGAGTGCGCCAGGGGCAGATCGGGACCGAAGCGGCCCAGCGCCAGCCGGGCCAGCAGGGCCGGGTAGGCCGCCGGGCCGGCGGCTTCGGAACCGGCCACGGGGCTACCGGCACCCACTTGTACTGCCGCCGCGTCGGCCAGAAACTCGTGAAGCTGGGCCAGGGCCGGCGGCAGCAGGTGCGCGAACGGCACCGGCCAGAGCAGCGCCCGGGCTACTTCGAGCAGCAGCCGCTGCCGGGTGTGGTGGCCGCGCACGTGGGCCAGCTCGTGGGCCAGTACGGCGCGGGCCTCGGCAGGCGCGAGTGGGGCGGTTTCATCCCAGAACACCAACCGCCCAAACGAGCTGATGGGCCGCTGCCCGCCGGTGCGCACCAGCACGTAGTCCGGGTGGGTTTCGCGGGGCAGGTGGCGGGTGCTACGGTGCAGGTGCAGTAGCTGCACTGCCAGCCGCAGCAGTAGCAGCGCCGCGCCCGTTGCGTATAGCCCCAGCAGCCACGGCAGCGGCCCGGCTGCGGGCCCTTCGCTCAGCTCGCGCACCGCTACGGCCGGCAGCAGCCCTCCGCTTAGCAGCCCGGCGTTGCCGGGGGCCGCCGCTGGCAGCCAATTGCTTAGCCAGCCGGCCAGCCCCGGCCCCGCGGCCGAAAGCAGCGGCGGCGCCAGCAGCGCCACCCAGGGCAGCAGGAGCAAAAAGCGGCAATTGAAGCCGAAGAACCGCTCCTGCCGCAGCCCGTAGCGGTAGAGCAGCCAGCCCGCACCCAGCAGCAGTGTACTTTGCAGGGCCCAGCTAAGCAGGCCGATTGTCGTGGTCGGGAGCAGTAGGGTCAGCGGGGGCATCGGGCGGGTCGTTAGGGGTGGCGGTTTGGGCGTGGCGCAGCAGCTCTTCCAGCTGGGCGGCATCCAGGTTTTCTTCCCGGGCAAAAAACGACACCAGCCGGCTGAACGAGCCCCCGAAGTAGCCGCCCAGCAGCTTGCCCAGCGAAAAGCGCCGGTACTCGTCGCGGGCTACCAGGGCGTGGTAGCGGTGGGTGCGCCCGAAGGCCTCGTGGCCCACGAAGCCCTTCTGGGCCAGAATGCGGATGATGGTGGATACCGTGGTGACGGCCGGCCGGGGTTCGGGCAGCGCGGGCACCACGTCTTTCACGAAGCAGGGGCCGCGCTGCCAGAGCACCTGCATCACCTGCTCTTCGGCGCGGGTCAGTTCGGGGAAAGCGGGGTCGGGCATCGGGTCGTGGTTGGTTTTTGACTGTTCGTTTTTTCGGGGCTGGCGGCCCGGGTCCGTTACCCGGATGGGCTGGCAGCTGCCGGTGAATCAAATTTAAACTAAATTTTTAGTTATACAACTAATGTTTTGGCTGAAAACGAAAAATGCTTCCGCGCCGCCCTGCCGGAACACCGGGCCGACGGGGCGCGTTGGGTAGATTCGCTGACCAAACAATCTGCCTGATAAGTTGCCTGCCTGTGTTGAATTCGCTGCTTACCCGTTTTTTCGCTTCCCGTTTTTCCGCATCCGGCCGGGTGCTGGCCCTGCTGTGGCTGACGATGCTGGGCGTTGCGCCCGGCTGCAACAGCAGCTCGCCGGAGCCTGCGGTTGCCAATCCGCCCACGGTTCCGCCACCGCCGGTAGCTCCGCCCGCACCGGTGCTGGTGGGCAGCAGCCTCATCGGCGAGTACACCCCGGCTCAGCTGGCGGCCCGGGTTTCGGATATTCCGCTGGTGGGCACGCTGGCCCGGTATTCGGTGCGCGTGTACCGCCTCACCTACACCACCCAAAACACCGATGGCCATCCGGTAACGGCCTCGGGCGCGGTGCTGGTGCCGGTGGCCCCGGCGGCGGTGCCGGTTATCAGCTACCAGCACGGCACGCTGCAACCCGACGAGGAAACCCGGGCCCCCTCGTACTACAGTAGCCGCAGCGAAATCTGGTCGGCCGTGTCGGTGCTGGCCGCTACCGGCTACGTGGTATCGGCCCCCGACTATATCGGCTACGGCGCTTCCAGGGCCCTGCCGCACCCCTACGAGCACGGCGCCTCGCTGGCCTCGGCCTCGGCCGATATGCTGCGGGCCACCCGCGAGTTCTGCGCTCAGCAGAAAATCAGCGTCAACCAGAAAAACTTCCTGCTCGGCTACTCGGAGGGCGGCTACGCCACCCTGGCGCTGCACAAGTTGCTGGAGGAAAAGTACGCCGCCACGCTGCCTGTAACGGCCAGCGCGCCCGGCGCCGGGGCCTACCACAAGTCGGCCTTCGCCCGGTACATTATGCGCTCTACGGAGCCACTGAATTTCCTGAGCACCTACGTGTGGGTGCTGCGCACCTACGACCGGGTGTATCAGCTAAACCGCCCCTTCGGCTACTACTACCAGGAGCCCTACGCCACCCGCCTGCAAGCCGATCCGTTCAGCCCGGTACCCCAGCAAGCCGCCCAACTGTTCGCCCCCACGTTCCGCCAGGCCGTGCTCACCGATTCCGACCCGGCCCTGACGGCCACGCTCACGGCCAACGACGTGTACGACTGGCAGCCGAAAGCCCCCCTGGCCCTGTTCCACGGCACCGCCGATGATTACGTGCCCTTCTTCAACTCGCAGGATGCCTACAACGCCATGCGCGCCCGCGGCGCTGCTAACGTCGAGCTACGGCCCATCCAGGGCGGCACCCACTTCAGCGCCGCCCCCGTGTACACGCTGCAAGCCTACGCCTTCATCTCGCAGTTTTAGGCAGGCGAGCTGGTGGGGAGGTGAACTGGTGAGTTGCCGTTCTGGGGCCTAACTGCGCCACTTGCGCCGACGGGCCTTTGGAACGACAACTCACCCCTCCTCACTATCTCCCCTTCAGCCACGCCCCACTTAGAGCTGCTAAGCCACCTGCCAGCCCGGCCAGCAAGCCGCTCAGCAGCACCAGCAACCCGGAGTTGCCGCCCAGCGGTAGCAGCGTGGCCACGCGGCCGGCCAGCAGGCCCGCGCCGTGCAGGTTGAGCCAGGCGGCGGGCAGCCACCAGCTTAGGCCCACGCCCAGCAGCCCAGCCCAGAATGCCGCCCCGGCCGAGGTGCCCCGCCACGCGGCCAGCCCCAGGCACAGCGGCAGCACTACCCACCACGGCAGCAGCAGCTGGGTCAGGCTGGCCAGCACGAAAATCAGCAGGAAGAGAAAGAGGAAGGGTTTCATAGGAATTAGGCGGGCCAGCTTTTTCGGTTCCCTGGGGCTGAAGCCCTGGGCTGGTTAGCGGGTTGTTGAAGGCGAAAGAAAGGATAGGGAAAGCGGCTGTTTCTGCTCCGTAACCCAAGGCTTTAGCCTTGGAAAATCGGGTGGCAAGGGCGTTGGGCCGGGCTACTTCTCCAGCCGCCAGGCGGCTTGCAGGCGGGGGTGGTTTTCGTCGGCGGCCTGCAGGAATACCAGTTCGTCGAGTTGGCCGGTGCGCCAGCTTTCGAGCATGTCGTCGTAGTACACCGAGGCAGGGTTGCCGCTCTGGCCGCCGGGGAAGATGCCGTAGGCACGCACCGGCGCGGCCAAATCCACGACCATGCGCCAGGAGGGGCCGTTGCGCGGGCCGGTGGCGTTTACGCTGCCGGGGCTGCCGCCGCACCACACGTCGGTGTGGCCGAAGCCGGGCAGCTGGGCCAGGTGGTTGATGTCGGTGCTCTTTTGGTTGGCCCAGGCCCATTGGGGGCCCATTGGGCCGAATTTGCGGGTGAGGGAGTCGAGAGCGAACCGGAATGAGGCGGCCAGCAAGTCGGGGGCGGTTTCCTTTGGCGGGGTACGCCGGTCGTCGAGCCAGGGGCTGGCGGGTTCACTAAGCAGTAGGTGGTTGGTCCGGTCGCGGGCCGGGAAGCGCATTTCGAGGCCGGTGGCCTGCTTGCCGAAATCGTCCTCCCACAGCCGCCGCAAGAGGTCCTGGTACCACAGCTCGAACAGGGTGGCCGCCACGGCATCGGGGCCGTAGTGGTAATCCCAGCGAGCCAGCAGGCGGCGGGCGGCCGTTTCGGGCGCGGCCGGCGTGGTAGCAGCAGCAGTGGCCGCCGCAGTTGGGCCAGCAGACGAAGCAGCAGAAACAGCCGGCAGATTCGCCAGCATCCAGGGCAGCATCAGTTGCGCGTTCAGGCCCAAATCGTCGTTCTGCAAAACCCGGAGCGTATCGGCGGTGGCGCGGCGCATGTGGCTTAGCTGCTGGTTGATGCGGTGGGCCCGGTCCCAGGGCGCGTAGTCCCAGCCCAGATAATACGGGTAGCCGGGCCCGGCCGAATGCTGGTTGGCCGACGACACGTAGCCGCGGGCCGGATTCAGCACCCGCGGGGTCTGGCTCATGGGTATCCAGCCCGGCCAGTCTTGGCGCGGGTCGGAGCCGTCGAGGATGAACTTGCCCTGCTCGGCGTACTTGAGCGGGAAGCGGCCGTTGGGCCGGATGGCCACGTCGCCCGTGCGGCTGGCGAAGATGAAGTTCTGGGCCGGCGAGGCGTAGGTGCGCAGGGCCCGGTCGTAATCTTGGTAGTTGCGGGCGTGGTTGAGCTTCACGAAGGCCAGCACCTCGTTGGCGCCGGCCGCGTCGTGGGCGGTCCAGCGCAGGGCGTGGCGGATGGGGGTTTGCTGGTTGAAGACCTTTTCCTCGTGGTCGTACACCACCGGGCCGTGGTGGGTGTAGAGGACGGTATCGAGGCGGTCGGGCCGGCCGCGCACGGCAATGCGCTCCACTACCCGGCGCACCGGCTTCCAGCGCCCATCGTGCCAGTACTCGCGGCGGTCGGCGTCCTTGAATTTCAGCTGGTACCAGTCGAGCACGTCGCCGCCCACGTTGGTTACGCCCCAGGCCACGTCGGCATTAAAGCCGATAATAACGGCCGGCGCGCCCGGAATCGTCACACCGTACACGTTCTGGCCCGGCCCATGCAGCTGCACCTGGTACCAGATGCTGGGCAGGTTGAGCTGCAAATGCGGGTCGTTGGCCAGCAGCGGCCGGCCCGAGGCCGTGCGCGAGCCCGCCAGGGCAAAGTTGTTGGAGCCCAGCTCGGCATCGGGCTCCCGGCTGGGCACGAGGCCCGACACGGCAGCGGCAAACGGCGCGGGTACGGGCGGCACCGGCAGGGGCCGGAAATCCAGCGGCGTGCCCTCCGGCACTACTGGGTCGGCGCGGAAGGGGAAGTCGGGGAACAGGTCGCGGGTGACCTCAGGGCCGTATTTGCTCAGGATGTTGCTCAGGCGCAAATCGTCGGAGCGGCCGCTCAGGTCCCAGGCCATGAGCTTGAGCAGCAGGGCGCACTTGAGCGGCTGCCACGGCTCGGGCGCGTAGTCGAGTAGCTTGTACTCAAACGGGTACTCCTTCGGGCTCAGCTGGCCGATGTAGGCATTCACGCCCGCCGAGTACGACTCCAGCACCAGCCGGGTGGTGTCGTTTTTGAGCATCTCGCGCAACGAGTTTTCGGCCCCGAACGGCAGGCCCATGCGGCGCTGAAACCGGTCGTACTCCAGCGCCCGCTCGCCCACCACTTCCGAGATGCGGCCGGCCGCCACGCGGGTCATGAACTCCATCTGCCAGAGCCGGTCGCGGGCCGTGAGGTAGCCCTGGGCGTAGTAGAGGTCGTGGTCGTTTTCGGCGAAGATGTGGGGCACCCGCCGGTCGTCGAACCGCACCCGCACGGGCTGGTGCAGGCCGGGCAGGTGCAGGGTTTGCTGGGTAGGGAAGTCGGCGGCCGTTTCGCCGTTCTGCCAGAAGCCCTGGTAGGGGCTCAGCAGCCGGGCCACGGGCGGCACGTCGCCCTGTTTGGTATTTAGTACCCAGGCCAGCACAACGGCCGAGAGCAGGGCCAACACAGGTTTCAGCCAACGCAGCATAAGCAATCCGGGATTTCGCGGAGCCGGAAGGTAGTAAATGCCGGGCGTTGTTGCAGTTGAAAGAGCGAGTTACGCTATAAACCACAAAGCTCCGGTAGAGTGGTACCAGCCGTTGAACGGCTGGTACCACTCTACCGGAGCTTTTACAGGTCATGGGCAATGGATGCGTGCCGGAGCAGGCCGCATCAGCCTACTCCTGCACTAGTTGCGGGGCAGGTAGATGCGAAAGCCCAGGTTGAGGGAGAGGGCGCCGTTGCCGGAGTTGTAGTTGCCGCTGGTGCGCCGGTAGGCCAGCAGGCCCTCCAGGCCCACGGCTGGCGTGATGAAGTAGGAGTAACCCAGCCCGGCACTGGCCGCAAAATGTACGTCGGTGCTGGAGTAATTTGTTCCGCTAAAATCAGTTTTAGCGCGCGCACTGGTAAGCAGGCCGCCGGCGCTGAGTTCACCAAAGAGCCGGTGCTTGCTTTCCGAGGGCAGGTAATAGCGCAGCCAGGGCAGCACGCCCACGCTCAGGGTGCGGTTATTTACCTCGCCGTAGCCGCTACTGCTGAAGCGCTGGTAGCCGATTGGCACCGCAGCCCCCAGGGCCAGATTATCAGCCAGGAATACGCCCGCCGTCGGAATCAGCGTCCCGGAAAAGCTCTTGATCGGTCCGGACTTCTGATACGTGAAGTTGCCACCGCTCAGACCCAGCACGCGGGTGCCCTGGGTGGTTTGGGCCTGGGCCGCACTACCGGCCAGCAAGGTGGCTGCCAGCAGCGGCAGAAATAGAATTTTCATCGGTAAAATAAGCTAGTAAGTAGTGGAAAGATGCGCGAATAACGGCCTTTAAAAACGAAAATTGCCCCGCCCAAACCGTTGCAGCGGGTAGGCGGGGCAATTCGAGAGGCACTGGGCAGGAAGCCGGGAGTGATACCGCTCTTTTTCCCTTAGTTCCAGCCGCCGCCCAGGGCGCGGTACACGCCAACCTGGGCGTTGAGCTGCTTCATCTTCAGCTCAATCAGGTCGTATTTGGCTTCCAGGGCGTCGCGCTGGGTGAAGAGCACCTCGGTGTACTCGGCGCGGGCCGAGCGGAACAGGCTGTTGGAAATGGTAACCGACTGGTTGAGCGAGGTCACGGCGCGGGCCTTTTCGTCGTAGCTCTGGCCCAGGTTGCGCAGGCTGGCCAGCTGGTTGCTTACTTCTACGTAGGCATTCAGCACGGTGCGCTCGTAGTTGTAGGCGGTCTGAATCTGGGCCGCGTTGGCGCTGCTGTACACCGATTTGATACCGTTACGGTTGATGAGCGGGGCCATCAGGTCGCCGGCCGCCGAGAACAGCAGCGACTGGGGCGTGGTGAACAGCAGGCCCGGCTTGAAGGCCTCGAAGCCGGCCGAACCGGTGATGCGCAGCGCCGGGTAGAAGGCGGCGCGGGCCACCTGCACATCGAGGTTGGAAGCCAGCAGGCGCTGCTCGGCCTGCCGGATATCGGGGCGGTTCTGCAGCAGCTGGGCCGGTACGCCGGCGCGCACCAGCCGGGGCGGCGCCAGCGCATTGAACGAGGAGTCGTTGCGGGCTACCGGCTGGGGGTAGCGCCCCACCAGGAAGTTGATGCGGTTCTCGGTTTCGACGATCTGCTGCTGGATGGTGAACTGGTTGCTGAGCGTGTTGTGCAGCTGGGCCTCGAAGCGCTGCACGGCCAGCTCGGTCACCCGCGCCGACTCCTTCTGCAGCTTCACCAGCTCCAGAGCGTTGCGCTGAATCTCGATGTTCTGGCGCGTAATGGCCAGCTGGCTATCCAGGGCCAGCAGCTCGTAGTACGAGGTGGCTACTTCGGCAATCAGGTTGGTGACGGTGAAGTTCCGGCCTTCCACGCTGGCCAGGTAGCGCAATGCCGCCGCCTTGCGGGCGTTGCGCAGCCGGTGCCAGATGTCCACTTCCCAGCTCGCAAACGCCCCAAGCTGGTGGTTGGCCAGCGGCTCGGGGTTAACGTGGTCTTCCCGGATTCTGACCTGCTCCTCAGTGGCCCCGCGCAGCGTGTAGCGGCCGGGCCGGTCCACGTCGGAGCGCACGCCCACGCCCAGAAACGGCATATACTCGCCCTTGCGGATCTGGATTTCGTTTTTCGAAATCTGGATTTCCTGCAGCGCAATGTTCAGCTCCTGGTTGTTGCGCAGGGCCGTATCGATGAGGGCCGTGAGGTTAGGGTCGGTGAAAAACTCCTTCCAGCGCAGCTGGGCGGTGTTGGTACTGTCGGCCAGTGGGGTGCCGTAGTTGGCCGGCACCGCGTGGCTGGCCGTGCGGGGCACAATGCCCGGCGTAACGCAGCCCGCCAGGGCCACCGCGCAGGCGGCGGCCCCCAAAAAGTTATACAGGCTCTTCTTACGCATGAGTGGCAACTTGTTCTTCTTCGATTACGGTTACGTGGGGCTCGAATTCGGAGAGCGGGTTCTCGTTTTCGTCCTGGATGAGCTTGCGGCCGGCGGCCATGGTCCCGAAGATGTAGTACAGCCCGGGCACGATAATTACGCCGAACACGGTGCCGAACAGCATACCGCCCAAAGCGGCCGTACCGATGGTGCGGTTGCCGATGGCGCCCGCGCCGGTGGCCAGCACCAGCGGAATCAGGCCGGCAATGAAGGCGAAGGACGTCATCAGAATCGGGCGGAAACGGACCTTGGCACCCTCAATAGCGGCGGCGCGCACGCTCATGCCTTCCTCGTGCTTCTGCACCGCGAATTCGACAATCAGTACCGCGTTCTTGCCCAGCAAACCCACCAGCATCACCAGCCCCACCTGGGCGTAGATGTTGTTGGCCAGGCCCATCACCTTGATCAGCAGGAAGGCCCCGAAGATGCCCGCCGGCAGGCTGAGCACCACCGCCAGCGGCAGCAGGAAGCTTTCATACTGGGCGGCCAGCACCAGATACACGAAGCCGAGCACGATGATGAAGATGATGACGGCCTCGTTGCCGCGGCCCACTTCGTCCTTGCTCAGGCCGCCCCAGTCGATGTCGTAGCCGCGGGGCAGGGTTTTCTTGGCCACTTCCTGCACCGCCTTAATGGCCTCGCCCGAGCTGAAACCAGCGGCGGCGTCGCCCCGAATGGAGGCCGTGGTGTACATATTGTAGCGGTTGATTTCGTTGGCGCCCTGGCTCTTCTTGATTTTCATGAAGGCCGAAAACGGTACCATGTCGCCCTTGTCGTTCTTCACCCACATGTTCAGGATGTCCTTGGGCAGGCGGCGGTATTCGGGCGAAGCCTGCACGTACACCTTGAAGAAGCGCTGGTACTTGATAAAGCCCAGCTCGTAGGTCGAGCCAATCATGATGCTGAGCGTGTTCATGGCGTTGCCGATGCTCACGCCCTTCTGCATAGCCAGCTGGTTGTCAATCTGTAGCTCGTACTGGGGGTAGTTGGCCGAGTAGAACGTGAACAGGCCCGATAACTCCTTGCGCTTGCGCAAGTCCTTCATGAACTGGTCGTTGACCTGTTCCAGGCTCTTGTAGTCGCCGGTGTTGGTTTTATCGAGCAGCTGCAGCTGAAAACCGCCCGCCGCGCCGTAGCCCGGCACCGCCGGCGGCTCAAAAAACTCGATGGTCGCGCCCGGAATCTGCTTGGCTTTTTCCTCCAGCGCTAGCACAATGTCGTGGATGGATTCCTTACGCTCATTCCAGGGCTTGAGGTCGATCAGGCAGGTGCCGGCGTTGGAGCCGCGGCCCTCGGTGAGCACCTCGTAGCCGGCCAGCGTGGAAATGCTGGCAATGCCGGGCACGTCTTTGGCCAGCTGCTGCAGCTCCTGCGAAATGGCGTTGGTGCGCTCCAGCGTCGAGCCGGGCGGGGTCTGGATAATGGCGTACAGCAGGCCCTGGTCTTCGCTCGGAATGAAGCCCGAAGGCAGGGTGGTGGAGATGCCGAAGATGCCGAAGCCGAAAGCCGCCAGCACCAGGAACGTCACCACCCGACGGTCGACCACTTTCTCCAGGAAGCCCACGTACACGCCCGTCAGGCGTTCGAAGCCGCGGTTGAACCAGTCGATGAACCGGTTGATCGGCGACTTGGAGCGGGGCTGGCCGTGGTTGTTCTTCAGAATCATGGCGCACAGCACCGGCGTGAGCGTGAGGGCCACAATACCCGAAATGACAATGGCGGAGGCCATCGTAATCGAGAACTGCCGGTAGAAAATGCCCACCGGACCGCTCATGAAGGCAACCGGCACGAACACGGCCGTCATCAGAATGGTAATGGCAATAATGGCTCCGCTGATTTCGCCGATTACTTCCTTCACCGCCCCAAAGGGCGAGAGGTGCTTTTCTTCCATCTTGGCGTGCACCGCTTCCACCACCACAATGGCGTCGTCGACTACAATACCGATGGCCAGCACCAGCGCGAACAGGGTAATCATGTTAATCGTGAGCCCGAACGCCTGCATGGCCATAAAGGCGCCAATCAGCGATACGGGCACGGCCAGAATCGGAATCAGCGTCGAGCGCCAGTCGCCCAGGAACAGGAACACCACCAGCGCCACCAGAATAAAGGCGTCGCGCAGCGTGTGCACCACGTTTTCGATGGAGGCGTCGAGGAAGTTCGACACGTCGTAGCTGATTTTGTAGTCCATGCCGGGGGGCATGGTTTTCTTCAACTCCTCCAGCTTGGCCTTCACCTCGGTAATCACGTCTTTGGCGTTGGAGCCATAGGTTTGCTTGAGCACAATGGCCGCCGAAGGGTAGCCGTCGAGGTTGGAGTAAATGTCGTAGAACTCGGAGCCCAGCGACACATCGGCCACGTCCTTGAGGTGCAGGATTTCGCCGTCGGGGTTGGCCTTCAGAATCACGTTCTTGTACTGCTCCACATCATTAAAGCGGCCCTGGTAGGTAAGCACGTACTCCAGCGCCTGCGACTGGCCCCCGTCGGAGCGGCCGATGCGGCCCGGCGAGCCAATCACGCTCTGGTCATCGAGGGCCTTCATTACATCGTCGGCCGAGATGTTGTAGGCCCGCATGCGGTCGGGCTTGAGCCAGATGCGCATGGCGTACTGGCGGCTGCCCAGAATGGAGGCCCGCCCGATGCCGTTGATGCGCTGAATTTCGGGCAGCATGTTCACGCCGGCATAGTTGAAGAGGAACTTCATGTCGGTGTTCTTGTCCTTGCTGTACAAGTTCACATACATGAGCATGTTGGGCACCACGCGGTTCACAATCACGCCCTCGCGCTGCACCAGCACCGGCAGGCGGTTGATAACCTGCGCAATGCGGGTGTTCACGTTCACCACGGCCTGGTCGGGGTCGGTGCCCAGGTTGAACACAATCTGAATATTGGCTTCGCCCGCACTCACGGCGTCGGCGGTCATGTACTTCATGCCCGGCACGCCGTTTACGGCCTGCTCCAAGGGTATCAGCACCGATTCGGTGAGCACCTTGGCGCTGGCGCCGGGGTAGGCCACGCTCACCATTACCATGGGCGGCGAAATCTCCGGAAACTGCGAGGTGGGCAGCGTATTCATGGCCAGCATCCCCAGAAAGACGATGACAATGGAAATGACGATGGCAAAAACCGGCCGTCGAATGAATTTACTGAACATAGGTTTGCGCTTGTTTTAAACTAAAAGGCAAAGTCATCCTGAGCCAGGCGAATTCGCCTGGCTCAGGATGAGACTGTTCTGCTGTTATTCCGAGTGGGTGCCCAGGTTGGCAATTACCTGCTTGGGCGCCTCGTAAGTGAACTCGATTTTGTCGCCGTCCTTCACTTTGCGGATGCCTTCGAGCATGAACTTGTCGGTGGGCTTGAGGCCGCTCTTCACGATGTAGAGGTCGGGCATCTCCGAGGCGATGGTGATTTCGCGCTGGTGCACCACGTTCTTGCTGTCGAGCACGTACACATACTTCTTTTCCAGCACCTCGTAGGTGGCTTTCTGCGGGATGATGATGGCGTGCTTGAGCGGTACGGTCATCAGCACGCTGCCCGTTTCGCCGCTCCGGAGCAGGCCTTCGGGGTTGGGGAAGGTGGCCCGGAAGGCGATGTTGCCGGTTTCGTTGTTGAAGTCAGCCTCGATGGTCTGCACCACGCCGGGGTACTTGAACTGCTCGTTGTTGGCCATCAGCAGGTTCACGTGCGTCTGGTTGTCGGATTTGGCGTTGGTCTTGTAGGACAGATACTCGGCCTCGGGCACGTTGAAGTACACCCACATCTTGCTGTTGTCGGAAAGCGTCGTCAGCAAATCACCCTCATCCACCAGGCTGCCCTGCCGCACCTCGAAATGGTCCATGATGCCATCGAAGGGCGCCTTGATAGTGGTAAACGACAGGTGCGTTTTGGCCAACGATACCTCGGCCTGGGCCTTGCCCACCTTAGCGGCGGCCAGGGCCAGCTCGCTCTTCGATACCACGTTGTTGTCGGCCAAGCGCTTGGTGTTCTGGTACTCGATGCCCACGTAGTTGGCCTCAGCCTCCGAGCGTTTCAGCTCAGCCTGGTACATGAGGGGCATAATCTGGAACATCAGCTGGCCCTTCTGCACTGTCTGCCCTTCATCCACGTAGATTTTCTGCAGATACCCTTTCTCCAGCGCCCGCATCTCGATGTGCTGGATGGCATGAATCTGGGCCACGTACTCTTTCGTGATAATGGTGTCTTCCAGCATGGGGCTGGTCACCAAGTATTTTACAGCTTCTTCCTTGGCTTCTTCGTGCTTGGTACAGCTGGTGCCGCAGCACAGGGCGCCGAAGCCAAGCAAAACGAGGTATTTCTTCATGAACGGTTAGCTACTACGGTTGCTGATGAGGTGATGCGGCTAGCGGCCCGCACTCGGCAGCGGCAAGCCACTGAAAGCTAGCCCGCTACTGTCCGGCCCGGAATCTGAATCAGAGAAAAATCCAGTTGCTGCCCGACGGCTTCGGGCATTAAACGGCACAAAACAAGCACTGGCTTCATGAAGCGGATGTGAAGCCCCCAACCCGTTACCTCTAAAAATTATTTTTTTTAGCAGTGATTATCAGCCCGTTTCCTGCCCGCCGGCCTGGTGGCCCGAAGCCCGGAAAGCCCGTCGCGCCGCCTCCCGGAAGGGAAGCGGCGCGACGGGCTTTGAGCGCAGCAGCAGGTGCTGGCAGCTGTTGAGGTTTGGGCCGGGCAGTGATGCCCTAGCAGGGGTGCCCTACAGGTTTTCGGTCTGGCGCACCAGGCTGGCCACGCCGGCTTTGGCCAGGCGCAGGCGTACGGCGTTGGCTTCGGCAGCGGTGGCAAAGCGGCCTACCACCACGCGGTTGAGGGTTTTGCCCTGGGCCGAAGCGCCGGTGAGCGTGGTAATAAACAGCGCTGGCTCCAGGCCCTGAATCTTGTCCATTACGGCGCGGGCGTTACGCACGTCGCCGAAAGTGCCGGCCTGCACTACGAAGGAAGCCGTGGGCTCGGCCCGCAGGGCTACGTCGGTGGCCTCGGTGGTGCCGGGCACAATGTTGGTATGCAGGGCGGCCAGTTCGATGGGGTCGGCAGCCAGGGCCTGCAGGTCGTCGGGGGCGTCGGTGGGGCCCAGGGGCGTGGTGGCGGGCACCACTTCGGCCACTACTGATACGGCGCCGTGCGTGACGATGCCCAGCGGGCGGGCCGCTACTTCGGCCAGATCGAGGATGCGCTGGTGCCGGAACGGGCCGCGGTCGGAAACGCGCACCACCACCGATTCGCCGGTTTCGGGGTTCGATACCCGTAACCGGGTGCCGAAGGGCAGGGTTTTGTGGGCGCAGGTGTACTGGTTGCGGTCGAACCGCTCGCCGCTGCTGGTGCGGCGGCCCTGGAATTCGCGGCCGTACCAGGAGGCCCGGCCCCGCAGAATAGTGCTCTTTTTGGCGGTAGTGGCAGCTTTTTCGTCGTCCGTCGGGCGGGCGGTTGCGGCCGGGGCCGATTGCAGCGTCAGCAGGGCCGTCAGGCCAACTAGCAGCAGGCTTGATACATACCGTCGGTAGAGCACTTTCATCCGGGAACCAGTTGGTGAGTGCGACAAATCTAGAAGGGTCAACCAAAGCAGCGCTTACATACCAAATCGGGGCCGGGTAGGCTGAGTTCGATAATTGACCTTTTCTTATAATTCTTGTATTTAAATTATTTAAGATAAGCTGGCCAAATACGCGTTTGTGTTTAGTTGATACGCATTTTGCACTCTTTTTAGATGATAGGAGCGTTGCCGGAGAAATGCGACTATCCGCCGGAGAAAAAATTCGGGCCTCCCGTCACCAAAGCCGTTAGCAAGCCGGTTGCAAAAGTCAAAGAAATTAGTTAAGAGCAGTAGGCAGCTGCCAGGGGTAAGTTGCCGGCAATAAGGAACGTCATGCAGAGCGCAGCCGAAGCATCCCTGCCGTCATGCTAATCCTGTCGACTGCAACGAGCGGTAAAGATGCTTCGACGCCGCTCCGCTACTGGCTCTGTGCGCCACATGCTCCGCATGACGTTCCCACCGGCAACCGGCAATCAACAACCGGCAACTACTCCTGGCAACGCACAACTGATTACCTTCGGGGATGGATTTTGGCCGTCTTTCCGACCTGCGCTACGTTGATTTCCGGCTGCCCGCCGACCACCCCGAAACGGCCGTTGTGCTGGCCCGGGCCCTGCCCACGCAGCCCGCCCCGCCGGCCGTGTACGTGGGCTGCCCCATCTGGACCAACAAGGCCTGGCTGGGGTCGTACTTCCCGCTGGGCATCAAAGATGCTGATTATCTGCACCATTATGCCCGGCAGTTCAACAGCATCGAGCTCAACACCACTCACTACCGCATCCCCGACGCGCCCACCGTGCGCAAGTGGCGCGAGGCGGTACCCGCGTCGTTCCGGTTCTGCCCCAAAATCCCCCAGATTATCAGCCACGACCGGGCCTTGTACAACGCCGACGACCTGACAACGAGCTTCTGCCGGGCCTTGGAGGGGCTGGGCCCCACGCTGGGCCACGCCTTTCTGCAGCTGCCGCCCACCTTCGGCCCCGAGCACCTGCGGCGGCTGGAGCGCTACCTGGTCGATTTCCCGGCTTTCGTGCCGCTGGCCGTGGAGCTGCGCCACCCCGGCTGGTTTTCCGATGCGGGCCTGCTGGCCAGCATCACGGCCATGCTCGAAGCCCTGAACAAGCCGCTGGTGATAAGCGACGTGGCCGGCCGCCGCGACGCGCTGCACCAGCGCCTGACTACGCCCACCGCCTTCGTGCGCCTCAACGGCCACGGCCTCATCGACTCCGATTTCCGCCGCGCCGACGACTGGGCCGCCCGCATTGCTGGCTGGCTCGAAGCGGGCTTGCACACGGCCTACGTCTTCATCCACCAGAAAGACATTCTGCATTCGCCGCTCTGGGCCGAGCATTTCCTGCGCCGCCTGCACGAGCTCACCGGTATGGCGGTGCAGCCGCCCCGCGTAATTCCGCAGCCGGTGCAGGGCAGTTTGTTCTAAGCGGGATGACAAGACGCATCTATGCGTCTTGGCATTGAACGGTATTGTTGAAGGGCTCTAGCCGCGCAATTCGCTTGTTTTATTTAACACGCAGTTCCACAGACCGTTTAACTACGCCATTCAACGCCAAGACGCAAAGACGCGTCTCTATAACCCCTCAAAAGCACAAAAAATATGGAAATCGGTATTGACTCCTTCGCCATGAACCTGCTTGATAGCGGCACCGACGCGCCCATTGATGGGACTAAGGCCGTTAGCCAACTGCTCGACCGGATTGTGCGGGCTGATGAGGTGGGCCTCGATATTTTCGGGCTGGGCGAGCACCACCGATCCGAATACCTCGACTCGGCCCCGGCCGTGCTGCTGGCCGCCGCAGCCGCCCGCACCAAGCGCATCCGGCTTACCAGCGCCGTTACGGTGCTGTCGGCCGCCGACCCGGTGCGCGTGTTTCAGCAATACGCCACGCTGGATTTGATTTCGCAGGGCCGGGCCGAAATGGTGGTCGGCCGGGGCTCCTCGATTGAGGCGTTTCCGCTGTTCGGCTTCGATCTGGACGATTACGACGAGCTGTTTGCCGAGAAGCTGGGCCTGCTACTGCAAGTGCGCGAGCAGGAGAAGGTGCGCTGGCAGGGCAAGTTCCGGCCGGCCCTCACCGGGCAGGGCGTGTACCCGCGCCCCATGCAGGCGAAAATCCCGATCTGGCTGGGCGTGGGCGGCACCCCCGAGTCGTTTGTGCGGGCCGGCACGCTGGGCTTGCCGCTGATGGTAGCCATTATCGGCGGCGATACCCACCGCTTCCGGCCTTTAATTGATTTGTACCGCGAGGCTGGCCGCCGGGCCGGATTCACGCCCGAGCAGCTGCCAGTGGGCTTGCACTCGCTGGGCTACGTGGCCGAAACCAGCGCCCAGGCCGCCGACGAGGCGTTTCCCGGCTACGCCCACACCTTCAGCAAGCGGGCCCGCGAGCGGGGCGGCCCCGCTATTACGCGCCCCCAGTTTGATGCCCAGCTTGGCCCCCTGGGGGCCCTGCTCATTGGCAGTCCGGAGGAAGTAGCGGCCAAGATACTCCGCCACTCTGAGGCGCTGGGGGGCATTTCGCGGGTGACCTTCCAGATGGATATTGCCGCCGTGGGCCATGAGAGGCTGCTGGCCGCCATCGAGCTACTCGGTACCCGCGTGGCGCCGTTGGTGCGCGCCTAGCTGTTTCGGGCCTCGGTCAGAGAAAAGCGCCCCACTCCCCGGTATAAGCCGGGAGTTGGGGCGCTTTCTTGTGCTGGTGGAATGCCGGCGGTGGGGGCTACTTGTTGGCCAGGCTGAGTTTTACGCCCAGCTCGAAGCCCAGGCCCAGCTCGCGCCGGGAGGTGCCCATTGTGTAGCAGGCCATGCGCGGGTTGGCCAGTCCGCCGCCGATGTAGGCGTCGAGCAGGCCGCGGCTGCCCAGGCGCCGCTGCACGCCCCACTGCAGCGTGAGGCTACTGTAATCGTAGACCAAGTGCTGCTTGTCTAGGAGGTATAGCGGGTGGGGTTGAGGTAGTTGTTGAGTTGCAGCGCCACGCAGGGCCCCTACGTGGCGGCCCTTGGCCTGGCGCTGCTGCCGGTGGTAATAGTGGCGGATACCGGCATCTATGCTTACGCCCCGAAGGTTCAAGCCTTCGCGGCGGCCGGATCCATCGGGGCCTCGGCGGGTGCGGGCGCCGGGGTGGTGGGCACCTGCTGGGCAGCAACCGGGGCAGTGGTAATGAGTAAAGCGGCTGCGGTCAGGCCAGCGGCGGGCAGCAAGGGGATACGCATAAAAACAGGGCCCGATAAGAAGATTCAACCTCAGGAGTTCGGCCCGGCAATGAGAAGTTGCATCCGGCGGTGGCCAGTTTGTCTGCAGTGCCCCGGGCCGGGTAGTGAAGCGGTGAAATACAGTATCTTGAAGCCGGGCCGGCCGGCCTGTTTCCGCACGTATTCCCGTATGAAGTTTCCTGTCCTGTCTCTGCCGTTGCTGCTACTGGTTCTGCCGCTGGCCGCCCAAACGATGCCGCCGCCCGCCAACCCGGTTCCCGCCCCGGATACCCACTGCCTGCTCGTGCCCCTGGCGCCCGCCCAGCGGGCCACCCGCGCCAGCCGCATTGTGGAGGCCCTGGTAACCAGCAGCCAGGGTCTGCGGGCCATCAACGGCCGGCTCTACACCCGCCACCAGCTGCGGGTATTCCGCCAGCTGAAAGGCCCCGCCGACTCGGTGCTGACGGTGTTTACCGAGGGCGGCACGCTGGGTATGCGCCGCGAGGTGCTCACCAACACGCTGCAGCTGGTCCCCGGCGAGCAGGGCATCTTCTTTCTGGAACCCGCCGCCGGGCCTGCCGGGGCCGGCTGGCAGGTGTACGGCAGCCAGCAGGGCTTTATCCGCTACGAGCTGGCCGACCTGACCGCCGCCGAGCCTTTCCGCCGCTACCGCAGCCCCGAGCAGGCCCTGGCCGCCGTGCCCGTTGCCGCCGCGCCCCGGCTGGTGCAGCTTAACCCGGCCCTGGCTGCCGCCCGGCTCCGGCTGGCTGGCTCGGCAGAGGCGGCCCGGCCCCAGGCCGTGCTTATCAGTGGGCTGAGCCCACTCAGCCTGTCGGCCGGCACCGGCGCGGTGCTCACCATCACGGGCAGCGGTTTCGGCAGCAGCCGGGGCACGGGCAGCGTGGAGTTCCGCAACGCCGACGACGGCGGCAGCACCTTCACCAAAGCCAACGACGACGATTACCTGACCTGGACCGACACCCGGATTCAGGTACGGGTGCCGGCCCTGAGCGCCACCGGCAACCCCGCCGGCAGCGGCCCGGTTCGCGTAACGCCGGCCGGCGCCGGCCAGCTGCCGGTAGCCAGTTCGCAGATCCTGACCGTGGTGTTTGCCGCTACCAACGTGCGCGACACCAAAACCAACCAGCGGGCCGTGCCCGCCCACCGCGACCTCGATGGCATGGGCGGTCTTACATTCCGCTTCGAGCCGGGCTTTGCGGCCAACCCCGCCGCCACTGCGGCCTGGCAGCGGGCCCTGAACAGCTGGCGCTGCCAGACCGGCATTAACTGGCAGCTGGGCCCGCCGCGCACCACCTCGGGCGTGGCCGACGACGGCATAAATTCGGTGGGCTTTGATACCGGTACCCCGCTGCCGGCCGGGGTGCTGGGCCGCACTACCAGCTACTACGAGGGCTGCTACCGCCCCGATGGCTCCGTGGCTTTCTATGTGCACGAGGTGGATACGGAGTACGATGACGCCGCCGACTGGCAGTTCGGGCCCGCCGCGCCGGTTGGTGCGCAGCTCGATTTTGAGTCGGTGGCGGTACACGAGCTGGGGCACGCCCAGCAGCTTTCCCACCTGATCCGGCCCACGGCTATTATGCACTATGCCATTGCCCGCGGGCAGCGCAGCCGCACGCTAAGCCTCAGCAGCGACGTGGCCGGGGGGCGCTACGTGCTGCGCACCCGCAGCTTCGGGCCCGACGTATGCGGCCCTCCAGCCATGCTGCCCGCGCCCCTGCTAAGCCAGCAGGCTACGCTGGCCGCCGGCAACACCAGCGTGGAGTGGGCCACCCGCGACGAGTGCAATGTGACGGGTTTTCTGCTGGAGCGCGCCCCGCTGGATACCACTGCCGGCTGGCAGCGCGTGGCCGAAGCAGCCGCCGGAGCCACTGCGTACCGTGCCCTCGACCCCGCGCCGCTGCCCGGCCTGAGCTACTACCGCCTGCGGGTAAGGCGCCCCGACGGCTCGTTGGATGCAGCCCGGGTACTGCTGGTAAGCGACGTGGCCGGCGCCCAAACGAGTCTTACCGTGTTTCCTAATCCGCTGGCAAGCGGCGAGCCGGCGCTGCGCCTGCAGTACGGGGCCGGCCCTGCCGCCGGCTCCCTCACGTTGCGCATTTACGATACCGTGGGCCGCTCCCTCGGGAGCCGCCGCCTCGACTACACGGCCGGCCTGAACCTGCTCCGCCTGGCCGTTCCCGGCCTGCGCCCCGGCCTCTACCTGCTGCGCTGGACCGACTCGAACGGCCCCAAAGGCACCACCCGGCTGGCAGTAGAATAGGTGATTTGGTGAGATGGTGAAATGGTGAACTGCCGTTCCAGGGGCCTGATTGCGCCATTTGCGCCGCCAGGCCCCCGGAACGTCAGCTCACCATTTCACCATCTCACCAAATCACCATCTCACCGCTCCAGCAGCATGGCGCCGTAGGAGTAGCCGCCGCCGAAAACCGTTACCACTACCTGGTTGCCGGGGCGCAGCTCGGGCCAGGTGGAGGCCAGGGCAATGGCGGCACCCGCGCAGCCGGTGTTGCCCAGGTCCTCAATGTTGGACACGGCCCGCTCCTCGGGCAGGCCCAACTGCTGGAGCACGTTTTTGGTGATGCGTAGGTTGGCCTGGTGCGGAATCAGGTAGGTCAGCTCCTCGACTGATACAGCGTTGCGGGCCAGGATTTCCTGCGTTACCCGGGTCATGTAGGTGCAGGCGTGGATGAACACGTCCTTGCCGTAGGGCATCACAATACCGCGCTCCACGGGCTTGAGCGTCACCGACTCGTCGGCCTTGCCGATGTTGCCGGCCCCGCCGGTGCGGATGTCGCGCACCCGCAGGTCGGTGGGGGCGAGGCGCTCCTTGGAAATCAGCAGGGCCGCCGCGCCGTCGCCCCAGAGGTGGCCGGCTACGGTATCGTCTTCGTTGTTGTAGGCCGTGTTGTGCTCGCTCACAATCACCAGTGCCCGGCGGGCTTTGCCCATGGCAAAGTAGCCCTCCACAATCTCAATGGCGTTCAGCAGCGACGAGCAGGCCGAGGAAATACTCACGACCGGAATATCGGACACGTCGATTTCGCGCTGCACGGCGTGGGCCACCGTGTAAATGGTGTCGTGGGGCGTGTAGGTGCCGGCCACAATCAGGTCTACGTCGGGGGCGGCGAAGTCGGAAGTCTGGGCCAGCACCCGGCGCGTGGCCTCAATGGCCATGGTATTGGTGTTTTCGCCGGGCGACGCTTTGCGCCGCGCCCGAATACCGGTGCGCTCCGTTATCCACTCGTTGGACAGACCGTTGAGGCGGGTGAAATGGGCGTTGTCGATGACGTCGGCGGGCAGGTAGGCCGCGACCTGATGAATATACACGGGTGGGTGGAGCGGTAGAGGGGGGGCGAAAAAATAAGGCTGCAAGGTACGCGGTTTGAGCAGAGCACTACGTTATTGCGCCTTACCGACGTACTTTGTACCTCGCTGGTTGCCTCAACGTGTCGCCCCGCGCTGGGTTCAACTACCCATTCATAAGATTATGACCTTTCCGTATTTTGCCTGCCCGGCCAGCCGCCGCGCCGGCGTATTTGCCGGCCTGCTACTAACGGCCGCCGCCACACTGACCCCAGCGGCCGCCCACGCCCAGAAGTATATCACCGCCGCCGGCCTGCGCCTGGGCGGAGGCCAGTACGGTCTCACAGTACAGCAGAAAATCCTTCCCAAAGCCACGCTCGAAGGCCTGGCGCTGGCCAGCTCGCGCGAAATAAGCGCTACGGTACTGGCCGAGCGTCACTTCGGCATCCTGGGCCCCAGCCTCAACTACTACCTCGGCGCCGGCGGCCACCTCGGCCACCACAAAGACGACGGCACGTTCGGCGGTTTCGATGCCATCATCGGCGCCGAATACAAAGTGGCCTTCGTGCCACTGGTGCTCAGCGTCGACTTCAAGCCCACGGTCGAAATCAACTCCGCCGACTGGGCGCGCTTTCCCACGGCCTTCTCCGTGCGCTACATTATCATCAAGGAGAAAACCAGCTTCCTGGGCGGCATCTTCGATGGCAAAGACAAGAAAAAGTCTAAACCTAAAAAGAAGGAGAAAGGCAAAGGCGGCGGGCTGTTCGATTTTTAAAGTAGCAAGGGCTGCGTACCCGGGGCGCGCCGGCCCTGAGCAATTGGCCTACTATTCCTTAGCTAGCGTGGGGTAGAAGACCAGTTGGTTATCGCCCTGCAGCCAGGTGATGCCCTGCTGGCAGGGATGCAGTTGGCGCACGGCCTTACTGGCCAGCGGGTGCCACGCGGCGCCATCGGTACGGGTTTCCAGCACTTCGCCGGTGGCCGTCAGCAAGTAGCCGGTAGCGGCGCCCGGCACAAACGCCACCTGCTCGAAGCTGCTGAACGGCGGAACCGTTACGGGCTGCCACTGCCCACCCCGGAAGCGCAGCAGCCGCTTAGTGGGCAGCGCGGTGTATACCAGCCTGTGGTTGCGCAACTGCGGCTTTCGCCCGGCCATGGTCACCCAGATTTCGCCCGTGCGCGCCTGCGAAAGCGACTCCACATCAACCGTATCGGGCGTGTTGATTAGCCGGGTGGGCGACTGCAAGCTGGCAGGCAGCACGTAGATGTTGCCCGGCGTGCCACTCATCACACCGTTGGGGAGAGTGGGCATTCGTTCGCTGCCAAACACATAAAGGGCCGAATCCAGGGCCGACACCAGCAGGCCGGTAATGCCCCGGCTTACGCCAATCGTGTAGGGCCGCTGCTTGGAATTGTTGGCCAGTTGGGGCGTGCGCGTGGCATCGGTACCGTAAATAAAAATGTCGCCGTCGCCGTGCAACGCAATAGGGCCCTCCTGCTCGTTGGCGTAGGTGCCAACCAAAAAATTACGGCCCATGGGGGCCAGGGCCGTCGGGTAGAAGTTGGTGGGCAACTGCTGCGTTTCCCAGTTGCTGCCATGGTCGTCGGTAAGCGCGATAAAGGACTTCTGGCCCTTATTGGGGAGGTAGATATGGGGACTTGCCTGAGTACCCAAAGGGTTGTGGGTGAGTAGCATGGTGTGGGGCGAGCCGGGGTCGGGGGTACGGTACTGCTGCCAGCCGGTACACGAAACCAGCAGGCCCCCGCACAGCAGTAGCATGCCTAAACCGAAAAAAAACGACCGGACCAGCGGCCGGTGCTGCCCTCGCCAGGCCAGCCACAGCAGCAGAGCCAGTGGCAGGGCCGCCGCCCCAACGGCCCCCTGGCGCACCGGCGGCTCCGGAGCTTGCGAAACTCCCACCAGCGCCCCATGGGCCGGGTTGCGGAAGTAGAAATGCGAAACGCTGAACTGCGGGGGCGTGGCCACCAGCGTAGTGCGCTCACCCGTAAAACGATACAGCTGCCCCGCCTGGGTGAGGACGTAACCGGAAGAATCGGTTAAAAACTGGAAGTCCTTTAGGGGCGGAAGATCAGGAAACGTAAAAGTTCGCATGGTAGCAATAAGGGTTTCGGCAAAGGCTTATTCAGATGATGGAAGGGCCGCTTTATGTCTGGTTTAAACGATGCTATATCAATCGTAAAGCCTGCATCCGAAGCTGCAGCAGTGCGGCTTCGGATGCAGGCTTTATGGTTCAAAGGGCTGCAATTCGGGATTTTCTACAGCTTGTGTACCCGGCCGCTGCCGGCCGTGGAGCTGCTCACGCGGGGGTTGCCGCGCACGTACACGCTGCCCGAGCCGGCCAGGCGGGCGTCGAGGGTTTCGGTGGCCTGCACCCGGCAGCTGCCCGAGCCGGCTACGCGCACGTTGCAGGTTTTGCTTTGCAGCTGGTCGGCCTGCACGCCGCCCGAGCCGCTGATGCTGATTTGCTGACTCGCCACGCTGCCGCCGCCCACTTTCAGGCTGCCCGAACCCGACACCGACGAACTGAGCTCATCGGCCGTTACGCCAGCCAATTGCAGGCTGCCCGAACCCGCCACGGCCAGCCGCAGCTTGCCGGCCCGGATGGGGTCGGCGGCCCGCAGGCTGCCCGAACCGCCCACCGACAGCGCCGTGACGGTGGGCGCGGTAACGTAGATGGTTACTTTGCTGCGGAAGCTGTAGGAGTTGATCAGGCGGTTTTCCCGCTTGGTATTGATGCGCAGCTGGCCGTCTTCAACGATGGTTTCGAGGTGGGCCAGATCCTCAGCGTCGCCCTCTACTTCCACCTTCTGGGGGCTGCCCTGGCGGAAGATAACCTGCATCGGGCCGCCCAGGCCCACGGCGGTGAAGGGCGCTACGGTGCGCGTTTCGCGGGTGCTGGCGGCAAAGCTCTGGAAGGTGGTCAGCAGCAGGGCCAGCAGCAGACCGGGCAGCAGAAAACGAAGGCTTTTCATGGCGTAAGGGGGTAAGGTGGAAGGCTTGCAGGGGTAGATGCGGCGCCGCGGGCAGCCGTTGCCCGGCCCCGAAAAAAGCGCGCCGGCTGTACTGGTCGGCCGGCGCGTTATTTTCGAATTACCAGATTTTCACACGCGCCGAATCGGGCCGGTAGAACTTGTCGCCGGGCTGCACATCGAAGGCCTCGTAGAAGGCCGGCACGTCGGCGAAGGGGCCGTTGATGCGGTACTGGGCCGGCGAATGCACGTCGGTGAGCAGGGCCTGGGCCAGGTTTTCCTGGCGCTGGTGCACCTGCCAGCCCAGGGCGTAGCCTAAAAAGTAGCGCTGTACCGGCGTGAGGCCTCCAATTTTCTCGCCCTTCTTGTACTGCTCGGTTTTCTTGAACGCATCGAGCCCGATGACGATGCCACCCAGATCGGCAATGTTTTCGCCGGCCGTGGCCTTGCCGTTGATGTGCAGCGAGTCGAGGGCCTGGTAGCCGTTGAACTGGCGCACAATGCCGCGCACGCGCTGGTCGAAGGCCTGGCGGTCGGCCTTGGTCCACCAGCTGCGCAGGTTGCCCTTGTCATCGAACTGGCTGCCCTCGTCGTCGAAGCCGTGGGTGAGCTCGTGGCCGATGGTGCTGGCCCCGGCGTAGCCGTAGATGATGGCGTCGTCGGCGTCGGCATCCAGCAACCCCGGGATGGAGAAGATGGCGGCCGGCAGCACAATTTCGTTGTTGCTGGGGTTGTAGTAGGCGTTGTAGGTCTGGGGCGTCATGCCCCACTCGGTGCGGTCGACGGGCTGGCCGAGCTTGCGGGCCTCGTAGCGGTAGCGCCACTCGTTGGCCCGCATCACGTTGGCGGCGTACGAGTCGCGCTTGATTTCCAGCGACGAGTAGTCTTTCCACTTATCAGGGTAGCCCACCTTGCGGCTGATTTTGCCCAGCTTCACCAGCGCCTTCTGCTTGGTCGAGTCGCTCATCCAGTCCAGCGCCCCGATATGCTCGCGGAACGAGGCCATGATGTTTTCGGTGAGCTTTTCGTAGCGCTGCTTGGTTTCGGGCGTGAAGTACTCCTTTACGAATTGCTGGCCCAGCACCTCGCCCAGGGCATTTTCCTCGGCATCGAGCACCCGCTTCCAGCGCGGGCGCTGCTCGGTGGCCCCGCGCAGCACGGTGCCATAGAAACGGAAGTTTTCCTGGTCGAAATCGTGGCTCAGGGTGGGGGCGTAGGTGTGCACCAGCTGCCACTGCAGGTAGGCCTGCCAGTCGGCGAGCGGGGCGGTGCGCAGCAGGCGGCCGGCTTCGCGGTAGAACTCGGGCTGGCCCACAATCACGGTGTCGGCCTTGGCATAGGCCATTTCGGCCAGCCAGGGCTTCCAATTGAGGCCGGGCGTGAGGTTGTCGAGCTGGGACAGCGACATCTTGTTGTAGTTGGCGTAGGGGTCGCGCAGGGCTTCGAGCTTGCGCGAAACGCCGGCCAGCCTGGTTTCCAGCCCCAGCACCCGCTTCGTGCTGGCCTGGGCCGTGGCGGCATCCTGGCCCAGCAGCGCAAACATCCTGTTCAGGTGCTTCTCGTATTCCTGGCGGATGTTGGCCGTGCGCGCATCCTTGTTGAAGTAGTAGTCGCGGTTGGGCAGCCCGAGGCCCGCCTGCCAGAGCTGCAGGGCCATTTTGTCGCTGTTCTTGGCATCCTGGCCCACGTAGGGGCCGATGAGCGCATTCACGCCCAGCAGCTGCAGCCGCGCAATGGCCGACTGCACCCCCGTCACGGTGCTGATGTTGGCGATGCGCGTCAGCTCGGGCTGCAGCGGCGCCAGGCCCTGCTTGTTCACCGTGGCGCTGTCCATGCCCGTGGCCCAGAAATCACCGATTTTCTGCTCCGTCGAGCCGGGGGCCGCGTTGGCCCGGGCCGCGTCTTCGTTGAGCTTGCGCAGCCGGGCATAGATTTCGTTCTGCACTTCCTTGCCAATGCCCCAGCTGCTTTCCGAAGCCGGAATGGCGTGCTGCTTGAACCAGGCGCCGTTGGCGTAGTTGTAGAAGTCGTCGCCGGGCCGCACGGTGGTATCGAGGTTGGCGCTCAGCAAGTCGGGCCTGGCCGCGCCGGTTTTGGTGTTGGGGCCGCAGGCGGCCACGGCCAGCCCCAGCAGCGGGGCCGCCAGCAGGCCCGGACGAAAAAAGTGCTTCATATTTTTCGTTGTTTGTTTTTCGTTGCGCGTTGTTTGTTTGCCGGGGAAAGGTAACAGGAACGAGCGGCTAATCAAGCCCTTCCAAAAAACGCAACCCTGGGCCCGGAAAACCGAATAGCCCACCATCAAAAACGCAACGTGAATCATCTGCTGCTGCTCAACTTCGGCCTGTCTGCCTACCTCACCGGCCTTATCTGGACGGTGCAGCTCGTGCATTACCCCGGCTTTGCCCGGGTAGAACCGGCGCAGTTCGCGCAGTTTCACCGCGAGCATTCCACCCGCATGAGTTGGGTGGTGATGGCGCCCATGCTGCTGGAGCTGGGTGCGGCCGGCTGGCTGGCCTGGCAGGGCGCGGCCCTGAGTCCGGCCGCCCGCTGGGGCCAGCTGGCGCTGGTGCTGCTGGCCTGGGCCAGCACCTTTCTGCTCAGCGTGCCCTTCCACAACCGCCTCGGCCGCGACGGCTACAACTACATCAGCATCGACGGCCTGGTACGCACCAACTGGCCCCGCACCCTCGCCTGGACTGCCCGTGCCGGGTTGCTGGGCTGGCTGTTGTGGGAAATATGAGCGGTGTGGTGCCACCACTCTTTTCAGTCGTGGTACCACTATCGTTGCTGATGCCAGGCGTTACTGTTCAACGATAGTGGTGCCACGACTTCAGCAGTCGTGGCACCACATCCGCCTTCACCACCGGCCCACATCCGCTCAATATTTCTCACATTTACCACATTCCCGCACATTTCTCACGTTCACCCCCATGCTCCCTGCCGCCGCCGATTTTCTGCCCGAACTCCAGTTCCAGACCAGCCGCAGCAGCGGGCCGGGCGGCCAGAACGTAAACAAAGTGGAAAGCCGCGTGGAGCTGCGCTTCCGCGTGGCCGACTCGCAGCTGCTCTCCGACGAGCAGAAGCAGACGCTGCTCCAGAAGCTGGCCTCGCGCCTCACCCAGGAAGGCGAGCTGCTGGTAACGGCCCAGGAAGACCGCAGCCAGCTGCGCAACCGCGAAACGGCGCTGCTCAAGTTTCATCAGCTGCTCACCAGAGCCCTGCACCGCCCCAAAACCCGCCGCCCCACCAAGCCCGGCAAAGGCGCCGTGCGCAAGCGCTTGGAATCCAAGAAAAAGCATGGCGACAAAAAGGTGAACCGGGGCCGGGTGGATTTTTAGCGAGTCTAACAAAAAGACCGTTTATGAATGGGGACCAATGAAAGCATTAGCGATAATGCTGGGCCTCATACTGCTCTTTTCGCCTCTGGGAATTGTCTTTCTTTTTCTACTCGTAGGTTGGGGGCCTTATATGGCTGTTGGCTTAATATACATGCTGTTGCCAGCACTCCTGTACCGAAGGCTTCGTAATCTTCCCCTGTTCGCTGCCGCCCCACGCCAAACAGTTTTCCATTGGTGGACTTGGAGTGCCTACGTTGGAATGGCGCTCATGCTTGTGGGTATAGTGCTAGCGAAGAGGTGCTTAGGTGTGGAAACCAATGTAAAAGAGTTTCTCGCGCAAGGTTTCTGGCTATGGCTGCCACCCATGATTGTGGCTTTGATACCAGCATGGCTTCGGTACCGCGCCGCTATCAAATAACCAATTCCAAAAAACTGTTTTCTCTATAAATAGGGAAGCCCCCTACCGCTACCACGAAAGGCGCAACCGGGGGCTCTAATCTGCAACAGAATGCCAGCCTACACCCGCTGGAAGTGCGAGGCTTGGCGCAGCGTCCGCTCGGAGCCCGAGTTGGGGTCGTTGTAGGTGTAGTCGCCGACTTCGACCGACAGCTTTTTGCCGATGAGCTGCTTGGTATCCAGGTCCTGGCCAGCTTTGGGCTCGATGCCGACTGTTTCGTAGAGGCCCATAATAACGGGGCGGCCGGCGTCGGAGAGGTAGAAGCGCTGCAGTACGAAGCCCTCGTCGTTTTCCATGCGGGCGGCGAAGTACGGGATGCCCTGGTTTTCGCTCTGGCCTTCTTCGATGGCCGTAATTTCGACCGTGTGGCGGCCGTCGGACAGGAAGCCTTTCTCCTGGCCTTTTTCAACTGGAATTTTCATAAGATCAATGCTGGATGGTTTCTGCATTGCTAACGAAAATAGGCTCAGGAAAGTTAGCTAATTTTTATAGCAGCAACCAGGGTAAGCTATTAGCGGCTAGCTGTTAGCTGATAGCCTGCGTTCTGCAAAAAAAAGCTGTTGGCTATCAGCTAAAAGCTAGCAGCCCAAAAGAGCCTACAGCAAGGTGCCGCGCAGCACCATCGTAGCCACCGTGAAGTAAATAATCAGGCCCGTTACGTCGACCAGCGTGGCCACAAACGGGGCCGACGAAGTGGCGGGGTCGAGGCCCACGCGCTTGAGCAGCAGCGGCAGCATAGCCCCCGATAGTGCCCCCCATAGCACAATAAACAGCAGCGACACGCCCACCGTTACAGCAATCAGCGCCCAGTAGGGACCGAAGTAGCCGGGGTTGATGTACTTGGCCCACAGAATGATACGCATCGATCCTACTACGCCCAACACGGCACCCAGCATCAGGCCCGCCAGCAACTCGCGGCGCATAATCAGCCACCAGTCGCCAAGGCGGAACTCGCCCAGGCTCAGGGCCCGGATGATGAGCGTGGTGGCCTGCGAGCCGGCGTTGCCGCCCGCCGAAATAATGAGTGGAATGAACAGGGCCAGCACGGCGGCCTTCTGCAAATCGTCCTCGAAGTGGTGCATGGCCGAGGTGGTCAGCATCTCACCCAGCAGCAGAATCACGAGCCAGCCGCCGCGCTTTTTCACCATCCGGAAGATGGAAATATCGAGGTAGGGCTCGTCCAGGGCTTCCGAGCCGCCCAGCTTCTGAATGTCTTCGGTATCCTCTTCTTCGCGGATGTTGAGGATGTCGTCAATCGTGACGATGCCGAACAGCACGCCCTCGCTGTTGATAACCGGCAGGGCCACCCGGTCGTTGCGCCGGAAGTCGTCGATGGCGTCTTCCTGGTCCTGCATGGTATTCAGGGCCACGAAGCGGCGGTTGAGCAGCTCGCTGACCGGCGTTTTAGGGTCGGCCAGCAGCAGGTCGCGGATAATTACGTCGTCGATGAGCCGGCCCCGCTCGTCGGTTACGTACAGCACGTTCAGCGTTTCCGACTGCCCGCCGTGGCGGCGGATGTAGTCGAGCACCTGCTGCACCGTCCAATGTTCGCGAATGGCAATGTAGTTGGGCGTCATCAGCCGGCCCACCGACGACTCGGGGTAGCCCAGCAGCTCCAGCGTAATTTTGCGCTCGGGCTCCGAAAGCCGCTGAATCAGCTCGCGCACCAAATCGTCGGGCAGAAATTCGAGCAGCGCCGTGCGGTCGTCGGGCGACATCTCGTTGAGAATGTCCGACATCTTGTCCTGGCTGAGGTTGGCCAGAAAGTGCTTCTGAATATCGAGGCTCAGGTACTCGAACACCTCAGTGGCCAGCTGCAGGGGCAGCAGCCGGAAGATAATGAGCTGCTCGCGTTCCTCTTCCTCCTCCAGCAGCTCCACCACTTCGCTGGGCTCGAAGCGTTTGAGGGCTTCCTTGAGCTTAAAGAACTCGCCTTCCTGAATCAGGGACGTAATGTGTTCGAGGGTCGGGTGCTGATTCATGAACTAAGAGGAAGAAGCAGTTTTTCGCTAGGCAGAAGGCATTTATGACAGGGCCGAACCGGCGCGCAAAAGTACGGCTTTCCGCACCTAATCGGTTCAGCGAAACCCAACTTTCTGCCGCCCCAACGGCGGCCCGCCAGTCGGGCCAGCCCTGCGCCGGAAGCCAGTTTTACGTTGGCCGACGCCCCGGTGCCGCCCGGCCCCGCCCGGTTTGCGTGGCCGCCGGCCCGGCCGAATGGCCGGAGCGGTGGCCGCCGTAATGGCCGTTGGGCTTGCCGAATCCAATGGGGGGTGTACTTTTGGAACTCGCTCCCGCCGCTCTGCCATGCCCCAAACGCCCGCCGCCTTCCCTCTCGGCACGCTCGTCGCCCTTGGCGGCGGCGACGACGACGCCATGCTGGCCCTGCTCGGCGAGCTGCTGCCGACTCCCGAAACGCCGGTCGAAATAGTAACGGCCGCCTCCTGGCGCAACGCGGCCATGACCGGCGCGGCCTACGAGCGGTCGTTCCGCGAGCTGGGCTGCCCGGCCGCCCGCTACCTGCCCATCAGCGAGCATCAGTCGGCCGACGCGCCGGCCACCCTGCGCCGCCTGGCCCGGGCGGGCCTCGTGTTTTTCTCGGGCGGCGACCAGGAGCGCCTGCTGGAGCTGCTGGCCGGCACCGAGTTTGCCCGCCAGCTGCAGCAGCGCTTCCAGCACGACGCCGCCTTTATCGTGGCCGGAACCAGCGCCGGGGCTGCGGCCCTGCCCGAGCAGATGATTATCGACGGCTACGGCTGGCGCTCCTTGCGCAAAGGCGGCATCAAAACCGGCGCGGGCCTCAACCTGCTGCCGCGCCTGTTCATCGACCAGCATTTTGCCGAGCGCGGCCGCTTCGGGCGGCTGGCCCACGCGCTGCTGGCCCACCCCGCCTGCCTGGGCCTGGGCCTGTCGGAAGAAACCGGCCTGATTATCCGCGGTGGCCGGCACGCCACCGTGTTCGGCGACGGCGTGGCCACCGTGCTGGATGCGCGCGCGCTGCACGGTACCAACCTGGGCCGCATTGGGCGGGGCGAGCCCGTAAGCTGCCAAGACCTGCGCCTGCACCTGCTGGTAGCGGGCCAGCAGCTCGACCTGACTACCTGCGAAATCCGCAATTCGGCTTGAGGCGCCGCGGCTTGGCTTATTGCCGGTTCCGTGCACATTTGCCGGCTGCTTAGTCAGCACTCACCCACCCCGGTAAGGCGCAGTATAAATTTGTTCGGCTTGCCGACTAACCAATGTGTTTTTCCTTACATTTAGGGCGGTAAGCCCCAGAATTTCCACTTTTTCACCTTTTGTATGAAATTTAAGTCTCTACTTCTTGCAGGAAGTGCGCTGCTCACGGCTACCGCGGCTTCGGCGGGCGGCTACCAGGTAACCCTGGCCGGCATCAAAAACAACGGCATGGGTGGCGTCGGCGTGGGCTTGTCCCTCGACCAGGCCGCCATGTTCTATAACCCCGGCGCCCTGGCCATGGTGCGCGACCGGGGCGTGCAGATTGGTGCCAACTTCACGTTTGCCCGCAACTCGTTTGTGGCGGAAGGCAGCAACCAGCAGCGCGAACTGCGCAACAGCGTGGTTACGCCGGTGAGCCTGTTTGCCGGTTTCGGCCCGCAGGAAGGCAAGTTCCGGGCGGGCATTGCCGTGTACACGCCCTTCGGCAGCAAGCTGCAGTACGCCGATGGCTGGGAAGGCCGCACGGCTCTGACTGACATCGACCTGAAGTCGGTGTTCGTGCAGCCCACCGTCAGCTACGCCATTACCGACCAGCTGAGCATCGGGGCCGGCCTGGTAGTGCTGGCTTACGGCGCCGTGAACCTGCAGCGCGACGTGCCGCTGCCTGACTCGTACGGCCATATCGAGCTCGACGGCAAGGCCGAAACCAAGCTGGGCTTCAATGCCGGTATTTTCTTCAAGCCTTCCGAAAAGCTGAGCGTAGGTATCAACTACCGCTCGAAGATTGATGCCCAGGTAAAGGACGGCGACGTAACCTTTACCAACATTCCGGCTACTTTCCAGCCTCGTTTCCTGGCCACCAAGTTCTCGGCTACGTTGCCCCTGATTGCCACTACCAGCATCGGCTTCGGCATTATGCCCACCGAAAACCTGACCATCGGCCTCGATGCCAGCCTGGCCAACTGGAGCGCCTACAAAACCCTGCGCTTCGAATTCGACCAGGATATCAACGGCTCGAAAGTGAGCGAGTCGCGTCGGGAATACCAGGACGCCCTCACGTTCCGCCTGGGTGCCCAGTACAAGCTCACCAGCGGCCTGGTAGTGCGCGCCGGCGGCTCGTATGATGAGAGCCCGGTGAAGGAAGGTTTCGTAACGCCTGAAACGCCCGACAACGACCGTCTCAGCGGTACCATCGGTGCCTCCTACAACTTCGGCAAGCTCGGCGTAGACCTTTCGGCCCAGTACGTCGGCATCAAGAAGCGCACCCAGACCCAGCAGGAGCTGGTGACCAATGGCACCACCGACCGGATTGCCGGCACCTACAAGACCAACATCGTGATTCCCGGCATCGGCCTGAATTACACCTTCTAGTTCTAACCGCGACTCACTCCTGATTCCATGAATACTACTTTATTTCGCAAATCTGCGCCGATGCTGGCCCTGCTGGGCCTCGGCCTGAGCGCCTGCCAGCCCGACCTGGAGAAAGACTTCAAGCCCAGCAGCGGCACGGCCGACTTCTCCAACTACATTGCCGTGGGCAACTCGCTGACGGCCGGTTACTCCGACGGTGGTTTGTATCTGGACGGCCAGCAGCAGTCGTACCCAGCCCTGCTGGCGGAGCAGTTCGCTACGGCTGGTGGCGGCGAGTTCGTGCAGCCGCTGTTCGGTGCGGGCCAGGAAAACGGCTCGGGCTACATTCGGTTGGTTAACATCGTAAACGGGGCTCCCGTGACGGCCAACGTAACCGACAAGCTGGCCCTGCGGGCTGGTTCGGCCCCCGGCAAACCGCTTTACACCAAGTACACCGACAAAATCAACAACCTCGGTGTACCGGGCATTCGCCTGTCGGATATCGAAACGCCTGGCTACGGCAGCGTGCAGGGCAACCCCTTCTTCGAGCGGATTACGCCCGATGCGCAGGCTGGCCAGACGTACTTGGCGCGGGTAGCGGCTTCCAATCCTACCTTCTTCACCAACTGGCTGGGCAACAACGACGTGCTGGGCTACGCCACGGCCGGCGGCGCGGCCAACTCCCTCACTCCGCTGGCTGATTTCACCAGCAAGAATTCGAAGCTGATTGACGCCCTGACTGCCAACGGCGCCAAAGGCGTGGTCGTTACCATTCCTGACGTAACGACGATTCCGTTCTTCACCACCGTGGGCCCCAGCTTCCGCACTACCCTGGAAGGGCTGAAAGTGCCTGGCCTGGTGATTCAGACGGGTTCTGCCCCTGGCGGACCTACTACGGCCAACCGCAAGCAGATTACTACTGCCGACATCAAGGCCGTAGATGGCACCGGCCGGCAGTTGTTTACGTTGATTTCTTCTCCTTTCCTGGGGCTGCTGAACACCAAAACGGGTCGCCCATGGCGCTACGTGTATGGCCAGAGCGGCCAGCCTGCCGCGGGTTTCCCGCTGTTTCTGGCGGCCTACGGCATTGATACCACGGCTGCCTTCGGCGTGTCGGCCGGCAACCCCATCCCCAGCCTGTTTGTGCTCGACGACGTAGAGCAGGCCGCGGTGAAGAAAGCCACGACGGATTTCAATGCGGCCATTACCGCCAAAGCTGCGTCTAAGGAGCTGGCTGTATTCGATGCCAACGCCTTCTTCTCTAAAGTGGCCACCAATGGCCTCGTAGTGAACGGCATAAACAACACGGCCGGCTTCGTGAGTGGTAACCTGTTCTCGCTCGACGGCGTGCACCCTACGCCCCGCGGCTACGCTGTTGTGGCCAACGAGATAATCAAGGTTATCAACTCGGCCTACCAGGCTAAAGTGCCGGCGGTAAACCCGAGCGACTACCGGGGCGTGAAATTCCCGTAACCAGCCGAACTTCTGACGACCAAAAAGCGCCCGCCTCGATTGAGGCGGGTGCTTTTTTTGTCGAGCCGTGTTCAACTCAGCGGTTCCCCAGCTGTACGGGCTGCAGTACCTCGGGCAGATTGGGGGCCGGCGCACCGGCCAGGCGGGCGGCAATGAGCTGGGCGTGGTAGCGGCCGTTTTCGATAAACCAGCGGCTGGTGTTGCGGCCGCCGCACACGGTGCCGGCCAGGTACAGGCCCGGGCGGTTGGTTTCCAGCGTGTCGGCGTCGTGCGCGGGCGTCTGGGCCGCGTCGGTGCCGCACGCAATGCCCAGGGCCGCCAGAAACGAGAAATCGGGGTGGTAGCCGGTGAGGGCGTATACGAACTGCGCCGGGAGCGTGCGCGGCCCCTCGGGCGTGGCCACCTCCACGGCGCCGGGCGTAATACGGGTAGCGGTGCTGTTGAATAGGGCCCCGATGCGGCCTTCGTTGATGCGGTTGACGAGGTCGGGCCGGATCCAGTACTTAACCGAATCGGGAATATCGGGGCCGCGCACGAGCAGGGTGGGGCGGGCGCCGGCCCGTAGCAGCTGCAGCGCGGCTTTGGCGGCCGAGTTTTTGGCTCCTATAATCACCACGTCCTGTTCGGCGTGGGCATAGGGCTCCTTGTAGTAGTGCGACACGTGGGGCAGGTTTTCGCCCGGCACGTTCAGGTAGTTGGGCAGGTCGTAGAAGCCGGTGGCCACAATCACGTAGCGGGTGCGCAGGCGGCCCTTATCGGTAACGAGGGTGAAGCGGCCCTGCTCACCTTCCAGCCCGATCACCCGCTCGTAGAGGCGCAGCGTCAGGTTTTCGGCCTGGGCCACGCGGCGGTAGTAGTCGAGCGCGTCCTCGCGCAGGGGCTTATAGTGCAGCGTCGTCATGGGGTAGCCCCCGATTTCGAGCAGCTCGGGCGTCGAGAAGAACTCCATGTTGGTAGGATAGCCCACCAGCGAGTTCACCAGCGCGCCCTTGTCGAGCACCACGGCGCTCAGGCCCCGCCGCTGCACTTCCAGCGCGCAGGCCAGCCCCACCGGTCCGGCCCCGATTACGGCCACATCGAAGCGGGATTCAGTTTCAGAAGCATTCATGCAGGGTAAACGGGCGGCGGTGGCGTTCTGTTTAAAGCGGCCGCCGGGCCAGCAGGGCCTTTAGCGCCCCGGTGCTCCACAGCGCCCAGCCAATCAGCACGGGCTGAAAGAACAGGCGGCCCAGGCGCTTGGCGTCGGTATCGAGGCCGAAAGCTGACAGGTGGTGCGTGTACTGGTGGATATTACCCGGAAACACGGCCGCGTAGAACAGTCCCAGCCCCAGGCCCATGCGTACCCGGTTACGGCCCTTCAGCGCCAGCAGCCCCAGGCCCAACCCGATTTCGACCACGCCCGAAGCCAGCACGGTCGTGTCTTTATCGAGCGGAATAAAATCGGGTACCTGGGCCTGAAACTCCTGGCGCTGGAAGGTGAGGTGGCCGGTGCCGGCCACGACCATAAAAGTGCCCAGCAGCCCGCGGGCTACGTTTTGCAGGGTGGTGGTGTGGGGTGCTTTCGATGCCATAAGAAGGGGCCGGGATAGGGCCGGCTCCGGGCTATACGGCCCATTGGCCGGCCAAGATGCTGATTGTAGGCTTCCTGCTAGTTGGAATTGAACCCACCTCCGCTTGGCTGAACGGTGAATTGGAGCATTTTAGAGTGAGATACCTGTCTTTTGGTACCCAAGCAACTATTGCGGCACCAGCATGGTCAGACGGGTAATTGATTTCACTCTTTCACTCATCAGCGCTTATGAAAACCCCCATCCATGCCGTTGCGCCCTTGTTTCTACTGGTTCTGCTCGGCTCCTGCTCTAAAGAGAAAGCCGAGCCTACTGGTCTCAACGATACGAAGTGGCGACTAACTGCCCAGACCCGAGAGCAATACTCGAAGGGGGGCTCCCCATGGCGCAGCCATAATGGTTCTGGATGTTTAGGGCTGAATACCCTTACGTTCGCTGCCTCCGGCCAAGTACTTTGGACGCGGGAGACAGGGAGTTGTTCTCCCTATTATGATGTCTATGGTAAAATGCGAGGGAATGTGTGGGGGCAGTGGAAACTAAACGATTCACCCTCCCAACTACGGATTACCCCCGATAGCAAATTGCTTTTTCCGGCTAACTATAATGCGCTACCGGTAACAATAAACTCATATTGGACAGATGAACCGTACGAAGTTGTAGAACTGAACGCCACTACGCTTATACTGAGTAGAACCCATACGTTTCCGCAGGATTCAGTTTACATTTCAAAAGATACGTTCACCCGGGTAGCAGAGTAAGCAATCAAAGACGGCAAAATAATCTTGTCGTAGTTGATGAGTCGCGCAGCCAACAAGCCAAATGCGGTTGCAAAGCCCTGCCTAATGTGCCTGCAGCCAGTTCTCGCCGGTGCCTACTTCCACCTCCAGGGGCACGCCGTGGGGCAGGAGTAGCGCGGTGGCCATCAGTTCCTTTATTTTGGGCGTGATGTAGGCTACTTCTTCGCGCACGGCGTCGAACACCAGTTCGTCGTGGACCTGCAGAATCATGCGGGTGCCGAGCTTTTCCTGCACCAGCCACTCGTGGATGTTGATCATGGCCTTCTTGATGATGTCGGCCGCGGTGCCCTGGATGGGGGCGTTGATGGCGTTGCGCTCGGTGTAGCCGCGCAGCGTGGCGTTGCGCGAGTTGATGTCGCGCAGGTAGCGGCGGCGGCCGAGCAGCGTTTCGGCGTACTCCAGCTCGCGGGCCCGGTTGATGCTCTCGTCCATGTACTGCTTCACCGACGGAAACTCCTCGAAGTAGGTCTCGATGATATCAACCGCTTCCTTACGGCCGATGCCGATACGCTGGGCCAGCCCGAAGGCCGAAATGCCGTAGATGATGCCGAAATTGACCGTTTTGGCCTTGCGCCGCATCTCACCATCCACCTCGCTCAGCGGCACTTTGAACACCTTGCTGGCCGTGCTGGTATGAATATCCTGGCCCAGCCGGAAGGCCTCAATCATCGTTTTGTCGCCCGCGAAGTCGGCCATGATGCGCAGTTCCACCTGCGAGTAGTCGGCCGCCAGCAGCAGGTGGCCGGCGTCGCGGGGCACGAAGGCCTTGCGGATTTCGCGGCCCTTCTCGGTGCGGATGGGAATGTTCTGCAGGTTGGGATTGGTGCTCGATAGGCGCCCGGTGGCCGTAACGGCCTGGTTGAAGCTGGTATGCACCCGCCCGTCGAGCTCGCACACCAGCTGGGGCAGGGCCTCAACGTAGGTGGAGCGCAGCTTGCTGAGCTGGCGGTACTCCAGAATCAGGCCCGCGATGGGCGCGTCGGCGGCCAGCTGGCTCAGGATTTCCTCGCCGGTGGCGTACTGGCCGGTTTTGGTTTTCTTGATTTTCTTGCCGCCCAGGTCCATTTTATCGAACAGGATTTCGCCGAGCTGCTTGGGCGAGCCGATGTTGAACTCCTCGCCGGCCTCCTGGTAAATCTGGCCTTCCAGCTCCGTGATGTAGCCCTGCAACTCGGCCGAATACTCGCCCATGGCCACCGAATCAATCTTCACGCCCTCGTATTCGATGGCCGCCAGCACCGGCACCAGCGGGTTTTCCACCTCGTTGAGCAAATCCAGTAGCCCCACTTCTTTTAGCAGCGGCTCGAATACGTGCTTGAGTTGCAGCGTCACGTCGGCATCTTCGCAGGCGTAGTCGGCCACCTCGGCGGGCGGCAGGTCGGCCATGGTTTTCTGGTTTTTGCCCTTGGCGCCGATGAGGGCCGTGATGGGCACCGGCGTGTAGTGCAGGTAAGTTTCGGCCAGCACATCCATGCCGTGGCGCATGTCGGGCTCCAGCAGGTAGTGGGCCAGCATGGTATCAAACAGCGGCCCCCGAATCTCGACGCCGTAATGCTTGAGAATGGTGAGGTCGTACTTGATGTTCTGGCCCACTTTTACAATGCCTTCGGCATCAAAAAACGGCCGAAACTCGTCCACCAGGGCCTGGGCGGCTGCCTCGCTATCCTGGGGCACGGGCACGTAGTAGGCCTCGCCGGGCAGCCAGCAGAACGAGAGGCCCACGAGCCGCGAGGTCATGGTGTCGAGGCCGGTGGTTTCGGTGTCGAAGCTGACTTCGGTTTGCAGCAGCAGGAACTCCAGCAGCTCGGCCCGCAGCTCGGGCGTGTCCATCAAATGGTACTGGTGCGCCACGTCCTCCAGCGTGCGGCGGGGGCCGGCGGGCGCGCCCACCTGGCCGGTGCGGCCCTCCTCGGCCCCGATAGCCACGGCCGCATCCGAGGACGCGCCGAACAGGCTGCCCTGGCCGGCGGCGGCCACTGAGGGCCGCCGGGCCCCGCGCGGGGTGGGGGTGCCGCCGTTGGTCACGCCGGCCGCGCTGCCGGCTCCGTCGCCGAGGACGCGGGCGGCCAGCTGGCGGAATTCCAGCTCGTCGAACAGGCGGCGCAGCTCCTCAATATCGGGCTGGTCGAGGATGAGTTTATCGGCCTCAAACTCAATGGGGACGTTTAAATGAATGGTAGCCAGCTCCTTGCTCATGAGGCCCTGCTCGGCAAACTCGCGCACGTTCTGCTGCTGCTTGCCCTTGAGCTTGTCCACGTTAGCAATCAGGCCCTCCACCGAGCCGTACTCTTGAATCAGCTTTTTGGCCGTTTTCTCACCGATGCCCGGAATGCCCGGGATGTTGTCGGAAGCGTCGCCCTGCAGGCCCAGAATATCAATTACCTGCTCCACGCGCTCAATCTCGAAGCGTTGCAGTACGTGGGCCACGTCGAGGATTTCGGCGGCGTTGCCCATGAAGGCCGGCCGGTAGATTTTCACGCACTCGGTTACCAGCTGGCAGTAATCCTTGTCGGGCGTCATCATGTACACCTCGCCAAAGCCCTGCTGCTCGGCCCGGCCGGCCAGCGTGCCAATCACGTCGTCGGCCTCATAGCCTTCCACCATCAGAATGGGAATGTGAAAGGCTTTGATAATCTGCTTGATGTAGGGAATGGCCAGGCCGATATCCTCGGGCATGGCCTGGCGCTGGGCTTTGTAGTCGGCAAACTGCTCGTGCCGAAACGTCTTCTTGGCCGCGTCAAACGCCACCCCGATGTGGGTGGGTTTTTCCTTTTGCAGCACCTCCACCAGCGTGTTGGTAAAGCCCAGAATGGCCCCGGTGTTCAGGCCCTTGGAGTTCACCCGCGGGTTCTTGCTGAAAGCGAAGTGGGCGCGGTAAATCAGGGCGAAGGCGTCGAGCAGGAACAGCTTGCGGACGGGAGCAACGGGGGCAACAGCAGTGGTTTCGGCGGAGTCGGTCATAGGATAGCGAAGGTACGCAGGGCGAGGCGAGATGGGAAAGCCCCTGGGCGGCAGCGGGCGGGCGGGCCGTATCTTGGCCCCGGTGCCGACGCCTTGCGGCGCCTTCTCTCTACTATTTTCGATGCCAATGGTTTGCCGACTGTTTTATTTGCTGGCCGCGGGGCTGCTGCTGCTGACGGCCGCGCCGCTACCAGCCCAGCCCACTGCCCAACGGCCCGGCCCTACCGAGCATGCCCGCTAGGTGGCTGTTTTCCAGCAGGAGTTGAACGCCGAGTTCACCGACCCGGCCCGCAGCCCGCTGTCGGCCAAAGAGCGGCGGGCCTTTGCCGGGCTGCCCTTCTACCCGCCCGATTACGCGGTGTGCGTGCTGGCCCGCTTCGTGCCCGACTCGCTGGGGCCGGTTTTCGCCATGCCTACCAGCACGGCCAGCCGGCCGCTATACCGCCGGTATGGCGAACTGCAGTTCGAGCTGAACGGCCAGCCGCAGCGGCTGCAGGTGTATCAGGGCCTGGATCTGCTGGCCAACCCCGCCTACCGCGACTACCTGTTCGTGCCCTTCACCGACCGCACCAACGGCCGCGGCTCCTACGGCGGCGGCCGCTACCTCGACCTGCGCCGCGGCCAGATCCGGGGCGGACAGGTGGTACTCGATTTCAACAAGGCCTACAACCCCTCGTGCGCCTACGCCGCGGGCTACGCCTGCCCCGTACCGCCGCCCGAAAACCGGCTGCCCGTGGCCGTGGAAGCGGGCGTCCGGCACCAGCAGTAGGCCGCCGACCGTCTGATTGCTAACTAAGTGGCCCGGTTTGGCGTAAGGCAGGTGAACCTAATCTTACTTTCCTTATGAAATCTTCCCAAACTGATTCCAACAACGAGCCCAAAACCAAAGCCAAGTCGTCCGGCATGCTGGGCAAGCTAGTGGGCGGCGCCTTGCTGGCGCTGGGCGTGAGCTACCTGGTAAACAAAACCCAGGGCAAAAAAACCGCTGTGTCCGACGACGAAACCGGTACGCTGCAGGAGCTGCTGCTGTTCGTGAACGACCGGATTGCCGGCTATAAGCGGGCCGTGGATGAAAGCAAGGATGCTGAGCTGACCGGCTACTACAAGCAGCTCGTAAGCCAGAGCCAGCAGTTTGCCAACCAGCTCAACCAGCACCTGCGCCAGCTGGGCGGCGGCCGCGAAACAGGCACCACGCTCAAAGGCAAGCTCTACCGCCGCTGGATGGACGCCAAAGCCACCGTCACCGGCTCCGACGAAAAAGCCATCCTGGCCGCCAACGTGTATGGTGAAGAGTGGGCCCTTAAAGCCTACCAGGATGCCCTCGACAGCCAGAGCCTGACCGGCCAGCTGCGCCAGGAAGTGGAGCGCCAGTTCGAAAAGTCGCAGCAGACCTACGACAAGCTCAAGAAGCTCGAAGGCAAGCAGTCGGCCTAGAGTTGCGCTATCCGCTGCCAGTTAGCGGCCGCTAGCTTCTCTGCCAAGTAAACCGCGGCCCGCATAACTCCTGATTGGAGTTGCGCGGGCCGCGGTTTTTTACGCTTGCACCATTCTGCTAATCTAAAAGCTGCTGGCCGACAGCCACTAACCAACGGATCAGAGGGCGGGCTGCACCTCGAAGGTACTGCGGCTGCTGCCGGCCGCGCCGGTGGCATCGAGGCCTTGCACTTCTATCAGATAGCGGCCGGGCTGGTCGCCGGTGAAAAACTCCAGCGGCTGCGGCGCCGTGCCGGAGCCGGCCACGGTTACGGCCGGGTTCCAGTACAGCAGCTCGCGCATATCGGGGCGGCGGCTGCGCTGCTGCTCGGGCGTATCGTAGCGCGGGGCATAAAACTCGCGCTTCTCCTGCAGGCCCTCGTACTCCTGAATCAGCACCCGCGGGTCGAGCTGGAAACCTTCGAGGTTGCCCTTGTAGGTCCGGAAGCTCACGATGCCGTCGTAGGCCGCCTCGCCCTGAAAGTAGCGGCTGTTCACCACATCGAGCCGCTGCACCTTGAGCGGATTCATGGCCATAATCTTGTTGACATTGAACACCGGCACGCCGTCGAGCAACACCAGAGGATTTTCCTGAAACAGGCTCTTACTGATGTTGTCCATGGTCATCAGGTGAAAGCCGTCGTTGCGAATGCGCACTATTACGCCCGGCACGTACTCGCGCAGCACTTCTTCGAATACCTTGAACCGGGTGTAGGAGTCGAGCGGGTAAGTGGCATCGGGGCGGCCGTAAAACGGCACGCTGTCGGTCGGCATCACCCGGTACCGGTCGTACTTGCGGCCCGCAAACACGGTTTGCACCTGGGCCTGCAGGTGGCGGCGGGCATAATCGGTCCGGAAGCGGGTCGTCAGGTCGAAGGCGGGCGGCGTGGGCAGGGTCGCAAACTGCTCCGAGTAGGGGTCGAGCAGCGTGATGCGAGCGGTGCTGTCCTGGCGCGGATCGGTTTGCAGCATCACCGTCTGGGGGCCGTAGAGGTTACCGGGCTCGAAACGCAGCAACCCGTTGGCGTCGCTGTAGTCGGTATAGAGGCGCACTACCCGACTCGGCGACGAGAAGTAGGTGGTCAACCCAGCGCGGGGCTCTTCACTGTTGGCACGAGTCAGGCGGGCCTGCACCACGGGGCCGTACAGTTCAGGCTGGAAGGCTGGTGGGCCCGCCGCGGGCCGCAGCACATCGGCCCAGGTAAAGCGGCTCCAGCCCTGCACCAGCAGCAGCTCGTCGGTAGCCGCTTCCGCTTCGGGGCCAGTAGCCGCAAAATAGTAGCCGGGGTTCTCTACCGATCCGCGCAGCTCCGAGGTCAGGCCCAGGTACTGGTCGATGGTCGGGTTGGTGGCGGCGCTAAGCGAATCGAGGCGGTACACAGCTACTGAGAGGCTGGCGGGGCCGGCCGCATTGGTGGCGGCTACATTCAGGCTCACCTTCGCGCGGGGCGAATAGCGCGGCTGGTCGGGCCGGGCCGTGAGGGCCAGGCCGTGCCGGGGGCGCTGAAAAAACAGCCGCTCGGCCAGGGGCTGGCGCGCTTCGCTGAACAGCGTAAAGCGCGACACGCCATCGGGCAGCTCGCGCTGATTAACAACCAGCTCTGCCCGACCATTCTGCAGGCGCAGCGGGCGGGCCAGCGCGGCCTGCTGGCGGGCGTGGGCCAGCAGCAGCACCGTTTCGGGCTGGCCGGGCGTGCTCTGCACCGTCAGCAGAAGCTGGCCGGGGCTGGCCGCCGGGGCCAGGCTCAGCACGTAGCCCTGCTCGCGCACGGCCGGCAGCCGGCTCGTAAAGGCTTGCGGGCGCGGCTGGCCCGGCCCGGCCGCCCGGTTGATAACGGCTGAGTAGGCACCTGCGCCGGTAGCGGGCGTAAACTCGAAGCTGCCCATGCCGCCACGGCGGGTGCTGAAATTGGCTACTGCCGTACCCTGGGCGTCGAGCACGGTACCGGTGGCTGCCACTGCGCGGCCGCGCTTGTCGGTTACCTTGAACGCTACTTTACTCCGCAGCCCGCGCACCAGTTCGCCCCCTTCCGGGAAAAAGCGGGCTTCCAGCGCGGCCGAATCGGGGGCTGGTACCGCGCCCGAAGCCGCAAAGGTGTTCACGACCGTAACGGTGCCGTGGAAGAAAGCCTGAGGACCGAAGTTGCGCATCCAGCGGGTGTAGGCCCGCACCGTGTAGCGGCCCGACGGCAGCGACGCGGGCAGCAGAAACGTGCCCTGCCCGGTAGCCTCGCGCAACGGTACTTTGCCCCGCAGCACCGGCCGGCGGCCGGCATCCAGCACTTCCACGTAGGCCACACTGCTCAGGGCCTGCGGCCGCCCCTGGGGGCCGCCAGTGGCGTACAGCTTAAACCACATGGTTTCGCCACTCAGGTACAGCGGCCGGTCGAAGTGCAGAAACAGCTCTTCGCGGGGCAGCTGCCGGGCATGGCGAGCCAGCTGGCCGGTGAGGCCGCCGAGCGAATCGAGCGGCGCCTGCGCGGCGGCAGCGGTGGCCAAACCCAGCAGCCCGGCCAGCAGCAGTCCGCCGGTACGATGAAGGGGAAACGGGAAACGAGGAAGACAAAGCATAGCGAGATCTAATAGATTCTACCAGAAGGAGGGACGGCTGGCCGTGCCGCGGGTCCGGCAGTCGATACAGTCAACCGACTTGGCCCAGAAACCTTGCCCCGGCACCCGCGTAATCGGGATGTAGGAGGGGTCTGCGAAGGCTGCGAATAAAATGGCGGCTATTTCATCGGCAGTGGGTGGCGGGTCGCCCGCGTAGGGGTTCACGATATCGGGCGGCATGCAGTCCTCGTAGCCCGTGAGCGGAACAGTACCAGCAGGCAATTCTCCGCGGCCCACAAAGATGCGTTTTTCGCTGACCGAGTGCGCGCCCACAAAACCGAGGGCGGGCAGGCCATCGCCGCCCTCGTCGAGGTTGCGCACGTTGCCCGTGAGCTGGCTGGGCTGGGCGTCGAAGAGCGAGCCGATGTTCTCGCTGTTCTTGGCCAGCAGCTGCCAGTAGTCGTACTCTTCGCGGGTAAGGGCCTGCTGGCGCACGCGCAGGCTGTAGCGGCTGAAGAGACGGTTGGAGTTGAGTGGCAGTACGCGCAGGCGGAAGTCGCGCACCCGGTCCTGGCTCAGGCCCGCCGTCTGGCTTATTACAATCTTCGGCGACTGCTCGCTACCCCAGCACTTAGCCGGGTAAGGGTAGGGAGAAGCAATTTCCCCAATCCGCCCCTTGCCGGGCCCGGTGCTGTAGAACTGGATATCGGGCCGATAGATAGGGATAATTTCCCAGGTTTCGTCGTACTCCCAGCGGTAGAACTGGCTGGTGCCGGTCGGGTCCTGGGTGCTGAGGTAAAAGTTGAAGCCTGAGTCCTGGGCCTTCCACTGCAACTCATCGATGGGTGGCGTGCGCTTAACGGGCACGAAGTCGGAGGCGTACTGCTGACCCTTGGCCGTGCTGATGCGCAGGCGGCAGAGCGCGCCGGCGGGCAGCGTGAGCGGGGCACCGGTATAGGAGCCGGGCGCGGTTTCGGTCAGCGCGTAGCTGGGCCCGTTCTGCAACTCGATCAGCAGCTTGGCCTTGGCTTCGGGCGGTGGGGTGGTTTTGGTGGCCAGCGAAATGGTGCGCGAGAGGCGGATGGCGGTGGGCCCATCGGCGTTGATAAAGCCCTCGACCACGAGCAGGTTCGGTGGCGCATTGATCACATCGGGCGCGTACGGCTCCACGCAGCCCGCCAACCCTGTTACGAGCGCCAGCAGCGTCAGCCATTGCCTGCAAGGTCGTAAGAGCGTTTTCACAGAGGGGGATAGGTAGTTCATGTATATGGAGCAGCACCGGGTGGCGTAAGCAGTCAGGGGGCCGCTGCTACCAGAAAGCAGGCCGCACCGTAGTGCCGCGGGTACGGCAGTCGACGCAGTCGCGGGAAAGGACTAAAACACGGCATGGGTCCTGCATGAATGGGAAAAAGTTGCCATCATGAAAGGCAGCGTAAAAAATTTGTGATTTCTCCAGTGCTGAACTTGGCGGTTTACAAAGGTCAATTTTGACAGGCGGATCGCAGGCTTCGTAGCCGTTGAGCGGGTTGCTGCCGGCGGGCAGCTCGGTGCGGTCGACGAAGATGCGCTTTTCGCTGACCGAGTGCGCGCCCACAAAGCCGAGGGCGGGCAGTCCGCCGCTGCCCTCGTCGAGGCTGCGCACGTTGCCCGTGAGCTGGCTGGGCTGGGCGTCGAAGAGCGTACCGATGTTCTCGCTGTTCTTGGCCAGCAGCTGCCAGTAGTCGTACTCTTCGCGCGTGAGCACCTGCTGGCGCACGCGCAGGCTGTAGCGGCTGAAGAGGCGGTTGGAGTTGAGCGGCAGCACGCGCAGGCGGAAGTCGCGCACGCGGTCCTGGCTCAGGCCCGCCGT
>NZ_FOHS01000001.1:193418-1482617 GCF_900111515.1 Hymenobacter actinosclerus
CGGATGGCGGTGGGCCCGTCGGCGTTGATAAAGCCCTCGACCACGAGCAGGTTGGGCGGCGCATTGATCACATCGGGCGCGTACGGCTCCACGCAACCCGCCAGCCCCACCAGCAGCAGTAGCAACAATAGGCCGTACCGGCAAGGGGGCAGTGCTTTCATCTAAAATTTGAAGTTATAGGTTGCTGTGGGGATGGGCCGTCCGAAAATCGACAGCTTGTAGCCCTTAATCTGCCCGTTCTCCGACTTGAAATAAATCGAGTAAGGGTTCTGGCGGCCCGTAAGGTTATACACTCCCACTGTCCAGGAGCTGTGGGCCAGCTTCTGCACTTTGTGGTTGCCTTCGATATTGAAAGCCAGATCCATCCGCATATAATCGGGTACCCGGTAGGCGTTGCGGTCGGAGTAGTACACGCGCAGCGAGTTGCCGGCGTAGTACTTGGCAATGGGCAGCGTAATGGGCCGGCCGGTGCTGTAGTTGAAGTTGAGCGAGGTGCTGAAGCGGCGGCTGAAGCGGTAGTTACCCACCAGCGTGGCGTCGTGGGGCTTGTCGAAGTTGCTGGCGTAGTAGCGGCCGTTGTTGATCTGGTCGGCGGGCGTGCCGGCGTTGGCGCGCACCAGCGAACGGGAGTACGTGTAGCTCACCCAGCCGTTCACTTTGCCCGTCAGCTTGCGCACCAGCACTTCCACCCCGTAGGCCTTGCCCTCGGCGTTGATGATGTCGGTTTCGATGGTCCGGTTCAGCAGCAGCACCGCCCCGCCCTTGTAGTCCACAAAATCACGCAACGACTTGTAGTAGGTTTCCACCGACGTTTCGATGGTGTTCGACTTGAAGTTGCGGTAATAGCCCACCGACACTTGGTCGCCTACCTGGGGCCGGATGTTGTTGTCGGCCAGTTTCCAGGTGTCGGCCGGCGACACGGAGGCCGTGTTGGTGAGCTGGCTGATGTACTGGCGGGTGCGGTTGTAGCTGAGTTTCACCGACGAGTTGTCGGAGAGCGAGTAGCGGGCCGACACCCGGTACTCGGGGCCGTGGTAGGTGGCCAGCACCTTGCCCGCGCCGTAGCTCACGGTGTCGATAATCGTGTTCTCGGAGCGCGACTCGCCGGGGGCGTACTCGTACACGGTGCGGGCTCCCAGCGCGTTGTAGAGCGAGTAGCGCAGCCCCACCGATACCGACAGGCGCTGGTTCACGTCAATCTTGTCCGACACGTACACGGCGCTTTCCACGGCCTGCTCGCGGTCCAGAATATTGGGCTTAATCAGCGAGCCATCCTTGAGCGGAGTGAGGCCACCGGGGCTCACATTGTAGAGCAGCGAGCTGACGCCGAAATCGAGGCTGTGCTTGGGGTTGGGATAGTAGCTGAAATCGGCCCGCAGGCTGGTCTGGTTGATGGAATACTTGAGCCGCGACGAGTTTACCTCGTTGTCTTCGCTGGTGATGTTGTAATCGTAGTGGCTGAATGCGCCCGTGAGTACGCCCGTGAGCTGGTTGCTGAAGTTGTGGCGCCATTTCAGGCTGCCCGATTTGTTAGCGTAGCGGTAGGTGGTGTCGGAGGCCAGCCGGAACCGGTCGGTGCTGTAGTAGCCGGTGGCGTACACGGCATCCCGGTCGCTGAACTGGTGGCTCAGGTGGGCGCTCAGGTCGGAGAAGGCGGCCGAGCTTTGCCGGAACTTGCTGTCGGAGAGTTTTTTGAGAAGCCAGTCGGAGTAGCTGGCGCGGGCCCCGATCAAGAACGAGCTTTTCTCTTTGATAATCGGGCCTTCCAGCGTCAGGCGGCTGGTGAGCGGCCCGATGCCGCCGGCCCCGCTGAACTTCTTCTTGTTGCCTTCGCGGGTCGTAATGTCGAGCACCGACGAAAGCCGGCCGCCGTACTTGGCCGGCATAGCACTCTTGTACAGCTCCACGCCCTGCAGCATATCGGGGTTGAAGGCCGAGAAGAACCCGAACAGGTGCGAGGGGTTGTACACGGTCATGTCGTTGAACAGAATCAGGTTCTGGTCGGTGGCCCCGCCGCGCACGTTCAGGCCGGTGCTGCCCTCGCCCACCGATTTCACGCCCGGCAGCGTGAGCACCACTCGCAGAATATCTACCTCACCAAAGGCGGTGGGCACCTGCTTGATGGTCTTGATATCGAGCTTTTCGAGGCCCATCTGGGTGCTCGATATGTTCTTGTCCTTCTCGCCCTCAATCACCACTTCCTTCAGGGTGGTAATGTCTTCCTCCACCTCAATTTCGAGGCGGCCGCTGCCGCGCAGAATCACCTGGCGGCGGGTGTTTTTGCTGCCCACGCTCCGGATCTGCAGCGTGTAGCGGCCGGGCGGCAGCGTAAGCGAGTAGAAGCCGAACTGGTTGGTGCTGGTGCCCACGCTCGGCGACTCGGAATAGATGGTGGCGCCGATAACCGGCTCGCCCGACTTGATGTCGCGGATGTGGCCGGCCAGCGTAACCGGGCCGCTGCCGCCGCCCGTCCCGATTTCGTATACCTTGTACTCGGCCACCGTTACGTAGCGCGAGCGGGTAGGAGCGGCCGTGGGGGCCCGGTCTTCGGGTGCGGCCACCACCGGCCCCTCGGCCAGCGTGCCGGCCGGCCGGAAAAACAGGCCCGACAACTCGGGCTCAATGTTCACTTCGCTGGTAATGAAGGCCCGGCGGTCGGCGGTGAGGGCGAAGCGGTAGGGCGTGCCCTCGAATACGCGCCGCAGGGCCGTAGCCAGCGGCAGTTCGCGCGCCTGCAGGCTCACCCGAAAGCTGTCGGGCGGCGCGGTGTTGTCGTAATAGAAGCGGTAGTCGGTCTGGGTTTCCAGCTCGCGCACGAACTGCCCAAACGGCACCTTCGTGAAGTTGCCGGTAACGGTTTTGGCAGGGGGCGCCAGTTGCTGGCCGTAGCTATGCGGCGTGGCCAGCAGCAGGGGTAGCAGCAAGGAAAGTAAAGCGTATACGTGCTTCATACCAGAATAAAAACGCGGGCGAAAAGGAAGTTGCCAGCCGCAGCCAGCCAGCATTCGGATGGACTGCGGCGGGTGCAGACTCGTTGCACCAGCCTGAAGGGCCGTTAGCGCGGGGGCAGCTGGTTGTAGTGGTTGGTGAGCACCACTACCTCGTTCTCAAACTGCTTTTTGCGCAGCTTCAGCTTTTGCTCGCGCATGTAGGCGCGCACCTCCGGCTCGCGGTCGGCCAGCAGCTTCAGCACCGCCGATTTGGAGTTGACGGGGTAGTAGCGGCCTGCCCTGGAGGCGTACAGCCGGTCGTTGGCAATAAACTCAACCCTTACCACGCGGCCTTCAATGCGCTCCTGCCGGCGCTTGGTGCGGCGGGCCAGCAGCTGCACCGGGCCCTCGGCCAGCACCTCGTAGTAGCCGGTGGCCGGCAGTCCGCCCGCCGCGCTATCGGCCTGCAGGTGCTCGAAGCGGTGACCGGCGATGGTAAAGCGGTCCAGTTTCTCGTTTACCAGCCGCAGCGTGAGGGGGCTGGTGGGCTGCTCCAGCACTATCTGGTCGAGCACCACATCGTAGCGCAGCTGCAGGCCTTCGAAGGGCTGCCGGTAGTAAAACACGCTGCCCGTTTGGGGCTCGGGTGTCAGGAAAAACTGGTGGCCCACCCGCTCGGCGTAGCGCATGGCGTAGTTCACGTACTCGGGGCCGTTGTAGAGCAGCGACGAAACGGGGTCGGCGGCCTGGTAGAGCCGCTGCGCAGCGGCCGGGGCCGGGGTGGCGTAGGCGGCAGCCGCTGGTTCTGGTTGGCTCTGGGCCCGGGCCGCGTGGCCGGCCAGCAACAAGGTAGTGGCGAGCAGCCGGGCAAGCGGTGTTTTTACCAACATAAAGTAACGGCGCGATAAGAGCGTAATGCTATGGGTATAGCTGTGGGCAAAAAAAGCGATAATTCGGTGAATAACAAGCAACATGCCGGCCCGGGCCCGGAATAAACTGCGACCATCAACGGGCGTGCCCCAACGCGCGCCGGCCCCGCGCGTACATTCCTGCGCTATGCGCTACATCTCGCTCGACCTCGAAACCACCGGCGGCCGGCCCGCCCGTCACCAGATTCTGGAGCTGGCCGCCGTGGTAGAAGATACCAAAAACCTGCGGCCCCTGGCCGAACTGCCTTACTTCCGTCGGGTAGTGTGCCACCCCGAGTATGTGGGCACGGCCGGGGCGCTGGCCCTCAACGCCGGCCTGCTGCGCGAGCTGGCCCAGAAGGAGCCCAACCCCGAGCTATGCGAGCCGGTCGAGCTACTGTCCCAGCTGCGCGAGTTTCTGTTGGCCCAGGGCTTCAAAACCGATAAGAAGGACTGCGTAGCCGTAACCATGGCCGGCAAAAACATTGCTTCCTTCGACTTGGGTTTCCTGCGCGAATTGCCCGGCTACGGCACGCTGGTAAGGGCCGAGCCCGCCATGCTCGACCCGGCCGCTTTCTACCTCAACTGGCGCAAAGACACCCGCCTGCCTACCATGCAAACCTGCAAGGCCCGCGCCCACTTCGCCGACGACACCGTGGCCCACCAGGCCCTCGCCGATGCCCTCGACGTGATTGAGCTGCTGCGCCCTTTCTATGAGCGGCCGGCGTATAAAATGATTGACCCGGTAAAAGAATAAGACGTGCTGCCGCAACGAGCAAAGCAACTGAGCACATAGCGCTGCAAGACCGGTGCACCTGCGTTAAAACAGGAACCCCCGACGCCTTTACAGCCGTCAGGGGTTCCTGTTTTAACAAGGCTGAGTAGCCTAAGCCTAGGCCTGATAAATCAGGACCCATTCATCCGCCGAGACACTCATCCAAGGCTACCAGCTGCCGGAGGCGCCGCCGCCGCCGCTGCTGCCGCCGCCAAATCCGCCGAAGCCGCCCCCGCCAAATCCACCGCCGCCGCCGCCGAAACCGCCTCCGAAGGTGCCGCGGCCGCCGCTGAAGTCGCCAAAAATGAGCGGTGGAATCATGGAGCCGCCGAAGCCGCGGTTGCGCCGCCCACCTCCCCCGCCCCCGCCGCCGCGGCTACGGAACAGTATGAACAGAATGAGCACCGCAATAATGAGCCAGAACGAGATGCCCGAGCCGCTGTCGTCGGCCGGGGCGCGCTGCCGGGTGGTCTGGTCGGCCTTGTATTCACCCTGGGCCAGCGAAATCAGCTGGTCGGTGGCGCGGTCGAGGCCATCGTAGTAGCGGTCCTGCTTGAAGGCCGGAACAATGGTGTTGGAAATGATGCGCTTGGAAATAGCGTCCGGAATGGCGCCTTCGAGGCCGTAGCCGGTATGGATGCGGGCTTTGCGCTCCTGCTTGGCCACCAGCAGTAGTACGCCGTTGTTATTGCTTTTCTGGCCGATGCCCCAGGCTTGGTACAGCTTCTGGGCATAGTCGAAAATATCGTAGTCGCCGAGGCTGGGCACGGTTACCACCGCAATCTGCGACGAGGTGGAGTCGTTATAGGCCACCAGCTTCCGCTCCAGTTGGGCCACCTCATCGGGCCGCAGCATCCCGGCCAGGTCGTTCACGAGGCGGGGCGGGTTGGGGCGGGGCGGTACGTTCTGGGCAGTGGCTACCAGCGTCAGCAGCAGCAACCCGAAGGTCAGCAGCCAGCCGGCTGGTCGCCGCAGGTTCAGGAGCAAATACTTCATGGGCGGGTGGGGGGCGAGTCGCCGAACGAAATGGAGTCGTCCAGCTCATTCTGATCGGTAGCGGCGTCGTAGGGGAAATATTGCTGCAGCTGCTCGCCCGCCAGCCGGATGCCGGCTTCCAGGCCCAGTACATATTTTTCACTCCGGAAATGCTGCAGGACGTTCTCCTTGGCCGTTTCCCAGAAATCATCGGGCACCACCGAGTTAATGGCCGCGTCGCCGATAACGGCGAACTGCCGGCTCTGCCAGGCCAGGTAAAACAGCACGCCGTTGCGCTGGGCCGTGTGGTGCATGCCCAGCTCGGCAAACACCTGCGCGGCGCGGTCGAGCGGGTCGGGCGAGGGGCAGGTGTCTTCCAGATGCACCCGGATTTCGCCCGAGGTACGCAGCTCAGCCTGGCGGATGGCTTCTACCAGCGCTGCTTCCTGATCAGGGGTGAGAGGGTTGGTCATTTTAGTTGTCAGTTGCTGGTTGTCAGTTGTTAGGGCGTTTTTGACAATCAACAGTTAGCGACTGACAACCGACAACTAGCAACTGACAACTCAATTAAAACTGGACCGTCGGGGCTTTCTGCGAGCCGGCGTCGGCCTCGAAGTAAGGCTTCTCGGCGAAGCCGAACAGGCCGGCGAACAGGTTGTTGGGGAAACTCTTAACGTAGGCGTTGTAGTCGTTTACGAGGCCGTTGAACTTGTTGCGCTCCACGTTGATGCGGTTTTCGGTGCCCTCAATCTGGGCCTGCAGCTCCTGGAAGTTGGCGTTGGCTTTCAGCTCGGGGTAGTTCTCCGACACGGCCAGCAGGCGGCCGAGGCCGGCACCTACCTGGCTCTGGGCAGCCTGGAATTTCTGCAGGTTCTCGGGCGTCAGCTGGTCGGCATTGAGCTGCACGCTCGTGGCCTTGGCGCGGGCCTCGATTACTTCAGTCAGGGTCGATTTTTCGAAGTTGGCCGCGCCTTTCACGGTGTTTACCAGGTTCGGAATCAGGTCGGAGCGGCGCTGGTAGGAGCTTTGCACGTTGGCCCACTGACCCTTCACGGCCTGGTCCTTGGTGACCATCGAGTTGTAGCCGCACGACGACTGGGAGAGCATCAGCACGATGCCGGCAAAGTAGAGCAGAAAGCGTTTCATGGGAGAGAGATTTGGGAGATTGGGGAAGGGAGAGAGAAAAATCGACCGGAAATGGTTTATGCAGCAACCCACCGGGTCGGGCCGGGCTGCGTGCAAAGTACGAATTCGCGGCCCGGCGGTTGTGCTTAGGGCCACTCGGCCGCTAATGTGTATTTTGCGCTTCGGCGCTTCCCGTTTTTGTTCATGAAAGTAATTATTCCCGTAGCCGGCATCGGCTCCCGCCTCCGTCCGCATACCCACACCCAGCCCAAAACGCTCGTGCCGGTGGCTGGCAATACCATCCTGGGCCACATCATCGACCGGCTGGTAGAAGCCGGCATCCACGATTTCGTCTTCATTATTGGCTACCTGGGCGAGAAAGTAGAAAACTACGTGCGCCGCCAGTACCCCGAGTTGCAGACCAGTTTTGTGGTGCAGGAACCCCGCGAGGGCATTGCCCACGCCCTGTGGCTGGCCCGCGAGCAGTTCCGCCACGAGCCCGATGGCGTGCTCATTCTGCTCGGCGACACCATTGTGGACGTAGACCTGCGGAAGCTGATTGCCACACCCGGCAACGTGCTGGCCGTGAAGGAGGTGAAGACGCCGGCGCTGTTCGGTATCGTGGAAACCGGCCCGCGCGGGCTGGTAACCAAGGTGGTCGAGAAGCCGCGCATCCCCAAGTCGAACTTCGCGCTGGTAGGGCTTTATAAGATTGCCAACGCCGACTGGCTGGCCTCGGCGCTGGAGCGCATCGTGGAGCAGGGCCAGCGCACCCACGGCGAGTTTCAGCTCACCGACGCGCTCATGCTCATGATTGAGGACGGGGCCGAAATGGTGAGCGCGCCGGTGGATAACTGGTTTGACTGCGGCCGCAAAAGCTCGCTGCTCGAAGCCAACGCCCGCCTGCTCAACCGCCCCGAATTCCTGCGCCGCCGCGACTACCCCGAGTTTCCCGACACCATCATTATCCCGCCCGTCAGCATCGGCCAGGACTGCCAGATTGCGGGTTCCATCATCGGCCCCAACGTGGCCATCGGCGACCGGACCATCGTGCAGAACGTCATCCTGAGCGAGTCCATCATCGGCTCCTATAGTGAGCTGCGCTCCGCCGTCATGCAGGATTGCATCGTCGGCTCCGATGCGTTGTTCAAGGGCACCAAGCACAGCCTCAACATCGGCGACAACACCGAAATAGATTACAGCTAGCCCGCAGCGGCCCGCGCAAGGTTCAGCCAGGTTCCCAACCCTCCCCAAAGTTTGTCGTTACTTTAACCCGATGCGCTACCCGACCTCCCTTTTCCCGCGCCTGCTGCCCGCCCTGGGCCTGGCATTGCTGCTGCTGCCCGGCTGCTACTCCCGCTCCGACATCGAGCAGGGGCAGGAGCCGACCGTTGGCATGACCGACGTGATGCCCAACGACAACCCCGACGCGCCGGTTGCCACGGCCGAGGCTACGGAAACTGCCCAGCCGCTGCGGCAGGTAAACGTGCTGCTGGAGGTATCGGGTTCGATGGAAGGCTTCATGCCCAAAACCACGGCCGACGGGGGCAACACCCGGTTTCAGCAGCAGGTGGCGCAATTCCTGTCAGAGGTGAACAATTCGCCGGCGGCCCGGCAGAAGTCGTTTTTCCTGCTCAAAGAAAAGCCCTACGCCGAGTCGTACGCCGTCGTATCGGGCACGGTGCGGGCCGGCATCCGGCAGCCGGCCAAGAGCACCGAGCTGCCCGCCGTGCTCGATACGCTCATGACCCGCTACTACCAGCCGGGCACCGTAAATGTGCTGATTTCGGACTTCATCTACTCGCCCAAAAACGCCGGGGCCATTCCCTACATCAAAACCGATATCACCGACGCGCTCCAGCGCAACGCCGCCCAGGCCGATCTGGCCGTATCAGTATACGGCTTCACCTCGGATTTCCGGGGCACCTACTATCCGGCCCTGGTGGCGGCGGGCAAGAAAACCAACTGCTGCGACACCGACATCCCGTACTACTACTGGGTTATCGGCCCCGCCGAGGCGGTGCGGCAGTTTGATGCCGCGCTGCTAACCGACGAAACCGCCCGGCAGGCCCACTTTGGGGTGGTGTACCCGCGCCCGGCCTACTCGGTGCTCGATAAGTTTGAAAATAAAGGCAGCTGGTACTACGGCGACGCCGGGGCCAGCAAGCGCGACGCCGCGGCCTACCGCGTGGTGGCCGTCAGCGAGGCCTCGGCCCAGCAGCCGGTGGAGTTTGTGGTGGGCCTGGATTTGCAGAACCTGCCCGCCCAGTACCGCGACCTGGCCTATCTGCAGCAGAACCTGGCGGTGCAGACCGTGGACACCGACGCCAAGCTGGTGGGCGTAACGGCCGCCACCGCCCAAACCCGCGGCAGCAGCGGTCCGCAAAGTCGGTTCACGCATTTCGCCAAAATCCGCCTGACCAAAGTGCCGCCCGCCGCCCGCCCGCTGGTGCTGAAACTGCAAAATCAGCGCCCCGCCTGGGTAAGCCAGTGGACCACCAAAAACGACGGCACGCCGGCCGCTAAAACCTTTGCCTTGAGCAGCTTGCTTGACGGGTTGCAGGCCTCCGTGCAGGCCCGGCCCACGGTGTTCGAGCTGCCGCTGACCCTGCAGCCGGCCAAGTAGGCCGCCGGGTTGGCACGATAGTCGTTCAGCGGGCCGAGCCGGGTTCGGGGCCGTAATTGGTCGGGCCGGCCGCAATTTCGTTCTTGTTGTATCGTTTCACGAGTTGCCGGGCCGGTGCCGGGCGTTAATTCTTTGCATGAAAGCATTCTTCCGCTTCCTCTACGAAATCATCGGCAACCCCCAGCCCCCGGCCGACACGCCGGTGTACCGCGACGTAGTGTTTCCCAACATCGGCCTGCTGAACATCGGCCTGTCGCTGGCTTTGGCGGTGATATTCTACCTGCTCATCAACCGGGCCATGGGCGTGGCCACCTTCAACAAAGGCCGCCACTGGGGCCTGTTTCTGGGCCTGAACGCGCTGCTGGCTTTCGGCCTGGCCATCTGGCAGGCCCACGCCCAGCAGGTCGCCGACCACAGCTACATCTACTGGCTGGCCACCTGGAACGCCATTCTGGCGCTGCTCTGGTTCTTCATCTTCTCGCTGCTGCTGCGCAAAGGTTCCACCAACGCCAGCACCACCCCCTTCTAACTTTAGACATGAGACGGTGAGAAGTGAGAAATGAGACGCTGTTCTGACGGCTCAGTTGTCAGCCCATAAGTCTCACTTCTCATGTCTCATTATCTCACCTCTCCAATATGGCTAAACTCTTTCTTTTTGGTATTGGCGGCACGGGTTCGCGGGTGATTCGCTCGCTCACGATGCTGCTGGCCGCCGGCGTTAAGCTGCCCAACTGCGACCGGGTGGTGCCCATCATCATCGACCCTGACGCCCACAACGGCGACATGAACCGCACGGTGGAGCTGCTGCAGAACTACCAGCAGATTTACCAGCACCTCGGTCCCCGCGAGGAAGGCTTCTTTCAGACCGATATCAGCACCCTGAGCGGCATTTCCCAGGACGTGAACGGCTCGGTGAAGGACACGTTCATCTTCGACTTCGGCGGCATCAACCAAACCTTCCGGCAGTACCTCGACTACGACGGGCTGAGCGTGGACTCGAAGGGGCTGGTGGACTTGCTGTTTACCCCCGACAACCTCGAAAGCCCGCTTACCATCGGTTTCCGGGGCTCGCCCAACGTGGGCAGCATCGTGCTCAACAAGCTGGTGGAAAGCGCCGAAATGCGGTTTTTCGCCGATAACTTCCAGGACGGCGACCGGGTGTTCTTCGTGTCGAGCATCTTCGGCGGCACCGGCGCGGCGGGTTTCCCGCTCATGCTCAAGAACCTGAAAGACCCCAACACCCGCCTCAGCAACGCCCGCTACCTGCGCGACGCGCCTACCGGCGCCGTAACGGTAATGCCTTATTTCGCGCTCCAGAGCGAGGATGCGGCCGTTATCGACTCTAACAACTTCCTGACCAAGACCAAAGCCGCGCTCAGCTACTACGAGCACAACCTGCAAGGTCTCGACGCGCTCTACTACCTGGCCGACACGCCCGATACACCCTACGAAAACCAGCCCGGCGGCGTGCAGCAGAAGAACAAGGCCCACATCATCGAGCTGTTGGCGGCCCTGAGCATCGTCGATTTCATGAACTACTCGGCCGCCGAGCTGCGCACCGGCGGCCCGCATTTCCACGAGTACGGCCTGGGCACCGACGCGCCCGAAATCCAGTTCAGCCACCTACCCGACGAAACCCGCGAATTGGTGGCCCGGCAACTCACGCAGTTCCTGTACTTCACGCGCTACCACAAGCAGCACCTGCCCACCGACAAGGCGCCCTACCACGACAACCTCAAGCTCGACTACGCCCTGCGCAACGAGCCGATTTTCCGCGAGCTCAACACCTTCCTGCACAGCCCCGACGCGGGCGTCGACCAGTGGCTCCAGGAGCTGGCCCAGAACCGCCGCGCCTTCCGCCCCTTCGACCTGCAAACCGACGATTTCAACGCCATGATTCTGGGCAAGCCGGTGGAAAAGAAGTGGAACGACTTCTTCAACAAAGGCCTCAGCCACAACTACCTGCTCGACAGCCTCAACAAAACCGAAAAGTCCCTGGCCGAACCCGACAGCTTCCGCAAGCTGCTGGACCTGTTCTACCAGGTGACGAACAAGGCGTTTGAGGAAAAGGTGAAGGTGGTGTAACCTTGTGTCCCAGGGCTAAAGCCCTGGGCTAGTCAGCGAGTCGTTGAACGAAAACGTTGCATAGCCTAGGGCTTTAGCCCTGGGAATCTAGAACGAGACGTCAAAACAGCGCATATGAGCCACGTTTTTCAGTCGTTGTGGGTGCACGTAACGTGGGCTACCAAGAACCGACAGCCGTGGCTCACGGCGCAGTTGAAACCGTTGGTGTTTAATCAAATTCGGCACATTGCTGAGAAGGATAAAATCCACCTCGACTTTCTGAATGGAATATATGACCATGTGCATTGCCTGCTTTCGTTGCGCACTACCGACCGGCTCGATGTGGTGATGCAGCAGCTCAAGGGCAAAAGCGCCCATTGGGTGAATGAGCAGAAACTGACAGACTTCACCTTTGGCTGGCAGAATGGCTACGGTGCTTTTTCTGTAAGTCCGTCGCACGTGGAGCGGGTGCGTAACTACATCCGCAATCAGGAAAAACATCATCGAGAGCAGGACTACTGGCAGGAAATGGAAATGCTGGAAAAAATGGCGCGGGTGCATTGATGTGCCAGCGTCCCAAATGCCCTAACGTACCCCCGAAGCCCCAGGGTTAAAACCCTGGGCTAGTTAGCGGGAATGTTGAATAGAACCACTGACTAGCCCAGGGCTTTAGCCCTGGGATGCTAAAACGGCCCAAAAGAACAGAACCGCTAACTAGCCCAGGGTTTCAACCCTGGGAACCGGGATACCCGGAAATTGGAAATACTATGCCCAAAGTCCTTCGCTTACACAACAACGGCTCCCAGCAGGTGCAGGGCTGGCAGAAAACTGCCCCCGTTACGAGCACCGAAATCAACACCGTCACCGACCCGGCGGGCGGCAAGTCGCGCAACCTGGCGGTGAGCATCCCGACGCCGTTTGCGCGAATGCACCTGTTCGAGACAGCCTTTGATTTTCTGGCCCGGGAGGGCAAGAACAACCCCGGCTCGGTGTACCACGAGCTGACGACCCACTTCTGGGATTTGCTGGAGCTACTCTACAACTACCACCTCTACACCCAGGCGGGCCGCAAAATCACGCTGCGCCGCTGGAACGCGGAGGCTGAGATTCAGCGGATGCGGCAGCGCGAGCCCACCCGGCTGCTGGGCGACACGCTGCAACTGTACATGCAGGACGAGCGGTTCCGCGACTTTACCGACATGTATTTGGTGTATTACGAGTCGCCGGAATTGGCGGGCGGGCCGCGGCTGCTGGGCGGCACCTCGCCGCTGACGCTGCTCTTTACCGGCCCCGGCGTGGGCGCGCTCGATTTGGAGCGCCCCCAGGCTCGTGGTCACTACTTCGACCACCAGACGGTGTTGCTCGATGACCGGGACCCGCAATTCCGGGAGTTCGTGTACGAGCTGTTTCTGGCTTACCCGGCCTTGCAGCGCCGCGAGTTTGCGGGCAGCGTGTACGCCGGCCTCGACCGCATCAAAATCAACCAGTTGCAGATGCAGGGCGACCGGAGCGCCCAGCAGTTCGCGGCCCGCTATCCGGCCCTGGCCGACGCCCAGGGCAACCTGGTAAGCGTGAAGGGCGTGCCCCTGCCCGGCCGCGCCGACCAGTCGGCCGTGACCAGCTCCGACCTGTTTATTCAGCCCACTCGCGAAGCCGGTAACGGCCGCCCGCGCCCGCTGGTGCTGCGCCCCAACCTGACCATGCCGGGGGCTAACTACCTCAACGGTCAGCCCTGGGACGACCGTACGCCGGTGCCCTACCACGACGAGCTGGCGCTGGAAAACCGGGTGCTGCCCGGCAAGGGCTTCAAGTACCCCTACCTCACGGTGGGCGACCTGCTGGAAGATTCGTTGGTGGAACTCCCCTACGAGCTGAACACCCAGCGTTTCCACACCGGCAAAGTCACGTTCCAGTACGGGGCCGATGGGCAGGGCCGGGCGCGTTTCCCTTACCTGCTGCCCCTGAAACAGGCGTTTTTCGAGTACTTCACCGAAAACGAGCTGGCCGAGCTGCTCACCTTCACCATCGACCTGAGCCACGTGCGTGTGCAACTGCGGGTGCCGGTGCAAGGCGGGCGCTTCATTACTTTCGAGCGGAGCTACTATACCAACCCCCAGAACCCCAAGGACGCCCAGGGGCGTGAGATTCTGGAGAAGGGCCGCATTGTGAAGGCCAACGTGGGCGTGGGCGTGTTCCCGTTCTATAAGGTGCGCTACCAGCCCGAGTTTAACGACCTGTATAAGGTGATGCTGGTAGATGCCGACAACGCGCCCACCATGCTCAGCCGCCGCTACGACCTCACGTTTTTCGTGAATGGCGAGCGGATTACCGAGCAGGGCGCCGCCCGCCGCGCCACCCGCTACGAGCGCACCCAGAAAAGCGTGGCTTCGGCCGGCAGCACCTACTACGAAATCACCGGCACCCACTTCGACCTGGCCGAAATAACCTGCCCGCCCGCCACGCTGGGCGCTGAGCCGGCCCGGGGCCTGTTCGTGCCGCGCTGGCGCGAGCTGGAGCGCGGTACCCGCCGCTTTACCTTCGCCATCGACTTCGGCACCACCAACACCCACGTGGCCTACGCCGATTCGCCCTCGGCCCACCCGCGCCCGCTCACCATCGGCGAGGCCGATGTGCAGGTGGAGTGGATGCATGCGCCCGTGGGCGATGCTGGCCTCTCGGCGTCGCAACGGTACCGTACTGGGGCCGGGCAGATGTGGGACGCCATAGCTACGCTGCAAAACCGCGAGTTCGTGCCCAGCTTTATCGGCGAAGGCAGCTCAGTGTATGAGTTCCCGATTCGGACGGCAGTTTGCGAAACAACCTCATTCGCCAATGAGCCAGCTAAAGTGCTCAGTAACATCAATATTGGCTTCAGCATCAACACTGAGAATACCGCCGAGCTGCCCCAGAACCGTTTCGTGACCAACCTGAAGTGGAGCGCCGAGCTCGACCCCCAGGGCGTGTCGCGCATCGAGGCGTTCTTCAAGGAAATCCTGCTGTTGCTGCGCCACAAGGCGGCTTTGCACGGCGGTATTCTCGAAGACACCCGGGTGGTGTGGTTTGCGCCGCTGAGCTTCGACGGCTTCCTGCGCAACCAGTTCCAGCAGGTTTGGGACGAGGCCTTCCGGCAGGTGTTCAAGGCCAACCGCCCCACCATCTGCCTCACCGAATCGGTGGCGCCCTACTACTACCTCACCGCCACCAACCAGGTCGTGCCCAACCGCGACGAGAACGTGGTGAACATCGACATCGGCGGCGGTACCACCGACTTGCTGCTCTTCGCCGACCAGAAACCGGCCTACAGCACCTCGTTCCGCTTTGCCGGCGACGACCTGTGGGGCGACGGTTACGCCCGCGTGCAGGGTGCGCCCAAGCAGAACGGCCTGCTTCGCCTCGGCGTGAGCCACGTCGAAAGCCTGCCCGATTCGGAGCAGAACCAGGAGTACAAGGGCTACCTGCAGGCGGCGCTCAAAAACAACGACTTCGGCTCGGCCGACGTGACCAGCTTGCTCTTCAAGTACGACGATGCGTTGCGCTTCACCCAGGCCCTAGGCTTGGGCCGCGGCCGGCAGCTGCGGGTGCTGTTCTACCTGCACTACACGGCCATCATCTACCACACGGCCCAGCTCACCAAGCATTTCGGGCTGAAAACGCCGCGTTACCTGTGCTTCTCGGGTAAGGCCAGCCTGTACCTGCGCCTGCTGGCCGGCGGTAGCTCGCTGGTGTCCATCGAGAAGATTACGAAAGCCATTTTCCAGGCCGTAACCGGTACCGAGCCGCCCCACAATTTCCGCGTTATTCTGGCCGATAACCCCAAGGAAGCTACTACCAACGGCGGTGTGCTGTTCGAGGAGAAAACCAATACCGACTACGACAACATTCAGGCGGTGAAGCTCAGCGGCACCGTAGAAGGCGGCGAGCTGAACCAGCAGCGCCTCAAGCTGAACCAGGTGGATGCGGCCCTTAAAGACGAGGTGCTGGCCAACGTGCGCAACTACCTCACGCTGGTGCTCGAAGGCGACGAAGTGGCACCCTACCTGCGCGAAGTAGGTGTGGACGTGGACCGCCAGCGCGTGAAGGACATCCTGCTCCGCGAAATCGAGGACAGCCTCAGCCTGGGCCTACACCAGTTCCAGCGCCAGCTTTCGGCCGACGAAACCCTGCCTGAAACCCTGTTCTTCCTGCCGCTGAAGCAGGCGTTGTATAACCTGAGCCGGGAGTTGCAGGCGTAACACGTGGCCCGTTGGCCCAGGGTTGAAACCCTGGGTTATGCAGCCTCCTTCGGCTGGCCGACCTGGTTTACCGCTAACTAGCCCAGAGTTTCAACCCTGGGACCCAGGAATGCAGAATACATCTACCCCCACACCTATGACTCTTTCTCGCCGCGCTGCTTCCCTGTTCACCGGCCTGCTGCTACTGGCGTCCGGCGCTACTTCGGCCCAGACTGCCCCCGGTCAGCCCACACTTGATGAGCAGAAGGTACAGATCTGGTGTGCCGCCGCACGCTACGTGTACGATGATAATGGGCGGCCCAACCTCAAGGACAAGCTCAACTGCGGCAGCTCGCTCAAGGCGTTCGAGAACAGCATCAAGGCTGACAGCCAGAAGGTGTACAGCCTGCTCTACCAGCCCCTCGAAGGCCGTGGCACCATGTACGCCGGCCTCGCCAGCAACGACAAGCGGCTGCAGAAACTGACCTCGGAAATCATCGGTAAGCTCAAGTCGTCGGCGGCGCGGCGGGCTAACCCTGCCCGGATGGAGCGCCTGGCGACCCTCGAAACGGCCCTGAATAGCTACGTGAACAGCGGCACGCCCATCGGCGACCTGGGCGGCAACGAGCCGGCCGCCAACGCGGCCGACACTACCTCCGGCCTTGACGAGGCCACGGCTTCGGCGCCCGCCGATGCGGGGCCGGCCGACGCGGGCCTGACCAGCCGGCCAGCCGCTGCCAGCGGGGTAGGGGAAAGTGTGATGGATAAGCTGTTTGCTCCGCTGGCCTTGATTCTGGCGCTGCTTAGTCTGGTGCTGTTCTGGCTGCAGAGCCGCAAAATGGCCGACCTTGCCAGCCGTATGGGCCGGCACCGCAACGATATTGACGCCGTGAAATCGGTAGCCAGCCCCGGTACCGTGGCTGGCCAACTGACCTTGGCCCAGCGCCGGGAAGTGGAGAAAATAGTAGCCCAGCGCATAGCCGAAGAACTGGAGCAGCGCCCGTCGCAACCGGCTCCGAAGTCTGTTGCAGCCTCCACACCTGCTCCAACAGCAGCTCCAGCCACTACCGTACCTCCTGTTGCTGCGCCGACCCCCAGGCCAAAAGCTGAACCGGCAACTACGGCTGAAATGCAGGTAGCCGAGGCCCCGGCCAACCTTTCGGAAATACCGGCCCCGCCAGCGGCCATTCCGGCGGGCTCGCCCACGGCCGCCCCGCACGACGAGTTCGAGAGCCTGGTGCCGCCGGTGCAGCTGCCCGCGCCAGCTGCGCCGGAAACTGATTCGCAAGCAGCGGCCATGCCGGCTGAACCAGCTGCCCGGGCCCAGTTTACCCGCTACGTGAAGGTGCCGGTGAATGGGGCGTTTAGCGAGTATGACCTCTCCGACGAACCCCAGCACGACAGCATCTACGAGCTGCACTTCGACCCGCAGTGGCCCGAGCTGGCAACGTTCAATGTTACGCCCAACCCTGCCATTCACGCCTACGCTATCCAAAGCGCCCAGTACTCGTTGCGCGAGGCCTGCCGCTACCAGCAGCCCACCGAACCGGTTACCCGCATCGTAACCGAGGAGGAAGGCGTGCTGCGCAAAGTGGCCGGCAGCTGGCAGATTGAGCAGAAGGCCGCTATCCGGTTCGAGTAGAACGGCTTATCGTCTGTCATCCTGAGCATTCCGCGTATCAAGCGGCGACGAAGGACCTTATAACCCTAAAACGACCTTAGCTACGATTCGTTTTAGGGTTATAAGGTCCTTCGTCGCCGCTTGATACGCGGAATGCTCAGGATGACAGGTTTTTCCTGGCTACTCACGAATAGCTGTAGCTTCGTAATCTATGCTTGAAATTGCCCTTGAAGTCCTGGTGGTGCTGGTGGTGGTGGGCCTGCAGATTCGCACGTTCCTGCAAACCCGCGCCAAAACCCGCCAGCTCAGCCAGCTGTACCCGCCCCGCGAAACCCTGCGGGTGGAGCAGCGCCTCGTGCTGCCCGACGGCCGCGACCTGCCCGAATACGCCGCTGATGCCCCCGCCGACGCCTATCCGGCTACCCTGCTCAAGGCCGATAGCCCCTCGACTGAGTTCCAGGAAATCCTGCTCGACACCAACGACTACCTGCGCCACAACAAGGGCGCGGCGGCCGATTTCGGGATTCTCAAGGATATATCGGAGCGCCGCAGCCAGGTGCTCGACAACGAGGTACAGGCCAACGTTTCGACGCCCCTGTACTTAGGCCTGCTGGGCACGTTTCTGGGCGTGATTCTGGGCCTCGTGGGCATTGCCCGCAACGGAGTTTCCGACGAAAATGCGCTGACGCCCTTCCTGACCGGCGTGCTGATTGCCATGACGGGCTCGTTTGTGGGGCTGCTGCTCACGCTGCTCGGCAACGGGTTGCTGCGCGAGGCCCGCCGCCAGCTCGACGGCCGCCAGAACCAGTATTACACCGTGCTCCAGGTGCGGCTGCTGCCCATTCTGCACTCCGATATGGCCGGCAGCCTCAACAACCTCAAATCGGTGCTCGATGCCTTCAACCAGCAGTTCGTGGGCCAGGTGGACTTGTTCAACCCGCTCATGGACAAGGTGACGGCCAACATCAAGGTGCAGAGCGACTTTCTGCAGCGCCTCGACACGATTGGCTACGACAAGATGGCCGCCGCCAACATTGCCGTGTTCGACAAGGTGCGCGAGTCGGCCGAGCTGTTCGCGGCTTTCACCGGCTACCAGCAGCAGCTCAACCAGATGCTGGAAAACGGCTACCAGTCGGCCCAGAGCGTGAACGGGATTCTCGACCGGCTGCGGGGCTTCGAGAAGGGCATCAACGACCTGGGCCAGTACGTGGGCAGCGGCAACAACTCGGTGCAGCTGATGCTGGATTTCTTCCAGAAGCACCAGACCGAGCTGCGCAACCTGCGCGACCGGGCCGAGCAGCACATCGACCAGGCCGGCATCAGCCTGGCCGACATCCTCACCCAGCGCCAGAACCAGAATGAGCGCCAGGCCCAGCTGGCCTACGAAAAGTGGCAGCAGTACTACGAGCAGCTTAACGCCGACAACATCTTCGAGAAGCTCCTCAAGCAGCTGGAGCCCCTGCAAAGCCTCAATGCCCAGCAAACCGACCTCAGCCGCGACGTAACCGCCACCCAGCGCGAGCTACTCCGCAAAGTGGAGCTGGACTCCCAGATTCAGGCCAAGCTACTAGCGGAAATTTCCAACCTGAACACGGTGCTGGTGAAAGCCACATCCAAGAACCGTTTCCAGCGGTTTATGGACAGCCTGTTTGGGGGCGTAAAGCCGGTGTAATAGTAACCATATGGATACGTGCAATTATGGAGGGTATTCATAGCGTAATTGTTAATAATGAAAGATGGCAAGACGTTGCAAACCGCTTATCGAAGTTTCCATCTCACTTCTATCCTAATAAAACAGCTGAGTTGTTGAAACTGTGTCGTTCATCCAGAATCATTCGATACTTATTGCCCTGCATTAGTTTGGGCCGTTTACAATTGGAGCGATATAATGGCTATGAACGTGGGGTTGCTGATAACTTTTTGTGCCTTTATTTCCATGATGATAAATACGTTGCCTCAACCTATGATAATGAGCGTAGATGGTTTTTTGAAATTCCAGAGTTAGCAATTGAGTTTGTTGAGAGAAACGTGAAGCGAGAAGCTGTATTCTTCTAATATAATGAGAGTTATAAAATGCTGATGCGTTGATTATTGGATAAAAAATAAGGCAAAGCATCAATTGAATATATGAACAACCCCTCCTCCAACAACCGCCAAAACAACGACTTCTTCTGGCCCAGCTACGTGGACCTGATGACGTCGCTGTTCGTGGTGATGCTGGTGCTGTTCGTGTACAGCTTCAAGCTGTTTAAGGACCGCGAGGGGGAGTTGAAGCAGGCCAACGGCGAGCTGAAGGCCAAGGCCGAGGAGCTGGAGCAGATAACCAAAATCCGCCGCTCGCTGGAGCGGCTGGAAGGCAAATACTTCAAGTACGACCCCGCCAACGAGCGGCACGAGCTGCTGGTGCCGGTGCAGTTCAAAGCCGGCCGCGACGAAATCCAGGACGCTTACAAGCCCGCCCTGCTGCAGGCGGGCCGCACGTTGCGCACGGTGCTCAAAAGCATTAAAACCGACCAGCCCGTGCGCTACCTCGTGATTGTGGAGGGCATGGCCGCCCGCTACCCGGCCGGCGACCCGCGCAACCAGCGCGAGGAGCAAACCACCTACCAGCTCAGCTACCGCCGGGCGCTTAATCTGCTCAACTTCTGGAAGCAGAACGGCCTCGATTTTGGCCAGGACCGCAACATCGAGCTGATCATCGGGGGCAGTGGCTTCTTTGGCACCGGCCGCTACCAGGGCCGCCGCGAAGGCGACAACAAGCGCTTCCTGATTCAGGTGATTCCGAAAGTGGGGCGCATGCAGTAGGGGGTGCGAGGAGGCTACAGACCAGCTAGCTTTCTAGCTCTAAACCGCAGCTTCGGCTGTTCACGCTGACTAGCCCAGGGCTTCAGCCCTGGGCGCTGAGAGCCGGCTGTGGGCGCGGTTTCTTCTTCTTGTTGCGGCGGCCCCACCACACGATGGTGCCCGTAACGGGCAGGCTGGCCGAAATCAGGCTGGCCAGGAAGGCTACTATTTTGCCGCCCAGGCCCAGTAGCTGGCCGGTGTGTAGGTCGTAGTTCATGTCGGAAAACCTGGTGCCGTTGCTCTTTTGGCTGTGGGGCGTGGTGCGCAGCAGCTGGCCCGAGGTCGGGTGGAAGAAGAACTCGCTGCGGTAGTAGTAGTGCAGGGCCCGCTCGTAGGCCCAGCATTGCAGGGCCGCTTTGCCGGTGCCCGCCGGCGAGATAATTAGCATGTGGGTGCCGGGCAACTGGCGGCGGATGGTGCGGTAAGCTACGTCCGGCAGAGGCTGCGCGGCAGTGGGCACGGTTTGCAGCGTATCGATTCTGGGCGTGAGCTGCTCCGGCGCGGGCGGCCACTTGCCGTCGATGGCGAATACCGTGACGTTGAGCATCCAGGGATACATCATGAATAAACCCGACAGGGCCAGCACCAGCGCAATGCTGGCCACGTAGAAGCCCAGCACGTTGTGCAAATCGTAGTTCACGCGCCGCCAGCGGGCGCCCCACTTCACGGTGAAACGCTGCTTACGCTCCTGTTTCCGCTTGGGCCACCACAGCACAATGCCCGTGCCCAGCATCACCACAAAAATGCTGATGCCAATGCCCACCACCCATTTGGCCACCGCCTCGGGCAGCAGCAGGTGCATGTGGATTTCCTGCACGATGGTGAAGAAGTGAGTGCGCAAATCCTGCTCGTGCAGCACCCGCCCGGTATAGGGGTTCAGGTATACCTGAATGGGCGCCCCCGACTTATCAGTAAAAAACACGGTGGCCGAACGCTCGGGCCCGAAGTAGGTAAACCACGTATCCCGGGCGGCAATGCCGGGGTGCGTGGCCAGCGCCGCCGCCTGCAAACGCGAGGGCAGCAGGGGCGCCGTGGCCTGCACCTCCACTTTGCGCCAGGGTTCCGTCAGGTCCCGGATTTCGTCCTGAAACACGAATATGGCCCCCGTGATGCTCACAATGAACACAATCAGTCCCGAGGACAGCCCCAGCCACAGGTGCAGCTTACCGCTGATTTTCTTGAACGTCATGGGGTAGTCGGGTTGATTGGTGGCCGGTTGGGCGGCGGTAGTAGGGGAGGAGCAGCTGCCGGCTGAGCATCCAGCCAGCGTAGCAGATGGCGCAGCCGGCACAGCTGGTGGTCGGGGGTGAGGTGGCAGAGCCGGCAGCCCGCGCAGCTCCAGGCCGGCATGGCGGCGTGCGGTTCGGGCGGCTGGCGCGGGCTGCTCATCGGGCTAAAACTTGTAGGCGATGCTGCCGATAATGCTGCGCAGCTTCTGCGGGTTCATGGTGGTGTAGCCGGTCCAGTACTGCTTGTCGGTGAGGTTGTCGACCTTGGCCGAGAGGCGGTAGCGGGGCTGGTCGTAGAACAGGCTGGCGTTGAGAATGGTGTAGCTGGGCAGCGTAAATACGTTGGTGCTGGTGTTCTGCACCCGGTTCTCGTTGGCGTAGTTGCCCCCGAAACCGGCCCCCAGGCCCTGCAACGGGCCGGTCGGCTGGCGGTAGCTCAGCCAGGCGTTGGCCACAATGGGCGAGGAGGCCGTGTTGGGCCGGCGGCCGTCCACGGTTTCATCCTGAGTTTCAAACTTCGAGTCGTTGTAGGCAAAGCCGCCCACCACGTTCAGGCCCGGCAGCGGGTTGGCCACCACGCTTACCTCTATGCCCTTGCTGCGCTGGTTGGCATCCTGGGCGCTGATGGCCTGAAAATCGGCATTGTAGCTGACCACGCGCAGGCGGTCCTTCACGTAAATATCGTAGTAGCTCACTGTGGCGCTGAGGCGGCCGCCGGCGGCATCCAGCTTCACACCGCCCTCCCACTGGTTGGCGCGCTCGGGCCGGGCTACCAGGCTACTGCCGCCGCCGTTCAGGTACACACCCAGGTTCTGAAAGCTGTTCTGGTAGTTGGCAAACACGCTCACCCGGTCTTTCACTGGCTGGTACACGGCCCCGAACTTGGGCGAGAAGGCCGTTTGGGCGTACGCCGCTACCGGCGAGTACAGCAGCCCGCCCTTGTTGTCGAAGTGGTCGATGCGCAGCGCGGCCAGCACGCTCAGCCGGTCGGTCAGGTTCAGCACGTCCGATACGAAGGCGCTGTAGGTGTTGGTAATGGTCGTAATCAGGTACTGGCCGGGGGGCTGGGCCGCGTACTTGGCCGCCACGCTCGGGCCATTGAAGCCGCGGATGATGCTGCCGGGGGCACTAAGCGAAATCGTATCGATGTTGCCGCCCAGGAAAGTCACGTCGGAGGTCACGCGCAGGAAGTCGAGGCCCACCACCATGCGGTTGCGCAGGTTGCCTACCCGGAAGTCGCCGTTGAGCAGCTGCTGGGCCTCGAACACGGTGCGCTGGCTGTTGTCGGTCGATTGGTCGGCGCGCACCAGCCGGTTGTTGGGCAGCAGGTAGAAGTAGGGGTTGAAGCCGTTGGAGTAGCTGTGGCTGCTGGTGAGGTAGGTGGTGGTGGTGAAGGCGGGCGAAATGCGGTACTGCACCTGCCCGAACAGGTTGGTGCTGCGCGTATCCTGGGTCAGGCCCGCGCCCTGGTACGACTGCCGGTAGTTGAGCGGCGCCTTATCGGCCCGGTCGAAGCCCAGCGCCGCCGAGGGCTCATAGAAGAAGATAACCTGCTTGCCCACGTTGGTGCCCTTGTAAATCTCGGCGTCCACGTTCACCGTCAGCCGCTCGGAGGGCCGGAATTGCAGGCTCGGGGCCACGGCCAGGCTTTTGGTGAAGCCCGGCGAGTCGAGGTTCTGGAAGCTGTCTTCGTAGGTGTAGGCTGTGTTGAGGCGGAAGGCCAGCGTTTTGGGCTGCCCGGCCGGAGCCGAAGCATCCACCAGGTTCACGTCGGCCGATACGCGGTGGAAGCCGTAGGAGCCGGCCGCCACGTTCACTTCGCCCCCGAATTCATCGAGCGGCTTCTTGGTTACGCGGTTCAGCAGGCCGCCGTACGAGGTAAGCGAGCTGCCGAACAGCGTGGCCGAGGGACCCTTAATCACCTCCAGTTTTTCGAGGTTGATGGCGTCGATGTCGCTGGTGACGTTGCCGGCCACGCCGTTGCGCAGCTGGCTCGACACGATGAAACCCCGGCTGCCATAGAACGCGCCGCCGTCGCCGCCGCGGCCGGTGGCGTCCCACATTTTCTGCACGCCCGGAGCATTGCGCGTGGCGTCGTCCACCGAAAACACCAGCTGCTCCGCCAGTAGCTCTTTGCCCACCGTGGCGTACACCTGCGGGTTTTCGAGGTTGCTGAGCGGCATCTTACCCACGTACTCGCTGGCCTTGCGGGCGAACTTATTGGTGCGGTTGCCGCTGATAACCACTTCCCGGAGCTGCTCGGCGTTTTCGGCCAGCACGAAGTCCACGGCCGTGGCCTGGCCGTCGCGCACGGTTACCGGCTGCTCGGTCGTTTTCAGGCCCACGGCCGACACCACCACCGTGTACTGCCCGTCGGCCACACGCTCAATGGCGTACTCGCCCCGGCCGTTGGTAATGGCTCCCTGGTTGTGGCCTTTCAGCCCCACCGTTACCGATTCGGCCGGGCGGCCATCGATGGTGGTAACGCGGCCCCGAATGGTGGCCGTTTGCTGAGCCTGCACGGTGAGGGCGCAAAACAGCGCGGCAGAAGTGAGGCCCAGCAGGCGAAGATGAAACATGTCGGTTGTTTAGAATGAATCTTAATTGCTGCAAAGAAAGGCGAGAAATGTTATTTAGAAAAATTATGAATAAAAATAAGTCTGCTACCTGTCCTGTTGAAAGGCGGGCAGGGCGGGGCGGTGGGGCACGGAATTCGGATCCCCGGGGGCATCTGCCAAACTTGTCGGCTATCTTCGGCTTTCACCCCTACTTGTTTCTTCCCATGCGCACTCTTACCATTCCGCTGCTGGCGTTGGCCGGCCTGGCCGCCTGCCGCTCCTCCCAGCCAACTGGGCCAACCGCGGCCACTCCCGACGTTAAAACCGCCGCTCCCACTTCTGCCAAGTTCGTGCTCAACTACCCCGAAACCCGCAAATCCGACCAGAAAGACGACTATTTCGGCACTACGGTAGCCGACCCTTACCGCTGGCTCGAAGACCCCGATGCACCCGAAACCAAGAGCTGGGTGACGGCCGAAAACAAGGTGACGTTCGGCTACCTGGAGCAGATTCCGTTCCGCGACAAAATCCGCGAGCGGCTGACTACGCTCTGGAACTATGAGAAGTTCGGCATCCCGCACCAGGAGGGCAACCAGCTGTATTTCAGCAAGAACGACGGCCTCCAGAACCAGGCCGTGCTCTACGTGCAGCAGGGCGACGGCACCCAGGGCCAGCCCGACGTGCTGCTCGACCCCAACAAGTTCTCGGCCGATGGCACCACGGCCCTGGCCGGCACCTACTACTCCAACGACCAGCGCTACATGGCCTACGCCACCAGCGGCGGCGGCTCCGACTGGCAGACGATGAAGGTGCTCGACCTGAAAACCCGCCAGCCGCTGGCCGACCAGCTCGACTGGGTGAAGGTGTCGGGCGCGGCCTGGTACAAGAACGGCTTCTTTTATAGCCGTTACGACGCGCCCAAGGCTGGCGAAAACAAGCTGGCCGGCAAAAACGAGTTCCACAAGGTGTACTACCATCAGCTGGGCAAGCCCCAAAGCACCGACCGGCTGGTATACGAGGACCCCAAAAGCCCGCTGGGCTTCCGCACCGTGGGCACCACCGACGACGAGCGGTTCCTGGTGCTCTACCTCACCGATGGCAAGGCCGACGGCAACCGCATCTCAGTGCGCGACCTGACCGACCGGCGGCAGGAGGGAAGCTTTACGTCTATCATCACGAGCTACGAGCACAATAACTCGGTGGTCGGCAACGTGGGCGGGCAGCTGCTGGTGCTCACCAACAACGGCGCGCCCAACTACCGCGTCGTGCTCATCGACCCCAAAAAGCCCCAGGAGAAAAACTGGAAAACCGTGCTGCCCGAAACCCAGCAGAAGCTGGAGGGCGTCGACCACGTGGGCGGCTACCTGGTGGCCTCGTACCTGAAGGACGCCAGCAGCCTGATTAAAGTGTACACCGAGAAGGGCGAGTTCAAGCACGATGTGGCCCTGCCGGCCATCGGCACGGCCTCGGGCTTCGGCGGCAAGCGCGATGCCAAGCAGGTGTACTACGCCTTCACCTCGTTCACCTACCCCACCACCATCTATAAGTACGACCTGGCCACCAACACCAGCACCGTGTTCCGGGCCCCGAAGGTGGATGTAAACCCGCCGGATTACGTCACGACCCAGGTTTTCTACCAGAGCAAGGACGGCACCAAGGTGCCCATGTTCATCACCCACAAGAAGGGCCTCAAGCTCGACGGCCAGAACCCGACTTACCTGTATGCCTACGGCGGCTTCAACATCTCGCTCACGCCCAGCTTCTCGGTGGCCCGCATGCTGTGGCTCGAAAACGGGGGCGTGCTGGCCATTCCGAACCTGCGGGGTGGCGGCGAGTACGGCGAAGCCTGGCACCAGGCCGGCATGACGCCCAAAAAGCAGAACGTGTTCGACGACTTCATTGCCGCCGCCGAGTACCTGAAGGTGCAGGGCTACACCAGCGCCGACCGCCTCGCCATTGCCGGCGGCTCGAACGGCGGCCTGCTGGTGGGCGCTACCATGACCCAGCGCCCCGACCTGTGCAAAGTGGCCTTCCCGGCCGTGGGCGTGATGGATATGCTGCGCTACCAGAAGTTCACCATCGGCTGGAACTGGGCCCCCGAGTACGGCACCTCCGACAACTACGAGCAGTTCCAGAACCTGTACAAGTTCTCGCCGCTGCACAACCTGAAGCCGGCCGCCTACCCCGCCACCATGATTACCACCGCCGACCACGACGACCGCGTGGTGCCAGCCCACTCGTTTAAATACGCCGCCGCTCTGCAAGCCGCCAACACCGGCCCCAACCCCCAGCTCATCCGCGTCGACGTCAACGCGGGCCACGGCGCCGGCAAAAGCACCAAGCTTCAAATCCAGGAGTGGGCCGACGTCTGGTCCTTCGCCTTCTACAACATGGGCGTTCAGCCGTTTAGCAAGTAAGTTGTCAGTTGTTGGTTGTCAGTTGTCAGGCCGTTTATTTAATGGTACTGACAACTGACAACCAATAACTGACAACTCATTTACCGTATCTTTGCGGCTGCAAACCGCGTAACTGCTTTCGTCTTTCTCTTTCTGATATGAAAAAAATATCCCTGCTCGGCCTGCTGGCCGGTTCGCTGCTGCTCTCCGCCACTTCGTGTAGCAACCCCGATAATAAGCGGGACGAAGACATGACCGTGAAGCCCCTCGAATACCCCGCACCGGTAGATACAACCGGCGGCAAAACCGATGCTACGCGCGAAATCAACGCGGTCAACGCCACCGAATCCATCAAGAAAATGCAGCCGGTGATGTAATTGCCCCTTTCTGGCCAACAGCAAAAAGAGCAGCGTACCCACCGGGGCGCTGCTCTTTTCGCGTTAAGGCCTCTATCTTAGGAGTGGCCGACGGGCCCCGGACAAAGAGCACTCGCGTGCGCTTCTTCCTTTCAAAGGGCCGCATTTTACGGACGCTTCTCACTTCTCACTTCTCCATCCATGTTTATTCGCCGGGGCCGGGAGGCCGACTTGCCGCAGGTGCTGGCCCTGATTCAGGAGCTGGCCGAGTATGAAAAGGCCGCCAACGAAGTCACGAACACGCTGGCCGATATGCAGCGCGACGGGTTTGGCCCCGAGCCCATCTTTGGCTTTTTCGTGGCCCTGGAAGTGCCCGAGGGGCCCATTGTGGGCATTGCGCTCTACTACACCGCCTACTCGACCTGGAAGGGCCGGATGCTGTTTCTGGAAGACCTGGTCGTGACCGAGGCCATGCGCGGCACCGGCCTGGGCCGCCGGCTGTTCGAGGCCGTGGTGGCCGAAGCGCGCCATACCGGGGCGCACCGCCTCCGCTGGCAGGTGCTGGACTGGAACGAGCCGGCCATTGGCTTCTACAAGAAGCTGGGCGCTAACCTCGACCCCGAGTGGTACAACGGCAACCTCACCGCCGAGCAAATTCAGGATTTCCCCTGCGACCCGGCTGTGGAAGCGGCCGTGCGGGAAGAATAGGGGGTAACGTGGCCCGGACTTCAGTCCGTAGCCCGCTGGTTTGGCCGTTCCAACCAGCGTGCTACGGACTGAAACGCTTAGTGTGAGTTAGAATTAGCAGCTAAAAAACTAGCTCCCCTCCTTGGAAAGGAGGGGCTGGGGGTGGTTGATTAGCGTTGAACGGAGGCTAGAAACTAGCTCTAATCATCGTTCCTGCATCCTCAACCACCCCCAGCCCCTCCTTGGAAAGGAGGGGAGCTAGTGGCTAGTTTTTAACTCATGCCAAGCATTGAAGGCCGGGCCACGTTTTCCACCATTAGCCAAGCACTTCCAGCATGGTGCGGAAAGAAGCGTAGCGGCCGCCGAAGTGGCGGTCCATATCGGCAATCAGGGCGGGGGCGGCCACTTGCTGGTAGGTTTCGAGCTGCTCCCGGCTCACGGCATAGTACTGCGAGGCGTAGGTGATGCCGCCTTCCTCTTCATCGAGCATCCGGCAAAGCTGGGCCTTCAGGAAGAAGCCGGTAGCCAGCACTTCCGGCATGTGGGTGTCCTGCATGTAGGCCAGCCACTGGTCGGCAATTTCCGGGTCGAGGCTGGTGGTTACGTTGTATAAAATCATGGCTGGTTGGGGCCGGGGAATAGGGTTGAAAGGAACGTTGCGCTATTTCGGGGCGAATGGCCCGAAATAGCGCAACGCAAAAGTCAGCTAAAAAATCCTGAAGCCGGCATTTTTAACGCCAGGGCCTGCTGGTTGCCGGCCAACCGCCGGCCCCCTAATCAAACGCGCATATGGTCGAAGTGGAAATCCTGGATGCGGGCCTGAATGTCTTTCGACGACAGGTTTTCGCGGATGGCGGCCTGGGTGAGCTCGGCCAGCTCGGCGTCGCCGGCGAATCGCAGGGCCAGAATCTGGCCGAGCTTTAGTTTGTCTTCGAGCGGGCGCAGGCTCTGGCCGGTTACCTCGAAGTAGCGCTGGCGCACTTCCAGGCGCAGCAGCCGGTCTTGCAGCGTGAGGGCGTAGTGCTGGCGCAGCATCAGCAGCACCCCGAAGCCAACGACGGCCAAGGCAGCCACCGTAAACCAGAGGCGGGAAATTTCGGAGTCGTCGCCGGCCACATCAAGGTAGCGCCGCACGCCGTAGATGGCCAGAATGAGGGCCGCCGGCAGCAGCACAAAGTGGTGCCAGGGGTAAAACATGGGCTTGTTCTTGGTCGGTTTGGCGGCCATAGGATGCGGGTTGAGGAGAAATGGGTGAACTGCTGATACGCAAAAACGCCGGCCAATGGCCGGCGTTTAGGTTTTCTGTTGGTTCAGGCGCGCAACAGCCACGCTTTGAAAGGCGCGCCACCCGCAAGCGGGGGCGGCCGGCTGTCTTACTTGAACGACAGCGGCACAATGAGTTTCACGCTCAGGTTGCGGCCCATGTTGAACACGCCCGGCCGGCCGGTGGCGTAGTTTACGTCGGTGTACTTGAGGCGGCTCAGGTGGTTCTGGTAGGCTACATCGAACACGTTATTGAGCGTCAGGTAAAGCGAGAACAGCGTGCGGTCTTTGGCCGACACCACATCGGAGCCCAGCCCCAGGTTTACCAGCGTGTAGCCGGCCGTGCGGGTTTCGGTATCGAAGGCTGAGAAGATGCGGTTCTGGGCGAAATTGTGCTCCAGCGCCGTACGGGCGTACAGGTTGCGCAGCCGCGAGCCGCCCACCTTGGCAAAGTTCACCCGCAGCTCCGACTGAAACCGGTCGGCCGGAATAAACGGCAGGTGGCGCTGGCCGGCGGGCTGGCCCAGCTGCACGGCCCGCACCAGCGAAAACGAGTTTTCGAAGTGCAGCCAGTCGAGCGGGTGGGGGTGCAAATCGAGGCTGATTTCGCCGCCCGCCAGCCGCGCATCGCCCTGCCCGTAGCGGAACACCCGGTCGCCCTCCACCGACAGCGAGTCGCCGCCGCCGGCCGCTCCCAGCACGCTCGGGAATATGTAGTTGCTGATGCGGTTACGGAACGCGTCGACCGACAAATCCACGTGCTCGGAGGTGAAGGCCAGGCCGCCATCGAGCTGGAAGCTGGTTTCGGCCCGCAGGTTGGGCTCCCCGATTTCGTAGCGCACGGTGCCCTCGTGCTTGCCGTTCGAGCCCAGCTCGGCAATGTTGGGCGCCCGAAAGCCGCGGGCCGCGTTGGCCTTAAGCACCAGGTTCTCGCCCAGCGAATACGACCCGCCCAGGCTGCCGCTCACGTTGCGGAAGGTGCTCGTGAAGCCCCCGAACTTGGTTTCGCCTTGCCCGGCGGGCACCGGCTGCCCGTCGGCGTCCAGGTACAGCGCGTCGGCCTTGATGCGGCGCAAATCGTAGCGCAGGCCCCCGCTTACATCGAGCCGGCCGAAGCTCTTTTTGGTTACGCCGAACAGGCCGCCATCGAGCAGCCTATAGGCCGGAATCAGGAACTCCACGCCCCTGTTCTGGTTTTCCTGCTGCATCCCGCTCACGCCAAACGTGGTGTTCCAGCCGTTCATCTCGGGCAGAAACCAGCGCACGGCGTAATCCACGGTGCGCAGCTGGAAGAAGAGCGAGGTTTCGGCCGGCACCAGCGCGTTGCCGAACTCCCGGCGCAGGTTCTGCTGCCACCCCAGGTTGGCCGTCAGCCGGTGCCGGCCCAGAATAAAGCTGTTGTCGAGGCCGATGCGCAGGTGGTTGACCTGCTGGCGGGGCACGGCCAGACCGTAGCCGCGCAAATCGGCGTCGGAAACCGGTACGTCGGTTAGCTCGTCGCCGGCGGCCGTGGGCACTTCTTTCAGGAAACGGCCCGTCAGCGAGTCGCGGGCGCCCTCAATCAGGCCCAGCTGCTGGTTGAAGGAGTTGAAGGTGAGGTGCGAGTAGCCCCAGCTTTTGTTCAGGCCCACGTAGCCGCTGCCGTCCAGCTCCCGGAAGCCCGAGTTGTACACCCGGCCGTCGTAGCGGTTGCGGTAGTTGCCGGCCAGCTTGCCCGAGCCGCGCAGCTGCCAGTTCAGGCCGTTCAGGTTGCCCGCGTTCCAGAGCGAATAGCCCTGCTGCTGGTTGTTGGCCTGGTAGGTGGCGGCCACGGCACCCAGCACCCGGCCCTCGGCCACGGGCTCGGGGGGCAGAAAGTTGATGACGCCCGCCAGCCCGTCGGAGCCATACAGCAACGAGCCCGGCCCTTTGATAATCTCGGCCCTATCGATGCTGAACTCGTCGATTTCGATGCCGTGCTCATCGCCCCACTGCTGGCCCTCCTGCTTGGCGCCGTTGTTGAGGGTGATGACGCGGTTGGACCCCAGCCCCCGGATAACGGGCTTGCTGATAGCGGCCCCCGTCGTAAGCTGGTTCAGACCGGGCACGTGGGCCAGCGCATCCACAGCGTTGGTGGCCGAGCTTTGCTGCAACTGGCTTTGGCCGACTACGGTAGTGGGCACCGGCGAGCGGCGCAGTTCCGTGCTGGCCGACACGCCCGTTACCACCACCTGCCCGATTTCGGTGGCCGTGGGTTCCAGCGCCATATTCAGCGCCGCGCCCGCGCCCGTATCTACGGTGCGGGCCACCGTCGAGTAACCAACGAAGCGCACCTGCATCAGAAACCGGCCCCGGGGCAGGTCGGCGAAGCTGAACCGGCCGTCCTCGTCGGTGGCCGTAGCCTGGCGCAGGTCGGGGAAGTAAATGGTAGCCCCGGGCAGGGGCTCGCCGGTAGCCGCGTCGGTAACGCGGCCCGTGACGGGCGCATTGGCCGCGGCGCGTGTCGGAGCCGGCATGGAAGTCTGGGCCACAGCCAGGCCCGAGCCGAGCGCCAGGCTCGTCGTGATAAAAAACTTAAGCATAAAAGCAGAAAACGGAGGAGACCAGCAGCCAACGAAGTGACGCAGCTGCTACGCGACCAGCTAATGGTCAAGCGCTAGCAGGCGCATCACCCGCCACAAATGGCCGGTCACCTCAGGAAGTAAAATGGAAAGCAGCCTGGCAAGGCCGTAGCGCCGCTAAAAGCAGCCCAACGCGCACCAGCAGCACAGTGCCATCCTCAAAAAGACAGTATTCGGCCCACCAAAGAGCCCGGCTCGCATAGCCTCACTAAGCACTAAGCACGAGAGGCGGGCCGCGCGAATCGGCCGTGGCGCGGGTGGCCGAGTGCCACACCGAGAAAGCGGGCAGCGAGCGGGCCAGCAGGTAGCCCACGGGCGCCGCTGGCAGCACGAGCGGGGCCGGCGGCTGAAAAGCCGCGTTGAAAAAATGGTCGACCGCGCAGTGCTGGTGCTGGCTGCTGACTATGGCCTTGCGGCTGCCCGCCGGGCCGGCCTCCAGCGGGGCATCAACGGTATGCTGGTGCTCGTGCAGCGCCAGAATCCAGGCGTCGGGTACCTGCACCCGCGCAAAGCACAGGAGCAGCACCAAAGCCAGCCGGGACCGAAGAGCGCGCATCAGCAGAACGAGACGAATGAGGGCTAAATGTACGGCAAATTGCCCGACTGCCACCTCCCCGGCCGCCATTGGGCACGAACCCAAGGGCAATAGAATAACTGGATTTTAGGCTGTGCCGGACCGTTGGCGAAACGCAGCGAATAGCCTAAGCACAAATGGAATAGTTGTATTTCGTTGAATTTAAGGCCTTCTGAAAAATTTGTATTTGTAGAATGCGGCACGAACTGTAATATTGTATCCTCGTTTTGATATATGTAGTGGTGACGGGAGTTAATCAGGTGTGGAAGAGATGGAGGTTGAAACGCTGAAAAGCCCCTTGGTAGTAAGATACGAGCGAAATGCGGCGCTGCTGCATGCGCAGTGGCAGTTTCTGTCGGCCCCGCACCGGGCTCCATCGGCCCTGCAAAGCCTGCTGACGGCTGCGGCTGCTCCGCGGGTGCGCGACTGCCTCTTGGATTTACGGCATATGCCCGACCTGGCCTCCATGGGTCAGCCGCAGACGGAATACCATTTACTGGTGCAGCTGGCCTCACTGCCGCTCCAGCACTTGGCCTTGGTATTTAAGGCTGATTGGCAGCATGAGGCCCTGCTCGCCGCTACCGACTACCTGGCGCCCACCTACGAAGTGCAGGTGTTCGATGATGACGCTACGGCCCTCGACTGGCTCCGGCAAACCGGCGAAGGCTATCGGGGCCGGGGTGGGAGCATGGGGCCGCTGTCAAACTGACAGCCAAAGCCAGACTGGAACAGGGTTTGAAACCAGCTTTCCGCGCCGCTGATGCTCCCTTGGGGCTGGCAGAATGGCCGGTTTCGTTTTCATTCACCTTTTCTGATTCTGTTATGCAAGAGAAAGGCAGCATCTCGATTCACACCGAGAACATCTTTCCTATCATCAAGAAATTCCTGTATTCTGACCACGAGATTTTCCTCCGCGAGTTGGTCAGCAATGCCGTCGATGCCACCCAGAAGCTCCAGAGCCTGGCCCGCCAGGGCGAGTACCAGGGGGAGCTGGGCGAGCTGAAAGTGCGCGTGACCGTAGACAAGGAAGCCCGCAAAATCACGGTTTCCGACCACGGCCTGGGCATGACGGCCGAGGAAATCAAGAAGTATATCAATCAGATTGCCTTCTCCGGGGCCACCGAGTTTGTGGAGAAGTACAAGGAAACCGATGCCCAGGCCAAAGACCAGATTATCGGCCAGTTCGGTCTCGGCTTCTACTCGGCCTTTATGGTGGCCAAGGAGGTGGAAATCTGGTCGAAGTCGTACAAAGAGGATACCCTGACGGCCCACTGGACCTGCGACGGCAGCACCGAGTTTACGCTAGAAGAAACCGAGGGCGAGCACGCCAAGGCCGAGCGCGGCACCGACGTGGTGCTGCATGTGGCCGAAGACTCGGACGAGTTTCTGGAGGAGGCCCGCCTGAAGGGCATCCTCACCAAGTACTGCAAGTTCCTGCCCATCGAAATCGAGTTCGAGGGCGAGGTCATCAACCAGACCAAGCCCATCTGGACCAAGCAGCCCGCCGACCTCACCGACGAGGACTATGTGAAGTTCTACCAGGAGCTGTACCCGTTTTCGGAGCCGCCCCTGTTCTGGATTCACCTCAACGTCGACTACCCCTTCAACCTGACGGGCATCCTGTACTTCCCGAAGGTGAAGGACGAGTTGCAGCTCCAGCGCAACAAAATCCAGCTCTACTCGCGCCAAGTGTTCATCACCGACGAGGTGAAGGACGTGGTGCCCGAGTTTCTGATGCTGCTGCACGGCGTCATCGACTCGCCCGACATTCCGCTCAACGTGAGCCGCAGCTTCCTGCAGGCCGATGGCGCGGTGCGCAAAATCAACCAGTACATCACCAAGAAAGTAGCCGACAAGCTGGCCGAACTGTTCCGCAAAGACCGCGCGGGCTACGAGCAGAAGTGGCCCGACATCGGCCTGTTCGTGAAGTACGGGATGCTTTCGGATGAGAAATTCTACGAGAAGGCCAAGGACTTCGCCCTCGTGCAGAACGTGGCCGGCAAGCTGTTCACGCTGCCCGAGTACCAGGAGCAGGTGCAGGCCAACCAGAAAGACAAGAACGAGCAGACCGTTATCCTCTACACCACCGACGCCGAGGCCCAGCACGGCTTCGTGCAGGCGGCTCAGGAGCGCGGCTACGACGTGCTCGTGCTCGACGGTCCGCTCGATTCACACTTTATCGGCCAGCTGGAGCAGAAGCTCGAAAAAACGACTTTCAAGCGCGTGGACGCCGAAACGGCCGGCAAGCTCATCGAGAAGGACGATGCGCCCGAAAGCGTACTCAGCGACGACGAGAAAACCCGCCTGACCGACGTGTTCAAGCAGGCCATCAGCAATGAGCACATGCAGGTGCAGATAGAGGCCCTTTCGCCCCAGGATGCGCCCGTCATCATCACGCTGCCCGAATTCATGCGCCGCATGAAGGATATGCAGCGCACCGGCGGGGGCGGCGGTATGCAGATGTTTGGCTCGCTGCCCGATTCCTACACCGTGAGCGTGAATGCCAATCACCCCATCACGCAACGGGTGCTCAGCGCCGAGGGCGAGGCCGGCAGCCAGCTGGCCCGGCAGGCCTTCGACCTCGCACTACTGGCCCAGGGCATGCTGAAAGGGGAAGCCCTGACGGCCTTTGTGAAGCGCAGTGCCGATTTGCTAGCCGCCGGGTAGTTCTAGAAGGTATATAAAGTTCTAAGCGGTATAAAACCCTGATGGCTCCGGTCGTCAGGGTTTTGTGTTTAGGGGGCTGTTGCTTTGGGTCGGTCTGTTCTGCAGCCCGCGCCCGGCTGTTTGTAGGCCTGGCAAGCTAACCGCCAGCAGCTAAAAGCGAATAGCGCAAAAGCGAGGGTACCAAATCCGTTTATCTTTACGTTTCTGGCTTCGAACGAATCCTGCCCGATTTTCTCCATGCGTCTGTTCCGATTGACTTCTTTGCCGGCCCTGCTGCTGCCGGGGCTCCTGCTGCTGGCCGGCGCCTCTGCTTCCTGCTCCCGCCAAACTGTTTCCTTCAACAGCCAGCCCGATGCCCCCGGCCAGCTGGCCGCCGCCCCCGACAGCCTCACGACCACCGCCGACTCGGCGGCCGCCCCCAGCCTGGGCGACAAGCGCGTGGCCCTGACCAAGGAGCAGGAGCGGGCCGCCCGTGCCAAAGAGCGCGCGGCTCAGCGCAAACCCAAAAAGAAAAAGAACGTCTTCCTGAATGAGCCTATCAAGAAGGGTTACACCAAAAAAGGACCCAAGGGCAAAAAGCAGGAAGTAGAGATTTTCTACTACCTGCGCACCTTCAAGCAGCCCGACCCCATGGCTTTGGCGGTGTACTACTATAATCCGCGTAAGCGCAAAATATTCAAGGCCGCCGGCGAGCTGGACCCGGCTACCGATAAGGTGATGCACGGTCCCTACAAGATGCTGCGGGGCGGTAAGGTGGTGGAAACCGGCTCTTTCGCCTACGGCACCCGCCACCTGCGCTGGGAGAAGTTCACGCCCGACAACATCCTGGTTTCCAAAACGCACTACGAGCGCGGCTTCCCGCGCGACGCCAACGTAACCTACTACGACGCCGACCACAAACAGCTCAAGGAAGTCGTACCCTACCTCAACGGCCAGATGGAGGGCGACTACGTGCGCTTTCTGCCCACTGGTAAGCGCGAGTGGGAAGGCCAGTTTGAGAACGGCAAGCGCGTGGGCGAGTGGATAAACTACTGGGGTTTCCGCAACCTGAAAGACCGCCGCCACTACGTGCTGGGCTACGGAGAATCGGGCTACGAACCGGAGGTAAAGGAGCCGGTGCTTCTAAAGGAGTATAACCGCAACGGCGTGCTCATCTACGAAAAAGACAAGCTCGATAACCGGGAGAAGGGCAAATAGGGGAGGGCAAGTAAGCGCAGAGCAGATCAGAGCAGAAGGCGGTTGTCATGCTGAGCGAAGCCGGAGGCGAAGTCGAAGAATCTCGCGTGCCAAAGTAACCCTGCTATCAAAAGTTGCCAGTGCCCGCGAGATTCTTCGCGCTGCTCGGCATGACAACCGTCCTCCTTCGCCCCGCTCAATAAAACGCATCCTCGAAGTGCTCGATTCGCAGGCCTTCGGCGGCGGGGGTGAGGGCTACAATGTCGAAGCGGATGTCGGTGGGCCAGACCAGGGTTTCCTGCAGGTGCTCGGCGGCGAGGCGTAGCAACTGCCGCTTACGCTCGGTTACGAACTCCTCGGGGTAGCCGTAGCGCTCCGATGAGCGCGCCTTCACCTCTACCAGCACCAGCAGCGCGGGCGGGTGGCGCAGCACCAGATCCACCTCGGCGCGGCGGAAGCGGTAGTTGCGGTGCAGCAACTCGTAGCCCTGGGCCAGCAGGTAGCGTAGCGCGGCCTCTTCGCCATCGTGGCCGAGCTGGTGGGCGGGAATGAGCATGGCTGGAGTGCTTACAGGGTAACAGGAAGCTCGGCGGAGCAGGGAAAGCGGCGGCTGGGGTACCGGTTTGGGTCGAAATCTAGTACCTTTGTGTGCCATTTGAAACAGCCGCTGTCGGGGCCGGGGCCGGAAGGTTGCTGTCTTTTCTTGAAAAAAAGACAACTGCCCGCTGCCGGCCAGGGGGCAGTAAGCTGCTGAATGCCAAAGTGCAGCCCCCAGCCATGCCCCCGGCCGCTCCCGTTCTGTCTGCCCAACCCGCCATGACCACCCTCTTCTCTTCCTGCGCAAGCCCGGCCGTGGCCCCTCAGGCCCTGCCAACGGCCGGCGCCGCGCCGGCCAATTCGGGTCAGAACCGCCAGGTGCTGGTGCGCCGGCTGGGCCGGGCCGAGTATTTGCCGGCCTGGGAGCTGCAGGAACAGCTGCTGGCCGAAACGCTGGCCCTGAAAACCCAAAACCGCCTGGCCTCCGAAGCCGGGCAGCCGCTGGCCGTTACGCCCAACCACCTGCTGCTGTGCGAGCATCCGCCCGTGTACACGCTGGGTAAGAGCGGCAAGCCCGAGCATCTGCTACTCGACGACGCCGGCCTTGAGGCGCACGGCGCCACCTTCCACCGCATCAACCGCGGCGGCGACATCACCTTTCACGGCCCCGGCCAGCTGGTAGGCTACCCCATCTTCGACCTCGACAACTTCTTCACCGACATTCACCGCTACCTGCGGCTGCTCGAAGAAGCCGTTATCCTCACGCTGGCCGATTACGGTTTGTGCGCCGGGCGTATTGCCGGGCTTACGGGAGTTTGGCTCGATTTTGAAGAGGGGGCCCCCGACCCGCGCAAAATCTGTGCGCTGGGCGTAAAGTGCAGCCGCTGGGTAACCATGCACGGCTTCGCCCTCAACGTAAATACCGACCTGAGCTACTTCAGCCACATTGTTCCCTGCGGCATCACCGACAAAGCCGTTACCTCGCTGGAGCGCGAGCTGGGCCACGCCGTGCCCCTGGCCGAAGTGCAGGAGCGCCTGCTGCCCCACCTGGCCGCCCTGTTTGCCGCCGACCTGATTTCCGTGAGTTCATGAAAAAAGACATCCTCATCCGGCCCGTAGTGGGCGTTAGCGTAGCCGTAACGCCCGACGAGCAGGCGGCCACGGCGACGGCCGAAGCCCCCGGCTGGCAGGTATTCCTGATCAACGACAACGACCAGCCCCTGCAGAACGTCATCGTCAGCGCCAGCGGCTATGGCACCAACGCCCAGGGTGAAGCCATCCGCACTTCCACGCTGCGCCACACGCTGCCCGAGGTGCCCCCGCACGCCGCCGCCCCCATCGAAGCCCTCGACTCGGCGCTTTTTCGGCTGCACAACCAGTACTGGGTCAGCTATTATATAGATGGCCAGGTGTTCGACAAGAAATTCGTTTTCGCGCCCGATTCGATTGGCTTCGGGCAGCTGAAACCCATCAGCTTGCTTATTCCGCAGGGCATTCTAGCCATTTAAATCAGCAGCTTTTGTCTGTTTTCTCCCTCCCGGACCAAGCAGCCCTTACCGCAAGCGCCACCCCCTTATGAACGCACTTGGAATTCAGCTGAGCCTGTCCTTCCTGTGGGCCTTTCTGGTAGCTATGTTCGCCGTGCCGTCCATTATCTACATCGCCCACCTCAAAAACATGCTCGATACGCCCAACGTGCGCACCGTGCATGAGTCTTTGACGCCGCGGCTGGGCGGCGTGGCCGTGTTTGCCGGCTTCATGTCGGCCCTCACCATTTTCGCCCCCCTCGACAACGGCGTGCAGCAGCTGCTGGCCGGCTGCATCGTGCTGTTTTTCGTGGGCCTGAAAGACGACCTCGTGAGCATTTCGGTGGCCAAGAAGTTCGTGGGCCAACTGCTGGCAACGGGGGTGGTCATGATTATGGCCGACGTGCGCATTACCAGCTTTCAGGGCATTCTGGGCATCGGCGAGCTGCCCATCGGCATCAGCTACGCCTTCACCTTCTTCGCCATTGTGGGCATCACCAACGCCATCAACCTGATTGATGGCCTCGACGGCCTGGCCGGCTCCATTGTGCTCATCATCGTGAGCACCTTCGGCTACTACTTTTACCAGTACGGTGGTCCGGGGTTCCAGAACTATGCTTACGTTGCGGTGTGCGTGGTGGGCGGTTTGCTGGGTTTCCTGCGTTATAACTTCCACCGGGCCAGTATTTTCATGGGCGACACTGGTTCGCTGGTATGCGGCTTTATCGTGTCCATTCTCACCATTCAGTTTATTGAAATGGGCCTGAAAGTGGGCCAGCCCTTCGGCAGCGCGTCGCCGGCTGTGGCCCTGGGCATCCTGTTCGTGCCGCTGTTCGATACGCTGCGCGTGTTTATCGTGCGCATGATGGCCGGCCGCTCGCCCTTCTCGCCCGATAAAAACCACGTGCATCACCGTATTCTGGCTATGGGCTTTCAGCAAATCAGCACCGTCATGCTGCTGGGCCTGCTCAACGTGGTCGTCATTCTGCTCGTCATCAACTTCGCCTACCTGGGCAGCATACTGCTGATTGGGCTGCTGATTGTCTTCTCGCTGCTGCTTAGCGTGCTGCTGGGCGTGTACCACAGCCGGGCCGAACGCCAGCGCATCGCCTCCTGACTGAGGCAGGTGCGCCCGGCGCCGCCACGGCCCAGCCGGCGGCCTCGGGGGGCGCTACCCGCTTTCTAAATCCACTGACCAACCTCGTGCGCTGCCCGCTTTTCATCCGGAACCTGTGGCTGCTGTTGCTGCTGGGACTGCTGCCGCTGGCGGCCGGGGCCACCGAGTACCGTCGGCTGCCGCCGCCGCCCCGCGCCGGCCTCACCACCGACTGGCTGATCAAGGACCCGGACCGCAACCGGCTGGTGCTGTATCTGCCCAACTACCACGCGCCCGAGCACGCCTACTACCAGTGGCTGAGTGTGCGGCCCGGCCGGCCGCTGCCCATCACGTTCACGGCCCGCGAAAACCTGAGCCTGTTTCTCGACAACCAGCTCGTATTCACGGCGCCCGCCCCGGCCTCCTACACCCTCGATTTAGCCGCGCTGCTGCCCGCCGGCGCCCAGCCGGGGGCGCAGCATCTGCTCTGCGTCTGGCATCCGGATGCAGTTCCCAACTTGGCTTCGTTTCAGAATGCGCTGGCCCCCACGGAAAGCCCCGTCGGGGCCCCCGAGGCGCTGGCGACCGGGGCGCAGCCGCGGCCCCGCGGGCACCAGGGCCAGAACGTGTTTCTGGGTTTTCTGCTGCTCATCGGCCTGGGCTACGGGGGCCTGCGCGCTAGCTACCAGCCGGGCTTTGCCCGCATCTACCAGCTGGAAGGCCTGTGGGGGCAGGGTACGGCCGAGCAGGACTTTCTGGTGAAGCCCACGCTCACCTGGCTGAACCTGGCGCTGGTGCTGCTGTTTGCGCTGTCGTTTGCGCTGCTGCTGGTGGCCATTCATACCAACATCGAAAACATCGTGATTCTGCGCCGGCTGTTCGACGTGGCTGAATCGACGATTGTGGTGAAAGTGCTCCTGTATACGGCTCTGGTGGCAACTTTCGTGCTGGGCAAATACCTGTTTCTGGAGTTGATGGGCTACATCTTCGACGTGGCCGAGCTGGTAACCATTCAGTACCGCGAGTTTATCCGCACGGTGCTGTTTATGGGTCTGTTTCTGCCCGGCGTGATGCTGCTTTACCTGGGCCTCAACCGGCAGCTGCCCGAAACGGTGCTGTGGGTGTCCAACGGGGTGGTTTCCTTGCTGTTGATTGGCACCGTATGGCGCGTGGCCCGCACGCTGCACCGGAAAAGGTCACTCCTGAATCTACATTTGTTTTCGTACCTTTGCGCCACCGAAGTGATTCCTTTGGTCGTTTTGCTCAAATTAATCGTTTTTACTTACTAATCAGGCGCTCAGCCAGCGCTTCTTTCCTTCCTAACGCTCCCCTATCGCTCCAGATTTTACCCCAATTTCCTACCCAATGGCCGACATCAAAGACCAGCCGGGAACGGGCCGTCATGCCGTTCCTATTGCCACTATTCTGGTCAGCCAACCCCAGCCGACCAGCGACGTCTCCCCGTATTTCTCGATTGCCGAAAAGTATGGTATCAAAGTGGATTTCCGCGAGTTTATTGACGTGCAACCGGTTTCCTACAAGGATTTCCGCAAGGAGAAGGTGAACATCGCCGAGCATACGGCCATTATCTTCACCAGCCGCAACGCCGTCGACCACTTCTTCCGCATCTGCCAGGAAGCCAAGATTGAGATGCCGGCCGAGATGAAGTACTTCTGCATCTCGGAGCAGACGGCCAACTACCTGCAGAAATACATTGTGCTGCGGAAGCGCAAGCTGTTTGTGGGCCAGCGCACGGCCGCCGATATGTTCGACGTCATCCGCAAGCACAAGGGCGAAACGTTCCTGTATCCCTGCTCCGACATCCGCAAGGATGATATTCCGGAGTTTATGCGCGAAAACAAGTTCAAGTTCAGCGAAGCCGTCATCTACCGCACCGTCGCCGCCGACCTCTCGGACCTGACCGATGTGAAGTACGACTGCATTGCGTTCTTCAGCCCCTCGGGCATCAGCTCGCTGTTCATCAACTTCCCCGATTTCGTTCAGAACAACACCCGTATTGCCGCCTTCGGACCCACTACGGCCAAGGCCGTGCTCGACGCGGGCTTACTGCTCGATATTGAGGCGCCGCACCCCAATGCCCCTTCCATGACGGGCGCTATCGAAGAGTATATCCGGCTGCACCAGCGCAACGGCGCGGCCAAAACGGCTGGCAAGTAAGCAACAGGTAGTTATAGTATAGGGAACGCCGGTCCGAAACACGTCTAGGCAGGCTGTTTCTTTCGTGGGTTTGGTGCAGAAATTAGAGCGGTTTTTCGTTACATTTGGGAACGTAGGCCCGCTGCTATTCCGGGGCTGACTCACGGCATTTATATGAAAAAATATATACTATGCGCCGGAGCGCTGCTGTTGCTGGGCAAAGCCACTGCCCAGCAACAGCCGCAGTTCAGCCACTACGGGCTTAATGGAATGAGCCTGAACCCGGCCTACGCGGGCGTGAAAGGCTACGGCGAAATCACGGGCATCGGCCGCATTCAATACTACGGCTACAATCCTACCTTCTATACCGGCGGCTCACCTACCACGGCCTCGCTTACGGCCTCGCTGCCCGTTGCAGTGCTGGGCGGCGGCCTGGGCCTGGGCGTGTACCGCGACCGGATTGCTGAACTCTACACCACCAACGTCCAGCTTTCTTATTCGCGCCACCTCAAGCTGGGCGAGGGTACGCTGGGCCTGGGGGTGCAGGGTATTTTCAACAACATTTATCAGGGAACCTACAAGGCCGTTGACGACGACGATATTGCCGTGCCGCGCGAGGGCTCGGATGCCAAGTTCGACGCCGGCGCCGGAGTTTGGTACGAAGCGCCCAAACTCTACGTGGGGCTGAGCCTGAACAACCTGCTGCGCTCGGGCTACCGGTTTAAAAGTGAAGTAGCCACAAGCGGAAAGTCGGCCCAATATTTGACTGAGAATCATGCCTATCTGACGGGCGGCTACAATATCGACCTGACTCCGGACGTTGTACTTACCCCAACTGCGCTGGTGAAGCTGGTGTTGCCGGGGGAATTTGGCGACAGCGGCAAACTGACCCTGCGCAACGCCTCGTATGAGGTAGGGGCCCGGGCAACGTTCAACGACCGTTTCTGGGGCGGGCTGGGGTACCGTTCGGGCGACGCATTTACAGCCTTAGGCGGCATTTCCTTTGCGCAGGATAATGCGCTTCGGTTGGGATTGGCCTATGACCTAATTGCATTTGGCCAAGAAGCAAAAGCTACCAGCTCTTTTGAGATTATGCTCAGCTACCGGCTGCCTAAACCAAGCCTCAGCATCCGGCCAGCTATCAGAACACCGCGGTACAGCTTCTAGCGAACCGTTTTGAAGGGGGAGAAAATGTGCTGCAGTTGCAGGAAACAGAATGTTCGCTTAATTAGCTGGCCAAATGAGCCGAATGCTCTTTTAACCGGCTGATACTTTAGTTGGTAGACAAATGTGCGGTGTTGGGCGGATTGCTTGCGTACCAACGGATGATTCATTAGATTTGCCAGCCCGAAAAATTGTAATCTTTGGATATCACCCTCGGTCGTCTTTTTACTCTTTACGATGAATAAGTTTTTCCTCCTGCCCCTGGTCGCTTTTTCAGCTTTGCTGTTGGGCGGGTGCAGCTTCGGCAAAGGCCCTACCGGCGACTTGGTTGGCGCGGAAGACCGGCCGGAATTCAACCCCCAGGAAGTGCCCTACGGCATGGTTCCCTGCCCCGGCGGTACGTTCCACATGGGCCAGACCGACCAGGATATTTCGGCCTCGATGGTTAACATGAACAAGCAGGTAACTATTGCCGGCTTCTACATGGACGAGACGGAAATCACCAACAACCAGTACCGCCAGTTCATGAATGCCATCCGGCAGGACTCGATTGACGTGCTGGGTGAGGAGTACGTGATGACCGAACTCTACCCCGATACCACGGTGTGGGTGCGCGACTTCACCTACCACATGGGCGACCCGCTGATGGAGTACTATTATACGCACCCGGCTTTCGACGACTACCCGGTAGTGGGCGTTGACTGGTTTGCGGCCAAGTATTTCTGCAACTGGCGTACCAAGCTGAAAAACCAGGCCAACGAAGAAGCCGGCCTAGCGCCAACGCCAAACTTCCGCCTGCCCTCGGAGGCTGAGTGGGAGTACGCCGCCCGCGGGGGCCGCGACCTCGCTACCTACCCCTGGGGTGGCCCGTACCTGCGCAACTCCAACGGCTGCATGCTGGCCAACTTCAAGCCCGGCCGCGGCGACTACGCCTCCGACGGTTACGCTTACACCGGCCCGGTGGCCTCGTTCTTCCCCAACGACTTCGGCCTGTACGATATGTCGGGCAACGTGAGCGAGTGGTGCGATGACGCCTACATGGAAGCCTCCGTGCCCGTGGTGTGGGACATGAACCCGACCAACCCCGACGACAACGAGCCCCGCAAAGTAGTGCGCGGCGGTTCCTGGAAAGACATTGCCTACTTCCTCGAAACGGGAACCCGCAATTTCGAATACCAGGATTCGGCCCGCTCCTACATCGGCTTCCGTACCGCCATGATTCAGATTGGCTCGGGCAGCGGCCGCTAGGCTGCCGCGGTCTTCCCCACGACTCCTTTTTAACCTCACCACTTCTTCTTCAACAACACAATCAAATGGCAGCTAAAGGCGGTAATTTCCTGTACGATGTATTGATGCCCAAAATCTATGGCATCGGCGCAGCAGTCGTAATCGTAGGGGCACTATTCAAGATCCAGCACTGGGAAGGTGCTAGCGAAATGCTTATCCTGGGTCTGGGTACCGAGGCACTTATCTTCTTCCTGAGCGCATTCCAGCCTACTACTAAAGAGGTTGACTGGTCGATGGTATACCCCGAGCTGAGCGAAGGTTACGATCCTTCCACTGGCAACTCCAGCTTTCTGCAGCAGGACAACGGCGGCACGGGGCTTACCCGCAAGCTCGACGACATGCTGAAGGATGCCAACGTAACGCCCGAGGCTATCAACTCGCTGGGCCAGGGCCTGAACCGCCTGAGCACCACCACTCAGCAGCTCGCCGGCCTTGGCGATGCCACCAACGCCACCGACGAGTACACCACGAAAGTCCGCTCGGCCGCTCAGTCGCTGGAGCGCATCAACGAGTCGTACTCGAAGACGGCCGATGCCATGAGCACGATGGCCGATGCCACCGCCGACGCGGGTGCGTATCAGCTGCAAGTGCAGAACGTAACCAAGAACCTGGGCGCTCTGAACGCCGTGTACGAGATGGAGCTGAATGATGCCAACTCGCACCTTAAGTCCATGAACCAGTTCTACGGTACGCTGGCCCAGGCCATGCAGAACCTGACCGAAGCCGGCAAGGAAACCGACCAGTTCAAGACTGAGGTAACCAACCTGACGTCGAACCTGGGCTCGCTCAACCGCGTGTATGGCAACATGCTGAACGCCATGCGCTCCGGCAGCTAAGCCCAACTGCGGCTTAGCAATCAACACTCATATAGGATAGCAACAGGCATACACGATGGCGGGAGCAAAGGAAACTCCACGGCAGAAGATGATCGGGATGATGTACCTGGTACTCACCGCGCTTCTGGCCTTGCAGGTAAACTCAGCAATTCTACTCAAATTCAAGTTTCTCGACGACAGCCTCTCTTCCATTAACGGAAAGGTGTCGAAGGCAAACGACGGGACGGTAAAGGGAATTCAGGCGCAGGTAGAGAAGGCCCGCAATCAGCCCAAAGACCTGGCTGTGCTCAAGCAGAGCCAGGAGGTGCGCGAGCGGACCAAGGAAACGATTGCCTACCTGGCCTCGGTACGGGAGCAGCTGCTCACCAAAACCGAGAACAAGGGCAAGAATGAGTTCAAGAACATGAGCGCCGAAGATAAGGTGGCCGAGCTGATGCTGGGTGCCAACAAGGACGGCGTAGGCTACAAGATGAAAGGAGAGCTGAACAAGTACTCCGACTACATCAAGAACATCATCCCCGGCGTTGCGCCGCTGGCCCTCGATGCCAGCCAGGACCCGATGGTGACGGACAAGGAGCAGAAGAACAAAAACTTCGCTCAGCTCAGCTTCGAGAACACGCCGGTAGTAGCCGCTTTGGCCGTACTGTCGCAGAAAGAAGCCGAGGTGCTGAAGTACGAGTCGGACGCGCTGAAAGTGCTGTCGGACCGGGTGGGTGGTACCATCATCGTATTCGACAAAATCGGGGCTTTCGCCAGCGCTGAGTCGAACACGGTAGCCGCCGGCACCAAGTACAAAGCCGAGTTGTTCCTGACGGCTTCAGCCTCGGGCCTCAACCCCAGCATGACCCTCAACGGCTCGCCGCTGGCAGTAGGCCCCGATGGCCGCGCCAAAGTGGAGTTCACGGCGCGTCCGGGCAACTTCGACAAGGACGGCAATGCCAAGGCCAGCTGGACCGGTACCGTGCGCTTCAAGCAGAACGGCCGCGACACCACCTTCAAGGTGACCATGCCCTACACCGTTACCAAGCCGGTGATGCAGATTCAGTCGGCTTCGGTGCAGGCGCTGTATTTCCGGTGCGGCAACAAGCTTAGCGTAAACGTACCCGCTCTGGGTGCCCAGTACGACCCGAGCTTCTCGGCTACTGGTGCTGCCACCATCAAAGGGGCGGCCAAAGGCGAGGTAACGCTGGTGCCCAACGCCAGCGAAGTAACCCTGAGCGTGAGCAGCGGCGGTAACCCCATCGGCTCGCAGAAATTCGAGGTGCGTCGCATCCCCAAGCCCGACATTCAGTGCTGGGTAGGTGGCCGGCCGGCCAACGAAAAGCAGGGTACGCCCATCTCGGCTGTGCGCAACATGAACATGAAGGCCATTCCTGACGCCAGCTTCGCCACCTTCCTGCCCGAGGATGCCAAGTTCCGGGTATCGCGCTACGAGGTGACGCTGGTGCGTGGCAAGCGCCCGGCCATGGCCACTATCAACGTAAGCGGCCCGACCGTCGACTTAACCTCGATTGTGAATGCGGCCCGCGAAGGCGACCGTCTCTACATTGAAGTGAAAGGCGTGCAGCGCCAGAACTTCCAAGGCAATGTCGAAGATGTACAGATGCCCAACAAGTCGTTCAATATTCCGCTGAACTAAGCGTTGGTATGGTTATGGGTAGTAGGTAGTAAGCATTTGGGCACTTTTTGCGGCCCGGAGTGCTTACTACCAAAATCCAACTACCAACGACTTATTACCAACTGATTTCTCTGGTATGAACAAATTCCTTTCCTTCGCCGCCTTGGCGGCCGGCCTTTCGCTGTCGGTGGCAGCTTCGGCCCAGGAACAAGCTACCACCGCGAGCAGCAACGGCTCGTACCGCCCTATTCCGAATTCGGACATCATGTTCCGTAAAACGATTTGGCGGGCCATCGACCTTCGCGAGAAGCAGAACAAGCCCATGTTCTCGGAAGGAAGGGAAATCAGCGGCATCATTATGGATGCGGTGAAGCGGGGTGAGCTGCAGGCGTACACCAACGACTCGCTGACTACCACGCTTTCGGCGGCCGAGATGATGAGTAAGATGTCGTACCAGGAAGCCGCAGCAGGCCTCAGTGATGAGGAAAAAGCGGCTGGTTTCTCCAACGAAGCCACCGACGACTGGGGCGCTCCGGTGAAGAAAGGCTCCAAAGCGGCTGCGGCACCTGCCGCGCCCGCGAGCTATGCGTATCGCCCCAAGGAAATCTACCAGATGGAACTGAAGGAGGATATGATTTTCGATAAGAAACGCTCGCGCATGTACCACGACATCAAGTCGCTGACGCTGCTCGTGCCTTCTACCCTGAGCGGCAACACCTCGGGAATCGAGCGGCCAATCGGCTCCTTCAAGTACAGCGACCTGGTGCGCGTGTTCCGGGCCAACCCCGACAAGGCTATCTGGTTCAACCCGCAGAACGATGCCCAGCATAAGAACCTGGCCGATGCGTTTGAGCTGTGGCTGTTCAACTCCTACATCGTGAAGGTATCGAACCCCACCGATTCGCGCCTCGACGAAATCTACGGTAGCCAGCAGCAGGGCATCCTCGCCTCGCAGCAAGCCGCCGCCGACCTGATCGAGTACGAGTACAACCTGTGGTCATTCTAAATCACAGATGTTGCAGATGATGGGATGACGCAGATGCAGGCGTCCCTTCAGAAAGACGGTGATAAGCTTAAAAAGGCCCCTAACCAAAAATGGTCAGGGGCCTTTCGCTTTGCAGCCAATTTTGGCTGTGTTTGTTCAGGCTGTGTTTGTTCAGACTTCGGCGGAGTTCGTTTTAGCGAAGTATTCGATGAGGATGCGGGCTTTGGCTTTGCCAACTTCGGCTACCAGCTCGGCCTCGGTTAGCTCGCGGATTTTTTTGACCGACTTGAACTTGGTTAGCAGTTTGTCGGCCGTGACGGGGCCGAGGCCTTTTACGTCGGTCAGCTCGGTTTTGAGCGTACCCGCGTCGCGCCGGTCGCGGTGGAAGGTGATGCCGAAGCGGTGGGCCTCGTCGCGCATGCGCTGGAACAGGCGTAGGCTTTCGCTCTTCTTGTCGATATAGAGCGGCAACGGATCGTTGGGCACGTAGATTTCTTCGAGACGCTTGGCGATGCCGATAACGGCCATCTGGCCCCACAGACCGAGGTCTTTGATAGCCTTGACGGCCATGCCGAGCTGACCCTTGCCGCCGTCCACAATCACGAGCTGGGGCAGGGAGGCGCCTTCGTCGGTGAGGCGGCGGTAGCGGCGGGTTACGACTTCGTACATCGAGTCGAAGTCGTTGGGGCCGATGACGGTTTTGATGTGGTAGTGCCGGTAGTCCTTTTTGCTGGGCCGCGCGTTGCGGAAACACACCATGGCGGCCACCGGGTTGTCGCCCTGGAAGTTGGAGTTGTCGAAGCATTCGATGTGCTTGGGCAGCTCGGTCAGGCGCAAATCCTTCTTGATGGTTTCCATGATGCGCACCTCGTTGAGGTCCTTGCTCCGGTCGTTCATGCTCTCCTTTTCCTTGCGCAGGTAGAGCACGTTTTTGAGGCTCAGCTCCAGCAGCTTGCGCTTGTCGCCAATCTGGGGCTGGGCGACAGTTACGCCGGGCAGCGGTAGGGGCGGCAGGGCCACGTTGGTCAGGATTTCCTTTGATTCGCTTTCGAACTCCTCGCGCATCTGCATCACCAGCGGGGCCAGAATCTCATCGTCGGGCTCGTCGAGCTTCTTCTGCACCTCTACCGACTGCGTGAGCACGATGCTGCCGTTCATCACCTTGAGGTAGCTGATAAAGGCTGACTTCTCGTTGGAGGCAATGGCGAAAACGTCGATGTTGGTGAGGTTGGCGTTGACGATGGTGCTCTTGCTCTGGAACTCATCGAGCTTGTCGAGCTTGACCTTGAACTGGTGGGCCAGCTCGTACTGCTGCTCCTGGGCGGCCTGGGCCATCCGGTCGCGGAAGTACTGCTTGGGCAGGCGCAGGTCGCCGTTGAGAATCTGGCGGATTTGCTGGATGTACTGGTTGTAGGTTTCCTCGTCCTGGTGGCCCTCGCAGGGGCCCTTGCAGTTGCCGATGTGGTACTCCAGGCACACCTTGAACTTGCCGGCCGCGATGTTGGCCTCCGAGAGGTTATAGGTGCAGGTGCGCAACGGGTACAGCGCCCGGATCAGCTCCAGCAGCAGGTTCATGCCGGTCACGTTGGCGTAGGGGCCGTAGTAGTGGCCGTCGCCGGGGCGTTTGGTGCGGGTCGGTATCAGGCGCGGAAACCGCTCGTTGGTCAGCAGCAGGTAGGGGTAGGTCTTGCCATCCTTGAGCAGGATGTTGTACTTGGGCTGATGCTGCTTGATGAGGTTGTTTTCGAGCAGAAACGCATCCGACTCCGAGTCCACAATCGTGAACTCGATGCGGCGGATGTTCTTGACCAGCTGCTGGGTTTTCTTGTTGTGGTCCTGCTTGGTGAAGTAGCTGCTGACCCGCTTGCGCAAATCAATGGCCTTGCCCACGTAGATAATCGTGTCTTCGTCGCCAAAGTACTTGTACACCCCCGGCCGGTGCGGGAGCTGGCGGATTTGTTCCTTAATCGCAGCTGTTGCAGATGAAGATGATGACGCAGATTCGTTCTGAATCGCAGATGGTGTAGATGCCGCGGATGACGCAGATTCGTTCTTTGCCATTGATAAAGATGATGAGAATGTATAGGTGGTTACGAAGAATTGCTTTGGATGATTGGTCAACTGCTCAACCAAGCAACTTGCTAATCAGGCCAACCAAGTTCCGCATTCATCCTTAACAAACAACGCAGCCCTTTTCATCTCCCTACCTCTCAAATCATTCGCAAAACGAAAGAACGAATCTGCGTTATCCGCGGCATCTACACCATCTGCGATTCAGAACGAATCTGTGCTATCTGCGGCTTTATCTGCACCATCAGTGATTAAATGTCTTCGCCCCGCAGGTCCTCCAGTTTCACCTGGTTTAGCTTTTCGGCGCTCGGGATGGTGTCGCGCTGGCCGCCGGGGCCGCCGTAGTAACGCGAGCAGTCGGTTTCGATGGTGAGGCTGGCTGGTTTGGGGAAGGCGCCGGTATTGATGTCGAGGCTCTTGTCGGCGTACACTTTCTTCATAAACAGGCCGTACATGGGCAGGGCCATACGCGAGCCCTGGCCGTAGTAGCCGTTGCGGAAGTGGATGCTGCGGTCTTCGCCGCCCACCCACATGCCGCACACCAGGTCGGGCGTGAGGCCCATAAACCAGCCGTCGGAGTAGTTGTTGGTGGTGCCGGTTTTGGCCCCGATTTCATACGGAAACTTGAAACCGGTTTTGAGGATGATGCTGGTGCCGCCGCGCTCCTCGGTGGCGCCGCGCAGCATGTAAGTCATCAGGTAGGCCGTTTCTTCGCTTAGCGCCTCGCGGGTCTGCGGAATAAATTCGCGCAGCACGTTGCCGTTCTTGTCCTCGATGCGCGTCACCATCACCGGCGAGGTCCAGATGCCCTTGTTGACGAACGTGCTGTAGGCGCCCACCATCTCGTAGATGCTCACGTCGGACGAGCCGAAGCCCACGGCCGGCACCGCCTCGATGGGCGAGGTAATGCCCAGGCGCTTGGCGTAGCTGACCACCGTTTCAGGCCCCAGTTTCTGCACCACCCAGGCCGTAATCGAGTTCATGGAGCGGGCCAGCGCCTGCCGTAGCGTGAAGGTGCGGCCCGAGAACGTGCCCTCGAAGTTGCGGGGCGTGTAGGCCGGCCGACCGGCTACGGCCGGGAAGGTAGTGGCCACGTCGGGGCGCTGGTAGCAGGGCGAGTAGCCCTGGTCGATGGCGGCCACGTACACGAAGGGCTTGAACGTGGAACCCGGCTGGCGCTTGCCCTGGCGCACGTGGTCGTACTTGATGTACTTGTAGTTGATGCCGCCCACCCAGGCCTTGATGCGGCCGTTGAGCGGGTTGATGGCTACGAAACCCGCCCGCATCAGCCGCTTGTAGTAGGCCAGCGAGTCCATCGGCGACATGGTTACCTCCTTCTCGTTGTTGGGGCTGTTCCAGCTGAAGACCTTCATCGGGTACTTCTTGTTGAGATAGTACTTCACCGAGTCGGGCTGGTCGGGGAAGCGGCCCTGCAGGGAGCGGTAGCGGCCGGTGCGCTTCACGGAGGTTGCCAGGAAGTTCGGAATCACCCGGCCGCTTTCGTCGCGCCAGGGCAACTGACCCTTCCACTGCTGCTCGAACCATTTCTGCTGCAGTTTCATGTGCTCGGCCACGGCCGACTCGGCGTACTTCTGCATGCGCGAGTCGATGGTGGTGTAGATTTTCAGGCCGTCGGAGTACAGGTCGTGGTCGGTTTCCTTGGCCCACTGGCGCAGCTCCTTGCTCACTTCCACCCGGAAATAAGGCGCGATGCCCTCGTTCTGGTTTTCCACCTGGTAGTCCAGCTTCATGGGCTGCAGCGTGTCGGCCTGCAGCTGCTGGGCCGTGATGTAGCCGTACTTGTTCATCTGGCGCAGCACCCAGTTGCGGCGCAGCCGCGAGCGGGCGGGGTTGAATTTGGGGCTGAAGCGCGAGGGCGCGTTGAGTACGCCTACCAGCGTGGCGGCCTCGGCGCGGGTCAGCTTCATAGGCTGCTTGCCGAAAAACGTTTTGGCCGCCGTATTGATACCGAAGGCGTTGGAGCCATAGTCGTTGGTGTTGAGGTACATGCGCAGGATTTCGCGCTTGGTATAGCTGCGTTCCAGCCGCACAGCCAGAATCCATTCCTTGGTTTTGCTGATGACCATGCGCACGCCCGGCACATCGTTGAGCAGGCCGTCGCTCAGGTCGCCGCGGGTGCGGAACAGCACCTTGGCCAGCTGCTGGGTGAGCGTGGAGCCGCCGCCGCTGCCGCCCGTAAACAGGCCTACTACCACCCGGCCGGTGGCCTTGGCATCGACACCCGAGTGCTCTTCGAACCGCGAATCCTCGGTGGCAATCAGGGCATCCACCAGGTGCTGGGGCAGGTCTTCGTACTCGGCCGGGGTGCGGTTCTCGCGGAAATATTTGCCCATCAGCACATTGTCGGCCGAGTAGATTTCCGAGGCCAGTTCACTGCGCGGGTTTTCCAGCGACTTCAGGTTGGGCATGCGCCCGAACAGGTTCAGGAAGTTGGCGCTGACCGCCCACACGTAGAACACCAGCCCCAACAGGCCGAACCCGAACAGCACCCAGAACGAGCGGGCCCATCCGGTGTAGCGCCCGGGGCGGCTGGGTTTAGAACGAGAAGCAGTGGGTTTTTTAGTGGCGGGAGAAGCCATTGAAGGGAATTAAAAATTAAGAATTAAAAATTAGAAATTAAAAGTTGCCAGTGGGTTCCACAACCCTGCCAAACGTCTCGAAGGACGGAGCCATCAGCGGCAATTTTTAATTTTTCACTTCTAATTTTTAATTCGAAGTTAACGGTAGTTCTGGTCGTAGAAGCGCTGGTAGTCGGCGGGCTTGCCTTCCTGCAGCAGCACCGGCAGGTTATCAATACCCACAACCAGGGTTTGGTAACCCGCCCCGCGCATCCGGCTCAGCGGCGACTGGGGCCCCCGCAGCTTCAGGGCGTAGCTCTGGGCCAGCTTGGCGTTGGTCAGGCCCTCAATGATAACGGCTTCCTCCGTCGCGTTCAGGGCCTGGCGGCGCACCAGCAGGCTGCTCGACTTGTAAAAGCGGCCGTTGTAAGCCGTCAGCTGGGTGGTGAGCTCGGCCAGTTGGGGAGCATCCTTGGCCAGCACGATTACCACCGAGTGCGCGGCCGTCAAATCGGGTTTGTAGGGTGACGCCGGGGCGGCAGGAGGCGAAACCGGCGCGGGCGCCGGCGCAGGTGTTGTAGTGGACGGAGCTGCCGGAGCAGGGGTGGGGCTGGTTGCCGGCGTGCCGGCCGGTGCAGTTGGCGCGGCCGGTGTTGGCGCGGCCGGAGTAGCGGTTTCGGCAGTTTTTTTTGGAGGCGCGGGCGGCTTCTGGCCCCGGGCGCGGGCCTGGGCCGCGGCCCGCCGGGCGGCAGCTGCCTCCTCGGCCGGCGTGAGTGGGGTAGGGGCCACCGGCTCGACCGGAACCGGAGTTTCGGTTGGGGCCGGGGTCGGCGTCTGGGCCGGGGTAACGGGCTGCGGAGTAGCGGCTGGTGCGGCAGTGCCAGTTGCGGCGGCCTTACGCCGGTCAGCGGGCGTAGCCTTTGAGGCCGGGGCTACGGGCGCGGGCAACCCCACGAGTGGGGCCGGCTCGGGCCGGAAGCGGCGCACCGAGCGCGGCTCAATCTCGCCGGGCCGGAACTCCGACTTGCTGGGCTCGGTGGTGCTGGCCATGGCTCCGGCAATCTGGCCCTGGTCGTATTTCTGGTAGGTTTCGAGCAGCGTGGCGGCCTTGGGGGCCAGCGGGCTTTGGGGGTAGTCCTTGTAGAACTTCTCCACCGCCGCCTTGGCCGTGGGCGGCGGCTGCGTGCGCACGCTCAGCAGTGCCCCCAGGTAGGCCACCTGGTCGTTGAGGTCAGTTTCGGGGTACTGGGCTTTTGCCTGGTCCAGGGTGGCGCCGGCCTTCTTGAAGTCCTGCCGCTTATAGGCTGCAAACGCCGAATCGACGAGCACCGCTACCTTGGCGTTGGCCACCGAGGTGCGGCGCAGGTACTCGGGGTCGGCCACCAGGCGGGCGTACGACGAGTTGGGGTAGGCCTGCCGCAACCGGGCCGCGTACTGCCCGGACTGGGCCGGGTCGCGCTCCTTCTTTATCAGGTACAGAATATACAGCGTTTCGGGCGTGTGGGGGCCCTGCGGATAGCGCTGCAGCTGGGTTTCGTAGGTTTCCACGGCCTTGTCGGGCTCGCGCAGCTGCTGGTTGTAGATGCCGCCGAGCTGGTAGAGCGCCTCCTGGGTCTGGTCGTCGGACTTGGCCAGCAGCTCGGGCGTTAGCGGCACGTTCTGGCGGTACTGGCTTACCAGGTCGCGCAGCTGGGCCTGCGGGTCGGCCGCGGGTTCCGCGGGGCTGCCCGGGTTCAGTCCGGTACCATTAACGGCGGTGCTGCTGTTGCCGGCAATGCCCACCGGCACGTTGCCGCCCTGCGCCGTTACGGGCGAGTTGCTGGCCTGCGTGACGGTGCGCCAGTTGTCCTGCAGCGGCCGGTCGCCCCAGCGCCGGATAAAGTCGTTGCGGGCCGTACCCAGGGCCGTGGGGTTATCGAAATACCATTTGCCGCCGGTGTTGGCCGCCAGAAAATCCTCGGAGTTGATGTTGGGCTGCAGGTCGCGGCCGGGCGCCAGACCCACGGCGGTTTGCTGCTGGGCCTGCTGGCGCGCCTCTTCCTTAGCCTGGCGGGCGGCCAGCAACTCGGCCTGGCGCTGGCGCTCGGCCAGCTCGGCTTCAGCATAGCTGGTCAGGCGGGCCGTCAGCTCGTCGGGGCCGAGGCGGGCCAGGGCCTGCAGGCTGTCCTGGGTTTCCACTACGGTCAGCTCGCGGGCGAAATCCTGCAGAATGCCCGCCCGCTCGGCCACGGCCGCGTAGGTGGGGTTGGTTTTGGGCATGGCCTGCACGGTGCTATCGTAGTAGGCCGCAGCCAGGCGGTAGCGTTGCAGGTTTTCGTAGTAGATGCGGCCCTGCAGCAGATGGGTGTAGGCCTTCTGGGCCGGGTTGCCCTTGGGCACGCGCACCGATTTTTCGAGCAGCGCCAGGGCCGCCGGATAGCGCTGCTGCCGGTATTCGAGCCGGCCCATCTCGTAGTAAATCTTGTCGGTGTACTCCTTGTTGTTGGGGTCTTTGAGCAGCTTGGCAAAGTACTTATCCAGCCGGGCGCGGTCGTTCAGATTCAGATCCGACACCTGCCCAAGCATCAGCTTACTGAAGAAATCCAGCTCGTAGGGCGGGTTTTTCTTCAGAATCTGGTTGAGCTGGGCGTAGGCTTTCTTGTCTTCGCCCTGCAGTTGGTACAGCTGGGCCAGCACGTAGCGGGTGCGCGACTGCTCGTTCTTCTCCTCAATATAAGGAATGGCCTTTTCGAGGTTTTCAATAGCCAGCTTCGGCTCGTTTACCCGCTGGTAATACTCGGCGCGGGTCAGGAACAGGGCCCGGGCGTTGCGCTCGGTGCCGGCTTCCTTGTCGAGGATGTTCGATACGGCCGCCACGTTATCCAGCTCGTCGAGGGCCAGAAACGTGCGCATGAGCCAGACCAGCGCCTCGTGGCGGGCGTTCAGGTCTTTGCCGGTGCTGTTGACGTACTTGAACGTCTTGGCCGCATCCTCGAACTCGCGCTTGTAGTAGCGGGCCTGCCCGATGAGCAGGTAGGAGTCGTCGGTCCAGTCGGAGCCGGGGCGGTGCTGCACCGGCAGCGAGGCTTTTTTGATAATGTCGTCCATGTCGGCCGTCAGGCGGGTGGCCGTGGGCTCGTCAATCACCGGAAACAGCGGCAGTACACGGTTGTAGTCGTTCACCCGCTCTTTGTTGAGCTTGGCTTCGACTTCCTTCATCTTCTCGCGGGCCAGGAAGTAGGCATTGTCGCGGGCCACCACGTTGTCGTAGGTGCGGCCCACCAGCGAGCGGCGGTCGGAGCCGGCGCAGCCCTCCAGGGCCGTGGCCAGCAGTCCGGTAGCGGCCAGCGCCGCAAGGGAGCGGAAAAGAGCAGCGCGAAGGGTCGTCGGGGTCGTCGTCAAGGCGGCAGAGAGGCTCGGGGCAGAAAGATGGACGGACGGAAAACGCCCGCCGCCCACCGATTCGTTCGGGGGCACGGTTTTTCCAGCAACGTCGCAACCCGAGTAAAAGTACGGCTTTCTGTCCGGACGCTACCTGCGCCCGGCCCGGCCCGCTGCTAACGCGCTAAGCTGTAATTTTGTCGGCCCCTCCCACCTTTGCCAGCCCGTTATGGCCAGCCCTGCCAAGCCCACCGACCCCAACAATAACTCCGACCGCCTGCGCAGCGTGGCTCGCTACTCCGGCATCGGCGTGCAGATGGCCGCTACCATTGGCCTGAGCACCTGGGCCGGCTACTGGCTCGACAAGCACTACCAGACCAAAACGCCCTGGTTTACGCTGGGCCTGATGCTGCTGGGCCTGTTCGCAGCCCTCTACAATGTGATTCGGGCCGTGAGCAAGGGAGAATAAATATGAACAGTTATCCTACATCCATCTCTATTACCGATTTAGAACAGGTGCTGCTTCAAAGCCTAGCCGCACTGAAAAGTCAACACGGTGAGCAGGGACATATCGAGTTGAAGCATGACTTCTATTGGGATATTCCCGATGATCAACTCTATGCAGTATACCAAGAGCCACAGCAGCTCACCATCGGTCAGCTAAGTGAGAACTGCCAGATCATCAGGGAGAGTCAGGAAAGAGTCCTTACAGGATTCGACCTGCTCAAAGCAGCGCACTTGCTGCGCTATATCAGCCATACTCATATCATTCTGTAGCTAGCGTGAAATCCTTCCTCAAGCCTTACTTACTGTTCAGCCTGCTGGTGGGCTTTGTGCTGTATGCGCTCTACAGCCAGTTCGGGCCGCGCGTCATTCATCCGTTCACGGTGTACACGTTTGCTTTTTTCTTCGTGCTCACGCTGGTCCTCTACCGCATGATGGAGCGGCTGCTGCGGGCCGATGCCGACAACTTTCTGGTTGCCTACTTCGGGGCCATGGTGGCCCGGCTGCTTTTGTCGCTCACGCTGGTGCTGGTGTACCTTTTGCGGGGCGGCGGGCAGGAGGGCCCGGCCCGCTGGGCCTTCCTCGGCAGCTTCTTCGTACTCTATTTTCTCTTCGCCGGGTTTGAAGTATGGGCCGTTCTGAGTAACTTGCGCCCGTTTTCAAAACGGGGCGAAATCACAAAATGAAGATTTTGTGAGTAAATCCCTAAGCCACTCTGAATGAAGCGCTTACTTTTTGCCCTCTTTTGCCTCCTGTCGCTGACGGCCCGTGCCAGCGAGCCGGTCGCCACCACGGCCGACGCAACGGAGTCCGAAAACTTCAACCCGGGCGAGATGATTCTGCACCACATCGGCGATTCGCACGAGTGGCACTGGTTCTCGACCGACAACGACCACTACACCACCTACCTGCCCATTATTGCCTTCCGGCCGGGCCAGGGAGTCGCCGTATTCTCGTCGCGCCACCTGGCCGAAGGGGAGGTGCACGAGGGTCTGAAGCTGGAGCATGAGCACCTGGTATCGACCGATGGCGCTAAGGTGTACGACTTCTCCATCACCAAGAACGTGGCCACCCTCATGATTGCCTCGGCCTTGCTGCTGGTAGTATTCATGACCGTAGCCCGGGGCTATGCCAAGCGCGGCACCGCGGCACCGCGCGGCGTTCAGTCGTTCTTCGAGCCAATTATCGTCTTCATTCGCGATGAAGTAGCCAAGAAGTCCATTGGGCCGAAGTACGAGCGTTACCTGCCCTACCTGCTCACAGTGTTCTTCTTTATCTGGTTCAGCAACCTGCTGGGCCTGCTGCCCGGCTCGTCCAACCTCACCGGCAACATCTCCGTGACCATGACGCTGGCCGTCATCACGCTGCTCATCACGCTGTTCAGCTCCAACAAAAACTACTGGGCTCACATCTTCGCCACGCCCGGCGTACCCAAGCTACTGCTGCCCATCATGATTCCGGTTGAACTCATCGGCATTGTGGTGAAGCCCTTCTCGCTGATGGTGCGACTGTTTGCTAACATCACGGCCGGCCACATCGTAACGCTGAGCTTCATTTCGCTCATCTTCATCTTCCGCAACGTTGGGGTGGCTCCTGTGTCGCTGGCCTTCGGCCTGTTCATCAACATGCTGGAGTTGCTGGTCGCCATTCTGCAGGCCTACATCTTCACGCTGCTGACCGCCATGTACATTGGCGGGGCCGTGGAAGACCACCACGATGCCGACTACCAAATGGGTGGTGGCGACGGGGCTACCCCGGCCCAGGTACACTAAGCCCGCGCATTTTATTCCTCTGACTTTTTTCCGTTTTTCACTTCCCCAAATTCTTTTTTATGCTTCTTTCTCTGTTGTTGCAGGCCATTACTAATTCTGCTGGTCTGGCTGTATTCGGTGCTGCTATCGGTGCTGGTCTGGTTGCTTTGGGTGCCGGTCTGGGCATTGGTCGTATCGGTGGTCAGGCTATGGAAGCCATCGGCCGTCAGCCAGAGGCCTCGGGCAAAATTCAGACGGCGATGCTGATCGTGGCCGCTCTGATTGAAGGTCTGGCACTGTTCGCCGTAGTAGTCTGCCTGCTGATTTCCTTTAATCTCTAGGGCTAGAGGCAACACCCCGTAAGGCCCGCTACGCTAAGCCGCTTCAGCGTATAGTGTAGCGGGCTTTATGGGTTTTTAAACCTGAGACAACTCTTTCAACCGGCCGGAACATCCGGCTGGTTGAAGCGGTTAGCAGGACCCTCTTTACCCACCGTCTAGTTTTTGCCCATGCCTCCGTTAGTAACCCCCGAACTCGGCCTGATTTTCTGGCAGGTGGTGATCTTCCTCATCGTGCTGCTGTTGTTGCGCTCGTTTGCTTGGAAGCCCATCCTCAGCTCCCTCAAGGAGCGCGAAAGCTCCATCGAAGGCGCCCTGCGCATGGCCGACCAGGCCAAGCTGGAGATGCAGCAGCTGCAAGCCGGCAACGAAAAGCTGCTGGCCGAAGCCCGCATGGAGCGCGACCGGATTCTGAAGGAAGCCACCGCCATGTCGAACCAGTTCATCGAGCAGGCCAAGACCAAAGCCACCGAAGAAGGCGGCCGCATGATTGAGCAGGCCCGCGAAGCCATCCGCAACGAGAAGAACGCCGCGCTGGCCGAGGTGAAAAACACTGCCGCTCAGCTCTCCATCGACATTGCCGAGCGCATCCTGCGCCGCGAGCTGACCGATCAGCCCGCCCAGCAGCAGCTCGTCGATTCGTATTTGAAAGAAGTAAAGCTCAACTAAGCGGCAAGCTGTGAGCTGCAAGCTGCAAGCTTTCGTTCTACTGGCTAGAGCACGGGCAAAGCAGAAAACTTGCAGCTTGCGGCTTGTAGCTTGCAGCTAAAAATATATGTCTGAACTACGAGTTGCTTCCCGTTACGCCAAGTCGCTGATTGATTTGGCCCAGGAGCGGGGTGAGCTGGAGCAGGTGAAGCAGGACATGGACCTGTTCAGCAAGACGCTGGGCGAGAACCGCGACCTGCGCATGCTGCTGCGCAACCCCATTGTGAAGCACGATAAGAAGCTGGCCATTCTGAAGGCTATTTTCGGCGGCAAGGTGACGGACATGACGGAGAAGTTCTTCACGCTCGTAACCCAGCACAACCGCGAAAACTCCCTCGTTTTCATCGGCGACGAGTTCCTCAATCAGTACAACCTGAAGAAGGGAATGCAGGTCGCCCAGGTGACGACGGCCACCGTGCTCGACCCCAGCCTGCGCGAGCAGCTGCGCCAGCTCGTACGCGAGCAGGCCGGCATGCCCGAGGTAACGCTCCAGGAAAAAGTAGATCCAGCGCTGATTGGGGGCTTCGTGCTCCGCATCGGCGACCGGCTCATCGACGACTCGGTGAGCTTCCGGCTGCGCAAGCTGCGCACCGAATTCTCGAAGAATCCCTACCAACCCCAACTATAACCCACCATGGCAGACGTACGTCCGGATGAAGTATCCGCCATTCTGCGGGAGCAACTCTCCAACTTCAAAACCGAAGCCGAACTCGAAGAGGTGGGCACGGTATTGCAGGTTGGCGACGGTGTAGCCCGCATCTACGGCCTGGGCAACGCCCAGTCGGGGGAATTGCTCGAATTTGAAAACGGCCTCCAGGCCCTCGTGCTCAACCTGGAAGAGGACAACGTGGGAGCAGTAATGCTCGGCGACTACTCCGAAATCCGCGAGGGTGCCACTGTGCGCCGCACCAACAAAATTGCCTCCATCAAGGTGGGCGAGGGCATTGTTGGCCGCGTAGTAAACACGCTGGGCCAGCCCATCGACGGCCGCGGCCCCATCCAGGGCGAAACCTACGAGATGCCGCTCGAGCGCAAGGCGCCCGGCGTAATCTTCCGCCAGCCCGTAACCGAGCCCATGCAGACGGGCATCAAGTCGATTGACGCGATGATTCCGATTGGCCGGGGCCAGCGCGAGCTGATCATCGGCGACCGGCAGACGGGTAAGTCGGCCGTGGCGATTGATACCATCCTCAACCAGCGCGAGTTCTTCGAGCGCGGCGAGCCCGTGTTCTGCATCTACGTAGCCGTGGGCCAGAAGGCCTCGACCGTGGCCCAGGTGGTAAACGCCCTGACCAAGGGTGGCGCCATGGACTACACCGTAGTGGTGTCGGCTTCGGCTTCCGATCCGGCCCCCATGCAGTTCTTTGCGCCCTTCACGGGTGCCGCCATCGGCGAGTACTTCCGCGACACGGGCCGTCCGGCCCTGGTGGTGTACGACGACTTGTCGAAGCAGGCTGTAGCCTACCGCGAGGTGTCGCTGCTGCTGCGTCGCCCGCCGGGCCGCGAGGCCTACCCCGGCGACGTGTTCTACCTGCACAGCCGCCTGTTGGAGCGCGCCGCTAAAATCAACGCCTCGGACACCATTGCCCGGGACATGAACGACCTGCCCGACAGCATCAAGCACCTGGTGAAAGGTGGCGGCTCGCTGACGGCCCTGCCCATCATCGAGACCCAGGCGGGCGACGTTTCGGCCTACATCCCGACCAACGTAATTTCGATTACGGACGGCCAGATCTTCCTCGAAACCAACCTGTTCAACTCCGGTGTGCGTCCTGCTATCAACGTGGGTATCTCGGTAAGCCGGGTGGGTGGTAACGCCCAGATCAAGTCGATGAAGAAGGTGGCCGGTACGCTCAAGCTCGACCAGGCCCAGTTCCGCGAGCTGGAGGCCTTCGCCAAGTTCGGCTCCGACCTCGACGCCTCGACCCGCCTCACCATTGAGCGTGGCCGTCGTAACCTCGAAATCCTGAAGCAGCCCCAGTTCTCGCCCCAGCGGGTGGAGGATCAGGTGGCCATCATTTACGCCGCCACCAACGGCCTGCTCGACAAAGTGCCCGTGAACAAGGTGCGCGAGTTCGAGAAGGAGTTCACCCAGACCATGCAGACCCGCCACGCCCCCGAGCTGGCGGCCCTGAAGGCCGGCAAGCTCGACGACACCGTCATCGGCGCCATCCGCCAGGTTGCCAAAGACCTGTCGGCGGTTTATTCTTCGTAAGCTACAAGCCGCAAGCGGCAAGCTACAAGCTGATGTTTTATGTCAGCTTGTAGCCTACCGCTCGCAGTCCATAGCTCAGCACATATGTTAATTAAGCCGCGAACTTTAAGCGGCGAGCTTCACACTGACATCTACTCGTCAGCTAAAAGCTTGCAGCTTGCAGCTTGTCGCTTGTAGCTCAAAAAAATGGCTAGCTTAAAAGAAGTCCGCAACCGCATTGTGTCGGTGCAGAGCACGCAGCAGATTACCAAAGCCATGAAAATGGTGGCGGCGGCCAAGCTGCGGCGCGCCCAGGACAACATTCTGCGCATGCGGCCCTACGCCCAGCGCCTCAACGGCATCCTGGGCAACCTGACGGCCCAGGCCGACAGCGAGGTGCAGAGCGAGTACGGTGTGGCGCGCTTGGTGCGCCGCGTGCTGATCATCGCCATCACCTCCGACCGGGGGCTGGCGGGCGCGTTCAACAGCAACGTGTTCAAGGCCACCAATACCCTGGTGCAGAGCCGCTACGCCGAGCAGGCGGCCTCGGGCAGCGTGACGGTAATGGCCATCGGCAAGAAGGCGCACGAGTACTTCGGGAAGCGCGGCCCACTGCTGGGCGACTACCAGCACGTGTTCGGGCAGCTCTCGTTTGATACCGTGCGCCAAGCCGCCGAGCAGGCCATGGAGGGCTTCCGCAGCGGCGAGTACGACGAGGTGGTGATGGTGTACAACGAGTTCCGCAACGTGGCCACCCAGATTATCCGGGTGGAGCAGCTGCTGCCGCTGGTGCCCACCGAGGCCCCCGCGGAAGCCGCCGCGACCAGCAACGTGGACTACATCTTTGCCCCTTCCAAGGAGGAGATTGTGCAGACCCTGATTCCGCAGTCGCTCAAGATCCAACTCTACAAGGCCGTGCTGGAAAGCAACGCCTCGGAGCACGGCGCCCGCATGACGGCCATGGACAAGGCCACCGAAAACGCCGGTGACTTGCTCAAGGAGCTCAAGCTGACCTACAACCGCACCCGCCAGGCGGCCATTACCACCGAGATTCTCGAAATCGTAGGTGGTGCCGAAGCCCTGGCCGCCAGCCGGTAATCCTTTTTAGCTGGTAGCTGGTAACTGATGGCTTTCGTGCAAAGGCCCGCTTCCTTCCGGAAGCGGGCCTTTGTTTTGAGGCATGAGCGGCGCGGGGCCGCGGGTGCGGCTGGCTGAACCGGGCCGGCGGCGGCTTAGCGGGGCAGCGTGGCGCGGTGGGCGGTTACTTCGGCTATGGCCTGCTCCGGCCCGGGTACCTGCACCTCCACCCGGCGCACATCAACGGCCTGCAGGAAGGCGGCCACCGGTGCTTGGGGGGCTTAGAGCGAATTTTGAGTCGGTGTACCGGCTGTAGAGACGCAGTAACAACCTGGAAATCCGCTATACGTCTTCGGCGCAGGAGTATATAACGGTGGCGGCGCTGGTGGAGCAGGTGCTGGCAGCCGATACCCCGGCCCCGGAAGCGACCATCGATGCGCTGGTCGCCGCCCTCTACGGCGTGGCCCTGCCGGCGTAGGAGCGAGGGCTACGGTTGTGTTATATTTGTCGCCCCTGTTTCTGCGGGCCTTCCCGCTCGTTGCCTATGACTCCCGTATTCGCCAACGACGCCGGCGAGCTGCTGGCCCACCCCGCCGGCTACGCCCTGCTCCGCTACCGCCCCGGCGCCACCGACGTGGAGGCCCTGGCCGCCCTGCTCACCCGCATGGGCCGGCTGCTGGTGCAGCGCCGCTGGAGCTACCTGCTCAGCGACGCCCTGGAACTGCCCACACTGCCGCCCGCCTGCAAAGACTGGATGGTAACCGAATGGATTGGCGGCCGCATCGAGCGCCCCCCCGTGGTGCACGTGGCCGTGGTGCAGCCCGCCGCCGTGCTGGCCCGGCTTTCCACCTACGAAATGCAGGCCCAGGCCCAGGGCCGCACCCGCTACTACCACTTCGCTGACGAACCCGCCGCCCACGCCTTCGTAGTGGCCCGGCTGGGGGGATAGGGCGGGTTTAAAAGGCCAAGAAAGAACCAGCTCCCCTCCTCATATAAGAAGGGGAACTGGCTCTTTCTTGACCTTTTAAACCCTGTCTCCTCCTTCACCCCTGCATATACTGCCGCTTAGCCAGCTCCTTGCTGGGCTTGGGTGCGTGGGGGTGTTGTGCCAGCAGCTCCCGTACGTGCTGGGGCGTGAGGTGGGTAAAGTCGGGGATGACGGCGAGCGGGGCCTGGAAGTCGGTGGGTTGGAGGGTGGTGCTGAGGGCGATGCAGCGCATGCCGGCGCGGTAGGCGGCCTGCTCGCCGAGCAGGGCATCTTCGAACACCACGCACTGCCCGGGGGGCAGGCCCAGCTTGCGGGCGGTGGTGGTGTAGGTGTCGGCGTGGGGCTTGCCCTGGCGCACGTCGTCTTTGCCGATTACCACGTCGAAGTACTGGCGCAGGTCGAGGTAGTCGAGGATGTAGGAAATCGTGTCGTCGCCGGAGCCGGTGCCCAGGGCTGTTTTGAAGCCGGCCGCGCGGGCCGCCTGCAAAAACCCGCGCAGGCCGGCCACTTCCTGCCGCTTGTTCCAGTACAGCACCCGGTACAGCAGCTCGCGCTGGGCGGCGTACTCCTCGATTTTCTTTTCCGGGACGGGCTTGGTGAACACCGTTTTGAGGATTTCGCCGGCGGGCATGCCGTTGAGGCGGCGCAGCAGCCGGCGGGCGTTGGTGCTCAGGCCCAGGTCGCGGAACAGCAGCTGAAACGCGCGGGCCTGGGAGGCGGTGTTGTCGATGATAACGCCATCCATGTCGAAGATGAGGGCGTAGGGCAGGGGGGAGGAGTCAGGCATAAGGATTGGGGGGCACTCGGTGGGCGACGTTTTCTGCCTCTACGCAACTCCCAACGGGGTAGGCTACCTTTGCCCGTTGAACCGCCCGTGGCCTTCGGGGTGCGGCCTTATCAATTATTGCCTTGAAAACACCCCTGACCCTGCTGCTGGCCGCCACTCTGGCGCTGCCGGCCCTTGCCCAGAAGAAAAAGCCCGCCGCTCAAACCCTGGACCGTCCCAAGCTGGTGGTGGGCATCGTAGTCGACCAGATGCGCTACGACTACCTGTACCGCTACTGGAGCAAGTACGGCCAGGGTGGGTTTAAGCGGCTGCTGGGCGAAGGCTTCAGCTACGAGAATGCCCACTACAACTACGTGCCCACCTATACCGGGCCGGGGCACGCCAGCATTTATACCGGCACCACGCCCTCGGGCCACGGCATTGTGGGCAACAACTGGCTGGTGCGCGAAACCGGCCAGCGCACCTACGTCACCGAAGACAAAACCGTGCAGCCCGTGGGCGGCTCTATGGAGGCCGGCCAACAGTCGCCGGCCCACATGCTGGCCACCACCATCACCGACGAGCTGCGGCTGGCCACCAACTTCGAGAGCAAGGTGATTGGCGTGTGCATCAAGGACCGGGGCTCCATTCTGCCCGCCGGCCACGCCGCCAACGCCGCCTACTGGTACGACGGCACCAACGGGGCCTTCATCAGCAGCACCCACTACATGCAGCAGCTGCCGGCCTGGGCCACGGGCTTCAACGCCGAAAACCGGGCCGCCAGGTACCTCGACCAGCCCTGGACCACGCTGCTGCCCATTGCCCAGTACACCGAAAGCACCGCCGACGACGTAGCCTGGGAAGCCCCGTTCAAGGGCGAGGAGCGGCCTATATTCCCGCACGATTTGCCCCGCCTGAGCGCCCAGCTGCCGGCCGCCGTGAAGGGCGCCCTGAAGGCGGAAGGCGAAAAAGCCGTGCCCACCCGCAACCTCGACCTCATCCGCTCCACGCCCTTTGGCAACTCTTTGACGCTGGACTTCGCCCTGGCGACGCTCCAGGCCGAGCAGATGGGCCAGCGCGGCACCACCGACTTCCTGGCCCTGAGCTTCAGCTCCACCGACTACGTCGGCCATCAGTTCGGGCCCAACTCCATTGAGGCCGAAGATACCTACCTGCGCCTCGACCAGGAGCTGGCCCGGCTGTTCGACTACCTCGACCGCACGGTGGGCAAAAAGCAGGCCCTCGTGTTTCTGAGCGCCGACCACGCCGCCGCCCACTCGCCCAACTTCCTGCTCGAACACAAGCTGCCGGCCGGTTCGGTGGGCCCGCGCCTCATGCGCGACTCGTTGCAGCAGCGGCTGGTGCAGCGCCACGGCCCCGGCCAGTGGGTGCTGAGCTACGAAAACCAGCAGGTCTACCTCAACCGCCCGCTCATCGCCCAGAAAAAGCTCGACCTCTACCAGCTACAGCGCGAAGCGGCCGAGCTGATGCTGGACTTTGCCGGCGTAACGCGCGCCCTGGCCGCCGACGACGTGCAGAAGTCGCACTGGGAAAGCGGGCTGCTGATGTACCTGGAAAACGGCTACTACCCCAAGCGCAGCGGCGACGTGCTGGTGGTGCTCTCGCCCGGCTGGCTCGAATCGTACTCCTACCCCGTGAACAAGGGCACCACCCACGGCTCGGGCAGCTCCTACGACACCCACGTGCCCCTGCTGTTCTGGGGCTGGGGCGTGAAGGCGGGCAAGTCGTCGGCGCCGGCCAGGATTACCGATATTGCGCCCACATTGGCCCGCTGGCTGCACATTCAGGAGCCCAGCGCCAGCACCGGCGAGCCGCTGCGCGAGGTATTGGGCTGGTAGGTTTTTTAAGCTATTAGCTGAGAGCTGTTAGCTGTTAACTTCCGTTCGTCGGCCGGTTTTGTCTGCTTACCTTTGCAGCCCGCTTGTGCGGGGCGGCCGGCGCTGCCGGCCCCTTTCTTGTGTTTTCTCACCTTCAAGCTAACAGCTAACAGCTCTCAGCTAACAGCTTACCCCAACATGGCCAAATTCAACCCCTGGCACGACGTATCGCGCGGCGACAACGTCCCCCAAACCGTTACCGGCATTATTGAAATCCCGAAAGGCTCGAAGGCCAAGTACGAGCTGGACAAAGACAGCGGCATGCTGAAACTGGACCGCGTGCTGTTCTCGGCCGTGCATTACCCGGCCGCCTACGGCTTCATTCCGAAAACCTACTGCGACGACAACGACCCGCTCGACATCCTGGTGCTGTGCTCGGTGGAAATCGTACCCATGTGCCTCGTGGAGGCCAAGGTGATTGGCGTGATGCAGATGGTGGACGGCGACGAGGAGGACGACAAAATCATTGCCGTGGCCGCCCACGACATCTCCGTCAACCACTACAACGAGCTCGACGACCTGCCGCCGCACACGCTGCGCGAAATGCAGCGCTTCTTCGAGGACTACAAAGCCCTGGAGCACAAGTCGGTAACGGTGCAGCGCTTCCTGCCCCGCGAGGAAGCCTACCGCATCATCGACGAAAGCATCCGCCTCTACAACGAAACCTTCCCCAACGGCAACGACCACGACCAGGTGCTGGCCAAGGAGGAACTGAAGGGGTAATAAAAGGCAGTGGCAGAAAAAAAGCTGTCATCCTGAGCTTGCGAAGGACCTTCTTACGGTAGCACTGATGCCATAACGATTGGTGCTACCGTAGGAAGGTCTTTCGCAAGCTCAGGATGACAGCTTTTTTTCTGCTAACTCTTGCTCCTAACTTGCCCGCATGGAACTGCTTCACCCCGAACCTGACCACCTGCCCCGCCCACCACTGGCCGGGTGGCAGCAGGTACTCGACGCGGTGCTATACAGTAGCGTCTGGCTCTCGTTGGCGGCGCTGGGGCTGATGTGGGCCACGTTTCTGTTCTGGGGCGTGCATATTTCGGGGCGGCTGGGGGCGTTGATTTTCACTGCCACCCTGTTTCTCTACAACCTCGACAGCGTGCTGCCCTACAAGCACGGCCAGCTGCCCGGCGCCACCCGCCGCAAGCAATGGATTCGGGCGCACCGCCCCCAGCTGCTGGGCCTCACGCTGGTAGCCGGCGCGGTGGCCGCCGGGCTATACCTGACCGATGCCCAGTTGCGGCCCCTCACGCTGTTTGGAGGCCATCTGGCGGTTATTTCAGTGCTCTACTCGATGCCGCTGTGGCGCCGCCAGGGCCGCTGGTGGGCCCTGCGCGACCTGCCGCTGCTCAAGGTGTTCCTCATTGCCTACGTCTGGTCGGCCGTTACCGTCTGGATACCCGCCCTGTACCTGGGCCGCTACTGGGCGTCGCCGGTGGTACTGGTGCTCTTCGCCCGCCGCTTCCTGCTGATTCTGGCCGTGGCCTTCGTCTTCGATATCCGCGACTACAGCAAGGACCTGCTGACTGGCACCCGCACGTTTCCGGGCCTGCTGGGCATTCGGGCCACCAAATGGCTGGGGCTGGCGGCGCTGCTGGCGGCCGCGGTGCTGGTACCGCCGGGCGTATCGGTGGCCCACGCCGTGGCGCTGGTGGCGCCGCTGGGGCTAATGGCTGCGGTTACCTGGTACGCCGAGGAGTCGCGCCCCGACTACTACTTTGCCCTGCTCACCGATGGCGTAATGGTCGTGCAGTTCGTGGCCGTATGGCTGGCGGTGGGAAGGTGAATGCGTGAATGAGTGGCTCGGTGAATGCGTGAGCCCGTCCGTCATCCTGAGCGGAGCGAAGGACCTTATCCCGTTGCAAGAGCCTTGCCTACGTCGGTGCTGGCGTAAGCAGGTCTTTCGCTCCGCTCAGGATGACAGGCGGGCTCACGCATTCACCGAATCACTCATTCACTCATCAGCTCCTCCAGGGCCGGGCCGATGAAGCGGACGATGTCTGAAGCCAGCAGGCCGGTGTGGCCGGTGTGAGGCAGGGCTAGGTCGCCGGCGCGGCCGTGGGCGTGCAGGCCCAGCAGGGCGGCGTCGAGGGGCGAAAGATTTTTGTGGGCCCGGAGCGCCAGCAGCAGGCCGGTCAGCACGTCGCCGCTGCCGCCGGTGGCCATGCCGGGGTTGCCGGTGCTGTTGAAGTAGAGGGTGCCGTCGGGCGCGGCCAGCACGGTGTAGGCCCCCTTGATGATACAGTAGCAGCTGGTGCGGCCCACGAAGGCGCGGAGCTGCTCCAGGCGGTGGTAGTCGTCGCGGGCCGGCTCGCCCACGAGGCGCTCGAACTCCTTGGGGTGGGGCGTGAGCAGCGAATCGGGCGGCAGCAGCTTCTGCAATTCGGGGTGGGCGCCCAGCAGGTTGAGTGCGTCGGCATCAATAACGAGCGGCACGGTGGCGGTGGTCAGCAGTTGGTGCAACACTTCACGGGTGTCGTCGTGCTGCCCCAGCCCCGGCCCGATGCCTATGGCGGCATAGGGTGTCAGCTCGGGCAACTCGCTTATGTGGTCAGAAGCCGAGTCGGCCAGGCACATGGCTTCGGGGGCTGAAATCTGGAGGATATCGTAGCCCACGGCCGGCACGCGGGTCGTGATGAGCCCCACGCCGGCCCGCAGGCAGGCCTGGGTAGCCAGCACCGCCGCCCCCATCTTGCCCTTGCTGCCCGCCAGTAGCAGCGCGTGCCCGAAGGTGCCCTTATGGCTGAACTTCGGCCGCTTCGGCAGCCGTCCGCGCAGGTCTTCGGCCGTTACGAAATGCTTATCCACCGGCGTATTGCGGATAACTTCCGGGTCCAGCCCGATCGGCAGCAGTTGCCAGTCGCCCACGAAACCGGCGTTCTGCGGCAGCAGGAAGGCCAGCTTGGGCAGCTCGAAGCTGAGCGTGTAGTTGGCCCGTACCACGGCGCTGTCGGCCGGCTGGGGCGCGTCGGCCAGCAGGCCCGAGGGCATATCTACCGCCACCACCGTCGCGCCCGCCTCGTTGATGTGCCGCACCAGCGCGGCCGCCACGCCCGCCAGCGGCCGGCTCAGGCCGGTACCAAACAACGCATCCACGACCACCGCCCCGGCCGCCAGGGCAGGCAGCTTGTTTGGGTCGATTTCCCGGGCCGGCAGCTCGGCGGGCAGCTGCTGTTGCTGGTGGCTGAAGTCGGCCGAGTGCCGGGCGGCGGGCAGCAGCCACAACTGCACGGCGTAGCCGGCACGGTGCAGGTTGCGGGCCACGGCCAGCCCGTCGCCGCCGTTGTTGCCCGGCCCGCAGCACACGTGGATAGCGGTATCGTAGTCGAGCAGCAGCTCATCCAGCAGCCAGCTGGTCACGGCATCGGCGGCCCGCTCCATCAGGTCGGTTGAGGTGATATGTTGGGCCTGAATGGTGGCCTGGTCGAGGGCGCGGGTCTGGGCGGCGGAAAGGAGTTTCATCTTCTCTATACCTTCAGCCGGCTCCGAGGGATGCACCGGCCGGCTGGAAAGCGCCTCAAGCGGCTCGCCAGAAACTTCCGGGCCGCCCGGCGCGTTTGTAACCTGGGCCGCCCGGCGGTCCATCTTCATTTAACCCGACCCCTTATGCAAACCTGGAACGATATTATCCGGCTGGCCAACCACAGCAGCCCGGCCCCCGATAAGCGCGTAGAGAAAACCGATGCCGAGTGGCGCGCCCAGCTCACGCCCGAGCAGTACCACGTCACGCGCGAGCACGGCACCGAGCGGGCCTTCAGCGGCGAGCATTGCGAAAGCCACGAAGCGGGCCTCTACGCCTGCGTCTGCTGCGCCACCCCGCTCTACGACTCGCGCACCAAGTTCGACTCGGGCACCGGCTGGCCCAGCTTCACCCAGCCCGTGAAAGAAAACGCCCTCAAGTACAAAAAGGACACGAGCTACGGCATGACGCGCATCGAAGTGCTGTGCAACGCTTGCGACGCCCACCAGGGCCACGCCTTCCCCGACGGCCCGCCGCCCTCCGGCGTGCGGCTCTGTATCAACTCGGCCAGCGTGCAGCTGGTAAGCGAAAAGCAGGAGGCGTAGGCCGCTTCAACGGCTGCGGTAACACTGCTAAAAGCCCTTTCGCCCCGCGCGGAAGGGCTTTGCTGTGGCCGCCTGGCCGGAAGCCGGGGCGGGCCCGCCCGAAAGGTGGTGGCCCGGTAGCCGGAACCGAGGAATTTCTGCCGATTTTTGCACTCCCACCGCGCGGCGCCGGTTATGCGCGTACCGTCTTTCCTGCCACCGGGCGCCAGGCCTCGCCTGCGCCCTCTTCCCACCCCGCCCATGTCTTTGCTCTTCACCGATTTCACCAGCTGGCAGGCCCATTGCGCCGCCACCAGCGAACCGCTTTTTCAGCCCGTGCTGCAGTACGAAATCGAGCAGAAGGGCCGCACCGAGGAGCAAATATGGGACGGTCTGCAGCGGGCCTACGACGTGATGCGCGACGCCGTGCACACCGGCCTGACCCAGGACATGACTTCGCGCTCGGGCATGGTGAACAACGGGGCCAAGAAAATTGCCGCCTCACCCATCACTGTGCTGTCGCCCGAGTTCAAAAACCTCATTACTCGGGCGCTGGGGGCCAAAGAGGTCAACTCGTGTATGGGCCGGGTGGTGGCCGCGCCCACGGCCGGCGCCTCGGGCATCCTGCCCGGCGTGCTCGTCACGCTCCAGGATATTCATAAGCTGGAAGACCGCCAGATTCTGGAAGGCCTGCTGGTAGCGGCCGGCATTGCCCTCATCATTGAGCAGAACGCCTCGCTGGCCGGCGCCGTGGGCGGCTGTCAGGCCGAAACCGGCTCGGCCGCGGCCATGGGCGCCGGGGCCATCGTGTACTGCCTGGGCGGCTCGGTTGAGGAAACGTTTGCCGCCGTGGCCATTACCATTCAGTGCATGCTGGGCCTCGTCTGCGACCCGGTGGCGGGCCTGGTGGAGGTGCCCTGCGTGGTGCGCAACGCCTCGGCCGCCGCCATTGCCTTCAGCTCGGCCCAGATTGCCATTGCCGGCGTCAACCCCGTCATCCCCGTCGACCAGTGCGTGGCGGCGCTGGGCGAAGTGGGCGAAAGCATGGAAACCCGCTATAAGGAAACCGCCCTCGGCGGCCTGGCCAACACCCCCCGGGGCCGCGAAATCGAGAAAATGGTGCTTGTGCAGGACGTGCAGATCCTGCCCGACGAGGACGGGGACTAAGTTACCCGGTGGCTAAATACGCTGGCCAACAAAGACAGTGCGTGAGTTGATGGCGGCATATTTACCCCATCAACTCACGCACTGTCTTTGTTGGCCAGCCAGTCGTTGTCCAGCTCGCTGCCCGGGTTCATGGTGATACGGGCCAGGTGGGCGATGGCGCGGGCGTAGCGCCTGCGCAGTTCGTGGTACTGCTGCCAGGCCTCGTCTTCGGGGTGCAGGTCGAGGCCGGTTTCGCGGAGCTGCTCGTGGGCGCGGGCGAAACTGGCGCGGGTGGTGGGGTCGTCGGGCGAGTGGGCGGCGTCTTCTTCGAAGTGGAAAAAGCGCGCTACCCGGTTCAGGGCCACGCAGCCGGCCTTGAAGCAGATTTGCAGGTGCGGGTTGGCGGGTTGGTTGAGGCTGCTGGTGATGAGGGCGGCCGTATCGAGGATGACGCCGGCCGTCGACACCCAGGAGCGGCCGGGCTGGGGCGAGCGGAAGAAGGAGAGAATGGGCAGTGAGGTGTGGGTTTCCTCGATTTCGATGAACCACTCTTCCCAGGCCTGCCACTGCTGCTGATTTTCACCCAGCCCGTTCGTGCGCTCGAGCCAGCAAATGAGTTCCGTAGCCGAGGCCCTGGTGCCGGCCCGCAGCTCCAGCCGGGCCACCGTCAGCTCGCGCTTCGAGAAGGCCTGGTACATGGTGGGCAGGTAGGAGATGAGCAGCGTGAGCAGCAGCAGCCCCAACGTGGCCTCCGAGTACGAGAGCATGTTGGCCCACATGTTGTGGCTGGGCTCCTCCGAGCCCAGCGTAAGCAGCGAACTGTTGCTGATGCGAAAGCAGCGCTCCAGATGGCCCTCGCCCAGCGCCCAGAAAATAAGGGTATAGCTGATGCTCAGCAGCGCCAGCCACACGATGGGCAGCATAATCAGGCCGACGGGTGCATACAGGGCCATTACCCGGTCGCGCTGGGCATAGGTGCGGCCCAGGCGGGCCACGGCCCGAAACAGCACCCGGATGCTGCGAAACACCCAGCTGCTGAGCAGCACGTTTTCGTTGCGCGGCAGCACGAACGAGCGCACGGCCCCGAACAGGGTGCTCACTACCAGAAAAAGGCCGACCCCCAGGGCCAGCCCGCGCAATACAATATCCGGCATAAGCTCAACGGGCGCGCTAACAGGCCGCCCGCCCTTGTACTGCCCGCGGGCCGCCGGGGTTGGCTAAGCGGGCACCCTTCCACAAAGGCAAGTGCATGGAAGTTGCGGCTATATCAGGGCTGAAACTTTACCCCCGCGCCTTCCACAGCTGCCGGAACGTTTTGGGGGCCACCTGCACGGCATCGCGGCGCTTGCTCCAACCCACCTGGCCCAGCAGGCGGCTCAGCACCCAGTTCTTGGCGGCGGCCGGGGCCAGGTCCCAGACCCAGCGGCGCTTCATACCGTGCAGCCAGAGGCTGATGGCGCGGCGCTCCTCAGGGTCGGTGTAGCCGGCTTGCACGCTTTGCTGGCGGTTTTTGAGCAGCAGGTTATGAATCGGAATCTTCACCGGGCACACCGAGGTGCAGGCCCCGCACAGGCTACTGGCGAAGCTCAGGTGCTTGTTTTCCTCCATCCCCGACAGGTGGGGCGTAATCACTGAGCCGATGGGACCCGAGTAGGTGGCCTCGTAGCTGTGGCCGCCGATGTTCTTGTACACCGGGCACACGTTCAGGCAGGCCCCGCAACGGATGCAGTTGAGGGCCTCGCGCTGCTCGGGCTGGGCCAGCAGGTTGGTGCGGCCGTTGTCGAGCAGAATCACGAACATTTCCTCGGGGCCATCCTTTTCCAGCGGCTGGCGCGGACCGGTATAGATGGTGTTGTACACCGTGAGCTGCTGGCCGGTACCGCTGGTGCTCAGCAGCGGCCAGAACAAATCCAGGTCGCGCAGCCGGGGAATCACCTTTTCAATGCCCACAATGGCAATGTGGGTGCGCGGAAACGTGGCCGAGAGGCGGGCGTTGCCTTCATTCTCCGTCACGCACACCGCGCCCGTATCGGCCACCAGAAAGTTGCCGCCCGTGATGCCCACTTCGGCGGCGGTGTATTTGTCGCGCAGCAGGTGGCGGGCCGTAAGCACGAGCTGCTGGGCGTCGTCGGTGTGGGCTATGCCGAGATGCTTGACGAAGATATCAGCAATGTCGGCCTTGCTCAGGTGCATGGCGGGCGTGACGATGTGGTAGGGCCGCTCGCCGTTGAGCTGCACGATGAACTCGCCTAAATCTGTCTCCACCGACTCGATGCCGCGCTTGCCCAGGTACTCGTTGAGGTGGATTTCCTCGGTCGTCATGCTCTTGGCCTTTACCACGGTGCGGGCCTTGCGGCGCTCCATAATCCGGCCCACCTCGGCCAGGGCCTCCGCCGCGTCGCGCGCCCAAATTACCTGGCCGCCGCGTTTGCTGAAGTTCTCCTCAAACTGTAGCAGGTACTCGTCGAGGTGGTTGATGACCTCCGTTTTCAGGTACGACGCCCGGCTGCGGGCCAGCTCGTGGTCGGCGTAGAAGCCCATGCCGGTGGTTACGGCCGCGTTGTACTTGCCAATGTTGAAGCGGATTTTGCGCCGGTGCTCTAGGTCGAAGGCCTTGCGGTCGGTGTCGACCAGAAACTGGGCGGCTTTGGTGGGGACAGGGGCGGCAGTCGGCTTCATGGCAAGGGGGCGTCGGTGAACAGGGTCAGACAAAGATAAAAACCCGCCGGACCGGAATCGGTTCGGCGGGTTTCAGAAGCTGGCAAGAAACTGACGGCTACAAAAGAACGTCATGCTGAGCATGTGGCGCATAGAGCCAGTGCTCGAAGCATCTCTACCGCAGTGCTAATCCTGACGCAGGAGTTAGTTTGGCAACGAAGCGGTAGAGATGCTTCGACAAGCTCAGCATGACGTTCTTCTCTAACAGCTCGGCTACTTCTTGTTCGAGTCCACCACGATGCGCTTGTCGCGGTTGGCCAGGTCCCAGGCAGTGTAGAAGACGAGGCGGGCGCGCTTCTCCATCTTGGGGAACTCGATTTTCTCTACTTCGTCGCCCGCGCCGTGGTAGTCGTCGTGCACGCCGTTGAAGAAGAAGGCCACCGGAATGCCGTGCTTGGCGAAGTTATAGTGGTCGGAGCGGTAGTAGAAGCGGTTGGGGTCCTCGGGGTCGTTGAAGCGGAAGTCGAGGTCGATGTTGGTGTACTTCTCGTTCTGGGCCTGCAAAATGGTGTGCAGCTCCGAGCTGAGCTTGTCGGAGCCGATGACGTACACGTAGTCGCCCTTGCCCTCGTGCTCCTTGTCGGTGCGGCCCACCATGTCGGTGTTCAGGTCGACTACCGTGTTTTCGAGCGGGAAAATGGGGTGGTCGGTGTAGTACTCGGAGCCCAGCAGGCCCTTTTCTTCGCCCGTTACGGCCAGAAACAGGATGCTGCGGCGGGGGCCGTGGCCCTCCGCCTTGGCTTTCTGGAAGGCCTGGGCCATTTCCAGCACCGTTACCGTGCCCGAGCCGTCGTCGTCGGCGCCGTTGTGCACCTCGCCGTTGATGATGCCGATGTGGTCGTAGTGGGCCGACAGAATCACCAGCTCGTCCTTGCGGTCGGTGCCTTCGAGGTAGCCCATCACGTTCTCGGTTACGAAATCCTCGGTTTTGCGCGGGGCGAATACCGTAGCCTTAGCGGGCCGGAAGGGGCTGACAACCGGCTTGCCGGCCTGCGTTACGGCCGCCGCGTACTTAGGCACCGTCTGGGCGTTGGTGCCCAGCAGCTTGTAGCCCACTGCCGGCGACACGAAGTAGGCCGTAGGCCGGCCGCCGTCCTTGGCATCCTTGAAGGCAATGCTGGGCCGGCTGATATAGGGCGCCATGCGGGCTGCCAGCTTGTCGAAGTTGCTGTTGGGGTTGAAGTCCACGAAGAACACCGAACGGGCGCCCTTCTGGGCCGCCAGCGTCAGCTTGGCCCGGAAATCCTGGCCCCACTTGCTGTTCTGGCCGTCTTTGCCCAGCAGCGCCGTGCCCTTGGCCGTCTGGGGCTCGCCGAGCATAATCAGCAGGTCCTTGCCTTTCACGTCGCCCAGGCTGGCGTAGTCGGAGTAGCCGTCCTGCTCGATGCCGTAGCCCGCAAACACGGGCTGCACGGCCGTGGGGGCCGCAAAGCCCAGGCCGCCGAGGGCGTAGAAATCGGTGAGCCACTTGTAGGAGTTGGGGCCGATTTTGAGCGTGGCGCCGTCGGCCCAGCTGCTGCGCACCATGGTGAAGTGCTGGATGTAGGGGTTGTCGGAACCCTTTACCGGACCTTGCAGACCGAGGTCGGCAAACTGCTTGGCCAGGTAGTCCATGGCCATTTTCTGACCCTTCTCGCCGGTTTCGCGGCCCTCGTATTCATCCGAAGCCAGAATGGTGAGGTGCTGGCGCAGATCGGCCTGGGTGATGGTTTCGGCGTAGGTGCGGGCCGGGTCGGCGGCGGTGGTGGCCGTGGAGCCGGCCGTGGTTACGGCAGTAGTGGCCGTGGCGGCGCCAGCACCTTTGGCCGAGCCCAGCGGCTGCTGGGTGGCGCAGGAAGCCGCCGTAAAGCCCGCAGCCAGCAGGTAGGCGAAGTGGGATGGTTTGAACATGGAATGGTTGAGGGATTTGTGGACTGATTTATCGTGTGTCATCCTTCACAGGCTCAGGATGATAAAGGCGCGCGTTACTCCTTCACAATCAGCACCGAAGCATACGCCGCCACGCCTTCGCGGCGGCCCACAAAACCGAGCTTTTCGGTGGTTGTGGCTTTGATGCTGACGTCGTCGGCCGCAATGCCTAGTACCTCGGCCAGCACGCGCTGCATTTCGGGGATGTGGGGGTTGACTTTGGGCGCTTCGAGGCAGATGGTGGAGTCGATGTTGCCAATGGTGTAGCCTTTCTCGCGCAACAGACGCGCAACTTCGGCCAACAGACGCTTCGAGTCGACGCCTTTATACTGCGGGTCGGTGTCGGGGAAGTGGAAGCCGATGTCGCGCAGGTTGGCCGCGCCCAGCAGCGCGTCGCAAATCACGTGAATGAGCACGTCGGCGTCGGAGTGGCCGAGGCCGCCGTGGGTGTGGGGCACCAGGATGCCGCCGAGCCAGAAGGGTAGCCCTTCCTGGAGCTGATGAACGTCGTAGCCGAAGCCAGTGCGGATTTTCATGGAGAGGAGCGTTGGAAAGCGGGCAAGTTACGGCTTCGGCCCAAAGCTGCCCGCCGGCCAAACCAGGCCGGGCGAACCGGCAGCCCGGCAGCAGCAAAAGCGGGCCACGGCGGAAGCTGAAAACCGCAGTTGCAGCAGCGGCCAGAAGCGCCCTGGCAGGGTAGGGGCGAAGGATTAGGAAATATCTATGGAAACCAACAACTCATTTAAAGTTTCCTGCGTACCTTTGCACTCCGCTATGGAAATCAAAGACCGAATTCTGCAATCCGCCCTGACGCTTTTCACCCGCAACGGGATAAAAAGCGTGTCGATGGATGACATTGCCTCCGACCTGGGTATCTCCAAAAAAACGCTCTACAAGTGGTTCGATAACAAGGACGATTTGGTGTCGGGTGTGATTGGGGGCCACCTGCACGGGGTGCAGGACGAGTGCGCCGGCATTGCCGGCGCGGCCGACAACGCCGTGGACGAGATGGTGCGCATGATGGAGTGGGCCAAGCGGCAGTTCTCCGAGGTGAACCCCAACACCGTGCACGACCTGCGCAAGTACTACCCGGCCGCCTGGCAGCTGTTCCACGACCATAAAAACAAGTACATCCTCAGCCAGATTCAGGACAACCTGCACCGCGGCATTGCCGAGGGCCTCTACCGCCCCGACCTCGACGTGGAAGTGCTGTCGCGCCTGCGCCTGGCCCAGATTGACATCCTGTTCGACGCCGACGTGTTTCCGCACGTCCATTTCGGGCAGCCGCGGGTGCAGCTGGCCTGCAACGAGCACTTTCTGCTGGGCATGGTCACGCTCAAGGGCCACAAGCTCGTTAATGAGTACCGCCACGTAACCGAAGAAGAATAGATTTCTGGGGCCTGGCGCCTGGTTTGAACCCCAATAGGACCTAAGCGCTACCAACCACGCATCAAGCACTACAAAAGCAACTCCTGCTTCCCATTTATATGAAAAAGAACCTTCGCCTTTTGCTGCTGGCCGCCGGGTCGGGCCTGCTGGCCCCGGCCGGGGCGGCGCTGGCCCAAACGGCTCAGCCCGCGCTGGGCTCCTCCCTGGATGCCACTGCCGGCACGCTGCCGCTGAGCCTCAAGCAGGCCATCGACTACGCCGTGAAAAACAAGCCAACGCTGCTGTCTACCCGCCTCGGCGAGCAGTCGGCTAAGGCGAAAGTGGGCGAAATCCGGTCGGCGGGCCTACCGCAGGTGAACGTGGTGGCCAATGTGGCCGACAACTTCAAGCTGCAGAAGAGCCTGGTGAACTTCGGGGCGCTGGGCGGCGGACAGTCGGCCACCACGCTCACGCCGCAGGATATTGCGGCCGCCCAGAACGGGCAGACGGTGAACCTGGGCACGGTAACGCTGCCTTCCGACCCGGTACCGCCCCAGGCGTTTGCCTTTGGCCTGCAATGGGCCGGCAACACCAGTGCCTCGGTGTCGCAGCTGCTCTTCGACGGCGCCTACCTCATTGGCCTGAAAGCGGCCAAAGTGTACGAGGAGCTGGCGCAGAAGCAGACCCAGCAGGCCGAAATCGACGTGGTGGAGCAGGTGAGCAAGGCCTACTACAGCACCCTGGTGGCCCGCGAGCGGCTCCAGCTGCTCTCGCGCAACGTGCAGCGCCTCGATACGCTGCTTTATCAGACCAGTGAAACATTCAAGGCGGGCTTCGCCGAGAAGCTCGATGTGCAGCGCCTGCAGGTGCAGCGCAACAACCTGGTGGTGGAGCAGCAGAAAGCCAGCCGCCTCACCGAGCTGAGCGTGGCGCTGCTTAAGTTTCAGATGGGCCTGCCCCAGAGCCAGACCGTGGCCCTGAGCGACTCGCTGAGCACTGCCCTCGTAGATGCCGGCACCCTGCGGCGCAGCCTCGGAGCGGCCGATTTCAAAACCGGCGGCGGCGCGAGCGGCCTCGGCGACGTGCCTTCGGCCCCGGCTCCGACTACCACCGATAACGCCGACCAGCGTGCCCAGGACCAGCAGACGGCCCTGAGCGGCGCCCGCACCGGCCAGCTGGCCGGCGCCATCAACTACAACAACCGCATCGAGTTCAGCACCCTCGAAACCCAGCAGGCCCTGGCCGGCCTCGATTTGGCCAACCGTCGGGCCGGGGCCTACCCGCGCCTGCTCGCGACGGCCGCCTATGGTTTCTCGGGCTCGGGGCAGAATGCCAGCGACCTGTTTGCGTTTCGCGGGCCCAACTCGCGCACCGGCAACGGCTTCTCGAACCAGAACTGGTTTGGCTTCGGCAACGTGGGCCTGAGCTTGCAGATTCCGGTGTTCGACGGCTTCCGCCGCAAGTATCTGGTGCAGCAGTCGCGCATTCAGCAGCAGACCATTGAGCGGGGCTTCGAAACCCTGCGCCAGAGCATCGACTTGCAGGATGCCCAGAGCCGCACCAGCCTCATCAACGCCCTCGACGTGCTCGACAATCAGCGCGCCAACCTGGGCCTGGCCGAGGAAGTGGCCCGCGTGTCTCGCATCAAGTTTCAGGAGGGCGTCGGTGCCAACCTGGAGGTGATTTCGGCCGAAACCAACCTGCGCGAAGCCCAGACCAACTACTACGCCGCCCTCTACGATGTGCTGGTAGCCAAGGTCGACCGCGACAAAGCCACCGGCGAACTGTTCCGCAAAGCATCTAATTGAGGAGCTAGAAGATAGGAGCTAGAAGCTAAAATTGCTTTGAATTCCTACTCCAGACCTCTCCATTCCCTTCTTCTAGCTCCCAGCTTCTAACTCCTAGCTTCCCTTACATATGTCTTTCGTTTCAATTACTCCTTCGCGCATCGCGGCCTGTGGCTTGTGGCTTGCAGCTTGCGGCTCCCTGGCCTCCTGCGGCTCCAAGGACCCGGCGGCGGAGCTGGCCAAGCTCAAGCAGGAGCAGGCTACCACCCAAGCCAAAATTTCGGACCTGGAAGCCAAAACCGGCCCCACGGATGCCGAAAAGGCCTTGCAGGCTACGCCGGTATCGGTTATCAAGGTGACCAACGAGGACTTCAAGAGCTACCTCGAAGTGCAGGGCCGGGTTGATTTCGACCAGAACGCCACCGTATCGGCCCGCGCGGCCGGCACGCTCACCACGCTCAGCGTGAAGCGCGGCGACCGGGTGCGCAAGGGCCAGACCCTGGCCACCGTGGATGCCGCCGTACTCGACGCCAGCGTGGCCGAGCTGAAGGTGCGCATGGACCTGGCCAAGGTGGTGTACGAAAAGCAGAAGCGCCTCTGGGACCAGCAGATTGGCACCGAAATCCAGTTCCTGCAAGCCCGCAACAACTACCGCGCCCTGCAAAGCAACCTAGCCACCCTCAACCGCCAGCGCGACCTGTACCGGGTGGTAGCGCCCTTCGCCGGCACCGTGGATGACGTGCTGCCCAAGCTGGGCGAAACCGTAGCCCCCGGCGCGCCCGTGGTGAAGCTGCTCAGCAGCAGCGGCAGCGGCAAAATCGTGGTTGATGTATCGGAGGCCTACGCCAACAGCATCAAGGTGGGTGACAAGGCCCTGGTCACCATCCCCGATTTGGGTGAAAGCGACCTGCCCGCCACCGTACGCGTGGTAACCAGCACCATCAACCCCACCAGCCGGACCTTCACGGTGGAGCTGCGCCTGGCCGACCCCGGCAAAGCCGGCCGCCTGCGCCCCAACATGGTAACCAACGTGCGCATCCTCAACTACAACCGCCAGAACGCCACCGTAGTACCCGTCGATCTGGTACAGCGCGACGAGCAGAACAGCTTCGTGCTGGTCGTGGACGAAAAAGGCGGCAAGAAAGTGGCCGCCAAGCGCGTTATTCAGGTAGGCAACACCTACAACGGCAAAGTCGAAGTAACCCAGGGCCTGCAAACCGGCGACCAGGTTATCTCAGCCGGCTACCAGAATCTGAACGAGGGACAGGCGGTTAGTTTGTAATTGAGCTGCAAGCCACAAGCTGCAAGCTTCAAGTGCTGTTCTTTTCGCCTGTCCTCACAAAAACTTGCGGCATGCAGCCCTAACCTCAAAGTAGATGCGCCATTTCCAGCAGCTTTTAGTGTGGCAGAAGGGGATGAACATTGTGGCGGGGGTTTATGCGGTGGCGCGGCAGTTACCTAAAGAGGAATTGTTTGGCTTGCGTAGTCAGTTAACCCGGGCCGCGGTTTCTATTCCGAGCAACATTGCGGAGGGTAGCAGTCGGGGTAGCGCCAGGGACTACAAGCGGTTCCTGGAAATAGCGTTGGGTTCGACTTTTGAAGTGGAAACGCAACTATTAATAACTGAACGGATTGGGCTTGTATCACTTGATGAACTAACACCACTGCTTTCCATTGTTCGGGAGGAGCAAATGATGCTTCAAGCATTTATGCGCCGTCTGGAAAAAGAGATTCAATAAACACCTAAAGGGCCAACAGACCAATGCTTGCAGCTTGCAGCTTGTAGCTTGTAGCTCCCCACCGCCATGCAGGACACCGGAAAAGAATTCGGACCCACCAGTTGGTCCATTGACAATAAGACGACGATTTACATCGTCACGCTGGTGCTCACCATTATGGGCATCTTCGCCTATATCAACCTGGGCAAGGAGAAATTTCCGGACATCGTAATTCCGCGTATTATCGTGGCCACGATTTACCCCGGCACTTCGCCTACCGACATTGAAAACCTGGTGACGCGCCAGATTGAGAAGGAAATCAAGAGCGTGAACGGGGTGAAGAAGATTTCTTCGACCTCGAACCAGGACTATTGTATTGTAGACGTGGAGTTTACCTCTGGCGTCGACGTGCAGTATGCCAAGCAGCTCATCAAGGACGCCGTGGACAAGGCCAGCTCCGAGCTGCCCAACGATTTGCCCTCGCCGCCCACCGTGCAGGAAGTCAACCTGTCGGAGCTGCCCATCATGAACATCAACCTGGCCGGCAACCTGCCCATCAGCCAGCTGAAAAAGTTCGCCGACGACTTCCAGGACAAGATTGAGGCTCTGCCCGAAATCACCCGCGTGGATATCATCGGGGCCCTCGACCAGCAGGTGAACGTGGACGTGGACCTGAACCGGCTCCGGGCTTCGCGCCTGAGCTTCTCGGACATCAGCCGGGCCATTGGTTCGGAGAACGTGACCATTTCGGGCGGTACCGTGGACGTGGGCAACCAGAAGCGTGCCGTGCGCGTGGCGGGCCAGTACGTGCGGGCCGATAATATCGCCAACATCCAGATCAAGAACCTCAACGGCTCGGCCGTGCGCCTCGGCGACATTGCCACCGTTACCGACGGCTTCAAGGACCGCGAGTCGTTTGCCCGCCTCGATGGCAAGCCGGCCGTAACCCTGAACGTGGTGAAGCGCCAGGGTGAAAACCTGATTGACGCCTCCGACAAAATCAAGGAAATCATTGCCGACTCCAAGCTGACGCTCCCCAAGGAGCTGACCATCACCGTAACCGGCGACACCTCCAACGACACCCGCGTTACGCTCCACGACCTGATCAACACCATCATCATCGGCTTTATCCTGGTAACGCTGATTCTGATGTTCTTCATGGGCACCACCAACGCCCTGTTCGTGGGTTTGTCGGTGCCGCTGAGCATGTTCCTGGCCTTCGTGCTGCTGCCGACCTTCGACTTCTCGCTCAACATGATTGTGCTCTTCGCCTTCCTGCTGGCGCTGGGTATTGTGGTCGACGACGCCATTGTGGTAATTGAAAACACCCACCGCCTGCTGCACGAGCACCCCGAGCTGACAACGGCCCAGGCCGCCAAGTACGCCGCCGGCGAGGTATTCATTCCGGTACTGGCCGGTACGCTGACGACCGTGGCGCCGTTCGTGCCGCTCATGTTCTGGCCCGGCATTGTGGGCTCGTTCATGTTCTACCTGCCCGTTACGCTGATTCTGACGCTGATGTCGTCGCTTATCGTGGCCTTCATTATGAACCCGGTGTTTGCCGTGAGCTTCATGGAGCGCGAAGACCACCACCTGGGCGAGAAGCCCCAGTGGGACCGGCCGCTCTCCATCGGTATTGGCGTGCTGGTGGCCATTGCCCTCGTGGGCTTCCTAGTGGGCTCGACTTTCGTAGGCAGCCTAATGCTCACGCTCGCCGTGCTCGTGATTCTGAACCGCTTCGTGTTCGTGCACCTGATTGCCGGCTTCCAGACCAAAGTGCTGCCGCGCTTCCAGAACGCCTATGGCCGCCTCGTGGGCTGGGCTATTTCGTGGCCGAAGGCTATTATGCTGAGCATGGTCGTGCTGTTTGTGGTGTCGATTGTGGCCATCGTGGCCCGCGGCCCCAAGGTCGACTTCTTCCCTAAGGGCGACCCCAAGTTCATCTACACCTACCTGAAAATGCCGGTGGGCACCCGCGTGGAGGTAACCGACTCGGTGGCCCGCGTGCTCGAACAGCGCATCTACAGCGTTATCGGCAAGGATAACCACGACGTGGAATCGGTGATTACCAACGTGGCCATCGGCGCCGCCGACCCCGGCGAAGCCACGGCCGCCGGTACCTCGCAATCCAACCTGGCCAAAGTGGCCGTGGCTTTCAAAGAGATGAGCGAGCGAACCGGCCAGTCGACGGCCATCTACATGGATGAGATTCGCAAAGTGGTGAAAGGCATTCCGGGCACCGAAATTTCGGTCGACCAGGAAAGCAGCGGCCCGCCTACCGGCAAGCCCATCGCCATTGAGGTAGCCGGCGACGACTACCCGACGCTGATTAAGCTTTCCAAGGACGTAACCCGCTACATCGAGTCGAAGAACATCGGCGGCATCGAGCAGCTACGCTCCAACCTGGAAGACCGCAACCCCGAAATTGCCGTGGACATCAACCGGGTGCGCGCCAACCGCGAGGGCATCAGCACCGCCCAGATTGGGATGGAAGTGCGCACGGCCATTTATGGCACCGAGGCCAGCAAATTCAAGACCCCCGACGACGAGTACCCGATTCAGGTGCGCTACGCCGAGCCCTACCGCTCCGACATCGACGCCATCCTGAACTCGCCCCTGACCTTCCGCGACGCCACGGGCCAGATACGCCAGGTGCCCATCGCCTCGGTGGCCGATGTACGCTACGGCACGACCTACGGCGGCATCAAGCGCAAGGACGTGAAGCGCGTTATCACCATCTCCTCGAACGTGCTCGGTGGCTTTACGGGCCCCGACGTGGTGCGCCAGATTGAAACGGCGCTCCGCTCGTTCCCCGTAACGCCCGGCTACACCGTGAAAATGGGGGGTGCCCAGGAAGACCAGAAGGAAACCTCCGACTTCCTCGGCATTGCCGCCGTCAGCGCCATCGGCCTCATCTTCCTGATTCTGGTGATGCAGTTCAACTCCATCAGCAAGCCGATTATCATCCTCATCGAAATCATCTTCTCGGTTATCGGCGTACTGCTGGGCCTGGCCATTACGGGCATGAACATCAGCATCGTGATGACGGGCGTGGGCATTATCGCGCTGGCCGGTATCGTGGTGAAAAACGGTATTCTGCTGGTTGAATTCACCGACATGCTGCGCGACCAGGGCATGCCCCTGCGCGAGGCCATCGTGCTGGCCGGCCGCACCCGTCTCAACCCGGTAATCCTGACGGCCACGGCCGCCACGCTGGGCCTGATTCCGCTGGCCATCGGCCTGAACGTCGACTTCTACGAGCTGTTCAACTCGGGCAGCCCCAACATCTTCATCGGCGGCGAGTCGGTAACGTTCTGGGGCCCGCTGGCCTGGACCATCATCTTCGGTCTGGTGTTCGCCACGCTCATCACGCTGGTGGTAGTGCCGGTGATGTACCTGATTACTGAAAGCCTGAAAACCCGCATCAAGGGCGAGCCCGAGGTGCCGGCCGACCAGGAAGAGGTAGACGCCGCCACGCCACCTATTCTGGCCAACGTGTAAATCAGCAAGCTCCGGGAAGTACTTCTTTCCGGAGCTTTTTTTGCGGAGCCTTGCAACCATTCCGGCCAACTCCGCACTCCTTCGCCCGAACGGGCGCAAAAGGCCCAGCTGCCGGCCTCATTCTGCTTTTTCTACTCTCTGTTGGCTCGTTTCATGTACGCCTCCACCACAACCGCCTCCAAAACCATTCAGCAGCAGGTGCTGCGCATCATCAGCAAGCGCAAGGCCATCAAGGCCCGGCGCCTGCGTATCGGTAGCGACCTGAGCCGTGAGCTGGGCTTCGACACCGTGGATGTTGTCGACATCATTCTGGAACTGGAGCGCAACTTCCACATCGTTATTCCGGATGAAGTGCCTCTGACCACCGTGGGCGACTTCGTTAATTACGTGGCCACCCACACGCCCACCACCGCCCAGGCCGCGTAGGTTAGTTAGCTGTTAGCGCATAAGAAAGCCCCGTCTGATAGTTCAGACGGGGCTTTCTTATGCAGCTAACAGCTAACAGCTAACAGCTAGCAGACTCTAGCGGACGTTGCCGCCCAGGTTGCCGCCGGCGGGGCGGTCCTGGGTAGAGAGGTTGGGCTCGCGGCTGCTGTCGGTGGTGTTGGCGGCTACGTCGGCCTGGGTGGCAGTGGCCGAGGCCATATCGGGGGCCGGGGTTGCTACCGGCGGCTTGTTGGCCTCCGAGCCCATGTTGCCTACCTTGGCCGAGGTATTATCAGATGAGGCAGCCGGCTTGGTGGAGCCGGTTGCGGGCTGGTCTTTGGGTTCCACGACCAGCGTCGGGCGGGTCTGTTCCCACTCGGCAAACTTCACCAGCTCGTCCTGAATAGTGGTGCTGAACCAGGCCACCAGCGCGACATCGTCGAGCAGGCCCAGTACCGGAATAAAGTCCGGAATCAGGTCGATGGGGCTCAGGAAGTAGATGGTAACGGCCACGGCAGCTACTACCGTCGAGGTGGGCAGGCCCGTGTACTCGCCCGATGCCGAGAGCTTGATGAGCCGGAACATGGTCTGCATCGTTTCCCAGGCCTCGTGGGCAATAGAGCCGACGTCCTTCTTGCTGCTGGCTTTCTCGTACGCCTCAGTCAGCAGCTGCTTCATGCGCGTGGGCTTTTTCACGTATTCCTCTGCCTTGCCGAGAAATTTTTTGAACAGGGCCGAAGAGGCTATATCCTGTCCTTTAGGGTCTTGCTTATCCATGGAGATGTTGAAAATAGAAAGGGAGATACCGGCTTTAGCGCCGATGTTGTGCTATACTCTATCAGGCCAAAATGGTTTTGCCCGCCTCTGCCCACCCCCAGCCCACAAAACCGCCCCCAGGCATCTACACAACTACGCCCCGACGGGAAGGACGGGGCGGGGTTGTAAAACAGGAAATAACGGAGCCGGGGGCTGCCTACCGGTCGACGCGGCCGGCGGCGTAGAAGTTGCGGCTGTAGTAGGCCTGGCGCAGCGAGCTAACCATTACGCCGCCGTTGCAGGCAGCATGAGCAAACTTATTGTCCTTCAGGTAGATGCCCACGTGGTAGATGGGCTGGCCCGGACCCCGGCGAAAGAACACCAGGTCGCCGGTCTGCATTTCGTCCTTATCAACCCGCTTCACGGTGCCGAACATGGAGCGCGAGCTGCGCTGCAGCGTGAGGCCGTACACTTCCTGAAAAACACGGGTAACGAAGCCCGAGCAGTCGGTGCCCTTTTTGCTGCTGCTGCCGTAGCGGTAGGGCGTGCCCAGCCACGAGGCCACCGTGGCCAGCAACGACTGGTTTTCGGTGTAGTTGGTCTCGATGCCCAACCGCTCGGCTACCTTGTCGTAGGCCACCGAATCGGAAGAGGAGAGGGTGCGGGAGTTGTCGCCCTCGAAAGCGGGCACGAGGCCGCTGAGCAGGGAGGCTTGTTGGGAAGAAGCAACCACTAGGTTGCCAGACGCGGCGGGGGCTTGCTCAAAGAAAAAAGAGAGGACCATGGCGGCCGCGGCGAGGCAATAGAGGATGCTGTTTTTCATTGTCCGTCGGAAGGGGTGCTGGCAGCTTCGGCAGGCAGGGCCGGGCTGTTCCAAAAAGGTGTTCGTTACTCGATAGGCAACCGGTAGTCCGGATGGCAAAAGCGAAAGAAGTGACAGTAGCTCCCTGCTTTCCGGACTGGCCGGACAGAGGCGTGGGGTAAAGCTAAGTCGAGGCAACCCGAAACACCAAGGAAAAATGCGGCTAAAACAGAATATTCTTGTAATAAGTCAACGAATTTTTCGAATAGTCTTGCAACTTGCTCAACTTGCCCGAATAATATTACGTACATCACGCCCTTCGCATTTCCTCATTATTGCCTTATGCAGGTAGCCCGCATTGTGGAAAACTCGCCCTTCGCCCGGCTGGCCCGGCTGAAACTGGCGGCCCCGAACGTGGCCATGGTGCTGGGCCGCAGCATTCATCTGAGCGGCGTTACGCGCGAGCAGTTTCTGCGCGACCCGTTCTGGGTGGCGCACGAGATGGAGCACATCCGGCAGTTCGAGCAGTACGGCCGGCTGGGGTTTCTGGTGCGCTACCTCTGGGGCTGGGCCCGCCACGGCTACTACCACATCCCGTTCGAGGTACAGGCCCGCGCCGCGGCCGAGCGCGACGCCCACCACTACACCCAGGGCCGCCCGCTGCCCACCGCCGCCGAGCGCCACCCCAGCCCGAAGGTGAGATAGTGATATGGTGAGATGGTGAGTTGCTGTTCGAAAGGCCTGATTGCGCAAGTGGCGCTGGGAAACCTTTCGAACAGCAACTCACCAGCTCACTATTTCACCATATCACCTCAAAGCGCCGCCAGCCGGCCACCGTCGACGACCAGGGTGGTGCCGTTGATGAAGCTGGCTTCGGATGAGGCCAGGAAGCAGATGGCGGCGGCCAGCTCTTCGGGCGTGCCCACCTGGCCGGTAATTTTTTCCTGGCCGCTTTTCACGTTGGGGTTGCTCCAGAGCATGGGCGTATCCACGGCGCCGGGCGCTACGGCATTTACGCGGGCGTGGGTGTGCGGTATTTCCTGGCTCAGGCCCCGCACGAAGGCATCGGTGGCGCCCTTGCTGGCGGCGTAGGGTATTACGTTGGGCGTGGTCTGGAAGGCATGCACCGAGCTGACGGCCACAATGGCGCCGCCCTTCATGTGGGGCAGGCAGAGTTGGGTGAGCCGGAACAGGGCCCGCAGGTTCACGCTCATCAGCTGGTCCCAGTCTTTGGGGTCGAGCTTGGTGATGGGGTCGAAGGTCATCATGGCGGCGTTGCTGATGAGCACATCGATGCGGCCCCATTGCTTGAGCGTGCGCTCCACGGCCCGTGTCAGTTCACTGTCTTTGCCCACGTCGCAGCGGATGAACAGGGCCTCTCCGCCGGCCTGCTCCACCAGGCTCACTGATTCTTTGCCCTCGTCGGTGTTGCGGCCGATAATGACCACGCGGCCCCCTTCGCGGCCCAGGCGCACAGCCGTGGCCCGGCCAATGCCCGAGGTGGCGCCGGTAACGAAACAAACTTTATCCTGAAAGCGGCGGGCCGCGTCGGCAATGGCAGTGGAGGGCATGAGCAGCGGGTTATAAAAAGAGTAGTACCCCAACTGGTAGCCCGGCCGGATGTTTAGGGCCGCCCAACCACCGCTGGCCAAAACAACGGCGCCAAAGGCAACTTCGGGTGGCCTTTTCACGAATACAACCGGGCAAGCCCGGGTTCGCCCGTTGGCAATTCATCCACGTTACTCTTCCATTGTTATGAGCACTTCAAAAAACAACCCGGCCGGCGAGGCCGCTGCTAAGCACGTATCGTTCACGCCCGCTCACTCCGAAGCCGGCGACACTGCCCGCGACCAGCAGCCGCAGGGCACCAGCCGTAAAGCAGACCAGGGCCAGGACGGCGCCGAAGGCGGCCTGGAAGCCCAGGCCAAGAACTGGCTCGGCCAGCAGCAGTGGCTGCAGAACATCGATGTGAACCAGCTTTCCAAGCAGGCCAAAGACCTGGGCTCGAAAGCCGTGGAGCAGGTAAACCGCCTCAGCCCGACCCAGAAAGTAGTAGGCGGCGCCCTGCTGGTAAGCGGCTTGAGCTGGCTGGCACTGCGCTCCGCCAGCAACAAAAGCCGTAGTTCCGCGGCGGCCTCCCACGATGATTCCGACAACGACGACACCTGGCAGCGCAGCAGCGAGTCGGTGTACCGGGGCCGCACAACGAAAACCGAGTAAAAAGCAGGGGAGAAGCAACCTGCCGTAGCTAAAGCCCGCAAAGCAGCCCGCTTCTCACCCGGCCCTACGCCTACCAACCACAAAGCCCCTGCCGTCTGCACTGACGGCAGGGGCTTCGTGCTTGGTAGGCTTTCCGGAGGTTACGCCCGCGCTATGGTTCAGCTTCAGCCCGCTTGAGGAAGTCCGGCAGCGTATGCCTGCATTACTACGCCACCCACTACCGGGCCGGCGCAGTCTGCTCCAGCAGGCGGACACGGTGGCGGGTGCCGCTACGCAGTTTCAGCCACTGGCGCAGCCGCTGGGCTTCGGGCACCGGCAGAGGCTGGCGCGAACGAATGGCTACTACTACCAGCGTATCGGCACGGAGCGAGTCGGTGGCCGACTGCACCACGCTGCTGGTGCCCAGCTGCTGCACCAGCGGGTGCTCAATCTGCACCTCGCGCAGCAGGGCGGAGTCGGAAGGCAGGCCGGTGGAAACCACGGTGCTGGCCACTACAATGCGCTGAATGCGCTGGGTCAGGCGGTCGTCGTAGCTGGCCAGCGTCTGCTGGCCCAGGTCGCGCACGTCTTCCAGCAGGCTGGTTCGCAGCGAAAGGGCATCGGTCGAATCGAGACGGCCCAGGCCCTGACGCACAATTAGCCTGGCGTCTTCCAAGCTGTAATCAGCCAGCCGGTTGTGCAGGGTCTGGATCTGGGGGGGCGTGAGGCGCTGGCCGGCAAACAGGATGTTGATGGTGCTGGTTTCGGGGTCGAGGCGCCGGGTGGCTACGTACGAATTGGCCAGGGTGCACTGCTCCTCGATGAAGCGCTGGGCATTGTGGGTGAACACCGTGCGCTGCACGATGCCAGCGGCCAGGTACACGCTGGGCACGGCCGTAAGCAGGGCCAGGCCCCACACCGTCAGCTGCACGCGCCGGGCGCGGGCATCATCCGTGAACGTGGCCCGCGCAATGGGCAGCAATTTCACTACCAGCAGCGTGGAAAGCACGATAAAAACGCAGTTGATGAAGTACAGGTAAAGAGCCCCCAGCATGTACTGCCACTGGGCAGTGGCCAGCCCGTAGCCGGCCGTACACAGCGGGGGCATTAGGGCGGTGGCAATGGCTACGCCGGGCAGCACGTTGCTTTTCTCGCGCCGGGTGAGGGCCACGGCCCCGGCCGCCCCGCCAAACAGGGCAATCAGCACATCCCAGGTGGTGGGCACGGTGCGGCCCAGCAGCTCGGTGCCGGCCTCGGTGAGGGGCGTGAGCCGGAAGTACATGGCCGATACCAGCAGGCTGATAACCGTAGCCAGCAGCAGGTTGGAAAGGCCCCACTGGATAATCTCGACCCGCACTGTGGCCGCCCCGAACCCAATGCCCACGATGGGGCCCATGAGCGGCGAAATCAGCATGGCGCCAATTACCACGGCCGTCGAGTTGACGTTCAGCCCCACCGACGCCACCAGAATGGCGAACATGAGCACCCACAGGTTGGTCCCCTTGAACATGAGCCCGTCTTCCACGTCCTGCACAATGTCGGCGGGCGTGCCCATGTCCTGGGTCAGGTCGAAGCGGCGGCGCAGCCAGCGGAGCAGCACAAGCACAAAATTCATGGGAGCGGGGCAAGAGGATAGAGCGGCGGCAGCGGCCCCCGAAACAGGGCCTTAGCAAGGCAGCAGCAGCGCAAAAGGGCTACCTCGCATTTGGCCGTAAAGAAAGCATCCGGCTTCGGGCCGCCGCTACCGGGCTTCGCCAGCCGACTCGTCGTCGCGAAACAGCTTCATATCGGCCCAGAAAGTGCCGAAAGGTATAATGGACGCCACGAAAGCCAGCGCCGTTTTGCGCCACGACCAGCTGTAGCGCACCGCCGCTCCGATAACGAGCAGGCAGTAGAGTACGAACAGGGCGCCGTGGGCCGTGCCAACGGCCCGTACGGCCGTCGGCTGGCCGAAAAAGTACTTCAGCGGCATGGCAATGCCCAGCAGCACCAAAAACGAAAGCCCTTCCAGAAATCCAACCAGCCGCAGACGGCCCAGCGAGGAAGCAAAAAACTGTTTCATAAGCACAACGAACGGAGGCCGCAGAAAACGGCCGCTCGGGTGCAAAGGTACGCCGGCGGCCTCGTCCTCACCTGCTGCGGCCTTTTTGGCCGGCTCCCGGGCGTTCTGCCCGAACGCACCAACGGCGGCAGCTTCCGAAGAAACTGCCGCCGTTGCGCGCATCAGCATCGGTCAGGGCCCGGTTACTGCTTCACGAACCGCTCGTGGAAGGTTTTCTGACCATCGGAGACGGTGAGCAGATAGACGCCACTGGCCAGGTTGGCCACGTCCAGCTGACCGTTTTCGAAGCGGGCATTGGCCACGTTGGCGCCGCGCAGATCGGTAACCGAAGCCGATACCACCGGGGCCTTACCGGCCAGCACGATATTGAGCACGCTGGCCGTTGGGTTCGGATACAGTGTCAGGGCCTTATCGAAGTTGCCGTCGCCCACCGAGGCGCTCTGGGCCGCTACGTAGGTCTCGGTGCCGGCCGCTACGCCCGCGCCTTCGGTGATGGTAACCGAGTAATCCTCGGTTTCGCCGTAGCTGTAGTTGCCGCAACTGGTGGTGGCGGCATTGTCGCTCATGGTTACGCGCAGGCGGGTTTTACCGGTTTTGGCTGAAGACGGTACCGTAAAGGTGGCCGACAGCGTACCGGCACTCGACGAAGAGCCCGACACCACCGTCTCGCCGGCATCGGTGAAGTCGCCGTCCTGGTTGTAGTCGATGTACACGCGCCAGTTCTCGGAGTAGGCCGTCGAGGCGAAGGCCGCCGAAATGTTAATCGTCTGCGACGAGCCGGCTGCAATGTTGGTATTGAGCGCGGTACCGTCGTAGTAGCCGCCGTCTTTGCCCGAGGTGCGGTTGATGGAGCCCAGCTTCACCAAGTCAATCCACTCGTAGCTCACGTTGCTGCCCTTGCTGGCGCAGTACGTAACGACCACCGGCGGATTGGTGGGCGGCGTGGGTGGGGTAGGCGGCGTTGGCGGCGTGGTGCCGCCGGTCGGGGCCGTACCGCTAACCGTGAACGAGCCTATCGAGCCGTAATCAGAGTAGCCATCGGTTGCGGGGTTGGCTGAGCCGGTGCCATCCACCTGCACAAAGTAGGTGCCGGCCCCCAGCGTGGTGCTGACCGTCGCGTTGAGGCTGCCGCTGGTATCAAAGGTGCCCACCACGCCGCCGGCGCTGTCGAGCAGCCGCACTATCACATCGAGGTTGCCGTAGCGGGCCACGGTGTTCACGTTGAAGCTGACCGCGCCGCCGCTGGTCGTGAAGCTGAAGTAGTCCTGGTCGTCGGTGCGCTCGATGAGGCCGTTGCCGGTCAGGGCGTTGCCGTTGCGGGCCAGGGGCGTGGCGGCCCCGGTCGAGTTGCCGTGGTCGTCGGCGCGGTAGCCTACGTTGTAGGTCGAGCTGCTGATGATGGCCAGATCGTCCTCCTTGTTGTTGGCGCTATTGTATTCGCCCTTGCTCCACTGCGTAACCGGCTTGTAGTAGCCCACGCCCATAATCGGGGCCCAGGTGCCCTGGCCCTGGTAGTAGCCTTCGCTGGGGCTGGTGCGGCCGTCGTGGCTCAGGCCCAGCGTGTGGCCCACCTCGTGCGAGGCCGCCTCACCCCCCGACTTGGGGTCGCTCATGAACACCCAGCAGGGCGTGTCGTTGTTGTAGCGGAACGACGTCACGTAGGCCACGCCGCCGGCGCCGGGGGCTGCCGTAGTGGTGGGCGTCACAATCACGCGCATGCGCATGTTCTTGGGGTAGGCGTTGAACACGGCCTCGTCGGTGGTCACGTTCATATCGAACGGCCGGAAATCCTCGCTCACCAGCTCCCAGAACGCCTGCACCTTGGCCGCGTCGTTCTGAATGCCCGAAGGCGCGGCGTCAATCGGGTTGCCGTTGTTCCAGGGCGTGCCCGATACGTACTGCCCGTCGAGGTCGATGTAAATGCAGCCCTTGGCGCCGGGCAGGCTCTGCAGCGAGGCAATGGCGGCCGCCGTTGCGGTGCCGCGGTTGGCCGCGGCCGGCTCGGGCGCCTGGTAACCCACGGGCTTATCGTAGTCGATGCAGATTACCTGGTTGATGTCAACTTCCTGTACCTGGGCATTGCCCTGGGCGTCGGTCGAGTAGCGGTAGGCCCGCTTGGCATCGCGCAGCACAATGTTGCCCTCCACCTGATTACCTTCTACCCGCAGAAAAAACGACGAGTTGGGCACGCCGGCCAGCTCGCCGATGAGGTATTCGCCGGTCGAGGCCAGGTCTTCGCGGTAGTTCACCTGGCCGGTGAAGTCCTTGTTGGCGGCCACCCGCAGCGAAACGGTGGGCTTGGGCTGGCGGCGGGCCAGGTCGGAGGCCACTTCCATTTCGAGCTGCCGGGCCAGGTTTTGTGGGCTCCCCAGCGAGTAGGTGGGGCCAGCGGGCCGGTTTTGGGCGGGGGCCGGTGTGGCGGCGGCGGACAGTAGGGCCACACCGAGCCCGTAGGCATAAAGCTTGTTCATGGAAAAGAAGGTTGGTTGTGGAAAAGAGAGGGCAAACAAGCGCCGCAGCTGGATGACCTGTTGCGCTATCCGGCAAATGTATTATTAATCAGGAAACGGCCGCTATATTTATTTCTCATATATAGGTTTGATCCATAGGTTCTTGGCCGTGCTGTCAAAGGGGTGATCTGCAGCCAGCTGTTCAAAAAAGCCAATTCGGACCCTGGCGGCGCTATCGGCCCGGACCGGCAGGATAAATTGTCTTTATTCCGGAAGCCATAATTATATTCAGTTGGCCGGTTCCCCGCACCCCGCGGCCAACTGGCCCTGAATGGCAGCGGCGACTACCCCTTTCGGAGTAGTCGCCGCTGCTGGCATTGCCGGAAACCGGGGTATTAACCCGCTACCGCCATTTTTACGTTGAAGGCGCTCGGGCCTTTCTGGCCCATCTCTACCTCAAAGGTCACCTTGTCGTTTTCCTTGATGGTGAGGCTGCCCAGATTGTTGGCGTGCACAAATACGCTCTGCTGCGTAGCCGAGTCCTTGATGAAGCCGTAGCCTTTCGAGTCGTTGAAGAAGGTAACCGAGCCGGTCCGCACCGGATCTTCTTCCTCCATGTCTTCCTGCCGGATAGCACCAATGCGGATGCTTTCGAGCGGAATCTCCTTCTTCTTCTTGGTCGGATCCGGGGGAGTGTCCACGATGTTGCCGTTCTCGTCAACATAAGCGAGCATCTCCTCGAGACCCTGGCCTTTGCTGGAGTTGGCTAAGCGCTCCTCCTTCTTCTCCGCCTTTTCCTGGCGCTTCTTCAGTCGTTTCTTCTCGTTCTCCCTTTTGCCGAAGGTGGCCTGTGATCTACCCATATAATGTGTTCGATTGATGTCAGATTCGCCCCTGCGAAGCAGGAGCTGTGATGATAAAAAAAGCCGCTTACCTGGTTGAAACAGCCCATAATCTAGCAAAGTTCCTATATTGAACTCTGCCGGAAGGGCACGGGTACAGCGGGGCCGGAAGCCAGGGGCGCCGCGTTGCAGGAAGGCTGAGGGGCGCGGAACAAACCAGCGCGGCCGGGGCTAAGCAATAGCGGCAGGGGTAAAGTTACGCCATAATTCCGGCAAAAAGAACACCCCGCGGCTATATTGCAGGCGAGGACGGCCGCCACCCGCCCGCGCCCGAACGTGCCCCGGCAGCGCCCGTCGCGGCAACAACGGGCGGCGTGGTAAGGCTAGGCCGACAGGGCCTGGACGGTCACCGGCGCCAGCACCAGGGCTACCACATCGGCTACTTCGCGCACTTCGCCCGGCACCATATCGGCCAGCACCACCCCGCCAATGCGGACGCGCACCAGCCGGAGTGTAGGAAAGCCCACGGCGGCCGTCATTTTGCGCACCTGGCGGTTTTTGCCCTCGGTAACCGCAATGCTCACCCAGCTGGTGGGGCCGTGGCGGTCGTCGCGGATTTTGCGGGGGCGGGGCGGCAAATCGGGGGCGCCGGGCAGGCGGTGGGCAGCGCCGGGCAGCGTCTGGTAGGGCTGGTGCTCCACGCTGATTTCGACGCCGGTGCGCAGGCGGGCCAGGGCCTCATCGGTGATGCTACCGTCGAGCTGGGCGTAGTATTCCTTCTCCACATCCTTGCGGCGGATTCGCTCACTCGCCAGCCCGTCGGTGGTGAGCAGCAGCAGCCCCTCGCTGTGCTCGTCGAGGCGGCCAATGGCCATGGTGCCCGCCGGGAAGTCGTGCAATTCGCCCAGAAACCGCTTTTTCCGGGCTTCCCGGGCGTCTTCACTCCGGAACTGGCTCAGGTAACCGAAGGGCTTGTACAGCAGAAAGTGGCGGGGTTCAGTCATGGCTGGCAAAGGTACGATACGGGGCCGCCCACGGGGCCCGGACTGCGGCCAACCGCCAACTCTTCCCAACGCTTCGGGCAAATCGACCAGGCAGGATAGCGCTTCCCACCAAGGCAAACAGCGGCCGGAAAGCACCCTCCGCAGGTGCCCGCAGACTTGCTGCGGGCACCTGCGGAGGGTGCCGGAAACCTGCCTGTCGCCTTATTGGGGGCGGGTTTTGTTGTGAATGTCGCTGGAGCCCGAGGCGCGGGAGGTGAGCTGTACGGCCGCCACGTAGGCGTCGGAAGAGCCGCTGGCCTGCACGTCGGCCTGCTGGCTTTGCAGGTTGCTGGCGTGGTAGTCGCTGCTGCCGCTAAGGCGGATTTGCTGCCGGTCGGCGCGGCCCGTCAGCTTGATATCGGAGGCGCCGCTGGCCGTTACCGTTAGCTGCCGGGTGTTGAGGCCCAGCGTTACATCGGAGGCGCCGCTGGCCTCGATGCTGAAGTTGTCGGCCTCGAAGGTGGAGGTGCTTTTGATATCGGACGCGCCGCTGGCCTGCAGGCCGGTCAGGCGCGGGCAGGTCACGTACACGGTCACCTTTTTTTGGTTGAACAGGCTCGCCGGGGCGTCTTTGGCGCGGTAAATCACAAGCACCCCGTCCGCTACTTCGGTTTTGATGTAGCGCTCCAGTTCGGCGTCGGTTACCACTTTCACGCTGGTGGCCGCCCCCTGCGTCAGCACCACGTCGCAGGCGCTGCTGGCCCGTAGCTTGTCGAAGCTGCCCACCGGGCGCAGCTGTTGCGCCCAGCTGCTGCCGGCGCTTAAAAGGCCCAACAGCACCGTGGCGGCCAGTTTTTGTAAAAGGGATGGGGTAGGCATGGCAGTAGAAAGTAAGGGGTTGAAGGTAAGACAGCTAGCGGAATAGATGCGGCGCCCGGCCGAAGGGTTGCCCGGCCCGCGGCCGCGGTTCGGAATAGTTGGCAGGCGCGCGTCCCGATAACCCGGACGCGGCTGCCGCCGTATCAGGCCCCAGTATAGCTACTGGCCTATATCCGGCCGCGTAGTTTCTTTCACCTGACCCTTTTTATCATGAATAAGTCGCTGCTTTTACTTTCTGCCGCTGCCAGTCTGGCCGTGGTTTCCTGCAACCAGGACAAACAGGCCGCCGTGGATGCCGCCGTTACGCCTTCGGCCGATACGGCCGTGGTGATGAACGATAACATGGACTACCGCGCCGATGCCGACCGCACGGTAACCCAGATTGCCAGCGACCTTGACCTCGACGATACCACCGCCGTGTCGACCATCGGCCGGGGCTACTACGACCGGGGCCGCCGCTTCGCCGAAGTAAACAACCAGTACAAAACCGACACCGTGGGCTATTATGCTGCTCAGCGCGCTGTAAACGACGAAACCGACAAGACGGTAAAGAGCGTTGTCGACGAGGACCGCTACACTACCTACACCAACAACCGCGACACTTACTACGCCGGCACGCCCTACACGCCCGCCCCGGCGCCCGTAGCGAAGGCCGCACCCGCCAAGCCCGCCGGCCCGACGGTGGTAAAGCGCGAAAAGCGCCTCGGCGGCGACACCAAAATCACGTACTCGAACGGTAAAGTCATCAAAATCGACAAGGATGGCGACACCAAAGTGAAATACTCCGACGGCACCAAGGTGAAAACCGACGCCGACGACGGCAACGTGAAGGTGAAAGACTAGCCTTCGAGCCGATAATAGCAAAAAGCAAGGCCCCCGCCCGGATTTTCCGGACGGGGGCCTTGCTTTTTTAGCGTTAACTGGCAGGCTACTCGCGGGTGAACAGGTAGCTGCCGCCACCCTGGCGCAGGGTAAACGTGTGCTGGGCGGCATCGAAATCCATCATAATGCCCGCCTGATCGAAGGTGAACTGGGTTTTGGATTTGGCCGTGAGCGGAAGGGCCGGCTGGCCCGTTGCCTGCGCCGTTAAGGTGGTGCCCGATGCCGTAACCGTGATTTTAAGTGGAATCTGGGTGCTGGCGTAGGTGCCGGTCAGTTGGTTGAGGTCGGCGGCGACAACGTTCACCGAAGTGGCAGGGCGCAGGTCGGGCAGGCGGTAGGGCTTGCCGAAGTAGCTGGCCAGCGCGCCGATGAGCACGTCGTTGAGGGGGAAGTTGCCTCCATTCTGGCAGTAGGCCAGGGCGAGCTTTTCGGTGGGGTAGTAGAGGACGGTGGAGCGGAACTCGTCGATGGAGCCGTTGTGGCCGTAGCCCTTTTTGCCGTCGAAGGGCATCATCAGCAGGGCCATGCCGTAGTTGTCCTGTTGCGGCATCATCAGTTGCAGGCTGGCCGGCTTCACCAGCTTGCCCCCGAACAGGCCCTCGATAAAGCGGTCGAGGTCGGGCGTAGTGGAAACCAGGGCGCCGGCCCCGCCGGGGATGCTCATGTCGGTTTCGGGCTCGGGCTGCCAGGCGCTGCCGGTCCATTTAAACGAGGCCGCCTCGCGCTTTTTGCCGTCGATGCGCCCGCCGTAGTACGTGTCTTTCAGGTTCAGCTTGCCGGTAATGCGCTTTTGCAGAGCCTGGGCGTAGGGCTGGCCGCCGGCTTTCTCCAGAATGTAGCCCAGCAGCACGTAGTTGGTATTGTTGTACTCGAACCTGGCGCCAGGCTCGAAATCCGGCGTCAGCTGGCCGATGGTGGTGAGCATCTGCGCCTGGGTCCGGGGCGTGCTCATGTAGGTCGGGTAGGCCGCGTCGCGGGTGAAATCGTGCAGGCCGCTACGGTGGTGCAGCAGCTGGTCGAGGGTGATGCGGGCGGCGTTGGGCAGCTGCGGAAACCAGGTGGCCAGCGGGGCGTCCAGCTTCAGCCTGCCTTCCTCAACCAGCTGCATGAGCATGGTGGCCGTGAAGAGCTTGCTGATGGAGCCGATGCGGTAGCGCGTGGCCGGGGTGGCCGGCACGCCCGGTTGCTGCTGCCCAAAGGCGCGGCTGTACACCACCTTCCCATCCTGCGACAGCGTGAGGCTGCCCATGGCGCGGTGGCTGGCCTCCAGGCCCGTGAGCAGGCTGTCGAGCCTGGGCTTATTGAACGGGGCCGCCGGGGTGGATTGGGCCGGGGCGGTGCCGGCCAGCAGCAGCGGCAGCACGAGCACGGAAAGAAGCTTGCGGAGCATAAGGAGCGGGAGCTAAGGGTAGAAGATAGTCCAAAGGAAAAGTCTACATCGAAGAAGTTGAATTCTTTTCAACCACCGCCCCTAATCCCGCCGTCAACGGCCTGATAAAGCCCGCGTTATCGTGCAACGCCAATGCAGTTTTTTGCTAAGCCCTGGGTTCGGGTAGGCCCTGAAAGTAGGGGCGGGGTTGCGGCGCAGGGGCTGATTCGGATGGGGTTATTTCTTGAAATAGGCCAGCAACTCGGCCCGGTGCGAGTTGCCGATGGGCAGCAGGGTGTTGTCGAGCAGCAGCACGTTGTCGGGCTGCAGCATGCGGATGTGGGCGGCGGCCACGATGAAGGAGCGGTGCACCCGCACGAAAGCCGGGCCTAGCACGGCCACCATTTCCTTCATGGTGTGGTGGAGCAGGTAGGCCTTGGTGGCGGTCGTGATTTTGACGTAATCCTTGCAGCCTTCCACGTACACAATGTCGCGGTGCGGAACCTTCAGCAGGCCCTGGCGCTCCTTTACCAGCAGGTATTTCTCGGCCGCGTCGTCGGCGGGCGGGATGGGCTGGGTGGCGGGCAGGCGGGCAATGGCCTTGGTGAACCGCTCGTAGCTGAAGGGCTTGAGCAGGTAGTCGAGAATATCGAGCTCGTAGCCCTCGTAGGCGTACTCGCGGTAGGCGGTGGTGAGGATGGTTTTGGGCGGGTGGGTAAGGCTTTTGAGGAAGTTGAGGCCCGTGACCAGCGGCATTTCAATATCGAGAAACAGCAAATCGACGGGGTGCTGGGCCAGGTGCTCGTAGGCCTCGATGGCGTTGCGGCATTTGCCCGTCAGCGTCAGGCCCGGCGTCTGGCCGATAAACTGGCTGAGCACCTGGTGGGCCAGCGGCTCATCATCCACAATCAGGCAACGAACGGGCGCGGGCGTGTTGGTCATGGCTTGGGGGATGAGGTGATAGGTGATAGGAGGATGAGGAATGGACAAAAAAGCACGGCTATTCCACCCGGAGCGTCAGCTCGGCGCGGTAGCGGCCGTTGTGCTCGGTCAGGTGCAGCTCGTGGGCGTTGGGATAATACAGATTCAGGCGCTGGCGGATGTTCCGAAGGCCGATGCCGCCGCTGCGCCGGGGCGAGGCCGCCGGGGCTTCGGGCAGCATGTCGTTTTCGATGAGAAAGTGCAGCCGACCGGGCGTAGTCGTGAGCGTGGCCCGCACGCTGGCGTCGTCGGCGAAGTGGTGGCGGCCGTGCTTGAAGCTGTTTTCGACCAGCGGCAGCAGCAGCAGCGGCGGTAGCTGCACGCCGGCCGCGTCGCCCACCGCCCGGAACTCCACCCGCGCCCCGGCGTACTTGCGCTGCTCCAGCTCGAAGTAGTTCTGCAGAAACTCCACCTCCTCGGTCAGGGCAATGCGGGCCTTGCCGCTGTCGTAGAGCACGTAGCGCATCAGCTCGGAAAGCAGCAGAATAAAGCGCGGCGTTTCCGGCGAGCCGGCCAGGCTCAGGCCGTAGATGCTGTTGAGGGTATTGAACAGAAAGTGCGGCTGCAGTTGCGCCTTGAGCTGCTCCATCTGCAGGGCCAAGTGGTCTTTTTCGAGGTGGCGGCGGCGGTATTCCTGCTGAAAAGCAAACCGCACAAACGCCACGCAGCTAAAGGCCAGCAAGTCGGTAAGCAGCAGTTTGAAGTAGGGCTGGGCCCACCAGGTAGTCAGGCCCTGGACCGCCAGCCGGTAGCCCTGCTGATAGTACGTAACCAGCGCCGGCGGCTGGGCAATGTGCTGAAACAGGCCGTAGCTCAAGGCCATATTCAGCTTGATGCTCCACCATACATACACCACGCCAGCGAGCCCGAGCAGCAAATAGCGACGACGGTGCAACAGCAGCGGCAGCAGCCCCCGGTAGTAGGGCACCATGTAAAGCGTAGCCAGCAGGGCGAGTAGGCTGAACTGGGGGTAAGGAAAGTTGGGGTGCCTGATAAGCGGCAGCTGCCTGGTGGCTCCTTCCACCAGCACACTGTACTTGTAGAGCCCCACGTACAGCGCCCACACCAGCCCCTCGAACACGAGCGGGAAGCGGCTGGGCCGGTCGGGGGCGGCAGGTAGGGCGGGGGTTTGCATGGGGGCAAGTTGGCGGATTTTTTCGCCGCCCCCTGCATCAGCAGGTCCGGATTTCGACCAATGGGGGGTGTTTTTTCGACCAAAAAAACGCGGCGGGTACTTGGTCGCGTCGGGACCGGGAGTGGTCGAAAAACGCCTTGGAAACGCGCCGGGCGGGTGTTGCTTTGTCCCATTCCCAGCCGGTTGGCGGTTGGGCTCTCTCCCCAACGCTGCCTAACCTCCCGACCCATGAAAACTGCTTCTGCCTCCCTGCTCCTGCTGGCTGCGCTGGTCGCCGCCCCCGCCGTGGCCACGGCCCAAACCACTCCGGCTAAAACTGCGGCCGGCCGGCCCACCGCGGCAGCCGCGCTCAGCGGCACCGTCGCCGACAGCCTCACCGGGCAGCCCCTGGCCTTTGCCACGATGGTGGTCAGGAAAAGCGCCGACCCCGCGTTCGTGCTGAGCACGATGACCGACGAAAAAGGCGCGTTTCGTTTCGAGGGTCTGGCGGCCGGCACCTACAACCTGCTCGGAACTTATATCGGGTACAGGAATGGCGCGGTTGAAGCAGTGGTGGTAAGCGCCAACACGGCCGATAATAAGCCGCTGACTATGGCTTTGGCGCCGGACCGGAACCTGCTCAAAGAAGTGAAAGTAACCGGCAACCGGCCCTTTATTGAGCTGCGCGCCGACAAAGTGGTGCTCAACGTGGCCGAAAGCCCCATTGCCCAGGGCGGCACCGCCGCCGAAGTATTGTCGCGGGCTCCCGGCGTGGTGGAGCAGGGCGGCCGCTACCAGGTGCGGGGCAAAACGGCCCTGGTGCTCATCGATGGCAAGCTGACCAACCTGGGGGGCACCGACCTGGCCAGCCTGCTCGCTTCGCTGCCCAGCAATACCCTCGATAAAGTGGAAGTAGTTGCCAACCCCTCGGCCCGCTACGACGCCAACGGCGGGGCCGTCATCAACATCCTCACCAAGAAAAACAGTGCCTTCGGGACCAATGGCAGCGTAAGTGCCGGGGTGGGGGCCGGCCGCTTCGCCCGCTACAACGGCGGCGCTACTTTGAGCTACCGCCGCGACAAGCTGAACATATTCGGGGGCCTGGACTACTTGCGCACCAGACAGTACCGCCGCTTCGAGAGCAACCGCGTGCTGGGCCAGGAAACGCGCATCGCTGAGGCCAGCTACAGCGTAACCGGGCGCAACAGCCAGACGGCCCGCCTCAACTTTGATTACGACCTGACCAAGCGCAGCTCGGTGGGCCTGCAGATTCGTGGAATCGTGAGTGCCCGCGAAACGGACGGCAACACCAACTCGGCCGTGGCGGGCCTGGCCGGGCCGCCCAACGCCACCAACGCGCTGCAAACCAACGGCACCGCGCGCGGCTTCAACCCCACAGTAAGCGTGTACTACCGCACGCTGCTGGATTCGGCCGGCAGCGAGCTGAAGCTCAACGCCGATTACCTCACCTTCCACAAGCGCTTCGACGAGCAGTACCGCAACGCCGGCTACAACCTGCTGAGTGAAGAAGCTACAACCAACGAGCTGCGCACCTACTCGCCGGCCCGCAACTCGGTGGCTTCCTTCACCGCCGACTACACCCGCACCCTTGGCAAAACCACGGCGCTGGAAGCGGGCCTGAAGTCGTTGCGCACCGTTACCGACAACGACATCAACTGGGAAAACCTGGCCGACGACGGCAACTGGCTCAACGACGCGCGTCGCACCAACCACTTCGTGTACCGCGAGTACATCAACGCGGGCTACGCCTCGCTGCGCCGGCCAATGAGCAAGAAAATTGGCCTGCAACTGGGCCTGCGGGCCGAGCACACGCACAGCGAAGGCGAGTCGCTGACGCTGGGGCAGGTGAACAGGCGCGACTATTTCAACCTGTTTCCGAACGTGTCGCTTGACTACGCAATGTCGGAGAAGCAGCAGTGGAATTTCAGCTACCGGCGCAACATCGACCGGTTTCGCTTCGACATCGTCAACCCCTTCCTGACCTACCTTAGCCCCTACCTCTACTACCAGGGCAACCCCAACATCCGGCCCTCGTTCTCGCACAACTTCTCCGTTTCGCACAGCTACAACAACGCCGTGGCTACCTCCGTGAGCTACGGCCGCCACACCAACGCCCTGGCCGAGGTATTCCACCGCGACCCGGCCACCAACATCGTCATTCAGTCTGATGCCAACCTGAGCCGGGCCACCACCCTGGATGCCAACGTGAGTCTGACCAAGCAGCTTGGCGGCGGGGCCATCACCACGGCCAATTTTGTGGGCGCTACCTACGTCCGGTTCTACTCGCCCAGCATGCCCTGGCTGAACCAGTCGAGCGTGGGCGTGATGGCCAGCAGCAACACCACCCTAAACATGCCCAATGGCCTGCGGGCCGAGCTCAACCTGTTCTACCGCACGCCGCTCACGTATGGTGCCTACGCCTTCAGGGCCCAGTACAACGGCAGCGTGGCAGTATCGAAGCCGGTGTTGAAGGAAAAAGGCATGCTCACGCTGACCGTCCTCGACCCGCTGAACCTGCAGAAAAGCCGCTACGATACGCGGGCCGCAGAAGTGCAGGCCTACAGCCTCGATAAAACCGAAACCCGCTTTGTGCGCCTGAACTTCAGCTACCGCTTCGGCAACCAGAAAGTGAAGATTATCAGAGCGCGCCGCACGGGCATCGAGGCCGAGAAGATGCGCCTGGAAAACTAGCGGCCGGCTCCCGACTTTCAAAATAGGTTGTTGCGCCCCGGTCTTTCCTCTATGAGAGGAGCCCCGGGGCGCAATGCCTTTCCTGAAAAACTGCTACTACTGCACCCCAAATTCGCGCAGCTCGGCGTCGATGCGCTGGTTCCAGCGGGCCTGGGCGGTGTCGTTGGTGCCGCCCGCCGTTTCGTGGTCGTACTGGTCCTGAAGGCGGTTCATCTCGCGGAAAGAATCCAGGTACTGCCAGCCCAGGATGCTCTGGTAATCGGCCACCGTGAGGCTGTCGGGGCCCACCCTGCGCCGGAACTGCTCGGCCACCAGCCGCACGATATCGAAGTGGCGCTGCTCGTGGTTGAGGTTGAAAGCCGTGCGCTGCCCCTGCGCCACCCACGACGAAGTGCGCACCACGTACACCTGCAGCTCAATATCCAGCTCTACCACGCCCTGGCGCACCCGCGGCCGGGTCCGGTAGCCGAAGCTCGGGAACACCGCCGCCGCATACTGCCCCCTGGGCCGGGGCGGGCCCGTGAAATCGGTCCAAGCCAGGGGGCGGGCCGGGTCGTAGAACAGCGTGTCGGGCTCGGTCTGGCGGGTATCGTAGCGGAAGGTGGGCTGCACGGCCGTGGCCAAGCGCAGGTCGGTGGCCGCCGCGGTGGCCAGCCAGCCGTTGAAGTAGCGCAGGCTGCCGGCCAGCGCCTGCCCCAGGGCGGCCTCCACCACGGCCCGGTCGGGGCGGGCGCGGCCGTAGCGGGCCTGGCCGCGGTACTCGGTGAGCGTAATGGAGCGGCCTTCGGGGTTGCGCCACTCGAAAGCCAGGTGCAGGACAATGGTGCCGTTGGCGGCGGCCGGGTTGGGGCCGGGCGTTTCGCGCACCTGCAGCGCCAGCACCCGCAATGTTACGGGGTAGCGGCTGGTTGGGCCGGCCGGCAGCGTAGCAGCCGCAAACTGCTGCAGCGCCGCCGCCGTACCGCCGCGCAACTCTACCGGCCGGGCCACTGCCGCCGCCGGGCTGGCTGCTGGCGCTACGGGCAGCAACAGCGCCACTGCCGGCTGGCCGGGCCGCTCGTCGCGCACGGCGACTATGCTGAACAGCGCCGGCCCGAAACCGGGCGCAACGGGCCGCAGCACCAGCGGCGCTTCGGGCGCGGGCCACAGCAGGTGCAGCAGCAGTACAAACAGGTTCAGCGTAAGCATCATTCAGCAGACACCCGCAGCCGGCTGCTTGTTCCGGGGAGGAGATGATGGAATGAAGAAGTGAACAAGAACTGTCATCCGAAGCAAGCACGGCGAAGGACCTGTTTACGCTGGCACCAACCAAAATCCGGCTCGTTTCAGCAGCATAAGGTCCTTCACTGTACTTGCTTCGGATAACAGTTCTTCTTCACCCCAACTCAGCCCCCGCCCAGGCGCTGGCGGCGGTACTCGGTGGGGCTTTGGCCGGTGAACTTGCGGAAGGTTTTGTTGAAGTGCGACAGGTTGTTGAACCCGCAGGCGTAGCAGACCTGGGTGACGGCCAAATCGTCGTCGAGCAGTAGCCGACAGGCCTGGCCTACGCGGTACTCCTGTACGAAGTCGGTGAGCGTGTGCCGGGTCATTTTCTTGAAGTAGCGGCAGAAGGCCGGCACCGACAGGTAAGCCACGTCGGCCACCTCCTGCACCGAGAGGTTGGCGCGCTGGTAGTTCTGCTCCACAAACTGATACACCCGGCTCAGGCGCTGCTGCTCCTTGCCGCTCAGGCCCTGGCCGCCGGCACCGGCGTGCAGCGGCTGGCAGTCGGGGGTGGGGGCGGCCTGGGCCAGCTGCTGCAGGGCCTGCAGCAGCAGCAGCAGCCGGGCAAAGGGCGGGGCCGTGAGTAGCTGCCGCAACAGCGGGCCCACGGTCTGGCGGGTGGCGGCCCCGAACGAAAGCCCCTCGTGCGAGCGGGCCAGCAACTGCCGGATAGCCACCATCTCCGACCGCTCCCAGAAGTCGGGCCCCAGGAAGTCGCCGCGCAGCTGCACCACAATTTCCTCGAACGGCGTGCCTACCGGCTGGCCGTAGCTGAAAGTGAGGTGGGGCAGATCGGGCCCGATGAGCACCAGCTCGCCATCTTCGAAGCGCGAAATATGCTGGCCGATGTGGCGCCGGCCGTGGCCCCGCGGGATGTAGACCAGCTCGTACTCGGGGTGGTAGTGCCAGAGCAGCTCGGCCTTGCTTACCTGGGTGTAGTGGAGCAGCGTAAACGAGCTGTCGGCGGTGGGGTGGATGGGCTCAAACTGTAGCTTCACGGCGAAAAATGGTGCCTCAATGGCGGAGTGGGAGCGTGAAGTTAACACATTTGGTCAATCAGGCACTAAGAATGGCGAATAAAGCAGTAGTTATCTGCCTGAAGCTTAACGACCTTTGTTAAGTGGAACCGGATCCGGCACAAACCGGCCCCTGGGTTTGCCAGCCTTTGCGCGCTGGCAGCGGGTTTCACAACAGCATCGCAACTGTGGTTGCGTCCGGGCGGGAAATCTGCAACTTTCCCGCCGCTACGGCCGGCGTCAGCTGAAAAGGACAGCCGGCGCGTCGGCCAAAAAGTGGGCGTTGTGTGCGCATCAGATATCCAGCGGCTTTGGGTGGGAATTTTAGCCGCTGGCCGTTTCCCGGCTCTTTCTGAGGGTTGGTAAACGCAAAAGAGGTTGAGGCTGTGGGAGCTTCAGCCTCTTTTTTTTGTTGCGTGCCGTATGACGAGCAACTCCCCCCGCCTTTTTGCCCGTACTTTGAGGCGTCCCAAGCTGTACCTTATGCGTTTATTTCTGTTGTGCGCGGCCCTGCTGCTCGGCTTGCCGCGCGCCTGGGCCCAGCAAGCCGATACCACCCGAATCCGCCTCCAGAACGTTGATGTAGCCCCCAATGCCGCCAATATCTCGGGCTGGCTGCTGCTCGACAAGGACATCCAGACCGAGCTGGAGGGGGCCGTGTACAACCTCTACAACTTCAAGTACGACAAGGCCGAGCGGCAGTTCCGGAGCCTGCGCCGCCGCTACCCCCAGCACCCGATGCCCTATTTTCTGCTGGGCCTGAGCACCTGGTGGAAAATCATGCCCAGCAACATTACCAACAAGCAGTACGACAAGGTTTTTCTGGCCTACATGGACACGGCCGTTACCCGGGGCGAGGCGCTCTACAGGGCCGATAACAAGAACTACGAAGCCAGCTTTTTCCTGTCGGCCTCCTACGGCTTCTCGGCCCGCCTGAACGCCGAGCGCAGCAACTGGCGCAAGGCCACCGTGGAAAGCAAGCGGGCCCTGAGCTACCTCGAAAAAAGCCGCGAAGCCAACGGCCTGAGCCCCGAATTCCTGTTCGGCCAGGCCCTCATCAACTACTACGCCCCCTGGATTTCCGACAACTATCCGCTGCTGCGGCCGGTGCTGCTGTTCTTCCCGAAGGGCAACAAGCAGCTGGGCCTGCAGCAGCTGCGCAACGTGGCCGCCAACGGCTTTTACACTGGTCCCGAGGCCAAGGTGTTCCTGATGAAAATTCTGCAGAACCAGGAAAACAAGCCCGCCGAAGCCCTGCCCATCGCCCAGCAGATGGCCACCACTTACCCCGATAACGCGTATTTCCAGCGCTTCTACGCCCTGATGAGCTACCAGGTGGGCGACCTGCGCGAGTGTGAGCGGGTGAGCCGCGACATTCTCGAAAAAATCAACCGCGGCATGCCGGGCTACGAGGGCATCAGCGGGCGCTACGCCACGTTTTTCCTGGGCAGCCTGATGGAGAGCCGCTACCAGGACCTCGACAAGGCCCGCGACTACTACCAGCGCTGCGTGGTATTCTCCGAAAGCACCGGCGACACCCAGCAGGGCTTCTACCTCTACGCCCTGCTCAACCTGGCCCGCATCGCCGCCAAGCAAAAGGACCCCGAAGCCGCCACCCGCTACTACCAGGACGTGCTCAAAAAAGCCGACCGCAAATCAGACGCCCAAAAAGAGGCCAGGGCTTATCTGCAGAAGCAGAAAAAGGCCCGGAAGTAGCAGTTGGCAGGCGGGCATTATCAGGCGCCACGCCCAAGCCACCCCGATCAATGAGGTAAGAAGCCAGGCTCGCCACCCCGCGCCGCACGCAGGCAGCCTGAGCGGATTAAGCGCGAATCCGCATCAAACGCCAAGCCCCCGGCGCCAGCACGGACGTCAGGGGCTTGGCGCTTAAAACAGCCTGTTGGTTTATGCGGGTGGATTCGTTGCGCTGTCCTTCGGGTGCTTGCAATACCATAGGCTTGCCAAGCACTGATTTTCTACTGCTCCTTGAACACCGTGTCGATGGCCAGGCCGGCGGCCAGCAGCAGCACGTTGGAGGCCGCCTGCTGCTCGCCCATGTCGTGGATGGACACCAGGTAGTTGTCGGCGCTGGTGAACAGCTCGCGGCCCAGCCCGGCCCACTTCTTCGTAACGAGGCCGATTTCCTGGCCCGAGGCGCTGATGAACTTGAAGTCCCAGCCCTTCCAGTTGCCCTTTACCTCGGCCACCAGCGCATCCTGCGGCGAGTAGACGTGGAAGCCGCCGCCCAGCGAGAACAGCTTGCTTTTGAAGTAGCCCACGGGCTGGTTCTGCGCGTCGTACACGTGCACTTTGGCGCGCAGGAACGTCCAGCCCCGCTCGATGCGGAACAGGGGCATAGCCTCGGGCTGCTCGCGCACGACAATCGTTACGGGCAGCATGCGCTTGCTCACGACCAGCCGCAGGGCCAGCAGCCAGCCGGGCGTGGCCTCGGTAACATAGCCCAGTTGGTCCTGGGTTTCGGGGTCGAGGATGTCGTAGGTGTCCTTGAGCTTGAAGGCGCCCACGTGCTCGCGGATGAAGTAGCTTCTTCTGGAAAGCATAGAAAGGGGTTGGTGGAAGGAATAAGAGCTGCGCCCACGGACCAGGAATCGGTTGGGCGCGGGCGGCAGTGCGTACTGGCAAAACCCGGCGCAAGCTACGGTTTTGCCGCTGTTGCCCGGGGCCGGCGCCGCAGTCCGGCTGAACAATTGCCTAACCTTTTGAGTATGAACAGCCAGCGGCCCGCTCTTCGGGGCGGCCGTAGTTGTTCTGCCTCAATTCTCCTTCTTATGGTTTCTGTTTCCTCGGCTCCGGCCGCTACCCAACTCTCCATTCCTGAGCTGTTTGCCCGCCAGCAGGGCCGCGCCGGGGCGTTGCGCCGCGAGGCCGTGAGCAGCCGCGCCGCCCGCCTGCGCCGCCTCGATACCTGGCTGACCGACAACCGTGAAGCCATCCAGCAGGCCCTCTACACCGATTTCCGCAAGCCCGCCGTCGAAACCGACGTCACCGAAATCTGGTCGTCGCAGACCGAACTGCGGCACACGCTGCGCCACCTAGAGAAGTGGGCCGCCCCGCGCCGGGTGGGCACGCCGCTGGCCCTGGTGGGCACCAACGGCTGGGTGCAGGCCGAGCCCAAGGGCGTTACGCTGATTATCGCGCCCTGGAACTACCCGTTCTACCTGGCCATCGACCCGCTGATTTCGGCCCTGGCAGCCGGCAATACGGCCATCATCAAGCCCTCGGAAATGACGCCCGCCGTGGCCGAGCTGCTGGCCCGCATGTGCCGCGAGCTGTTCGAGGAGGCCGAGGTAACGGTGGTGCAGGGCGACAAGGACGTGGCCACCGAGCTGCTGAAGCTGCCCTTCGACCACATCTTCTTCACGGGCAGCCCGCAGGTGGGTAAAATTGTGATGCGCGCCGCCGCCGAACACCTCACCAGCGTAACGCTGGAGCTGGGCGGCAAGAGCCCGGCCGTCGTCGACCAGACCGCCGACCTGCGCGATACGGCCGAGAAAATCATCTGGGGCAAGGGCGTAAACGCCGGCCAGACCTGCGTGGCCCCCGACTACGTGCTGGTGCACGAAGCCGTGCGCGACGAGCTGGTGGCCGAAATGAAAGCCGCCACCCAGCGCTTCTACTCGCCCCAGGGCCAGCCCATCAGTGAGTCCGACTCCTACGCCCGCCTCGTGAACGACCACCACTTCGGGCGCGTAGCCGGCCTGCTCGACGATGCCTGCGAGCAGGGCACACAGGTAGCCTTCGGCGGCACCATCGATGCCGGCCAGCGCTTTATCGAGCCCACCGTGCTGCTCGACCCGCCCGCCGACAGCCGCATTATGCAGGAAGAAATTTTCGGGCCCCTGCTGCCGGTGCTCACCTTCAGCAGCCTCTCGGCGGCCGTGGATGCGGTGAACGAGCACCCCAAGCCGCTGGCGCTTTACGTGTTCACGCAGGACAAGGAAAACCAGCGCTACCTGCTCCAGAACATTCCGGCCGGCGGGGCCTGCGTCAACGAAACCATCCTGCACCTGGCGCACCCCGAACTGCCTTTCGGCGGCTTCGGCAACAGCGGCATTGGCCGCTGCCACGGCCATGCGGGCTTCCTGGCTTTCAGCAACGAGAAATCGGTGCTCAGGCAGCGCGTCGGCCTCACCGCCCTCAAACCCCTGTACCCGCCCTACACGGATTCGGTAAAGAAAATGGTGAACCTGCTGCTGCGCTGGCTGTAGCGGCTGGAGGTGAGTTGGTGAACTGGTGAGGGGGTGAGTTTGATGTTTTAGGGGCCTAATTGCGCTACTTGCGCAGCCAGGCCCCCTGAACATCAAACTCACCATCTCACTAGTTCACCAGCTCACCTTATAGTATGCAAGCCGAGTAGTTTTCGGAAAAAATACCGACCTTTTAGGGCCCGCTTTCCGGCGGGTGTTGCCCTCCGAATTCCCGCCCCGCCATGCAGTTTACCGAAGCCCAGCGCGCCACTCTGCGCGCCCTTGCCGATACGTTCATTCCGGCCATGGATCCGCCCGCCGGCGCCACTGATACCGGGTACTGGGCCCGTCGCGGCTCCGAGGGCATCGATTTGGATAAGATGGCCGAGGCAATTTCGGCCCAGCCGGCTGGGGCGCAGCAGGAGTTCGGGCAGCTGCTGCGGCTGCTCGATTCGCCGGCGCTGGGTTTAACGTGGTTTGGGCCGCTGAAACCGTTCGGACGGCTTGATGCCGGGCAGCGCGAGAAGCTGCTGCAGAGCTGGGCAGGCTCCAACCTGCCGCAGTTGCGCAAGGGGTTTCAGGCCCTGCGCAAGCTGTGCGCCTTCCTCTACTACGGCGGCTCGCAGCCCGATACCGCCCATTTCGTGTGGGAGGCCATCGGCTACGACGGCCCCCAGGTGCCGGCCGAAACGGTAGCGCCCGAACCAGCCGCCCGCCCCCTGCACACCCTGCAGCCCACCCACGACACGACCTACGACTGCGACGTGCTGGTAATTGGCTCCGGAGCCGGCGGGGGCGTGGTGGCCGGCGAGCTGGCCGCCGCCGGCCACCAGGTGCTGGTGCTCGAAAAGGGTCCCTACTTCCACGGGGCCGATTTTTCGCAGCGCGAGGTAGATATGCTGGGCCAACTTTACGACGCCCGCGGCACGCTGAGCACCCAGGACGGCGGCGTGGCCCTGCTGGCCGGCTCCTGCCTGGGCGGCGGCACCACCGTCAACTGGGCCGGGGCCTTCCGCACGCCCGATTACGTGCTGCAGGAGTGGGCCCGCGAGCATCAGGTGCCGCATTTCACGTCGATGGAGTTCAAGCAGAGCCTCGACGCTGTGAGCCGCACGCTGGGCGTAAACATCGATTACGGGCGCCACAACGGCCAGAACCAGGCCCTGCTCGACGGCTCGCGCCAGCTGGGGCAGGAGGTGAAGTTGATTCCGCGCAACGAGCGGCACCCCGCCGACTGCGACGACGCGCACTTTGCCGGCCTGGGCTACAGCTGCTTCGGCGACCGGCACGGCGTGAAGCAGGGCACCCTGAATACCTACCTGCAAACCGCCTTCGAGCACGGCGCCCGGCTGCTCTGCGACACCCACGTGGAGCGCGTAACCGTGGCCCAGGGCCGCGCCACCGGCGCCGAGGCCACCTACATCGGCCCCGATGGCCGGCCATTGCGCATTACGGTGCGGGCCAAACGGGTGGTGGTGGCCGGCGGGGCCATCCAGACGCCGGCGCTGCTGCTGCGCAGTGGTCTGCGCCACCCGCACCTGGGCCAGCACCTGCATCTGCACCCTACGGTGGTGGTTTCGGGCATCTATCCGCAGCGCATGAACTCCTGGCACGGGCCGATGATGTCGGTGGTGAATGACGGGTTTACGATGCTCGACGGCACCAACTTCGGCGCCAAAATTGAAACCCCGCCCGCCCACCCCGGCCTGATGAGCATGGTGATGCCCTGGCTGTCGGGCCGCCAGCACAAGGAGCTGATGCACGAGGCCGCGCATATCGGCTCGTTCATCGTGCTCACCCGCGACCGGGACGGCGGCCGGGTGTCGGTGGATAAGCACGGCCAGGCCCTCATCGACTACGCAATCAGCGACTTCGACCGCCACAACATGCTGCGCGGGGTGCGGGCGGCGGCCGAAATACAGGTGGCCGCCGGGGCGCGCACGGTGCTGCTGCCCCACGGCAGCCTGCCGCTGCTGCACGCCGAAAACGGCCGGCTGCGCAACCCCGAGGTGCTCGACGGGCTGCCCCAGCTCAGCTGGAAAGCCAACCAGTTTGGCCTGTACAGCGCCCACCAGATGAGCACCTGCCGCATGGGCGGCGACCGGGCCACGCATCCGGCCAGCCCCGCCGGCGAGCTGTACGAGGTTCAACAGCTGTTTGTGGCCGATGGCTCGGCCTTTCCGGCCTGCAGCGGCGTGAACCCCATGCTCACGATTATGGCCCTGGCCCACTACACGGCCCAGCAGCTCAAGGCTACCAACCTCTGAAATCAGCCTTGGCAGGGCTTTTCGCGTAGGTAGGGTTTTCGCTCCCTGAAATTCGATCCTATGACTTTCCGTACTCCCTTGGCGTTGGTGCTGGCAGCCGGGCTGCTGGGCGGCGCCTGCACCCGCCGGCCCGCCGCTGCTACCAGCACTGCTGCGCCCGCCAAATCGGGCCGTGAGGTGCGGGCCGAGGCCAAGGCCGTAGCCGCCGCGCCGCCCGCCGCCCGCGACCTGACCGATGTGCTAACCGAGCAGCTGGCCCTGACCGACGAGCAGCGCAGTAGCGTCCGGCAGATTTTTACCAGCACCGTTAAGCAGGCCCAACAGGCCCAGGAGCGCCTCAAAGGCAACCGCCCGGCGCTGCTCACCGAGCTACGGAACATCAACGCCACCTCCGACCGGGAGTTGCAGCAGGTGCTCAGCCCCGAGCAGTACCAGCAGCTAAAGGCCAAGCAGAAGCAGGTGCAGGAGCAGATGCGCGCCCGCAAGGCCCAGTAGCAACCCGGCCCGATTCTGCACCTTTGCCGGCTCGCCCTTCTTCCTTCCGTTTCTATGTCCGCTTCCCTCGTCCTAACGCCCGAAACCATTCACCGCATCCGATTCCAGGACTGCGACATGCTCGGCCACCTCAACAACGCCCGCTACCTCGACTACTTCCTCAATGCCCGCGAGGAGCACGCCCTGCAGCACTACGCCCTGAATCTGGGCCAACTCTCGCAGGAGCTGAACGCGGGCTGGGTGATTACCAAGCACCACCTGGCCTACCTGCGGCCCGCGCGCCACGCCGAAACCGTGCGCATCCGCACCCAGCTCATTCATTTCGATAACTCCAGCTTGGTGGTAGAAATGCAGATGCTGCGCGAGGACGGCCTGCAGCTAAAAGCCCTACTGTGGTCGGAAATGGCCTTTGTACGCCTGCCCGGCGGCACCCGCACCGAGCACTCCGACGCCCTGATGGACCTGCTCGAACAACTCGATGTGCAGGAAGTGGACTACGACCCCGACGGCTTCGACGAGCGGCTGCGCGAGCTGCGCAAGCAGTTCAAGAAAGCCCGCAAAGGCGAGGACGAGTAACCGGCCCCGGCCCATTCTGGGGGCGGCCCGGTCGGGCCGATGCCAAAATCCTGCTCAACCTCCGGCCGTTTCTGCCGTTAGAGAAGAACCGAAAGCGCCCGGCGCTTTCGGTTTTTTTATTCCTCTACCATAACCCGATACACCATGAGTATTTTTGGAAGCGACGCCCTGAAGGGTAAAAAAATAGCCATTATTGCCACCGACGGCTTCGAGCAGTCGGAACTCGAAAAGCCCAGGAAATACCTGGAAGATGAAGGCGCCGAAACCCACGTCATCTCGCTGAAAAGCGGCTCGATTAAGGGCTGGGACGAGAAGGACTGGGGCAATAAAGTAGACGTGGACAAGGTAATCGGCGACGTGAAGGTGGCCGACTACGATGCCCTGGTACTGCCCGGCGGCCAGATGAACCCCGACGTGCTGCGCACCAAGCCCGAAGTAGTAAGCTTCGTGGGCGAGTTCGTGCGCTCGGGCAAGCCTGTGGCCGCCATCTGCCACGGCCCCTGGACGCTGATTGAGGCCGACGTGGTACGCGGCAAGAAAATGACCAGCTGGCCCAGCCTCAAAACCGACATCAAAAACGCCGGTGGCCACTGGACCGACGAAACGGTAGTAGTCGATGGCAACCTCATCACCAGCCGCAACCCCCAGGATATTCCCAACTTCAACGAGAAGATCAAGGAAGCCCTGGCCGGGAAAAAGTAAGGCAGTAAGCCGGCAAACCACCCTGTCATCCTGAGCACAGCGAAGGACCTATCCAGGAAGCTATATCAATAGATAATAGCTTCCTGGATAGGTCCTTCGCTGTGCTCAGGATGACAGCTCTTTTACCCTCCCAGCTGCGCTGCGAATTGGTGGTAGGCGAAGTAAAAGCCTAAGTCGAAGCACAGCAGGAAGCCGCCCTGCAGCCACAGCGACTGAGCGTAGCCGCGCAGGCGCTCGGGCCGCTCGGCGGTGGCTGCGCGGCGGTGTAGCCAGTAGCCGATGAGCACGTAGCCCACATCGAGACCCACATTGAGCAGCAGCAGGTTCTCGAAGCTGCGCTGAGCGGCCAGGCTGTCGGAGAGCGAGAGGCCGGCGACGCCATTGGGCTGGGCCCGCAGAATGCCCCATACGGCCAGCAGCGTGTTCACCACGTTCCAGGCCACGTTCATGAAGTGGAAATGGTAGGCGGCAGTGCGGGCATCGGTGCGCGACACGCGGTAGCCGCTGACCAGCAGGTTGAGCAGCGCCCAGGCCCCGAGCAGGCCCATGCCGTGCTCGGCCATCAGCTCGCGGGCGTGGTTGATGGCGGGTAAATCGACGGCGGAAAGCGGCATACGGTTGGGGCAGGGAAGAAACGCAAAAAAGGAAGCCCGGGGGCTTCCTTTTTGTTTGTGGGCGGGTGGGTAGGCTAGCGGTTGAAGCCGATGCCGACGTACACCTGGAAAGCGCCGTTCTTGATATCAGAAATGGCCTTATTGCCAGTTTTGGCCAGGTCCTGGTCTTTAATGATTTCGTTGAAGCCAGCCACGTAGCGGCCCCCAATGCGCGCCGGGCCCAGGCGGGCCTCCAGGCCGGCGGCCAGGCCGTAGTCGAGGCTGTTGTAGGCGTAGCTGTATTTGTTGTCGTCGTTGGCAATTTTGCGCTCCACCCCGTTCTCGCGCACTTTAGTCAGCAGCGAAACCTGCGGGCCTACGTGCACGCTCACGTTGTCGAGGAAGTTGTACACCAGCAGCACGGGCACCTGAATATAGTCGAGGCGGGTGTTGTAGGCGCCGACAATTTTTTGGCCCTGGGCGTTAGGCAGGCCGTTGTTGCCGGCAAAGCCCTGGCGGCTGTAGAGCAGCTCGGGCTGAATCGAGAACTTGTCGTTGAAGCCGTACTGGGTGTAGATACCGGCGTGGAAAGTGTTGTAGATGCCTTCGTCGGCGTAGTTCTTCTTATCGTCGCCGCGGAAGTTAGAGGCCGTGAAGCCACCCTTAATGCCGAAGCCGGTGTTGCGCGAGTCGGAGCCGTTGGAGCCAGCCGAGTAGTCGGTAGAGGAGGGCAGGCCGGTGGGGCCGGTGGTTTGGGCCAAGGCGGGTACGCTAAGCAGGCTGGCGGCCAGCAGGGGGAAGGCAAGGTTTTTCATGGTAGCTAAAATCAGAGGAAGAAAAAGGGGAGCAGCCGGACCGTCCGGGTCCGGCTGGGGTTAGTAGTAGCCCTATACTGCCTGATGCGGCGAAGGTTACACGGTGGCCGGCGCCCAAACCAGAATTTTATACCCCGGCTGGCTGGGTTTACCGGGGCCTTGCCCTATCTTTGAGCCTTACGGCCGCCGCCCGGCTGGCTTTATTTGGGGTGTTAGCTCAGTTGGTTCAGAGCACTACCTCGACAAGGTAGGGGTCATCGGTTCGAGCCCGATACGCCCCACACAAAGTATCCGAAGCCGGAAATAACCGCCCCTGTCCGGCGGTTATTTTTGCGTTGAGCCGGTGGCGGCCACCGCCGCGGCCGTACCAAAACCCAGGCCCGGCGCAGCCAAAATGCCCGGCGGCTGGTTAACCACCGGCTCCCGCCCCGTCGTCGGGGCAGGCGGCCCCGTTCCCGAATCACTTCGCCCTGCCTGCCCGCATGCTCTCCATTGCCTGGGACCCCGTGTACGCCCACCCGCTGCCGGCCAACCACCGCTTCCCGATGCTCAAGTACGAGTTGCTGCCCGAGCAGCTGCTGCGCGAAGGCACGGTGCCCGAGTCGGCCTTTTTTGCGCCCCGCCCGCCGCTCGAAGCCGATATCCTACGCGTGCACGACACCGATTATTTCCGCCGCCTGCAGGCCGGCGAGCTAACCCGCCAGGAGGAGCGGGCCACTGGCTTTCCGTGGAGCCCCGAGTTGATCAACCGCGACACCACCATTCTGGGCGGCACGCTGGAGTGCGCCCGGCGGGCCCTGGCCAGCGGCGGGGTGGCCCTCAATATTGCCGGCGGCACCCACCACGCCTTCCGCGACCGGGGCGAAGGCTTCTGCTTGCTCAACGACCAGGCCGCGGCCGCCGCCTACCTGCTGGCCCGGCCCGAACTGGGCGTGCGCCGGGTGCTCATCATCGACCTCGATGTGCATCAGGGTAACGGCACGGCCGCCATTTTTGCTCCCGAGCCGCGCGTGTTCACGCTCAGCGTGCACGGCGCCCGCAACTACCCCCACCGCAAGGAGCAGTCCGACCTCGACCTGCCCCTGCCCGACGGCACCGACGACGCTGCGTACCTGGCGCTGCTGCACGACACGCTGCCCCACCTGCTCGATGAGCAGCAGCCCGATTTTGTGTTCTATCTGGCCGGCGTTGATGTGCTGGCCACCGATAAGCTGGGCCACTTAGGCCTGAGCCGCGAAGGCTGCCGCCAGCGCGACGCCTACGTGCTCGGCCTCTGCCACCAGCACGGCCGGCCCGTGGTGGTTTGCATGGGCGGCGGCTACTCGCCCAACATCATCGACATTGTGGAAGCCCACGCCAACACGTTTCGGGTAGCCGCTGATTTGTGGAGCTAGGGGTGAGATGGTAATAGAGTAAAAGAACGTGTCATTCTGAGCGCAGCGGAGAATCTCGCGTGCCACAGTAATTCCCTGTTATTAGGTCTACCACTGCACGCGAGATTCTTCGCTGCGCTCAGAATGACAGTTTCTGTTCGCTCATTCACCACTCACTACCAACTGCCATCGAAAAGCCCAGCGCCAGCGCAGGGTATAGTTGGTAATACCGGCGGCGGCGAGCAGGGCTTTCAGCTCGGAGCGGGTGAAAGCGCGGGCTACTGACAGCGGTGCATCGTGGCGGACGAGGCGCGAGCCGCCCAGCAGCCGGGTAAGCCAGCGGATGCTGTGGTAGGCCAGCGGGTGGCGATGCAGGTCGTTGACGATGACGGCCAGCCCGGCCTGCCGCTGCCACCGGGCCAGCATCTGCACCAGCTGCGCATCGGAGAAGTGGTGGCAGAACAGGCTGGCTGTGAGGATGTCGAAAGGCTGCCGGGCGAAGTCGGGCGAGAAAATATCGGCCTGCTGGAAGCTGATTTCGGGGTAGGCGCGGGCTTTGGCGGCGGCGTAGTCGAGCATGAAGGCATTGGCATCGATGCCCACCAGCTCGACGGGCACTAGGCGGCGGCGGGCCCAGCGGGCCAGCTGGCGAAGCGTGTCGCCGCCGCCGCTGCCCAGGTCGGCCACGCGTAGGGGCCGCTCGGCCGGGAAGCGGGGCCGCAGCTGCTCCAGCGCATCGAGCACCGGCGCGTAGCCGCCCAGCCAGGTGTTCACGGTTTCCAGCTCGTCGAGGTTCTGTCGCAGCTCGTCGGAGGCCAGCGTCAGGTCGTCCATCAGCTCCTCCTGCTCCGAGCGGGCACGCAAGTCGGCCATGCTTTATTACTGTGGTGAATGAGGTAAATGGGGATGCATGCGGAATATGGGCCGTGGTTTTCGGCTACGAGGCTTCGCTCAACACGCCAAGTTTGCTCTCCACATTTGCCTCATTCTCCATACTTCCTACGTTTACCTCATTCTTCACATTTTCCGCGGCCACCGTCAGCAGCATGGCTTCCAGCGTGAGGCCGGGACCGAAGGCGAAACTGAGCACCGGCGCGCCATTATCGGCCGCCGTGAGCTCGCGCATCAGCTGGGCCAGCACAAACAGCACCGTCGCCGACGACATGTTGCCGTACTCGCGCAGCACCCCGTAGGCGTAGCGGTTGTCGTGGGCGCTCAGGCCCAACGCCTGCTCAATCGACTCCAGAATTTTGCGGCCGCCAGGATGAATGGCAAAGGCCCTGATATCGGCCAGCTCGACCGGCAAATCGGCCAGCAGGCGCTGGGTGAGCTGCCCGATGCCGTCCTGAATCATGCGCGGCACGTACGAGGAGAGCGTCATCTCGAAGCCAAAGTCGTTGATGTGCCAGGCCATATCGGCGTGGCCATCGGGCTCCAGGTCGCAGTGGAAGGCCGTGAGGGCCAGGCTGGGCTGGTGCGCGGCCGACGTTGCCTTAACCAGCACGGCCGCGGCCCCGTCGCCAAACAGCGCGTTGGACACCAGGTGGTCGTCTTCGCGGCTTTTCTGAAAGTGCAGCGTGCACAGCTCCACGCATACCACCAGCACCCGCGCCTGGGGATTGGCCCTGCAGAAAGCGTCGGCCAGTTTCAGGCCATTTACGGCCGCGTAGCAACCCATAAAATTCACGCAGGTGCGCTGCACGTGGCCCGGCAGGCCCAGCGCGCCCACCAGTTCAATATCGAGTCCCGGCGCGTACATGCCGGTGCAGCTCACCGTAATCAGATGGGTAACTGAGTGCAGCTCCACTTCCGGCAGCTGTTCCATACATGCTTGCACGGCCTCCACGGCCAGCGGCAGCGCAAAGCGGCGGTACTCGGCCATACGCCGCCCCACGGCCGGGAAGGGCTCCAGGCCGGGCGTATTCGGGAAAAACTCAAAGTCCCCGTTCACCCGCGCATAATCGGGCAGCACCGAGTAGCGGTGGCCTATGCCCGACACGCGGTACAGGGCCCGCAGCTTGCGGGTGTCACGCTCGTCGAGCTCCAGGGCGGCGGCCATGAAGTCGGCAATCTGCGGTTGCGGGATACGGTGGGGCGGGTTGGCGGTGCCAATAGCACACAAATAACTACTCATCGGGACAGTTTACGTAAAAATCGGGCCGCTTGGGTTACACATTTATGGTAGTTGACTTTAACGCCTAAAATTCCGTGCCGTGGGTGCGCCGCATCAGGGCCCGCACGGCGGCCGGCCAGCGGCGTAACCCGCGCACCGTCAGCTCGCTAAGCAAGGGCTGGCCGAACAGGCGCTGCACGGCCCGCCCCACCTGCAGCCGCTGGCCAAAGTGCGTTTGCCAGTCGGCCGAGTAGGCGGCTTCCAGCTGCGGGCGGCTCAGGCGGCCGCGCAGGAAGCCGTGAGCGTGGGTGGCAGCCAGGCTGGCCCCATGAATAGCCATGGCCATGCCGTTGCCGCAGAGCGGCGTAATCAGGCCGGCTGCGTCGCCGGCCAGCAGGGCGTGGCGCTCCAGGCAGGTTTTGGGGGCGAAGGAAATTTCGTTGATGACTTCGGGCTGCGGGTAGAGCACCTCGGCCGTTTCCAGAATGTGGCGCAGGCGCGGGTTGCGGGCCAGCACGTTGGCTTCGAGCTGCGGAATGGTGCCGTGCGCCTTCAGGTTGCGGCGGGTAGTGAGGTAGCAGAAGCAGAACTTGTCCTCCTCGATGGCCGAAATGCCCGCGTAGCCGTCGGCGAAGTTGTGGAGCGCAATCAGGTCGCGCGGCATAGCGGGATAACGCAGATGGTACTTCACACCCAGATAGGGTGAGCGTTGCGTGAAAAAGGGCCGCGCCAGTTGCCGGTCGAGGGCGCTGCGCTTGCCGTAGGTGCCGATAACCACCCGCGCCGGCAGCCGTTGGCCGTCGGAAAGCACTACGGCGTGGGCGTTGATGGCCGGGTCGAACTCCACGTCGGCCACCGTGGCGTGCAGCACCGTAACGCCGGCGGCCAGCACCCGGTGGTACAGAAACTCATCGAGCACGTAACGGCTGATACCGAAGCCGCCCAGATCGAGCGGGGCATCCAGCAGCTCGCCGGCCGGCGAGCTGACCTGAAACCGGCTGATGCGGGCGGGGCCCAGCGCGGCCGGATCGGCCCCCAGCCGGCGCAGGTAGGGCAGCACCTCGTTCGACACGTACTCGCCGCATACCCGGTGGAAGGGGTACTGCCGCCGCTCCACCAGCGTCACGGCATGGCCGCGCCGCCCCAGGTCGAGGGCCGCGCACAAGCCGCCCAGCCCGCCGCCAATAATGATAACGTCCAACTTATTTCGGAATCTAAAGGCGTGAGGGGAAACGCATAACAAATCTATTCATCGACGATGCGTGCTATTTTATGGCTTTACGGGAATGAGCTGGTATTTTTGTTAACCTAAATTTCCTGCTGGTCGTTTAGTACTAGTCTGCCCGAAGCGGTTTCGGGTTCACTCCATCATGGCGCTATATGCTTGCACTCCTACGTATTTTTCTGCTGACCCTGCTTACTACGGTGGCTTTGGCGGGCCCCTTGGCACCGGCCCAGGCTCAGCCACCCGGCAAAACCGTCGCCGCCGATGAAAAGGCGCTGACCGTATTCCCGAATCCCAGCACGGGCATCGTGCACATCAATATTAACGGTTTTGAGGGCCGCAAGCTCGAACTGCGCGTGCTCAACGTCATCGGCACCGTGATGTACCGCGAGTCGCTCACCGAGCTACGCGACCGGTACACCCGCACGCTCGACCTGAGCAAGTTCGCCAACGGCCTCTACTATGTGAAGCTGGAGGCCGACAACACCAGCGAGATGCGTAAGCTCGTGATTCGCTGAACCGCGTTTTTACCGGCCTGGCGCCAGAGTATCGGATAGAAAAAAGGCCTCTGCGGTAGCAGAGGCCTTTTCTGTTGGTAACCCGGGGCAACAACTATTCGCCGGTGCGTACGGGTACGGTTTGCGGCTGGAACATGGCTTTGAGGTTATCAATCGTATCGAAGGCCAACAGAGCCGTAGCGAGGGCGATGCCCAGGAAAATCAGAAAGGCAGTCATAAAAAAAGGGAAATGAAGGAATAATCCGGCTTGCTGCCCGGGCCGGCCCCGAAAGGCAGCCCGGTGGCGTTGCCGCGCACTTACCTAACCCCAAACAGGCTCTCTTGGTTGCAGTATAATTATGTGCTTGGCCCTGAGCGGCACCGCCGCGGCCGCCGGGCGGCCCCGCTTACGCCGGAAATTCCTCGCGCAGCTGCTGCACCACCTCCGCAACCGTAACGCTCACCTGCCCGACCAGCCGGCCCAGCTGGGGCCAGTCAGGTGGGGTGGGGGTGGCGGCGGCGGCCTCCAGGGCCAGCAGCACGGGGCGCAGGCTGGCCAGCTGCAGCCCTTCGGCCGAGCTTTTCAGGAAGTGGGCCGCCGCGGCCAGCTCGGGCGGTTGGCGCCGCCGCAGGTGCTGCTCCAGCCGCTCTACGGCGGGCGGAGTGGTTTCCACGAACAGATGCACCAGCCGCCGCACGAATACCTCATCGTTGCCCGAGAGGCGGCGCAGCTGCGTCAGGCTGTAAAGGGCCGGGCGCTCAGCGGGCGCGGGTGTGGGCGCGGGCGGTGAGGCCGCCGGGCCGGGCCCGGCCGCCGGCAGCTCGGGAGGCGTGGGCTGCGCCGGGCGGGCCGCCGGGGCGGGGCGCAGCAGGTCGGTGAGCAGCTCAAACAGGGCTTCTTCGCGGAAGGGCTTGGCCAGGTAGGCATCGAGGCCGGCGGCGCGGTAGTGCTCGGCGTCGCCGGGCATGGCGTGGGCCGTGAGGGCCACTACGGGCGTGGCAGCCCGGGCCGGGTGGGGGTGCTGGCGCAGCAGCTGCGTGGTGGCCACGCCATCGAGGCCGGGCATCTGAATATCCATGAGCACCACCGCATAGGCGTGCTGGCGAAACAGCGCCAGCGCCTCGCGCCCCGACGAAGCCGTGTCTACTTCCACGCCCCAGCCGCGCAGCATGGTTTGCACCAGCAGCTGGTTGACGGCGTTGTCTTCGGCCAGCAGCACCCGGTAGCCGCGCAGCCGCCGGAAATCGGGGGCCGGCGCGGGTGGCGCGGGCGGGGCGGCGGGCGCCGGGGCCAGCGCGAGCGTGAAGCGAAAGGCGCTGCCCTTGTTTGGCTCGCTGTCGGCCGTTAGCTGGCCGCCCAGCAGCGCTACCAGCCCCTGCGCAATGCTTAGCCCCAGCCCCGAGCCGCCAAACTCGCGGGCCGTGCTGGCCGAAGCCTGGGTGAAGGGCTCGAACAGTTCGCGCAGCTGCGCGGGCGCAATGCCAATGCCCGTATCGAGCACCGAAAACCGGTACTGCGGGGTGGCTGCGGCGGGGTCGAGGCACTCGTAGGTGAGCAATACCTGGCCTTTGGGCGTAAACTTCACGGCGTTGCCCAGCAGGTTGAGCAGTACCTGCCGGAGCCGGTACGGGTCGCCGAGCACGCGGGCCGGGCCGGCCGCGGCGGGCGGCGGCAGCTGCAGGCGCAGCCCAATGCCCTTGGCCGTAGCCGTGGCCAGCAAAGCCTGGCAGCAGGCCCGCAGCACCTGGTCGAGCTCGAAGGGCACGCACTCGAGCCGCATGCGCCCGGCGCCCAGCTGGGCCATATCGAGCACATCGTTGATGAGCACCAGCAGGTTGTCGGCCGAATCCTGCACGTGGGCCAGCAGCTGCTGCTGTTCGGCGGCGAGCGGGGTTTTGGCCAGCAGTCCGGTCAGGCCCATAATGCCGTTGAGCGGGGTCCGGATTTCGTGGCTCATGTTGGTGAGGAAGTTCTGGCGGGCCTGCGCGTTCTGCTCGGCCGCTTCCTTGGCCCGCTCCAGTGCCTGCTGGGTGCACTTGAGCTCGGTGATGTCATTATCGACCCCCAATACCTGCACGGTGCCGTCGGTGAGTACGAAGGGGCGCTTCACGGTGCGAAACCAGCGCTGCCCGCCCTGGCCATCGGTGAGGGTGGCTTCCTCATCAATCTCCTGGCCCGAGCGCAGCACCTGCTCGTCCTGCCGGCGGTACTGGGCCATGCTCGGGAAGCGGGCTTCCAGCTCGGGCAGCGCGGCCCGCAGCAGCTCCTCGTGCGAAAGGTCGTAGAACCGGGCCGTAGCCTCGTTGGCCAGCACGTAGTTGCCCGCGCGGTCTTTCAGGTAAATCAGGTTGGGTACCGTATCAATCACCTGCCGGAACAGGCGGTTCTGCTCGGCCAGCCGGCGGTTGGCCGAGCGGCGCTGCTCGTCGGTTATCTTCCAGCGCGTGATATCCTCGGCGTTGCTCAGCACCTGCGTTACGCCGCCCTGCGCATCGCGGGCAAAGGGCGCGCTGGTCAGCCGCAGCCAGCGCGTGGCGCCGCTGCGGTGGTGCATGTTGTATTCGAAAGACAGCAGCTCGCCATCGGGCAGCGCGGCTACCTTGGCGTAGTGGTGGCGCAGGGTGTCGGCCTCGGCGGCGGGCATCAGCACTTCGAGCACGCGCGGGCCCATGGCCCGCAGCTCGGCTGCCGGGTAGCCCAGCCGGGCTTCAGCAAAACGGTTGCAGTAGTGCAGGCTGCCCGAGGGCAGGTCGAATACGAATATGAAGCTCGGCAGCGCGTCGTAGAGACGGGTGGCGGCCGCCGCCTGTTCGGTGGCGGCCGCCAGCTGCTGCCGCAGCACGGCCAGCTGTTGCCGGGCCTGCCGCAACTGCCGGGCCTGCTGCCGGAACCGGATAGAGTCCATGAGGAAGAGAAACTAAGGCCAGCGCCGGGCCGGCGACGGGCGCGAAAGCCCGCCGCCAGCCCGGGCGATACGCCGGTAGAATACAGAAGCAGAAGATTCCGGTCCGCTTAACGAACCTGCACTTCCTGGTTCTGAATCATACGGTAAATGGTGGACTTGCCGATTTGCAGCTTGGCCGCTACCTCCAGAATATTGCCTTCGTAACGGTCGAGGTAGTGCTGCACAATGGCCGTCGTCTGGGCCCGCAGCGACTCGTCGGCGGGCAGCGTGCCGTCGAGGCCGCTGGGGGCGGGGTGAGGGCTGCGCAGGGGCAGGTCGGTGGCGGTGATGGTGCCGTTTTCGGCCAGCACGGCGGCCAGCTCCACCAGCGCCTTCAGCTCGCGCACATTGCCCGGAAACGAGTAGCGCAGCAGCTTCTGCCGGGCGTCCTCCGAGAGGGTGCAGGCCGCCAGGCTGTTTTGCTGGCAGAACTCGTGCAGAAATCCTTCGGCCAGCAGCAGCACATCGTCGCCCCGGTCGCGCAGCGGCGGCAGCTCGATGGGCAAGCCTAACAGGCGATAATACAAATCTTCCCGAAACCGTCCCTCGCGTACTTCGCTGGCCAGGTCGCGGTGGGTGGCCACCATCAGGCGGGCATCAAAGGGGATGGCCCCGGTGCCGCCCACCCGGCATACCTCGCGCTCCTGCAGCACCCGCAGCAGCTTGGCCTGCAGGCTGAAATCCAGCTCGGCCACCTCGTCCAAAAACAGGGTGCCGCGGTGCGCTTCCTCGAACCGGCCCACGCGGCGGGCAATGGCGCCGGTAAAGGCCCCCTTCTCGTGGCCGAACAGCTCGCTCTCCAGCAGCTCGCGCGGAATAGCTGCCACGTTTACGGCCACAAAAGCCGCCTCGCGCCGGTCGGATCCGTAATGAATGGCCTTGGCCACCAGCTCCTTGCCAGTGCCCGTTTCGCCCACAATAGACACCGTGATGTTGGTGCGGGCCGCTTTATCGATGAGCGTAAACAGCTGGGCCATGGCCGGACTATGGCCCCGGATGGCCCGCTTGGCGTCGTACTTCTGGCCGATTTGCTTGCGCAGCCGGGTATTCTCGCGGCGCAGGGCCAGCTGCTGCACAATGTTGCCCACCGTGTACCAGAGCCGGTCGGCGGTTTCCTCATCTTTCACCAGGTAATCGTAGGCGCCCTGCTGCAGCAGCCCCACGGCCGTGCGAATGTCTTCCTGGGCCGAAATAACAATTACCGCCACGTCGGGCAGGCGTTCCTTTAACCGGCGCAGCACTTCGTCGCCCCGGCCGTCGGGCAGGGTATAGTCGAGCGTGATAATGTCGGGCGGCTCGCTGAGGCTATCGAGGCAGGCCTGGGCAGTAGCGAAGCGGCGAACGGCGTAATCAGGGTTTTGGGTCAGCTTGTACTCCAGTAATTCGGCGTACCAGGTGTTGTCTTCGACAATAAAAATCGAAATAGGAGCAGGAGTCATGTGGAGGGGTAAAGGATAGAATTTCCGTGAGCCACCCGGTATTGAAACGCGGTGGGGCTATTGGAAAAATTCTATTCTTGAGAAAGTTGTTTTCAGGAAGGCGCGGAAGCAGAGCGATTATACTTGCGAGTATAAGCGGGAATCCGCGGCTTACCAAAAAATCCACATTACGGACAGATATTCCCACAGTGGGACAATAAGTAAAACTTACAATATTCTTAATATATTGATAGTCAAGGCTCAAGATCAGCTATAAGGAGCTGGCCGGGTAGTTGGCAATAGAGAGCAGGCCTGCATACGCATGGCTGTCAACTTATTACTACCCGTCTATGTCTGCTCTCTACTCTTTTTGCACCCGGCGCGGCAGTCGTCCGCTGGTGTTGCTGGCCGCCCTGCTGCTCGCGGCCCAAACTCTTCTGGCAGCTAGTGAGCCCATTTATTCGGCTGGGGGGGCTGGCGGTACCAGCACGAGTACTTTCGGGTTTTGTGTACTTTGTTCTGGAGGGGTACTTAATAAAGCGCTGGCTGCTGATGGAAATTTTAATACGGCAGCTACCATTCAGATACCGTTTTCGGTATTAGGCGGAGGTATCAGGTTGCGGATGGATTTAGCTAAGGAAGCACCTAAGAACTACCGCGCTGGCGTAGTAGTGAGGCGTAACGGCGCACTAATAGGGTTATTAGGTGCAGATATAGCAGGTGGCCTCCGATTACGCACCATTCGAAATTCAGTGGTGCAGGAGTCGATGCCGGTAGAAGCAGGTCTGGTAAAGGCTGCAATAGGACAGGCAGACGATGCAGTGCGGCTTGAGTTTTTAGCTACCAAACCTTTCGACCAGATTGAGCTGGAAGCTGGCTCCTTGCTCTCTTTGGGATTTGACCTCGACGTATTCTACGCCTACGCCATCGACGCCAACGTAATCGAGAAAACGGAGGGCCTGGTGTCGCGCTTTGCCGGTTCTTACGCGGACAATTACAGCACCGCCGTAACCGACGACAATGGCTTGTCGGTTTGCGTGAATAGCGGCGTGAGCAATCCGCAGAATGCGGTGGATAACGACCTGACCAACTATGCCACCCTGGGCGCGTTGCTGGGCGTGAGCTGCCCCTCCACCCTGCAGGTGCAGCTGGAGGGCCAGGCACCGGCCGGCTACGAGGCGGGCTTCGTGCTGGGCTCGGGTGGCGTAATCGACCTGGATGTGCTCGACAACCTGCGCATTACCACCTACCAGGGCGGCGTGAAGCAGGAGCAGGCCATTGGCCGCGACCTGCTGCGCCTGCAGGTGCTGCCCAGCGGCCAGACCGTAGTGCGCTTCACCACCACCAAACCCTTCGACCGCGTGGAGCTGCAGCGCACCAGCTTGGTTGGCGCCCTCGATAACCTGAAGGTGTACTACGGCTTTGGCGTAACGCCCAGCACCTTCCGCGACCAGAACCCGCGGCTCTCCTCCTTCGCCAGCCCGGCCAACAACTACCAGGTAAGCGGTACCGCCAGCCTCGTCAGCAACCCCCAGCTGGCGGCCGACGACAACCTGACCGGCAACGCGGCCAGCGTGGGCAGCCTGGTGGGCCTGCTGACGGCACCCCGCCTGAAGCTGCGCCTCAACGGACCCGGCAAGGCCGGCAACACGGCCGGCGTGGTGCTGGGCCTGGGTACGGGCCTTGCGGATGTTGATGTACTGAAAAATGTGCGCATCAGAACCTACAGCGGGGCCAACGGCGGCACGCTGGTCGAAACGGCCACGGGCGCCAGCCTGCTCAACGTGGAGCTGCTGGCCGGCGGCCGCCGCGAGGTGTCGTTCCTGACCACCCAGGATTTTGATTGGGTGGAAGTGGAATTCGTAACGGGTGTGGCCCTGCTGAGCAACACCAACGTGTATTACGCCTTCGCCGAAGACCGGCCCACCGGCTTCCCGGCTCAGATTGTAACGCCCACCGGCCCGCTGCCCGTGCAGCTGACCGCCTTCGGGGCCCGCGCCAACGGCCTGGCCGTCGATGTAAGCTGGGAAACGGCTACTGAGCTGAACAGCTCCTACTTTGAGGTGGAGCGCTCGGCCGAGGCGGGCCGGGGTTTTGTGCCCGTGGGCCGGCAACAGGCCGCCGGCAACAGCACCTCGGGCCGGCGCTACAGCCACCCCGATGCCGCCGCGGCCCAGCTGCCGGCCGGCGTGCTCTACTACCGCCTGCGTCAGGTCGACCTCGATGGCACCGAAACCTACTCGGCAGTAGTTGCCGTAACGCGCCGGGCGCCGGCCGGGGCGCTGGCTCTCTACCCCAACCCGGCTTCGGCAGGCAGCCAGCTGCGCGTTGGCGGCCTGTCGGCGCTGCCCGAAGGCGGCTACGAGCTGCTGCTGTACTCCATGCAGGGGGCGCTGGTGAGCCGGCAGCCGCTGCATACCGCCGAAGCACTGGTTCCCCATGTGGGAGCAGGCGTGTACCAGGCCGTGGTTTACGACGCGGCCGGGCACCTGATGGGGCGGCAGCGGCTGGTGGTTACGCAGGGCCGCTAGGCTTACCGGCCCCGCTTTGGGGCCGCCCACAAAAACTATTCGTGGTGTTTTATTTTTTCGGTTAATGGCTATGTAAGCCGGAAAGCCCCGCTGGTTGCAGGCCGGCGGGGCTTTTCGCGTAGGCTGAGGGGGATGAGCGGGCCACCGGAATTATGATGGTAACATTCGGGTAACATTTGCGCGTAACCGATTGGTCACCTTTGTTTTCCTCAACCACTCTTCACCCTCACTCTATGTTGCGTACCCTTTCCCGTGTGCTGGGCCTGGCCCTGCTCACCAGCCTGGCCGTTTCCTGCTCCAAAGAAGTTGTGGAGCCCGCCGGCCCCGGCCCCAGCTCGCAAGTCGCCGACCTCACCACCGCTACCCGCGACAACAACCTGGCACTGGGTAACCCCAGCGGCGCCAAAACCGACGCCGGCTTTTACTGGAATTACCTCGTCAGCAAGCCCCAGTACACCCTCTCGTACCACCGCGACCGGGGCACGCCCAACTGGGTGAGCTGGCACCTGAGCAGCGCCTGGCTTGGCAGTACGCCCCGCCAGGACAACTTCGGGCCCGATAACTCGCTGCCCAGCGGCTGGTACCGCGTCAGCAGCAGCAGCTACTCGGGCTCAGGCTTCGACCGCGGCCACAACTGTCCCTCGGCCGACCGCACCGGCTCGAAAGCCGACAACTCGGCCACCTTCCTGATGGATAACATGATGCCCCAGGCGCCCAACAACAACCAGCGCACCTGGGCCGGGCTCGAAAACTACTGCCGCACGCTCGTAAACGCGGGCAACGAGCTTTACATTATTGCCGGCAGCTACGGCAAGGGCGGCACCGGCTCGGCCGGCTACAAAACCACCCTCGACCAGGGCCGCGTAACGGTACCCGCCCGCTGCTGGAAAGTGGTGGTGGTGCTGCCCGTGGGCTCCAACGATGCCGCCCGCGTAACGAGCAGCACCCGCGTTATTGCCATCGATACGCCCAACGACAACGGCATCAGCACCACCTGGGGCAGCTACCGCACCAGCGTCGATGCCATCGAAAAAGCCACTGGCTACAACCTGCTCTCGGCCGTATCAACCACCGTGCAGGCCACCATTGAGGCACGCGTAGACAACGGCCCCACCAACTAAAACGTGGGCCAGCCTGCTGATTCTTAGAAGCAGCCTCCGCACACTTCTTCGATAGGCAAGTTGCGAACCGCTGAGCATAAAAAAAGGAGGCCGCATTCCAGCGCGGCCTCCTTTTTTTATGCTCAGCGGTTGGTGCGGCTATTGGGCACCCTGCTGCTCATCGGCTGCGCCAACGTGGTCTTCGGCGGGCTGGCTGTTCATGAACGAGCGGAACGACATGGCCGCCTCGCTGGCCAGGGAGTTGGCCTGGGCGCCCAGGCGGCGGTCGTTGTGGGTTTTTGCGTTGTTACGGTCGGTGCGCAACTCGGTCTGGTACTGCTCCAGCGGCACCCGCTGCGAAGGCGCCTGCGGGTTGGGTATCACCTCGAACGAGCTGACGTGGTAGGTGTAACCGTTATCGGTAGCCTGGAAACGGAAGGTAAACAACACGCTCAGGTTCTGGTCCTTGCCCCGGTCGTCTACTGGCTTCAGCGTGCCAGTGCCCGTAATCCGGATGGCCGAACTGGCTGGCTCGGCTACCAAAGCACTGGTCGGCGTGTAGCTGAACTTGTGCTGGGCCCAGTCGAGGGCGCGGGCATAAAGTGCGTTTCGGCCGGCGCCCTCTAGTACCACCTGCTCGGTGTAATCGACCCGATCGGGGGCCTGGGCCCAGCCGGTCATCGGCAACGCGAGCATCCCCGCCAGCAAACCTGAAAGTAGTATTTTTTTCATAGTAGTCAGTAGGAAAGGAAGAACAAGAGGCTTAAAAGCAGGTTCTTAACAAATGTAAGCGGTAAATTTAATTCTACAGGGAAAGAGCCTATTGTAATTATGTTAAGATTTCAGCTTTGTCCCCAATAGCCCGGCCCGGCGTGCCGGTTGAGCTTGCCTGAAGCCGCCGCCATGGCAGGTAGCTAATCCAATGCCAGCCCTGGCTGCGAGGTTGCCGGCCTGGCCGGGCCTAGCTTGGCCGGGCTTTCCCGAATTGGGCTAAAAGCAGGAATCAGACAGGGGAGAAGGAGCGGTTTCTACTCCTATATATTGCAGAGGCGTTGCGAATAAATCTTTGAAATTGGATTATAATAGTAATGGCAGATTTGGCGGTTGACGTTGGAGAACAAGCAAAGAGCAAAGGTAAGGCCCTTGGGCTATCTTTAGGAAACATGATTTTTAGCTTAACTCATTTGATTAGCAGGTAAATAGCTATTGTCGACCTAGCGCCTTGTAAAGTGTGAAAATAATGCACGTAACAATTTGGTAACATAAGGGTAACATTAGAAAACTTGCGGGTGTGAGCTGAATTGGTACTTTTGCATAGTGCTTCAGCTAAATCAATACTCCCCGATGAAGCGCGGGACCGAGCGAAACGCCGTCCTGCGAGATGACCGAAAGGTCATTTCCACCGTCGTTTCCTCTGATAATATTTTCGTTTTTCCGGCTTTTCTGGCTCCCACCGCTTCGGCTTTCGAAGCGGTTTTTTTATGCCCCGGCTATTCGTCCGTCGGCAGTCCGGAAAGCACCTGACTTCGATTTCTCCTCTTTCTTCCACCCGCACCGGTACCTGCACCTGCACTACATGACCGTCACCACCGCCCTTGCTGAGCAGATGGTAGCCGTCGCTCCTGCCGCCACCCCCAACGTGAACCCGAATACCGACCCCAAGCGAATGGCAGTGGTTAACGTAGGGAGTGTTTCGTTTCGTGGTGCTTGCAAGTCATTGAAAATTCGCGGTTTAACAAATGGCCGCCACACGCCCCGTATTACAGGCGTAACCGGCGCCGGCATGGCCCGGGTGGCCCAGTGCATCCTTAGCCAGACCAATATCCGCTACTCCGCACCCTTCCTCATCAACCGCGAAAACGTAATCTAGCCTTCCTTTCCAGCAAGCGCCCGGTCTCTGGCCGGGCGTTTTGCTTTATATCAGTTGCCACTTGACAGCTCGTTCTGGACACTGATTAACTGGATACTTAAAAACTCGTAACTGACAATTGATCATGCAAATAGGTCCGCTCACTTTACAGAATCCGGTGTGTCTGGCGGCTGCCCCCTGGCAGTTGGCGGGGGCCGGCTACGAACAACTGGGCGCCATCTTCACCCGCACCGTGACGATGGAACCGCAGCCCGGCCACTACGAGGAAGGCATCTGGCAGGTAGCCGACCAGACGCTGCTCAACGCCAGCAACATGCGCACCGAAAGCGCTGAAATTCTGGTGCAGGAGTTCCTGCCCGGTCTGCGCCGCTTCGGCGTGCCGGTGCTGGTAAGCATTACGGCCCCCGGCGTGCCGGGCTTCCGCAAAATTGCGCGGTTCCTGGCCCGCGAAGTTGGCAGCCTGATTGCCGGCGTGGAGGTGTACCTGACCCAGCCCGACACTGCGGGCGGCGAGCAGCTGACGGCCGGTTTCGTGCGCGAGGCCACCCGGGCCGTGCGCGACGAGCTGGGCCCTACTGCCACCGTAATAGTGAAGCTGCCGCCCTGGCCCGAGCACATCCGGGGGCTGGCCCTCGGCGCCCAGCAGGGCGGGGCCGATGCCGTGGCTGCCACCAACCTGCTCAAGGCTCTGCACCTGTCCGACGATGCTACCGCGCCGCCCGTGGTCGGTGGCCTGTCGGGGGAGGCGCTGCGCCCGGTTGCGTTGCGCTGCGTGTGGGAGCTGGCCCACGATGAGCGCCTGATGCTGCCCGTGTTCGGCACCGGGGGCATCTTTACGGCCGGCCACGTGTCGGACTACCTGCGCTGCGGCGCGGCCGCCGTGCAGGTGGGCAGCGGCGAATGGCTGGAACCCGGCCTCTCGGCGAGGCTGGCGGCAGAGTGCAGTACCCTGGCGGCAGTGCAACGGTAGCCGTGCACCAAAGCGCAGTAGCGCGAGGCTTCCGCTTCTGCGCTTCGTTGCTTATCATCGAACGAATATGTTCCACAACACGCGAAGCAAAAGCTTCGCGCTACATCCCAGCCTTATGCAAAAGCTTCTTCAGCGTATTCAAACGGTCAACTCGCTGCTGTGCGTGGGCCTCGACCCGGTAGGCGACGATGCCCAGGTAGCCCGACGGCTGGCCGAAGTGGTGGACCAGACCAGCCCGTTTGCCGCCGCCTTCAAGCCCAACCTCGCCTTTTTCCTGAGCCGCGAAAACGGCGTGCAGCTGCTCAAGGAAACGGTCCAGCGCATCCCGAAGGACATTCCGGTGATTCTGGACGGTAAGTTCGGCGACATTGCAAGCACCGCCGACCATTACGCCCGCTTCGCCTACGACGTGGTGGGGGCCGATGCCGTAACGGTGAACCCGTACATGGGCGACGACGCGGTGCGGCCCTTCGTGCGCGAGGACAAAATGGTGTTCGTGCTGTCGAAAACCAGCAATAAGTCGCAGTACTCGATGCAGAACATGGCCCTGACCCGCGGCGGCTCGCTGGCCCACGGCGTAGCCCAAGTGGCCTGCCGGCTCGATGCAGAAGTGGGCGGTATCGGCCTCGTGGTGGGCGCTACCTACCCCGCCGCGCTGGCCGAAGTGCGCGCCATTTGCCCCGAGCAGTGGTTTCTGGTGCCCGGCGTGGGTGCCCAGGGCGGCGATTTGGCCGCCACGTTGCGCGCCGGCCTGCGTCCCGACGGGGCCGGCCTGCTCATCAACACCTCGCGCGCCCTCTGGCAGGCCGATGACGCGGCAGCTGCGGCCCGGGAGCTGGTGGCGCAAATAAACGAATACCGGACGGTGGGGGTATAACCCATACCTGTTTGTAGAGTGTTTATGTCGGATAAAAGTGAATCAGTAAAGGGAGCCTTCGACGTTATCGACAGCTTTGCCATTCTGCGCCGAAATGAATTTTACCTGATCGGACGATTAACAGAAGGCGAAATGCAAGCAGGGTGGTATGCCCATGTAACCTTGAATGGTTCATTGGTATTGACCTTAAAGATTGAGCGGATAGAGCATATCCTTATGACGGCCCAAGAGGAGCATTCTATGCTGGTAGTTAGTGCTGAAGAGGATGATGTAAATTTTCTCTTGGGTCTTAATATTGGTTTAGAACCAGTAATCATTTCAACAGAAGGAGCTGAATAAACCCCCAATGAATTTGACTACCTCGCAACCCCCCTTCACCCCCGAAAACCTGGAGCAGCAACTGCTGCGGGAACATGCGCTGTTGCGCGGGCACTTCCGGCTCTCGTCGGGGCTGCATTCGGACACGTACGTGCAATGCGCCCGGTTTCTGCGCCGGCCCGAACTGGCCGCGCCGGCCGCCGCCGAGCTGGCCCGCCAGTTACGGGCTGCCGGTTTTGCGCCCGATTTGGTGGTGGGCCCGGCCATGGGCGGCGTGGTGATGGGCTACGAGCTGGCCCGGCAGCTGGAGGTACCCGGCATCTTCACGGAGCGCGACGAAAACGGCCAGATGAGCCTGCGCCGGGGCTTTACTATCGAGCCCGGCCAGCAAATCATCATCGCCGAAGACGTGGTGACTACCGGCAAGAGCACCAACGAAGTAGCCCGGCTGCTGACGGAGCTGGGCGGGAAAGTTTTGGCCGTGGCAAGTTTAATTGACCGCACCGGTGGCAATGCTGCGCTGAATTTTCCGAACTTTGCCCTGCTACCGGTAACGGCGGCCACCTACGCACCCGACGATTGTCCGCTTTGCCGGGCGGGCGTTCCGGTGGTGAAACCCGGCAGTCGGCCGGAAAAAGCGTTTTCTTAAACCTACCGCGGCGGCAACCGGCCCGGCGGCAAGGCATTTTCGGCGTACCCCCGCGTGGGGTAGGCTCCCCACGGTGGCCCTTGCGGGGCCTCGGCGTGGCACCGAAAAATAGACAACACCCCTTCTTTTGGAACCTACCCAGAGAACAATTCAGCTGCTGCTCCGGCCCGACCAACACGACGGCGAGGGCCAGCGCATCGCCGAGGCCGCCCGCCGCCACCTGGGCCTGCACACCGGCCGCGTGCAAAGTACCGCCCTCTACACGGTGCGCTACCCCCTGAGCGACCAGCAGCTGCGCGACTTCGCCACCCGTTGCCTCCAGGATCCGGTGCTGCACGAAGTGGCCTTCGACGAGTTCCGCCACGGTGCCGGCTATAAAAGCTACATTCTGGTAGCCAAGCTGCCCGGCGTGACCGACGACGAGGGCATTTCGGCCCAGAACGCGCTGGGCGACCTGCTCAACGAGCCGCTCGACACCCACACCCAGCATATTTTCAGCAAGCGGCTTTACTTTCTGGAAGAAGCCCTGCCCGAAGCCGACCTGCGCCGGCTGGCTCAGGAGCTGCTGGGCAACAAGCAAATCAACCGCTTCGAAACCGGCCCCCTCACCGACATCCGCGACTACACGCCGCGGCCCGGTGGCGGGGCCGAGCCCATTACGGAAACCGTGCCGCTGGCCGGCCTCTCCGACGAGCAGCTGGTGCAGCTCTCCAAAGACAACCTCTACGCCCTCAACCTGGAAGAAATGCGGGTGGTGCGCGACCACTACGCCGGCATGCAGGCCGAGCGTGCGGCTGCCGGGCTGCCCCTCGAGCCCCTGGATTGCGAGCTGGAAATTATTGCCCAAACCTGGTCGGAGCACTGCAAGCACAAAGAGTTTGCGGCCCTGATCCACTACCGCGACTTGGACACGGGCGAGGAGTTCGAGGTGGATTCGCTGTTCAAAACCTACATCAAAGACGCCACCGCCGAAGTGGACCGCCAGCTGCGGGCCAACGGCAACGACTGGCTGATCAAGGTGTTCTCCGACAACGCCGGGGCCGTACGCATCAACCCCGAGTCGCTGTTTGTCTGGAAAGTGGAAACCCACAACTCGCCCTCGGCCATCGACCCCTACGGCGGGGCTATTACGGGTATTCTGGGCAACAACCGCGACCCGCTGGCCACCGGCATCGGGGGGGCGCGGCTGCTGTTCAACACCAACGTGCTGTGCTTCGGCAACCCCGAGTTTGATGGCACGCTGCTGAGCAACCAGCTGCACCCGCGCCGCATTTTCGAGGGCGTGCGCAAGGGCATCGAGGACGGCGGCAACAAGTCGGGCGTGCCCACCGTGAACGGCAGCATCGTGTTTGACGACCGCTACGCCGGCAAGCCGCTGGTGTACTGCGGCACCGGGGCCGTGCTGCCCATGCAGCTGGCCGGCCTCGATTCGTGGGAAAAGCACATTGAGCCCCAGGACCGCATCATCATGGCCGGCGGCCGGGTGGGCAAAGACGGCATCCACGGCGCCACGTTTTCTTCCATTGAATTAGACGAAACCTCGCCCGCCACGGCCGTGCAGATTGGCTCGCCCATCACCCAGAAGCTGGCCATGGATTTCCTGATTCTGGCCACCCGCCGCGGCCTCATCCGGTGCAGCACCGACAACGGCGCGGGCGGCCTCTCGTCGAGCATCGGCGAGCTGGCCACCATTTCGGGCGGTGCGGTGGTCGAGCTGGCCGACGTGCCGCTGAAATACCCCGGCCTGCGCCCCTGGGAAATCTTCGTTTCGGAGTCGCAGGAACGGTTTACGCTGGCGGTGGAGCCGGCCAAAATGGAGGAATTGCTGGTGCTGGGCCGCGAGATGGAAGTGGAGCTGACCGACATCGGTTACTTCACGGCCACCGGCTACCTCGACGTGCGCTTCGCCGACGCGCCGGTGGCCTACCTCAACATGGATTTCCTGCACAACGGTGTGCCCCGCAAGCTGATGGAAGCGGAGTGGACCAAGCCGACGCTGACGGAGCCCGTGCTGTCGGCCACCACCGAGTACACCAGCATCCTCACCCGCCTGCTCGGCAGCCTCAACATCTGCTCCCGCGAATCCGTCATTCGGCAGTACGACCACGAGGTGAAGGGCCGCACCATTGTAAAGCCCCTGATGGGCGCGACGGGGCAGGCGCCCCAGGATGCGGCCGTGGTGCGCTTCAACTTCGAGAGCTGGGAAGGCGTGGCCGTGAGCAACGGCATTCTGCCCCGCTTCGGCGACCTGGACCCCTACGCCATGTCGGCGGGCTCGTTTGACGAGGCCGTACGCCAGATTGTGGCCGTGGGCGGCAAGCTGCCCAATTTGAGCTACGGCGACGGCAACTTCTGGTCCGTCAACGACAACTTCTGCGTGCCCGATTCGCTGTACGACCCCGTGGGCAACCCCGATGGCAGGTTCAAGCTGGCCAAACTGGTGCGCATGTGCCAGGCCCTGCGCGATGCCACGGCCGCCTACTGCATCCCGCTCACCAGCGGCAAGGACTCGATGAAGAACGACTTCAAGGCCGACGGTGTGAAGATTTCGGTGCCGCCGACCGTGCTGTACTCGATGACCGCCAAGATGGAGGACGTGCGCCGGGCCATCACCTCCGACTTCAAGCAAGCCGACGATGTGGTGTACCTGCTGGGCGAAACTTACGACGAACTAGGTGGCTCGGAGTTCTACCAGCTCTTCGGTGAGCTGGGCGCCAACGTGCCGCAGGTGCGCTTCGAGGCCGCCAAAGCACTCTACATATTAATAGGAGAGGCCAACGACCAGAGCCTGATTCAGAGCTGCCACGATTTGAGCGACGGCGGGCTGGCCGTGGCGCTGGCCGAAGCCACATTCGGTTACGGCTTTGGGGCTGAGGTGGAGCTGCCGGAACGCCTGCCGGTGCCGGTGCAGCTGTTTTCGGAGTCGCACTCGCGCTTTGTGGCCACGGTGGCTCCGGCCGATGTGGTGGCTTTCGAGCAGCACTTTGGCCCCCGCGCCACCCGCCTGGGCCGCGTAACGGCCGACGGCCAGCTGACGGTGCGCCACCAGGGCCAGGTGGTTATTGCCGCCGACTGCGCCGCCCTGCGCCACGAGTGGACCAACGGCCCGGTGAACCGGATTATCGGCTTCGGCCAGCACGAAACCGCGCATCAATAATGGAAAACGACCAGCAGCCCAACCTGCCCGACCTGAACCTGCCCCCGCGCCCCCGCCCCGAAGACCCCGGCTACGAAATGGTGGACGGCGACGGCAACATCCTGCTACCCGGCTACAAAAGCGTCGACGGCGGCCACGAATCCAACGAGCCGCTGAAAGACAATGTCGATGAGGTAGCGAAAGCAGATTCTGACAACGAGCAACTGACAACTGATAACTCGGAAAAGGGGCGGCCTGACAACTCGCAACTGACAACTGACAACTCAAAGGTTCAGGCCCTTATCCTGACCGGTTTCGGCATCAACTGCGAGGAGGAATTCGCGGCGGCCTACCGGCTGGCAGGCGCCGAGGCCACCATCGTGCACCTCAACCAGGTACTGCACGGCCACGTCAGCATTCACGATTACGACATCCTCAACTTCCCCGGCGGCTTCTCGTTCGGTGATGATTTGGGCTCGGGCGTGGTGCTGGCCAACAAGCTGCGCTACCGCAAAAACGACGAGGGCCGCACGCTGCTCGACGATATCCGCGAGTTCGTGGCCGGCGGCAAGCACGTGCTGGGCATCTGCAACGGCTTCCAGGTGCTGGTGAAGCTGGGCCTGCTGCCCGACCTGGCCGGTACCGTAACGCCCGAAGTAACCCTGACCCACAACGCTTCGGGCCGCTACGAAGACCGCTGGGTGCGGCTGAAAGTCAACCCGAAGTCGAACACGCCCTTCCTGCGCGGCCTCGACACGCTGGAAGTACCCGTGCGCCACGGCGAGGGCCGCCTGATTATCGGCAACTCCGAAACGGCCGCCGCCATCGAAGCCCGGGGCCTCAACTGCCTCAGCTACCTCGACGAAGCCGGCGCGCCCACCGCCAACTACCCCCACAACCCCAACGGCGCCGACCTGCACTGCGCCGGCCTGACCGACACCACTGGCCGCGTGTTCGGCCTCATGCCCCACCCCGAGGCGTTCCTCTCCTTGTATAACCACCCCGACTGGGCCCGCCGCAAGCGGGCAAATGCTTCGATTTCAGAAGATGGGGATGGGCTGAAGCTGTTTCGCAACATCGTGGAGTGGGTGGCATCGTTGCCTCACCCCCCGGCCCCCTCTCCAGGGGGAGAGGGGGAGCCTGACGTTGAAGCGTTAGGCAACCGGCCACGATTGACTGCTGATAAAAAACAGTGGTTTGAGCGACTGAAATATTTTAGTGGAGATATGCGTCGCGAACCTACTCCAGCCGAAGATACCCTTTGGCAGGCGTTGCGAAACCGGCAGTTGGATGACGCCAAATTTCGGCGGCAACATGCCATCGGAACATTCATTGTAGACTTCATCTGCACCCAGCACAACCTGATTGTAGAGGTAGATGGTGAGGTGCATGACGAAACCGGCCAGGCCGAATACGACACTGGCCGCACGTACGAGCTGGAGGGTGTTGGCTACCATGTGCTTCGCTTCACTAACGGTCAGGTGCTTCACGACCTGCCCACGGTCCTGCAAAAAATCAGCGCCGCTCTCCGCCAGTATTCTCTGAAAAACTAACGTCGCCTGGCACCCCCTCTCCCCCTGGAGAGGGGGCCGGGGGGTGAGGCAACCACTAGAACCAACCCCAAACGGTCCACGCATGAACACCCTCGACCACTTCGCCACTCCCCAGCTCGAACTTCTGCACCGGGGCAAAGTCCGCGACTCGTACCGGGCGCCCTCGGGCGAGCGGCTGATTGTGGTTACCGACCGGCTGTCGGCCTTCGACTCGGTACTCGAAACGCCGGTGGCCCACAAGGGCGCGGTGCTCAACGGCCTGGCCGCGTTCTGGTTCGACAAAACCCGGCACATCGTGCCTAACCACGTCATCAGCCTGCCCGACCCCAACGTGACGCTGGCCCACGAGGCCGAGCCGATTCGGGTGGAGATGGTGGTGCGCAACTACCTCACCGGCTCGATGCTGCGCGGCTACCAGCAGGGCCAGCGCACCTTTTCGGGCGTAACCGTGCCCGACGGCCTGACCAAGCACCAGCAGTTCCCCGAGCCCATCGTCACGCCCACCACCAAGGAGGAGTCGGACCGCGAGATTACGCCCGAGAACCTGGTGAGCGAGGGCTGGGTATCGGCCGAGTTGTACGAGCAGATGCGGGTGAAGGCTCTGGAGCTGTTCAACTTTGCCTCCGAATGGATGGCCGGGCGCGGCATTATTCTGGTCGATACCAAGTACGAGTTCGGCCTGTTTGAGGGCCAGTTGATGCTGATTGACGAAATCCACACGCCCGACTCGTCGCGGTTCTGGAGCGCCGACGACTACGCCCGCAACCCCGAGGCCGTGGAGCAGATGGACAAGGAGTACGTGCGCCAGTGGCTCATTGCCAACAAGCAGGACGGCAAGTACCCGCGCGCCCTCCCGCCCGAAGTAGCCGCCGAAGCCACCCGCCGCTACCTCGACATATACGAGCGCATAACCGGCGCGCCGCTGCCCACCGGCAGCGAAACCACCGGCGACGTCCGCACCCGCCTCGTGGGCAACCTCGTGCGGGCCGGTATCATGACCGATACGGAGCTTACGAATTCGTAGCCATGCTGCCCTTCGCCCCAACACCCGCGCCGCCCTACTACGCTGTTATCTTCAGTTCGCTCCGGACTGAGGGCGACCAGGGCTATGGCGAAATGGCGGTGCTGATGGACGAAATGGCGCGGCAGCAGCCCGGCTACCTGGGTATCGAGAGTGCCCGCGACGAGCTGGGCATCACCGTATCGTACTGGCGCGACGAGGAGTCGATTCGGGGCTGGAAAGCACAGCTCGACCACCTGCAAGCCCAGCGGCAGGGGCGGGCCCAGTGGTATTCGGCTTATCAGGTGCGGGTGTGCAAGGTGGAGCGGGCGTATGGTTTTACTTCTGACAAGCTGATTTAGTGAAAAATATAGTACTTCTCGGCAGCGGGGCCCGCGAGCATGCCATGGCCTGGAAACTTACCCAGGACGGGGCCACCGTGCACGTGCTGCCCGGCAATGCCGGCATCCCGGGCAGCCACCCCGACATCAGCGCCCTCGACTTCCCGGCCATCAAAGCCTTCTGCGAAGCGCACGACGCCAGGCTGGTGGTAGTAGGCCCCGAGGCTCCACTGGCGGCCGGCGTTACCGACTACTTCGCCGGCTCCGATATCCGGGTGTTTGGGCCGGGCCGGGCGGGCGCCACGCTGGAAAGCTCGAAGGTATGGAGCAAGAACTTCATGCGCCGCCACGGGGTGGCCACGGCCCAGTCGTGGCAGTTCCGGAGCGATAAGCTGGCTGAGGCCCGCGCCAAAGTGGCCGAGCTGGATGGGCAGGTAGTGGTGAAGTTCGACGGGCTGGCGGCCGGCAAGGGCGTGTACGTGTGCTCGTCGGTGGAAGAAGCCCACGCCGCGCTGGATGATTTGGAGCAGCAGCACAGCGGCTGGTTCAGCTTTCTGCTCGAAGAAAAGCTCAGTGGCCCCGAAATCAGCATCATCGGCATCACCGACGGCAACGCCATCCGGCTGCTGAGTCCTTCGCAGGACCACAAGCAGCTGCTGGCCCACGACCAGGGCCCCAACACCGGCGGCATGGGCGCCTACTGCCCGGTACCCTTCGCCGACGACAACATCCTGGCCGCCATCCGCACCGATATCATCGACCCCACCCTGGAGGGCATTCGGGCCGAGCCGTTCGATTTCAAAGGCTTCCTGTACTTCGGCGTCATGCTCACGCCCCAGGGACCCAAGCTGCTCGAATACAACGCCCGCCTCGGCGACCCCGAGGCCGAAGTGCTGCTGCCGGCCCTCGAAAGCAGCTTTCTGGAGCTGCTCGAAGCCACCCTCGACGGCACGCTGGCCCAAACCACCGTGCGCCAGCGCCCCGGCTACTTCGTGGGCCTGGTGCTGGCCTCGGGCGGCTACCCCGCGGCCGGTTTTCCCACCGGCTTCCCCATCAGCGGCCTCGACCAGTTGCCCGCCGACGTGCAGGCTTTCCACGGAGCCACCCGCCGCACCGACTCCGGCGAGCTGGCAACCAGCGGCGGCCGGGTGCTGGTACTCACGGCCCACGGCCCCGAGCTGCCCATCGCGGTAGAACGGGCGTACGCCGCCGCCGAAATGGTTAACTTTCAGGACAAATACGTGCGCTCCGACATCGGCCAGCGGCCGGAGCCAACGCTCATTTTCAGCGAATTGCGGTGAAGAGGAACCCGCCCCATACGCCTGCCCTATCTTCCGGTTCTCCTGCCTTGAGCGAGCGGGAAGCAGGTGCCGGCGTTCCGAAAGCCCGCCTGGCCATTCTGCTCTCGGGCCGGGGCTCTAATATGGTGGCGCTGGTAACGGCTGCCCAGACCGGTATCCTGCGCGAGCTGGCCGAGGTGGCGGTGGTGTTCAGCAACCACCCCGACGCGCCTGGCCTGGCTACGGCCGCGGCGCTGGCCTGCCCCACCGCCAGCCTCAGCAGCCAGGGCCGTCAGCGCGCCGAGTTCGACGCCGAAGTAGTGGAAATACTGCGCCAGTACCAGCCCGATTATGTTGTGCTGGCCGGCTACATGCGCATCCTCTCGCCCACCTTCGTGCGCGCTTTCGCGGGCCGCATCCTCAACATTCACCCCGCCGATACCCACCTGCACCAGGGCCTGCACGCCTACGAGTGGGCCTTTGAAAATCAGCTGGCTGAAACCAAAATAACGGTGCATCTGGTTGATGAGGGCTTAGACACCGGCCCCGTGCTGGCCCAGCAAACCGTGGACCTGCGCGGGGCTACCACCCTGGCCGAAGTCGAGCGTCGCGGCCTGCTGGCCGAGCATCAGCTGTATGCGAAAGCCCTGGCTGAATTGATTACCAAGGAACGACACCCGGCCTAGTCTTGCTGAATCGTTTCGATAGCGTACCACCCACCCCCAGCGGCCTGGCAACCGGCAACTGACAACTGACAACTCAAAATGTGCGGAATTGTAGGTTTTTACGGCCCCGAGGATGTTGCCCACGACATCGTGTTTGGCCTGACGGCGCTCCAGCACCGGGGGCAGGATGCGGCCGGCATGGCCACCTTCGACGGCAACTTCCACCTGTGCAAGGGCAACGGACTGATTTCCGACGTGTTCCGGCCCAAGCAGCTCAAGAAGCTCAAGGGCAACATCGGCATCGGCCACGCCCGCTACACCACCCAGGGCTCGGGCGACGCCGAGCTGGCCCAGCCGTTTACCACCAGCTACCCCTTCGGGCTGGCGATGGTGCACAACGGCAACGTCATCAACTTCCGCTCGGCCGCCAAGCGCCTGCACGAGAAGTACCACGTGCTGCCCAAAACCAGCAACGACCTGGAGCTGATTATGTACACCTTCGCCTCCGAGCTGCGCCTCAAAAACCTTGATGCGCTGTCGGTAGTGGATATTTTTGATGCCGTCGAGACCACCCAGGAGCTGGTGAAGGGCGCCTACGCCACCGTCACCATCATTGCCGGCCACGGCATGCTGGCCTTCACCGACCCGCTGGGCATCCGGCCGCTGGTGCTGGGCCGCCGCCAGACCGAAAATGGCCCGGTGTACGCCTTCGTTTCCGAAAGCACCTGCTTCGACTACCTGGGCTTTGAGTTCGTGCAGAACGTGGGGCCGGGGCAGGCCGTGTTTATCGACCAGAACTTCGAGGTGCACTACAAGAACCCGTACAGCCTGCCTAAGGCCTTCTGCGTGTTCGAGTACATCTACTTCGCCCGCGAAGACTCTACTATCAATGGCCGGCTGGTGGCCCGCGAGCGGGTGCGGCTGGGCAAAATACTCGCCCGCAAGGTGATTGAGTCGGGCATCCAGCCCGATATGGTAATTGACGTGCCCTCGTCGGGCTACTTCGCGGCTTCGGGCCTGGCCGAGGCCATTGGCGTGCCCTACCGCCGGGCGCTGGTGAAAAACAACCACATGGGCCGCTCGTTCATCGTCAGCAGCCAGGCCGGCCGCGAGGACATCGTGCGCAAAAAGCTCAACCCCATCCGCGAGTTTGTGGAGGGCAAGAAGATTGCCGTAGTCGACGACAGCATCGTGCGCGGCACCACCTCGCGGCGCATCGTGCGGATTCTGCGCGAGGCGGGCGCGGCCGAGGTGTACTTCATTAGCAGCGCCCCGCCCATTATCGCGCCCTGCATCTACGGCATCGATATGGCCATGAGCACTGAGCTGATTGCGGCCAACTACACCGAGGAGGAAATCTGCCGCTACATCGAGGCAGACAAGGTTATCTACCAATCAATAGAAGACATACAGGAGCTGTTCGCCGAGGACAAGGGCCACGGCGGCGGCTGCTTCGCCTGCTTCACCGGCCAGTACCCCACCGGCGACATCACCAAATACCTGGGCCACATCCAGGAGGAGCGCGAAAGCCACCGCACCGACCGCAAAAAGGACGCCGGCGGCCTCGTGCCCTCCGTAAGCGCCAAAGCCCCGGCCCCGACGGAACATTAATTTTCATGAAGCTAGAAGTCAGGAGCTAGGAGCTAGAAGCTAGTTCCCCTCCTTGGAAAGGAGGGGTTAGGGGTGGTTGATTCGTTGAACGACCCGTTGGCTTCCAGTCTTAGTAACCGTTCGACTAGCATCAACCACCCCTAGCCCCTCCTTTCCAAGGAGGGGAACTAGTTTTTTAGCTTTAAATCAGCTTCTTTCAATGTCCTCCTCCCTTAAAGCTACTGCCGGCTACTCCATCGAAGAAGGCAACAACGCCTCGCGCAACGCCTACGAGTGGGCCCAGAAAACCTTCGCCACCCGCGCCGGTAAGCCCGGCGAGCCGGCCCGCGACCTGGCCGGAGGCTTCTCCAACGAAATCCGCTTTGGCAACGAGCGGCTGGGCATCGGCTCCGACGGCATCGGCACCAAAATCGAAGTGGCCGAGCGCCTCGACCGCTACGACACGCTGGGCTACGACCTGATTGCCATGGTAGCCGACGACCTCATCGTGGCCGGCTTCGTGCCCACCAACCTCTCCAACATCATCGACGTGAACACGCTCGACTACACCGTAGTCGATGAGCTCATGCGCGGCCTGCACGATGCGGCCCAGTTCAGCCAGATTGCCGTAACGGGCGGCGAAATTGCCGAGCTCGGCAACCGCATCGGCGGCTACCCCGGCGCCCGCATGAATTTCAACTGGTGCTCGACGGCCGTGGGCGTGCTGCACCCCAGCCTGGAGCGCCCCCTCAGCGGCGCCAACGTGCGCGCCGGGCAGGTGGTGGTGGCGTTGCACTCGCCCTCGTTCCGCTCCAACGGCTACTCGCTGGCCCGCCGTGCCCTCACCAAGGCCTTCGGCGAAAAGTGGCACGAGGCACCTTACGACGAAGTAAAAAGTCAACGTGAAAAAGTAAAAGCCGAGGGGCAATCTGGCAGTCAGCACGAAAAGCTAACGGCTAAAAGCTCTCAGCTAACAGCTGAAAATTGGGGCGAGGTGATGCTGGCGCCTTCGCTCATCTACTCGCCGGGCGTGGCGGCGGTGCTCGATGCGGGCCTGCCGCTGCACGCGGCCGCCCACATCACCGGCGGCGGCCTGGCCGACAACTTCAAGCGGGTGCTCAAAAACGGGGTGGGCGCCGAACTGGACAACCTGTTCGAACCGCTGCCGGCCATGCAGCAGCTGGCCGAGCTGGCCGGTATCACGCCCCAGGAAGCCTACCTCTACTGGAACATGGGCAACGGCATGCTGCTGGTAACCGACGAAGCCCAGGCCGACGCCGTGGTAGCCAGCCTGCGCGGTAGCGGCTACCGGGCCCAGGTAGCAGGCCGCATCACGGCCGAGCCGGGCGTAACGCTGCGCGTGGGCGCGGGCGAGCTGCGCTACGAAGGGTAGCTTCCGCACAAAAAGCGAAGCCCGGTTTCCGCTTCCAGCACTGGCTGGAAGCGGAAACCGGGCTTCGCTTTTTTGTAAAAAAAATCAGCGGCCTAGCGGCTCAGCGTAACGACCGGGGTGGTGCCCTCTAGTAGCGTAAGCGCATTACCACTGAGCTGGTAGGTGAGGGTTTGGGAGCCCAGCACGGTCAGCAGGCTGGCCTCGGGGTTGTTGGGCGGGCAGGCCATGCGGGTGGTGGCCATGGGGCCGAAGGTGATACCCGTGCCGCTGACGGCGTAGGTGCCCATCAGGCGGTTGCAGCCCGTGGTGCCGGCTACCTTGTTGGTGGCCGCATCGAAGCTGATCGACGCCTCGGTGGCAGCCTCAGCGGGCAGGGCTGCGCCGTTGAGCGTTAGGATGCGCCACTCGCCGGCCAGCGCGGCCGCATCGGGCGTGGTGGTGGTAGCGGAGGCGGCGGGGTTACCGGTGGCGTCGGCCATTGGCTCGGTGGTTTTGGCGGTGCAGCTGGCTAGGGCTAGCGTAGCGAGGGCAGCATAAAAGGAGGCGCGAAACATACGGCAGAAAGTGAAAGGGAGGAGAAGAAGCAGAAGAAGCCGGGCCACCCAGGTGGGCAAGGCGGGCCGGAAACTTACATTTTCTGGACCGGAAACTCATCCAGAATTTCCTTGGCGGCGCGGCTGAACTCGCTACCCAGGCGGGCGGGGTCGTTTACGGCATCTACTAACGAGCCGCGCCAAACCAGGTTGTTGGTGCGGGCATCGATGAAGTCCAGAATCATGGTGCCCTGCTGGTAGGTTTGCGTGCGGTAGCTGGTGCGGTAGCGGGGCGAGCTGTACCAGTAACCGTAGTTGATGGGCAGGTAGCCGCCGCGGTACGACACGGCGTAGGGATAGGCGTAGCCCACGGGCTGCGGAGTGGCCACCGTCCGCTCGGCCTCATCAATGTACAGATGATAGGTCAGGTAAAAATCGGGGTTGGCGCTGCTGGCCGCCTGGCGGATGCCGCGCTTGGCCAGTTCCGCGCTGATGGCCTGCTGAATCTGGGCGTCGTTGAGGCTGCTCTGGTAAATCGGGTTCTGCGAGTCAGCCGATTTTACGTCGGTTTTGGCCCAGTCGTAGGTTTTGTACTGGCTGAAGTCGGTGCCGGGCTTTTGCTGCACCGTTACGCCGGGCGAGCAGCCGGCTACCAGCACCATCAGGGCGAAAAGCAGGGGCAAGAGGAAAGTTTTCATGAGATTTAGTCGTTTAGTAATAAGGATGATATATCGGTTTTACTCCTTCGTGAGCAGGCGGGTTATGCGTTTCGTCCGGCCGCTCCCCACTTCGGGGCTGCTACCGGGGGCGGGTGAGCTGATTTCTGGCACGAAATAGGCGGCTTCCGGGGGCCCGCGCCTGTTGCGCAGGGCTTATGCTTATAGCGCTGGTTATGCATCCTTTCCTTCGTTCCTGGCTGCTGGCCGCCCTGCTACTGCCGGCCGCCTGCGCGCCCCAGCAATACGCCGGCCGCACCCTCAACGCGCCCGCCCTGAGCGCCCACCGCACGGTGGCCGTGCTGCCCTTCGAAGTCAGCCAGGACCGGGTGCGGCTGCGCGACATTCGCTACGGCGGCGCCGACACTACGGCGGCCACCCAGCGGCGCATTGTGGGCGAGTGGACCGATGCCCAGAAGCGCGAAGGCAAGGTCGTGGCCTACCAGCTCCAGCAGCAGCTGCTCACCCAGCTTCAGGCCCGGCCGCCGGCCGCCGGCTACTCGGTGAAGTTCCAGCCCGTGGCCGAAACCAACCGCCGGCTCCAGTACGCTGGCATCAGCTACGAGCAGCTGCCCGGGCAGTCGATGAGCGAGCTGCAACGCATTCTGGGCGTCGATGCCCTGCTCTCGGGCCAGACCGACCTCTACCAGCCGCTGCCGGCCGGCCTGGGGCTGGCGGCCAAGGTGCTGCTCAACGAGCCCCTGGTGGGCCCCTCGGTTATTCCCTCCAGCCAGTCAACCACCAACCTCACCCTGCACGACTGCCGCACGGGCGAGCTGGTGTGGCGCTTCGATTTTGCCGGTACCGGCCAGGGCGCCCTGCGGCCCGACCGCCTGGCCGAGCGCCTGGTGAAAGCCGCCGCCCCGGTTTTTCCCTACCGCAACAAGTAAGCCCAGGCACTTCTGCCTCCTGCCGGTTCTGAACAGCTTCCACCTAATAAGCACCGCCCCTGGTGCCGCTACGGACGCCAGGGGCGGTGCTTTTAGGTGCTATAGCGTTGCCGAACGCGGGCGGCAGTCTGGTTAGCAGATGCCGCCGTCGAGGCCGCAGGCGGCACCCTCGGGGCCGGCTACCTGCTCGTGGCGGGGCTGGGTTTCACTCCAGGCTTTCTCCAGCACTTCGGCAAACAGCTCGGCCGGCTGGGCGCCCGATACGGCGTACTTATCGGCAAACACGAAGTAAGGCACGCCCCGTACGCCGATCTGCCGGGCCTCGTACTCGTCGCGGCGCACTTCCGGCTCGAACTCATCTGAGGCCAGCAACGCCGAAACCTCTTCGGCGGGCAGCTCCAGCTCGGCCCCGAGGCGGGCGAGTACGGCGTGGTCGTTGATGTCGAGGCCCTCTTCGAGGTAGGCTTTGAACAGGCGCTCCTTGGCGGCATCCTGGCGGCCGTGGCGGGCGGCCAGGTGCACGAGGCGGTGGGCGTCGAGCGAGTTGGTAGGCACCAGCTTATCGAAGTCGAAGGCCAGGCCTTCCAGGGCGGCCGTTTGGGCCATATTGGCGCTCATCTGGCGGGCCCACTCCTCGGTGTTGCCGTATTTGCGGGCCAGGCGCACGTACTGGTTTTCGCCGGGCGTCGGGTCGGCGTTGGGGTCGAGCTCGAAGCTGCGCCACTCCACCTGCACATCGTCGGCGTGGGCAAAGCCGGCCAGTGCCGTTTCGAGACGGCGCTTACCGATGTAGCAGAAGGGGCAAAGAATGTCGGACCAGATTTCGATTTTCATGGCAGTGGAAAAGTAATAACGCAAGAATCAGCTATAAGCCAGCCGGACCCCAAAAGGTTTATACGCGGCCCTCTGCCGGCCATGTCGCGGCCATTACCAGGCTACTTTTTGAGCAGCTGGATACTAACCACCTGGCCCGCCTCACGAACCAGGAACTTGCAGTCGTCGAAGGCCGGCGGGGCCAGGCGGGGGCGCACGTTGTTGGAGAAGGCGAAGGGCTCGGTGGGAATGCCGAGCATATTTTTATCCACCTTATCGTTGTTGTTCAAATCCTGGGTGATGGCCACGGCCCACTCGCCGGGCGGCAACTGCACCGGCAGGCGCACCTGGCGCTGGCCCCCGGGCTTCACTACCCGCATAAATGCGTAGCCCTTGGGCACCAGAAACGTTTCGCGCACATTGTAGAAGTACAGCTTCACGGCCGAACTCTCCGAAGCCAGCGCCGACACTACCACCGTAACCGCAAGGTTGTTTTCCGACGGTACGCGGGCCCGATCCACATCTGCAAAAGCAGCCGGCCGCGTGGCAGGAGCGGCCGCTAAGGGCTGCGGGGCGGTGTAAAGCAGGCTCAGGAGCGGAAACAGCAGGTGCATAGAGAAGCGGATAGGAGGGAAGGTGTCAGTTGTCCGGCCCTAACAACCTGCCCGCCAAAAACATTCGTCCCGCAAGGAACCTCAGGGCTGGCCGGCTACTGTGAGTAGCGCCTCGGCCGTAGCCGGCTGGCCGGCCAGGCTCACACCCTCGATGGAAGCGCGGAAGGCGCCGGCCTGGTCGGCGGCGTAAAAACTGATGCGGGCGCGGCCCGAGGCGGGCACCGTCAGGCGGGGCTGCCAGTAGAGCGTAGTGGCGCGCGGGTCGGGCTTGTCTGCCTTACGGCCGGCATCATAGTGCGGGGCATAGAACTCGCGGGCCCGGTAGTAAGCCGGCAGCTGGCGCACGGCTACCCCGGCGGCGGGCACATCGGAGTAGTCGCCGGAGCCGCGTTTGGTATACACGGCAATTACGCCATTGGCCCCGCGCACGCCATACATAGCAGCCCCGGCATATTTAAGGACCTCTATTCGCTCAATTTCTGACACCGGAATGCTCAGCAGTGCTTCGCCATCGGGCAGTTCCAGCCCGTTGAGCAGATACAGCGGCTGCCTTTTGCCCGTAATAGTGGACATGCCCCTGACGACCACGTTGTACGTAGTACCGTTATTGAGTACTCCCACCCCAGGCAGACGCCCCTGCATGAGTTCAAAAACATTGCGGTAGCCATTGGCGCCCGGTATGTCGCTGGTGCGCAATACCGAGGTGGTCAGTCCTTTATGCAGTGAAAAGGGTTCATCGTCGGGGTTCTTGCCCGTAATGTCCACGTTGCGTAGCACGATGCCACTGGTGGAATCGGGGCGGTATATGCGTTCCAGCTGCTGCTGGCGGCTGCTGCGGGCCCCGTAGGCCACCACCGGCGGCGAGGCCAGCACCGCGGGCGACAACGGAGTCGGCGGGTGCCAGCTGGCCGGGGCCGGGCGGGGCCACCACTCGTTGAGTTGCAGCAGCACGTTGCTGCTGCCCTTGGGCGTGCGGGCCTGCAACAGCACCCTGGTCGAGTCGAGGCCCGGAAAACCCACGAACAGGAAGTTGGCGTTGGCATCGGCCTGGCTTATAAGAATATCTTTCCGCTGATCTTTCTTTTCACCTTTCTGCTGGTCCAGAAACAGGGTCAGCTCGCCGTTGGGCACGGGCTTGTCGCTGCCGCGCACCAGCCGGCCGCCGAGCGTGAGCGTGCGCTCGAGCGGAAAGCGGTAGCCGGCCGCCACTGCACCCGGCTCGCCCAGCACCTGCTGCCAAACAAACCGGCTCCAGCCCTGGGTGAGCAGCAAATCGTCGAGGGCGCGCTGGCGGGCGGGTGTGCCGGGCTGGAAGTAAAAGGCCGGGTTCTCCACGTAACCGCTCAGCTCCGAAGTCAGCAGCAGATGGGCCCGTACGTTGGTCAGGTCGCCGGCTTCGGTGGGCAGCCCGTTTATGCCGGCCACGGCTACCGAGAGCTCCGCCGGGGCGGGGCGGCCATCGGCCGTGCTCACCACAACCTCCAGGCTAACCCGCTCGCGGGGGGCATACGTGGCCTTGTCGGGGCGGAGGTGCACTTGCAGGGGCTTGGTTTCGGCCACGAACACCAAGCGCTCGGCCTGGGCCATGTTGGTGCCGTCGAACAGGGTAATGTGCAGCAGCCCCGCCGGGGCGTTGGTCGTGGCAATGTTGGCCTGGAACGTTTGGCCGGGGCTTATCTGGCCCTGGCCCGCATACACGGGCCGGCCCCGCACGTGGGCCAGCAGTTGCAGGGGCGCGGGGGCGGCCGGGGCCCCGGCCGGAGGCTGGTAGCGCACAAACACCCGGAACTCGTTGCCCACTTCGCGCACATTCAGCACCCAGCCGCTTGCTTTAACAGCTGGCAACGGATACGTGCCCGTCGAGCCGTCGGGCAGCGTCACGCGGGCTTCGTATTCCTGCCCGGCCTGGGGCGTAAAGCCAAACGAGCTCATGCCCAGCACCGGCGTCTGGAAACGGGCTACTTCCTGCTTGTTGCCATCCATTACGACACCGGCTAGCGCCAGGCCGCGGCCGCTGGCTTCTACGGCCTTCACGCCCACTGTGGTTTGCAGGCCGGCCACGTAGTCGCCGCCTTCGGGAAAGAACTGCACGTCGGGTTTGGTGGCGGCAATGAGGGCGCGGCTGGCCTGGCGGGCCAGCTGGGCCTGGCGTAGGGCCGACGGCTCGGTGCTGGTGCTGACCGGGGCTGAGGCCTGCCAGACGGGCACCCGGCGCGTGAAGAACAGCCCTCCGCCGGCATTGCGCATCCAGCTGGTGTAGGCCCGCACAGTGTACACGCCCGAACTCAGCGTATCGGGCAGAATGATGTCGCCGGCCACCTGCCCATCGGTCAGGGCCAGGGTGCGCTTGAAGAGTATCCGCCGGTCGGGGGCCACCAGGTCGACGTAGAGCACCTTGCTCAGCGAGTCGGGCTGATGGGCGTGCGAATCGAGTAGGTAAGCCTTGAACCACATGGTTTCGCCGGCCGCGTAAGCATCCTGGTCCAGGTGCAGGTAGCTGACTTCGGGCTGGGCGCTGCGGTAAAAATCAGCCAGGCGGCGGGCCAGCAGGGTTGGGTCGGGCAGGGGCCGAAAGCCGCTGGCTGTTAGCCCGGCAGCCAGCGCGGCCACCAGCAGGCCAGCTACGCCCACGGCGCGGCGTAAGTAACTATCAATCATAACAGAGGAGAATAACAGCAAAAAGGAACTATTTTGCCTAAAAATTACAAATATTCGGCCAGACAAGTAGCCAGGTGCAACTTTTTCTGCCATTATTCAATCCTGAAAGAAATATGCCTCCTCAGTTATACTACATCTCCACATCGCCTGTGAAAATGCCCTGCTGGTTGCCCGCTACTTTGCTTTTGTCTGCCAGCCTGCTGCTCGGTAGCTGCTCCAAAGACCAGGAGCCCATGCCCGCGCCCCTGTACCTGCTCGACCAGCCCTGGCAGCTCACTGAACTAGCCGGCAAACCGGCCCCGGCAGGCAATGGGGCAGCCAGCCTTACCCTGAGCTCAGTCGACAACCTTAGTGCGGGCCAGGCCTGGTGTAATCAATACGGGGGGCGTTTTATGCTGGTGGCCGGCACCTCGTACCTTACCTTTTCGGACCAGGCCAGTACGCGCGCAACCTGCTCCGAGCAACTGCAGGAAACGCGCTACCTCGATCTGTTGCCTCAGGTCCGGCGCTACACCATCAGTCACCGCCACCTCCAGCTCTACGATTCGGAGCACTCCCAGCCGCTGCTGGTGTTTGAGGTGAAGTAGAGCGTAGGGACTTAGGCGTTAGAGCTTAGATGCCAGTCGGGTTTGGTGCCACGAGCCACGATTGAACGGTATCCAGCGCAAATTTCAGGTTGCGGTAAGCCCTAACCCCTAAGGCCCTAACACCTCAATTAAAACCCTATATTGAGCACCAGCGGCTGCACTTCCCAGGCGCCGTAGTACGAGTTGTACACGGTCCGCAATCCTACTTCCAGCGGCGTGCGCAGGCGCAGCGGGTTGAAGACGGCCGATACGTCGAGGCCGGTGGAGTGGTAGCTGCCGTGCCGCGGGCCCGACTCGCCCCGCACGTAGTCGAGGAAAACGTTGGCCTTGAGGCGCTGCACGTAGAGCAGGCGCGTGAGCTGCCAGTGCACGTCGGACAGGGGCAGGCGGTACTCGCCGCTGAGCGATGTGAGGTGGTCGAAGCTGAGGTAGGGCAGGCCCCGGGGGTAGAAAACAGCGGCCCCAAACCGGTACTCGCGCTGCTGCTGGAATTGGTAGCCCGCCCGCAGTCGCAGGGCATGGTGCAGCCCAAGGCCGGGCAGAAATAGACTGCCCTGGGCGGCCAGCTGCCGGGCCCGCAGCCCCGTGCCGAAGGGCGTGTCGCGGCCGGTAAGCAGCAGGCTCTGGCCCCCGCGCGGGGCCACGTCGCGGTAGCTCTGGCGCAGTGTGCGGCTGAAGCTGACGGTGCCCAGCAGCGCGTGAAGCGGCTGCCGGCCCACTTCGTTGGTATAGCGGGCCGGCAGCTCGTAGCCCTGCGTTTGCTCCAGCTGATAAAACGCGCCCACCGTGAGCGAAGTCAGCATTTTGGAAGTCGTGAGCACCAGCGGCAGGCGGCTGCCTACGCTCAGGCGGGTGTAATTCCAACGGTCCTCCTGCACGCCGCCGCCGTTGGGCAGCAGTAGGCTCGCCCGCCGGCCGCCGTGCTCCACCCCCAAATCCAGTACCGGCCCCAGCCCCTGGTAGCTGACATCGGCAAACACGCGGCCGGTGCGCTCGGTGCCGTCGTAGCCCAGGCCCGCCACGGCCTGGGTGGTGCTCAGCACGTCCTGGGCCCGCAGCCCGAGGCTGAGGCCGCGGCCGTCGGGGCTCTGCACCAGGCCCCAGCCGTAGAGGTTGGGCGCGTGGGGCAGGCGGCGGTAGCGGCGCGCAACCAGCGCGGGCCCGGCCACCGAATCCAGGGGCAGTACCGGGCCCACGGTGGCCGCGCCTGGCTCGCGGGCCGTCAGCTCGTCGGCATACAAATCGGTGGGCGGAATGACGGCTGGGCCAGCAGAAAGAGCAGCCGGCCAGGCGGCAGGACGTAGCGGCATTTCGACTACCCGGCTGCCCTGGGCCCTGATTTCGTGGAAGGCCAGCCGCTGGCCGTCGGGGCTGATGGCGGCGTGGTAGCTGCCCACCGGCCGGCTGGTTACCTGCTGCACCGCGCCGGTACTGGTCTGTACGGCGTACACTTCATCCTGGCCGTTGCGGGGCGAGTTGAACAGTACGTACCCCGGGCCCGGCTGGGGGTGCGAAATGTTGTCGTTGGCGGCTGGCAGCACAATGCGGGCCTCGCCGGTGGCTACATCCAGCAACTCCAGGCGCTTGCCGGCTGCCTCCAGCCGCACCACGGCCGCCGTACCTCCATCGGCCCCGAAGCGCGGGTGCAGGTAGGGCTCGTTGGCGGGGTTTGCGTAGGTGCGCAGTACCCGGCCGGTTTCGGTATCGAGCAGGTGCAGGCGGTGCTGGTAGGCTGAGTCGGTGCTCACGGCCAGCAGTCGGCTCCCGTCGGGCGAGAGTACGGCGGCCGTGTAGTGGGTGCGGCGGCCAGGGCGGCTGAGGCGGCCGGAAGCCAGATCGAGCACCCGCAGCTCGGAGTACACCTGCTGCTGCCAGCGCGGGTCGTTGCGAAACTCCAGCCACGCCGCCTTGCCGCCGCCCACCGACAGCTGCTCGGGGTTGTGGTGCAGGCCCAGCACCAGCCGGGTACGCTCAGGTTGGCCCCGCCCCAGCTCTACCAGCTGGGGCGTGTGGCCCAGCCCGCTCTTGAGGGCCAGTACCGTGCTGTCGGTCAGGTACTGCGGATACTGGTACTCGGTGAACACCTTGCCGGTGGCGGCCACCGGAAAGTCGCGGGCCGGCGTCAGGGTTCGGCCGGTTTGCCGGGCGCGCCAGAGGCTGTCGAGCTCCCGGGTGGTTTGCGCGTACAGGTCGTCGGTGCGCAGGCCCGTCAGGCGGCGCAGCTTGTCGGAAAACGAGAAGGGGTAAACCGGGAAATCGTAGTAATTATCGAGTACCTGACCCCAGGCGGTGGGGCCGGCCGTGCGTTTGAGGCGGGTGCTGAGGTAGTAGCCCAGCACGTAGTGGTTGGGCACGTAGTGGCGGAACGAGCCGCCCGTAGCCTCGGCGTAACTGTAGCGCCGGCCGGCCAGCAAATTGGCCCGGTAGTAGGCCCCGAAGTTGGGAATCCGCCCCCGTCCGCTCCGGGTAAGCGCCGTTTCGGTGCCCACGGCGTCGCCCTCGGCAAACCAGTCGGGCACGCCCAGCGTCGTCAGGCCCAGCCCGCCGAAACCGCCCAGCAGGTAGCCCAGCTGCCCCACGCCCCGGTGGGCCTTATCGAACTGCACCACGTGGCGGTACTCGTGCACCGTCAGCTGGTCGAGCCAGTCGAGGGTGCCCGTCAGGTAAGGGTCCTGGGGGAAGGTGGTGAAGAACTCGGAGTGGCGCGGCAGCAGCGTCACGAAGCCGTTGCCCACGGTCGTGCGGGTTTGCAGCACCACCGTCACGGGCCGGGCGGCGGCCCCGAGCGAGGCGGCGGCCGGCGTGTGCACCTGCTCCAGCCGCTGGGCCGTGCGCCGGGCCCGCTCATCGAACCCCGCGGGGTACACCACCCGGAAGTGGGGCGTGCGCACCTCGTACCAGCGCACCCGCGCCGCTACCTGCTGCGCGATGGGCAGCAGCGTTTGGGCAGAAGCAGACGCGGCGGCCAGCAGCGCCAGCGCAGTGGGAAGGAGCAGGCGCATAGGTGAAATCAGGAGGGAATGATTGGTTGTGCTGGTGGCGTGGGCCGGGGGGGAGGTCAGCGGCCGAACGAAGAAACCACCCGGCCGGCCCGAATGCAAGCCGAGGCGCTACGTCCGGCTCGGGCCGGGCCGCGTATGTAGGCGCGGTGCGGCCCGGCCGCAAACTTTCTGCCCCCGCTTTTTGTCTTTGTACACATGACCAATCTACTGAAAAACGGCCTTGCCGCCGTCTGCATTCTGCTGCTGAGCGCCTGCTCCGAACGGCCCGCCGAAGCCCAGAAAGCCGCCACCGCCCAGGGCGGCCCCGTAATCCGCTCCACGGCCGGCCCCGCGCCCGCCGACATGACGGGCCTGGCCACGGCCGACTTTGCCGGGGGCTGCTTCTGGTGCACCGAGGAAACGTTTGAGGAAATAAAGGGCGTGAAAGCCGTGGTATCCGGCTACAGCGGCAGCCCCGAGGCCAACCCCACCTACGAGCAGGTGGGCCGCGGCGAAACCGGCCACGCCGAGTCCATCCAGATATACTACGACCCCAAGGTGGTGAGCTACGCCACGCTGGTCGACGTGTTCTTCCGCGCCGCCCACGACCCCACCACGCTTAACCGCCAGGGCCCCGACGCCGGCGCGCAGTACCGCTCCATTGCCTTCTACCGCACCCCCGCCGAGAAAAAAGTCATCGACGACGCCATTGCCCGGGTAAACGCCAGCAAGCAGTACAGCAACCCCATCGTCACGCAGGTCGTGCCCTTCGAAAAGTTCTGGCCCGCCGAGGGCTACCACCAGGGCTACTTCCGCCTGCACCCCGAAGAGGGCTACGTGCAGAGCGTCTCCACGCCCAAAGTGGAGAAGTTTCGTCATAAATTCCCGGAGCTGCTGAAGAACCCGCTGTAGGGTTGAGGGTGAAACAAAGCCCTGACTGACAAACCAGCCCGTCATTCTGAGTGAAGGCGGAGCCGTAGTCGAAGAATCTCGCGGGCCAAAGTAATTCCTTACGTTAGGGTTTACTTTGGCCCGCGAGATTCTTGGTGCTGCTCAGAATGACGTTTTGTTTTATTCGGTTTAATCCAATTTGCGGGCTAAAGCTAGAGCTAGCTCCCCTCCTTGGAAAGGAGGGGCTGGGGGTGGTTGATTGTCATTGAACAACAGCTAGAAACTAGTTCTAAAAACTGTTCTAGCAGCCTCAACCACCCCCAACCCCTCCTTTCCAAGGAGGGGAGCTAGCTTTAGCTTTAGCCCGCAATTCGGGTATTTCAACACGCTGCCTACTTCCCCCACAACCCGCCCGCTATGCCCACCCCCGCCTTCGCCTCCAAACTGCCCGATGTGGGCACGAGCATCTTTTCGGTGATGACCCAGCTGGCCCAGGAGTACGGCGCCATCAACCTAGCCCAGGGGTTTCCTGATTACGACCCGCCCCAACCGCTGCTGGAGGCGCTGGCCCGCCACGTGCTCACGCCCGGCCACCAGCAGTACGCGCCCATGCCCGGCCTGCCGCGGCTGCGCGAGGCCATCAGCCAGCAAACGGCCCACCGCTACGGCTACACCCCCGATCCGGCCACCGAAATTACCATCACCAGCGGGGCCACCGAGGGCCTGTACGCCGTAATGGCCGCCGTGGTGCGCCCCGGCGACGAGGTGCTGCTGCTGGAGCCGGCCTACGATTTGTACGCCCCCGCCGTGCGCCTGCAGGGCGGCGTGCCGGTGTACGTGCCCCTGTCTGCGCCCGATTTCCGGCCCGACTGGGACCGGGTGGCGGCGGCCCTCTCGCCGCGTACCCGGCTGGTGCTCATCAACTCGCCCCACAACCCCACCGGCGCCGTGCTGTCGGCCGCCGACCTCGACGCGCTGGCCGGCCTGCTGCGCGACACCGACACGCTGCTGCTGAGTGATGAAGTGTACGAGCACATGGTGTTCGATGGAGTAGCGCACACCAGCGTTTCGGCCCACCCCGAGCTGCGGGCGCGGGCCTTCGTGCTCTCGTCGTTTGGCAAAACCTACCACGCCACCGGCTGGAAGGTGGGCTACTGCCTGGCTCCACCGGCCCTCACGGCCGAGCTGCGGCGGGTGCACCAGTTCATCACCTTCAGCGTGAGTACGCCCACCCAGCACGCGCTGGCCGACGTGCTGCCCGATGCCGCGCTCTACGAAAACCTGCCCGCTTTCTACCAGCAGAAGCGCGACTTGCTGCGCGAGCTGCTGGCGCCCACCGGCTTCGAACTGCTGCCCTCCGGGGGCGGCTACTTCCAGGTGGCCGGCTTCCGTAACCTGGCCCCGGGCCTCGACGATCTGACGTTTACGCGCCGGCTCACCCAGGAAAGCGGCGTGGCCGTGGTGCCGCTGTCGGCCTTCTACCACGATGGCCACGACGCGCAGCTGGTGCGCTTCTGCTTTGCCAAAACCGAAGCCACGCTACGGGCCGCCGCCGCCCGCCTGACCAACCTGAAGGCGTTTGGCTGAACCACTACGGCGGTGGGTTCGGTTATTTTAGACTATGTTTAGCTCAGACCCCTAAACCGCCTGCTGCCTTGTCCAACCTTACCGTTTCCTTCATCCAGACCAGCCTGCACTGGCACGAGCCGGAAGCCAACCGGCAAAACCTGGAACGCCAGGCCGGCACCATTTCGGTGCCCACCGACCTGCTGGTGCTGCCCGAAATGTTCACGACTGGTTTCAGCATGAAGCCACGCGGGCTAGCCGAACCCACCGATGGCCCCACGCTGGCCTGGATGCGGCAGCTGGCCGCCACTCTCGATGCCGCCGTAACCGGCAGCCTGATGGTGGAGGAGGCCGGCCAGTACTTCAACCGCCTGCTGTGGGTGCGCCCCGACGGCTCGTGGAGCCACTACGACAAGCGCCACCGCTTTACCATGGCTGGCGAGCACGAGGTGTACGAGGCCGGCACGGCGCGCCTTATCGAGGAGTGGCGGGGCTGGCGCATCTGCCCGCTGGTGTGCTACGATCTGCGCTTTCCCGTCTGGAGCCGCAACGACCCGGCCGCGCCCTACGACCTGCTGCTGTACACCGCCAACTGGCCCGCCGCCCGCCGCACCGCCTGGACGACGCTGCTGCGGGCCCGCGCCATCGAGAACGTAGCCTACACGGTGGGCGTCAACCGCATCGGCCGCGACGACAACGGCACCGACTACGCCGGCGACTCGGCCCTGATTGATATGCGCGGCGATTATCTGGTCGAAGTTGGCAACCAGGCCACCAACATCACCCGCACCCTGCGCCGCGACGACCTGCTGGAGTTCCGCCAGCGCTTCCCCGCCCTGCACGACGCGGATGGGTTTGAGATGAGTGCCTGAAGTTGTGGATAAGTGCCCCGGTGAAGGAGTGGACTGGTGAGTGGGGACTGTAGTTCTGTCATGGCACTCATTTCCCTCATTCACCGGGTCACTCATTCGCTACTGCACCGTCAGCCGCCGTACCCGCACGGCGCCGGCTTCGTTCTGGCAGCGCACCAGGTACACGCCCGCGGCCAGGCCGGCTACCGACACCTGATGCACGCGGGCCGCGCCCGTTTGGGGGCGCACCGTGCGGCCCAGCAGGTCGAGCACCGTCAGGCGCACCGGTTCGTTGGCTTCCACGGTAGTCCGGGCGGTGGCGGGGTTGGGGAACACGCGCACCTCGGGGCCGGTAAGGGCCGCCGGCGGCTGGTTTGCAGTCACCAGGCCGCCGCGACCCACGAAGGAGCTGATGCCACCGGTTTCCTGGCCCAGAAACAGTTCCGGCACCCCGTCGCCGTTCACGTCGGCGGCGGCGGGCACCAGGCGCATATCAAACGAGCCGCCCCAGCGGGCCGCCTCCAGCTGCTGGCTGAGCGGGTTGAAGAGCAGGTTGCTGCGGCCCGCAAAAACGGCCGGCTGGGCGCGCAGGTCAGCAAAGAGGCGGATGCTGCCATCGGTGGCGGCCGTAAGCAGGTCGGGGCGGCCGTCGCGGTCGAAATCGGCCACTACCGGGCTCAGGAAGCCGGGCAGCGAGCCGTCGGGGTTGCGCAACTGGCCGTAGTCGTTGTTTTCAAGGCGGAAGCGCTGGCTTAGCTCGCCGGTGCCGGAGTTGCGGTAGTAGCGCAGCGGCCCGCCGGGGAAGGCCGTCGAGTTGTTGGTTACGCCCAGCAGCAAATCGGGGTGGCCGTCGCCGTCTACGTCAGCTACGGCGGGCATGGTGTAGCGCTGGTTGGGCAGGTTGGGCAGCTCCACGGCGGCCTCCGGGCTGAAGGCGGCGAGCTGCCCGGCGGCGGCCGTGTTCAGCACGTAGCGCAGCGAGCCGCCCCCGCCCCGCAGGCTGAAGGACGAGTACAGCAGGTCGGGGCGGCCATCTTCGTTGAGGTCGGCCAGCACCGGCCGCAGTGCCGCCAGCTTGTAGCGGCTCAAGCCCAGGTAATCGGCATCAATCAGCTGGAAAACGGGTTTTTGGCGGGTGCCCACGTTGCGGTAATAGCTCAGCACGGCCCGGAAAGCCCCGCCGCCATCGGGACGACCAAGGCCCCCGACCAGCATATCGGGTAGCCCGTCGCCGTCGAGGTCGGCAAAGGTGGGGGCAGCCTGCTCGCCCACGTCCAGCATGTCGGCGTGCAGGAAGCCGGCCGGCGCGCGGGTCAGTTTCGGGCCGGTGGCCGCGCCGGTGTTGCGGTAGAGCTGCACCGCGTTGCGGGTGTCCACCGTGTCGTTGTTGTCGCGGTTGTCGAACAGGTTGGGGGCCAGCAGCAGATCGGGAAGGCCGTCGAAGTCGACGTCGGCGGAGTAGGCGGCCGGCAGGTTGGGCACCCGCGGGGGTTGCCCGTTGAAGGGGGCGGGCGCGTTCAGGCCGGCCGCCGTAAACCGGGCCAGCTGGGCGGTGCCCTCGTTGCGCAGCACCGTTAGTTCGGCGCAGTTCGAGCGGCCGGTCAGCAGGTCGGCGCGGCCGTCGCCGTCCACGTCGAACACCGTCAGGTTGTAGCCGGTGGCGTGGGTGGGCCGCCCGGACTCGCCCGGGCCGGCCGGCCGGCACTGGTCGGGGGCGAAGGTGAAGCCGCCGCAGCCGTAGCCGCAGATGCGCACGCCGCCCCAGTAATCGGAACCCAGCGCGAAGCTCAGGCCCCCGCAGGCCGCGGTGCTGGTGTTGCGGTAGTAGTACAGGCTGGGCGTGTTGGTGCCGAACTCGGTGGTTATTACATCGAGGCGGCCGTCGCCGTCTACGTCGGCAATGGCGGGCATATTCTCGCCGCCCACCGCTATGTTGATGTTGCCGATGCCGGGAGCGAAATACGAGAGGGCGTTGGTAATGAGCCGGAAACCAGGCCGGCCCAGCGCGTCGGGCTCGTTACGAAACACGCGGATATTGCTGCCCGATTGGTCGGCCGTGAACAGGTCGGGGCGGCCGTCGCAGTCGTAGTCGCGTAGCAGCACCCAGCTCTGTAAATCGTTGGGAAACAGGGCGGCGTACTCGGGGGCAAACAGCCAGGTGCGGCCGCCGCCGGCCGCCGCCACGCTCAGAAACGGCAGCAGCCGGTGGCTGATGCGGTCGAACACCACCAGGTCGGGCTGCTGGTCGGCGTTGAGGTCTAGGTTGGAGAACTGGGGCGAATTGAGGCCGCCGGCCCAGGCTTGGCGCAGCGTGTCGCCGGCCTGCACTACTTTTGCCACCGGCCGGAACTCAAAGCCGAACCCGGCCGCCTGCTGGGCCAGGGCCGGTTGTGTGCCGGCCAGCAGCAGCGCTGCCAGCGCCAGCAGCCGGCTACCGTTGCTCGTGAAGGAAATAGTCATGGGCGGAATTTCGTTTAGCTTCTAAAATTAGGTACAAACCGCATGGCAGACCTCGCGGCCCTCTACGCCCGCTTCCAGCAATCTTCGGCCGTCAGCACCGACACGCGCCAGCCCCAGGACGGCACGTTGTTTTTCGCCCTCAACGGCCCCAATTTCCGGGGCCGCGACTTCGCGCCCCAGGCCCTGGCCAAGGGCGCCCGCTACGCCGTGGTCGACGATGCGGCGCTGGTGGCCACCGACCCCGCCCGCTACACCTACGCCCCCGACCCGCTGGCGGCGCTGCAGCAGCTGGCCCTGCACCACCGCCGCCAGCTGATTGTGCCCGTGCTGGCCATTACGGGCTCTAATGGCAAAACCACCACCAAGGAGCTGGTGCAGGCCGTCCTCAGCCAGCGGCTGCGGGTGCAGTACACCAGGGGCAACCTCAACAACCACATCGGGGTTCCGCTCACGCTGCTCAGCATCCGGCCGGGCGAACACCAGCTGGCCATCATCGAGATGGGGGCCAACCATCAGGGCGAAATTGCGCTGCTGTGCCAGCTGGCCGAGCCCACCCACGGCCTCATCACCAACATCGGCAAAGCCCACCTCGAAGGCTTCGGCGGGGTGGAGGGCATTGCCAAGGGAAAGGGCGAGCTGTTCCAGTTTCTGGCCCAGGTAGGCGGCACAGCCTTTGTGAACACGCTCGACGCCCGCCTGCCCGGCCTGGCCGCGCCGGTAGCCGAGCGCGTAACCTACCCCGGCCCCACCGATACGTATCCGGCCCAGCTGCTCAGCGCCGCGCCCGAGGTCATTCTGGAGTTGTTCGACGGCCAAGTGGTCGATGCCAGGATTACGGGGGGCTATAACTTCCCCAACCTGGCCGCCGCGGCCGCGGTAGGCGCCCATTTCGGGGTGCCCGCCGCCGCTATTGCCCAGGCGCTGGCCGCTTACGAGCCCGATAATAACCGCTCGCAGCAACTGCGCACCGGCCGCAACGAGCTGGTGCTCGACGCCTACAACGCCAACCCCAGCAGCATGGCCGCCGCCCTCAGCAGCTTTGCCGCCCGCCCCGGCAACCCCGCCGCCAAAGTGGTTATCCTCGGCGACATGTTCGAGCTGGGCGACGACAGCGCCGCCGAGCACCGGTCGCTGGGGCAGCTGGTGCAGGGCCTGCCCTTCGGTACGGTCATCCTCATCGGCCCCGAGCTGGCCCAGGCCGCCGCCCTCGACTCCAGCATGCTGCACTTCCCCTCCAAGGCCGAGGCGGCGGTCTGGCTGCGCGAAAATCCCCTCACGGCCCGCCAGATCCTCGTAAAAGGCTCCCGCGGCATGGGCCTGGAAACCCTGGTGGAGCTGCTCTGATCACGGATTAGCACGGATTTTAGCAGATTTCACGGATTTTGTAGACGATTAAAAAAGGCCACCTCAACTGAGGTGGCCTTGGTATTTTTAAGGATGGCACGGCCAATAGAACATGCTAGTCGCGCCGACTACAAAATCCGTGAAATCCGCTAAAATCCGCGCTAATCCGTGATCAGAAGGGACTCCTGAACTCGGCCAGTGTGGGCAGAACCTGGTCTTTGGCTGAGATGGTGGGGTTGGTGACACCCCAGTCGATGTTCAGGGTGGGGTCGTTCCAGAGCAGGCCGCCCTCCGAGTGCGGGGCGTAGTAGTCGGTGCACTTGTAGAGGAAGAGCGTGCCGTCTTCGAGGGCCGTGAAGCCGTGGGCGAAGCCAACGGGCACGTAGAGCATGTTGAACCGCTCGGCGTCGAGCACCACCGACAGGTGCTGCCCGTAAGTGGGCGAGTCGCGGCGGATGTCCACGATAACGTCGAGGGCCCGGCCGGCGGCTACGCGCACCAGCTTGGCCTGGGCATGGGGCGGCTGCTGGAAATGCAGGCCCCGCACCACGCCCCGGTCGGAGCGCGACTGGTTATCCTGCACCCAGTCGCCCACAATACCGGCCGCGGCCATCTTTTCGGCGCTGAACGACTCGAAAAAGGCCCCGCGGGCATCCCCAAACACCCGGGGCTGAATCTCAACAACGTCCGGAATATCAAAGTAAGTAAACTCCATATAGGGCTGTTTTTGCTAACAATGGCCGCTTTCAGCCCGCAAGTTAGCGGGATTTAGCGACGGCCGGCGCGGTTTTTTCCGACCTCATACACCACAGCCAGGTACTTGTCGAGCACAATTTGCTCGTCGAACCGGGTTACGGCCAGCTCGCGGCCGGCGTGGCCCATCTGCTCCAGCTCGGCATCGGGCAGGCGCAGGACCTGCAGCATTTTGGCGGCCAGATCGGCGGCGTCGCGCACCTGGCAGAGCAGGCCGTTATGGCCATCCACCACGGTTTCGCGGCAGCCGGGCACGTCGGTCGTTACGATGGGTTTGCCCATGGCCGCTGCTTCGAGCAGGGTTTTGGGCGTGCCTTCGCGGTAAGAGGGCAGCACCACGCAGTCGGCCTGGGCCAGCAACTCGGCCACGTTGTCGGAGGTGCCCAGGTACTCAACGTGGCCGGCGGTGAGCCACTGCTCGAACAGGGCCCGCTTCACACCTACGCCGCCGCTTTCATCAATGCCGCCCAGCAGCTGCACCCGCGTGCCGGGCACGGCCTCGCGCACCAGCCGGGCCGCCTCGAAGTACTCCTCCACCCCCTTTTCGTAGAGCACCCGCGCAATCATCAGGAACACGAACGGCGTATTGCGCCGGAACTCCGGCGCCGGCCGGAAACGCTGGATGTCCACGCCGGAGCCGGGCAGCAGGTCGGTTTTGGCAGCATCTACCAGCCCGTTGTTCACGAACAGCTGCCGGTCGTCGCCGTTCTGAAAAAACACGCGCTTCGGAAACTGAAACGCAAACTTATAGAGGCCCAGGGCCACCTTGCTCACCAGGTTTTTCACGATAAACACCGTGCCCAGGCCCGAGACGTTGTTGACGCTCGGAATGCCCGCCAGCCGGGCGGCCAGCGTGCCGTAAATGTTGGGCTTGATGGTGTAGTGCAGCACCACGTCGGGCTGCTCGCGCTTATAGAGCTGGTAGAAGCGGCGGGTGAGGGCGGCGTCCTGGAGCGGGTTGGTTCCCTTGTTTTCCATCAGAATGGGCACAAAGCGGCAGCCCAGCTCGGTTTCCAGCCGGGCCGAGTAGGCGTCGGGCGGCGCTATGGCCAGCACCTCGTGGCCGGCAGCCTGCAGGGCCTGCACCAGGCTGCGGCGGAAATTCCAGATGTTCCAGGCGGTATTGATAACGATGGCGACGCGCATTCGGGGCTCGGGGATAGGGGAGGAGCGCAAAGGTACGCGGCCGGGGCGCAGGGGGCGCAGGTAAAAAGAGCCCACGCGTAACATTTGCTACTACAACCGCCGCTAGTTGCAACCCAATCACCCCAAATGCCGCTCTGCCTTGCGTAACTGCATTTCCAGTTTGCAACCAACATTTACTCTATGAAAACCCCCAGGATTCTGCTGTTGCTTTTGCTGCTATGTAGTGTAGGTCAGCTAGCTGCGCAGCCCACGGCCGAGCGATTGGCTTACATCCAGCAAAGCGCCGTGATAGTCAGCAACGTGGAGCCAACCAACGAGGACTACGCGGACTTGGCCCCACTCAAGCAAAGCCTGCGAGACATAGTTGTGGTGGGGCTGGGAGAACAGTCGCACCACGATGGCAACACCTTCAAAGCCAAAACCCGGCTCATAAAATTTCTGCATCAGGAAATGGGTTTTAGCGTAATTGCTTTTGAGAGTGGATTTTATGATTGCTATAAAGCCTGGCAGGAAATACAACAGGGAAAAACAGCCATAGATGCCGCCCGGAAGTCAATATACCCGTTTTGGATTAGCACGGAAACAGAGGAGCTTTTCTCCTACATCGACAAGCAGAAGAATACTAGTAAGCCATTGGTATTCGCTGGTATCGACTGTAAGTTTTCGGGGGCTTATTCCAATGAAAACCTTATTCCTGATTTGCAAAAATATCTATTATCTATAAATTCAGATATAATAAGCGACACTGCTAAGTGGAATGACTTCAGTGTTTCATTGAAGCACGTTATTAAAATTTCGGATTATTTCACTAAGCCAACTTCAGCTGATACGCTCATCTTAAACTCGTCCCTGAAAAATCTGCTAACAGAGATAAAAGGCAGGCCGGCATCATCGGTGGATGACGCGCAGGCACATGCCTTCTGGCAGCAGTTCTGCCGGAGTACACTGGCTGAACTGACCAAGGAGTTTACAAAAGAGCAAGTACGGGACCGGCAAATGGGCGCTAATCTGATTTATCTGCAGCAGGAACTGTATAAGGGTAAAAAGGTAATTGTGTGGGCTGCTTCATCGCACCTGACTTACAACGGAACAAATATAGCCCGTGCTTTTTATCAGAATAATCTTAGGTTAGGAGATTGTATTAAAAGAGAGTACGGCGATAAATATTATAATATCGGTTTCACTGGGCATAAAGGGAAAATTGGCAAGCTGCTGTTTTTTCATCTTATTAATGTAAAAAAGCACCAGTCAAATAGTATAGAGTACGTGCTGGGGCAAACCAAGCAGCCTTTTCTGTTCCTCGACTTCAACAAGCCCAACCTTCCGCAATGGCTGCAGGAACCTGTTACTGCCCGGCCATTCGGGTATCGGCAGATGCAGATGAAGTTGCCACTGGTTATGGACGGATTGTTTTATACAGAGGAAATTTTTGGGAATCATTTCCTTCCTCCGGCAGTAGCGCCAGAACAGAAATAGCACTGCCTGCCTGAGCTGTGGTTTGGCACCTTCAGGCAAGCCGGCAGAAACTGATGAGTACGGCTGCATGGCCCCGGTTGCGGCTCCAGTCTCACTGCCCGCCTCCGTACCTTTGTGTATGCTCCGATTTCCTTCTGCCCTTGCCCGCCCTGCGGGCCTGTTTGTAGCCGCCCTGTTGCTCAACGCCTGCAGCCCGGCCACCGACGCGCCCGAAACGGCTGCCACCCCGCCACTTCCCCCGATTCCGCCGGCCACCGGGGCTGATGCCGCTACCGCCGCGCCGGCCGGGGCCGAGGCGGCAGTGCTGGCGGCCGGGCAGGCGCTGTTTGCCCAGAACTGCGCCATCTGCCACGGGGCCGACGGCAAGCTGGGCGTTAACGGTGCCCGCGACCTCACCAAAAGCAACCTCAACGCCACCGGCCGCACGTATATGGTGGTGAATGGCCTGGGCGTTATGCCGGCCTTCAAGGGCCAGCTGACCGACGAGCAGATTGCCCAGGTGGTGGCCTACTCGCTCACGCTGAAGTAGCGGCCAGGGTAAGTGTGCCTTTTTTGGCCCCGCTGCGTTATACCCCCGGTGGCTCCGCATTCCGGCGGTCCATTCTTTCTCTTTTGAATTTTCTTACTGATGGCGAATAAACCGACTTCCAAGGGCCGCAAGGACCAGAACAGCACCCGCCACCACGGCGCCGTGGATGGCGTGAAGGGCCGCTTGGGCCGCATCCTGACCAAGGCCGCCGTCAATGGCACCTACGACACGAGCGTGGACGAGGAAACGGCCGTGCTGGTGGCCGTGCCCGACAAGCGCCAGGCCGAGGCCCAGACCACCGAGTACCTCGATGAGCTGGCCTTCCTGGCCGAAACGGCCGGCGCCACCGTCGTGCACCGCTTCGTGCAGCGCCTCGACCGGCCCGACAGCCGCACGTTTGTGGGCGAAGGCAAGCTGGCCGAAATAAAGGCCTACGTGGAGCACTCGGGGGCCAGCATGGTGATATTCGACGACGACCTGTCGCCCTCGCAGCTGCGCAACCTAGAGGCCGAGCTGAAGGTGAAAATCGTGGACCGTAGCCTGCTGATTATCGATATTTTCGCCCGGCGGGCCAAAACGGCCACTGCCCAGACCCAGGTCGAGCTGGCCCAGTACCAATACCTGCTGCCCCGCCTGACGGGCCTCTGGAGCCACCTGGACAAGCAGCGCGGCGGTGGCGTGTCGCAGCGCGGACCCGGTGAAACGGAAATCGAAACCGACCGCCGGGTGGTCAACGACCGGATTGCCTTCCTCAAAGAGCGCCTCAAAGACCTCGACCGCCAGAGCCAGACCCGGCGCAAGGCCCGCACCGGCATGGTGCGCGTGGCGCTGGTGGGCTACACCAACGTGGGCAAAAGCACGATTATGAACCTGCTGAGCCGGGCCGATGTGTTTGCCGAAAACAAGCTCTTCGCCACCGTCGACTCCACGGTGCGCAAGGTGGTGCTCGACACCGTGCCCTTTCTGCTCTCCGACACGGTGGGCTTTATCCGCAAGCTGCCCACCCGCCTCATCGAGAGCTTCAAGAGCACGCTCGACGAAATTCGGGAGGCCGATTTGCTGGTGCACGTGGTGGACATCTCGCACCAGAGCTTCGAGGAGCACATGGCCGTAGTCGAGGATACGCTCAAGGACATCGGCGCGGGCGAGAAGCCGGTGCTGGTCGTGTTCAATAAGATTGACCAGTACGACACCGGCGAGGCCGCTTACCACGACGGCTTTGAGGGCATGAACGCCGATGAGAATGCGCCCGCTCCGCGGCCTACCCTGGAGCAGCTGCGGGCCACCTACATGGCCAAGCTGCACAACCAGGTGGAGTTCATCTCGGCCCGCGACCGGACCAACCTCGACGAGCTGCGGGCCCGGCTCGTGAAGCTGGTGGCCGCCATCCACAACGAGCGGTACCCGGCCGTGCACCCCGTGCGCGACGAGGAAGGCTGGCAGGAATAGCCCGCCCCAACCGCTACCCTACTAACCCACCCGTCCCGGCCTGCCGGGGCGGGTTTTGTGCTTTTAAAGGATTCGCCCGGGAACAGGTTTCAGGCGGCTGATGGCCTGTTTTTGAATTAATATCAATAATAAGGCTTATAAATTATGATTAGTTTAATAATTTAGCCCCTACAAGCCCCCTACTGCAACCAAACACCCGTTTCTTTTCCTTCATTTCTTTTCCACTCAACGCCACATTATGAAAAAGAACTTTTACGCGCTGTTCCTGGGGCTGCTGGGTCTGAGCGCCACTTCGGCGGCCTGGGCCCAGCAGGAGCCGCTGCCAACCAAGCGCGCCTGCGCCAGTATGGAAGTGCTGGAACGCCAGCTGGCCGCCGACCCCGCCATGGCCCTGCGCCTGCGGGGCATCGAAGCCCAGACCGAGGCGTTTATTGACAATGCCGTTGCTTACCGGGCCACGGGTACCCTAACCATTCCGGTGGTGGTGCACGTGCTCTACAACACGTCGGCCCAGAACATTTCCGACGCGCAGATTGCCTCGCAGCTGGCGGTGCTCAATGAGGATTTCAACAAGCTCAACTCCGACGTGAGCAAAGCGCCCGCAGCCTTCGCCTCGCGGGCGGCCGATGTGGGCATTCAGTTTGTGCTGGCCAAGCGCGACCCCAGCGGCAATGCCACCACCGGCATCGAGCGCAAGCAAAGCTCGGTTTCCAGCTGGTCGACCGACGACCGGATTAAGAGCACCTCGACGGGCGGCCTCAACGCCTGGCCCTCGGGCCAGTACCTCAACCTGTGGGTGGGCAACCTGGGCGGCGGCATCCTGGGCTACGCGCAGTTTCCGGGCGGCGCGGCCAGCACCGATGGCGTCGTGATTACGACTTCCGGCTTTGGGCGCGGCGGCTCGTCGGGGGCTCCCTTCAACCTGGGCCGTACCACCACCCACGAGGTGGGCCACTGGCTGAACCTGCGCCACATCTGGGGCGATGCCAACTGCGGCAACGACCTGGTGAGCGACACGCCCACCCAGCAGACCAGCAACTACGGCTGCCCGTCGTTCCCGCACGTAACCTGCTCCAACGGTACCAGCGGCGACATGTTCATGAACTACATGGACTACGTGGACGACGCCTGCATGTACATGTTCTCCACCGGCCAGTCGTCGCGCATGAACGCGCTGTTCGGCAGCGGCGGCTCGCGGGCCTCTTTGCTGACCTCGAATGGCGGCACGGCCCCCGGCGGCGGCGGCACCACGCCACCGCCCACCAACCCGCCAACCACCGTTACGTACTGCACCAGCAAGGGCAGCAACGTGAGCTACGAATGGATTGATCTGGTGAAGCTGGGCTCCATCAACCGCACTTCGGGCAAAGACGGTGGCTACTACGACGGTACGGCCCTGAGCACGACGCTGGCGGCCGGCTCGTCGCAGACCATCAACATCTCGACCGGCTTCGCCTCCTCGGCCTACTCCGAAAACTGGCGCGTGTACATCGACTACAACCAGGACGGCGACTTCACCGACGCCGGCGAAACAGTGGTGTCGGGCTCCTCGTCGAGTGCCGGTACGCTGTCGGCCACCTTCACGGTGCCGTCTTCGGCCAAAACCGGTAAAACCCGCCTGCGCGTAACCATGAGCGACAATGCCGCCACCACCAGCTGCGGCAACTACAGCTACGGCGAAACCGAGGATTACTCCGTCGTCATCAGCGGCGGCAGCAGCGCCCGGCAGATGGCCACGGTCGAGCAGGCCGGCTACCGCCTGTACCCCAACCCGGCTACCGACGTGCTCAACATCGAAATCCCGGCCACTATCGACGCCCGTGCCGTAACGGTGAGCGTGTACGATCTGCGCGGGGCTGAGATGAAAACGGCCCGCTTCGAGGGCAGCATGCTCCACGTCGGGAATCTGGCCAGCGGCATCTACCTGCTCCGCATCTCCGACGGGCAGCAGGTGTCGCACCAGCGCTTCGTGAAGGAGTAAGGCGCCGGTTTATCAATCAACGGCCTTACCGCCCCCTTCCCGGTACCGGGAAGGGGGCGGTTGCTTTACCGGCGCTTTCGGCAGCTACGGTTGGGCTTGCGGCGGCCGGCGGCGGCATAACCTTTTGCGGCGGCCGTAGTAAAGAGGCGTGCCACTCTTCTTACCTGCTGCTGCCATTATGAAAACGCTGTACCTGATGCGCCACGCCAAATCGAGCTGGAGTTTCGATATGCTCAACGACCAGGAGCGCCCGCTCAATGGCCGGGGCCGCGACGAAGCCCCGCTCATGGGCCAGGCCCTGGCCGAGCGCGACGTGCGGCTCGATTTGCTGGTGTCGTCGCCGGCGGTAAGGGCCCTGAGCACGGCGGCGCTGGTGGCCGAGGCCCTGGGCCTGCCGCCCGAAAAGCTGCAGGTGATTGAGGCCATTTACGAAGCGGAGGTGGCCGACCTGCTGGCCGTGGTGCAGGCCCTGCCCGATACGGCCGACGAGGTGCTGCTGGTGGGCCACAACAACACGCTCACCGACTTCGCCAACCTGCTTTCGCCCAGCACCATCCCGTCCATGCCTACGTCGTCCATTGTGTGCCTCAAGTTCAGCGTGGAGCACTGGGCCGATGTCGACCGGGCTAAGTCGGAGTACTACTTCTTTGATAAGCCCAAGAATTATTGAGCTTTACGGCGCGGTTGGCGCGAACTGCCACGAGCAGGCCGCGCCAACCGCCCGCTCATTCAAAAGAAGCTGCCGGCTCGCTGCTGGCAGCCATCAGCCCAAAAAATCAATGACCGACAAAACCGCCCAGCCGCAGCTGCTAAACCGCGAAATCAGCTGGCTCACCTTCAACCGCCGGGTGCTGCAGGAGGCCCAGGACCCCGCCGTGCCGTTGCTGGAGCGGCTGAAGTTTCTGGCCATTTTCAGCAGCAACCTCGATGAGTACTTCAAGGTGCGGGTGGCCACGCTGCGTCGGCTCAGCAAGCTCAAGAAGAAAACCAAGGCCAAGCTGGGCCAGGACCCCGCCGAGCAGCTCAGCGAGCTGCTGGCCGAGGTGGGCCGCCAGCAGCAGGCGTTCGGCGACACGTTCCGCAACCACATTCTGCCCGAGCTGGGCCGCGAGCATATCCACCTGATTTCGGAGCACGAGCTGACCGACGAGCAGCGCGCCTGGGTGCAGCACTACTTCGAGGAAAACGTGCGCGACCTGCTCTCGCCCATTATTCTCGACGAGAACCTGCACCACCTGTTCCTGCGCGACCAGAGCGTGTACCTGACCTTTTACCTGACCGAGCCGCATAACGCCGACAAGCACGACGAGGAGCGCGTAGTGGTGATGGAGCTGCCCACCAAGCGCCACGGCGGCCGCTTTGTGCGCCTGCCCGACGTGGGCGCCGAGCACTACGTGATGTTTCTGGACGACGTGATTCGGTGCAGCGGGGCCGCGCTGTTTCCCAACTACGGCCGGGTGCAGGTGCACGCGCTCAAGCTCTCGCGCGATGCCGAACTCGATATTGATGAGGAAGTGTCGGACAACCTGCTGGCCAAAATCAAGAGCAGCCTGCAGAAGCGCGCCACCGGCTTCCCGGCCCGCCTGCTCTACGACCCGGCCATGCCCGCCGAAGTGCTGCGGGCCATCGGCCAGAAAACCGGCATCGGGCAGGAAGAGCTGGTAGAGGGCAGCCGCTACCACAACTTCCGCGACTTTTTCGGCTTCCCCGATTTCGGGCTGACCCACCTGCAGTACCAGCCCATGCCGCCGCTGCCGCACCCCACGCTGCCGCGCACCGGCTCGCTGCTGGCCGCCACCGCCCGCCGCGACCACCTGCTGCACCCGCCCTACCAGTCGTTCGATTATGTAACGCGCCTGCTCAACGAGGCCGCCCGCGACCCGCAGGTCAGCGACATCAGCATTACGCTTTACCGCGTGGGCAGCAAGAGCGCCGTGGCCAAAGCCCTGCTGAAAGCGGCCAAAAACGGCAAGCAGGTAACGGTGGTAGTCGAGCTGAAGGCCCGCTTCGATGAGGAGAGCAACATGTTCTGGGCCGAGAAGCTGCAGAAAGCCGGCGCCAACGTCATCTACGGCATGCCCGGCCTGAAGGTGCACAGCAAGCTGCTGCTCATCACCCGGGCCGAGGAAGGCCACAACCGCCTCTACGCCTACCTGAGCACCGGCAACTTCAACGAGGTAACCAGCCAGGTGTACGCCGACTACGGCCTGTTTACGGCCCACCCCGAGCTCACCCGCGAAGTGGCCGAGGTGTTCCGCTACTTCCACGACCACCTCGACAAAACCGGCCAGTTCCAGCACCTGCTGGTGGCGCCCTTCGAGCTGCGCCAGCAGCTCACGGCCCTCATCGACCACGAAATTGCGCTGGCCCGTAAAGGCCAGGAGGCCTACATCATTCTCAAGCTGAATGCCCTGCAGGATGAGCGCATGATTGGCAAGCTCTACGAGGCCTCCGAGGCCGGCGTGCGGGTCGAGCTGCTGGTGCGCGGCATCTCGTGCGTGCTGCCCGGCCTGCATGGCCAGAGCACCAACATCCAGCAGCGCGGCATCGTCGACCGGTTTCTGGAGCACGCCCGCATGTACGTGTTCGGCAACGGCGGCGAGGAAAAGCTGTACGTGGCTTCGGCCGACTGGATGAACCGCAACCTCGACCGGCGGGTGGAAGTGGCCTTCCCGATTCTGGCCCCCGAGCTGCGGGCCGAGTTGCGCGATTTGCTCGATTTGCAGCGCCAGGACAGCGTGAAGTCGCGCGACTGGCAGAACAATTTTGTGGGCCCCACCGAGGAAGCCGCGGCCGCCGAGGGCGAGGTGCGGGCGCAGTTCGAAACCTATGCCTACCTCGCGGCCCTGGCCCGCCCGGCGGCCGCCCGCAAGCGCGCCGCCCCGGCCCCGAAAAAGGCCGCCAGGTAAGTTCCTAAATAGCAATAATGGTAGCCCCGCCCGGGCCGCCGCGCCGGATGCAGGGCGGCGGCCCGGGCGGGGCGCTTGCTAGTGCGGCTGCGCGACCTGCATGTCGCGCAGCCACTGCTCGGCGTGGGCCGGGGTATCGAAAACCTGGATTTCCAGGCCTTCGGGCAGGGGCGTATGGTGGATAGCGGCGGTTTCGCCGGCCAGGTCGCCGGGTTGAGGTACGTGGGCCACGTAGCGCAGGCCCAGGGTGGCCGCCTGGGGCAGCCAAACCCGGCTCAGCCACTCCATCGAGTCGAACCAGGGGCCGCGCAGGCCGCTGTTGTCGTTGAGCAGGTAGGGGCAGCGCAACTGCTGCTCGATTTCGAGCAGGCGCTCGGCGCCGGCATAGGCTTCAGCCGTATCGACGTAGCCCAGCCATACGGCCCGCATCAGGCCCTGGTGCTCGTCATAGTACACGGTGCAGCTGCTGCCATCCGTTAAGTCAATTTGCTGGGAAATCTGCATGGGAGTAAGGAAAGCTTCAGGAAGGCTTGAACGCAGCGGGCCGGGGCGCAGGTTGCAACGGTGGCGTTCCGAAAGTGGGCCGGCCGCGTCCCGGAGTGGGGCGCGGCCGTTCTGCCGGCCTCCCGCGCCCCGGCTGGCCCGGCGTTGCGTTATCGGTCTAAACGCACAGCCCCGGCGGGGCGCCCCTGAAACCTGCCCCAGCAGCCGCCTCGCCGGGGCTATAGTTTGGGCAGCCCGGTGCCGGCCGGTGCCGGCCTATTTGGCGAGCTTGCGAATCAGGCTGCGCGGGGGCACCAGAAACAGCTCGACACTCACGTACGGCGCCCCGCCGAGGGTGTTGACCACCGTTTTGTCGCGGTTGCCGCCGCCCAGGCCAAACAGGTTACGGCGGTTGCTGTCCTCATCGAAGGCGTTGAAGGAGTAGTTGTAGCGGTAGCCGCCTTCGAGGCCAAACCACAGGAAATCGTAAATCTCGCGCTCGGCCCGCAGCCGGAACTTGGCCTCGGTCTGGCGGATGATGAGCGTGCGCAGGTTGCCCAGCGGCTCGCGCAGCTTGATGTTGTAGTTGAGGCCATCGACGGTGTAGCCGCCGAAGAGCAGGGTTTTGGGATTGACGTTGCGGCGCACCGTGACGCGGGCCGGAAACAGCGACTCGACGCCCCAGCGCGGATTGAAGGTGCGGTTATAGAGGATAACCGGGTACAGGCTCTGCCGCCCGAAGGTGTAGCCCAGCTGCGCACCCACGCCCCAGGCGTAGTAGGGGCTGCGCTTCCAGCCGTAAATAAACTCGCCCGATAGCTTCAGATAGTCCGCCACCGACAGCTCCGAGGAGGTGTAGTCGCCGTTCAGCTCGCCCTTCACCCGGGCCAGGTACCAGCGCACCTCATCGATGGGGCGGACCACGGCCAGTTGGGCGCCAATCGTCTTCAGGCCCTTGTCTTCCAGGTTGCGGTAGAACGCCGAGCGGTCGGGGTCTTCAAACTTGAACTCCTCGCGGTCGTAGTTGAGGCCCAGAATCAGCTTAACCCGGGGGCGGTTGAGGATGGGGGCGTAGGCTTTGATGAAAGCCCGGCGGTTCTTGATTACCGTATTCTCGCTTTTCTCATTCGGCTCCCGGTCGCGCAGGTCCGACTTGATGTTGAAGTTGCCCAGCGCTTCGAGGTGGGCCACCACGCCCTTGCTGGGCCCCATGCCAATAACCGAAGGCACGGCGTAGCGTTGGGCCTCGCCCACCTGGTTGGCGGTCAGCGTGTCGCTAGCCATTGGGGCGGGCGGCGGGTACACGGGCGGGGTAGAAGGCACCACCTGGGCGTGCGCCGCGTTGCCGGCCACGATAACGGCCGCGGTCAGGCAGTAAAACAAACAACGGGAACGGGAGCAAAGAAACGCCATGCAGTGGTTGGGAGGTGGGGAGGGGAGTTTAGGGGCCTTAACGGCGCCCGCCGCCAAAAGGATAGCGCCCCGCCCCCGGGAAACCAAAAAAAGCCCCTGCCCGGCAACGCCAACCAAGGGGTTGGGCTGCCGGGCAGGGGCACTGGGCCGGCCGGCCGGTGCGGCCCGAGGCCGCCCGCGCCGGGCTAAAACAGGAAGTCGAAGCCCACGAACACCAGCTTCTCCTCGCCCACCGAGTAGGTGGCATTCACAACGGCCTGCTTGAGGATATCGACCCAAACGCCGCCGCCGTAGGCCGTGTGCAGGGCTTTGATACCGGTTTTCACGTCGTAGGGCGAGTACACCCGGGCGGCGTCGGCCAAGCCCAGGATGCCGAACTTGCCCGGCAGCAGGTAGGCGTTGAACTCGAAGAGTTGCAGGCGCACCTCGCCGTTGGCAAACACCGACGAGCGGCCGGCGTAGCGGGTGCGGCGGTAGCCGCGCAGGTTGGTGGTGCCGCCCAGCGTGTTGGCCTGGTAGAAGCGGTAGTCGCCCAGGTTGCGGGTGGCCCCGATGCGGCCGGCCCAGGTGAGCTGGAACGGGAAGTTGGGCGAGAGGTAGAAGCGCGCCTCGGTGGCCAGGCGGCCGTAGTTGAGCTTCTCGCCGCCCAGCTGCCGGTTGTACTCGGCCGAGTTGTAGATGCGCAGGCCAATGCGCGGGTTTTTGGGCGAAGAGGCCACATCGAGATTGAGGTAGGCCTTGCCGCCCAGGTAGCGGTTGAGCTGGAAGTCGGAGGGCCGGATGCCCACAGCGGCGGTACCGGGCAGAACCTCGCCGGTTACCTTATCAATCCCCTCCGCAATCTTGCTGCCCACCTCATTGCGCGACACCCGAAACTGGTCGTACTGGGGGCCGAAGCCAAACTTGAGGAAGCTGAAAATGTCCTTTTCCAGCATCGGGTTCACGTACAGCCGCGAGAAGCGGACGCGGTAGGTGTCGTTGATGTCGCGGTTCGTTACCCGGCCCTCCTGGTCGGCCAGCACGTTTTTGGTGTCGTTGCCCAGGCCGAAGTAGTTGTAGAGCAGCTGCGGGCCGTAGAGCTGGGCGTCTACCCGCAAATCGAGCTTGCCAATCAGATCCACGAAGTGGCCCTTGTAGCGCACGTTGTAGGCGCTCTGCGAGGGCGAGTAGTTGGCCGCCAGGCTCTGCTCGGAGGCGTAGGGGTCTTTGCGGAAACCGTAGGTGCGGTAGATCACGCCGCCGCCCAGAAACAGCCGGTCATCCACGTTGTAGCCGAAGTACAGCGTGGGGCCGAAGTAGTTGAGCGTGTAGTCTTTGCGGTCGGTGCGGGTGTGCTGGTCGTAGCGGCTCACGTCGAGGCCGGGCTCCAGGCGCAGGCGGGCGTCGGGGCCGGCCACGATGACGTTGCCGGTGTCGGCGTCGAACACCTGGAGGTGGTGGGCCAGCCCGCGCACGTTCGAGCGGTCGACAATCGAGTCGCGCTCGGTGCCGCCGATGATGCGGATGAGCGGGCCCTTCTTCACGTCGCCGGTCAGCTCGTACTGGTCTTCGCCGGCAAAGCCGTAGAGGCGCAGCTCCTTGGTTTCCTTGTTGTCGAAGGTGCGGTCGAAGAGCATCTTCGTGAGCTTGCCTTCCTTGTTGATTTTCTGGACCGTGACGTGGGTTTTGCCGGGCAGGCGCTCCACCACAAACCGCTCGCGCTTCTTTGAGCCCTTCACCTCCGTTACCTTGCTCAGCAGGCCCGAATAGTCGGCGGCTACCTGGGGCAGCAGGTCGCGGCGGCTTTTCAGCTTGGCCACAATTTCGGGGCCGTGCAGGGCGTAGATATCGGCCGGGAAGCCGCCTTTGATGGCGTCCTCAATCACCTTATCGGTGAGGCCGGCTTTCATTTCCTGGGCCTGCTGCACCCACTGCTCGCGGGTTACTTCGGCCAGGTACACGCGGTCGTTGCTCAGGGCCGTCAGGTTCAGGCCCTTCCAGTCGGCGTAGTCGTAGCCGAAGTTCTGGAAGTTGCGGATGGCCCATTTGCGCGAGGCCAGGTAGGGCAGCAGGCCGTCGCCCTTGAAGAAGGCAATGTCGCGGTCTTCGGGCACGGCCGTGAAAATCCGGTCGCCGTCCTTCTGCTTCTTTTCGGCCCAGCGCCACTGGTCCTCGTGCCGGTCCCAGTCGCCAATCCACATATCAAACAGGCGCGAGCGGGCGAAATCCACCTGCTTCACGCGGTTGTCGTTGTCGTCGGTAATGCGCTCAAACACCTTGTCGGTGCCCACCAGGTTTTCGGCGAAGTCCAGGCTTTCCACGTTGCTCTGGTCGTCCTTGGCGTCTTCTTCGAGCGTGCCGGTTACGTTGCCAAAGCGGGGCAGGTACTGGCCCAGCAGCGGGTCCTGCGGAATGTAGCGCAGCTCGGGGTTGGTGTGCAGAATACCCGCGGCCGTGCCCAGCCTGGGCAGGGCCACGGCGGCGTAGGGGTGCTGGGCCGAAATCTGGTCCTGGAGCACGTCGGCGGCCGCGCCGGTGCGCAGCGAGGCCGGCAGCACGGCCGCCGGGTCCTTATCAATGCCGCGGAAGCTGAACAGGCGGCCTTCTTCGTTGCGCAGCTTGAGCGAAGTCGTCTGCTTGCCGCCGCCTACTTTGTAGGGCGTCAGGCCGCCCTTTTCGGTGGCCAGGTCGAGCACCGGAAACCTGACGGGCGTGGCCCACTCTTTCCGGTAATGCTCGCCGAACAGAAACTTATGAAACTTGCCGCGGTCGGCGTAGCGCGGGTTCACGGCCACCGTCACGGTCGAGTCGCGGAAATCGGGGCGGTTGGCCAGGGCCGCGGCACTGGCGCCGGTCGGCCCGTCGGCTACGGCTACCTCGGCCTGGCGGGCGTACATGGGCGTACGGAACACGAGGCGACCGGTGTCGCCGGTGCCCTCGGGCACGTAGTATTCCACCCACACCTCGCCGTTGTCGTAGTAGTTCACCCGCGAAAAGCCCTTCTCCTTGTCCGAAAACAGGGCATCGCCGCCGGAGCCGGGCTTTACGTGCTGGGTTTTGCAGCCCGAGCCACTGATGATGTGGTTGAGGGTGCCCTCCTTGAAATACTGGAGGTTGTGCTCGTGGCCGGCCGCGTACACAATGTTGGGGTACTTCTCAAAGATGTCCATCAGCCCCTTTTTATACGCCTGGTAGGCGGGGTGCGGAATATCCTGGCTCACGCCGCCGTACTTGCGGGCAAACGGGTAGATGGAGCCGATGACGGGCAGCGGCAGGTAGGCGTACTTGAAAACGATGGAGAGCGGGAAGATATGGTCGCCGAGGGTGAAGTAGCCGCCGTGGATGCCGTCGGAAAACAGCGGGTGGTGGGCTACTACCACAATGTTTTTGCCGGCGTTGCGCTGGATAATGTCTTCGAGGCGAGTGAAGAAGTCGGTTTCGTTGGCCACGCCGCAGTTGCTGTTGCCGCCCGCGGGCCGCTCGCCGCTGGTTTGCAGAAACCACTGCGAGTTGATGGCAATCATCACCAGATCATCCTGCAAGCGGATTTCCACGGGGCCGGGGCAGGCGTCGCGGGGCAGGAAGAAGTCGCCGGTGTAGGGAAAGGCCGAGGAGTCGGAGCGCAGGTAGTCCTCCACGAACTGCTGCTCGCGGTTGACCTGCTCGACGGCGCCGCGCTGGCCCTGCTTCCAGTCGTGGTTGCCGGGTACCATGTACTTCTCGCCCTGGTAGTCGCGCAGGGTTTTGAGCTGGTCCACCATGCGCTGCTCCGAAACTTTGCGGTCGAAGGCGCCCTCGCGGGGCAGGCCGTACTCGTAGATGTTGTCGCCCAGAAAGACGGTGGTGCTTTTCGCGCCGGCCGCCAGAATCTGCTTGCGCATGAAATTGAGCGAGGGCTCGCCGCCCTCGGCCTCAATCGTGGGCTTGCCCACGTCGCCAATCAGAAACATCGAGTAGCGGATGCGGGAGCTGTCGGGTGGCGTTTTCGATTCCCAGTTGACGCCCGCGCCGCGGTAGTTGGGCCGCTCGGGGTGCGCCGTCTGGGTCTTAACCTTCTTCTGCGCCCAGACCGGGGAGGTAGTGCCAAGCAGGGCCAGCAGCAAAGTCAGCAGATACTGTCGATTCATACAATAGATAAGGGAGTGCAAAGTCGGAGGGGGCAACCGCCGGGGCCGCCCGCAGGCAGCACAACAAAAAAGAGTGTAAACTTACCCAAGCCACTGCACAAACGCTGCCTGGACCGGGCCGGTGTGCTGCCCTACGCAATTCGCGGAAACACGGTTGGGCCCGGCGCGCCAACTTCCCGGCCCCGAATAGCGTTGTAAGCCCGATTGGCCCCCGCTACCTCTTCCCGCGCCCCTGCTCTTCCCGATGGAAACCGCTCTTACCCCGTCTCCGGCCAAGGCCGAAATCATTAAAAACGCCAAGGCCCACGTGCTGGCGCTGCTCGAAGAAAAGCTGCCCGGCAAGCTCGTGTATCATTCGCCCAAGCACACGATGCAGGTAGTGAAGGAGGCCCGCGCCCTGGGCGAGGCGGCCGGGCTGGAGGCCCCCGACCTGGAGGCGCTGGTGCTGGCGGCCTGGTTTCACGACGCCGGCTACATCGATACCTACGACGGCCACGAGTTTCGCAGCGCCGAGCTGGCGGGCGAGTGGCTCACCAGCCAGGGCTATCCGGCCGAGCGCACTGCGCTGGTGCAAAGCCTGATTAAGGCCACGCACCGCGACTCGGAGCGCCGCACGCAGTTGGAGCGGCTGATGGTGGACGCCGATATGAGCGGCATGGGCCGCGAAGACTTTTTTGCCAACGGCGAGCTGCTGCGCACCGAGTGGGAGGCCGCCCTGGGCCGCACCTTCAGCAACCCCGAGTGGGCCGAGAGCCAGCTCGATTTCCTGACCACCGCCCGCTTCTACTCGCCCGAGGGCAAGAAGCGCTATTCGGAGCAGTTCCGCGAAAACATCAAAGCCCAGCGCAAGGAGCTGAAAAAGAAGGAGAAAAAGCTAAAAAAGAAGGAGGAGGAGGCCGAAGGCACCTTTGCCGAGCCCAAGCGGGGCATCGAAACCATGTTCCGCACCATGTACAGCAACCACATGAAGCTGTCGGATATGGCCGACAAGAAGGCGAGCATGATGATTTCGCTCAACGCCGTGCTCATGTCGCTGATCATCACCTACTTCGGGGCCAAGCTGGGCAGCAAAACGGCGGCCCTCTCCAATGTGGGCCTCATTCGTAACCCCATTATTGCCGTGCCCATGGGCATACTGCTGGCCACGGCGCTGGGCTCGGTTATCACGGCCATCCTGTGCGCCCAGCCCGACGTCACGAGCTTCAAGTGGCTCAAGCGCAGCCCCCAGATTGCCACCAACCGCCGCGTGAACCTGCTGTTCTTCGGCAACTTCAGCAAGCTCAGCCTCGACGACTTCCAGGACGGCATGCACCAGCTCATGAAATCGGGCGAATCAGTGTACACCAACATGATAACCGATGTGTACTACCTCGGCGACGTGCTCACGCGCAAGTACCGCCTGCTGCGCCTGAGCTACACCATCTTCATGGTCGGCCTGATCCTGACGGCCCTCTCCTTCGGCATCGCGCTGCTGTATAAGATGTGAGTTAGGGCTTAGGTGATAGGGCTTATGATGACAGAACTTCCCCTAAGTCCTAAACCCTAAACCCTAAGTCCCTAAGCCCCTAAGCCCTACCACCTAAACCCCTAAGCCCTAACTTCCACCAACCCGGCCAGGCCGCGTACCGAGCGGCCCAGCCAGCGGTGCAGGCGGCGCAGCTGGCCGAAACGGACGAGGCGCGAGCTGCTGGCCACGTGGCCGTAGCGCAGCTCCAGCGTGAGCAGGCAGGCGTGCCCGGTTACGGGCTCGATATGGAAGAACAGCAGGGCGTTGGGGAAGAGCCGGAAGTGCGAAATCTTCTCCACGTAGGTGTAGCGGCCGTCGTCGTCGCGCAGCACCTGCACGTTCTGAAAGTCGATCTGGCCATTGAGCACATCTACCTTGTAGCTGGTGCCCAGGCGGCCGGCCTTGCTGACATCGAAGTGGCTGGCGGTGGCGCCGGCCAGCCAGCAGTGGCGCAGCCGCAGCGCCCCCACCACCCGCAGCACGTGCTCGGCCGGTACGGCCAGCAGCCGGCGCACCTTCAGGCGGCCGCCGCGGCCGGGCAGGGGCTCGTCGGTGGCGGCCGAGCCGGGCACCGAGGGCGCGCTTAGCAGCAGCCGCAACGGCGAGAGGTAGGCGTAGTGGTAAGGCGTGTGGCCCAGGTACTCGTAGTGCGTGGAGCCGGGCAGCAGGCGCGTCCAGGCGAAGGCGTGGGCCAGCTCGGCCGGTGGCTGGGTGCTGGTGTAGCCCTCCGAGAGCAGCACGTACTCGGCGCCCGGAATGTTGTTTTTCAGCAGCCGGTGCACCACAATCACGTCGTGGCCCATCAGCTTGGTGTACTCGCGGATGCGGGCCACGCTCACGCGGCCGTAGTGCACCACAATCTTGAGCGTGAGCACCAGCTCGCGCAGGGCGGCAGCCAGCTCCGAGTCGGTGTCCTGCTCCACCAGCAGCAGGTAGTTCTGAAAGTCGAGGTAGATGCGGCGGCACTGGCGCACCAGCTCCAGGGCCGAGGGAGGTGGGCCGAGCCGGTAGAACAGCACGGCGTCGCCCTGAATCTCGTTTACCTGGAGGTGCAGGATGTTGGCTTCGATGAGGATTTCGAGCAGATCGGCCACCAGAAACGGGGCCTGCGCGCTGCCCGACTGCTCGATGAAGCGCGTGAAGCCGCTGATGTCGGGAATGAAGAGCAGGGCCGGCTGCTGCCCGTCGAAGGCCGAGGTGGCCGCCGTGCCAATCTGCCGCCGGCGGGCCTGTAAATCTTCCAGTACGCCCATACAAGTGTGAAAAGAGCGCCTACGCAACGCCCGAGGCCGAAGATACGGGCAATTTGGCCCGCCTGTGCTTTCGGCGTACCTTTGGGGCCGGCTTGTACTGGCTGCGTAGTTTAATGGATAAAACGAGCGTTTCCTAAACGCTTGATATGGGTTCGATTCCCGTCGCGGCTACATACAGCAAATTTCAGGTTGCTATACAGGATGTAGAGACGCCAGATGTTGCGCCTCTACATCGTGTACCTGAACTCGAAATTTGCGCTAAAACCGCCCTTACGAATTCGTAAAGGCGGTTTTTCTTTTATCGAAATATAGGCAGCGGCTACCGCCTGCCCATCACTATTCCACTGCCAAGCGGCCGGCGTAGGGCTGGCCCAGCGCATCGGTGGTCTGCACCACATACAGGCCAGGCGTGAGGCCCCGGACCGAAAACGACGCATCGGGGGCCAACAAAGCGGTGCGCACGCGGCGGCCCAGGCCATCGAATACCTCCACGGGGCGGCCGGCGGGTAGCCCCCGCAACCGCACGCGGCCGTTGGCGGGGTTGGGCGCCAGAAGCAGGGCGAGTGGGCGTGCGGCCGGCGTGCCTAGCACGGTAGCCCCCAGCAGGGCCACGAAGCTGCCCGCTGCCGGAGTGCTAAGGGTCAGCTGACCGAAGGCAGCCGGGCTGCTGTAGCTGCCCAGTACCTGCACGGCCCCATTAGGGCCCAGGCCCAGGCCGGTGCCGTAGTCGGGGCCGGGGCCGCCCGCCTGCTGGGTCCAGCGCACCTGCCCCTCGGGCGAGTAGGCCGCCACTAGCACGTCGCTCTGGCCACTGCTGGTTAGCTTTTGGGAGCCCACAGTAATCGTTTTCGAGAAGTAGCCCGTTACGTAGGGCGCGCCGCCGGGGCCCAGCGTGAGGGCCAGCAGCCGGTCATCGTCGGGGCTATTAACGGTTTGGGCCCACTGCACCTCGCCGGTTGGGTCGTACTTGAGCAGGAAGCCATCGGAGCTGCCGTTGTTGGGCAGCGTGAACAGGCCGGCCCGCACCGAACCCTGCGAATGGCCCACCACGTACAGGTTGCCCGCCGCATCGGCCGCCGCCTGCCGCACATCGTCGGGCTGCGGACTGCCCAACTGCCGGGCCCACTCCAGCCGGCCGTCGGGCGCGTAGCAGAGCACCGCGGCATCCAGCTGGCCGAGGCTGCCGAGGGTGCCCCCGCCCGGCAGCTGCAAGCCCACCGTGAAATGGGGCAGCAAGTACACCCGGCCGGCCGGCGTGGCGGCCAGCAGGGGCAGGCGGTAGTCGTTGGGCCCGTAGGAGAAAGCGGCCCTGAGCGTCTCTACCTGGCCCGTGGCGGCGTTCAGGCGGGCCAGGTAGGCGGTGTTGGAGGTGAAGTTGTCGGGCGACGTGAGCGGGGTGGTGCCCAGTACGAAATAGCCCGTCATGGCACCCGTCAGGTACAGGTGGCCGCTGGCATCCAGGGCCAGACCTGAGCCTGCCGAGTAGTTAAAGTCGTTGCTCTGCTGCACCCATTGGGGCGCACCCTGGGGCGAGTAGCGGATGCAGAACGTTTTGGACTGGGTGGTGCCGCGGCTACTCAGCGCCAGGCCGCTGCCCAGGTCGATGTTGCCCACGAAGGCCCCCATAACGTAGGCGTTGCCGGCCGCATCCACCACCACGGCCGCCGCGCCATCGGCGCCGGCCGAGCCCAGCTGCCGTACCCACAGCACGGTGCCGTCGGCGGTGTACTTGGCCAGAAAACCGTCGGGGCCGCCCTGGCTGACGAGCGTGACGCCGCCCACGGTGGTGGTGTTGCTGAAGGTGCCGGCCTGGTAGAGGTTGCCCTCGGCATCGGCTGCCACCACGGTGGTGCCGGTAGCCATGTTGGCCCCGGCGCCCACGGCGCGCACGCTGGTCCAGGGCGGGGCCACGGTGGGTTGGGCCACCGCGGCCGAGGTGGCCGTCAGTAGCAGGCCCGCGAAAGAAGCGGCCAGACGGCCGGGCAGCGTAAAGAATGGCATAATAGGCGGAGAAGATAGGGGGTGAGAGGCGAAAGACAGGGGAACTACTGCTTGTTGCTACCTACCGGCCCGACGAAGGGTCGGGGGCAAGCCCGTTTTCTGCCTCGGGCCTTTGTTTCCAGTCAGGTAGTACCGCGCGTGCTGTAAGGCCGAGCCAACCGGCAAAGCAGAACCAGAGTTTACCCAATCAGGCCGGCGCGCATGGCGTAGCGGATGAGGTCGGCCGTGTTCTTGGTTTGGGTTTTCTCGATGATGTTCTGGCGGTGGGTTTCGATGGTGCGCTTGCTGGTGAAGAGCCGGTCGGCAATTTCGGCGTTGGTGAAGCCCTCGGCAATCTGCTGCAACACCTCCAGCTCGCGGCCCGACAGCTCGGCGTGGCCGCCCGTGGGGGCGGCCGGGGCGACGGGGGCGGGCCAGCCGCTGCGGGGCAGGTAGGGCAGGGCCGTCAGCGGGTCGGGAGCGGGCGTGCGCTCCACCAGGCGGCGCAGCAGGTTCAGCCCGATTTCGGTGCACAAGAAGGGCTGGTTGGCCGCCACCGTACGGATGGCGTGGATAATTTCGGTGCTGTCGGCGTTTTTGAGCACGTAGCCCAGGGCGCCGGCTTCGAGCATGCGGTGCACGTAGTTTTCGTGGTCGAGCATCGACAGCACCAACACCCGCACCTGCGGAAACTGCGCGCGCAGCAGGGGCATCACCTCGAAGCCGTCGAGCACGGGCATGTTGATATCGAGCAGCACCACGTCGGCGGGGGTGTGGGCCAGCAGCTCGAGCAGGGCCTGGCCGTTGGCGGCCTCGCCCACCACGTGCAGGTCGGCCTCGCGGGCCAGCAGGGCCCCAATGCCGTCGCGCAGAATCGTGTGGTCGTCGGCGAGCAGAATTCGAATCATAGGGTGGGGGCGGATAGTACAAGTATACTACGAAACAGGCGCTGCCCGGGCCCGAATTAAATTATCTGCGTAAGCTTGCCCGACCAATCGTTGCTTTGCTCCTATGAACCCAGCTCCCCTCTCGGGCCTCTACGCGCCCTCGCTCAGCCTGCTCACCGACTTATACCAGGTTACCATGGCCTACGGCTACTGGCAGCAGGACCTGCAGGATCGCGAAGCCGTGTTCCACCTCTACTTCCGCCGTCCGCCGTTTCAGGGCGGCTACGCCGTGGCCGCGGGCCTGGCCTACGTGGCCGATTTCCTCGAAAACCTGGCTTTCTCGGAGGATGATCTGACGTATCTGGGCAGCCTGAAGGGGGCCAAGGGCACGCCGCTGTTCCCTCAGGAGTTCCTGGAGTATCTGCGCACCATGGAGTTCAGCTGCGACGTCGACGCCATGCCCGAGGGCACGGTGGCCTTCGCCAACGAGCCCCTGATCCGGGTAACCGGGCCGCTGCTCCAGGCCCAGCTCATCGAAACGGCGCTGCTCACGCTCGTCAACTTCCAGACCCTGATTGCCACCAAGGCCGCCCGTATTCGCGAGGCCGCCGGCGCCGATACGGTGCTCGAGTTCGGCCTGCGCCGCGCCCAGGGCCCCGATGGGGGGCTTTCGGCCAGCCGCGCCGCGTATCTGGGCGGGGTCGATGCCACCAGCAACGTGCTGGCCGGCCAGCGCTTCGGCATTCCCGTCAAGGGCACCCACGCCCACAGCTGGGTGATGGCCTTCGAGGACGAGGAAACCGCCTTCACCGCCTACGCCCGCGCCTTCCCCGACGACTCGGTATTTCTGGTCGACACCTACGACACGCTCGAAGGCGTGCGCAAAGCCATCAAAGTGGCCCGCGCCATGCGGGCCGAGGGCCACGAGCTGGGCGGTATTCGCCTCGACTCGGGCGATTTGGCCTACCTGAGCCGCGAGGCCCGCGAGCTGCTCAACGAGGCCGGCTTCCCCGACGTGCGCATCGTGGCCAGCAACGACTTGGAGGAAAACCTGATTACCAGCCTCAAGTTGCAGGGTGCCAAAATCGACACCTGGGGCATCGGCACCCAGCTGGTAACGGCCTACAACCAGCCGGCGCTGGGGGGCGTGTACAAGCTGGCCGCCCTGCGCAAGCCCGACGACTCGGGCTGGGATTTTACCATCAAGCTAAGCGAGCAGCTGGCCAAAACCAGCATCCCCGGCATCCTGCAGGTGCGCCGCTACGAAACCGACAAAGGCCAGCCCCGCGCCGACATGCTCTACAACACCGCCGAGCCGCTGCCCGAAGGCCCCCTGGTCATCATCGACCCCCTCGATGCCACCCGCCGCCGCACCGTGCGCGCCGAAACACCCTCCCGCGAGCTGCTGGAGCCTGTGTTCCGCCGGGGCCGGCTGGTGCAGCCGCTGCCCCCGCTCTCCGAAAGCCGCGCCCGCGCCCACCGCGAAGTGCTGGCCCTCGACCCCAGCATCCGCCGCTTCCTCAACCCCCACACTTACCCCGTGGGCCTCGAAGAAACCCTCTACAACTACCGCAACCACCTGATTCTGGAAAAGCGCGGACTAGGTGCGGAGTAGAAGGGAAGTAGCAGAACGAGCAAAAAGGAACGTCATTCTGAGCGAAGCCGGAGGCGGAGTCGAAGAATCTCGCGTGCAATGGTAACCCTGTCGTCAGGAATTACTGTGGCACGCGAGATTCTTCGACTTCGCCTCCGGCTTCGCTCAGAATGACGTTCCTTTTCTCACTTCTCCCCAAATCACCACCTCACCACCTCACCACCTCACTTCTCGCTCCGGGCGGCCGTGTTAATCGTTTGGCGGGCCGACTGGTAGGCGGTGTAGAAGGCGGGCTGGGGGCGCTGGTAGCGCAGCAGGTACTTATCGAGGCGGTTGCGGAGCAGGTTGTTGGCCTGGCGCAGGTCGGTGCTGATTTGTTGCTTGAGGGCCTTGCCGGTGGCTACGGCGGTGCGGGGCGTGGTGAGCTCCTGGCGGAAGGTGTCGAGGGCGGCTTGCAGGTCCTGGAACTCCTGGGGCGTTACGTTTTGCCGGGCCAGGGGCTGGGCGTGCTCGGTGGCGCGGCGGTGCAGGTTGGCCCCGATGCGCAGCAGGTCGTTGTCGGGTTGGCGCTGGAGCTGCTTTTCGGTGTAGTCGGCGTCGGTGTGCAGGTTGATATCGTCCTGCTCGTCGGCCAGGGCCAGCAGGGCGGCGGCGACTTCGGCGGCGCGCCGGGCCAGTAGCTGCTTGGTTTGCTTTTTCACGGCGCCGGGCTGGGCGGGCGTCACGGCGTTGCGCTGGAGGTCGGCGGTGGGGTCGAGGGCCGCGACGAGGGCGGCCAGCTAATCGTGGGCTTTGCCGAGGGCCTGGTTGGTGGCGTAGAGGTCGGCGTGCTGGTCGAGCACGGCCAGGGTGGCTTGCAGCATGGCCAGCTTCGCCCGTTGGGTATCGTTAATAAGGGTATGAGGGTTAGGGAATTTACAGCCGTAATATAGAAACTGCCGCAATACGATGCGTCAGCGAAGCCCAGGAATATTTCGGCCGCCACCCCCGCGACAGGCCTACCAGCGCCCGCTACGACCCCACTCCGCCCCGCGACGACTTCAACGGCCATGTTATGGGTTCAACTCGCCACGTTATAGGTTCAATCGGCCGCGTTATGGGTTCGAACGCTCACGTTATAGGTTCAGCTGGCCGCGTTATGGCTTCGAATGCTCACGTTATATGTTCAATTGGCCACGTTATGGGTTCAACTGGCCGCGTTGTAGGCTGCATGCGGGGCGTGGTAGGTTTGATTGGCAATGCACGCCGTAGCACGCTGTATGTACTCTACATACATAAACCCGTACTTTGTAGCAACTACCCCTTTGCCCCATGACCGACGCCCCCGGCTACCCCCGCCTCACCTACCTGCGCATCAAAAACTACCGTGCTCTGCGCGACGTAGAGCTGCGCGACCTGATGCCGCTGACGGTGCTCATCGGCCCCAACGGCAGCGGCAAATCCACGGTCCTCGACGCGCTGGCGTTTCTGGCAGAAGCGGTGAGCGGCAACCTGCAACAAGCCTGGGAAAAGCGGAACCGGTTTGCCGGCATGCGCACGCGGGGGCAGGAGGGGCCGATTGAGTTTGAGGTGGAGTTGGATACTGAATCAGGGCTGATTAGATATTATCTAATCATAGATGGAGATGATAGTAAGCTCAGTATATCAGAAGAAGGATTCTACTTGCCAGATGGTCGAGTATTTGGGAATGGTAAACTCTTCAAAGCCTTCCCGTCGGAAAAAGGCACTACCACCGGACTAACCTCTGAATTGATTAATTCGGATCATGATAAAGAAGGCAGAGAAGTGCCTTCGGACAACAAGCAAGTTTATCTGAGTGGTGTAGGAACCTCAATGCTGGGGTATGCTTTTGCATACAATCTCAGAATTAGCCCTTACGCACATTCTGTCAAGGATTTACTCCAGTCCTACCGTTTTATCCACCTCACTGACGACCACTTAAAGGGCTACTCCGATGCCGGGCCGCAGGAGAAGCTGTCGTCCAACGGCGACAACTTGCCCAACGTCCTGTACTACCTGCACGAGCGTCACCCCGAGGCGCTGGCCCGCATTACGGCGCAGCTCCGGCGCTGGGTGCCGCAGCTGGCCGACGTGGTGCCGGAAATAACGTCCGACGAGCGGCTGCTGCTCCGTTTTAAGGATATGGCGTTTGAGAAGCCGCTGCCGGCGCAGTATATGTCGGACGGCACGATGCGGCTGGCGGCCCTGCTGACGCTGCTCTACGAGCCCAATGCCACCGGCCTGCTGGGCCTGGAGGAGCCGGAAAACGAGTTGCACCCACGCCTGCTACCCCGCTTGGCGGAGGAACTACTGAAGGCTACCGAAACGCGGCAGCTGCTGGTGGCTACCCATTCGCCGGCTTTGTTGAACAGTATGGAACCGGAGCAGGTCTGGATTCTGCACCGGGGAGCCGACGGGTACACGCAGGCGTCCAGGGTGGCCGATATGCCCGACATCGTGGCCATGGTGGAGGAAGGTTCGCCACTGGGCTATCTGTGGTCGCGAAACTTCTTTGAGGTAGGCGACCCGCTGGCTTCCCCTTCTGCTACGTCAACCCAGGAGTAAGATGCGCGTCGAATTTCTCCTAGAAGAAGAGTCGGCAGAGGCAGCGTTGAAAATCCTGGTGCCGAAGCTCCTGCCGCCGCATTACGTTGCCAGGTTTCGGGTGTTTGAGGGCTGTACCGATTTGCTGCACCAACTCACTGACCTACTGAAAGGCTACCGGCGTCGTATCAGTCAGCCTGGCCAGCAGGATTTGCGCATCGTGGTATTGCTGGATGCGGATGGCATAGCCGCCCGTCGGCTGGCCCAAATGGAGGCTTCGGCGGCCACTGCGGGGCTGTTAAGCTACGCCCAGGCATCGGCCGGGCAAGTATTTTATGTGCTGAATGCGTTGGCTGTGCAGGAGTTGGAAGCCTGGTTTCTAGGGGACCGACAGGCTATTCAGGCGGCTTATGCACGGGTGCACGCGCATCATTTCAGTGGCTTGCCCGCCGACCCTGACACAATTCCTGACGCGTGGGAAACCTTGCTGCGCGTTTTGCAAAAAGCAGATGCGCGGGCTAAAAAAGGGAAAGTACGGTGGGCTGAATCTATTGCCCCACACTTGGATATACCGGCGAATAAGTCGCCAAGCTTTCAGGATTTCTGCCAAGGGCTGGCGCTGTTGTAAAGCAAAAGGCCGCCTTTCCAATCTGGAAGCGCGGCTTTTTGCTTTAGAATAATCCTCAATCCTCCTACACCCCCACCGGCTCCTCGCTGCCTAGCTCGCTGAGCAGGCGCTTGGCGGCGGCCACGCTGGGCACGTGGCTGATGCTGAAGACGAGCTGCTGCTTGCGCTCCTTCATGCTGGCCGAGTTGGGGTGGGTCTGCACGTAGGAGAGGATGTTACCGAAGGTGTCGCCCTGGAAGTAGGCCTCGTTGTTTTCGGCCGGGATGTAGCCCTTGAGCACGTTTTTCTTGTAGCTCAGGCGCTCGAAGCCGGCGTGGCGGCCCTGCCAGCGCAGGCGCACGATGTCGGCCAGCTGCTCCACTTCGGGCGGCAGCGGGCCGAAGCGGTCGGTCATGCCGGAGAGCAGCTTCTGGAGCTGCTCAGGGCCTTTGGCGCGGTCGAGTTTGCTGTAGAGTTGCAGCCGCTCCGACACGTTGCTCACGTAGGTGTCGGGGATGAGCACCTGGAGGTCGGTTTCGATGTTGCACTCCTGCACGCCGGCGGGCTTGGCGGCCTCTTGCAGGCGCTGGGTGGGGTCGCCGAGGAACAGGTCGCGGAACTCGGTTTCCTTGAGCTCGGTCACGGCCTCATCCAGAATCTGGTGGTAGGTTTCAAAGCCCAGGTCGTTGATGAAGCCCGACTGCTCGCCGCCCAGCAGGTTGCCCGCGCCCCTAATGTCGAGGTCGCGCATGGCCACCTTGAAGCCGTCGCCGAGGTCGGAGAATTCTTCGAGCGTGCTCAGGCGCTTGCGGGCATCGGAGGGCAAACCGGCCACCGGGGGCGTGAGCAGGTAGCAGTAGGCCTTTTTGTTCGAGCGGCCCACGCGGCCCCGCATCTGGTGCAAGTCGCTCAGGCCAAACAGGTGGGCGCGGTTGATGATGATGGTGTTGGCGTTGGGAATGTCGAGGCCGCTTTCGATGAGGTTGGTGCTCACCAGCACGTCGTACTCGCCGTCCACGAACTTCATCATGCGCTTTTCGAGCTTGTCGCCCTCCATCTGCCCATGAATGTAGGTCACGCGGGCATCGGGCACGAGGCGCACAATCATGCCGGCCAGCTCCTCGATGTCCTTGACGCGGTTGTGCACGAAAAACACCTGCCCGCCGCGCTTGATTTCGCGGGCCACGGCGTCGCGAATCAGCAGCTCGTCGAACACGTGCAGCTCGGTTTGCACCGGCTGGCGGTTGGGCGGGGGCGTGGCAATCACGCTCAAATCGCGCGCGCCCATCAGCGAGAAGTGCAGGGTGCGCGGAATGGGCGTGGCCGAGAGCGTGAGCGTATCCACGTTCACCTTCAGCTCCTTGAGCTTGTCCTTGGTCTTGACGCCGAACTTCTGCTCCTCATCAATAATGAGCAGGCCCAGGTCCTTGAACTTGATGTCTTTGTTGGTGAGGCGGTGGGTGCCGATGAGGATGTCGGTTTTGCCCTCGGCCACCCGGCCCAGCGTCTCCTTTATCTGCTTGGTGCTCTTGAAGCGGTTGACGTACTCCACCGTTACGGGCAGGGCCGAGAGCCGCTCCCGAAACGTTTTATAGTGCTGCATGGCCAGAATGGTGGTGGGCACCAGCACGGCCACCTGCTTGCCATCGGCCACCGACTTAAACGCGGCCCGGATGGCAATTTCGGTTTTGCCGAAGCCCACGTCGCCGCACACCAGCCGGTCCATGGGGTGGGGCTGCTCCATGTCGTGCTTCACGTCTTCGGTGGCCTTGCCCTGGTCGGGGGTGTCTTCGTAGATGAAGCTCGACTCCAGCTCGGCCTGCATAAACGAGTCGCGGGCGAAGGCGTGGCCGGGGGCGGTTTTGCGCTTGGCGTAGAGCCGAATCAGCTCGGCGGCAATGTCCTTCACCTTCTTCTTGACGGCCTTTTTCTTGTTTTCCCACTCCGGCGAGCCCAGCTTGCTCATGGTGGGCGGCGTGCCCTCGGCCCCGCTGTACTTGGCAATCTTGTGCAGGGCGTGAATGCTCACGGTCAGCACGTCATCATCCCGGTAAATCAGCCGGATGGCCTCCTGCATCCGGTCGTTTATCTCCACCTGGGTGAGGCCCGCGAACCGGGCGATGCCGTAGTCCTGGTGGGTTACGTAGTCGCCGGGTACCAGGGTGCGCAGCTCCTTGAGCGTAAGGGCCTTTTTCTTGGAGAACTTGCGGCCCTCCTGGGCCCGGTAAAACCGCTCGAACAGCTGGTGGTCGGTGTACACGAGCAGCTTCAGCGTCTCGTCGATGTACCCTTCGCGCAGGCCCAGCAGCAGGTGCTGGAACTGCACGTTGTTGTCGAGCTCGTCGAAAATGGTGCGCAGCCGGTCGGCCTGCCGCACCGATTCGGCGGCGATGATATTGGTGTAGCCCTGGGCCTGGTACTCGTTGAGGTTTTTGAGCAGGCGCTGGAAGTCCTTGTTGAAGCTGGGCTGGGGCCGGGCCGCGAACTGAAACTCCTCGCCGCTCTTGAAGTAGAACCGCTTGCCAAACTCGGCCACCGCGAAGCCTTCCAGCAGCTTCTTGAAGCTCTTGCCCGACTCAAACAAATCGGCCGGCTTGCTCACAATCTGCATCCCCGCCGCCCCGGCCAGCAGCTCCTGAAAGTTGGCCTCGGCCCGCTCAAAAGACTCCGTAACCACGTCCAGCGTCTGGCGCAGGTCCTTGGCCCAGATGGCCGTATCGGCCGGAATGAAATCGAGAAACGCCTCCCGCGTCTCCTGCAACAGCTTGGTCTGCACGTTGGGGATGATGCTCACCTGGCTCTTCTTGTCCACCGACAGCTGGCTCTCGGGGTCAAACGTGCGAATCGTCTCCACCTCATCCCCGAACAGCTCGATGCGGTAAGGCAGCTCGTTGGCGTAGGAGAAAATGTCCACGATGCCGCCGCGCACCGCGAACTGCCCCGCCTCGTACACGAAGTCGCTCCGCTCAAAGTCGTACTCGGCCAGCATCTCGCTGATGAAGTTGACATCGAGCTTGTCGCCCACCTTCACGATAAACGTGTTGGCCACCAGGCTTTTCTTGTTGATAACTTTCTCGAACAGGGCCTCGGGGTAGGTGACGATGAGGGCGCCCACCCCACCCCCCGACCCCGCCCTCGCTTGATGCGCGACATCCTCCGGGAGAGGGGGAGCCTGACGATTGTCCTCAGATATATTTACATCAGACTTTGGTTTTTTATCGGGACTGGCTCCCCCTCTCCCGGAGGGGAGGGGGTCGGGGGGTGGGGTGCGCGAGTTCAACCGGTTCAGCACCTCGGCCCGCATCAGCACGTTGGCGTTTTCCGTTTCGTCGAACGCATACGGCCGCTTGTAGGAGCTGGGGAACATGAGCGGCTCCTCGTCGGGCAGCAGGTGCTGGAGGTCGGCCAGGAAGTAGGCGGCCTCGTCGCGGTCGTGGAGGATGAAGAGCTGGGGCTGCTGGGGGTAGGCCTGGTGCAGCGCGGCGGCCAGCACGGCATCCTGGGAGCCCACCAGCCCGCGCAGGTGCAGGCGGGCGGGGGCCTCGGTGTCAGCGGCTTTGTCCAGCGAGCGGCGGGTGGCCGGGTTGAGGCGGGCGCCCACGGTCAGCACGGTGGGGTCGAGGAGGTAGAGCTTGAGGAAGTCGGAAACCTGCAAAGGGAGGAGCGGCTAAGGCGAAAGTCAGAGTAAAGGCACGGCAAACCTAGTGCGGCCGGCAACGGTAGAAGCCCGGCCGGAGGGAAATCCGGTCGGGCAGTACGGGCACACGGCGCGGCGGGCGCGCTAGTCAATACCACCGCCGGCCCCCGAAAGTTTCCGCCGCTTTTACTTGTTCGCGTCGTACCTTCCGGCCTCACGCGGCACCAGCGGCGGCCCCGCACGTAAAGCTATGGCAGACAAGCAACCAGCCCCGGGCGAGCAGGAGTGGAACGGCATCGTGCAGCAGCTCCGGCTGATATGCGAGCACGTGCAGCAGGATGGCCCCCTGCCCGAGCAGGAGCAGGCCCAGGCCGAAAATGCCTTCCGCCAGTGCCTGGCCCACCTCGAAAACCAGGTGCAGGATATGCGCAGCGGCCTGAAAGGCAGCGGGGGAAGTTTTTAGGATATAGAAATTAAGCCCGGAACGTCATGCTGAGCGAAGGCGAAGCCGTAGTCGAAGCATCTCGCGTGTAACAGTAATCCTGCCGTTAGAAACTAGCACTGCGGTAGAGATGCTTCGACTACGGCTTCGACTACGGCTTCGCCTTCGCTCAGCATGACGTTCCTTTGTAACCGTTCATTTCCTCCCCCTACAATTGCGCGGTTCTTCTCACCTGGCCATTGGCCTGATTACCGGCGTGGCCGTAGCGGGCCTCGTGCCGGGCGTGCCCTTCTCGCCGGCCGGTATTGCCCTGGCCGGCTTCTCGGCCCTGGCTCCCGACCTCGACCACCCCAACTCCCGGCTTAGCAAGCGGCTCGGCTTCGCCCAGAATTACGTGCGCTGGGCCTTTGTGGCCGTGGCCGCCGTGGTGGCGGCCTATGCCCAGTGGCAGCTCACCCCCGGCCCCGACCGGCGGCTGGCCTTCACGGTGGCGCTGGCCTTCGGGCTGGTGGGCGCGGCCATGCAGGGCGAGGCCACCCGCAAGCTGGCGCTGCTGTTTACGGGCCTGTGCACGGTGGTGGCGGGGCTGTACACGGGCTTCGTGTGGCTCAGTATGCTGGGCTGCTTTATTGCGCTGGCGCCCTTCACCAGCCACCGCTCCTACACCCACACCATCTGGGCGGCGGGGGCCTGGACCTACATCGGCCACCTGGCCAACCAGAGCCTGGGCTGGCACGGCGTGGCCCTGTTTGCGGGCGGCGGCTACCTCTCGCACCTGCTGGCCGACTCGCTCACCAAAGCGGGCGTGAAGTGGTTTATGCCCGTGTTCGACCGGAGCCTGGGAATCCCGCTTATCCGCACCGGCTCGGGGAGCGGCAACATGCTCGAAGTGATTATCTGCGTCGTGTATGGGGCGCTGGTGCTGGGCCTGGTGGTGGGCCGGTTGCAGTTCTGACGCGCAGGGGCCGGCAGCGCGGCCAGCCGGGATGGTCAATTCGGTTTGTCTGCTGAAAGAGGAGGTTGGACAGTGAAAATACTGGTTTGACCGAATTCTGCGGCCGAGCTTAGTGTTGAAAGGTATCTTTCGTCGGTCTAACTCAAAAGCCCCGCAGTCGGTGGGAACAGGAGAGGAGGAAGGTAATTGGATTTATACAGGAACGTTCGGCAGAATACGGTGACCATCAGGGCAGCCAGCCGCGGCCAGTTAAGGGATATTAAGAAATTAGTATTCTATAGATTGGCTTAAAAGCCGGATATGCTTTACTATTGCACTGCAATTCGTAATCACTTTATAAGCGGTTCTACCAGCCAGTGCCCGGTAGCAACCCCTGCAAGCAGTCCCGTGGCCGCGGGTTTTCAACCGGCCAGCCAGTTGCCCCGATAAGCGGTTTAGCTGGCCCTCCGCTCCGCTGCCGGATGCAGGCGCTCCATTTCCGCCATGGGCCGGCGTTCTATCGGAACCGCAACAACCTGTACCTTTACTCCGGCTTCGGCTGTGTAGCTAACCGTTCTTCTTTCGACCACAACCATTCCGCATACTTTTTTCGCGCTTAACCAGATTTCTTTATGAACCAGATGAATAGCCCGCTGATCAGGATTGGTATTTTCTATGATGGCAACTATTTCCTGAAAATCAGTGATTACTACTACTTCCAGCACGATCGTAAAGCCCGTATCAGCCTCGAAGGCCTGCATGAGTTTATCCGTCATCAGGTAGCCGAAGAAGAGGATGTCGACGTGCGCCTGAGCCAGATCATCGACTCGCACTTCTTCCGCGGCCGCCTCTCGGCCACTGAGGCCCGCGACAAGGACCGCCTGTTCCACGACCGGCTCCTCGACGATATCCTCATGAACATGGGCATCGCCACCCACTACATGCCCCTGAAAACCCGCGACGGCCGTCTGCAGGAAAAGGGCATCGACGTGTGGTTGTCGCTGGAGGCCCTGGAACTGTCCATCCACAAGAGCCTCGACGTGGTGGTGCTTATCGCCGGCGACTCGGACTACGCGCCCCTCATCAAGAAGCTCAACACCGTGGGCACGCGCGTCATGCTGCTCAACTGGGACTTCAAGTACACCGATTTCAAGGGCGAAAACCGCGTAACGCGCGCCTCGCAGCAGCTGCTCGACCAGGCCACTTACCCGGTGCAGATGCACGAAATCATCGACCAGGGCCTCACCGACGGCGACGACCTGATTGAGTCGCTGTTTGTGAACACGCCCGAGCCGGCCGCTTTCCCCAGCACCAAGCCCGTGCGCCCCACCGGCCCCACGGCTGCCGGCCCGGTTGGTACCATTGGCATGAGCACCATCAAAAACCTTAAAAACGGCTTCGGCTTCGTGGTGATGCCGCCCAACAACCTGTTCTTCAGCTACGCCGATATGGCCGAGGGCGACTTCAACGAGCTGCAGGAAGGCGACTGGGTGGAGTTCACGGTAGGCCGCAACCACCGCGACGAAGACTGCGCCCGCAACGTGCGCAAAGTCGATGCCCCGCCCATCATGGACCGCGACGAGGACGAAGACGACGAGGATGGCTACGGCGACGAGCGTGAGCACGAATCGGCCAGCTCGCCCGAGCGCATGTAGTTTTTTTGAGCTGTTAGCTGAGAGCTATTAGCTGTTAGCTTTCGTTCAGAAAGACTTTGCTTTCGCCTAAAAAGAAGGCCCCGCACTCAACCGTGCGGGGTCTTTGTCGTTTTTCAGCTAACAGCTAACAGCTAACAGCTAACAGCTAACAGCTAACAGCTAACAGCTAACAGCTAACAGCTAACAGCTCAAGAAGGAAACAGCAAGTCGCGGAAGTCGCGCTTGGTGGCGGGGTAGCGGTTGAAGGTGCCCAGGCCGCGAGCCACCACGAGGTTGTTGCGGGTAAGGCAGCGGATGGTGGTGGTGCTCACAATCAGGGTTTTGCCGGCGTGCTCGATGCTGCCGTGGGCTTCCAGCTCGTCGTGCAGGTGCACCGGGTGGAAGTAGTTCATCTTGAACTCGACCGTGGACACCAGCTCGGCCGCCGTGAAGGCCAGCGAGAGGGCCGCCGCGCCCAGGGCCGCATCCATGAGGCCGGCCAGCACGCCGCCGTGGCAGGTGTTGGGCGAGGAGAGGTGCTCGTTGAGCACGCGCATGGTGTAGCGGATGTTGCCCGGCTGGTCGACGTGCAGCGTCATGCCGTTGGCGCGGCCGTAGTGGTTTATCTGGTTGTAGGTGGCAATGAGCGTGCTGATATCGGGCGGGGTATCCATGGGGCGGAGTAGAGCTGGGATGAGTTGGAAAAGGTAAGTACTTTACATTCTCCATCCGCTATTGCCCTGCTTATGGCCAGCTCGCTCACCTTCGCCGAGTTTTACCCCCGCTACCTGCGCGAGCATAGCCGCCGGGGCACGCGCATCCTGCATTTCGTGGGTACTACGCTGTTTCTGGCGCTGCTGCTCGCGGCCCTGCTGCTTGCGCGGCCGTGGCTGCTACTGGCTGGCGTAGTAGCGGCCTACGGCTTTGCCTGGGTGGGCCACTTCTTCGTCGAGCGCAACCGCCCCGCCACCTTCCAGCACCCCCTGCTTTCCCTGCTCGGCGACTTCCGCCTCTACTTCGACCTGCTGCGCGGCCGGGAGAAGTTTTAATTATAGAGCTGCAAGCTACAGGCTGCAAGCTGACGTTCAACATCAGCTTGCAGCCTGTAGCTTGCAGCTCTATAAAACCTTGCGCATCAGAAAGTGCGGGATTTGGCCGAAGAGCAGGTGGGAGGGCGCTACCACGGCGTAGCCGGCCCGCTCGTAGAACGGCACGGCTTCGGCGCGGGCGTGCAGGATGAGCTCGGACAGCTGCTGCTGACGGGCGGCGGCTTCGAGGTGGGCCAGCAGATGCCGGCCCACGCCGCGGCCCTGCCAGGCGGGCGCTACGGCCATAAAGCGCAGCTGCCCCTGCCCGGGGCCCGACGCGTGCAGCCGGCCCACCCCCACGGCTTCCGGCGCCGCGCTGCCGGCTGCCGCGCCGGGGGCCAGCAGCAGGGCGTGGGTGGTCGTGGGCGCGTCGTCGTCGGGGGCGCGCTCCGAGCCGGGGAGCTGCTGCCAGGGCTGGCGCAATACTTCGTAGCGGAGGCGGTAGTAGGCGGCCCAGTGGGCGGGTGTCTGGGGCGTGATGATGGGCAAGATGTTGGACATGCGCGGCGCGTACGTAGGGGAATAAAGCGCAAAGGCTACCTTGGCAGCCCGGCCGGCGGCGCGCCCCTATCTTTGGCGGCCGTTTCTGCGTTAAGGTACTCTTTCCCCTTCCTTCATTTTTCCTTCTTCCTATGCCTTCTTTCGACATCGTGAGCAAAGTGGACCCGCAAACCCTTGAAAACGCGGTGAACACGGCCAAAAAAGAGCTCCAGACCCGCTACGACCTGCGCGACACCAAGGGCGGCATCGAGCTCGACAAGAAAACCAATGTCATCACCCTCACCTCGGAAAACGATATGCGCATCCGGGCCCTCGAAGACATTGTGCTCACCCGCCTTGTTAAGCAGGGCATCGACGGCACGGCCCTCGACTTCACGGCCGAAGCCCAGGCCAGCGGCACGATGATGAAGAAAACCGTGAAGGTGCGCGCCGGCATCGATAAGGACGCGGGCCGCAAAATCATCAAGGCCATCAAAGACGCCAAAGTGAAAGTGGAGGCCCAGATGCAGGACGACCAGGTGCGCGTATCGGCCAAGAAAATCGACGAGCTGCAGGCCGCCATTGCCGTGCTCCGCAGCGCCGACATCGGCCAGCCCCTACAGTTCGTGAACATGAAGTAGGGGGGACGGCACCAGCCCTCAGAAATTCGCTAGCAACGCCCGATGCACTTCGACTTCTCGGTTTTCTCCCAGGCCCATACTTGGGTGAGTCTGCTCACGCTCACGTTCATGGAAATCGTGCTGGGCATCGACAACATTATCTTTATTTCCATCATCGTCAACCGGCTGCCGCGCGAGCTGCAGGCGCGCGGGCGCACCATCGGGCTGCTGCTGGCGCTCGTCTGCCGCATTGGGCTGCTGCTGAGCATCAGCTGGATTGTGGGGCTGAAGGCGGCGCTGTTCACGCTCAACCTGCCCTGGCTCGACGAGCCGTTTGGCGTGAGCGGGCGCGACCTGATTCTGCTGGCCGGCGGCCTGTTTCTGATTGGCAAGAGCACCACCGAAATCCATACCAAGCTGCAGGGCGAGGAGGAGGAGGAAACCCAGGCCGGGGCGGGCCGCGCCAACATGCTCAACATTATCTTTCAGATCATCCTCATCGACATCGTCTTCAGCTTCGATTCCATTCTGACGGCCGTGGGCCTGGTGGACAACGTGCTGATTATGATTCTGGCCGTGATTTTGTCGATGGGTGTGATGATTGCCTTCTCGGGCGTGGTGGCCGATTTCGTCAACCGCAACCCCACCATCAAAATGCTGGCCCTGTCGTTCCTGATTATGATTGGCGTACTGCTGGTGATGGAAGCTTTCCACAAGGAAATCGAGAAGGGCTACGTCTACTTCGCCATGGCCTTCTCGCTGCTGGTCGAGCTACTGAACATGCGCCTGCGCAAAAAAGCCCCGCCCGTGCACCTGCGCGACTCGCCGTATGATTAGAAGTGAGACAGTGAGAGGTGAGACAGTGCTACCGTCTCACCTCTCACTTTTAAATTACCAGCAAACAGATTCCGAGGAAGAACAGGCCCACGCAATTCACGAAGCCCGCCGAGAAAGCCTGGTCGGGTCGGAACTGCCCCGACAGCACTGCCCCGGCCGTGGCCAGCACTACCAAAGACAGCAGCCACACCATCCGGAAGTTGTTGACTGTGAACTGGCTGCCCTGCGTGGCGCCCGACTTCACGTGCACCTCCCGGACCTTGCCCAGCCAGGGCGTCTGATACACGTCGAGTAAATCGCCGACCGCCAGCTCTACGTCGGCCTGGCTTCGGATGCGGGCATTATCGGTGGTGGCTACAAACTCGCGTTTGCCGGGGTAGTCAATCTGCCTGATGCTCTCATTGGCCAGTAGTTGCGAGCGGCCGCAGTCAATCAGCACGGCCAGCGCAACCAGCAGGCTAAGCCAGGCTACCACCCGAAACTTTGGCAGCGCCCGCGCAAACTGCGCCGCATACAGCACGTGTAGCGGGGACTTGGGGGGCCGCCGGAAACCGGCCGGCGGACGATGGTGCGGGGCAGTGGGGCGCGGCGGCGTGGCCGGGGCCGGCCGTGGGGCGGGCCTTTGGGCCGCCGTGGCCCGCCACTCCAGGGCCGCGTCGTAGGCAGCGCGGCGGGCGGGGTTACTCAGCACCTCGTAGGCATCGTTCACGGCCAGGTAGCGGGCGTGGGCGGCCGGGTCGGGGGTGCGGTCGGGGTGCGTAATCCAGACCAGTTGCCGGTACGCCCGCCGGATATCCGCCGCGCTGGCACTGGCGGGCAGACCCAGCGTGGCGTAGTGCGTGCTCATGGGACCAGGCAGAGGGCGGCCACGGCGGCGGCCTGGTCCTGCACCCGGCGGGTGGCCAGCTCCAGCAGCCGGCGGTTCAGTTCGGGACGGTGCTGGCGGTAGAAAGCCGTTTCGGCGGTTGTGAACAGGCCGGTTATCAGCCCCACTACCGTGTAGCGCAGCTTGGTGTTGCGGCCCAGCAGCTCGGCCAGCAACCGCACTTGGTCGGCAGGAGCGGCCGAGGGCAGCGGAACGTGGTGGTCGCGCACAAAATCGGCTACCACGGCCAGTAGCAGTGGGTTCTGGAGCTTGAGCACGGGCCGCAGCGTGGCATGCAGGAAGTCGCCGGGCGTGGCGGGCGTGGCGGTGGTTTCGGCTGCCACCACGGGGCGCAGGGCCAGCAGGGCGGCATCGGGGCGGAGGAAGTCAGGCATTGGTGGCAAGATAAGGTAGGAGTGCCATTCACCAGCTTTGGGCAGCGGCTGGAGAGCAACAAAAAGCCGCCCGATAAGCTGTAAACAGGCTTTAGCGCTTCAGCTAGCTCTTCCTCCGCTCATTGCGCCAATAAACTCCCATAGTACCACGCCGGCTGCTACGCTCACGTTCAGGCTGTGCTTGGTGCCAAATTGTGGGATTTCCACGGCGGCGTCGCATAGCGCCAGCACTTCATCATCGACCCCGAACACTTCATTGCCCATCACCAGCGCGTAGGGCTGATCAGCTGCTATGATGAAGTCGGCCAGCAGTATGCTTTCCGTGGTTTGCTCCACCGCTACCAGCACGTAGCCGGCCGCTTTCAACTGAAGCAGCGCCTCCAGGGTAGTGGGCGCATACTCCCAGACCACCGACTCAGTGGAACCCAGGGCCGTTTTGGTGATGTCGCGGTGCGGCGGGCGGCCGGTGATGCCGCAGAGCCAGATTTTCTCGACCGCGAAGGCGTCGGCGGTGCGGAAGGCCGCGCCCACGTTGTGCAGGCTGCGCACGTTGTCGAGCACGAGGGTGAGGGGGAATTTTCGCGTATTTTTGAAGTCGGCCACCGTCAGCCGGTTCAGTTCATCCATCGAGAGTTTGCGCATCCGGCAAAGGTAGGAACGCCTGCCGGGGCGCGGGGTGTTATTCTGGCGTTGCGCCTCACCCCCCGGCCCCCTCTCCGAAAAAGGAGAGGGGGTACGTTCAACGGCTGCTGGACTGGAACCGCCGCCAGAACGTGCTACCGTGGCTCCCCCTCTCCCCCTGGAGAGGGGGCCGGGGGGTGAGGCGCAACGCCAGAACAACGTTACCGGCAACTATCAACTATCAACAGGCACCTGATTTGAAAGTCCTCAAAGAGAAAAAGCCCGTCAGAACGCACGGCACGCTGGGGCCGCCCGCCGTGGCCGATACGCCGCTGATGAAGCAGTACCAGCAGCTCAAGCAGACCTACCCCGGGGCCGTGCTGCTGTTCCGGGTGGGCGACTTCTACGAAACCTTCGGCGAGGATGCCGTGACGGCCTCGCGCATCCTGGATATTACGCTCACCAAGCGCGGGGCCGGTACGCCCTCAGAAACCCCGCTGGCCGGCTTCCCGCACCACTCGCTCGATACGTATTTGCCCAAGCTGGTGCGGGCCGGGCAGCGCGTAGCCATCTGCGACCAGCTCGAAGACCCCAAGCAGGCCAAGGGCCTGGTGAAGCGCGGCGTAACGGAGCTCGTAACGCCGGGCGTGAGTCTGCACGACAACGTGCTGGAGCGCCGCAGCAACAACTACCTCTGCGCCGTGCATTTTGGCAAGCAGGAGGCCGGCATTAGTTTTCTGGATATCAGTACCGGCGAGTTTCTGGTGGCCCAGGGCACGGTGGAGTATCTGGGCAAGCTGCTGCAGAACTTCCAGCCGGCCGAGGTGCTGTTCTGCAAGAAAAGCCGCCAGGAGTTCGAGGGCCATTTCGGTCCCGACTACTGCCACAACACGCTCGAAGAATGGGTGTTCGGCCACGACTACGGCTACGAGCAGCTCACGCGGCACTTCAACACCACCTCGCTCAAGGGTTTCGGCATTGAGGGGCTGCGCGAAGGCATTACGGCGGCCGGCTGCGTGCTGCACTACCTGGCCGAAACCAAGCACACCGACGTGGGCCACATCGGCAGCATCGGGCGGCTGGAGGAGGACAAGTACGTGTGGCTCGACCGGTTCACGGTGCGCAACCTGGAGCTGGTGCAGGCCCAGCATCCCGGTGGCGTGCCGCTGATTGATATTCTCGACCAGACCATTACGCCCATGGGGGCGCGGCTGCTGCGCAAGTGGGTGGTGCTGCCGCTCAAAGAGCCCGCCCAGATTCAGCGCCGCCTCGACACGGTGGAGGCCCTGTTGCAAACCCCCGAGCTGCTGGAGAATTTGCAGCAGCAGCTGCGCCAAATCAACGACCTGGAGCGGCTGATTTCCAAGGTGGCCGTGCGCCGCATCAACCCCCGCGAGCTGCTGCAACTCGCCCGGGCCCTGGAGGCCATCGGCCCCATCCGCGACGAGCTGGCCGCCTCGGGTATCAAGGCCCTGCAAAAGCTGGCCGACCAGCTAAACCCCTGTGCCGCGTTGCGCGAGGAAATCCAGCTCAAAATCCGGGAAGACGCGCCCATTCTCACCAACCAGGGCGGCGTGCTGCTTGACAATATTGACAAGGAGCTGGACGAGCTGCGGGCTATGGCCGGCTCGGGCAAGGACTACCTGTTCCAGCTCCAGCAGAAGGCCATTCAGGAAACCGGCATTTCCTCGCTCAAGGTGGCCTACAACAAGGTGTTTGGCTACTATCTCGAAGTCACCAATGCCCACAAAGACAAGGTGCCGGCCACCTGGATTCGCAAGCAGACGCTGGTAAATGCCGAGCGCTACATCACCGAGGAGCTGAAGGTGTACGAGGAGAAAATCCTTAACGCCGAGGAGCGCCTGTTCATCATCGAGCAGCGCATCTACACCGAGCTGGTGCTCACGGCTGCCGAGTACGTGCCCCAGGTGCAGCAGAACGCCCGCGCCATCGGCGTGGCCGACTGTCTGGCCTCGTTCGCCGCCACCGCCCGCCAGCACCGCTACGTGAAGCCGGTCGTGGACGACTCCACGACGCTCGACATCACGGCCGGCCGCCACCCGGTAATCGAGCGGCAGCTGCCCCCCGGCGAGCAGTACATCCCCAACGACCTGCGCCTCGACCAGGACGAGCAGCAGATTGTGGTGATAACCGGCCCCAACATGGCCGGCAAATCGGCCCTGCTACGCCAGACGGCCCTGATTGTGCTGCTGGCCCAGATAGGGTCCTTCGTGCCCGCCGACGCCGCCCACGTGGGCGTTATCGATAAGATTTTCACCCGCGTGGGCGCCTCCGACAACCTGAGCAAGGGCGAAAGTACCTTCATGGTGGAGATGACCGAAACGGCGTCCATTCTGAATAATTTATCAGATAGAAGCCTGGTGCTGATGGACGAAATCGGGCGGGGCACGAGCACCTACGACGGCATCAGCATTGCCTGGGCCATCGTGGAGCACCTGCACAATTCGCCCCGGGCGCGGGCCAAAACCCTGTTTGCCACCCACTACCACGAGCTCAACCAGCTGGCCGCCGACTGCCCCCGTGTGCGCAACTACCACGTGGCCGTGAAGGAGGCCGACAACCGCATCCTGTTCCTGCGCAAGCTGCGCGAGGGCGGCTCCGAGCACAGCTTCGGCATCCACGTGGCCCGCATGGCCGGCATGCCCGCCGCCGTGGTGCTGCGGGCCAACGAAATCATGCACCACCTGGAGCAGGAGCGGGCGTCTACCGGCGTCGAAACCGACCAGCCCACCGAGTTCGACGATTTGTTGGTGGGGCTCAATGAGGATGCGGACGACGTAACCGGCGGCAAAGTAGTGCCCCTGAACGGCCGCGCCGAAACGCCCGCAGCAGTCCGTTCGGCTGGCCCCAAAGCCCAGCCGGCCGCCGCCGTGCACTCGGCTCCGCGGCCCAGCTTACAGCTCAGCATGTTCGAGCCGGCCGACCCAGCGCTGGAAAAGCTGCGCGAACTGCTGGAGAAACTTGATGTGAATACGCTGACTCCGATTGAGGCTTTGCTCAAGCTGAACGAGTTGAAGCTGGCAGCGGGTGGCGGCAAATAGCCCCCGGAACCGGCGGCCCGGCCCGGCTCCTGGCTGGTCGGGCCGGCGGGCCGGGGCTGGTTTAGGCAAGGGCCGGGCTCGGGGATGAAAAATTTTCTAGCTGACAATCAAAGCAAAAGCCTCTAAATGGCCTCATGCAATCGTTTTTTTTAGGGGCGGGCCTTGACTTCACAGTTTGCTGTACTACCTTTGTCACACCAAAACGCTCCAGGGCGTTTGAATCTCAAGCGAGAGTAGCTCAGCTGGTAGAGCGCGACCTTGCCAAGGTCGAGGTCGCGAGTTCGAACCTCGTCTCCCGCTCCAACACGAAAAACCTGCCCCATCCGGCAGGTTTTTTCGTTTCTTGCCGGTATGGCCAATATCCGCAAGTGTACTTGCTCCGATGCTGAGTTTCAACAGGCCGTAGCCGAGTGCCTCTCGGTGCGGCAGGTGCTCAGCCGCATCGGGCTGGTGCCGGCCGGCGGCAACTACAAAACCGTACACGCCCGCGTCGCCCGCCTGGGACTGGATACCAGCCACTGGACGGGGGCCGCCTGGAACCAGGGGGAGCGGTTTCGGGCGTTCGGAACGCCTTTTTGCTGGGACGATATTCTGGTTGAAAACTCGACCTATGCCTCCACCTTCCGCCTGCGTAAGCGGTTGATTGAATATGGCTTAAAGGAGCACAGGTGCGAGGCTTGCACCTTATCGGAGTGGTTGGGGGAACCAATTCCGCTGGAGCTGCACCACGTCAATGGCGTAAATAACGACCACCGTTTGGAGAATTTGCAGTTACTTTGCCCAAATTGCCATGCGCTGACCGACAATTACCGCGGTAAGAATCAGAAGCGAAAAACAAGCTAACTGCTTGAGCCGGAGTGGTGAAACTGGTAGACACGCGACACTTAAACTGTCGTTTCCGTGAGGAAGTACGGGTTCGATTCCCGTCTCTGGTACTTTCGAGAAGCAGCCCCGCCGGCGTGGGGCTGCTTTTTCGTTTGGTACACTATCGGGCACAAACGGCGGACCACTGCCGACTCTGTCCGAAGCCAGGTTGTTACCTTTAGGGCTGCCACTGCCGCCTGCCGCCCCTGCTTATGTCTTCTCCGATGCTTTCTTCCAACGATTACCAGCAGAAAATAAAGCAGGCATTTGCCGAGATGAGCAAGGTGGTGGTGGGCCAGCAGTACATGGTGAACCGGCTGCTGATTGGGCTGTTCACTGGTGGGCACGTGCTGCTGGAAGGCGTGCCGGGGCTGGCCAAAACCCTCACTATAAGCACGCTGGCCAAGGTGCTGCACCTGCACTTCCAGCGGGTACAATTCACGCCCGACCTGCTGCCCTCCGACTTGGTGGGCACCATGATTTACAACCAGAGCCGCTCGGAGTTCGAGGTGAAGAAGGGGCCCATTTTCGCCAATCTGGTGCTGGCCGATGAGGTGAACCGCTCGCCGGCCAAGGTGCAGAGCGCGTTGCTGGAGGCCATGCAGGAAAAGCAGGTAACTATCGGCGAGACTACCTACCCGCTCGATTTGCCCTTTCTGGTGCTGGCCACCCAGAACCCGGTGGAGCAGGAGGGGACCTACCCGCTGCCCGAGGCCCAGGTCGACCGATTCATGCTGAAGGTGCACGTCGACTACCTCAAGAAAACCGACGAGCTGGAAGTAATGCGGCGCATGGCCAACCTGAGCTACGCCGACGATGTGTGCCCGGTGCTCACCCGCGACGATATCTTCGGCATTCGTCACCAGATAAACCAGGTGCAGATTTCCGAAACCCTCGAGAAGTACATCATCGAACTGGTGTTTGCGACCCGCAAGCCCGCCGAATACGATTTGCCCGAGTTCCAGCAGTATCTGCAGTTTGGCGTGAGCCCGCGGGCCAGCATTGCGCTGCACCGGGCCGCCAAGGCCGTAGCGTTTCTCGACGAGCGCGACTACGTGCTGCCCGAAGACATCAAGGACGTGGCCGCCGATGTGCTCAACCACCGCATCCTGCTCAACTACGAAGCCGAAGCCGACGGCATCCGCACTCAGGATATGATTGAGGCCATTCTGCGCAAGGTGCCTATCAGCTAGCGGTGGAATGGAGAGCTGGTGGAAGAGTGGATTGGAGGTGTAAACTGCCGATTGCGCCACTCGTGCCATAAAGAATACCCGATCCAGCCCACCAACTCCCGCTTTGTTTAAGCTCAGCAAAACCCTGCGCGGGCTTGGTAGCCTGCTGCGGAACTCCCAACTGCTCAGCCGTATGCTGGCCGCCGAAACTAACTGGCAGGTGCAGGCTTTGCATCATGCGGAGCGCTGGGGCGCAATGGCCGCGGGCCGGCCGGTGGTGCCGCCACCCACCCGGCTCCCCGATCCGCTGGCCAATCCGGTGCCGGCTTTTGAGGTGAGCGTGCGGGTGGCTTAGCGCTGCCGCAACAGCTGCCAGGCGCGGGCCACGTCGGTGGGGCCGGGCAGGAAGGCGGTAATGCCCAGGCCAGTGACGCGACGAAAGTGCCAGACCAGGAAGGCCGTGGAGGCGGCGTAGGAAAAGGTGGAGGCCAGCGCCGCGCCCGCAATGCCCAGGCGCGGAATCAGCAGCAGTCCGCCGGCCACGGTTACTACCAGGCCCACCAGCGAAGCCATGTTGTTGAGGCGGTACCGGGCCCGGCCGCTGAAGTAGCTGGTAATCAGCATCTGCACGGCCATGATAACCACGCCCGGAGCCAGCAGCCGCATGACCGCCTGGGCCGGGCCGAATTCGCGGCCAAAGGTGGCCGTGAGTACGGCCGGGGGCATGGCTACCAGCACCAGCACTGCCACGGCCGTGCCCAGCACCGCCAGCCGCCCCACGCGCAGCGCCGAATCGGGCAGTGGCCCGGTGCTGGTGGAGTTGACCAGGTCGACGTACTGTACCAGCGCCGCGCTGCGCGGAATCAGCCAGATGGCTTCCATGAGTGAGACGCCCACCGAAAGCACGCCCACGGCCCGGGCGTCGGCGAAGTAGGCCACGAAGTAGTAGCCCAGCCGGTAGTTGACGAAGGACAGAATATTGGAGAAGTGGGCCCCGCGGCTGTGGCGGGCCAGCTCGCGGGTGGTGGCCCGCAGCCGCCGGCCGTGGCGGCGGCGCGGGTCGGGCAGGCGCAGCAGCGGCCCCAGGCTCAGCAGCCACGGCAGCCCGAAGGCCAGGTAGGCGGCGTAGTAGTAAGTCTCGACGGCCACCCAGCGCCCGCCGGCCCAGAAGGCGGCCAGTAGGGCTCCAGCCAGCAGCGCCACCTGCGCCAGCGTGAGCAGGTTGTAAATGGTTTCGCGGCGGCGCCCCAGCAGCAGGGCGGTATTGATGGAGAAAAAGGCCTGCAGCAAGCTCAGCAGCCCCAGGTGCAGCAGGTACCCGGGCCCGGGTTGCCGCAGCAGGCCCACCGCCGCCGTGCCCACCGCGCACACCAGCGCCGCCCAGCCATAGGCGGGCAGCAGCAAATGCCAAAGGTTGCGGCGCGGCGCCAGGTAAATCAGCGAGGAGCCCCCCAGCAGCCCGATAAACAGCAGAATAGCCGCGCAGTCGGTAACAAATAAACTCACGGCGCCCCGGCCCGCCGCGCCCAGGTAGCGCGCCGTCAGCCACACTATTCCAAAGCTGATCAGGGCCGTGGCCAGGCGGGTGGTAAAATTTTGAACGACGCGGCGGAGCATGAAGGGCAGTTTGGCCGGTGAGTTGAGGACAAGGCGCTTGGTGGCCGCAAGAACGTCATTCGAAGCCTGTAGCTCTCATGCGCCACATGGCGTTCTGCCACTAGCCGCTAATCACCGCCGCGTACACCTGCCGGAAGGCGGCGCCCACGGCCGGGTAGCTGAAGCGGGCCAGGGCCGTGGTGCGCATCTGCTGCTCATCGAAGCGCCCGGCCGGAGCCCGCAGCACTTCCAGCAAGGCCTCGTAAAGCGCCTGTTCGTCGGTGGGCGCTACCAGCAGGCCGGCCGAACCGTCGGACGGAATCAGCTCGGGGATGCCGTTTACGCGGGTGGCCACGGCGGGCAGGCCGCTGGCCTGGGCCTCAATCAGCACGCAGGGCAGGTTTTCGTAGTTGGAAAACAGCACGAAGGCCTTGGCCCGGCGCATTTCGGCCGCTACCTGCTCCAGGCTCAGCTTGCCCAGAAACTCCACCGTGCCATCGGCCAGCAAACCCAGCTCGGAAGCCAGCTGATGCATCTGCGCCTCGGCCAGACCGTAGCCAGCAATGCGCAGATGCACCTGCAGCTCGGGGTGTTGGGTGCGCAGCCGGGCCACGGTACGCAGCGTGCCGCTCAGGTTTTTGGCCTGCTCGGTGAAGACAGCCACGTTCAGCAGGCCCCGGCGCCGGCCCGGCTCGGCGGGCAGCTCAAACAGGTCGGTGTCGACTACATTGGGAACGATGGCGGTGCGCGGGGCCCGGCCGCCCAGCCGTTCCATGGCCCGTCTGAAGTTGTCGGAAACGGGAATGAAAGCGGCGGACCGGCTCACCAGCCATGCTGCCAGGCGGCCCCGCCACCAAGCGAGCCGGTAGCTATTCACTGCCAGAAATATCGACCAGTGCTCCGTTACAACATAAGGAATCCGGTGCCGCCAGCGCAGCCACAGCGCCCACAGGCCCGTGCGCAGCAGCACGTGCACGTGCACTAGGTGGGGCCGCTGGCCCTGCCAGTGCCGGCGCACGGCCCGCCAGCCCCGGCCCATGCACACCAGCCACAACCCCAGTTTCAGCAGCTTGTCCAGCGGTGCCAGCCCCGTGGGGCGGGCACGGTAGTAGTAGCGCCAGGTGGGCACCGGGCCGCTCAGGTCCACTTCGCTTTCGATAAGGCCGGGCAGCGGCCCCCGGGCCACGGCCGCAAACACCACCGCGCTTTGCAGGGGTTGCTGCGGCGTATTGGTGGCGGCAATGGCGGCTACGTGTCGGGCCACGAAGTCGCCGTCCTGGTCGTCGTAGCGGTGGGGGTACCACTTGGGCAGGTGCAGAACGCGCAGCAGAGGCAGGGGGGAGGAGGAGGCAGCAGGCACGGCCGCAAAAGTACGTCCGGCGGCGGCAGCATCATTTTCGCACCCACCTAAAAAGAGCTGGCTGCCCCAGGGCAGCCAGCTCGGATAAGGAGATTAAGGATTGAATAGCTGTTTCTATATTTAAAGACGCCAAGTTGCAGCTCGCCGTCAGGTAATTAAGCACAGTGAAATAACAGCCAGTTGCCTGGTGTAGAACATCACACAGCGGCCGAAAAACCGCAGCAGCCTCCTGCTTAGCCGGAAGATCAGCCGCTACTTCACCACCACAAACCGCACCGACTGGCTGGTTTCGCCCGTCGTGACGGTGGCCAAATACACGCCGGCCCGCAGGGTTTCGGGCAGGCGCAGCGCCTGGTCGCCGCTGGGCAGCGGGGCGCCGGCCAGCACGGTGGCCACCGGGCGGCCGGTCAGGTCGAACACCTGCACGGTGGCCGGGCCGCCGCGGCGCAGGCTGAAGCGCAGCTCGGCCGGGCCGTTGCTGGGGTTGGGTGCCACGGCCAGCTGCTGGAGCTGGTCGGAGGTGGCTTTGGCGGTGCCCGTGGTTACGCCGGGGGCGTTGTAGCAGGTTAGCTGGGGGTTGAAGTTGGTCCAGCCGGCGGCCCAGTTGCCCGTGTTGGAGCCGGTGGCGCCCTCCGGCGCGAAGGCCCCGCGGTAGCTCACCTTATCGAAAAACGCATCGGCCGCCTTGCCCGTGAACCCGGCCCCGGCGCCCAGCTTCGAGGTGGCCTTGGGCTGGAAGAAGGGGTTGGTCAGGTTGAAGTTCTCGGTGGCTAGGTTCAGGTCGGCCACGGTCGAGGTCAGGTCGTTGCCGTTGTCGGTCAGCAATTTCTTCGCGTCGTAGGTGCTGCCCGTTACCACAGTGGCCACGCGGGCATCGGCGAAGCCGGCAAACACGTTGTTGCGCAGCTGCAGCGCGCCACTGGCGGCGTTGCCCTCCGCGGCCGCGCCATCGAGCAGCAGCCCCACCGGGTAGCCCGCCACCACCGAGTTGTAGATGCTCAGGGCCGAGTTGCGCCGGATGTGCATGGCCCGCTTGAAATTGGCGCTGAGCGTGCCGCTAGCAGGAGCAATGAAGTTGCTGATGTTGGAGAAAACAGCCGCCGTCTGCGGCGAGTTGCTGGTGCCGTTGGCGTCGTTGTCCGACTCGAAGGCGTTGGAGCCCGACACGTCGGCGATGTTGGGGTCGCGCAGCGACAGGCCGAACTGCACCTTGCCCGCGAAGCCGTTGTCGGTGTCCCATTCGTCGTCGGTGCCGCGGAAAGCCACCAGATACTTGGCGTTCACCGTGCCCCCAAACCACTCAAACGAGTCGTCGCCGGAGTAGGAAACCTGGATGTGGTCGAGGGTGGTGCCCGCGCCCACGCCGGCCAGCGTCAGGCCGTTTATTTCGTTGTCGGTAGTGAAGGCAATGCCGGGGAATTCGATGCGCACATATTGCAGCGCGCCCGAATTATCGTTGGGGTCGGTGCCGCCGAAATAGGTGTCGGGCGTCAGGCCGCCTTCCAGCTTGGGCAACGGCTGGCCGGGGGCCGCCGGAATGTTCTGCGGGGCCTTGCCGGCCAGAATCAGCCCGCCCCAGTCGCCCCGGTCCCGCTCGCCGGGCGCCTGGTTCGAGGTGAATACGATGGGCCGGTCGGCCGTTCCGCGGGCCTCAATTTTAGCGCCCTGCTTGATGGTGAGCGTGCCCTTCGAGGCCTTATCGCCCTTGATGATGGTACCCGGCTGAATGGTGAGCGTCGCGCCGCTTTCCACGAACACGAAGCCCTTGAGCAGGTACACGCGGTCGGCCGTCCAGGTGGTGTTGCTGGTAATCGAGCCCGATACCTCGACCGGCGCCGGGGCCACGGGGCAGGTGGTCTGGGCCCGCAGCGGGCTAAGGGTGCCGGTTACAGCAGCGGCGGCCAGGGCCAGCGAGAGTACAGTCTTTTTCATAGCATCAACGGAAAGAGGTGAGGTGAAAACGAGTGGGTTTCTTACCCTGTAAAGGTCGGGCAGCGGCAGCGCAGAGGCGTTAGCGGGCCGTTATCATTGGGTTACCGAAATGTTGTGTGATGCCGGGCGTGAGGGTGCCGGGCGACTGCGGTGGCCGCCCGCCGTAGGAGCGGGGCTTGCCCCCGCCCGCCGGTGAACGATTATCGTTGAACGATTGCGTTGACACGGTGCGAACGGCGGGTTGCGTTTTGTTCTGGGGTAGTACCGTTCAGCGGCGGGCGGGGGCAAGCCCCGCCCCTACGGCGTCTAAAACCGGTAGGTCAGGCCGGCGGTGGAGTACTGGCCGCGGCGGAAGCGGGCAAACGCGCCGCCATCGGCCCCCGTGATTTTACCGTCGCGGTTCGAGTCGTAGTACTGGCGGGTGTACTGGTTGAGCAGGTCCTGGATACCCACGCGGATGCTCAGGTGCGGCCCCACGTTTTTGGTAGCTGCCAAATCGATAACCTGACGGGGCAGCTCGAAAATGGTGAAGTTCTGGGTGTTGCTGCTGGCAAACAGAATGCGCGGGCCGATGAGGTTGTACTGGGCCGACACCTGCCAGCCGCGGGCATCATCCTGGTAGAAAATGCCCGTGTTCACTACGTAGGGCGACTGGCCCTGCAGGGCCCGCCGGTTGAGGTTGTCGGCCACCTGCTCATCCTCGCTCAGCGTCACCCGGCTCTTCACCAGCGAGGCGTTCAGCACGAAGGCGAAGCGCTGCAGAAACCGGTTTTCGGTGATGTCGGCCAGGCCTTTGCGGGCTTCCAGCTCCACGCCCACATCGTAGGCGCTGCGGGCATTGGCGAAGCCCAGCTCCAGCGAGCTACCGGTGGTCGAGCCGGTTACCTGCTCGATGGCGTCGGTGAACTTCTTGTAAAATATGCCCACCGACAGCAGCTCGGCCTTGGTGGGGTAGAACTCGTAGCGCAGGTCGGCGTTGTAGATTTTGGCCGTGCGCAGGTCGCGGTTGCCCCGAATCAGGGCGTTGTTGTTGAAATCATAGTAGGCGTAGTCGGCCACCTCCCGGAACTCGGGGCGGTTGAGCGTGACGCTGCCCGCCAGTCGCAGCAGGCTCCGCAGGTTGAAGTGGTAGGTGCTGTTGAGCGAGGGCAGCAGAAAGGTGCGCTTCTCCTCGTAGGGCGCGGCGCTGGCCAAACCCGAGCGCACAAACTTGCGGTTGTACTCCATCCGCACTCCGCCCGACACGTTAAGCCTGTCGGAGAGCGGGGCCACGGCGCTCAGGTAGCCGGCCGCCAGCAGGTTGTCGGCGCTATAGCTGTCCTCGTCGCCGGTGCCCTCGCGCAGCGTGAAGCCGATGTTGGCATCGAGGTTTTCGGGCGCGAAAATCGTCTCAATCGGCAGCTGCAGCAACTCGTAATTGAAGCGGTTGGGGCGGGCCGGCACGTAGGAGAAGAAGCGGCTGACGTAGGTGCGCTCCTTGTATTCGGTGTAGAAGCCGGCCCGCAGCTTGTACTGACTCTCGCGGGTGGTGTCGCGCCGGCTGCTCAGGCGCTGCTCCCACTGCCCGCTGCCCATGTAGGTGTTTTCGCGCAGTCGCGAGTAGTACGACGATACATCCTGCTGGGAGCCGATCGGGCTGATTTCGACCTGAAAAGGCTGGGCTTCGTCGCCGGGCAGCGGCACGTCGCGGCCGGTGCGGTAGCGGCGGTAATCGGGCTCGTTGCGCAGGACGTAGTTGTAGCCCGTCTGCCAGGTCAGGGTGGTGTTTTTGGCCGCGCCCAGCTCGTGGGTGCCGGCCAGCTGGCCCGAGTAAATGGTGCGGCTCTGGTAGTGCAGTGCGTGGTTGTCGCGGGCCCGGCCGTCGCCGCCCTGGGCAAAGTCGAGGCCCGTGCGGTGGGTTACTTCGTCGGTGCCGTACTGGTTGAGGAAGTTGCGCAGCTCCAGGCGGTTGTAGTCGCCCAGACGAGCCTGCCAGTTATGAATTACGCCCAGCCGGCTGGCAGTCTGGGCCTGCTCGTCGGTGTAGTTGTAGATGTAGCTGCCGGTGCCCGTTTCCAGCCGCTGCCGCTGCACCTGGTACTGCTGGCGCGTGTTCGAGTACGACACCGACGTGACGTTGCTCAGCTGCGCGCGGCCCAGTTCGTAGCGGCGCGTCAGGCCCAGTGAGGCCCGCAGGTCGGGCAGGGCGGTGCTCAGGGTGGGCTTCCAGTTGTTGTCGAGGGCGCGGGCAGCCTGCAGCAGCTGGGCATCGGAGAGCGGGTTCTGGCTGTTGTAGGGTTCGGTGCCGATGGTGGCGGGCATTTTCCGCTCGCCGCCATCGTAGCCGGCCCACTGGGTGCGGCTGCGCAGGGGGCTCTGCTGGTAGCCGCTGCCAAATGTGGTGCCCGCCCGGTGCCAGGCCGATACCGACAGGCTGGTGGTATTTTCGAGCACCGAGTTTTTGGTGTACACTTTCACTACGCCGCCGCCAAACTCGCCCGGCAGCTCCGGGGCGCCCGACTTGAAAATCAGCACCCGGTCAATCACCGACGAGGGCAGAATGTCAAACGAGAAGGAGCGCGTATCGACTTCGGAGGAGGGCGTGAGGGCATCGTTGAGCAGCACCGTGTTGTAGCGCTCGGCCAGGCCCCGAATCACGATAAACGAGTTGTTCTGGATGGTAACACCCGGAATGCGCTTGACCACCTCGGCCGCGTCGCGGTCCAGGGTCTTCACAATCTGGTCGGAGCTCATGCCGCTCACCACCACTTCCGATTTCTTCAGGTCCTGGAGCAGGGCCACTTCGGTGCCGGTCTGTTTCTGGCCCGTTACCACCACTTCGCCCAGGCTTTGGCTGCTTTCTTCGAGCGCGCCATTGAGCGTGGTCGTCTGGCCCTCGCGCAGCACCGTGCCGGGGAAGCTCAGGGGCTTGTAGCCGATTGATTGCACGCTGATGGTGTAGGTGCCGGGCGCAGCCGTGAGCCGGTAGGTACCGTCGAGGCCCACGGGGGCGGCCTGGGTGGTGCCGGTGATGATGACGGTGGCGCCGATGGCGCCTTCGCCGGTTTTTTTATCACGAATCGTTCCGCTCAGGGTGGCCTGCTGGGCCCGGGCTACCTGGCTTAGTATCAGCAGGAAAAACAGCGTAAGGGTGCGTTGCATACGGGGCTCGAAAAGGGTTTGACAAAACTACCCTGGCCCTGTTATGGTAATATTGCGCGGCGGTTATGTTTGCGTTATCCTCGTCACCCGCCCCGCATCTGCCCGCCGAAAGACCTACTTTCGCGGCTTCAAACCGCCAGCCCCTTCTTTGCCCATGCTCCAGTCCATGACCGGCTACGGAATCGCCACCCGCGAAACCGACCACTACGCCGCCACCGTCGAAATCAAGTCGCTCAACTCCAAATCCTTCGATCTGACCCTGCGCCTGCCCCGCTTTCTGCAGGACAAGGAGCTGGAAATCCGCAACCTGCTGGCCAAAAGCCTGGTGCGCGGCAAAGTCAACCTCAACCTCGATTTCGCGCGGCCCCGCGCCACGGCTACGGGCGGCTCCATCGTGAATGAGGCGGCCGTCAGGGCCGCCTGCCAGGAACTGCAGGCCCTGAGTTTGCGCACCGGCCTGTCGCTGGAGCAGGTGACGGCCGTGGCCCACGCCCTGCCCGGCTCCCTGCGCCTGCCCGCCGCCGATGCTACGGCCGCTGCCGCCGAGCCGCTGGAAACCGAAACCAGCTGGGACGAGTTGCTGCCGCTGTTGCACGAGGCCCTGGAGCGCCTGCACGAGTTCCGCCGCGCCGAGGGCCGCGCCCTCACCGCCGAAATTCTGGGCTACGTGGAGCACATCAGCCGGCTGCTGGCCGAGGTGGAGCGCCACGACCCCAGCCGCGTAGCGCAGGTGCGCCAGCGCCTGCAAAGCCATCTGGCCGACATCTCCGCCAACGAGCATTTCAACAGCATCCGCTTCGAGCAGGAAATTCTGCACTATATAGAGAAGCTTGACATTGCCGAGGAAAAGGTGCGGTTGGGCAACCATTTGCGCTACTTCATCGAAACGGCCCATCTGCCGGAGCCCACGGGCAAGAAATTAGCGTTTATTTCGCAGGAAATTGGTCGGGAAATCAACACAATCGGTTCCAAAGCCAACGACTCGGCCATGCAGCACCTGGTGGTGAGCATGAAGGAGGAACTGGAGAAAATCAAGGAGCAGATCAACAATATTCTCTAGCACCAAAACCGAAACGAGCTTGCCAGCGTAGTTGATTAATATAACTTTAAGAACATTTCTGTGTATATGACATTCCTGTTATTATATTAAGTATTTTCAAGTATTCGCTTATATTACATAAAAATAATTCTTCTGGTCGAAACTCCCGTCAGGCCCGCTAATCCGGCTTTATTGGGCAGTTAAGGCTCCTCAGCAAGTTCGGATGCAGGTTGTTTTTCACGGAATGACTTGCGCTTCGGATTTTTAATCGTAAATTGTGTTATCCAAGCAGCCCGGCAAGCGCCTTGCCGCTGGATTTCCTCACTTCGCAACCCACCTTTTTTCAGCCTACTTCTATGAAAAAAGCACTACTTACCCTACCCGTACTCTGCCTGATGGTGCTGCTGATGGCGGCCCGTCCCTTCGCTGAAGTTGAGCTGATTAAAAAGCGCGTTCTGAGCGAGCGAGTGGAAATCCTCATCCCCAAAGGCTTTGAGGTGATGAGCGAGGAGCAGATGGAATTCAACTACGCCAAGTCGCAGAGCCGTCCGAGCGTCATCTACACCAACAACAAGGAAGTTAGCCTGTCCTTCTCCTACACCGACAACACGGCGGATCAGGACATGGTGGACATGTACCACGATAACTTCTACAAGATTTACGCCAAGCAGTACAAGGGCGCTACCTGGTTCAGCCACGGCGTGAAGGAAGTGAGCGGCCGCAAAGTGGGCTACCTCGAGCTGATGAAGCCGGAGCTGGGCCGCGAGTCGTACACCTTCATCTTCTTCACCGATGTGGAAGGCAAGCTGCTGATGTGCACCTTCACCTGCGCCGACCGTCAGAAGCCGGAGTGGGAGAACGTAGCCAAGCAGATCATGGGTTCGTTCAAGAGCAACAGCTAAGCCCGCGCCGCTAGCCCGGCCACCAAAACAACAAACCCTTCACCCGGAGTTTGCCTTACTGGCAGATTCCGGGTGAACTGCTTTTGGGGCAATCAGAAAGCAACGCGCAGCAGAGGATGGAGGAAAAAGATTGTCATTCGGAGCGGAGCGAAGAATCTCGCTGGCCACGGTAAATAGATTAAACCGCCTGTCATTCGGAGCGGAGCGAAGAATCTCGCTAGCAATAGTAAGCCCTGATGATAGGGTTAGCATTGTTAGCGAGATTCTTCGCTCCGCTCCGAATGACAGGCGGCTTCTTGCTTTTCACCCCTTACTTTCCATATATCCCCTTACTTGCCACCAGCCGCGCCGGCGCCGTTCAGAAAATCGCGCAGCAGCCCGAACACGGCGCGGAAAGCCGTGAGCGGCAGGGTTTCGGGGCGGTCCTGCACATCGTGGTAAGCTGCAATGCCGCCGCGGGTGTAGAAGAACAGGGCCGGCACGCCGCGCTCCGAGAAGGGAAAGTGGTCGGAGTTGGCGGCCCGGCCGCGGGCGGCCAGGGAGGGTACGTAGCCGCCCGCCGCGTTCAGGCGCTGCAGGCGGGCAAACTGGCCCTCAAACACCCGTCCGTTTACCACCGTGAGGCCCTCGTCGCCGGTGCCCAGCAGGTCGAGGTTGGCCAGCAGCCGGATGCCGGGCAGCGGAATCAGCGGGTGCCCGACGAAGTAGCGCGAGCCGACCAGCCCGGCCTCCTCGGCCCCGAAGGCCAGAAAGGCCACGGAGCAGGCGGGGCGGTTTTCGGAGCGGGCGTAGTGGGCGGCCAGCTCCAGCAGCATGGCCACGCCGCTGGCATTGTCGTTGGCCCCCGGGAAGTAGGTGTCGCGCCCCAGCCGGCCCAGGTGGTCGTAGTGGGCCGATACCACCACGAACGAATCGGGGTGGGCGGTGCCGGGCAGGTAGCCAACTACGTTCTGGGTGCGGTAGGCGGGCTGCAGGCGCGCATCAAGGCGCAGCCGGACGCGGCGGGCGGTGGCGGGCCAGGCGGCGGCCCGCACCTCCAGCCGGGGCCGCGGCGCCTGCTCGCCGGCCACGCTGGCCGTGAGCTTGCCGGGTACCAGCGTAAGCTGGGCGGCGGCCGTGGCCAGGTGGGCCTGCACGGCGGGCGGCAACTTGGGTAGCCGCCCGGCCTGGGCGTGGGTCAGCACCAGCACCGCCTGAGCCAGCGGCCTGGCCAGCAGCGCCTGCTGGGCCTCGGGCTGCGTGAAGACCAGCGAATCGAGCTGGTACACCGGGCCGCGCACTTCGCCGGGGCCCGAATCGGGGGCGGCAATGAAGTCGAGACCGGGGCGCAGTAGCTGGTCATCGGCCCGCAACTCGGCGCGGCCGGGAAAGGTGTTGACGGGCAGCGTGAAGAACTGGTAATAGTCGGGGGCCAGGGGCTGCAGGCCCAGCTCGCGGAAACGCTGCTGCAGGTAGGCCGCGGCCCGCTGCTCGCCCCCCTGCACGTAGCCGCGGCCGTGCAGGTCGGGAGCCGTGAGGCGGGCAATGGTCTGCCGGGCGCGGGCCATGTCCTGGGCGGCAGCCGGCGCGGGTGCGGCCAACGCGCTGCCCAGCAGCAGGGCCAGCAGGGGAGCGGAAAGAAGCAGTTGCCGGACCATTGCAGGGTTTTGGGTAGGAGCAGCGGTGGAAGTGAAACGCCCGCAGGCTGTAGGGGGCGGGAACAGCCAACGGCCAGCGCGGCTAAGCTCCGGCCCTACATCAGTATAGGAGGTAGAGCTGAAAACTTATTGCCAGAAACGGCGGGTAAACCACATGAAGGCGGTGCCGGCCAGTGCGCCCAGCGCGTCGCTGAGCAGGTCGGACCACTCGCCGTGGCGGCCCAGGGCCAGCAGGTGCTGCAGCACCTCAATCAGCGCGCCCAGGCCCACGGCCAGCGCCAGCACCAGGCTGAACGCCCGTGCCCGCAGCCCGGCCGACCACGGCTGCCGCCGGGCCGAGAACGTGGCCAGCACCGTAAATACCGCGAATACGAAGCCGTGGGCGGCCGTGTCGAAGGAGAGCAGCTCCCAGCGCGGTGTATCGGGCATGTCGGCGGCGGGCGTGAGGGTGCTCACCAAAATAAACACCGCCCACGCCAGCGGCAGCCCCACCAAAGGGCGCCGACGCGGCGGGGGCGGCGTTGCAGCGGGCAAAACCAACGGCAGGGGCGGCGCTTAAGCGCCTACCAGCTCGCCGTAGGTTTCAGACGAGAGCAGGCCGTCCAGCTCCGAAGCATCGCTCATGGAAAGCTTGATGATCCAGCCGTCGCCGTAGGGGTCGGAGTTCACCAGCTCGGGGTTGCCGTCGAGCTTGTCGTTGATTTCGAGCACGGTGCCGCTGAGGGGGCTGAACAGGTCGGAAACCGTCTTAACGGCCTCAACGGTGCCAAACACGTCGTTCTGGGCTACGTCCTTGTCGAGCGTGTCGATGTCGACGTACACGATGTCGCCGAGTTCTTTCTGGGCGTGGTCGGTGATGCCGATGTAGGCCACGTCGCCCTCAACGCGGACCCACTCGTGCTCTTTGGAATACTTCAGGGAGGCGGGCAGATTCATGGGGTGGTGCTTAGAGAATGAACTGAAAAGCGGGACGCGCCGCGCCCCGCTTCAAAAGTACAGGTAATTCGGTGAATGAGTGACTCGGTGAATGAGTGAAGTAGTTCTCTTAGCCTGAGCACAACGAAGGACCTATACAGGTGCTAACTTCTGATGTTACCTTCTGTATAGGTCCTTCGCTCCGCTCAGGATGACAGATGAAGAATGACAAAGGGGTTCACGCATTCACCGATTCACTCATTCACGCATTCACCAACTCGCTCATTCACCGAGTCACTCATTCACCGCTACTGCGACAGGCTGTAGCGGAGCTGAATGCCGGCCTCGGTGGAGGTGTTTCGGAAGGCGTTGCCGGCTTTGGGCGTGGTGATGTTCTGGGTGAAGAAGAACTGCAGGTTCAGGCGCTGGTTGAGCACGTAATCGACGGTGGGGCGCAACTGCACCTGGCGGGTGCCGGCCGTTACCTGGCTGGAAGCCCGGCCGATGCTGACCGGTTTCCCCGTTTTGGCAGCCTCATCTTCGTCTACCACATCGAGAATGGCGCGCTGGATGGCGTAGTTCTCGCTGATGCTCAGGTCGAGGCGGGCGTTAAGCTCGTTGCGCAGCACCCGCTGCTCGCCGCCTATCTTGAAGGGCAGCCGGAACTTGTTGGTGGCGAAACCCGCCCCAATCACGATGTCGTTGCGGCGCAGCTCCGTCACCTGGGCCACGGTCGAGTTCAGGCTGATGGTGCGGTCGACGCGGTACTCCAGGCGCCCGGTGAGGCGGCCGGTGGTCTGAAAATCAACCCCGATAAGCGGGGCCAGCCGGTCGGCAATGGTTACCTGCCCGATGATGTAGTAGGGAATGAACCGCTTGCTATCCGCGTTGAATTCAGTAGAAAGGCCACCGGGCTCCTCTTTATAATCGAGCGAGGTGCTGTAGCCCGCAATGTTGTAGCTGGAGCTGTACACGTGGTTGAGGCGGAACGAACGGAAGTAGCGCTGCACCAGCGGGATGTCGGAGAGGCCGTTGTAGCTGATGTTCCAGTTGGGCAGGGGCAGCTGGGCGAAGGGCTTGAACTTCTTGGCCTTGTAGCCATCCGACGAGCGGCCTTTATAAGCATCGATAAACGCCGGCAGCAACACATCCTGCGAGTTGTAGCCATAAGTACCTTGCGGGTTTTGCTTAGCCGCTTCCAACCGCTGCTGGATGACCTCGCGGTTCTGCACGAAACGCTCGAAGGCTTTCGACACGGTACCCGCGCTGCTCAGGTCGCCAAACATCGTCTGGATGGCAATGAACGAGGTGCTGAACGTGCCGTTGCCCAGCGGATTGCTCTGGCGGGGCGTGGGGTCGCTTGGGTCGGCCACGAAATCATCATTCACCAAACGGCGGTAGAACACTTGGCGGCTGCGCACGAGGTTGCGGCGGGCATCGAGCTGAATGTTGAAGTCGCGGATGGGCTCCAGGGTGGTGCGCAGCGTGAGGGCCTCGGTGAGCAGCGAGCTAAGCGGGGTGTTGAGGTACTGGCTCTGGTCGGTGTACCAGTTGCGGCGGTAGGCCTTGCCGAACAGGCCGTCGAGGTCCTGCTGCTGGCCCAGAATGAAGGGTAGGCCGGGCGCATTGAAGCCATTATTAAACCCGAGGAAGCGGGTGCCGGGCAGGTAGCCGGGCAGCAGCGTGCCGTTGGAGCGCACGTAGGTGAAGTTGAGCGAGCGGGCCGTCATCAGGGAGCGCAGCACCGCCTTCAGCAACCGCAGCTCAGGGCCTTTGGCCGAGTCGGCGGCGGCGGTTTCGGGGCCCGCGCCGGCGGCTCCTACCACGCCGCCCTTGGCCGTTTTGGGCTCGGTGGGCTGCTGGCCGGGCGGCGGGGCGTTGTTGATGATGTTGAGGAAGCGCACCTTGTTGTAGAGCTTCACCAGGTCGATTTTGCCGTTGGTGCTCAGCTCGCCGTTGTTCTCGATGGTGTTGCCCAGGTTCAGCGGTACTGTCTTGCTACTGTCATTGGGGTCGGGCCGGGTGAGAGCCGTGGAGGCCGCCTGCCAGCTGTAGGTAGCTGCGTAGCGGGCATCGGCCGAAAGCCAGTCGGTGAGCGGGAACTTGTCGAGTGGCAGGCGGTAAGTGAGGGCGACGGTCTGGTTGAAGTTGGTGGTGCGGCCGCCGCGCAGCAGGTTGTCGCGCAGCTGCTGGCGGTTGTCGCGGGCAATCTGCGAGTCGCCGATGGTGGTGCCGGGGCCCTCATCTACCACGGCCCGGTTGGTGGCCGTGTAGTCGAAGGCCAGGGCCTTGGTCAGGTCCCAGCGCAAATCGTAGATGCGGCTGAAGTAGAACACCTTCTGGAACACCCCCGGAATGTCGCCCCGCACGGGCACCTGGCCGGGTTCGAGGGTGCGCTGCAGAAACCGCTCGTTGTAGCGCCGGTCCAGGTCGGCCCGGAACGAGAAGCGCGAGGGCAGGGGCGTGAAGTTGACTTCCTTGAACAAGGCCAGATAAGGCGAGTCGAAGGCCTTCACCTTGGCCAGGGGCGTATAGTTGCGCGGGTTGGCCTGGTACACGTAGGCCAGGGCGCCGGTGTAGGTGCGGGTGTAGTCGCGGTCGGTGCGGATGTCGGTGTGCCGGCGCTCGGTCAGCGAGTAGCTCAGGGCCAGGTTTTCCACGTCCCAGGGCTGCACTTTCTTGTCGGGGTTGGTGCGCTCCTTGCGCACATTCAGCAGCGAGATGCTGCGCTGGCTGGTCTGGTCGATAACCTCGCGGCGGTAGGCGGCGCGCTCCTCGGCGTTGTCGAATTTCTCCAGGCTCTGCTCCAGGCGGGTGTCGGGGTCGAGCGGGTCGTACTTGGGCGCGCGGCTCTCGATGCCGGCCTGCAGCAACACCGGCACGCGCAGGCCCAGCTTCTCCGGGAAAAACTTGTCGGCTGCCACCGTGGCATTCACGTCGCCGCGCATAATGTTGTCGATGGAGCGCTGCTGCGGGCGGTCCTGCAGGCCCCCGAAGCCGGTGGTCACGTAGCTGCCGGTGGCCGTGATGTTGGCAATATCGGCCAGCTTGGTGTTGAAGCGGGCGGTGGCGGCCCAGCCGCTCTCGTTCTCAAACTCGGCCACCCGCAGCTCGTCGGCCCACAGCGTCAGCGACTGGTTGGCGCCGTCGTCTTTCGGGTTCAGCACCCCAATCATGGCGCCCTGCACCGACGACAGGTCGGGGTTGCCGACCACCGTAATCCGGACGCCGTCGGCCAGCTCCACCACGTAGGGCGTGCCGTAGTTCACGCCGGCCTTGTTGCGGGCGGCCTTGGCATCGACGAATGCCTGCAGCGACAGGTCGATGCGGTTGGCCAGCGGCCACACCTGGTCGACGGTGTAGGCCGTGCCCGTAGCGCCGGGCTGGGGCGTCAGCTCCAGCGGCAGCGAGTATTCGTAGTAGTTCTGGGTGTAGTCGGTGCCCAGGCGCACGAAGCCGCGGGCCTGGCCGCTGCGCAGGTTGCGGTCCTGGGTTTCGGCGTGCAGAAACAGCTTCAGGCGCTTGTAGCGCAGCATGTTTACCGTCAGGTTTTTGTAGGCCGCCTTGGCGAAACCGTCGCGCAGGCCGCCCACTACCAGGCGCAGGCTCTGCTCGTTCTGCTGGCGGCTGGTGGTGCTGGAGCCGTACTCCTGGTCGCGCCGGATGTTGGGCGGCAGCAGGTACGGAATCGAGCCGGCACCGGCCTGCTCCACGCGGCCGTTCTCCTCAATGCTCACCGTCGAAATACTGAATTCGTCGGCGTCGGTGTCGGGGCTGAGGATACCGCCGGGCTCGGCAATTTTGGTGAGGTAGCGGCGCCACTGGTTGGCCACAAACTGCGGCTGCACCATGCGCAGCACCACCGGCTGCTTCCAGCCCGTCAGGTACATACGTAAAAACCGAATCGACTTAAAGCCGAAGTCCTGGCCATCGGTGGTGCCCACGGCCCGGTCGTACTGCCGGATCGGAATCCGGAACTGGTACCAGGTTACGGGCTCGTTGTTGGTGTCATCGTTAGTGTTGGTTACCTTATCAACGATGTAGTTCTGGCCCACCTGCAGGCGGTTGCTTTTGAGCTCCAGCTTGTACTCGTAGTAGCGCTCAATCTCCGAAATCACATTGTCGCGGTTCAGGTCCTCCTTGTCGGGGTAGGCCGTCGAGCTCAGGCGGCTGCCTTCGGGCGAGTTGCCCTCCATGCCGTTGTAGTCCTTGTAGCGGGCCAGGATCTTGGCATCGGCCTGGTCGTAGCTGGGGTCGAGGTGGTGGCGGAAGTTGTCGCCGGCCGGGTCGGCCACGCCGGCGTAGCCGGGGGCCACGGTCTGCTCGGCCGCATCGTTGATGCCGTCGAGGCCCACGTCCTGCTGGGCGCGGGCGCCGGCGGCGGGGCTGAAGGCATCGGTCAGGAAGGGCTGGCGCGAGGCCCGGCCCCAGGGCGTGGCAACCGTTTCGAGGTCGAGGTTGGCCGGGTTGGCCGGAATGCCGTTCTCAAACTCGTACTGGTTGTTATCGGCCAGCACGTCTTCCGACACCGAACCCAGGTTCACGAACAGGTCGCCGCCGCTGGTATTGTTCTGGCTGTGCCCGTCGTTATCGACGATTTTGCCGTTGTCGCCCGTCAGGAAGGGATCCATGAGCCAGAACTCCAAGTACTCCACGTTGGCGTTGTCGAAGTCGGTATCGAAGGATATTTCGCGCGAAATAGCCGCCTGCCGGGTCATATTGGCCGTTTCCGAAGCATCGGCAAAAAACGTGGGCCGGGCCCGGTTGAAGTCGGGCGTGTAGTTGTACTGGCCGCGCTGGTCGGGGAAGTAGGCCAGGTCGAACGTGGTTTCAAACGAGTTGCCGTTGGCGCCCAGGTTGCGGTTGGGGAACACCTCGTCGCGCTTAACGCCGCGCACGTAGTGGTTTTTGAGCTCGGCCACCCCAATGTTATTGGGCTTGCTCTGGCCGTTGGTGTAGTAGGTCTGGTCGACGGTGTACCAGGCCAGCTTGGCGCGGTTGTAGGCCGTGGCCAGACCGGTGGTGGCCCCGTTGCGCAGCGGCAGCGGGGTTGAGCCCAGCCGCCAAGCCACCGCGGCGTTCAGCCCGCCCAGCGTGTAGGGCGTGCGCGCATTCTCGAAGTCGTCGAGGTACGACACCCCGTTTTCGCCGCCGCTGTTCTTGCTGCCGAGCTTGCTCTGGCTGGGCAGCAGCTGGGCAAACTCGCCGCTGAACGAGACGGTGGATATTTCCTTGGTCGATATAAACGGCAGCGCGTTGAGGTAGCGGGTGAGGGCCCGCGACTCGCGGCGCATGTTCACGTCGAAGCCGTAGATGGTGTTGTTGCCCGGCTCGTCGCCAATATTCACGCGGTTGATGCCGGGGGCCTGGTTTTCGCGCAAATGCAGCACCGTGGCCCCGAAATACATGTCCGACGACACCCGGTAATCGAACCGCGCCCCAATCAGCTTGCGGGGCTGCACCTGCACCAGGGCGTTCTTTTCAAACTCCACCCGCAGCTCGTTGGCCGAGTTCAGGTAGGCCGGATTCAGGATTTTCACCTTGGCCTGATCGTAGAAAACCTGATAATCGACGCCCTCCTGGAGCAGCGTGGAGCCCGAGCGCACCCGCACCGAGCCTTCGGCCACGCCAATGCCGGGCAGGTTAATCTCGTCGGTGCTGGTGGCCTGGAACCGACCGCGCAGGTAGAATTTGTCCTTCTCCTGGCGCTGCTGGGCGTCGCTCTGCACCTGGTTGTACAGCTCGCGGTAGGCGTATTTGCGGGCCAGCTGCTGCTCGGTGGTCGAAGCCACCGTATCAAACTTGCCGGCCAGGTAGCTGCCAAAGGGCTCAATTTCGGGGAAGATGATTTTGCCCAGCTCGGTATCGACGGTGATGCCGGGGAAGAAGTCGAAGTTGCCGTCGGGGTTACGGTCGTTGTTGGGGTTTACGTTGTCGAGGTTGAATACCTCAATCAGCGGCTTGTTGGCAATGTTCTGGCCCTCTTTCAGCGAAATCAGGTCTACGCCCGTCGCGTCGTCCTTGTACACAATCTGCAGCTCAAATTTGTCGCGGTTGAGCTGCTGGGCGTTCAGTGGGTAGATGTTTTTCATCATCAGATCCCAGGTCGGCAGGTTACGCGTGAGCAGGTTCCTATTGGCCGGGTTCTGCTGCGGGTCGGCCTGGCCCACGGCGGGGTTGGTGGCCTTGAGCATCTTGAGAAAAATCACCTGGTCGGTGCCCACCTGTGAGTAGTCGTTCTGAATTTCGCCAACGGTGTAGGTTTTGCCGTTGTAGAGGTACTGGTACGACACGCCCAGCACCTGCTCGGGCAGCAGCTGGGTGTTGATAGAGAGGTAGCCCAGCTGGGCGTTGTAGGTGTACTCGCGCGGGTCGAGCTTACGGGCCCGCACGTGCTCAAAGTCCTTGTTCTTCTCCAGCCCCAGGGTGCGCAGGTTGTCGTCTACCTGCAGCTCCTGCCGGAAATTGGGCAGCGCCCGGATGGTGCTCAGCTCGGTGTTGGCCTGGTTGTCGGCCAAAGCGTTGGGCCCCGCGGCCTTCAGGAACTGCCTGCGGTACACGCGGGTGGGCTCGGCCACGTCCATGAGCGTGACGACGTTGCGCAGGTTGTCGCTCTGGCGGTTGTCGTTGGTCACCCACACTTCGAGGTAGGTGATGTTGATGCCGCTCTGGATGGTGGGCAGGTTGCGCAACGAGTTGTCGTACCGCTCCCGAAATGCCTGACTCAGGAAGTAGTGGCGGTCCTTCTCGTACTGGCTGGCCTTGATTTCGAACGGCCGGCTCTGGCCCCCGTTCTGGATGCGCACCTCATCGGCCTGGCCGCGCAGGGTGCTGGCAATGGTGGTTACGCCGAGGCGGCCGAACTGGAGCTGGGCCTTCACCCCGAACAGGTTCTGGCCCCCGGTGATAAGCGAGTTGTTGAGCGGCAGACTCACGTTGCCCAGCTCCACCTTGCGGATAATATCGGTGTCGAAGCCCGTGTAGTCGAGCTTCATGTTGTTTTCGAAGTCGAAGGCGGCCTTGGTGTCGTAGTTGAAGGTCAGGCGCAGCTTCTGCCCAATCTGCCCGGTCAGATTGAGGTTCATGTTCTGATCGAACTGAAAGTCGCCGGTTTTCTGCTGCCGCAGCGTCAGGGTGGGGTTTTCGTTGCGGTTGCCGCGGTAGCCCATGCGCAGCGTCACGGCCCCCTGGGGGCGGATGTCGACGTAGCTGCCCCCGAAAATGCGGTCGGCCATGGGACCGAGGTAGATTTTGGGAATCAGGCGGCGGTTGTCGGGCTGGTTGGGGTCGCCGGCCACGCCGCCCCCGCCCGACCGCTCGCGGAAGTAGTCGCGCACGGCCTTCTGCTGCTGCCAGCGCGAATACTCCTCGAACGTCATGCGGCTGGGGTCGCGGAAGTCGAGGCCTTGGCCGATGCCCTCGCGGATGTCGAAGTTCTTAAGGCTGTCGTCGGGCTGCACCTGCAGCTGCACGTTATCGGGCAGGGGCAGCACCAGGGGCGAGCGGCGGCGCTGGTTGGAGAAGCGCGAGCCGCGGCGGTCGGCGGGCGCTACGCGGGGCCGGGTGCCGGGCTGGTAGCGGGTGGTATCGATGCGGGGCGTATCGGCGGCAGTCGGGCCGAAACCCCACTTGCCGGCCGGCCGTAAACCAGCCGGCAGCCAGTCGGCCCACAGCTGGCCGAGGCTGAATGAGGCGGCCGCATCCTCCGCCAACGGCGAGGCCTCCGACCACCAGGCCACCAACGAAACCAGGACCACAAAGGCGCTGGCAGAGAACTTCTTACCGGTAGTCAAACGTCAATATCCGTCGAGAGAGTTGTTAGTTGTCAGTGGTCAGTTGTTAGTGTCGGTTAAGCTGTTTAGATACTAGTTGTTAGGGACCGGGGCGGACATGTGTTCCGTGGCTTTAGCTCCGTAAACTCCTTAACCACTAACAACTAATCACTGACAACTAACAACTAAGCCCTAGCCAGACTTCAGAGCGAATTTAATCAATTCCTCTACTGTCAGGTCGTTGCCGTGCTTGCGCTGAATCTGGTCGAGCGACTTTTCGGCCGCCGCCCGCGCGAAGCCCAGCATGACTAAAGCGGCTAACGCCTCCGAGCGGCTGGTATTGTGCGCCTTGGCCAGCGGCACGGTATCGATGCCGGCTTTGGCCAGCAGTTCGTCCTTGCGGAACTTGTCTTTCAGCTCCAGAATCACGCGCTGGGCCGTTTTGGGCCCCACGCCCTTGATGCTTTGAATGGCGCGCACATCTTCGCTCACAATGGCCTGCCGGATTTCGCCCACCGACATCGACGACACCATCACGATGCCCGTGCCCGGCCCGATGCCCGACACCGAAATCAGCTGCATAAACAGCGCCTTCTCGTTGGGGTCGAGGAAGCCGTAGAGCGTCTGCCCATCTTCCTTGATATGCTGGTAGGTGTAAAGCTTGATTTTCTCCTCCTCGGCCGGCAGCTTGGCGTAGGTGGCCAGGGAAATGCGGATTTCGTAGCCTAGCCCACCCACGTCGAGAATGGCCTGGGCGGGGTCTTTGTAGGCGAGCTTGCCGTCAACGTAAGCAATCATGCGGGGTGGGAGAGGAGTAAAAACAGGTGGAACCGGCGCAACGCGGCCGTAGCCGCTTTGGTGCCAAGTTAGGCACTTTAGAAAGGAAATGGTGAGATGGTGAGATGGTGAGTTTGATGTTCGGTAACACTGCTTGCGCAACATGCGCCGGTAGGCCCCTCGAACATCAAACTCACCATCTCACCATCTCACCATTTTCACCATTTCCCTTCTAAAGTCCCTTATTGCCCGGCTGCTGGGCGTCGACGACGGCAATGGCGGTCATGTTCACGATTTCGCGCACCGAGGCGCCGAGCTGCAGAATGTGCACCGGCTTGCGCATGCCCATCAGCACCGGCCCGATTACCTCGGCGCCCCCGATTTCCTGGAGCACCTTGTAGGCAATGTTGCCGCTGATAACGTTGGGGAAAATGAGCGTGTTGGCCCCGCCTTTGGCCGCCAGCGGCGAAAACGGGTACTGCTCCTGCAGCAGCTCGGGGTTGAGGGCCGTGTTGGCCTGCATCTCGCCGTCGAGCAGCAGCTCGGGGTAGCGGGCTTTGGCCAGTTCGGTGGCGCGGCGGGCCTTGTCGGGCAGCTCGCCGGGGTTGGAGCCGAAGTTGGAGTAGCTGATGACGGCCACCCGCGGCTCGGCATCGAAGAACTTCACGGCCCGGGCTGTGAGGCCGATAATGTCCACCATTTCCTCGGCCGAAGGGTCGATGTTCACGGTGGTGTCGGCGAAGAAGAACGGCCCTTTGCGGTGCTGAATAATGTACATCGAGGCCACCCGCTTGGCACCCTCGGCCACCCCAATCACCTGCAGCGCGGGCACAATGGACTTGCCGTAGTCCTTGCTCAGGCCCGTGATGAAGGCGTCGGCGTGGCCGGCTTCCAGCATCATGGCGCCAAAGTAGTTCCGCTCGCGCAGCAGCCGGCGGCCCTCGTAGAGCGTAATGCCCCGGCGCTGCCGCTTCTGGTAAAACAGCTCGGCATACTCCTCGCGCTTGGCTTCCTCGCGGATGATGTCGATGATTTCGCAGCCCTCCAGGTCGAGCGAGGTTTCGGCCGCAATGCGCTCAATTTTGTTGCGGTTGCCCAGCAGAATGGGAAAAGCAATGCCCTCCTCGCGCAGAATCTGGGCGGCCTTGAGCGTTTTGTAGGTGTCGCCCTCGGCAAAAACCACCCGCTTGGGGTTGCTGCGGGCCGCCGACGTAATGCGGTTCATCAGCTTCTGGTTCACGCCCAGCCGCGCCCGGATATCGTCCTCGTAGCCGGCCCAGTCGGTGATGTGCACGCGGGCCACGCCGCTGTCCATGGCGGCTTTGGCCACGGCGGGGCTCACGGTGGTAATCAGGCGCGGGTCGAGGGGCTTGGGGATGAGGTAGGTGCGGCCGAAGCTGAGCGTGTTGTCGCCGTAGGCGCGGTTCACCATCTCGGGCACGGCCTCCTTGGCCAGCTCCGAGAGGGCGCGCACGGCCGCCAGCTTCATTTCCTCGTTGATTTCGGTGGCCCGCACATCCAGCGCCCCCCGGAAAATGTAGGGGAAGCCCAGCACGTTGTTCACCTGGTTGGGGTGGTCGGTGCGGCCGGTGGCCATAATCAGGTCGGGCCGGGTAGCCATGGCTATTTCGTAGCCAATTTCGGGGTCGGGGTTGGCCAGGGCGAACACAATAGGGTCGGCGGCCATCTTCAGCAGCAGCTCGGGCGCCAGCACGTTGCCCGCCGACAGGCCCAGGAACATATCGGCCCCCTCCAGCGCCTCGGCCATCGTGCTGATAGGCCGCTCGGTGGCGAAAAACAGCTGCATGTCGGCCAGATCGGTGCGGGCGGGCGTGATGAGGCCGTCCTTGTCGAACACGACGATGTTTTCGCGCCGCACGCCCAGGGCCAGGTACAGGCGCAGGCACGAAATAGCCGCCGCGCCCGCCCCGCTCACCACCAGCTGAATCTGCTCAATCTGCTTGCCCACCACTTCCAGCGCGTTCAGCAACGCCGCCGACGTGATGATGGCCGTGCCGTGCTGGTCGTCGTGCATGAGCGGAATGTTCATCTGCTCGCGCAACGCCGTCTCAATCCGGAAGCACTCGGGCGCCTTGATGTCCTCGAGATTGATACCGCCAAACGTGGGCTCCAGCGACTTCACGATGCGGATGAACTCGTCGGGGTCGGTGGCATCAATCTCGATATCAAAGCAGTCGATGCCCGCGAACTTCTTGAACAGCACGCCTTTACCCTCCATCACCGGCTTCGAGGCGTCGGGCCCGATGTTGCCCAGCCCCAGCACCGCCGTGCCGTTGCTGATAACGCCCACCAAGTTGCCCTTGGCCGTGTATTTGTACACGGCATCCTTGTCGGCGGCAATTTCCTTGCACGGCTCGGCCACGCCCGGCGAGTAGGCCAGGGCCAGATCGAGCTGGGTGCTGACGGGCTTGGTGGGCACCACCTCAATTTTGCCGGCGGGGGTGCGGGAGTGGTAATCGAGGGCGTCCTGTTTGTTTATCTTGAGCATGGGGCAGGGCAATGGTTGAGCTTCCGGATGAAAAGCAAGGAAGCAAGATGCGGCAAAATGAGCCGGCTTCAAAGGTACAGCCCCCGCCCGGAACCGAAAAGCCCCGAACCGGGCACGATTCGGGGCGGAGTGGGCCAACTGAGCGGTGAGGGCTAAGGGCGTAGGCGAAGCTCCGTGAAGCTGCCGTGCACCCGCAGGTTGCCTTCGCGCCGGGCGTCGGGATTGTAGTCGGCGTAGTTGCGGAAGCTGAACACGTCCCGCAGGCCCGCCGCCTTCACTTCGTACGTACCGCTAACGAGCTGCCGGGCCGCGTCGTAGGCCGTGATGGTCAGCGAGCCGCTCAGCTGATTCTGGTTGCCCGATACGGTATTGTTGGCGGTGTTGGTAGAAGGCGTGAAACGGATAAACATCACCTGCGCGTCGCCCTGGCTGGCATCGGGCTGGGAAGCCAGCGTATAAGTGCCGGTCAGCCCGGGTTTCTGCCGGCTCCTGGCCAGCGCAAATCCCACTCTATCGGCCGGCCCGCTACTGCCTCCTCCCCCGCTGATTGTAATGATGAGGCGGTCGGGAAGCAACTCGGCGCTGGGTTCATCGGCCACGTAGCTCACCGAGCGCGCTTCGGGCGAGCCCGCATACTCAAAATTGACGTTGAGCGTGGCAGCCTGGGCCGGTTCGGCTACTACAGCAGGAGTGGGCGCCGGGTCGCAGTCTTTTCGACAGGAAGCACCCAGCAACGAAGCCATAAGCATAGCGGCGAGAAGTATAAGGCGGGATGACATAAGTGGGAATCGTGAAGATGAAAGGGTAGCAGGCCGTTGGTAACAACCGTGCCAGTAAGCATCGAAAAGGTTCCTGCTGAGCTGGGTTTTTTGTGAGCCTGAGCTTTTTCGTGCCTTTACAATGAGTAGGAGGAGCAGGTTGCAGCTCAACTTCACCAAAAAGGAGCACCCGTTGAGTGCTCCTTTAAGATTCTCTGCAAACGGCGCGGCTGCCTACTCAGCCACCCACCACCAGCTTCTGCCCCGGCTGCACGGCGTCCGACTTCAGGTTGTTTAATTCGCGCAGGCGCTGCACCGTCAGGCCCTGGTAGCGGCGCGAGATGTTGTAGAGCGTGTCGCCGGGCTGCACCAGGTACAGGGGGGGCGCGGGCGGCAGGGCCGGGGCGGCGGCTTTTGCTGCCGGGCGGGCGGCGCGGCGGGCAGGAGCCTGGGCCACGGCGGCTACTTCGCGCGTGGCTTCCACCAAGTCAGCCACGGCGGCGGTAGCGGCGGCTTCGTTGCTGGGCTTCAGCGTCAGCTCCTGGCCGGGTTGTAGCACGTAGCCGCTCAGTTGGTTCCAGGCCTTCAGCTGGGCCACGGTCAGGCCATTGGCGGTGGCAATCTTCTCCAGAAAATCTCCCGGCTTCACCACGTAGCGGCCCGGCATAGTATCGTCGTCGGTAGCCGCCGTAATAGCAGCCACCGCCCGCCGCACGTCGGCGGCCGGCTTAGCCGGGGTGCGGGCCAGCACTTCGGCCGCCGAATCCGGCCCGGCCGAAGCTTCTGCGGTGGCTGGTTTGCTGGCAGCTACCCGCACTGGCACCACCGCCGGCCGAACCGCCGTCGCGGCCAGTGCCGAAGTTCTGGCGGCCGGCTCGGCCACCGCTGGCAAAGCCCGGAACAAAACCAGCTGCTGCCGGCCGGCCAGCGAGGAGCCGCTGCCCAGCTTGTTCCAGCGGCGCACCTGGGCCGGACTAACATCGTAACGGGCAGCCACCGAATTCACCGTCTCGCCGCGCTTTACCGTGTGGCGCAGGCGCTCGAAGCGCGGGGCTGCCGGAGCTGCTGCCGCCGAAGTGGCGGCCAGGTTGCGGCCGGGCAGCGGGGTGGTGCCGCTCAGGGCCACGAGGCGCGGCGCCAGGGGCTGGGGCAGCTCGGCCAGCGGCCGGCAGTAGTCGAACAGTGCCTCGCGGCTGGCCGTGGCCACCAGGCCGGCGCGGGCGGCGGCGGGCAGCTGCAGCGTGTAGTTGCGGTAGCCGGCCGGCAGATAGGGCTTGCGCAGCTCGGGGTTGAGGCGCAGCAAAGCCAGCGAATCGGGGGCCCCAATGGCCTGCGCCAGCCGGATCAGGTCGAAGGGGCGGCCGCCGAGCTGCAGCGTGTCCATCTGCTGGGCATACTGATACTTGAGCGTGGGGGCATGCAGCTCGTGCTCCCGGGCGTACTTCATGGTGTACATGATGGCCGTGAAGGTGGGCACGTAGTTGCGCGTTTCGGCCGGCAGGCTGCTGTGTACTTCCCAGTAGGTGCTCTTGCCGGTACGCTTCATTACGCGCTGCATGTTGCCGGCGCCCCAGTTGTAGGCGGCCAGCACCATTTCCCAGTCGCCGAACACCCGGTACAGGTAGCGCAGGTGCTTGCAGGCGGCTTCGGTGGCTTTTTCGGGGTCCATGCGCTCATCCACCCACTCGTCGCGGTGCAGGCGCAGGTCGTTGGCGGTGGGGCCCATGAACTGCCACAGGCCCGTAGCGCCCACCCGCGACTTGGCCGTCGGAATCAGCGACGACTCCACCACGGCCAGGTACTTGAGGTCGAGGGGCAGGTTGTACTTGGCCAGGTACTTTTCGAAGAGCGGGAAATACAGGTTTTCGCGCTCCAGCACCCGCTGGGTGTAGCTGCGCTGCCGCTCGGTAAACAGCTTCACGAAGCTCATTACGTGGTTGTTGAACACGTGGGGCACGTCGGTTTCAAAGCAGCTCACCCGGTCGCCTACCAAATCGCGCAGCTCGGGCGGGGTGCGCAGCCAGGCCAGCCTGGCCGAGTCGGGCGCCAGGGGCAGGGCAGCGGCCAGTGAATCGGGCAGCAGCGGCAGGGCCGTCATCACCGAATCGGGGGGCAGGGCAACGGGGGGCTTGGGGGCGGCGGGCCGCACCTGGGCCCGGGCGGCGGGGGCCAACGCGCAGGCCAGCAGAACGGGAGCGGCAAACCGCAGCAACTTCATCATGCTAACTCACTAAAAAGGACAATGGCCGGCGGGCCCAAACGCAAAACGCTGAGCCACAACCCAGCGTTTTGCCAAAAATAGCACAGTTTCGCAGAACTCCCAGCCTCTTGACTTAAAGCGGTACTTTAAATCTCGGCCGTTAGCTCTTAGCTGATAGCCAGTAGCTGCATTCAGGCAGCTAAAAGCAGCAGGCCGGTGGTTATTGACCAACGGCTAAATCAAGCGAGTTGGCGAAGGCCAGCAACTGCGACTCGCGGAAGGCGCCGCTCAGGATCTGCAGGCCAATGGGCAGGCCCTCGGAGTCGAGGCCGTTGGGCACCGAAATGGCCGGTACGCCCGCCAGCGAGGCCTGCACCGTGAAAATATCGGCCAGGTACATAGCCAGCGTGTCCTTGTTCACCTCGCCGATGCGGAAGGCCGTGGTGGGCGTGGTGGGCAGCACCAGAAAGTCGTAGTCGCGCAGCAGCTCGTCGGTTTTCTCCTTGATGAGCCGGCGCACCCGCTGGGCTTTGGTGTAGTAGGCGTCGTAGTAGCTGGCACTCAGCACGAAGGTGCCCAGCAGAATCCGGCGCTGCACCTCGGGACCGAAGCCCTGCGAGCGGGTTTTCTTGTAGAGCGACTCCAGGTCCGTCACGTCGGGGGCGCGGTAGCCGAACTTCACGCCGTCGTAGCGGCTCAGGTTGGAGCTGGCCTCGGCCGTGGTCAGGATGTAGTAGGTGGGCACAATGAAGTCGAGGTAGGGAAACTCCACCGCCTCCACCACGTGGCCCTGGCCGCGCAGCTGTTCCAGCGCGCTTTCGGTAGCCGCCTTTATCTCGGGGTTGAGGCCCGGCCGGTCCAGGCAATCCTGAATGTAGCCGATGCGGTAGTGCGGGGCGGGCGTCAGCTCCTGGCTGTAGGCGGGCACCGGGCGCTGGCTCACGGTGCTGTCGAACTGGTCGGGGCCGGCCATTACTTCGAGCAGCAGGGCTGCGTCTTCCACCGAGCGGGTGAGTGTGCCAATCTGATCAAACGAGGAAGCATAGGCCACCAGCCCATAGCGCGAAATGCGCGAGTAGGTAGGTTTGAAGCCCACGATGCCGCAGAACGCCGCCGGCTGGCGCACCGAGCCGCCCGTGTCGGAGCCAATCGAGGCCAGGCACATATCGGCCTGCACGGCCACGGCCGAGCCGCCCGACGAGCCGCCCGGCACCCGGTCGGGGTCGAGGGCGTTGCGGGCCGGCCCGAAGTACGACGTTTCGTTGGAAGCGCCCATGGCAAACTCGTCGCAGTTCTGGCGACCAATCAGAATGGCGTCCTCGTCGAGCAGCCGCTGCACGGCCGTGCCCGTGAACAGCGACTTGAAGCCGTCGAGGATGTGGCTGCTGCTTTGCAGCGCGTGGCCCTCGTAGGCCAGCACATCTTTCAGGCCGATAACCATGCCCGCCAGCTGGCCGGCCGTGCCGGCGGCCAGCTTGGCATCTACGGCGGCGGCCTGGGCACGGGCTTCCTCGGGCCACACTTCCAGGAAGGCATTAAGGTTTTCCTGCCGGGCAATGTTGTCGAGGTAGTACTCAACCAGCTGCTGGCACGATACGGTGCCGGCGGCAAGTTCGCGGCGCACTTCGGAAAGGGAATCGAAACGTCTCAAGACGAAGAAATTAAAGGCGGGGCCTGCAAGGCGAGGCGGAAGCGCGAAAATAGCACCCCCACCGCTAAAAACAGAACCGCCGGCAGATTTTGGCTGCCGGCGGTTCGGATAAAGCGTGGGGGCGCAGAACTGAAATCAGCTAAGCTGGTCGAGGCGGGGGCGCTCAGCTTCAGGAGCGTTGGCCGCCGGCTCGGGCGTTACCACGGGCGCAATGCCGCCATCCATGGGCGGGGCCAGAATGGGGGCGGCCTCGGCTACCGGCGGGGCGGGCTGATAAGCCTGCTGCGGCTGCTGCTGCTGAAACTGCTGCTGATAGGGCTGCTGCGCGGGCTGACCGTAGTTCTCTACCTCGCTGCGAATCTCGCGCGAAGCGTCTTTGAACTCGCGGATGCCTTTGCCCAGGCCCCGGGCCATTTCGGGAATCTTGTTGGCCCCGAAGAAAACCAGAACAACGACGAGAATGAGAATCAACTCACTGCCGCCGATATCACCCAGAAACAAAAAAACAGGCGTTTGCATAATGGAAGGGGTTATTGACGGGGCGCAGCCGGGTCGTTGGGGTTGGTTGGGTTCACGGACCGGTCGCGGAATTCAGGCTTTTCTTCCTTCGAAGCGTCCTTGAACTCGCGGATGCCCTGGCCCATGCCCCGGAACAGCTCCGGAATGCGCTTGGCTCCGAAAAGCAGAATGATGGCGAGGCCAATGAGCAGGATTTCGGTACCACCGAAGTTACCGATTCCGAGCAGGAGGGTGGCAAAGTTCATATGGGGCAGGCCAAGGGCCAGAGTTAGAAGGTCAAAGCACAGTATACGCAACGGGTGCGCTCCTAGATTGGTAAAGGTACCGCATAATTCGAAAAACAGTTCCGCGCCAGCCTACATTCCGGCGCCGGGTGCAGCGGGTCGGCGGTTTTCATCCGGCCTTCATGCCGCACGGTTAAAGCCAACCAGAAAACGAGGCAGTTGGGCCGGCAAAAGGGGCGTTTTAACGGTTTTACACCGCCAAAACGGCGCCAGCGCTGTTATTTAGTAAATCCGGAAGCCATTGGCTCCCTTAATTTTTATTGCACCGCTATGCTATTGGAAGAATCGACATTTCCTCCCAAAACGCAACCGGGCCATTCACGGGCTCAGGAAATCCGTCGGCTTGCCGCCCTTCAGTCCTACGAAGTCCTGGACACCCCGCCCGAAGCCGCCTTCGACGATCTGGTGCGCCTGGCCTCCTATATCTGCAACACGCCCATTTCGCTGGTTTCGCTGCTCGATGGCGAGCGGCAGTGGTTTAAGGCCCGCACCGACCAGAACTGGCCCGAAAGCACCCCGCGCGAAATGGCTTTTTGCCAGCATGCCATTCAGGGCTGCACGCTTTATGAAATTGAGGATGCCACGCTCCACCCGCTGTTCGAGCACAACGAATTAGTAACCGGCGACCCGAATATCCGCTTCTATGCCGGCTACCCGCTGCTTACGCCCCAGGGCGATGCGCTGGGCACGCTCTGCGCCATCGATACCGTACCCCGCCGCCTCACCGACAGCCAGCGCAATGCCCTGGCCGTGCTGGCCCGCGAGGTAGTGGCGCACCTGGAGCTGCGCCGTGCCCGCCTCGAACTGGAGCAGGAGCGCCTGAAACTCGACGACCTGCTGCGCCTGGCCAACGATACGGCCGAAAACCTGTACCTGAGCAAAAGCCAGAACGAAATCTTCATCAAGCAGGACCACAAGCTGATGCGGCTTAAAACCGCCGATATCCGCTACATCGAAGCCCTGGGCGACTACGTGAATATCTTTGCCGGCTCGGAGCGGTTCACCATCTATAGCACGATGAAGGAGCTGGAAAGCCGCCTGCCGGTCCGCGACTTTGCCCGCGTGCACCGCAAATACATCGTGCGCCTCGACCGCATCATTACCATCGAAAGCGACGCGGTGCTGGTAGAAGCCGACCGCGGGGCCGAAGGCGGCCCCAGCCTGCTGCCCGTGCCCATCGGCAACTCCTTTAAAGCCGCGCTACTAAGCCGGCTCAACCTGGTGTGAGCCGCGCGGGCTGCCCGACAGCAACCCACAAACCCGGCCCTTCATCGAGAGAAAAGGGCTGTTGGGCGAAATTGGGGCATGCCAGCCTCCGCACTCCGGTATCTTTCGCCTGGTTATCGGGAGTTTACCTCATCCGCAACGGCTAGCAATAGCCGCCTGCTGATGGCGGAGGGATTCCGGTAGCTAAGTTTGTTTTCATAGCTCGGAAAGCCCGGTTCCTTTGGAGCCGGGTTTTTTATTTTAGGCACTGAGGATCAGGAAGTAGCAGGCGGGCATCAATGCCCCATGCCAGATAAATGAAGAGTCGCGTTTCCTCCCTGCTCCCTGCTCCCTGCTCCCTATTTCCGGCCGAGCCAGTTTTCGGGGTTGAGATTGGCGCTGTTGTGCCAAACCTGAAACTGCACTTCGGAGGTGCCCTCGGAATTGGTGGACACCGTGCCTAGGGTCTGGCGGGCGTCGATGGTTTGCCCTTCACTGACGCTGACATTGCGCAGCTTGGCATACACCGTGAAATAGTCGCCGTGCTGCACCATCACGATGTTGCCCATGCCCGGCACGCTGGCTACCGTGAGCACCTTGCCACTGAAAACGGCCCGCACCGCCTCGCCCGAATTGGTCTGAATATCGACGCCGCGGTTCTCGACCACCACGTTTTTGAGCACCGGGTGGTTGTGGCGGCCGAAGCGCTGGCTGATGAACCCCTTGCCCACGGGCCAGGGCAGGCGGCCCCGGTTGTCGGTGAAGGAGGCGGCCAGCTTGGCGGTTTCGGGCGTCAGCGTTACGCGGTCAGTGCGCTCGGCCCGGGTGGCGGCGGCTTCTTCGGCGGCGGCCGTGGCCGGGGTGCGCGAGGTAGCGCCGGGGCTGCGGCCCGCATTGGCGGCCACTTCGGCGGCGCGGGCTTTGGCGGCGGCCCGGCGCGCGGCTTCGCGGGCGGCGCGGGCAATTTCCTCGCGCACGCGCAGCGCAATCAGGTTGTCGAGCCGGCTGATGGCGCGCTGGCGGTCGGCCAGCTCCTTGCGCAGGCTTTCTTCCTGCTGCGTGAGCTTGACGATTACCTGATCCTGCTGCACTTTAAGCGTGGTCAGGGTTTTCTTTTCCGAAAGCTGGGTGTTCAGCAGCGAGCCTTTCTGCTGGCGCTGCTGCTGCAGGCCGCTGAGCTGCTGCCCCAGGCGCCGCTGGGCCTGGGTAATCTGGGTGGCCTGGGCCTGGCGCACCTCGGTGTACTGGCGGATGTAGCGCAGGCGCAGCAGAAACTGGTTGAACGACTCGGCCGCGAACAGAAACATGAGGCGGTTGTAGCCGTTGGCCGTTTTCGAGCCCGCATAAATCAGGCGGGCATACTCGGCCTTGAGGCGGTCCAGGCGCTGGCGCGTCTGCTGCACCTGGCCCTCGGTCTGCTGCACGTCGCCCTCAATGTAGCGCAGCTCCGAGCTGATGTTTTTGATAACGCCCTGCTGCACCACCAGCTTTTCCTGGATGGCGTTGAGCTGCCCCACCGAGGCCTGCTTTTTCTGCTGGGTCTGGGCCAGAATCCGGCTGGTTTCCTGAATGCGCTTGAGGTTGGCCCGCCGCTCGCGCTCCAGCTGGGCCTTGCTTTTTTTGGTAGTCGGGACTTTTTTCTGGGCCTGCGCCACCGGCGCGGCCGCACCGGCCAGCAGCAGCGTCAGCAGCAAAAGCACGCCCGGTTTACTTCTTGCGCGCATAGCCTTTGGGTACGGAGAACGGGAATTGCAGCCGGCCCTTGTCCAGGTCCACGGCCCGGTAAGTCAGGGTGATGACGGTGGGGGCCTGTTGGTCGGGCTGCTGCACCTGCACCTGGGTTTCGAAGGCGAAAGGCTGGGGGTTGCTTTCGAGCTGGCGGAAATCGGCGTAGTCCACCGTCAGCTGGTGAGCCCGCACCGAATCCTGCACCAGCAGCTGGCGCGGGCGGCCCTGGGCCAAATCCACGAGCTGCATAATCAGCAGGCCGGCCTGGGCGTAGCGCACGCGCTGCACCGTGCCCTCGGTGGTTACGGCCGGCTGGGTAGCGGGGCTGAGCGGGGCCAGGTAGTTGCCCAGCAGCAGGGCCTGCAGCATGTCGAAGGTGACGGGTACGTTCAGCCGCTTGCTCAGGTAGGCAAAGTCGCCGGCGTAGTACTCGCGGTGCAGCTTATCGAGCACCTGCACCGAGTCGCGGGTGATGTAGAGCCGCCCGCCCTCAATGCCCAGCAACGACGCCGACAGCCAGATAACGCTGTCTTTGCGCATGCGCAGATTAACGTTGGCGCTCTGGTCGCCGAACTGGGCCTTGCCCTTGGCGGTCATGAACTGGAAGTCGAGGTTGGTCGCCTTTACCGCCTCGGGCACCGGGTTGGTGGCCGAGGGGCTGGTGGCAGTTGGCAGCAGCTTTTTGGTGCAGCTGCCCAGCAGCAGGGGCAGGGCCAGCAGTACGCTCAGCAGCAGCGCGGGGCGGTTATTCATAGAGTTTCTTGTCCTTTATTTTGCGGTTGATAAGCGCCGAAGCGCCGCCTTTCTGGCTGGCGCGTTGCCACTCGGCCACTGCCTTGTCTTTGTCGCCGAGCTGAAACAGCACGTCGCCGTAGTGCTCGACAATGGTGGCCTCAGAGGAGAAGCGCAGCGCTGTTTCCAGGGCCCGCCGGGCGCCGGCGTAGTCTTTGAGCTGGTAGAGCACCCAGGCGTAGGTGTCGAGGTAGGTGGGATTTTCGGGGAACTGCTTTACCAGCTTGCCCGCCATTTCCCTGGCCTTGTCCAGCTTCTCGCGCCGGAGCGACAGAAAGTAGCTGTAGTTGTTGAGGGCCTGGGCGTTGTTGGCATCGAAGGTCAGGGCCGCTTCGTAGGCCGCGTCCGATTTGGCGTAGTCCTTGAGCTCGTGGTAGGCGTCGCCGAGCTGGGTATCGAACTGGGCCAGCAGCTCGGGGTTGTCGGTGGCCAGCTTGCGGCCGTATTCGAGCGACTTCACGGCCTTGGCCGGCTGCTTTTCCAGCTGGTGGCCCACGCCGTTGTAAAACCACAGCGGCGCCTGGTTCGGGAACAACTCCAGCGCCTGCCCGGTATGGGCCAGCAGCGAGTCGGTCTGGCTCAGCTCGGCGTCAATCAGCACCACCTGCTGCCAGATCTGGTAGCGCGAGTTGTCGAGCTTAATGGCCTTGAGGTAGTTGGCGCGGGCGGCGGCGCGGTTGCCGGTTACAGTTTCAATGTCGCCGGCAATAGAAAACGCCTTGGCCTCGCGCGGATGCACCCGCACCGTAATGGCGGCCAGCGCGCGGGCTGTTTCGTTGAGGCCGGGGCTGGGCAGCTGCTTGAGGTACTCAATCAGGATGCGCACCTTATCGTCAATATCGAGGCTGGGGCTCTCGAATGCCTGTTTCAGCTGGCGCTCCGATTCGGGCCGGTTGTTTTGGAGCCGGTACACATCGGCCAGAATCATGCGGGCCCGGGGGTTGTCGGGGTCGACGCGCAAAGCCTGGTTGGCCACTCGCACGGCGTCGTCGAAGCGGCGGTTGGAGGCGTAGAGCTGGGCCTGGGCCAGCACGTAGCGCGGCTCATCGGGGTTCGACTTGATAAGCGACTCGCCCTCCTGCAGGGCCTGGTCGAGCTTGTTCTGGCGCAGGTAAATCTGCTGCTTCTTGAACGATATTTCGTCGAGCGGCCCGAACTTCTGCTCGGCCTGCCCGAAGGTAGTCAGGGCCTCATCGAGCCGGCCCTGGGCCACGTACAAATCGGCCAGGTTAAAAAGGTAGTAGTTGGAATCGGGCACCCGCTCGATGAGGGTGGTGTACACTTTGGTGGCCTCCTCGTATTGCTTCTGCGAAGTGTAAATCTGGGCCAGCAGCAGGTAGTAGTAGGGGTTCTGCGGATCGAGCCTGACAGCGGCCCGCCCAAAATTGGTAGCATCCTGCAGGTTGCCGCTCAGCAGGTTGGCCTCGGCAATCTTGTAGCTGACGGCCGCGTTGCCGGGGCTCAGGGCGTAGGCTTTCAGCAGGCGCTCCAGGGCCTTGTTGTAATCTTCGAGCAGCACGTAGCGCACGCCATCCACGAAGTACGCCTCGCTCATTTCGCGCTCTTTGGGCGTGAGCTCGCGCGGCTGCCGGGCCGCCGCGTCGAGGGTTGCGCGGCGGGCCAGCTCCCGGCGCTCCTTGCGGCTGAGCTTGGCCGGCGCGGCGTTGGGCCGGCCGGGCGCCGGGGTTGCTTTTTGCTGGGCATACCCCGGCCCGGCCAGCAGCAACAAACTCAGCACCAGGGGCAGCAGCAACGCGCGGAAATGAGGCATAGGGAAAGCGGGCAGGCCGAAGGTAGAGCGGCCTGCCGTGAAGATAAAGAAAAGGGCGGCGGTTGGTAGCTAAGCCGCCCAAGGCTGCCGCTGCCAACCGCCGCCCGCCATTTGCCTAACGCTGTTTACAGCCGCATGGTATTATAATCGCCCACGCTTAAATCCAGCGACTTGCCGCTGAGCGTAGCGTGCGAGCCAATCATCGAGCCCGCTACGTTGGCGTGCTCCACCGTGGCCGACTGCTGCACGATGCTGTTGGCTACCACCGAGCCCGTGATGCTGCTGCCCGCGCCTACCGATACGTGCGGACCTACTACTGAGTTGGTAATAGTCACGTTTTCACCCAGATACACCGGCTCGATGATGACCGAGTTGGTTACCTGGGCCGAGGCGGCCGTCAGCTTTTCGCCGCGCTCCTGCAGGAACTCCAGATAGCGCTGGTTGGTGTACACGGTGGCGTCCTTGTTGCCACAGTCGAGCCATTCGGTTACGCGGCCGGGCACGAACTGGGTGCCCTTGTTTTTCATGTTTTCGAGGGCATTGGTGAGCTGGTACTCGCCTTTGTCCATGATGTTGTTGTCGAGCAGGTACTGCAGTTCGCGGCGCAGATATTCGCCGTCCTTGAAGTAGTAGATGCCGATAATGGCCAGGTCTGACACGAATTCCTGGGGTTTCTCCACGAAGTCGGTAATCTGGCCCTGGTCGTCGAGCTTCACCACGCCGAAGGGCTTGGGGTCGTCGACGCGCTGCACCCAGATGGTGCCATCTACGGAGGTGTCGAGGGTGAAATCGGCCTTGAAGAGCGTGTCGGCAAAGGCTACGACCACGTGCCCGTCGAGGGCCGACTGGGCGCAGAGAATGGCGTGGGCAGTGCCCAGGGCCTCATCCTGGTAATGAATGGTGCCCTTGCCGCCCACCGACTCGGCAATCCTGATCAGGTCCTGCTCCACATCCTTTCCGAAGCTGCGCCCGATAATAAAGGCCACTTCTTCCACCGGCTCATCGCATACTTTGGCAATGTCCTCCACCAGGCGGTGCACGATGGGTTTGCCGGCAATAGGAATCAGGGGCTTGGGAACGGTGAGCGTGTGGGGGCGCATGCGCTTGCCCATACCAGCCATCGGAACGATGATTTTCATGCTGAAAAGAGGTTTTAATTATGAGTTTTTAAGTATGAATTCTGAATTGATAATTACGAAAGGCAAGCCGGTGCAGTAAATGAGGGGTAAACTCAACTTGTACCAATTCAAAATTCATAATTAAAAATCCATGATTCAGGCGGAGCCTGTAGACCCGTAGCCACCCGCCCCGCGGCCGGTTTCCGACAGGGCCTCGACCGGCTGCCAGGCTACCACCTCGTGGCGGGCCACCACAAGCTGGGCAATTCGCTCCCCGTCCTGCACCACAAACGCCTGGTCCGAAAGGTTAACGAGCAGCACCTGCAGCTCGCCGCGGTAGTCGGCGTCGATGGTGCCGGGGCTGTTTACCAGGCCGATGCCGTGCTTGTAGGCCAGCCCACTGCGGGGTCGCACCTGCATTTCGTAGCCCACCGGAATTTCCAGAAACAGGCCCGTAGGGATGAGGGCGCGCTGCAAAGGACCTAACGTAACCGGCGCGGCGAGGTTGGCCCGCACATCGAGGCCGGCCGCGTGGGCCGTCTGGTACTCGGGCAATGCATGGCGCGAGCGGTTGATAACGGGAATCTGCATAAAGGCAAAGGTAAGTTTTGAGCTGCAAGCCGCAAGCTTCCCGAACTGACTTGCAGCTTGTAGCTTGCGGCTTGCCTCTTAGGCTTGCCGCTTAAATACTCCGTAGCCGCCGGCCTTCCACTACGGCTACCAGGCCCACAAAGCCCAGCGTGAGCAGGGCATGGAAGCCGTAGCGGCCCCAGCCGGGCGCTACCGGCACGTACCAGCTCAGGGCCACGATGCCCACGGCCACCAGCAGCCAAACCAACAGCCGTGCTACGGGGTAGGGTACCGGATAATGCCGCTCGCCCAGCCACCAGCACAGCGCGGCCATCATAAAGTAGCAGGCCAGCGTGGCCACGGCCGAGCCCATGTAGCCCAGCACCGGAATAAGCAGGAAATTGAGGGCGATGGTGAGTATGGCTCCAGCAAAGCCCAGGTAGGTGCCGTAGTAGGTTTTGTCGGTGAGCTTAAACCACACCGACAGGTTCCAGTAGACGCCCAGAAACAGGTTGGCCAGCAGCAGCACCGGCACCACGGCCAGCCCCTGCAGGTACTCGGGGCTGCGCAGGAACACCTTCGCCACCAAATCGAGGTTCACGCTCACGCCCACAAACAGCATGGCACAGCACAGCGTGAACCACTTGAGCACCAGGGCAAACGTACGGGGCGAATTCTTGTCTTCACTCTGGGCAAAGAAGAACGGCTCGGCCGCGTACTTGAACGCCTGAATCACCAGGCTCATCAGGATGCTGAGCTTGTAGCAGGCCCCGTACACGCCCACCGCTGCCAGGCTGCTCTGGCCGGAGTAGAAGTTCTTGGGCAGCCAGATGGGCAACAGAATCCGGTCGAGCATCTCGTTCACCATGCCTGCCAGACCCATCAGCATAATCGGGTAGGCGTACCTGAGCATGGGCCGCAAAGGCTCCAGGTTCAGGCGGAAGCGGAAGTCGGTCAGCTCGCGGCCCAGCAGCAGCAGCGTGAAGGCGCTGGCCGCCGCGTTCGAGATGAACACGTAGCCCACGCCCATGGTGGGGTCGTAAATAGCCTGCACCAGCGGCTGCAGCGCCGGCAGGTACTTGCCGGCCAGAATATCGGGGCAGACGACGATGAAAAATAGGTTCAGGCCCACGTTAAGGGCAATGTTGGCCAGCCGGATAGCGGCAAACTTGCGGGCCTTGTTTTCGAGGCGGAGGCGGGCAAAAGGCAGGGCCGTCAGCGCATCCAGCCCCAGAATGGCGGCAATCCAGTAGGCGTACTGCTCGTGCCCGGGCGGCAGACCCAGCAGGCCCATCAGCGGGCGGGCCAGCAGCATCAGCAGCAGCGTCAGTGCCACGCTGCTAAGCAGCAGCAGGGTCAGCGAGCGGTCATAAAGCTCTTGGCGGTCGGTGCCGGGGCGGTTGGCGAAGCGGAAATACGTGGTTTCCATGCCGTAGGTAAATACCACGTTCAGAAACGACACGTAGGCAAACAACCCCGTCACGATGCCGTACTCGGCCGCCGCAAAGCGTGCGGTGTACACGGGTACGAGGAAGAAGTTGACCACCCGGCCGACAATGCTGCTCACCCCATAAATAGCCGTCTGGGACGCCAGCTTCTTCGCTAAACCCATCTTTTTTGAATTATGAGTTATGAATTTTGGATTATGAATTACAAACTGAAGAAGCCGTAATGACGGGCCATTTCAAAGACAGGCAACCCGTATGGCTTCCTCCAATTCATAACTCAAAACTCATAATTCCTAATTGCCGGTAAAGGCCGCGGGGCGCTTTTCGAGGAAAGCGGCGGTACCTTCTTTGAAGTCGTCGGAGGCGAAGCAGCGGGCGAAACCCTGGGCCTCGGTCTGGTAGCCGTGGCGCTGCTGGTCGTAGTAGGCATTCACCGAGTCGAGGCACAGGGCCACGGCCAGCGGGGCCTTGCCCAGGATGCGCGCCAGCAGCTGGCGACTGAAATCGAGCAGCTCGGCCTGGGGCACCACGTGCGTAACCAGGCCCAGGCGCAGGGCCTCCTCGGCCTTCACCATGTCGGCCGTCAGCAGCAGCTCGATGGCCTTGCCCTTGCCCACCAGCTGGGCCAGGCGCTGGGTGCCGCCGTAGCCCGGAATCAGGCCCAGGTTCACCTCGGGCTGGCCGAAACGGGCGTTGTCGGAAGCTACCCGGATGTGGCAGGCCATGGCCAGCTCGCAGCCGCCGCCCAGCGCAAAGCCGTTTACGGCGGCTACCACGGGCTTGGGGCTTTCCTCAATCCGGCAGAAGATTTCCTGGCCCCGCTCGGCCGCCTTGCGGGCGGCCATTACGTCGAGCCTTGCCAGCTCGGCAATGTCGGCGCCGGCCACGAAGGCCTTCTCGCCGCTGCCCGTCAGCAGAATGCCACGCACCTGCTCGTCCTGAAGGGCCTGCTGGAACGCGTTGCCGATATCCTCGATGGTGGCCGCGTTCAGGGCGTTGAGCTTGTCGGGGCGGTTGAGGGTGATGGTGAGGATGCCGGAAGCGGCATCGAGGTCGTAGAGCAGGTTGGCGAAAGTGGTGGGCATGGCGGTGGGAGAGGGGCTAAGGAGTGTACCGGAGCGGGGCCCAAAGATAGAACGAAATGCCGCGTCCCGTCTGGCTGACAGGCCGGCTGGGCGCCTGAAAGGCAGGGTTGAGCGAAAAACCCGGCTGCGGCCCCCGGTAAACGGCCACCTTTGAACTCCGGCATTCAGCGCCGGCCTCGCAAATAGGAAAAATACTATCTTCAAGCCGCGTCTCTCTTTTTTCACCCTCAACCAATTTCCGCGTATGGGCTTCGTTTCCGAATTCAAAGAGTTCATTTCCAAGGGCAATGTGCTCGATCTGGCCGTCGGTGTTATCATCGGCGGAGCCTTCGGTAAAATCGTTACCTCGCTCACCGACGACATCCTGATGCCCATCCTGACGCTGCTTACCGGCGGCCTCGACTTCAAGGAGTGGTACCTTTCGCTCGATGGCAAAACCTACCCCACGCTGGAGGCGGCCAAGGCGGCCCAGGCGGCTACCATCAACTACGGCCTGTTCATGAACGCCGTTATTACCTTCCTGCTGATGGCCTTCGCCATCTTCTGGCTCGTGAAAATTGCCAACCGCTACAAGAAGCCCCAGGAAGTGGTGGTAGCCGACCCCGCCCCGACCAAGGAAGAGGTGCTGCTCACCGAAATCCGCGACGCGCTGCGCAACCGGGCATAAGGCAGGCAGCCTGTCATCTGCAAAGCCGGCGTTGGCTGCCCTCGGGTGGCCGGCGCCGGCTTTGCTGCGCGTAGGCCCGGCGGGCTGGTGGCCGCCTGTTTTTGGAGGCTTTGAACTAACTTCGCTGGCGGCCAGTTCGTTTGCCGTACGTGTAACCGCCGTTCTTTTCGCTGTTTTAATGAACAAGTTGCTTTCTCTGCTGGCGCTGGCCGCCGCTACCTGGGCTGCTGCCCCCGCCGCCCGCGCCCAAACCGCCGTGCTCGACGGCCAGACCCGGGAAGAAGCCCAGGCCCGGCAGGCCACCCAAAAACAGGCCCGCAAGCGCGGCAAAGCCTCGGCCGACGACGTGGCCAACATGCAGCGCCGCATGAGCATGAACTCCGAGGAAAGCAAGCGCGACCAGCAGCGGGAACTGCTCGACGCCCGCTCGGGGGCGGGCAACTCCAGCCTCAGCCGCGGCGCCGGCCCCGACCGCCAGTACGATAAGGGCACCGGCGGCTTCACGGTCCGTAAGTTCAAAGACAAGCGCGTGGGGGCCAAGCCGCCCAAGCGCGGCCAGACCCGCCAGGGCGGCTACGTCAACCCCAAGGGCAAGCCCATGACGGACAAGCAACGAAGCAACCGGCGCAAAAAGCACTTCCTGTTCTTTTAAGCGGCGGGCTGAAAGCTGCCCGTTTCACTTCTCATAAAGGCCACGGCCCCCAACCTGCTAACAGGTTGGGGGCCGTGGCCTTTACAGGATCAGTAGGTTGAACCGGAGAGGCTGGCAAGTACTGGCTGCCAGCACTCAGCGCAAACTACAGCGTCCGCTTGATCTCCTGCTCTTCGAAGCCTTCGATGTTGTCGCCTTCCTGCAACTCGTCGAAGTTCTTGAGCGAGATACCGCACTCGTAGCCCTGGCGTACTTCCGACACATCGTCTTTGTAGCGCTTGAGGTCCTTGATTTCGCCCGAGTACACCACAATGCCGTTGCGCACGAGGCGCACCTTGGTTTTGCGGGTAAACGTGCCGTCGGTTACCATACAGCCACCGATGGCGCCCACCTTGGTAATGTTGAACACCTGGCGAATTTCGGCGTTGGCCACCACTACTTCCTTCACCGTTGGGGCCAGCATGCCTTCCATGGCATCCTTCACCTCATTGATGGCGTTGTAAATGATGGAGTACAGGCGGATATCAATCTGCTCCTGCTCGGCCAGCTTACGGGCACTGAGCGAAGGCCGCACCTGGAAGCCGATGATGATGGCGTCGGAAGCCGAGGCCAGCAGTACGTCGGACTCCGAAATAGCGCCCACCCCTTTGCTGAGGATGTTGACGGCAATTTCCGGGGTGCTGAGCTTGAGCAGCGAGTCGGCCAGGGCTTCCACCGAGCCGTCCACGTCGCCCTTTACAATCACGTTGAGCTCCTTGAAAGAGCCGATAGCCAGACGGCGACCAATCTCGTCGAGGGTGATGTGCTTCTTGGTGCGCATGCTCTGCTCGCGGGCCAGCTGCTGCCGCTGGGTGGCCAACTCACGGGCTTCGCGCTCAGTCTCCATTACCTGGATTTTATCACCGGCCTGGGGTGCGCCCGTCAGACCAAGAACCTGCACCGGCGTGGCCGGGCCGGCTTTCTTCATCTTCTTGCCGCGGTGGTCGGTCATGGCTTTCACGCGGCCAAAGTGCGGACCAGCCAGCACAATGTCGCCCACTTCCATGGTGCCGGTCTGCACCAGAATGGTGGTTACGTAGCCGCGGCCCTTGTCGAGCGAAGCTTCGATAACCGTACCCACGGCCTTGCGGTCGGGGTTGGCTTTGAGTTCGAGCAGCTCGGCTTCGAGCAGTACTTTCTCCAGCAGGTCATCAATGCCGGCACCGGTTTTGGCCGATACTTCCTGGCTCTGATACTTGCCGCCCCATTCTTCTACCAGAATGTTCATCACCGACAGCTCTTCGCGCACCTTATCGGGGTTGGCGCCGGGCTTGTCAATCTTGTTGAGAGCAATAACAATCGGCACACCGGCCGCCTGCGCGTGGTTGATGGCTTCCCGGGTCTGGGGCATCACCGAGTCGTCGGCCGCTACCACAATAATGGCAATGTCGGTGACTTTGGCACCCCGGGCCCGCATGGCCGTAAAGGCTTCGTGACCCGGCGTATCCAGGAACGTTACGCGCTTGTCCGACTTGGTCATCACGTCGTAGGCCCCGATGTGCTGGGTGATGCCACCGGCTTCGCCTTTGGCAACCGTGGCGCTGCGGATGTAGTCAAGCAGCGAGGTTTTGCCGTGGTCGACGTGGCCCATGATGGTCACGATGGGGGCGCGGGGCTGCAGATCAGCCTCATCATCCTCAATCTCGGCTACCGTTTCCTCTTCCTCCGCCGACAGGAACTCAATATCGTAGCCGAACTCGTCGGCAATTACGGTAATGGCTTCGGCGTCGAGGCGCTGGTTGATGGAAACGAACATGCCCATGTTCAGGCATACCTTAATCACTTCGTTCACCGACACGTCCATGAGCGAGGCCAGGTCGTTGGCCGAGATGAACTCGGTTACCTTCAGCGTCTTGGAGTCCAGTTCGTTCTGCGCGCGCATCGCCTCGCGGTCGTCGGCGGCGTTGCTGCGCTTGTCGCGGCGGTACTTGGCGCGGTTCTGCGACTGACCACGGCCGCCGCTGAGCTTGGCCAGCGTGGCTTTGATCTGCTCCTGAATCTGCTTGTCGTTCTGCTCGGGCGTGAGCGGTGCGGCCGGCTGGCGGGTATTGGTGTTGCCACCACGACCACCGGCTCCGCGGTTGGCTGCTGGGCCAGTACCCGTTGGGCGGGCACCCTGGCCAGTGCCGGTAGGGCGGGGGGCACCAGTACCACCCGTCTGGCCAGGGCCATTCATTGGGATGCGCTGGCGCTTTTTCTTGTCGGCGCTGAGGCCGCTCTTGCGCACGTCGGACGAGGCTACCGGGCGGGCTCCCCGGCCGCCGCGGCGCGACGAGTCGGTGGGCAGCTCGATTTTGCCCAGTACCGTCAGGCCCTTGAGCTGGTCGGCTTTGGCGACAATCGTATTGTCTTCGGCGGGCGCGTCGGCAGCCGGAGCCGTCGGCGTAGCGGCGGCCGGGGCTGCTGGCGCAGTAGCGGCTGGCTTGGCTTCGGCTGCCGGCTTCGCTGCCTCTGCTGGCTTCGCTGCGGCCGGAGCCGGAGTCTCGGGCGCTTTCGCTTCCGGGGCCTTGGCTTCGGCTGGGGCTTTCACCTCGGGCACTTTGGCCTCCGGAGCTTTGGCTTCGGCTGCTTTAGGCTCCGGGGCTTTGGCCGCGGGGGCTTTCACTTCGGGGGCTTTGGGTTCGGCCGGCTTCTCGGCGGCTGCGGGCTTCTCAGTCTTGGGGCGCACGGGGCGGCCTTTCGAGTCGAGCTCGATTTTGCCCAGCACCTTCAGACCCGGCACACGGTTGGTGTCGGCGGCTTCGGGAGCAGCGGCAGCGGCAGGAGCCGCGGCGGGCTCGGGTGTAACCGCAGCCGCGGGCTTGGCGGCCGGCGCCTCGGGGGCAACTGGCTTGGCGGGGGCCGGTGGGGCGGCGGCAGCGGGAGCAGGCTTGGCGGGTGCCGGCTCGGGCTTGGGCTCGGGAGCCGGGGCAGGCGTCGGCTTGGCGGCTTCGGCCGCACGCGACTGAGCCGCAGCAGCTTCTAACTCGCTCTGCCGCTTGGCCTGGCTGACTTTCTCGGCTTCCTTCTTATCCTGCACCGACGACGCAAAGGCCTTGTTGAGCATAGTTACCTGCTCGGCCGTTAGCTTGGTCGTGGGTTTGTTTTCGATGGACTGCCCTTTTTCCGTCAGGTAATCCACAATCGTGGAGGTGCCAACGTTCAGGTCTTTGGCCGCCTGATTTAGCCGTTTAGTTGATGCTTCCGCCATTCTGTGCTCGCGAACGATGCTCTTATTCAGTTGCAAAGGTACTACATTAAATCTTGCCGGGCGACGCTGAAATCAAGCCACCCGGCCTGATTTCAGCGTCCTTGCCGTACCGGCCGCCGCGCACTCATTGCGCGGCGCCGGAATTTGGTGAATCGTCGGTTTTAAGCGGCTCCGAATCCGCGTCGGCGGCCGTTGCGGGCTGCGTTGCGGTGGTTTCGGCGGGCGCCTGGTCGGCCTCGGCTGGTTCGGCCGGGGCGTCGGTCATGTCAACGGCATCGGCCGAAGCGTGGGCTACCGGAGTTTCGTCGGCTGCGGCCTCGTTGCTGTCGTTGTCCGGGGCAGCGGGGCTGTCGGCGGCGTTGTCCGGAGTGGCGGCACTGTCGGTGGCCGGCGCGTCGTCTTCGTCGTCGGCGAAGCGGGGGCGGGGCTTTTCAGACTCGGCCTCGTCGTCGAACTCGTTCCGGATAACACGGAACAGCTCCTCAACAGTTTCCTCTTCCAGCTCCGTGCGGCGCACAATGTCTTCCATGTTCACTGCCAGTACGGCGCGGCCGGTATCGAGGCCGATTTTCTTCAGCTCATCAATGATCCAGCTTTCCACTTCGTCGCTGAACTCGTCGAGGGCAATGTCCTCCTCGAAGTCGCCGGCGTCGCGGAACACGTCGATTTCCATGCCCACCAGCCGCGAGGCCAGCTTGATGTTGGCGCCGCCGCGGCCGATGGCCAGGCTTACCTGGTCGGGCCGCAGGAACACCGATACGCGGCCGGTCTGCTCGTTGATTTTCATCGACGTGAGCTTGGCCGGCGACAGAGCCCGGGCGATGTAGAGCTCCAGGTTGTCGGTGTAGTTGATGATGTCGATGTTCTCGTTTTCGAGCTCGCGCACCACGGCATGAATCCGCGAGCCTTTCATGCCTACGCAGGCACCAACAGGGTCAATGCGCTCGTCGTAGCTCTCGACGGCCACTTTGGCCCGCTCGCCGGGCTCGCGCACGATGTTTTTGATGGTGATGAGGCCGTCGAAAATCTCAGGCACTTCCTGCTCCATCAGGCGCTCCAGGAAAGCCGGCGCGGCGCGCGACAGAATGATTTTGGGCGTGCCGTTGAGCACATCCACGCGGTGCACCACGGCGCGGATGTTGTCGCCCTTGCGGTAGCGGTCCTTCGGAATCTGCTCGCCCTTGGGCAGGCTCAGCTCGTTGTCGTCCTTGTCGAGAATGAGCGCCTCGCGGCCCCACACCTGGTACACTTCGCCCACCACAATTTCGCCCACCTGATCCTTATAGGTCTGGTACAGCAGGTCGCGCTCCAGGTCCTTCACGCGCTGAATCAGCGTCTGGCGGGCCATGAGCACGGCGCGGCGGCCGAAGTCTTCGAGCTTTACTTCCTCGGCCACTTCCTCGCCCACCTCAAAGTCGGGCTCAATCTTCTGCGCCTCAGCCAGCGGAATCTTGTCGAAATCCCAGATATCCTCCGAGTTGTCGTCCACGATTTCGCGGTTGCGCCAGATTTCCAGGTCGCCCTGGTCCACGTTGAGAATAACGTCGAAGTTGGAGTCGTCGTCGTACTTCTTGCGAATCATCGTGCGGAATACTTCCTCCAGGATGCTCATCATGGTGGGCCGGTCGATGTTTTTCGAGCGGGCGAATTCGGCAAACGATTCAATCAGGACGCTGCTGTTCATAAATCACTGATTTAAAATGATTTTTTTGATTTCGCTGATTATTCACCGCTCATTAAATTTCATTTCCGCTGCTGGCAAGGGGCTAACCTAAATTGAGAACAGCCCGCCAGAATCAGTGAAATAAGATCAATCAGCGCAAATCAGCGATTTACTTAAACGAAATGACCACGACGCCCTCGGTGATGTCGGCGAAGGGCACGACCACTGCGGGCAGGGTTTTTTCCTTGTGTTTTTCTTTCACGATTTCGGCCAGCTCGATGCCGGCGCCCTCGGGCAGGATGGCTTCGAGCTTGCCGGTTTTCTCGGTGCCGTCCTGCAGCTTCAAATGCAGGGTGCGGCCCACGTGGCGGGCGTACTGGCGCGGGTCGCGCAGGGGCTGGTCGGCGCCGGGCGAGGTTACTTCGAGCGTGTAGCTGAGCTCGTCGCCGTAGTGCTCCTCGATGCGGCGGGCCAGCCGGCGGCTTACCTGGGCGCACTCATCAATGCCCAGGCCCTGCTCGCCGTCGAGCGTGACGGTTACTTTGGGCCGTACGGAGTCCGAAACGGTCAAATCTACCGCGAACAGGGTGCCTTCAAGGGGCAGACTATCGCGCAGCATTTCCAGCAGCAGGTTACGGTCGAGGGTCATAGGCAGCGGGCCCGGGTAGGGGCAGGAAAAAGAAAGAGGGGACGATACGTCCCCTCTGGTCTTGCGTCAACTTGTGGGGCAAAGGTACAACAAGAAATTGCCGCAAACAAGCCGCCGACGCTACCGCAGCACGGTCAGCCAGCCCTTGGCGGTGCGGCCGTCGGCGTCTTTCAGCTGATAATAATATACGCCATCGGGCAGGCCCGTGGCCTGCCAGTCGTCGTGGTAGTCGGCCGTTTCGTACACCTTGCTGCCCCAGCGGTTGTACAGGCTCAGCTGCGTGGTGCGGCAGCTGAAGTAGGGCATGAACGTCTGGTTTTCCTTGTCGCGGTTGGGCGTGATGATGTTGGGCACGAAGGTGCGGTTGACGATAACCGGCGCGAAGCTGGTTTCGACGGTGCAGTTGGCGTAGCGGGCCACCAGGCGCACGGTGTACCGGCCGGGCTGGGTGAATACGTGCTCGGGGTTTTCCTCCGTCGAGTGGGGGCTGCCGTCGCCAAAATCCCACTCGTAGGTGCCGCCCGTCAGCACCGGCTTCATGGTGAGCGTAAGCGGGGCGAGGCCGGTGAACTGCGGATACCGCTCGCACACGGGCACCTGCAGCGGCGCGTCGGTGGTGGGCGAGGGGGCCAGCAGCACCCGCCGGGTGGCTGTAACGGCGCAGCCGCTCTCATTTATGGTGTAGGTGAGCGTGAAAATGCCGCCCCGCAGGCGGGTATCGGGGGGCGTGAACAGGCCGGCGGCCGTCACGCCGGGGCCGCTCCAGGTGCCGCCCGCCGGCGTGGCCCCTGTCAGCTGGAAGGGCGTGGTTTCGTAGGCGCACAGCGTCAGGTCGGGACCGGCTTTGGGCACGGCCGGGGCATTGACGGTGATGGTGGTGCTGGCCGCTCCGCAGGCCAGCGTGTCGCTGATGGAGTAGGTGAGCGTGAACGTGCCCGGCCCCGACAGGCGCGGGTCGAAGGTGCTGCCGCTCAGGCCCCGCGGGCCGCTCCAGGTGCCGCCCGCCGGCGTGCCCTGCAGCGTTACCGGGCCGGCCGTGGCGCACACAGGAGCCAGCGGGGCCAGCGTTACCGGTAGCGGCTTGGCCACAATCAGGGCCATGGGGCGGGTGCTTACGCAGATGCCGGTGGCCTGCACCGTGTACTGGAGCACGTTGCGGCCCACCAGCTCGGGCGTGGGCCGGAACTCGTAGCGCCCATCGGGGCGGCGCACCACGCCGGGGCCGCTCCAGGTGCCGCCCGCCGGTTGCCCGCCCAGCAGCACCGGCCCATCGGAGGCGCAGGCGTAGCGGGTGGCGCCGGGGTCGGCGGTAATGATGTCGAAGTTGATGGCAAAGGCGGCGTTGTTGCAGTTGCTGCTGCCGTTGCGGTCGGTATAGAAACTGGCGCCCGGCGGCACCGGGAAACCCTGGGTGCCGCCGCAGCCGCCGCACACGGCCTGGTACACCACGCCTTTCTTGCTGAAGCGCGATGTGCCGCCATCCACGTGCTCGCCGCGGCCGCCCTGCTCGCCATAAAACGTGGCGTATTCGAGCTTGGTGAGGCCGGCCGCGAATTCAGCCAGGTAGAAGTCGTTGCCGTCGGTGGTGCGCTGGGCGGCGTCGGGCGTAACGGGCAGGTTGCGGGTGGTGCCGGTGCTGTAGCCCCGGTTGGTCGAGCCGCCCCAGCCCGCCACGTACACCCGCTCGCAGTCATCGACCAGAAAAGCAGTGGGCGACAGTTCGTGCTCCGACTGGGCCGAGCCGAACGTGGTGCTGAACATGGTGGTGCTGAGCGTGGCGTCGAGCTTATGAATAAACTGCTGGGCGCCGGGCGTGCCGTAGAGGCCGGGCGTTTTGGGGTAGGCCTTGGAGTTGGTCTGGCCCAGCACGTACACGTCGCCGCTGTTGTCGAGCTGCACAAAAAAGGCCAGCTCGTCGGCCGAGGTACCCAGGTAGGTGCCGTGGCGCAGGCTGCCGCCGCCCGGGGCCAGGGCCACCACAAAACCCTCACGTCCGCCCGCCGCCTGGGGCTGCAGGCTGCCCGCCACCGTGGGGAAATCCGTGCCGGTGCTGGCGCCGCCCACGTACAGCAGGCGCTCGGGTGTGAGCTGCAAGGAAAAGGCCGCATCGGCGCCGGTGCCGCCCAGGTAGGTGCTCCAGTTCAGGCGGTCGAGCAGGCGGGGCAGCTGGCAGACTACCGCGTCGGTGGCCCCGCGCAGGGTTTTCTGCAGGGCCCCGGCCACCGGAAAGTCGGCGCTGCTGGTCGTGGAGGCAATGTACACGTTGTTGTCGCCGTCCGTGAGCACGTCGCCCCGGAACTGGTCGCCGTAGTTGTTGGCCAGGTTCAGGTTGAGTCCGTCGTTGGCCGAGCCGCCCAGGTAGGTGGCGGCCAGCAGCCGGTTGCCGTCGGGGCCGAGCGTGGCCACAAACAGGTCGGAACCTTCGGGGTAGCCCGTCTGGTCGAGCACCCCGCCGCCCAGCGGGTTCACCGGCTGCCCGCCCCGGAAGGAGCGCTGGGCCGCCGGCGCAATTACGGGGAAGTTGTTTGAGCCGGTGCTACCCAGAATTACCAGCTCGTTGCGGCCGTTCACGACCAGGCTGTGGGGCGCATCGGTGCGGGCCCCGCCCAGGTAGGTGGCGTAGAGGCGGGCCGCCGGGCCGCTGGTGGTTACCTTATACTTGATGATGGCCACGTCGGCCATACCCGCGAAGCTGGTCTGGAACGCGCCCGTTGATACCGGGTAGCCCGGCCCGAAAGCCACGCCGCCCGAGTACATATTGCCCTGCGCGTCGTAGGTGGCCGTGAAGCCCCAGTTGTCGGCCAGCGAGCCGGTAAACGACGAAAACAGCACAGTCGGGTCGATGGTCAGCGACAGCTTGGGGTCGTAGCTGCCCAGGCGGAAGCCCACGGTGGCGCCCCGCAGCTCGAAGCGGCAGCTCACGGGCAGCCGCCGGCCCGCGGCTGTGGTCTGCCAGGCCAGGGGCGCCTGCTCGACGATGGTGCCCACGCTGGTTTCAATCAGCAGCTGGCCCTCGGCCGAAAGGCGTACGGCGTCGGGGCCGGCGTAGCGCAGGCGGATGTTGTCGGGCTTGGCGCCAGGGGCCAGCTCGAAGTCGTACTCGAGGTGCTGGCCGGCGTTTTCGTACACCCGCACCTCAATGCCGGGGTACACGCCCTGGTAGCGCACCTGCCGGTAGCCGGTTACGCCGCTGGCCCACTCGCGCGGGTTGCTGCCCAAAAAGTAGTTGCGCGTGCCGGCCGTGGCCTGCTCGGGCAGCAGCGCGGCCCGGGCGTTGCCGCCCTCAAACGACACCGTATAGGCATGGCCACGGGCCTCGGCGGGCGCCGCCGTAGTCGGCCGTGGCTGGTCGGTGTCCCCGCCTTCGCTCTGGTGATGGTTGAGCTGCCCGAAGGTGGCCGCGCTCAGAAACGAATAGGTGAAGCCGGTGGACGTAAGGTAGAGCCGCCCGCCGGGCAGCTCGGCCTGGTAACGCACAATTTTGGGCCACTGGCCCTTGTTTTCTACGAATTCCAGCGTTTTTCCGGGGCCCGGCGCGGCAGCGGGGCGGGGCGCGCCGGCCAGCGGCAGGTGCAGCAGCAAACACAGCCAAAGCAGTAGTAGTCTATTCATATAGAGAAGGATAAAATGCCCGGGAAGATACAAAACCGGCCGCGCAAACCCGTTATAAACTTGGCTGCCAACAGGGGCCGGTAATGCGGGGCCCGACCGGAAGAACTACCTTTGCTTACCAGCCGAAGGTTGGTAGAAAAGAGTTGCCCGTGCGTCGTTCGTTTGCTTTCAAGTGCACTTTGCTGGTGATGGGGTGGGTGCTGCTGGCCATTGCCTGCGAGCAGCTGCCAGCCTACACTTTCTGGCCGGCCATTTTCGGGGCCCTCACGCTGCCCGTGGCCCTGGCCCTGAACCTGCTGGCGGCCGGCTACTGGCTGCTGCGGCGCTGGCCGGTGGCGCTGTTGCCGCTGGCGCTGGCCGTGCTCACGTGGCCCCACTTCCAGCGCGGGCTGGCTTTGCACCCGTTGCGCCTGACCACGGCCGCCGAGCCGGCCACCGCCGGGCCGGTGGTGCAGGTGCTGTCGGCCAACGTGCGCATCTTCAACGTGTACCCGCAGCTGCGCAACAACGGCCTGCAATCCTCGAAGGAGATGGTGCGCTGGCTGGCCGAAAATCCGGCCGACGTACTGTGTTTGCAGGAGTTCTACAACGAGCCCATCGGCACCAAATCGGCTGATGGCAACGTGTTCCGGACGATGGAGAAAATCGGCAAGCAGGCCGGGCGCGAGTCGTTTCTGTCGAAGACGCTCACCAACGGCGCCGGGGCCGAGTTCGGCATGGCCATCTTCTCGCGCTTTCCCATCGTGAGCCGCGGCACCATTCAGTTCGGCAAGCTCACCCAGAACCACGGCATGTGGGTTGATCTGCAGCTGCCCAGCCAGGATACCATCCGGGTGTACAGCTTCCATCTGCAGAGCATGAGCATGGACGAGCGCGACATCGTGGACAGCTACTCCAGCAAGTCGGGCCTGAAAAAGAAGGGCTTGGGGCTGCTGCGGCGCTTCAAGCGCGGGGCCGTGCTGCGGCACGCCCAGATTGATACGCTGGTGGCCCGCTTCGCCAAGTGCCCCTACCCGATGCTGCTTTGCGCCGACCTCAACGACGTGCCCTACAGCTACAGCTACGACCAGCTGGCCGACCACTTCCAGAACGCCTGGACGGCCGTGGGCAACGGCGTGGGCAGCACCTACAACGGCCGGATTCCCTTCCTGCGCATCGACAACCAGTTTGCCAGTCCCCGCTGGCAGGTGCGCGACTTCTGGGTGAACTACGAAATCCCTTACTCCGACCACTTCCCTACCACGGCCACCTACCAGCTGATGCCGAAAACGGAGCCGCAGTAGCAGTGGGTTGGAATGGCCCGTGGTGCTGAACAATGCGGAACGCCGCAGGAGGCTTAATCACCCCGCTGTTTTATACTGGCTGCTGGTCTTTATAAACCACCGATTGAACTTTATAGACCAGCCAATCGGGTTTTTGTGCCGTTTGAGTTGGCTTTTAGACTTTGTTCGCCATAATTCGGGCCGATTGGTTGGGGTTTTGTTGTTTCCCCGCACTCTGGAAAACTGCCGTTACTTTTGCATCGCCCCCACGCACGCCCAGACGTCGCCTTCAACCAAGCGGAATTCCCTGTAAATCAAAAACGAAAGCGAATAGCTATCAGCTGTTAGCTAACAGTTCAATATATGTCTCTCTCGCTCTACAATACGCTTACCCGCCAGAAAGCCCCATTCGAACCGCTAAATGCGCCCTTCGTGGGCGTGTACCTGTGCGGCCCGACGGTGTATAGCGAGGCCCACGTGGGCAATGCCCGGGGCCCGGTGGTGTTCGACGTGCTCACGCGCTACCTGCGCTACCTGGAGTATACGGTGCGCTACGTGCGCAACATTACCGACGTAGGCCACCTCGTTGACGATGCCGACGAGGGCGAGGACAAAATCGGCCGCATTGCCCGCGCCCGGCAGGTGGAGCCGATGGAAGTGGCCGAGGGCTACACCAACCTGTACCAGGACCACATGGCGGCCCTGGGCTGCCTGCCGCCCGACATCACGCCCCGCGCCAGCGGCCACATCATCGAGCAAATCGAGATGGTGGAGCAGATTATAGCCAACGGCTTCGGCTACGAGGTAAACGGCTCGGTGTACTTTGATGTGCCCGCTTACAACGCCGCCGGCAACGAATATGGCAAGCTCTCGAACCGGGTGGTGGAGGAGTTGCTGGCCGGCTCGCGCGACAACCTCACGGGCCAAGACGAGAAGCGCAGCCCGCTGGATTTCGCCCTCTGGAAGCGGGCCGATGAGCGCCACCTCATGCGCTGGCCCTCGCCCTGGGGCGAAGGTTTCCCCGGCTGGCACCTCGAATGCTCGGCCATGAGCCGCAAGTACCTCGGCGCCGAATTTGACATCCACGGTGGCGGACTCGACCTCATGTTTCCGCACCACGAGTGCGAAATTGCCCAGAGCCAGGCCTGCGAGCACCCCACCAACGAGGCCCGGGTGTGGATGCACAACAACATGATTACCGTGAATGGCCAGAAGATGAGCAAGTCGGCAGGCAACTTCATCACCATCAGCCAGCTGTTCAGCGGCGAGAATGAGGTGCTGGCCCAGGCCTACTCGCCCATGACGGCCCGCTTCTTCCTGCTCCAGGCCCACTACCGCAGCCCCGTCGATATTACCGACGAGGGCTTGCAGGCCGCCGGCAAGGGCTACCGCAAGCTGATGAACGGCCTGCGCCTGCTCGACAAGCTGCAACTGCCCCAGGGCCTCGGAGCCGCCGCCGACACCAGCGCCGCCGACGCCGAGCTGCGCAAGCTGGCCGCCGACTGCTTCGCGGGCCTCAACGACGACCTGAACACGGCCCGCACCCTGGCTAGCCTGTTCAACCTGCTGCGCAAGCTGAATGGCTACGCCGCCAAGCCCGACACGCTGGCCCAGGTGAGCCCCGCCGCCCTGGCCGAAGCTACCGCCACCTACCGCACGCTGGTGCAGGACGTGCTGGGCCTGCGCGACGAGCCCCGCGCCAGCGCCGAGGACCTGCTGGGCCTCACGCTGCACTTCTACCAGGAAGCCAAAGCCGCCAAAGACTACGGCAAGGTCGACGAAATCCGGGCCGCGCTCAAGCAGCAGGGCATCGTGGTGAAGGACACCAAAACCGGCGTCGACTGGGCGTACAGTGAGGAGTAGGAAAGCGGCAGGCGTTGAGCTGCAAGCCGCAAGCTGCAAGTATCGGCCATAGGAACAAAAGCTTGTAGCTTGCGGCTTGTAGCTCAACGCCTACCGCTCCATTTATTAGAAGCGTTTCTGTCCCATGAAAACCATCCTCCGACTTGCCCCGGCCGCGCTGGCGGGCCTGCTGCTGCTCACCGGCTGTCCCGGCCAGAAAGACACCACCGATACGGTGGCCACCGAAGCCGCCGCCCTGCCCAAAACGCCCGCCTTCAACGCCGATTCGGCCTATGCTTATACGGCCCGGCAAGTGGCTTTCGGGCCCCGGGTGCCCAACACGGCGGCCCACGTAAAAACCGGCGACTGGATAATCGGGCAGTTCAAGAAGTATGGCCTCACGGTGCAGGAGCAGCCTTTTGAGGCGAAGGCTTTTGATGGCAACATTCTGAAGTCGCGCAACATTATTGCCCGCTACAACCCCGCGGCCCCGCGCCGGGTTGCCGTGTTTGCCCACTGGGACACCCGCCCCTTCGCCGACAAGGACACCGAGAACAAGAACGCCCCGCTCGATGGCGCCTCCGACGGGGCCAGCGGCGTGGCCGTAGCCCTGGAGCTGGCCCGCGTGCTGGCCGCCCAGCCCGATAGCCTGGCCCCTGGCGTAGGCGTCGATTTCATCCTCTTCGACTCGGAGGACTATGGCTACGACGGCGTAACGCAGGCCGACAAAAAGAACCTGCTCGGCAGCCAGGATACGTGGTGCCTGGGCTCGCAATATTGGGCCAAGAACGTGGTGCCCGCTAACTACAAGCCCAACTTCGGCATCCTGCTCGATATGGTAGGGGCGAAGGGCGCCAAGTTCAGCCGCGAGGGCCTCTCGCGCGAAAAGGCCCCCGACGTGGTGGAGAAAGTCTGGAATACAGCCTCACAGCTCGGTTTTTCCGACTTTTTCCTCTTTGCTGATGGTTTTTCGGTTGACGACGACCATGTGTACACCAACCAGGCCGGCGTCCGGACCATCGACATCATCGACTTTCTACCCAACGGCGAGTTCCAGCCCTACCACCACACCACCCAGGACAACATGAGCGTCATCGACCGGCGCACCCTCCAGGCCGTGGGCCAGACAGTGCTGACGGTGATTTACGGCGAGTAGTTTTTGAGCTATTAGCTTCCGCCGAATGAGGCGGATGGTGGCCCTAAGTGGCCCAAGCGGCTTTTCTAAAAGTGAATCTGAAATGCAAAAGAGCCCTGGCAACGCAAGCTGCCGGGGCTTCTGGCGTTACTGCTTTTCTCACGGCTCATTACGCGGCACATCATCGAGCAGGAAATCAAGCCGGACTACCCGCAAAATTCTGCCAGTCAGAACAAAAGCTAATAGCTATCAGCTAAAAGCCAACAGCTCAAAAAAGCAGCTCCAAAAAATGCTCCTCGTTGACGACCTGCGGCTCGATGCCGATATCCTGCCGCTGTTCAACTTCACCCACTGCCACGCGGCCGAGAAAGCGGTGCGCGGGCTGTTGCGGGAGCTGCCGGCCAGCCCGGAGCTGGTGCGGGAGAAACAGGCGGTGTTTCGGGCGCTGCTGAGCCAGTGGGACGTTATCGGCGAGTTCAGCTACTCCCGCATTCAACTGGCCGAAGTGCAGCGGTTTTTGCACGAAGTGGTAAGCGGGCAGTTGGTGCTGGAAACCAGCCGGGTGCGGCTGGCGGCGCGGCTGCTGGTAAGTGAGGAAACGCGCTACCGCACCCGGGCCCGCTACGTGCAGGCCATTACATTACTGCACCGGCTGGAGCAGCACTATTTCCGCCGCCTGGAGCCGGCCGGACTGCCGCCCTTCGCCTGCGCCCGCCTCGCCCTCATCACCCGGTTTCTGGAGCGCTTCAGCCTGAACTCGGTCGCCGAAGCCGTGGCCTAGGACCAGTTTTCGGCCGCCCGCATGGTGGACTTCGCCCGGCAACTGCACGAGGTAAGCGAGCAGGAACTAGCCGAATTCTGGTCCGCCTTTTTCTGGCTCGAAGCCTGCTGGTCGGTGGCGAAAGGCCTGCACCAACTGGGCTTCACGTTTCCCGGGTTTCAGTCCGCCGGCCTGTATTTAGCCGATTTCTACCATCCGCTGCTGCCGGCTCCGGTGAAGAACACGCTGGCCCTCGACGCCCACGACAACGTGCTGCTGCTGACGGGGCCGAATATGTCGGGCAAATCGACCTTGCTTAAGGCCCTGGGGCTGTGCGTGTACCTGGCCCACGCGGGCCTGGGCGTGCCGGCCGCCACGGCCCGGCTGCCGTTCTACTCGTCCATCGTGGTGGCCATCAACCTGGCCGACAGCCTCAGCGGCGGTTACAGCCACTTCCTGGCCGAAATCCGCAACCTGAAAGCCGTGCTGCAAGCTGCCCAGGGTCCGGGCCGGGTATTCGCCGTGTTCGATGAGCTGTTTCGGGGCACCAACGTGGATGACGCGCTCGATATTACCCGCGCCACCGTGGCCGGGCTGGCGGCCTTTCCGCGCTCGTGCTTTCTGATTTCAACTCACCTGCTCCAGCTCGAAAGCCAGCTACCTGCCCAACCCGGCCGCCGCACGTTCTGCATCGAATGTAATTTGCAAGATGGCCTGCCGGTGTTTTCCTACCGCCTGCAACCCGGCTGGTCGCAACTTAAAATCGGCCGGATTCTGTTCGACAAAGAAGGCCTGCCGGGGCTGCTAAAGCGTCTGTAGCGCGAAAATCTGTTTCGCGACGAGCACAGCGAGTAAACTGCCAGAACGTACTTACGGGATACTCGCTGTGCTCGTCGCGAAACAGATTTTCGCGCTACAAGCTCGTCAAGCTCGCCCCGGCCTCGTCCACCGTCAGCCGAACTTCCTGGCCCACTACCAGCGCCATATTCTGCGGCTCGTGGCCGACGGGGAAGCTGTGGGCTACCGGGAAAGCGTACCTGGCGGCGTAGTGCTGGATGATTTCGCCCGGCGTGCGGCCGAAGGGGATGGTATTGTCCTGGGGGTTGGTGAAGTGGCCTACTAATAAGCCGGCCAGGCCGGCCAACTTGCCGGTGCGGTCGAGGTGCACCAGCATCCGGTCGATGGCGTAGAGGTACTCGTCGATGTCTTCCAGGAACAGAATGCGGCCCGCTGTCGATACGTCGGAGGCGGTGCCGGTGAGGGTTTGCAGGATGCTCAGGTTGCCGCCCACCAGCTCGCCGGTAGCGGTGCCGAAGCGGTTGAGCGGGTGGGCCGGCACTTCGTAGGCCAGGGCCTCACCAAACAGCGCCCGCCGCAAACTCGCCAACGATTCGGTCCCGCCTTCCTGGTTGAACAGCAGCGGCATCACGCCGTGAATGCTCTGAAAGCCGCGGGCCAGCAGGTGGCAGTTGAGCGTGGTAATATCGGAGAAGCCGGCCACCCATTTGGGGTGTTGGGCAAACTGGGTGAAGTCGAGCCCATCGATGATTCGGGTGGTGCCGTAGCCGCCCCGGGCGCAGAAAACAGCCCGGATTTCGGGGTCGTCGAGCTGCTGCTGGAGGTCCTGGCGCCGTACTTCGTCGGCGCCGCCGAACTGGTGCTCGGCCACGTTGGTGCTGGTGCCCAGCCGCACGCGCAGGCCCCAACTTTCGAGCGTGGTTACGGCCGCGGCCAGTTCGGCGTGCGAGGCCGCCCGGGCGGGGCAGACGATGGCTACCTGGTCGTGGGGGCGGAGTGGGGGCGGGGCGATGGTAGGCATGGGGGCAAAAGTAGCTGGCCGTTGATAGTTGTTGGTGAAAGAACGTCATTCAGAGCGCAGCGAAGAATGACGTTCTTTCACCAACAACTAAACTCCGTCCCTTCCACGTTACCCACCCGTGCGCTTACTTCTCCTGTTTTTCCTCTTGATTGGCCTTCTGGCCCCCACCCTGCTGCCAGCCCAGCCGGCCCCGCCCGATACCACCCGGGGCCGCTACCACCGCCCGCTGTTCAGCCAGGTGAAGGTGCGGCGCAACGTGGAGTTTGCTCAGGTGAGTGGCCTGCTGGGCCAAACGCAGCCGCTCTACCTCGATTTCTACGAGCCGGCTGGCGATACCGTGCGCCGCCGCCCGCTGGTGCTGCTGGCCCACGAAGGGGCGTTCGCAACCGGCACCCGCGACGATGCGGTGATGACCGAGTTGTGCACCCGCCTGGCCCGGCTGGGCTACACGGCCGCCAGCATCGACTACCGGCTGCTGTTCTTTCCCTTCGACAGCGTGGGCATCGGCCGGGCCGCCATCCGGGCCACCCAGGACATGCGCGCCGCCGTGCGCTTCTTCCGCCACGACGCCGCCACGGCCCGGCGGTTCAGGGTCGATGGCCGCTACATTTTCGTGGGCGGCTCGTCGGCCGGGGCCTTTATGGCCCTGCAAACGGCCTACCTCGACAAAGCCGCCGAAGTGCCCGCCTACCTGAACCTGGCGGCGCTGGGTGGCCTCGAAGGCAGCGGCGGCAACGCGGGCTACAGCAGCCGCCCACGCGGCGTCATCAACCTGTGCGGGGCCCTGGCCCGGGCCGAGTGGCTCCAGGCCGGCGACGCGCCGCTGCTCAGCATCCACGGCACCCGCGACGGGATTGTACCCTACCAGCGCGGCCTCATTGGCGGCCCGCTGCCGGCCCAGGTGGTGGCGGGCAGCGCGGTGCTGCGCCGTCGCGCCCAGGCCGTGGGGGTGCCCAACGTGTTGCGCCCCCTGCGCGGCGCCGGCCACGTGCCCTACTCCTTCGAGCCGACGTATATCGACTCGGTGTTCGTGCCGATGCGCGACTTTCTGCGCCCGCTGCTCGGAGCCGGCGCGCCCGGCCCGCTGCTGGCCGCCGCCCTCAACCCGCGCCGCACCGCCGTAGCCACAGCCGCGCTGCCCCCGCGCCGGGTGCCGCTGGCCGCCACCCCGGCCGACTCGGTAGGGGCGGCCCCGCCGGAAAACCTGCCGCTGCCGGCCGCAGCTTCGGCGGCTGCCGGGTCGGCGCCCTAGGTTTCCGATAGCGGCTTGGAGAACGAGATGTAGAGACGCGACCCTTCGCGTCTCAATCGTTGCGGACGTTAGGGAAGTCGCGTCGTACGGGCCGTTCAACGCCGAGACGCGAAGGGTCGCGTCTCTACAAGCCCTTTGCCTCAGTTTTGCAGCCTGTTTTTCAGAAACGAAAAAACAGGCTGCGAAACCCGGCCTACCAGCCGCGGCCGGCCGTTTCCAGCGCCGCTTCGGCCGCCTCAGTTGCTTCGGCGGCCTCGCCCACGGGCCGCAGCTGGCCGGTGCGCACGATGAAGGCACCGTATTCGCGCAGCAGGTCGCGGTGGGTGATGAGGTGGGCTAGGGCCACGTAGCCGACCACGTAGCCGTCCTCGTCGGCTTCTTCCGACACTTCGCTGAAATCGAGCAGGTCGATGAGCCGGGGCTCGGCGGTGCGCAGGTAGATTTCGATTTCCAGGTCGGTGGCGTGGGTGGGCGGGGCGGCGGTTTTGGCGTACTGGTAGGCGAAACCCTGGCGCAGGGCGGCCAAATCGGCCAGCACGGCCGAGCCGGTGGGGTGCCCGCCGGCCCCGCGCCCCCGCAGGAACTGCTCGCCCGCGAAGTCGGCCTCGATGACCACGCCGTTGAACTCCTCATCCACCCCAAAAAGCGGCGACCCGGACCCTACCAGCTGCGGAGTGACCAGGGCCGTCACGCGGCCGTCGGGCAGGCGCTGGAGGCCGGCCACTACCTTTATTTTCTGGCCCCGGCTGGCGGCAAAGGCAATATCGGTGGCGGCAATGCCTTCGATGCCCAGGTTGAGCACCTGCTCGGGGTCGAGGAATACCCCGTAGGCGTGGGCGGCCAGCAGCACGGCCTTGGCGCGCGGGTCGAAGGCGCCCATATCGAGGCTGGGGTCGGTTTCGGCGAAGCCCAGCTGCTGGGCCTGGGCCAGGGCCGGGGCGTAGTCGGTGCCGCTGTTGCCCATGCGGGTGAGCACGTAGTTCGACGAGCCGTTGAGAATGCCCGTCAGCCGCCGCAGGGGCTCGGCCCCGAAGTAGGCGTCGAGCGTGCGGACTACCGGAATGCTGCCGCACACGGCCGCCTCATATAATAAGGTGCTGCCGTGGGCGCGCTGCAGGGCCACCAGCTCGGGCAGGTGGCGGGCCAGCATGGCCTTGTTGGCCGTTACCACCCGTCGGCCCCGGCGCAGGGCGGCGGCTACGAACGTAAAGGCCGCGGCGGCATCGTCAATCACCTCCACCAGCACGTCGAGCGAGTCGTCGGCCAGCAGCGCGGTGGCATCGAACTCGAAGCGGCTGGCCGGCAGCGGGCGGAGCTTGGTCGGGCTCTTCACCACGATGCGGCTGATAACGAAGCCGCTGGCCGGGTGCCGCGCCAGGATATCGTGCAGGCCCTGGCCCACGCAGCCGAAACCGATAAGGCCGACGCGCCAGGGCCGGGCCGCCGCCGCAGCGGCAGGAGAAGCGGCGACGGCAGCCGCGGCAGGAGCGGAATGAGACGGGGCAATAGCGTTAGTGGGCATAGGTCAGCGCGTGAAATCGTTCGAGGAAGCGGATAATTTGGGCGGCCTCCAGCAGGAAGCCGTCGTGGCCGTAGGTTGAGTCCATTTCGGCGTACATGGCCCCCGGAATGTGGCGGGCCAGCTCCTGCTGCTCGGCCACCGGAAACAGCACGTCGGAGGTGATGCCGATGACCAGCGTGCGGGCCCGCACCCGGCCCAGGGCCGCCGCCACGCCGCCCCGGCCGCGACCCACGTTGTGGCTGTCCATGGCCCGGGTGAGGGTCACGTAGCTGTAGGCGTCGAAGCGGGCCGCCAGCTTGTCGCCCTGGTAGCGCTGGTAGGCGGCGGCCCGGAAATCGGTGAGCAGTTCGTCGGTGGGCTCGGTTTGGGTGCGGCCGTAGGCGGGGTAGCTGCGGTAGCTGAGCAGGGCCACGGCGCGGGCTGCCCGCAGTCCGGCCGCGCCCCCGGAAGGGGTATTCTGCTGGTAGGTAGGGTCGGCGAAAACAGCCAGCCGCTGGGCCTCATTGAAGGCAATGCCCCAGGCCGAATGCCGGGCGTTGGTGGCCAGCAGCACCAGGTTTTCAAACACCGCCGGCTGCTGCACCGCCCACTCGATGGCCTGCTGCCCGCCCAGCGAGCCGCCCACCAGCGTATGCACCCGCGCCAGCCCCAGCTCCGTGCGCAACGCCTCGTGGGCCGCCACCATATCCCGGACGGTCAGCAGCGGAAACGCCTGGAAAGCCGCCTGGCCGGTTTCGGGGTCGGGCGTGAGCGGGCCGGTGCTGCCGTAGCAGGAGCCCAGCACGTTGGCGCACACGATAAACCAGTCGGCCGGGTCGAAGTACCGGCCCGGCCCCACCAGGCCCGGCCACCAGTCGGCCGCGTCGGCGTTGGCCGTCAGGGCGTGGCACACCCACACCACATTGTCGCGGGCCGCGTTCAGCTGCCCCCAGGTCTGGTAGGCGACGGTGGGGTGGGTTAGCTGGCCGCCGTTTTCGAGGGGCAGCGGGTGCGGGAGTTGAAAGTGGTGGGTCGGCATGTGGTGGTTTTTGAATTCTGACGTTTACCCCACCCCCCGGCCCCCTCCCCTCCGGGAGAGGGGGAGCCTGACGCGAGCTAGAAGGCGAGTTCGAATAATTCGTTGAACGCACCCCCTCTCCCGGAGGGGAGGGGGCCGTGGGGTGGGGTGGCGGCTACACTTCCAGCGGCTGCTCGCGCTCGGCTACCGGCTCGGGCAGGGGTTCGTCCTGGATAGTATCGGGCGTGGCGGCATTCTGAACGGCGTCGAAGGCCTGCTGCAAATCGGCCCGGATGTCGTCGAAGTGTTCGATGCCGAGCGAGAGGCGCAGCAGGGTGGGCGTGACGCCGGCTGCCTGCTGGGCCTCTTCGGAAAGCTGCTGGTGGGTGGTGGCGGCGGGCTGGATGATGAGCGTTTTGGCGTCGCCCACGTTGGCCAGGTGGCTGATTAGCTTCAGGCTGTCGATGAACTGCGTGGCCGTGTGCTTGCTGCCTTTGAGGGCGAAGGTGAGCACGCCGCCGTAGCCGCGCTTGAGGTACTTGCGGGCCAGTTGGTGGTAAGGGCTGGAGGGCAGACCGGGGTAGTTCACGGCCTCCACCTGCGGATGCTGCTCCAGCCAGGTGGCGATGCGCAGCGCGTTTTCCACGGTGCGCTCTACCCGCAGACTCAGCGTTTCAAGCCCCTGGAGCAGCAGAAACGAGTTGAACGGACTCTGCGACGGGCCGAAGTCGCGCAGCCCTTCCACCCGCGCCCGGATGATGAAGGCGATGTTGCCGAACGGCCCGTTTTTGCCGAACGTGTCGCTGAACACGAGGCCGTGGTAGCCCTCAGAAGGCTCGGAGAACTGCGGAAACTTGCCGTTGCCGAAGTCGTAGGTGCCGCCGTCCACGATAACGCCGCCCACGCTCGTGCCGTGCCCGCCAATCCACTTGGTGGCCGACTCCACCACGATGTGCGCGCCGTGTTCCAGGGGCCGGAACAGGTAGCCGCCCGCCCCGAAGGTGTTATCCACCACCAGCGGCAAATCGTGCTCGCGGGCAATGGTGGCAATGGCCTCAAAATCGGGAATGCTGAAGCTGGGGTTGCCGATGGTTTCGAGGTAGATAGCCTTGGTGCGTTCGTCAATGAGGGCCGCGAAGGCGGCGGGCTCGTCGCCGTTGGCGAAGCGCACCTCGATGCCCAGGCGCTTGAAGGCCACCTTGAACTGGTTGTAGGTGCCGCCGTAGAGGTGGGTCGAGCTCACGAAATTGTCGCCGACCTGGAGCAGGTTGTTGAGGGCGATAAACTGGGCCGCCTGCCCCGACGACACCGCCAGCGCCGCCACGCCGCCTTCCAGCGCCGCCACCCGCTGCTCGAACACGTCGGTCGTGGGGTTCATCAGGCGGGTGTAGATGTTACCGAATTCCTTGAGTGCAAACAGGTTGGCCCCGTGCTCGGCGCTCTTGAACACGTAGCTGGTGGTCTGGTAAAGCGGCACGGCCCGCGAACCGGTAACGGGGTCGGGCTGCTGGCCGGCGTGGAGTTGCAGGGTTTCGAAGTGGTGGCTGGAGGACATGGCTATTTCGTTTTTAGTGGTTGGTTTTTCGTTTTTCGGCACCGGTTTTGGCGCACGAATCCAGGGGTTGCGGCGGGCAAAATCCGCGAAACGGGCGCGCCGGCCCGAAGCCAGAGCAGGCACAAGCAGGAAGCGCAAGGGGGAGAGGAGGGCCACCCGGGGCCGGGCTTGGGCAGGCGGCTTAGGCGGCCGGGGCTAGCAACAGCTGCAACAAGCGCAACAACAGCCGCGCATTCGCATTCGGGCGGCGGCCAGTAGGGCCGGGGTGGCCGGGGCCGAAACGCCGAAAGCCCACGGCCAGGCGGCGGGCCCGAAGGCGGCCGGAGCGGTGGGGGAAACGGGGGCGAAAACGCGGAGGGAGTGGCTCATGGACTGGAAGGTTATAGTCCCCGCCGCCGTACTGAAGTTCGGGCTGGTCGGGCAGGCATTGGCACCTTTCGCGCGGTCGAAGGTTGCCAGTGGGTCAGGGAGCCTGTGCTCTCGCCACTTCTGTATAAATCCTATGAAAACTAGTCTGCCGCGAGCGGACCAGTACCGGGTTGGTGTTGCAAAGGTATAAGCATGATTTTATAATATGCAAGAGAAGTCGCAATTATATTTGAATGCTTATTCCTAGGTGTAAATCCTGCTAAAATCGACTTAATAACGCTGATAAATAACGATTTATAAATGCGCCCGGTAAACTACGTACGCATAGTCAGGGCACCTGATGCGCCGCGCGGCTGTACCTGAAGGCCTGATTTTTGGCATAAAAAGCCTGCCCTGAAACCGCGTAACCGACTACTGCGAGCACAGAAAAAGCCACTCCTGGCGGAGTGGCTTTTTGAATATTTCCGCGAAGCGGCTAGCTTACATCTTGGGCATTGTCAGCACCTGGCCCACTTCAATGTGGTCGGGGTTCGAGCCGATGGTCGACTTGTTGGCTTCGTAAATCTGGTGCCACTTGCTGGCGTCGCCGTAGTGGTTCTTGGCAATTTTCGAAAGCGAATCGCCGCTTACTACGGTGTAGGTATCACCGGCCGCCGTGGTGTCGGCAGCGTTGGCGTTGTTACCGAAGAAGTCGGTGTTGCCGCCGGTAGGAGTAGTGGTGGGTTGAACCGGCTGTTTTTCGCCTTTGTCTGAGAGGAAATCGAAGAGTCCCATGATAGTAATGCGTTAGGTGAAGGAGAGAGCAATGGGGCAGCTGCTACTGTGCGGCTTGGTCGCCCGGCCTTCTTACGCCGTGGCAGGCAATAGGTTGTGCCACTTGGCCTGCACCCATACGTTGCCCGGCTTCTCCCCCGAACTTATTGGCCAACGCTACCGTAAGAGGCGCATTAACGGCGGCCGCTGACGGCCATCATTGCGCTCCAACCCTTCACCTATTTTTCTCTCTCCCCATGAAAGTTCTTACCTCCTCCTCCTCCCGTCTGCTGACGGGTCTGTTCATGTTCGTTCTGCTCTTCACGGCCGCCTGCGGCAGCAAGGAAGGCAAAGTAGAAGGCGTAAACATGCTCTACGGCACCAACAGCAAAACCTGGAAAACCGACAAGGAAACCACGGCCGCCGGCGACAAAATCAAGCAGACCGACGCCATGGACGACCAGCGCGTGACCTTCTTCGCCAATGGCCAGTACAACATGAGCTCGGGCGCCCAGACCATGAACGGCAAATATACCTTCGACCAAGGCGCCAAAACCATCACCATGATGCCCGATGGCGCCGGAACGTCGAACACCTTTACGGTAGTGACGCTCACCGACGACAAGCTGACGCTGAAAGGCACCGACGGCACGGAGCTGCATTTGGAAGACGAGTAGTCGTCCGTTCGCACAAGCTAATTTGCAAAAAGCCCCTTCTGTTTCGGCAGAAGGGGCTTTTTCGTGCCCGCAGCCGCCGGAGCCGGGCGGGCGGCCGTAGCAGCAGCGGCTCGGAAAATAGTTTGCCTACTTTGCTGGGAAATTTACCTTTTGGCAGCATCCGAGTATTTATGAAACGACTTTTCCCGGCTGCCTTTGGCCTGCTACTGACTGCGCTGAGTGGCGCCAACGCGCTGGCCCAGACTACCCCATCCGCCGCCGCTGTAGCTCCATTGCCGCTGCCCGTGCATGCCATCCGCACCATCGACCCCGCGGACGCCGACTTTACCGACCTGGAGTTTCTGCGCCAGGAAATTGGCGGGGCACGGGTGGTGATGCTGGGCGAGCCCACGCACGGCGAAGGCAACGTGACGGAAGCTAAAATCCGGCTGATCCGGTTTCTGAAGGAGCGTTTGGGCTTTACTACGGTGGCCTTTGAAAGTGGCTTTTACGAGCTGAACCGAGCCCAACAGGAGTTGGAAAAGGGCGCGTCGGCGGCTGAGGCGTTGGACAACAGCGTGTTTCCGGTCTGGACTGGCACTCAGGAGTTTCAGCAACTGCTGCCATTGCTGGGCCCGGGCGGGTTGAAAGTGGCCGGTTTCGATGGGCAGCTGAGCGGGGCCTACCAGGAGGAATTGCTGGAGGAGCTGCAGGATTTCCTCAAGCCCGAGAAGGGGGCCGATGGCATTGCCTACGACTACCTGGAGGAGTGCGTGAGCATGATGGGGGAACACTTCATCTTTCCGCCCGCCAATAGCCTCACCATTTTCAACCTGCAGATTGGCAAAGCCCGCAAGCTGCTCGAAAAGGTGGCGGCCGGCCCCGATGCTAAGCGTCGCGCGCGGGCCGCGTTCTGGCTCCAGAACCTGCGCAGCCTCCAGGCCATGGCCCGCGACTACGCCACCAACGACCCCGCCGCGAAGGATTCGGCTGAGTTCAAGGCCTCTGATAATAACTCGCGCGATGCCCAGATGGCCGATAATCTGCTCTGGTACCTGCGCCAGCACCCGCAGGAAAAGGTAGTTTGCTGGGCGGCCCTGCCGCACGTGGCCAACCAGGTAGAAGCGCTGGCCGATGCCGAAATCCAGACGTTCCGGCCCATGGGCCGGGCCGTGAAGTCGGCGCTGGGCGAAGACGCCGTGTACGTGCTGGGCACTTTATCGGGCGGTGGTGAGTACGGTTTTGGCCCCTGGGGGCAGCATAGACCGGTTCCGGTGCCAGCGGCCGGCAGCTTGGAAGCAGCGCTGTTGGCGCAGGGGCAGCCCTACAGTTTCATAAGCCTCAAACACACCGCAGCTGGCAAACAGCTCACCACCTACGCTTTTGAATACAAGCCGTTTGCCGGGCTGTGGAGCCAGGTTGTAGATGGCTTCCTGTTTCTGCGGAGCGTAAACCCGCCCCATCCGCGGGTAACGCTGGCTTCTGCAGTAGAAAAGGATGCTGCTCCGGCCGACACGTTGGCCACCGCGCGGTTTGGGGGCCGCATCAACCCGGCTATGAAACCGGTGGTAGGCAAAACCAGCGGCGCAGCGCTCATGCTCAGCGGCGTTATTCTCGACCGTAAAACCGGCCAACCGGTGCCCTTCGCCACCGTGGCCGTGCCGGCCCGCAGCGCCGGTACCGTCTCGGACGCCCAAGGTCGTTTCCGGCTCGAAGCCCGCCGGGGCGAGCTGGTGCAGGTGAGTAGCATCGGCTACGAGCCGGCCACGCTGGCCGCCGCGGCCGGGGCTGCCGCCACGGTACGGCTGGTGCCAGCCGCGTTTGCCCTGAGCAACGTGCGGGTAAGTGCCCAGTCGCAGGACCCGAAGCGGATCATGAAGAAGGTGATTAAGGCCGCCGCCGCAAACTATGAGCAGCAGGACTATACTCAGCAACTCTATGCTCACCGACGCGTCACAGGATTTGATACGCTTCGTCACGAAGTAGAGTATACCGCGCAGGAATGGACCCCCGCTGGTTATCATCACTGGGCTGGCGGTTTCCTTTTCCTGGAAAAGCAGCCCATGATCAGGGTGCAGGAGAAGCAGGTGGCCACCGGTACAGACAACCCCGACGCGTACCGCGAAGCTGGCTACGGCTTTGCCGGGGGCTTCGACCCGGTGCGGGTGTTGCCGCTGTTCAAGACGAAAACGATGGGCAAGTTCCGTTTGCAGCTGGATAGCATTGAACAGCGGGGCAACGAAACCTATTATGTCATCAGTTTCGCCGCTAAGCGGGCCAGCCCCCGAGCTGTTGGCTACCACTTCATCAGCGGCTATTCAGGGAAACTTTACATCCGGCAGCAAGACTACGCGGTGGTGCGCTACGAAAGTTTGATGCAACACGATACCATGCAGGTAAACGCTATTGCGCGTAAATATTCCGGCCGCAACAACTCTTTTTCCCGCATTTTCCCGGCCGTATTCAACGACCACCGAGCTACCCAGATTGTAACCTATCAACAAGGTGACAATGGCCGCTACTACGCCGCAACTAGCATAGCACGCACCCTTAAAGTTGGCCATGTGCTGGGTCGCCAGCCATTTTATATCCAGCAGACCTGCGACGCAGCTTATTCCCCTCCTACGGTAATATCAGCCGCCGAGGTACCCGATCGGAAAGCGCAACCTGAGTTGCACGGTGGCGGCATCGGCATCTACCAGTTGCCCAAAGTGCCCTACCATCCCGAGTTCTGGCAAACCTACCAGCGCCCCATGCCCGCCGAGCTCGCCCCGGCCTTGGAGGTCACGAAATAGCCGGCCAGGAAGGGCAAAAAAGCGCTAGGCCTCCATTTCCTGCCGGGCCGCTTTTTTGCCGTAGATGCGGGCCACCCAGCGGGGCAGGAACACGGCGCCAAGCACCAGGTAGAGGTAATAGGTGGTGATGCGGTAGAGCAGCACCATGAAGTTGGTCATGGTAGCCGTGCCGATGAACTTGCCGAAGAACGTGGGGAAGGCTCCCTCGGCAATGCCCGCGCCGCCGGGCGTAATGGCAATCAGCAGGATGACCTTGTAGGTGAGGTTGCGGCCGAAAATCAGCCAGAACTCGGTCCAGCCCACATCGATAAAAGCCCCGATCAGGCAGCCGATAACTAGGTAGCGGGCCGTCCAGACGAAGAACGTGCTTAGCGAGGCCCGCAGCCAGTACGCCCGGCCGTTGCCGCGCAGCTCGGCCGAAGCCTGTACCAAATCGTGGCCCAGCTGGTAGGCGCGGCCCCGGAACCGGCGCAGCACCCGCGCCGAAAACAGGCGCACCAGCAGCCGCCGCACAGCCCGAGGGTTGATGAAAATGGCGTACACCATTAGCAGGGCGTAGGCCGTTACGAACACGTAGCTCAGAATAAAACCGATGCGCAGCGTGGCAATCAGGCCGCCGTGGAGCGACTCGTGGGGGTAGAGCGTGTCGCCCCCGATGAGCACCACCACCGGCACCATGAGCACGTAGTACATATTATCGAGCATGGCCGTGGCCATGATGTAGGCCACCGAGCGGCCCAGCGGAATACCCTCTTTGTGCAGCAGTACCGGCGCTACGGCCGTGCCGCCCACCGCCGAGGGCAGAATACACGACGAGAACTCCCAGAGCATAATCACGTCGAGCGAGGCGCGCCAGCTGAGTACCTTTTGGGTGAGGTAGCGGATGCGGTACACGTAGCCGGCGTCGCGGGCCAGTAGCACCAGCACCATCACCAGCAGCCACCAGGGCTTGGCGTTGGCCAGCGCGTCGAGGTCGCCTGGTTTGTAGCTGCGCCAGAACATGAAGCCCACCACGCCCAGGCCAATAAGCACCGGCAGCACAATCCGCGAGGGCCGGAGCTTGTCGAGCAGTTGCTGGTCTTCGGAAGTAGTGGCGACGTCGGTGGGAAGTTGCGGCATAGGGCAAAGGTAGGGAAGTGGGGGAGGTAGGGCAGTAGGGATAAAGGAACGGTCATGCTGAGCGAAGCGGAGCGTAGTCGAAGAATCTCGCGTGCAGTGGTAAATCCAACGTCAGGATTACTGTTGCGGTAGAGATTCTTCGACTACGGCTGCGCACCCTGGCTCAATTCGCCACATGCTCAGAATGACCGTGCCTTTATCCCGCCACCCGGCCCTACCTCTCCCTTTCATCCGCCCCCACAGAAAACCCGTAACTTTGCTCGTTGCCTTATACTGCGCCGGCCCCGGGCATAACTTTCGGGGCGGGCGGCGGTTGCAACGCTACTTATCCCTTTTGCCTACCTACCCCTGCGCGCATGATTGTTGAACCCGGGCCCCTGCTGGCGGAAATTAATTCCCCCGACGACCTCAAAAAGCTCAGTCCCGACCAGCTGGTCCAGGTGAGCCAGGAACTGCGCCAGTTCATCGTTGATTCGGTTTCGATTTACGGCGGCCACTTCGGGGCCTCGCTCGGCGTAGTCGAGCTGTCGGTGGCGCTGCACTACGTGTTCAACACGCCCTACGACCAGCTGGTGTGGGATGTGGGCCACCAGGCCTACGGCCACAAAATCCTGACGGGCCGCCGCGACCGGTTTCCAACCAACCGGCGCTACAAGGGCATGTCGGGCTTCCCCAAGCGCAGCGAAAGCCCCTACGACGCCTTCGGAGTGGGCCACAGCTCCACCAGCATCGGGGCGGCGCTGGGCATGGCCGTGGCTTCCGACTATAAGGGTGAGTTCGACCGCCAGCACATTGCCGTGATTGGCGACGGGGCCATGACGGCCGGCATGGCCTTCGAGGCCCTCAACCACGCCGGCGTCGAGAAGTCCAACCTGCTGGTTATCCTCAACGACAACTGCATGAGCATCGACCCCAACGTGGGCGCGCTCAAGGAATACCTCACCGACATTACCACCTCGCGCACCTACAACAAAGTGCGCGACGAGCTGTGGAACGTGCTGGGCAAGCTCAGCAAGTTCGGCCCCAACCCCCAGCAGATTGCCCGCCGGGTCGAGCAGGCCATGAAGGCCACGCTGCTCAAGCAGGGCAACCTGTTCGAGGCGCTCAAGTTCCGCTACTTCGGCCCCGTCGATGGCCACGACGTGCAGCACCTGGCTACCATTCTCGAAGACCTCAAGCACATTCCGGGCCCCAAGCTGCTGCACTGCGTGACGGTGAAGGGCAAGGGCTACGCGCTGGCCGAAAAGGACCAGACCCTCTGGCACGCGCCGGGCCTGTTCGACAAAATCACGGGCGAAATCTACAAAAAAACGCCCGACAAGCCCCAGCCGCCCAAGTACCAGGACGTGTTCGGGCACACGCTGGTGGAACTGGCCGAGGCCAACGCCAGCATCATGGGCGTAACTCCCGCCATGCCCTCGGGCTCGTCGATGAACCTGATGATGGCCGCCATGCCCGACCGCGCCTTCGACGTGGGCATTGCCGAGCAGCACGCCGTGACGTTCTCGGCCGGCCTGGCCACCCAGGGCCTGGTGCCGTTCTGCAACATCTATTCCTCGTTCATGCAGCGCGCCTACGACCAGGTGCTGCACGACGTGGCTTTGCAGAACCTGCACGTCGTGTTCTGCCTCGACCGGGCCGGTTTCGCCGGCGCCGACGGCCCCACCCACCACGGCAACTACGATTTGGCCTACATGCGCTGCGTGCCCAACCTGGTAGTGTCGGCCCCGATGAACGAGGAGGAGCTGCGCAACCTGATGTACACGGCCTCGCTGGCCGAAAACGCCGGCCCGTTCAGCATCCGCTACCCGCGGGGCGAGGGCGTGATGCCCGAGTGGCGTACGCCGCTGAAGAAAATTGCCATCGGCACCGGCCGCGTGGTGCGCGAGGGTGAGGGCGTGGCGGTGCTCAGCATCGGCCACATCGGCAACTACGCCGCCCGCGCCACCGAGCAGCTGCGCGCCGAGGGCCTCAACCCCGGCCACTACGACATGCGCTTCTGCAAGCCCCTCGATGAGCAGCTGCTGCACGCCATCTGCGGCCGCTACCGCGCCCTGGTTACCGTCGAGGACGGCTGCCTGCCCGGCGGCTTCGGCTCGGCGGTGCTCGAATTCATGGCCGACCACGGCTACGCGCTACCCGTGCGCCGCCTCGGCATCCCCGACCGCGTAGTGGAGCACGGTTCCCAGGACGAGTTGTACAAGGAATGCGGCTTCGATGTACCCGGCATTGCCACCGCCCTGCGCGAGCTGAGTGGTAAAGCCGTGCAGCCGGTAACGGAAAAGGTGCTGCTGTAAAGCCGCCCACTGAAAGCCAAAAAGCCGGTGCAGCCATAGCTGCACCGGCTTTTTGGCTTTTGGGGTAGATAGGCCGACAGAAATATTTATCCATGTAGGTACATCATTTAAAATAATGTTGCTACATTTGTTGCGCGCTGGTTGGCTAACAGGCCCGCCGGCAGTCCACATTCAGTTGAACCTTAACCATTACCACCATGGCCACGACCAAATGGGCACTTGACCCTACCCACTCCGAAGTTCAGTTCAAAGTAAAGCACCTTGTTATTTCGACCGTAACCGGCTCGTTCAAGCAGTTCGAGGGCGAGGCAGAAACCGAGGGCGACTCGTTTGAGGGTGCCCAGGTGCGCTTCTCGGCCAAAATCGACAGCATCGATACCAACCAGGAGCAGCGCGACGAGCACCTGAAGAGCGCCGATTTCTTCGACGCCGCCACGTATCCCGAGCTGACGTTCGTTTCAACTTCCTTCACCAAAGTCGGTGGCGACGACTACAAGCTCACCGGCGACATGACGGTGCACGGTGTAACCCAGTCGGTGACGCTGGACGTGGAGTACGGCGGCCAGGCCGGCGACTTCTACGGCAACCAGAAGGCCGGTTTTGACGTGACCGGCAAAATCAGCCGCAAAGATTTCGGCCTGGTTTGGAGCGGCATCACCGAGGCCGGCTCCATCGTGGTCGGCGACGAAGTGAAGCTGGTGGCCAGCCTCCAGTTCATCAAGCAGGCCGTGGCCGCCGCCGTATAGCGCCAAGCTCCTGTAACCTGGCAATCAAAAGCCCCACCGGATTTGTCCGGCGGGGCTTTTGGGCTTTGGGCCATTGCGTGGAAAATGAGTGGCCGGCCCGCCGGGCTGCCAGCGCAACTCCATGGCAAAACAGCCGAATTTTGTTGCGCCGGTCAGCGCGGTACTGCGTTACAGAAAGGGTTTCATATTCATTCACTTACCTGTGTACCAACATGGCAACTACCACCGAGCAGATTGATTTGCTGGCCACCCCGTCGGATTTAGACGAAGCGGGCCGCGAAAAAGTAGCCACCGGCCTGCAACACCTCGTGGCCGACGCTTTCGCGCTGTACGTGAAAACCAAGAACTACCACTGGCACATGTCGGGGCGCAATTTCCGCGACTACCACCTGCTGCTCGACGAGCAGTCGCAGCAGATTTACGCCATCATCGACCCGCTGGCAGAGCGCACCCGTAAGCTGGGTTTTCTCACGCTGCACTCCATCGGCGAAATTGCCCGCCTCCAGCGCATTCAGGACAGCGACGACAGCTACGTAACCCCACTGGATATGCTCACCAACCTCACCGACGACAACCGCACCCTGGCCCACCACATGCGCGAGCTGCACGGCCACTGCGACGACGCCAAGGACGTAGGTACGGCCAGCCTGCTCGAAGAGTACATCGATGAGGCCGAGCGCCGCATCTGGTTTCTCTACGAAGCCACCCGCCCCGTAGAGTAGCCCGGTTTACGGGCATAACCCAACGCCCCGCTGGACTCCGGTCCGGCGGGGCGTTTCAGTTGAATTCGGTGCTGTCGTCAATGAACAACTCTACAATTACTTCCGGCACCAATAAGTTGAGTTGTAGAATCCTTGCCTCAATGGCGGCACCCCGGGGCGGCCGTTGCTCCGCGAAACCTACACAAGCCACGGCCCGCACCGAACTGTGTGGCGCGATGATACCGGCCCGAATAAATGCATTGATGGCGGCAGCTAGTTGAGGAATGCACTCTTTGAGCCGGGAAGCCCGGTTTTTGTTTGTGCCGTGCTTGAACTCAACAAAATGGATTTCCTCGCCACGCACCAAAGCACAGTCGCACCGTTGCGAGTCGCTAGAATTGTAAAGACAGTGGTCGATTGCTATCAGATGCACTGCCACTGCGCTGGCATTGCGAACTGTTAAGTCGGTTGGCGCGAGCATCGCCGTTCGGTGTCGGCAGGGTTGGTTGCCCTCCTGGTCATAAATATAAAACAGCCGTTCGGTATGGGTGCTGACGCAAGCCGCCGACGCTGGAAAATGCGCGAGGAGCCGCTCAATCATTTTACTGCTACAGATTTAGATAAGCGAATCAGGTTATCGAAGGCATCAGCCGCATCGCCCGATAAGTTATCAAGTCCATTATCATCAATCAGCCCCAACTCCTCATTTACCAACGATTGAACACCACCATTCTCCACCTGATAACAGGCGAATTCCTTAGGGTCAATCCAGCTGGCTTCGGGTACTATGGCCGCTACTTCTTCTTTGCGGTCAGGATGCTTTTCGGCTACTTGGTAGGCGTAAAGTAGCAGGTTGAGATGGGAGAGAATGTACGGGCTGTGCGTGGTTATCGTCAGGTCGTTCTCGCCGACCGTGCATTTCTCTACCAGCCAGTTCATCAGACCCTGCTGCGCGGTCGGGTACAGGTTGAGTTCAGGCTCTTCAATGATGAAACTCTGCGCCTGCTCCTTCTGCCGCGAAAGATGCTCTAGAAGTACCATCATTGGGGTAACGGATTGGATGCCGCTGGCAGTTTCTAGAAGCATTAATGGTTCTTCACGTTCTGGTATTTTTATAAAATCTCTGCCATCGATGTGTTGATATATTACATTGAAAAAGGGAATGTGTAGCTCCGATACATTTTTTCGAGAGGTGGAGAATGAGTTGGCAAAGTCTAGCAATGCTTTTGGTAAACCAATATCATCTCTCATAAGTCCTGCCCATGAGTACTCTATTGCTGCAATAAAGATTCTTTCTGATGGAGTATAATATACTTCAGATACAGATATTGTGTTTCTTGTTTCTTTATTAAATAATATAACTAAACCGTTAATAATTTTATCAACAGATATTGATTTATCTATTTTTGCAACTGATTCCACTAAGGTATTAAATGTCTCTTTATCTAAATTATTTATTAAATCTTCTTCTTGGCTTGGAATATTTTTATCTAACCATATGACAAAGCCCTTCTGATAGCTGCTTATATAGTTATCAATAGCTTCTGACGGAAAAAGAAGACTTCCTCTACTCTTGGAAGAATCATGGTATCCTTTAGTGTTATTCCATACTACTTTACTGTCTTCACCCCAATATGAGTATAGCCCATAATTATGTAAATTCGACGTGTCTATGGGTTTGTTTATCACAAGTTGTTGTCGAAACACCGCCGCCAACTTCGCCAACGTGCTCTTCCCCCTACCCGTCGGCCCAATAAACACGGTTACCCGCTTGAAGTCCACGGTAGCGTCTTTAATAGGGCCGAAGTTCTTGACGGTGAGTTGCTCGTTCATAGCGGTAGGGCGTTGGGGCCGCCGGAGGGGCGGCAGATGCTAAAGATACCGTTCTACGGGCGGGCGGCCAAGGCGGTGGAAGCGGCATCCGTTTCGCATCGGCGGCGGATGACTTCGAGGATACGGCGCTGGATTTCGCTCATGATGTAGCCGGTCCAGAGGCCGGCGTAGGGGTTGATGCGGGTGCTCAGGCGCTGGCGGCTGTACAGAATAAGGCGGGTGCGGCCGGGGCCGGCGGGCTCCAGTTCGTAGGTGCCGCGCAGCACGTCGAAAAACCGGCCGCCCACCGTCACGTGCTCGTCAAACGTGGTGGGCGGGATGGTGGCGGTGTTGGGCACGATGCTGAACGAGATGCGCCGCTGGGGCTCCCACACGTCGACGGTTTCCAGGAACTCCACGCCCCGCTCGAAGGTGGCCCGGCGCACGCCCCCCACGCCCTCGTGGCTGAGCGTGGCCTCAATGGGCCGCGGGAAGCCCAGCCGGTCCACCAGGCTCGGGCCCAGGTCCTGGGCCGTAATGGGCGGTACCCGCACGATGTGCCGCCACACCACGGCCGCCGGGGCCTCAATCACCACCGTGTTTTCAACCCGGCGGTACTCGTCGGGAGCCGTGAACTGGCTTTCGACGGGGGCCAGCACGAAGGGCAGCAGGGCGAAGGCGGCCACCACGTAGGTTTTGGTCTGCTCGTCGCGGTCCGTGGTCAGGCCGTAGTAGATGCAGGCGCCCAATCCAGCCGTGAGCATGAAGAGCGGGAAAATCATCAGTACGCAGATCATGCCTTCCAAGTGGAAAAGCAGCGCCGTAACCAGAAACAGCAGCACCGTCAGGAACGGTGCGAATACCAGCCGCCACCATTTGGAGGCAGTGCGCGGGGTAAAGTGGGCGGTTACGGCGCCCAGAGCTGCCGGAATCAGCAGCAGGAAGCACAGCATCAGCAGGCCCCCGGCATCGTTGAAGTAGTTGCTGGCGAAAACGAAGCGGCCAAGTAGCGCCATGAATAAACCCGCGCCGCTGGCAATCAGGTAATGATAGTACTGTCGCTTGATAAAGGCCATGCGGGGGAGAGGTAGCGGGAACGGATGCGGCAAAAGTGCGTATTTGTCGGGATTACGCCGCCTTTTCCGCCCGCTGCTCATGCCCCACGCCAAAAAAGCTACCCTCGTCTTCCTGCACGGTTTCGCCGAAAGCCCCGCCATCTGGACCGATTTCACCCGCGGCTTCCCGGCCCACTACCGCCTGCTGATGCCCGCCCTGCCCGGCCACGGCCCCCAGCCCCAGCCGGTAACCGACTACTCCATGGAGGCCCAGGCGCAAGCCGTGCTGGCGCAGCTGGATGCGGCCGGAGCCGAAAAGGTGCTGCTGGTAGCCCACAGCATGGGCGGCTACGTGGCCCTGGCCCTGGCCGATGCGCACCCCGAGCGCGTCGCCGGCCTGGTGCTCTTCCACAGCACCGCTTTGCCCGATACCGACGAAAAGCGGGAGAACCGCACTAAAAACCAGGACTTCATCCGCCGCCACAGCCTCGATAAGTTCATGAACTCCTTCATCCGGCCGCTGCTGGCCCCGGCCAACCGCGAGCGGCTGGGCACCGAGCTGCAACAGCTCGAAGCCATCGGCAAGGCTACGCCCGAAGTCACCATCCTCGGCGGTCTCGAAGCCATGAAGCACCGCCCCGACCGCACCCAGGTATTGCGCGACGCCCGGTTTCCCGTGCTCTTCATCAGCGGCCACGACGACCCGGCCGTGCCCCTCGATACGCTGCTACCCCAGCTGGCCCTGCCCGCCCAAAGCCACGCCCTGCTGCTGCAAGGCGTGGGCCACCTGGGCTTTATTGAGGCGCCGGAGCTGACGCGGCGGGCAGTGCTGGATTTCGCGGCGGGGGTGTTTGGGAAGTAGCTTGAGTGACGGGCTATTTATTCGCCGTTGTGGCAGCCTGCGCCTCTGCCTGAGACCGGACCAGTTCTTCCTGCAAGCGCAGTAGTACGCCTAAGTTTTTAAAGTAGAGGCGGTTGAGGCGGTCATCGGCATGGCTAAGGAAGCCCATAAACTCATCCAGCCATTCCCCCGTCAGATGCACCGGCCCCGGCTCAGGGCTTTTGTGCATGATGTAGGCATGCAGGGTGGGGAAATCCTGCAAGTGCGTCAGGGGCATCATCAAAACCGCTCGGGTTGCTTCCACGGCTTGCAGCAGGGCCTGCCGGCGCTGCTCGAACAGCTTTTGATAGTGTTGCACTCCTTCCTCCGAAACGCTTCCGTGTTTGTTGATGGCATCGAGCGACTCTTGCATCTCGCTGCCGATGTCGCGCGCGCTGACCCATAGCTGCTGAATGTGAAACTGGAACTGATAGCGCTCCAGCCATTGCGCACGCCACGCCGGGTTTTCAGCCGACAACTGCCAGTGCAAAGCAATGCTCTGGCGGTCGAACCCAGCCAGCCACTCCGCGTACTGCGTCTGCTCCTGCTGGAGCCGGGCAGCAACTGCTGGAGCTTCAGAAGCGGGATAAACAACTCCGGCAACCGTAAACTGCCGGTCCTTGGTGAGCTTTTGCTCGAACAAACTCAGCTTGTCTAAATCGGCGCGGCGGGATGCTGCCAGGGCTGCCCGGGCGGGTAGTTCCTGCCCGAAAAGTACCTGGTGGGCCTCCCGCGCCGACGAGTCGGGTAGCGAGGTGGTGGCTATTTCGGCAAATGAAGCCGGGTCGAGGAGCGTGAGCAAGCGGATATCGTAGCTGCCCGCGTATTGGGGGTGGTAGGTAAGCTCCGCGCGTTCGGCTCGTAGGAACTCCTCCACCTCGGCGGCGGGCAGTAGGGTAGGAGCCGTGGTGGGCGCAAACTCCGGATACAGGGTGTGCGTAACCGTGCGGCGCAGTTCGGGCGGGTTACCGAACAGGAGCCAGGGCGAACGGTCGTCGGTTGGCCCGGGAATGCCGAAGGCCAGGGCTCGTTCCTCGCGCAGATAATCGTCGGGGTGGCTGGAGTACATGGCCACTACCTGCACTTCGTCGGGGGCGAAGCGCCGGCCCGGGCTGGCGGCCGTTACCAGCTTGGCCGCGGCCTGCGAGCGTTCGGCTAGCTGCTCCTTCAGGTACAGGCTCTGGTGATAGAATATATCATCGGTAGCTAGCTTGTGCTCCAAAGCCGTACCGAGCTGGCTCAGGGCCTGTTGTAGAGCAGTGCTGGTTGGCCCCAGCTGGTACAATGCCTGGCAGATAGCTTCCGAACCAGTCAGGCGTACGGCCATGCGGTCGGCTTCAAATTCCATCTCGCGCGAGAGCGACGCGTGCACCAGATGAATGCCCTGGTAAGCCAGCTCCAGCACCTTCCGAACCACCCAAACCATGCCCGTCATTCCCCAGGCTGCCGCCGATATGCGCAAATCCAGCGCCCGCCATTTGGCCAGCATCTCATCCCAGGCGTCGCGCTCGAATACCATGTCGTGAATGATGCGGCTGGTGGTGTGGGTGTAACTACCCAGCTTCATGCTGCGCTGGGCAAAGTGTCCGAACTCGTGGGCCAGTACGGCTTTGAACTCACTCAGCGTAAGACCGTTTACCAGGCCAAGCCCAATGAGTAGGTTTTTGCGAGTGGGCCAGAACAGGCTGCGCCAGGTGCTGTCGTAGGACACCGATGCGTTTACCTCCCCATTGACGTAGATATGCTTGGGCATATCGGCACCCGACTCGGCGCAGAGCTGCCGCACGAACCCGAACAGTTCGGGGTGCGCCTCGGGCGCCAGCAGGTACCGGTTGTCGGGGTCTTGGGGGGCAGCTTTGAATAGGAATTTTACCAGAAACGCCACTACCATACCCGCCGCCCCAATGATACCCAGGTGTAGCAGTGCCGTCCAGAGACCATAGCTGTCGAAGCGTAGCGTCAGGGCAAGGTAAACCAGCCAAAGAGCACCAGCCAACAGGGTAAAATACAGTGTCAGGAACAGCAAAATACTACCCATCATGGCCGCAATCAGCAACCGGTAACGGGCGTTGGAAGCCGTAATGCCGGCCGGCAAGGAAGTAGGAGAAGGGGGGTATAGCGTTGAATCCATGAACGAATAGCCGAAAGAGAATAGGAAAGCCCGGCTGAAAAATAGCCAAGTGGCCGCTATATCAAAAGAGTGTGCTGGAGCGCACGCAAAAAAAAGTCCTGCGGCTCCGAATGGTGCCGCAGGAACTGGTTTCTGTTCTTAACCTCGATTTGCTAAGAAGCTATTTGAGTTAGCCAAGAACGGTGTAGAGACGCATACTTGCGTCTCGTCGTTGAACGGTTGTATGGAAACAGCCAACATCAGCAACGACGAGACGCAAGATGTTGCGTCTCTACAACCCCACTGGTATTCCAGAAACTAACTCAAACAGCTTCTTAGGGCTTCAGCAGCCCCATTTTCAGTAGTACCTCGGCAATCTGCACGGCGTTGGTGGCGGCGCCTTTGCGCAGGTTGTCGGCCACCACCCACAGGTTCAGCGTCTTGGGCTGGGTTTCGTCGCGGCGCAGGCGGCCTACCAGCACGGCATCCTTGCCGTGGGCGTCCCGGGGCATGGGGTACACGTTATTCTGCACGTCGTCGACCAGCTCCACGCCCGCGGTGCGGCGGAGCAGTTCGCGCACCTCGGCCAAGTCGAATTCCTGGGCAAATTCCACGTTTACGGCTTCCGAGTGACCACCCATCACGGGCACGCGCACGGTGGTGGCAGTGAGGCGGATGGTGTCGTCGCCGAAGATTTTCTTCGTCTCGTTCACCAGCTTCATTTCCTCCTTGGTATAGCCGTTTTCCTGAAACACGTCGATGTGGGGCAGCACGTTCAGGTCGATGCGGTGGGGGTAGGCGGGGCTGTCGGGCGTCTGGCCGGCGCGCTCCTGCAGCATTTGGTCCACGGCCTGCTTGCCGGTGCCGGTTACGCTCTGGTAGGTGCTTACCACAATGCGGGTGGCCTGGTAGCGCTTGTGCAGCTCGTTGAGGGCCACCACCAGCTGAATGGTAGAGCAGTTGGGGTTGGCAATGATTTTATCGTCGGCCGTGAGCAGGTGGGCGTTGATTTCGGGCACCACCAGCTTCTTCGTCGGGTCCAGGCGCCAGGCCGAGGAGTTGTCGATAACCACCGTGCCGGCCGCGGCGAACCGAGGGGCTTCCTGCAAGGAAATAGCGCCGCCGGCCGAGAAAATGGCCACCGCCGGGCGGGCCGCCACAGCCTCGTCCACGCTCACTACTGTATACTTTTTGCCCCGGAATTCGATTTCCTGGCCCACCGACCGGGCGGAGGCAACGGGTAGCAGTTCCGTGACCGGGAAGTTGCGCTCGGCCAGCACTTTGAGCATCTCGGTGCCCACCAAACCAGTGGCACCCACTACGGCTACTTTCATATTATTTATTAGTTGAGTGGTAAAGGTAAAGCCGTTATCTTCCCCGTGGTTACTGACTTTGGCTTGCTTCGTTTTCTGGCAGCGGTTCGCTCGAGGATGCGCAGCGGGCAAAAGTAAGGCCGCCAGCGCGCACCCTGAGCCCACCACTGCGAGAAACCCCGATGAAAAAACTGCTACTCCTGCTGCTGTTGTTCAGTTTCGAGGCTCAGGCCCAGCTAACCGACGATTTCGCCGACGGCGACTTCAACCAGAATCCGGCCTGGACCGGCGACGAAACCGCGTTCCAGGTGAATGCGGCCCGCCAGCTGCAAAGTAACGGTCCGGCCACGGGGACCCAGCTCCAGCTGATTGCACCCTGCCAGGCCAGCACCGGCACCAGCTGGACCTTCTGGGCCAACCTGAAGCTGGCCACCAGCAGCGGCAACTACGCCGATGTGTGGCTCATGGCCGACCGCGCCGACCTGAAAACCAGCGGCACTCGCGGCTACTTCGTGCGCCTGGGCGGCACCCCCGACGAGGTGGCCCTATTCCGCCAGGATGCCACCGGCAGCCCCGTCTACGTCGTCAATGGCCAGGACGCCACGCTCAACTCCAGCACCAACAACCTCGTGCGGGTGCGCGTCACGCGCTCGGTGCAGAACGTCTGGACCCTGGAGCGCGACCTGACGGGCGGCCAGAGCTTCGTGAGCGAGGGTACGGCCACCGATGCCACCTACCAGCGCAGCACCTATTTTGGGCTGACGCTCACGTATTCGTCGGCCAACGGCAAGGCGTTTTACTTCGATGATTTCCGGGTGCTCGACGCCACGCCGCCCGCGGCGGTGCAGGCCGCCGGCGTGGGTCCGCGGGCTCTCGATGCCACTTTTAACGAGGCCGTGGCCGCCACCCAGAACCCCGCCAGCTACCAGCTGCCCGGCGGCCCGGCCGTAACCGCCGCCCTCCGCGACGCGGTCAACCCGGCCCTGGTCCACCTCACGCTGGCCGCCGACCTGCCCACGGGCGGCGGCACGCTGGAAGTGCGCCAGGTAGCCGACCTCTACGGCAATGTGGCTGCTGGCCCGCTCACGGCTCCGTTCAGCTTTGTGGGCGTGCTGGCCGGGCCGCAGTTCGGCCAGCTGCTCATCACCGAAATCATGGCCGACGAAACGCCCGTGGTGGGGCTGCCGGCTTCTGAGTACCTCGAAATCCATAACCCCTCGGCCACCCGCCCGCTCGATCTGGCGGGCGTGCGCCTGAGCAAGGGCGGCAGCACGGCCAACCCGGCCGTGTTTCCGGCCGGCGCCACGCTGCTGCCGGGCGAGTACGCGGTGGTGTGCGGCAGTACCCGCGGAGCCCAGTTCACGGCCTTCGGGAAGGTGTTTGCTCTCACCAATTTCCCCAGCCTGAGCAACGCCGGCGACCAACTGGTGCTCACGGGCCGCGCTGGCCGCACGCTGTTCGAGGTGACATACTCCGACAGCTGGTACAAGGACGGCCGCAAGAAAGACGGCGGCTGGAGCCTGGAAATGGTGGACGAAACCAACTTCTGCGGCGGCAGCGAGAACTGGACCGCCAGCAACGACCCCAGCGGCGGCACCCCCGGCCGGGCCAACTCGGTGCGCACCGCCAACCCCGACCGCACCGCCCCGGCCCTGCTGCGGGCCGTGGCCCTGTCGCCCACGCTGGTGCGGCTGTTTTTCAATGAGAAGCTCGACAGCACCGCCGTTGCCAACCCCGCCCGCTACACCTTCGCGCCGGCCGTAGGCATCAGCCGCGTGCTGCCCCTGGGCCCCGATTTCCGGGTGGTGGATTTGCAGCTGAGCACGCCGCTACAGCCCAGCCAACCTCTGACGCTGACTGTGCAGCAGGCCACCGACTGCGTGGGCAACGCCAGCGGCCCGGCCGCGGCGGTTACGCTGGCCCTGCCCGCCCCGGTAGCGGCCGGCGACGTGGTTATCAACGAAATCCTGTTCAACCCGCGCACCGGCGGCGTCGATTTCGTGGAGCTGCTCAACCGCTCGGCCAAGTACCTGAACGTGCAGGGCTGGCAGCTGGGCAGCGAGAAGCCCGACGGCGCTGTGGATCAGAAACCCATCAGCCCCGGCCCCTACGTGCTGGCGCCCGGCCAGCTGGTCGTGCTCACTACCGACCCGGCCAACATCCAGCGCTATTACCCCAACAGCTCGGAGCCGGCCAACTTCCTGGCCCTGCCCAGCCTGCCCTCGTACCCCGATGATGCGGGCATCGTGGTGCTGACCTCGGCCACCAACGAGCCGCTGGACCGCTTCGCCTACCACAAAAGCATGCACCTGAAGCTGCTCGATGATCTGAACGGCGTGTCACTGGAGCGCATCCGGCCCGAGGGGCCGAGCACGGGCGAAAACTTCCACTCGGCGGCCAGCGCCGTGGGCTACGCTACGCCTGGCCGCCCCAACTCGCAGTACCAGCAGGACCCCGGCGGCGACCAGACTTTCCGGATCGAGCCCGAAGTTTTCACCCCCGACGAGGACGGCCAGCAGGACCTGACCACGCTCAACTACGCCCTCGACCAGCCCGGCTACGCCGCCAGCGTCACGATTTACGATGCCCAGGGCCGCCTGGCCCGCCGCCTCGTGCGCAACGAAACGCTGGCCACCAGCGGCTTTTTCCAGTGGGACGGCCTCACCGACCGGGGCCAGAAAGCCGCCGTGGGCTACTACATCCTGCACATTGAGCTGCTGCGCCCCAACAGCGGCGAAAAGCGCGAGTACCGCAAAACGGTGGTAGTGGGTGCCCGGATCACGGATTAGCACGGATTTTAACGGATTTCACGGATTTTGTAGACGGGCTGCGGATTTTGTAGACGGGCTGCGGATTTTGTAGACGGGCTGCGGATTTTGTAGACGGGCTGCGGATTTTGTAGACGGGCTGCGGATTTTATAGACGGGCTGATTATTACTGTTCAACGGGGCCGTCTACAAAATCCGTGAAATCCGTTTAAATCCGTGCTAATCCGTGGTCTTTAAACCCAAGCGGCCGGCTTGCGTCCAACCGGCCATGACGACCAAAAACGCGACGACCACCACGCAACGACAGCTCCAGCACCTGTACTGGCGGGCGGGCTTCGGGCCCACAGCGGAGCAGCTGGCGGCCGGCCTGAGCCCGCGGCAGGCGCTGCGCCAGTTGCTGCAAGACTCCCGCCGGTTCGAGCCGCTCGATAGTCCGGCCATGCGCTATGCGGCGCCGCTGCCCACGCCTTCGGGCGAGATGATGCAGGCCAAAGGCCAGCCTCAGGCGGCGATGGTGACGACGCCCGATCAAACGGCGCGGCCCGCCGGGGCCGCCGTAGGCAAGCGGACGCCGGAGCAGCGCAAGCAGCAGAACCAGGGCCTGCGGCGCGCCTTTTACGCCATGAATACCGGCTGGCTGACGCGCATGGCCACTTCGGAGGCCCAGCTGCGCGAGAAACTCACCTTCTTCTGGCACGGCCACTTTGCCTGCCGGGTGCGCCGGCCCGATGCCGCTTTGCAGCTCCACAACACCATCCGGCGGCTGGCGCTGGGCAAGTTTCCGGATTTGCTGCTGGCCGTGAGCCGCGAGCCGGCCATGTTGCAGTTCCTCAACAACCAGCAAAACCGCAAACAGCGCCCCAACGAAAACTTCGCCCGCGAAGTGATGGAGCTCTTCACGCTGGGCCGCGGCCACTACTCGGAAACCGACGTGAAGGAGGGTTCCCGGGCCTTTACCGGCTGGGGCTACAACGGCCAGGGCCAGTTCGTGTTCCGCGAGAAGCAGCACGACGACGGCCCCAAAACCTTCCTGGGCCGCACCGGCAACTTCGGTGGCGAAGAGGTGTTGCGCATCATTCTGGCGCAGCCCGCCTGCGCCGAGTTCATCACCACCAAGCTCTACCGTTTCTTTGTGAACGAGGTGCCCGACCCGGCCCACATCCGGCCGCTGGCCCAGGCGTTTTTTAAGAGCGGCTACGACATTTCGGCGCTGCTGGAGCAGCTGTTTTCGGCCGACTGGTTTTACGATGCCGCCAACGTGGGCACCCGCATCAAGTCGCCCGTGGAGCTGCTGGCGGGCATCAAGCGCACCCTGGGGCTGGAGTTGGCCAATGAGCGGCCGCTCATCGTGTTTCAGAAAGCATTGGGGCAAACCCTGTTTCAGCCGCCCAACGTAGCCGGCTGGCCCGGCGGCCGCGCCTGGATCGACTCTTCGTCGCTGCTCTACCGGTTGCAGCTGCCGGCCGTGCTGCTACGCAACGCCGCCTTCGACGTGCAGCTCAAGCAGGACGAAAACGACCTCGACCCCAACCAGAGCCGCGCCGCCCGCACCTTTGATGCGCCCGTGAAAACCACCGTGCAACTGGCCCCGCTGCAACGGTTGCTGGCCGGCACGCCCGCCGCCCAGCAGCCCGCCCGCCTCAGCGAAATCCTGCTGCAAACCCCCATCCGCCCCGAAAACCTGGCCCTGGTGCGCGGCGAGCTGCGCGACATGACCACCGTCCTGCTAAGCTTGCCCGAGTATCAGTTGATGTAGGCTTCTGCGGCGTGCCGGAGACTGAAAAAAACGGTCATGCTCAGCATGACACCGCTCTTGCTTGCCCCAACATACTATATCCGCTCATCCATCCTTACCAAACCACTGCTATGACCTCCCGCCGCGACTTTCTGAAGGCTTCCACGCTGGCCAGCACGCTGCTGTTCGTGCCCAGGTTTCTGCACGCGCTTGATGCCCAGGACCTCAAAAGCCTGCGCGACGCCGGGGGGCGCCGCCTCGTGGTGGTGCAGCTCAGTGGCGGCAACGACGGCCTCAATACCGTTATTCCCTTCGAGGACGACCTGTATTTCAAGGCCCGGCCCACGCTGGGCATCCGGCCCCAGAGCGGCATTCTGACGCTCGATAAGGGCCTCGGCTTCAACCCGGCCATGCGCCGCCTCAAGGGCCTCTACGACCAGGGCCACGTGGCCGTGCTCAACTCGGTGGGCTACCCCAACCCCGACCGCAGCCACTTCCGTGCGATGGATATCTGGCAGAGCGGCTCGGGTTCCGATGAGAGCCTGACCACCGGCTGGCTCGGCCGCTACCTCGACTCGAACTGCGCCCCCTGCGCCCGGCCCTACAACGGCCTGGAAGTCGACGACACGCTGAGTTTGGCCATGAAGGGCCGGCAGCGCAAGGGGCTGGCGCTGAAAAGCCCCGAGAAGTTTCATCAGCTGACCCAGGGCCGGCTGCTGGCCAAAATCGGCCGCGAGCAGCCGGCGGGCAGTGTTTCGGAGCTCGATTACCTGTACAAGACGTTGGCGGAAACCGCCTCTTCGGCCGATTATCTGTACCAGAAAAGCAAGGTGTATACGTCGGGGGTGGCGTACCCGAACAGCGAGTTCGGCAAGCGCCTCAAAACTACGGCCGAGCTGATCAACTCGGGGGTAGAGTCGCGGGTGTTTTACGTGTCGCTCAGCGGCTTCGATACGCACGTGCGCCAGCAGGAGCAGCAGGCCCGGCTGCTCGGCGACCTGTCGGAGGGCCTGGGCTCGTTTGCCGAGGACTTGCAGAAGGCCGGCAATTTTGATGATACGCTGGTGCTGGTGTTCTCCGAGTTCGGCCGCCGGGTGAGCCAGAACGCCAGCAACGGCACCGACCACGGCACGGCCAACAACGTGCTGCTGCTCGGCGGCGGCCTGCGCCGCCGGGGCATCCTCAACAATGCCCCCGACCTGCGAAACCTCGACGCCGGCGACCTGAAGTATCAGCTCGACTTTCGCGCCGTGTACGCCACCGTCCTGCACGACTGGCTCCAGGCCGATGATAAGGCTATTCTGGGCCGCAGTTTCGAGCGACTGAAGGGGCTGGTGTAGGGCTGGATTTGAGCTGTTCGGCGCTTAAAGCCGGGGCTGCTTCGAGATGTACAAGGTCCCTTTTTGGTCGCCGCAGAACTTGAAATCCCGGCCCTGCCCGCACAATGGAGCACTGGCCGCAATGTACAGGCGCGACTTGGCATCGAAGTACAGGCTCTTTAATTGGTGTTGCTGGGGTAGCGTCAGGTGCTGGCCGGTGGAGGTTTGAACTCCTAGATAGTCGATGTATACAGTGGACGAGTTGGGGCCAACTGGCGTTTCCTGGTACTCGATGCTATATTCGGTGCCAGTGGCGGCCGTAGCGCGGTTACGTTTCACGCGCAATGCCAGGGAGGGCCGCCAGTCGCGGTAACGTTGCCAGGTCAGCCCCTGGTTCAGGCTAAAAACTTCCGGGGAGAGGGCGTATTCCGTGTTGGTATTCGAGCCGTAACCGCCACCGGCCGCCAGCGCCAGCAGCGTGTCCTGCTGCTGATAAAAGCCGCGTATCCCTATTCTATTCGCATAATCGCCCGTTTGCCACGTCTTGCCCCGGTCCTTGGTTTGGTAAACGGTGAAACTCGTGGTGATAGTCAGCGTGCCGTCAATGTCACCGGCTACGGCTTCAATTGCGCGGTCGTCGGGGGCTCGCAGGGCATACCAGTCGGCATACTCGATTACGGTAGGCTGCGCTTCCTTGTCTTTCTGACAGGCGGCGAGCGATACAACCACTAAAGCGCCGACGAATAAGGACTTCATAGTGAAATGATAAGGAGCAGAGGACGAGGCGAAGGTAAGGTATTTCTGCCCTGACCAAGTCCGAAAATCTTCTCTATACTTATCAGAAAACGTCTTACCGCCGCACTACGAAGCCTACGAAATACTCCCGGTCGGCCTGGCGGGTGAGGGCGAACTGGCGGCCGATGTCGAACTGGATATTTTTGCCCACGCTGAACATGGCCCCCGCATTCACGGCCTGCTGCCAGCGGCGGGAGCGGAAATCGTGCTGGGCCACGAGCTCGCCAAAACCCGTCAGCCAGGGCCGGAAGGCGTGGTCGAGGTTGAGCGACGGGGCCGTTTGCAGGTAGTGCTGGCTTTCGTCGCGGTCGAAGTTGAGGCGCAGCGGCAGCTGGGCGCTGAGGTTCCAGGTGTCGGCCAGCGCGTAGGTGGCGGGCAGCAGCAGGCCGTACTCGTAGCCGCCCGCCCCCTGCCGGCCGCCGGTGGGCAGGCGCACAAACCCGATAAGGGCCACGGCCAGCGGACTTTCGGTGGAGTCGTTGCCCCGCAGGTTGCGCTTGAGGCGCACCGTAATATCGCCGAAGCCCTGGTTGCGGGTGCTGGGCTCGTCGGCGGTGGCAAAGGTGCGGTCCCACTCGTAGGCATCCACGAACAGCTGCACATCGGTGCGGTTGTCGAGGCCCATTTTCAGCACGAAGGCATTGGCCCGGAAGGTGTGCTGCTTGGGCTGCCGGCCGGGGTGGCTGCTGATGAGGTTGGCCAGCGCGGTTTCAAACTGAAAATGGCCCGCATCGACGGTAAACGGGCTTTCGGTCACCCCGGGCCGGTCGGGCGCCAGGTCGCGCAGCAGCTCCCGCGGCACCGGCCGAAACAGCGAGTACCGGCGCTTCACGGCCGTCAGCGAATCGGTAGGGGTTTGGGCAGCGGCCAGCAGCGGCAGCAGCAGCGCGCCGGCGGCGAGCAGGGTGGGGGAGAAAAGGCGCATAGATGGCAGATAACAGAACAGGCAGCCGGCAACGGGCCGCCAACCGCCTCCCGATACGGCAGAAAACGCCGGATAGCTGGCCGTCGGCCACCTGAGCTACCCGTTTACCGTGCCTTCAGCCACTCTACCAGCCCGTTCCAGTACTCGGGGGCCGGTTGGGGCCACTGCCACTGGCCATCGGAGCCAGTGCGGCCGGGGCGCCGGAAATCGGCCGTTACGCCGGCCACTACCTGCACCTGCGTGCCCCGGCGGTAGCCCAGCGCCGGGCGCAGCCGGCGGGCGCTGGCCGCTGCCTGCACCGTGGTGTCGAGCCCGGCGTAGTAGGCCAGCACCGGAATCCGCTGCCGGTTGAACACCTGATACCCGGCGGCCTCGGCGCGGGTAGCGGCGGCGGCGGCCTCCAGCACCGCAAATCCGGGCTGCGGCAACTGCCCGGCGGCGGCGGCCACCCGCGCGGTGGCCGGGCCCCGGCCCCAGTAGCCCACCCGGCCCGAATCTACCAGGGCCTGCCGCCGCAGCGCCGCCAGCGCCGCCACCGGCAGCGTCGTGCCCGAGTCGGTGGGGGCGGCCGGGGGCAGCAGCAGCGCTGCAATGCCGCGCCGGGCCAGGTGCGTGGCCCGGCGGGCAGCCGCCGGGGCATCGGCCGCCGAAGTCAGCAGGACCAGCGCCGGGTGCCGGGGCAGCGTATCGTCGGGCAGCAGCAGGCGCAGGCGCTGGGCGGGGCGGCCGGGCACGGTTACCGTCAGGGTGGTGTCGCGGAAGCCGGGGGCGGGGGCTCCGCCGCGGCGCACCCACACAAAATCGGCCCGCACGCTGTCGCCCCAGCCCAGCACCCCGCGCAGGAAGTCGCCCTCGCGCACGGCCTGCACCGTGATGCCGCCGGGCTGGCCGGGGGCTTCCTCCAGTCGCAGCTGGGGCGCTTTGTAGCTGGCCGTGGCCGCCTCAAACTCCAGCCCCGACACCTGCGGAAAGCTCAGCGTCGCGGTCAGCTGGCCGGACTTGGTTTGGCGCAGATCCAGCGCCGTGCGCAGCTCGCTGCCCTGGTAGCTGATGGCGCCTTCGTAGTGGCCGGTGGGCGGGGCGGCGTTGGGCACTTCCCCCGCGCCCGAGTTGCCCGAGCAGGCGCTCAGCAGCGGCAGCAGCGCCACCAGGCCGGTAAGACGAAGAAAGGGAAGGCGTTGCAACGACACGGAATGAGGGGACGGGCGGGCAAAGGTAGCGGACCCGCACGTAACGCCCGGCCGCCGGGGCCAATCCTTACAGACCCTTGCGCAGAATCAAATCGGTCTGGGCCTCGGCGCCGAGCTGGAACGCGTGCTGCCCGATGGGCCGAAAGCCGAACCGCTGGTAGAACTCCCGGGCGCGGGCGTTGTGCTCCCATACGCCCAGCACCACGGCCCGGCACTGCTGCTGGCGGGCCTCCTCGATGGCCCGGCGCATGAGCGCGGCGCCCAGGCCGGTGCCAATCCAGTCTTCGGCCACGTACAGCCGCTCGATTTCCAGCCGCTCTTCGGGCACTTTGGCGGGGTCGAGGCCCAACTCGGAATGCAGCCGCAGCTTGGCATAGCCCACCAGCTCCTGCAACATGCGCGCCTCCAGATACACCGTGTCGGGGTCCTGCAACTCGGCCAGCTGCTGCTCGGGGCTGAAATTAGCGTCGGCGTAAGCTGCCAGGTTTTCGGGCGTGTTCTGGGCGGCGTAGGTTTCGTAGAACAGCCGTCGGCCCAGCTCGGCGAGCTTGGCCGCGGCGGCCGGGGTGCGTTTGGCCAGGCTTATAATCAGGGGTTGACTCATGTTTTATGGAGCTGTCTATTGAGCTGTTAGCTGATAGCTGATAGCTGATAGCTAACGAAGCTGTTTAGAAAGTCGCTAGAAGTTGAGGAAGTTTCATGCTGAGCGCAGCCGAAGCATCTCTACTGCAATACTAACTCTGGCATTGAGTCAGCACCACAGAGAAGCGGTAGAGATGCTTCGGCAAGCTCAGCATGACGGTCTGATTGACTTGCTAAACAGCTTCAACAGCTCAAAATTAATCTACCGTGTCGTTGCCGCGCACTTCGCGCCAGCCGTAGCGCAGCATCATCACGGCGGCTACCAGCATCATCAGGCGCACGATGAGGGCTGTGGAGCTCACGCCGCCGTTGCCCAAGCGCTGGAACTCCTCGTACATGATCCAGAGCTGCATACTCACGCCCAGCACCAGCAGAAAGCCGGCCGTCAGGAACAGCCAGGCAACAAGGCGGCGGGTAGCAGGGGTAGGAGGCCAGGCCATAGCGAGCAGGGTTGAGCGTAGATGGGTAGCGGTCGGCCCTAGCGCCGGCCCGCCGGCCGCTACCGGCCGGCTACAAAAAGAAGCAATTTTTCGCGGTCGGGCAACGCCGCGGCGCACTTCGAAGCCGCAGCCGGTTGGATTTCGGTTTTCGCGGTGTATTTTTGCACTTACCAAGCCCCATAAGCGAGAGTAGCTCAGTTGGTAGAGCATCAGCTTCCCAAGCTGAGGGTCGCGAGTTCGAACCTCGTTTCTCGCTCATTATAAAACAGCCACCCATCTTCTGCTGGGTGGCTGTTTGCGTTTTAAGATGAGAGAAATAACTATGTAATTGATTGCTTAGTATAATATTCATTTCTAAGCTATTTTCATGAAAGCAGTGCCTTTACCTTTGTTTAATAATGAATGTATTTCGCTTGTCAACATCCCAATATGCTCTTGGAGTTCTTCTGGACTAAATTCTAGATCATGTAAATGGGCTTTAATCATGTTTTCAATCAATATGGGTCGTTCAGTAGGAATATCTAAACTGCTAGGCTCCCTCTTTCTATATCCCATTTTGCTCATTTGTTGAAATAAGGAAGTATAACGCTCTTTTGTAATGATTTGTAGCTGATAAGCTCTCTTGATTAGAAATTGCATTGACATTTTCCAATATCTCTTCAAATCTGCATAACCTGAAAGCGTTGTTTTGTCATTGACCATTCGTTGAAACTCCATAGAAGGAACCATGAATTCCCCAGCGAATCGAAATGCTTCATCTTCTACATCTTCATCCGCCATTGGATTGAATGCATGATGCATTATCCAATGCCCTAACTCGTGAGCAAGTGTAGAGCGCTGTCTGTCTCCTGGAGCATCCTTGTTGAGGTAGATTAATGGTAAAGCATCTTGGTCAGGTACAATCATTCCGTCTAACTTATCTGAATTAAAATCGGTGGTAATAATTATAATCCCTGCTCCCTCTATAATATTTACTAAATTCTTGATTGGGCCAGCTGGAACAGATAAAATATGCCTTGTCCGACGCGCTATTTCTTCCGGTGAGCCGAAGTCAGCTGGATTCATGGGCTCAATCTTCTGCTTAAGTTCTAAAGCCTTTAGGAGTTGTTTAATTCTAAAACGCTCTATATGAACTATATTATCTACCTTCTCAACATCACCTGCTCGTAATGCAGTGCGTTTGCGATAATAAATAATATTGGGGGTAAGGATATTTATTTCTTTAAAAAAGAAGGTATTAGGATAGTGAAGTTCTTCTGCAATTTTACTCAACAATTCTTCTTTTATAGCTAAGTGGCCGAGTTCGATTTTGCACAAGGTGGCAGGTGTGATATTTATGCTTGCTGCAAGAGCCTTCTGGCTTATACCACGCGAACGACGCGCAACAGATAGAGCTTCACCGTTAAATGTTAGCTTGGTTTCCATTGTCTTTTTTTGGCCTTGCATCAGCCCTTATGGTGAATGGAGAGTCTACAGGTAAGTTTGTTTCGGTAAAAAGGTCAGACATAATGACTCCTGAAAAGTCATTCGTTAAATTAAAAACTAGAGGGTCCTTACCTCTCACCACAGCCCAGACTTTATCAATCCCAGCATCAACAGCATCATTCACGTATCCTACATCAATGCATGTCAACTCCTGAATGTTAAGTTCTGGAATAATCAGGGTTCCATTACGCCAACTTCTGACTTGCCTAGTAGGAATATTAGCTGACTTTAATCGTTTGTCAAGCTTTTTAAAACGTAATCCGATTTTATCGCCAATAATTACCAGGAACATTCGGTTTTTAGTATGAAATCTTACTTCATGTTCGCCTTGTAATTGTTCTTTGATATGATTGACTACGTAGTCTCTTATGATGTTTGCACGAGTTGTCTTGGTCCAATCCACTATATGGTTGGCATGACGTTCTGAATACTGGTCATGCCCAAAGTGGATACATTGGTAGACAGTAGGTAAAACGTTTTTCAACTGCTCAGTAAGCCTTTCTCTCTTTCCCTCTACAGCAGGTATGAATTCGTAAAGTGAGGCGGTTTGGTTCTGGACCATAGAATTGGGGGAACAGATGTTAGTGATAATCAAAGGTAATAAATTGCTTTGAAAATTTCCAAATTTATTTCCAAATTGCCTCACCCATCCAGCCGCCGCTGCAACTCCGCCAGCAGCAGGCCCACGTGGTAGCCGTCGGCCAGGCCGTGGTGGACGTTGACGGACACGGGCAGCAGCTGCCGGCCACCCTCGGGGCGCAGGCGGCCGACCGATATTTTGGGGATGCTGTCGACGGCGGGGCGGGCGAAGGAGCGGGCGTGGGTGAGGCCGGTGAACGAGAGCCAGGGCAGGGCCGAGAAGTGGATGACGTCGGGGCGGCCGGTTTCGGGGCCCAGGCGCAGGCCGCTGCTGTGGCGCACGGCCGCGGCTTCGGCGGCCAGGCCGCGGCCGAATTCGTGCAAATCGGTGCTGTAGGGAATGAAGCTGAAGGCGAAGGTGTGGTCGGGCCGGGTGAGGATGGCCGACACGTTGATCTGGTCGTAGCAATCCACCTCGTTGTGCTCGTTGATGCGGTAGCGCAGATTTTCCACGGTTTGCACCGCCGAGAGCGTGGCGTGCAGGTAGAGCTGAAAGAACGACACGCCCAGCTCCCGGGCCCTAGCGTAAGCGCGGGTGGCGTCTACGTCGGCCACGAGGCCAAAAAACGGCTCATCAAACTGCGAGAAGAAGGCGAAATGCTCCTGCCGGTTCCAGCCAGCCGGCTCGATGCGGTGTTTCATGGGTTGGTATTGGGTAGTTGGTAGTGAGTAGTGAGATGCTTACAATCCCTCTTTCGTATGCTGGCGAAAGGGGGGCGCAAAGGTAACTTCGCGCCCTGGGCTGCTACTGGTCCGGTACCCTGGCTGTTTTCAGTCTCACTACCCACTACCAACTACCTACTACAAACCTATGCCCCGCCTGATTGCCTTCGACGCCGACGATACGCTCTGGCCCAACCAGCCCCACTTTGATGCGGCCGAGGCCCGCCTGCACGAGCTGCTGGCCCATTACGGCACCCCGCAGCAGTTCACCGACCAGTTTTTTGCCGTGCAGCGCCAGAACCTGCCGCTGTTCGGCTACGGGGCCAAGCCCTTCATGCTCGGCATGATCGAAACCGTGCTCCAGCTCACCGACGGGCAGATTACGGGCCAGGAAATCCAGCACATCCTCGACCTGGGCAAGCGCCTGCTCGACTACCCCATCGAGCTGCTACCCGACGTGGCCGATACGCTGGCCGCCATCAAAGCCCAGGGCCCGCCGCTGATGCTGCTCACCAAGGGCGACTTGTTCGACCAGGAAAGCAAGCTGGCCCGCTCTGGCCTCGGCGACCTGTTCGACCACGTCGAAATCGTGAGTGAGAAAAACGAGGGCACTTACCAGCGCATCCTCGACCGCCACAACGTGCGGCCCGAGGAGTTCGTGATGGTGGGCAACTCGCTCAAATCCGACGTGCTGCCGGTGGCCCGGCTGGGCGGCCACGCGGCCTACGTGCCCTACTACACTACCTGGGCAATGGAGCGCGTGTCGGAAGCCGAGCAGGCCGGCGTGGCGTTCCGCCAGATGCAGTCGGTGGCCGAGGTGCCGGCCTGGCTGCGGGAGCTGGCGGGGTAGGCTGCTACCGGGCCTTGCGTAGCAAATACACCACGCCGTCGGTGCCGAAGCTGCTCATCTGGGCTACCTCCCATCCATCTTCGGCGGCCAAGTTCAGGCTTTGCGTTATTTGGTCGGTGAGGGCTTTGGCGTGTTCAGAACTCATGCGGACGAATTTTTTTGTGTTTTCTATTAGCTCCTGATTCTGCTGCCGCTGCTCCTCCTGCTCCTTTTCCTCATACTTCCGGCGTTGTGCCAGCGTCATTTTCGTCAAATCAATAATATCGGCTGATGAGGTGGTAGAAACTTGCTGCGTCATACCACTACCAGAGCCACCCATCATCTGGGCCATCCGCTGCATGTAAGCCGTCGGAGCAGTTAGCATGATATCCGTTTGCCCGCGCATTGCCGGGCTGAAATGGCCTATGGGGCCAGACATTGTTTTACCTCCGTAATAAAACAACTGCATATATTGATACGCCGGCTTGGTCTGCGCTACGGCGGCCTGCGTGCTTACCAGCAGCAGAAAAAGAAGCAGAAGGCGGGTTGCTTTTTGATACATGATAGAAATGAATCAGATGATTAACAGCGGCAAACATACCGGTTTACTGCGAATAGACAGAAAGCAATTTGCCCATAACCAGCCGGCTCTTTGAAGCTCGCTGATTATGGGCAAAATTGTAAGTACAAACACTTTATCCTTACACGATAAGGTTTAATCGCGCTTGGTTTTGAGCACCTGCTTGAGGGCGGCCAGCTCGTCGCGGAGCTTGGCGGCGGTGAGGAAGTCGAGGTCCTTGGCAGCGGCTTCCATCTTCTTTTCGGTTTGCTTGATGAGCTTCTCCAGGTCCACCTTGTTCATGGTGGATATCACCGGCTCGGCGGCAATGGACAGGGCCACGTCGCCGTCGGGGCCGGCATAGGCCGTGTTGTCCTGGATGCGGTAGTCCGAAAGCGAGGTCTGGCCCATGATTTCGGCGTGGCTCTTGCGCACCGTGCGGGGCGTGATGCCATGCTCCTGGTTGTAGGCCAGCTGGGTGGCGCGGCGGCGGTTGGTTTCGTCGATGGCCCGCTGCATCGAGCCCGTCATGCGGTCGGCGTACATAATCACCTTGCCCCGGTCGTTCCGGGCGGCGCGGCCCATGGTCTGAATCAGGCTGCGCTGGTCGCGCAGGAAGCCTTCCTTGTCGGCGTCGAGGATGGCTACCAGGCTCACTTCGGGCAGGTCGAGGCCCTCGCGCAGCAGGTTTACACCAATCAGCACGTCGATTTCGCCCAGCCGCAGCTGGCGCAGTATTTCCACCCGGTCCAGCGTTTTCACGTCGGAGTGCACGTAGCTGGACTTGATGCCCAGGCGCTCCATGTACTTTTGCAACTCCTCGGCCATGCGCTTGGTGAGGGTGGTCACCAGCACCCGGTCGCCCATCTTCACGCGGTTGTCCACTTCGTCGAGCAGGTCGTCGATCTGGTTGGTGCTGGGGCGCAGGTCGATTTCGGGGTCGAGCAGGCCGGTGGGGCGGATGATCTGCTCCACGATGATGCCGTTGGCCTGGGTTAGCTCGTAATCGGCGGGCGTGGCACTCACGAACACGGCCTGGCGGTACATGCTCTCGAACTCGTTGAACGTGAGCGGGCGGTTGTCGAAGGCCGAGGGCAGGCGGAAGCCGTACTCAATCAGCGCGGTTTTGCGGCTCCGGTCGCCGCCCCACATAGCCCGGATTTGCGGCATGGTGGCGTGGCTTTCGTCTACTACCAGCAGGTAGTCGTCGGGGAAGTAGTCGAGCAGGCAGAACGGGCGGGTGCCGGGCTGGCGGCCATCGAAATAGCGCGAGTAGTTCTCGATGCCCGAGCAGTAACCCAGCTCCCGGATCATCTCCAAATCAAACTCGGTGCGCTCCATAATGCGCTTGGCTTCCGAGTCGCGGCCCTCCTTCTCGAAGTAGGCGTGCTGCTGCACCAAATCGTGCTGAATTTCCTTGATGGCCTGATTGAGCGTGTCTTTGCCGGTCACGAACAGCTGGGCCGGGTACAGGGTCACCGATTTCTCGTCGGCCAGCTTCTTGCCGCTCGTGGGGTCGATGCGGTGGATGGCTTCGATTTCGTCGCCGAAGAAAAACAGCCGGTAGGCATAGTCGGCGTAGGCCGGAAACACATCCACGGTGTCGCCCTTCACCCGGAACGTGCCGCGGGTAAACTCCACCTCGGTGCGCGAGTACAGAATCTGCACAAACTGGTAGAGCAGGTTGTTGCGGGAGTAGCGCAGGCCGGGGGCCATGAAAATCACATTTTTGCTGAATTCCTCGGGGTTGCCGATGCCGTAGATGCACGACACCGAGGCAATGACAATCACGTCGCGCCGGCCCGAGAGCAGCGTGGAGGTGGTGTGCAGCCGCAGCTTCTCGATTTCCTGGTTGATGGCCAGGTCTTTCTCGATAAACACGTCGGAGGAGGCAATGTAGGCCTCGGGCTGGTAGTAGTCGTAGTAGCTGATGTAGTACTCGACGGCGTTGTTGGGGAAGAACTGCTTGAACTCGCCGTAGAGCTGGGCGGCCAGGGTTTTGTTGTGGCAGAGCACCAGCGCGGGCTTGCCGGTTTCGGCAATCACGTTGGCCATGGTAAAGGTTTTGCCCGTGCCGGTGGCCCCGAGCAGCACCTGGGCCGGCTCGCCGTTGTTTACGCCTTCCACGAGTTGTTTGATGGCCTTGGGCTGGTCGCCGGTGGGCTGGAATTCCGAGGTAAGCTGGTAGTTCATGCAGGCAAGTTAGGTAGCCTCTGGTAACTGCAATTGGGGCCCGTTGGTTCGGGGGGATGCACTAATAGCTCCGGGCAGTGTTGCTGTAGCTTTCCCGCAGAGGTACGCAGAGGTTTGCGCAGAGGTACGCGGAGCCGTTCAGCGAAACCAAAAGCCCGCTTCCTGAGGCAGGAAAGCGGGCTTTGGTTATTCGTCAATGTCCTCAAACTGCAATTGGTGGCGGGCCTTGCTGATCGAAATCCGGTGGAAGGTGGGCGCATAGCCTGGTTTTCCGCTGGGCTTAAAGGATTCCCTGATGAATCCATCTTTCGTTTCGTAGTTCCTCACGCGCTCCGGGCCGGCGTAGCGGTTGGGGCCGCGAAGCAAACTCGCGCGGGAGCTGCTGTCGGCATGGAAGTCTTTCGACCGCTTGATCTGGCTTATCACCCGGTGTTTGTCTGGCTCCGAAATTTCCAGGCTGAAGGTGTGATAATAGTCCCCTATTCCGGACATCGACTTGTTGTTGAGCAACTCAAACTCATCCGTGAGCTCGATGCCGTGCTGCTGAATCAGGGCGCTGGCTTCGGTTTTCGTGAACAGCCGGTCTTCGAACCCTACCAACAGTACCAGCAGCCCTACCAGAACACTATAACCGACGGTCAGATACCTGGCGGCCCTGGGGTGGCCGGCTCGCCTGGGTACAAAATAGAGCAGTAACCCAATGCCGATGGGGATTCCAGCGCAAACAAGCAGCAGAAGGAAGAAAAGCGGGTCCGGCATAGTTCCGGCTTCAGTTGCTGAGGTACGAAAAGCCAACAGCGAAAAACGGCCCTTAGCGCGGGTCGCGCCAGATGAGGACGGGGTCGGTGGCGGTGGCGGCAAAATCGGGGCAGCCACCGTCGCCCTTGCCGTTCAGGCCGCCGGCCGCCGCGCATACTACTTTGCCGCAGTTGTCGAACAGGTAGGCGTAGGCGCCCGGGCTGCCACCGGTTACCAGGTACACGGTGCGGCCCTGGTAGGTGTACTGGGTTACTTCGGCGGCGGGGGTTTGTTTGGGCTTTTGCTTGAGCTGGTCGATGAGTTCAAGCGAAAAGTTGCCCCCGCAGTTGCCCGACGTAGGTAATACCTCGTCGTCCGTGACCGAGCAGCCCGCGGTGCTCAGCGCCAGCCCAGCTGTCAGCAATAGGAGGATAAAACGATTCATGGCAAGCTAAAAGAGTACGCGTTGGGCCATACTACGGAACATTTGGGACGGCGAAGAAAGCCAGGCTCTCATTCAGCGGATTCCTCTCCAAACAACGGCCCGGCTCTTCTCTCAAGGTAAAGCTTATTGGACTACCGACATCACCTTGGCGCTGCCGAACTCGATGGTTGCTTCTACGCCCAGGCTGTAAGGGCGGGTTTGGCGGGCCGCGCGCTGGCTGGGGTTGGCATTGAGCGGCGTGATAAACACCTCGGCGCTGGGGCCCACAGTTACGTTCCAGGTAGAAAGTACCGGCTGGTAGCGCACGCCCCCGCCCAGGCGGCCCGAGGCAAACAGCGTCCGGTACGGCGACTCGGCCGAGCGGATATCGTAGCTGCGGGTAGCCTCGGGCGAGCCTTCCAGCTCCGAGCGGCTATTGATCAGCAGGCTGACTACGGCGCCGGCTTTGGCATACAGCGACAGGCCGGCTTTCTGCGAGCCATAGCTCAGGCTTACGGGCACGGCCGCCGTGCGGTAGCGGTAGGAGGTAGGCCGGGCCGCAGAAGTGCTGGAGTTGCTGCCGGAAAAGCCCGCGCTGGAGTTGCGGTAGGTCGGCTGGGCGAAGAAATCGGGTGCTTCGCTGCCCACCTGCTTGCCGTCGAGAAAGCCGAACGAGGTGGCCGAGGACGCCCGGCTTTCGGCCCATTCGGCCCCGGTAGATACCGTCCAGTGGGGGTTGAGCTGGTAGGAGGCCGTGAGGGCAACGCGCTGGCTGGGGCCGGAGCGCAGGTTGCGGCGGTACTCGCGCTCGGCATCTTCCTGGTAGTAGCTGCGCAACGCGTCGGTTACGGGGTCAGACTTGGTGCGGCCGTCGGCGCGCGAGAAGTTGATGTTGGGATTGAACACGCTCAGGGCGTAGCCGCCCCCCACGCGCAGCCGCTTCCAGAGCTTGCCGGAAGCTTTGGGAGCCGGTTCGGGCGTGAGAACCGTGCGGATGGCCGGGGCTTCGGCCGGCGCCAGCAGCTGGCGCTGACCCGGGCGGCCCAGGCCCAGCCCGTCGCGCAAGTTCAGGTCGTCGAACGATACGGCCACGTTGCCCGGCTGGCCCCAGGCCGCCGAGCGGCTGCCCGGCAAGGCCAGCAAAGCCGGAGCCGAGTACGGAGCCCCGAAGGCTGCACCAGCATCTGCCCGCACCACGGCCGACTCGTAACCGGCCGCAGCCAGGCCATCGAGGGTGCGCCGGGAACGGCCCGCGCCGTAAGCGCCAACCAGCTGCGCATCGGCACCGGCACCCGATGCCGGAGCCAGGCTGGTAAGGCGGTCGAGGTAGCTGGCGTCAACTCCTCCGGGCAGCGTCAGGCCCAGGCCCGACAAGCCAGCGGCGGGCGCAGTAGCCGTAGCCAGCACCGGACCGGCCGGCCGGCCCGACTGCGCCAGGTAAGCCCAGCTGGCCACGCCCAGCGCCAGCACCAGACAGGCGGCGGCGGCCCAGCGGTACACGGCGGCCCGCTGGCGGTACATGGCGTTCTGGCGCAGCATATCGGTGTGCTGCTGGGCTACCAGCTCGTGGTCGAGCTGGTCCCAGAAGTTGGCCCGCGGGCGCACCTCGGCCTCGGCCAGCTTCTGCCGGAACAGGTGCTCTAGGTCGCCGCTGGGGCGCCCGGGCTGGTGGTTATCAGATGGAGGATTAGCGGAGGCCATGGGGGCGTTGCGCGTCGAGGCGCTCTATTTTATTTTTCAGAATGGCCCGGGCCCGCGAGTACTGCGACTTGCTGGTGCCCTCGGAAATGCCCAGCATTTCGCCGATTTCCTTGTGGCCGTAGCCTTCGATGGCAAACAGGTTGAATACCATCTGGTAGCGCGGGGCCAGGTCCTGCACCAGCCCGAGCAGCTCTTCGAAGTTGTAGTTGGAAAGCGTGAATTCCTCGCCAGCCAGATCTTCGGGGTAGTCGCCCCCGTCGCTGACGGCTATCAGCGGGGCGTTGCGGCGGTGCTGGCGCAGGGCCGCATTCACCATAATGCGGCGAATCCAGAACTCCAGCGGGCACTCGCGGCGGAAGCTGGCCAGGTTCTTAAATACGGTCAGAAAGCCTTCCTGCAGCACGTCTTCGGCCTCGAAGGTGGTTTGAGCATAGCGCAGGCATACGGCCATCATGCGGCTGGCAAACCGCTCGTACAGGTATTTCTGCATGAGCCGGCTGCCGGCCAGGCAGCCGTCGAGCAGCTCGCCATCCGAAAGCTGCGCGGGGGGCGTGAGCGTACGGCTGGCCGTGGAGGCCGAAGACGCCGCCGACTCGGTGGCGGTGTGGGCGCCGGGCAGCAGGCTCCGGAGGCCACCGACCCCGCTCAGGGCCGCCGACAGGGCGCTCATCGAGTTTTCCGGCCAAAACGGAGGCCGGTTCCGGAGTAGAAGGATGGCTGCATACGCTGCTAAATCGGCGGGGAGAAAACAGGTTCCGGCTAATGGCCGGCTAAGTGCTGGTAAGAGGACGCGCAGGCGGCCGGAGGTTGCATGGACACGCGCCTTTTTCCGAACCTGCAAGATAATCCTTTCGTCTTCATAGGTTTTAAGCGAAAACCGGGCGCCATTCTTTTAAACGAGGTACCCACAACCTTTGCGGCCGATTAAAGCTATACAGTAATTGGCCGGGCCCCGGCTCCGTTCTTCTTCCTTACACCCTCAACCCCTTTTTGCTCATGAAAACCCTGATTCTGTTCTACTCCACCTATGGCCACGTGTACAAGCTGGCCGAGGCCATGGCCGAAGGCGCCCGCCAGGTCGAAGGCAATACCGTCGTTATTAAGCGCGTGCCCGAAACGCTGCCGCGCGAAATTCTGGACAAAACCGGGGCCACCGAAGCCCAGAAGGCCTTCGAGCACATTCCGGTAGCCACGCCGCAGGAGCTGGAGCAGTACGATGCCATCATTATCGGCACGCCCACGCGCTACGGCAACGTCTGCGGGCAGATTCAGGCCTACCTCGACGGCACCGGCGCCCTGTGGGCCGCCAGCAAGCTGGTGGGCAAAGTGGGGGGCTGCTTCGTGAGCACCGCCACCCAGCACGGCGGCCAGGAAACTACCCTGCGCGCGCTGCACACCGAGCTGCTGCATCTGGGCATGGTGATAGTGGGCCTGCCCTACGCCTGGCAGGGCCAGATGGGCCACCACGAAGTAACCGGCGGCACGCCCTACGGCGCCAGCACCGTGGCCGGCGGCCAGGGCGAGCGGCAGCCCAGCGCCAACGAGCTGGAAGGTGCCCTCTACCAGGGCCGCCACACCGCCGAAATAGCCAAGAAGCTGGCCTCTTAGAGCTGCAAGCTACAAGCCTCAAGCGGCAAGCTTATGCCGGTGCCAATAGAGCAGAGGACCTCACATCGTATTAAGAACCACTTTAGTGGCTGCTTAAGCGGTGTGAGGTCCTCTTTTGTGACAATGTATCCGTAAGCTTGCCGCTTGTAGCTTGCCGCTCTTTCACAGCTGATTATACGCCTTGATCAGGGCGTTAAACGATTCGCGGTAGGTGTCGCCGATGGGCAGCAGGCGGCCTGCCACCTGCACTTTGCCCCGCTCCACGTGCTCGATGCGGCTCAGGGCCACCAGAAACGATTTGTGGATGCGCGCAAACCGTTCGGGCGGCAGCACTTCCTCCAGCCGCCGGAACGACTGCAACGTGAGCACCTTGCCAGTAGTGGTGTACAGCATCAGGTACTCCTTCATGCCCTCGATGTAGAGCAAATCGTCGAAGGCCACGCGCTGCAGGCGGTGCTCGTTCTTCACAAACATGGCATCGTCGGGGGCGGCCGCGGCGGCAGGAGCGGCTTCGGCCACTGCGGTCGGGGTGGGCGGTGCGGCTCCGGTCGAGGTGGCCGACAGCTGCTGGCGCACCCGCTGCACGGCCTGCACAAACCGCTCGAAAGCAATGGGCTTGAGCAGGTAATCGGCTGCGCTGAGCTCGTAGCTGCGCACCGCATACTGGTCGTAGGCGGTGGTGAAGACGATGCGCGGGCCGGGCTGGGGCAGCAGCTGGGCCAGCTGCACGCCCGTCAGGCGCGGCATATGAATGTCGAGGAACACCACATCCACCGGGTTGTCCTGCAGAAAGGCCAGCGCCGCCAGCGCATCATCAAACTGCCCCACCAGCTTCAGCCCCGGCACCTGGGCACAGTAGTCGGCCAGCAGGTCGAGGGCCAGCGGCTCATCATCGAGAATTACGCAGGTCATCGGTGAATGAGTGAGTTAGTGAATGAGTGGCTCATGGAATGAATGAGTTGGTGAGCAAGTGAGTTGGCGAATGACAGAACTGCTTCACTCATTCACCGAGTCACTCATTCACCGTTACGAAAGTAGCACCAAGGTAACGCGGTGCTGCTCGGCGGAGGTTTGTACGTCGAGGGTGTAGCGGTTGGGGTAGAGTAGTTCCAGGCGGCGGCGCAGGTTCACGAGGCCCACGCCGCCGGGCTGCCGGGGCAGGGGGCGCTCGGCATCGGCGGGCGCTACGCGGTTAAGCACCGAGAAGCGCAGGTGGCCGTCGGGGGCCAGGTGCAGGGCAATGTGCACGGCCACCGGCCGGGCCGTGAGGTCGCCGTGCTTGAAGGCGTTTTCGACCAGCGGCAGCAGCAGCAGCGGCGCAATGGGGTGCACGCAGTCGGGATTGGTGCCGTCTACTTCGAGCACCACGGCCTCCTGGGCCGAGGCCGGCAGGCGCAGGCGCTGCAAATCCAGAAAGCTGCGCAAATGGTCCAGCTCGCGGCTCAGCGGTACGGTGTCGGTGCTGCTTTCATACAGCAGGTAGCGCATGATTTCGGCCAGCCGCAGCACCGCCTCGGGCGCCTTGTCCGACTTGCGGCTGGTGAGCGAGTAGATGTTGTTGAGCGTGTTGAACAGGAAGTGCGGGTTGATCTGGGTTTTGAGCATGGCCAGCTCCGTAAGCAGCTGCTGGCGCTCCAGCTCGCGGCGGTTGCGCTGCCCCCGAATATAGTCGTGGGTGATGCGCAGACCCGAGGCGCCGGCAATGATGAAGCCGCCCAGAATGGCCGAGGCCAGCAGCTGCATCACCACTTCCGGGTGCACCCGCTTTTCCGGCTTGCCCGCTTCGAGGGTAACGGTAGCTGGTTTGCCCGCTCCGGCGCCCCGGGCCGGTACGCGGTGCACTACTACATTGAAATTCTTCGGGAGTACCTGCGGAACCACCCAGCCCATCAGGCCAACGTAGGGCAGGGCCAGCAGGGCAGCCATCGGCACGTATTGCAGCACCCGGGCCCGGCCCAGCGTGGTGGGCACCAGCCAGCGCCAGGTCAGGTAGAAGAGGGTGGCGGCGGCCAGGTCTTCGAACAGCAGCCCGGCCAGCCGCGGCAGCAGCGGCTGCCACTCGGCCACTGTCAGCGGAAACCGGGGCAGCTTGGATATGAGGTTGCTGATTTTCAGGCCGTCGAGCAGCAGTAGCCATGCCCACAATACAATATGGGCCCAGCGCGGCACCTGATTGGTCTCGGTCGTGGCCAACAGTTCGGTAGGCCGCAGCCAGCTGCGCAGCCGGGCCTGCCAGCTGCGCCACAGGGGCGGCCGGAGCGCGGTAACAGGGGCAGCAGCAGGCGGCGTCAGAACTTCCATACTCGAAAATAGCGCAATAACGGGCGGGAGCCGGGCCATCTTCAATCAACCCTGCTACCGGCACCGCCAACGCCACCGCCCGCCGCACCAACCCGCCGGGCGGGCGGTGGCGGTATTTTTTGGGGGTTGAGGAGGAAAAAAACGGGTTTCGGGGCCGAATGAGGAAGTTGGTTGAATTGTCGGGGAAAGATATAGGGCTGCCGCTAGGTTTGCAGCAGTTCTTCCCGCTTCGCTCAGCCTTTCGCCATGAAACCTGCTACTGCCACCCCGCTACTCGAAACCCACGACCTAAGCTTCCGCTTCGGGGCCCGCCCCGTTGTGCACGAGCTGAACCTGCGGGTGGAGGCCGGCAGCATCTACGGGTTTCTGGGGCCGAACGGGGCCGGCAAGAGCACCACCATGCGGCTGCTGCTGGGGCTGCTGCGGCCGGCTACCGGCTCGGTGCAACTGTTCGGGCACGATCTGGCCCGCCACCGGGTGGCACTGCTGGGCCGGGTGGGCGCGCTCATCGAAAGCCCCTCGCTCTACGACCACCTCACGGGCCGCGAAAACGTGGAGGCCACCCGCCGCCTGCGGGGCGTGCCGGCCCCCCGCACCGCCGAAGTGCTGGCCCTGGTCGGCCTCACGGCCGACGCCCACCGACCCGCCCGCGAGTACTCGCTGGGCATGCGCCAGCGCCTCGGCCTGGCCCTGGCCCTGCTGCCCGACCCCGACCTGCTGCTGCTCGACGAGCCTACCAACGGCCTCGACCCCACTGGCATCATCGAGATGCGGGCCCTGCTGCGGAGCCTGGGCCACGAGCACGGCAAAACCATCGTCGTCAGCAGCCACCTGATCAGCGAAATCGAGAAGACGGTGACCCACGTGGGCGTGATTCAGCGGGGGCGGCTGGTGTTTCAGGGCAGCCTGCCCGATTTGCAGCGCCTGCAAGCCGGCCGGGCCCAACTGGTGCTCGAAACCGCCAGCGCCGACACCTGCCGCAACCTGCTGCCCCGGCTGCTGGCCGGCGCCACGGTGGCCGGCCCCGGCACGCTGCACCTGCCCTGGCTGAGCCGCGAGCACGCCGCCGAGCTGGCCGCCGGACTGGTAGCCGCCGGCCAGCCGCTCTACAGCCTGCACCAGGAGCAGCCCAGCCTCGAAGATACCTTCCTGCACCTCACGGAGGCGGCGGTGAATGAGTGACTCAGTGAATGCGTGTGATGCCACGCACTACCAGTACCTATTCACCCAGTCAGCAATCCGCTCATCCCCTCATTCACCAACCCTCCCATGGAATACGCCCTGCCTACCGCCCCTGGCCCGCTTACCCAGCTCGGCCGCGCTCTGGTTGCCGACTCGCTGAAACTGCGCCGCACGGCCGTGCTGTGGCTGGCGCTGGGCGGCGGGGCGCTGCCGGTGCTGCTCAACCTGCTGATTTTCTACTTCAAAGGGCAGTACATTATAAAGCCGGGTGAGAACCCGTGGCCGCAGTACATAAGCATGAGCTGGCAAACGGCGTCGGTGCTGCTGGGCTTCTTTCTGGTGCTGCTCAGCGGGCTGGTCGTGAACCTGGAGAACCGGGGCGGCTGGCGGCAACTGCTGGCCCAGCCGGTAAGCCGGAGCTCCGTATTCCTCAGCAAGCTGCTGCTGCTGCTGGGGTTGAATGCGGTGGCCCAGCTGATTTACGTGGGTTTGCTGCTGGCAGCCGGCGTGCTGCTGGGAGCCGTGCGGCCCGCGCTGGGCTTCCAGCACAACACCATCGATTTGCTGCCCATGCTGCGGATGCTGGGCCATACCTACCTGGCCACGCTCGGTATTCTGGGCATTCAGTACGCGCTGGCGCTGGCCTTCCGGGGCTTCGTGGGGCCGCTGGCGGTGGGCATAGCCGGCATTGTGTCGGCCCTCACGCTGCTGCGCTGGGAACACATCGACCTGGTGCCCTACGCCGCGCCCAACGTGGTGCTGCGCCTGCTGGAATTTAAATCGGGCTTTACCGTAGCCGCCGCGCTTTCGTCGGCCGAATGGTACTCGCTGGGCTGGTTTGCGCTGGCGGTGCTGGCAGGCTACGTGCTGCTACTGCGCCGCCCGGTTACCGATTAATGCCCGGTTGGGCCACTGCCCTCGGCAAACACCGATTGCCAAGCAACCTTCGTCTCCTTTTCTTCTCTATTGGCGCCTCATTGCCTCAACTCATGAACTACGCTACTCCTCTGGCCCTGCTTACGGCCACGCTGCTCACTGCCCCGGCCCTGGCCCAGACCGGCCCACCCGCCGGCCAACGGCCCGCCGGGGGCCCGCCTGCCGCCGCGCCGGCCCGGCCGGTGCTGCCCGCCGCCAAAGGCACCGGCCGCCTCGAAGGCACCGTGCTCGACGCCACCACCAAAAAGCCCGTGGAGTATGCCACCGTGGCTTTGCTGCCACTGAGTGGCGCCACGCCGCTCGATGGCACGGTATGCGACGAGAAGGGCCGGTTCTCACTGAAAGGGCTGGCCGAAGGCTCGTTTCGGCTGCAAATCAGCTTTATTGGCTACGCGCCCCAGACGATGCCGGTAACCGTGAGCGGGGGCCTGACGACGGTGCCCGTGGTGCGGCTGGAGTCGACGGCCCAGAAGCTGGGCGAGGTGACCGTGACCGGCGAGCGGGATGTCATTGAAACCAAGCCCGACCGTATCGTCTACAACGCCGAGAAGGACCTCACCAACTCGGGCGGCACGGCGGCCGACGTGCTGCGCAAAGTGCCGCTGCTGAGTGTGGACCCCGACGGCGGCCTGCAACTGCGCGGCTCCAGCAACATCCGGGTGCTCATCGACAACAAGCCTTCCTCCATCGTGGCTACCAGCGTAGCCGACGCGCTCAAGCAGATTCCGGCCGACCAGATCAAGAGCGTGGAGGTGATTACGACGCCCTCGGCCAAGTACGACGCCGAAGGCACGGGCGGCATTATCAACATCATCCTCAAAAAGAACAACCTGCAGGGCCTCAACGGCTCGGTGGGCCTGGCCGGCGGCAACCGCAGCTCCAACGCCAACGGCTCGCTCAACTACCGCAAGGGTAAAATCGGCATCAACAGCTCGCTGAGCGGCTTTGCCTTCTATAGCCCCAACCGCAACGACCTGAGCCGCACCCTGAAAGACGGCAGCGGCAACGAGCAGCTGGCCGTGCGTCAGGCCGGCGACGGCAACACCGTAGGCGGCGGCGGCTTCGGCCGGCTGGGGCTCGATTACGACCCCGCCCCGTTCCACAACCTGCTGCTGAACGTGCAGGGCAACCTGTTCCGCAACAGCGGCAACTACGAGCAGTACAACGCCCAGTACAGCAACCCGCTGCTGCCGGCCCCCAACAACCCCGATAACCTCCCCAACGAGTTCACCCGCGACACCGACCGCAAGTTCCGCACCCAGAGCTACGACCTAAACGGCGGCTACACGCGCACGTTTGACGGGCAGAAGGGCCGCGAGTGGAGCGTGCTGGGCCAGCACACCCGCAACCGCAACGAGCAGGACTACAACCTCGACCAGTTCCAGGGCAACACCACGGCCAACGACGCCAAAGACTACCGCGAGGCCAGCAACAACCTGTCGCGCAACCTCGAAACCACCCTGCAAACCGATTACGCCCAGCCGTTTTCGGCCACCAATACGCTCGAAACCGGCGCCAAGGCCATTATGCGCCGCGTGAGCAGCGTCTATGACGTGGCCAACAGCGCCCCCAAGGCTGAGGTTATCGACCCGGTGTTCAATCCGGCCCGCTCCAACCAGTTCGACTACGACCAGGACGTGCTGGCCGGCTACGCCAGCTACGGCTTCGCGGCCTCGAAAAAGCTGAGTTTCAAGCTGGGCGGCCGGGTGGAAAACACCCGCGTGCGGGGCAGCTTCCAGGAGCGCCAGGGGCAGAATGCCGACCTGCCAGGCGTGCGCCAGAACTACACCAACCTGCTGCCCAACCTGAGCCTCAGCTTCCAGCCCAAAAACGAGAAAAAGCCCGGCGAATCGGTGCGCCTGGCCTACTCGCGCCGCATTCAGCGCCCCCAGATTTTCTACCTCAACCCCTTCCGCAACACCTCCGATACGCTCAACGTCAGCTTCGGCAACCCCGACCTGCGGCCCGAGCTGACCGACAGCTACGAGCTAAACTACACCACCTTCGTGAAGGGCTCGGTGCTGAACCTGAGCGCCTATGTGCGCCGCACCGGCAACGCCATCGAAACGGTACGCCTCGTGGACGAAAAAACCGGGATTAACAGCCAAACTTTCGATAACATCGGCCGCAACGCCACCTACGGCGGTAGCGTGTTTGGCTCGGTGAAGCCGCTGAAAGACTGGAGCGTGAGCGGCAACGTGAACGTGTACTACGTCTCGCTCAAGAGTTCCGGCCTGGGCTTCAACAACAGCGGCGTGCAGTACAATCTCAACCTGAATTCGAGCTACAAATTCAAGGAGGGCCTGAGCCTACAGTTCTTCGGCGGCCTCAACTCGCCGCGGGTGCAGCTGCAAGGCAAGCAGGCCGCCTGGACTTACTACTCCATGGGCCTGCGCAAAAACCTGCTCAAAGACAAAGCCGACCTGACGCTGAACGCCGACAACTTCCTCTCGGCCACCCGTAACCTCAGCACTACCCTCGAAACCGACCGGTTCCGCCAGGAAAGCAACAACTACCTCTACCTGCGCGGCGTGCGGCTGGCCTTCAACTACCGCTTCGGCAAAGTCACGAACCAGCCCCCCAAGCGCCGCCGCGGCATCCAGAACGACGACACCAAAAGCGGCGGCGACGGCCAGCAAAGCGGGCAGCAGTAGGGCAACTAAGGATTGAAGTCAAGGAGAAAAAGTCAAAAGTAAAAGCCGCTGAACAACGCCATATGAGTTGTTCAGCGGCTTTTGCTTTTGACTTTTTCTCCTTGACTTCAGCTAAACTTCCCGTGGTAGCGCAGCACTTCCAGCAGCCCTTCGCGGTAGGTTTCGCCGATGGGCAATGAGGCGCCGTGCACCTGCACGCGGTGGCGCTCCACGAATTCGAGGTGGCGCAGGTTGATGAGGTAGGACTTGTGGATGCGCACGAAACGGCCGGCCGGCAGCTGCTCTTCGAGCTTGCGGAACGATTGCAGAATGAGCAGCTTGCCGGAGGCCGTGTAGTACATCAGGTATTCCTTCTGGCCTTCCACGTAGTAGATGTCGTCAACCAGCACCCGGCGCAGGCGGCTGTCGTGGCGCACGAATAGCGCTTCGTCGGCCGCGACAGTGGGGTCGGCGGCGGGGGCTTCGGGCGCGGCGGGGGCAGCTGTGGGGGCCGGCGGGAGCAGGGCGGCGCGGGCGCGGTGGGCGGCCTGCACGAACCGCTCGAAGGATATCGGCTTGAGCAGGTAGTCCAGGGCCGGCAGTTCGTAGCTCTGCACGGCGTAGTCGGGGTGGGCGGTGGTGAAGATGATGCGCGGCCCCGGCGCGGGCAGCAGCTGGGCCAGCTGCAAGCCCGTCAGGCGCGGCATCTGAATATCGAGAAACACGACATCCACCGGATTGTCCTGCAGAAACGCTGCCGCCGCCAGCGCATCGCCAAACTGCCCTTGCAACGCCAGAAACGGCACCTGCTGGCAAAAGTCCACCAGCACCTTCCGGGCCAGCGGCTCGTCGTCCACCACAAGGCAGCTAATTGGTCGGCGGGTTTCCATGAGGTGGTGAGGTGGTGAGATAGTGAAATGGTGAGTTGATGTGCGGGCGGCGCGGGGGAGCTAATGGTTCAGCTTATGATGAGGATGATGGAACGTCATCTCACCATTTCACTATTTCACCGCTACGGGCACGGTAAGACGAACCGCGTATTCCTGCTGGTTGGCCGTAACTACCAGCGCGTGCCGGCCGGGGTAAAGCAGCTCCAGGCGGCGGCGCAGGTTGGCCAGGCCCACGCCGCCGGGGGCCGCCTTATCGGGCGAAATGCGGTTGCGCACCGTGAAATGCAGCTGCCCGTCGGCCGCGGCCAGCTCCAGCACCAAGCGCACCACGTGGGGGCGGGCCGTGAGGTCGCCGTGCTTGAAGGCGTTTTCGACCAGTGGCAGCAGCAGCATAGGCGGCAGCAGCAGCTTCGGGGCGGCCTCGGGGGGCAGCAGCAGGCGGAAGTCGATGGCCTCATCGGCGTCGTCGGTGGTGCCGCCGGCCGTGGGCAGGCGCAGCTGCTGGAGCGTGAGGAAGCTTTGCAGGTGGCCGATTTCGCGGGCCAGCGGCACAAGGTCGTCGGCGCTGTCGTAGAGCTGGTAGCGCATCAGCTCGGCCAGGCGCAGCACTGCCTCGGGGGCCTGGGGCGAGGCGTGCAGCGTGAGCGAGTAGATGTTGTTGAGCGTGTTGAACAGGAAGTGCGGGTGCAGCTGGCTTTTGAGCAGCGCCAGCTCGGTGCGCAGCTGTTGCTGCTCCAGGGCGCGGCGGTGGCGCAGCTCGCGCCAGTAGTAGCCGGCCAGCTGCACAAAAAAGCTCAGCAGCAGAATCTGCCCGCCCAGCAGCAGGTAGTAGGCCTGCAGCACCTGCACGTAGTAGCTTAGCGGCTGCGACTCGCCCTGTACTTTCACTTCATCAAACGCATAGCTCACGCCAATGCGCAGCGCGCAGAACGCCAGCAGGCCCAGCCCCAGCAGGCCCAGGTAGGCCCCCAGCCGGCCGCGCTGAAACAGCCGGGGCATCAACTGCCAGTTGAGGTAGAAAAGGGCCGAATCGAGCACGTCGGCCGTGAGGGCCAGAGCCCAGAAGTGGTCCTGCTGCTGCGGTACCAGCACGCCCTGGCGCAGCAGCCAGTTCTGCCAGTCGAAATACAGCAGCAGCGCTATCCAGCCCAGGGCCACCCAGGGCAGCCGCCGCAGCCAGACCGGGGGCGTAGGCAAGGGCCGCAACGGCCGGGAAACAGAAGCAGGCAGATTCAGGGAGGTTGGCGCTTAATTGAACTGGCAAAGTAGCCAATTGGCTGGGTTTGCGGCCGGATTTTCAACCTGCCCAACGTCCGCTTCAACCAAATAGCCCACAGCCGCCACCAGCATAAAGTAAGGGCTCAGCCAAGTGGCCGGTTGAGCGGAGTAACCCCGGCACGGCTTGCTCCGGAGGCCGTATTGGCTGAGCCGCGGCCCGGAGCTGCTTGAGCTTCCCGGCTTTCTGCCTGATACACGGGGTACGTTTGCGCGGCCGGTCTGCTGCTGGGTGCCGGCTTTTACCCCTGGGCGTTGCTAATTTCCTGGCTCCCGGCCACCAATACACCAGCCTCACCACTACGCCCGGCGTTGTCAATTTCGGCAGCTTCTATCAGTATCAGCGCAGCTTGCGCCTCTCGTTCAGCTACCGTTTTGGCCAGCCCGAAAGCAGCCCATGCCCGCGCCGCCCCATCAAAAACAACTGCTCCGAGAAGGGTGGCTCCACCGGCGGCGGGCCGGGTCGAGGCGGGTTCGGAAGAGAACCGAACAGGGTTGGGCGGCGCCGGAGTCAGGAGCGAAAAGCTGGCCTGGGGCAAGATGGGGCCGACGTGTGCAGTTAGTTGTTGATGTAGACCCGGATAAGCTTGGTCAGAATCAAATCCATTTTGCTGCTCAACGTTTCCAACTGGCTGCTCATTTTCTCGAAGCGGATTTCCAGGTCGTCCAGCTGCTGGGCCTGCCCGGGCGCGTAGCTGGCCTGCGCCGGAAGGAGGGTAGCCGGCGCAGATAAGGCCTCGTTGAGTTGCACCAGTTGCTCCTGGTAGCTGCTCTGCCCGGCTAGGAGCTGCTGCATAAGCTGGGCGTTGCCTTCCGTCGCCTGCACCAACTGCCGGAGCATAACCGCATGCTGGCGTAGCTGCGCCGTATGGCGGTCAAGAATAGAGGTTGTTTCCGAAAGCAGAGGCTCCAGCTGGTCGAGGCTTTCTTCAGGAGTCATGGGAAGGTTTATATAGTAGAATTATAAGGCAATCTACTACTATTCCCTTAGATTGTGTATATAATGGGGAAATTTCACTATATAATTGTACTAATACTGTCAGTCTGAATATTAGGATATTTTGGGCCAGATGCTTGGTTGAAAAAGGAAGTAGTTGCCTGGTCTATAAAGAGCTACGATTCCTGATGCCAGATGTCCCAGGCGGCTTCGGCCTGACGGCAAAGCATATCGAAGCCGTTTTTCACCTGCGCCCCGGCGGCCAGGCCGCGGCGCATAAACTCGGTTTCGGCCGGATTATATACCAGGTCGTGCAGGTAATGCTGGGGCGTGAGGGCTTCGTAGGGCAGGGGCGGGCAGCTGCTTACGTCGGGGAAGGTGCCCAGAGGCGTGGCGTTGATGATGAGCTGGTGGTCGTGGATCAGGCGCGGGCTTAGCTCGTCGTAAGTGAGGCCCGCGCCCAGTGGGTTGCGCGAAACCGTCCAGGCGCCGATGCCCAGCTCGCGCAGCGCCACCTCCACGGCTTTGGCCGCCCCGCCGCTGCCCAGCACCAGGGCCCGCAGCCCGGCCGGCACGGGCGCTGGCAGCAGGGCCCGCAGCGAGTCGCGGAAGCCCACGTAATCGGTGTTGTGCCCCACCAGCCGGCCATCGGCCCGGAACTCGACCACGTTCACGGCCCCCACCCGCGCCGCCGAAGGGGCCACCTCGTTGAGGAAGGGCCAGATTTGCTCCTTGTAGGGAATCGTGACGTTGAGGCCGCGCAACTCGGGCCGGGCCGCCAGCAGGGCCGGCAGCTCGTGCATATCGGCCAGCTCAAACAGCTCGTAGCGGTGGTCGGGCAGGCCCAGGCTGTGGAACTTCTGGCTGAAATAGGTCTGGGAGAACGAGTGCTTTAGGGAGCGGCCGAGCAATCCGAATTCGGGCATAACGCGGGGGTGGTTTCGGGCGGCAAGCAACAAAAAAACCGCCGGCTTTCCTTGCGGAGCCGGCGGTTATGATGGGTATGTTTTCGCTCTTGCTGGTCGCGGCCGACTTTAGGCCACGGGCTTCTGCTTGCCGAAGCGTGACTTGCCGAACTCCCATACTACTGGCAGCACCGACAGCACAATAATGGCCAACACAACCAGCGAGAAGTTTTTCTGTACTACCGGAATCAACCCGAAAAAGTAGCCCGCACTCGTGAGCGACACCACCCACAGCACCGCGCCCACCAGGTTGTACGACAAAAACTTGCTGTAGTGCATGGTGCCCACGCCCGCCACAAACGGCGCAAACGTGCGCACAATGGGGATAAAGCGGGCCAGAATAATCGTTTTGGCGCCGTGCTTCTCGTAGAAAGCCTGGGTGCGCTCCAAGTGCGCCCGCTTCAGAAAGCGGGAGTTTTCGCGGAATACCCGCGGCCCCAGGTAGTCGCCGATGTGGTAGTTGAGCGCGTCGCCGAGCACGGCCGCCACAATCAGCAGGCCCATCAGCAGCCACACGTTGAGCGGCGAGCCGGGCAGAGCGGCCGTGGCGCCCGCGGCAAACAGCAGCGAGTCGCCGGGCAGAAAAGGCAGCACCACCACGCCGGTTTCCACGAAAATGATCAGAAACAGAATAGCGTAAGTCCAGACTCCATAGTCCCTGACAATTTCACCCAGGTGCTTGTCGAGGTGCAGAACGAAGTCGATGATTTGCTGAAGAATTTCCATGAGAGGGGTTTGAACCCGCAAAGTAAGCGAGTTAGCGCCAAACGGCAGCCCGGTGCCCCGCTACGGTGGCGTTGGTCAGGGCCGCCGCTGCAAAATCAGCAGGCGGTTAAGCTGCTCCACTTCCATGTCCTTCACGGCAAAGCCCAGCGCCTCCAGAAACCCGGGCAACGGCTGGCCATCGGGCTCCAGTGCAGCCGTTGTCAGCAGGTTGCACAGGGCCCAGCCGCCGGGCCGCAGCACCCGGTGCAGCTGCCGCCAGAAAGCCGCCCCGCCCAGCTCGGCGGGCAGCGTCAGGTCCAGGAACAGATCGACTACCGCCAGCTCGAAGTGGCTGGCAGGAGCAGTGGGCAGCCAGGCGAAGGCGTCGGCGCACTCCAGGTTAAGCCCCGGACCCGGCCGTACGCCGAATTCCTCGGCGGCCACTCGCAGCACCGCCGGGTCGAGCTCGATGGCCGTAATGGGCCCGGTGCGGCCCTGCTCGCGACGCAGCAGCGGCAGCACCGAGCCGCCGCCCAGGCCCAGCACCAGCACCGGCGCGGCGGCATCGGTTACCGGCACGAAGCGCAGCCCGTAGCGCAGTACCTGTTGCAGCGAGCCGTAGCTGTAGTTGGCCTGGGCCGTGTTCAGCACCTTATAGCCGCGCCAGGTCGTAACCTCCAGCCACCCGCTATGGGCCGATGGCACGCGGCGCGTCATGGGCGTCAGGTAGCTCAGCAGATGGCGGGCAGTGGTCAGCCAGTTGGGCATTGGTCGGGGGGGCGGGAAATCAGGTGGTGGTGGCGCATAAGAAGCGGCAGGTTACCCGGCAACAATGCCGGGCTATTCGTGCACTCCTGACAAGCAAACCGGTCGACTGCCGCCACCGACTGGTCGAGCAGCCGCAGTTGACCGGTGGATTTCAAAAAACGTCCCGTTGATTTTTCGAAACATCAGGACGCTTTCAAAAAGCATCAGGAGGTTTTTAAAAATCGACGGGACGTTTTCGGTGCCTATGCTCCGGCCGGCCGGCAACGGCTATTGAGCGGCGATGCGCCAGATTTTGCCGCCGGCGTCGTCGGCGACCAGCATGGCGCCGGTGGGCAGCACCGTTACGCCCACCGGGCGGCCGTACACCTCATTCTTCTCCTCATTGGCGATGAAGCCGGTCAGGAAATCCTGGGGCTGGCCGGCGGGCTTGCCGTTGCGGAACGGCACGAACACCACTTTGTAGCCCGAAAACTCGGAGCGGTTCCAGGAGCCGTGCTGCCCGATGAAGGCGCCGTTGCGATAAGGCTCCGGAAACTTGTCGCCGGTATAAAAGGCCAGGCCCAGCGAGGCCGTGTGGGGGCCCAGCGGCACATCGGGTACGATGGCCTTTTTCACCAGCTCGGGCTTTTCGTCCTTGCGCCGCGGGTCGACGTGCTGGCCGAAGTAGGAGTAGGGCCAGCCGTAGAAGCCGCCTTCGCGCACGCTGGTCAGGTAATCGGGCACCAGCTCATCGCCCAGCTCGTCGCGCTCGTTCACGGCCGTCCAGAGTACGTTGGTGCCGGGCGCCCAGTCCATGCCCACGGGGTTGCGCAGGCCGCTGGCGTATATCCGTTCGCCCGTACCGTCGGGGTTTATTTCGATGATGTTGGCCCGGCGCTGCTCCTCCTTCATGCCGTGCTCGCCCACGTTCGACGATGAGCCCACCGAGATATAAATCTTGTGGCCGTCGGGGCTGGCCAGCAGGTTGCGGGTCCAGTGGTTGTTGTAGCCGCCGGCCGGCAAGTCCAGAATCTTCTGGCCCTTGGCCGTAATCGAGGTCTGGCCGCCCACGTAGGGGTAGCGCCACACGCCATCGGTGTTGGCTACGTAAAAGTAGCCGCCCAGCAGCAGCATGCCGAAGGGCTGGTTGAGGCTGTCGAGAAACACGGTGCGCGTGCTGGGGCGAGCCACCTGCTGCTCGTCGCGCAGCAGCGTAATGCGGTTGGCGCTGGTAGGCCTGAGCGACTTCGAGGGGTCGAGCTTGAGGGCGGCGGCCACCTCCTCCTTGGGGCCGGTGGGCACGGTGTTCGCCTCGGCCACCAGCACGTCGCCGTTGGGCAGCACGTACATATTGCGCGGGCTTTCGAGGTCGGCGGCGTACTGCGTTACCAGAAAGCCGGTGGGCACGGTGGGCATGGTGGCCTGGGGCCACTCTACAATTTTGCTGCGCTTGGTTACCGATTTGGTGGCGTAGGGCTCGGGCAGGGTCAGCGAGTCGGTTTTCGTAGCCACCGTGTCGGCGGGCGTGAGTACGGCCGCTTCGGTTTTTTCCTGCTTGGTGGGGCCGCCGCAGGCGGCCGTCAGGAGCAGCGCCGCCGCCGCCAGAAGAGAAGAGATACGAGTCATATAAAGGTAAAAGTGCTGAATAATCCGGGGCCGGGTCTGTAGCTGGCCGGGCCATTCTCTTTTAACTGATTTTAGGCGGCCGGGGTTAGGGCCTTGTTGCGGCCCAATGCCGCAAGCTTCGGGCCAGCCCGCCCAACCGGCCCGATTAAGCCAACGACAAAGGCCGCGCACTATGTACGCGGCCTGGTCGGCTACTTTCAAACGGACAGCCTGGCCTACTACCCGCGCGGCATGGAGGTGCCGGGGCGGCCGGGCGTCTTGGGCTCGGGCCGGAACATCTCGTCTACCTGGCTCATGTCGAGGAAATCGGTGAACGTGTCGCCGCGCAGGCCCAGGCGGATGGTTTCGAGGCTGATGATTTCGTTGGGCGCGATGTTGCCCAGGTTCACATTGGCCCCCAGCAGCTTGATAAACCACACCTGCTGGGCCTTCTGGGGGGCTTCCCAGATGATTTTCTCGAACGGAATCTGGGTCAGAATCTCTTCTACCAGACCCGAGCGCACCTCGCCGGTGCTGCGGAACAGGCCCACGTTGCCAGCCTCGCGGGCCTCGCCAATCACCTTCACGGCGCCGGCTTCCAGTTCCGTTTTCATCTGCGAAATCCACTTGTAGGGCGGAATAATCTTCTCGGCATCCTTCGAGCCCACCTCGCTGAGCACCTGCACCTGGCCCGAAAGCGTGCGGATAAACTCCAGCTTCTTGTCGTGGTTGAGGTCAATCGAGCCGTCGGATACCTCGGCGTACTCCATGCCGAAGGTGTCGAGCAGGCGCTGGTAGTCCTCGAACTGGTTGCGGATGATAAAGGCTTCGAACAGCGTGCCGCCGAAGTACACCGGAATGCCGGCTTCCTTGTAGGCGGCCAGCTTGCGCTTGAGGTTGGGCGTGGCGTACGAGGTAGCCCAGCCCAGCTTCACAATGTCGGTGTAATCGGCGCCCACTTCCAGGAAATCCTCCACCTCGCGCACGCTCAGGCCCTTGTCCATGACCATGGTGAAACCTTGTTCGCGGGGTTTGCTGGTGCGCTCGGGCAGCTGGCTGAGGGAGTAATTCATGCGTTAGGGGTCCGGAGGACTGAAGTTCTGAGGAACTGAATTGATATGCGGGCAAAAGTACAGCCGGATTGGGAATTGCGCGGTTGGCCTAAAAAAACTGTCATCCTGAGCGCAGCGAAGGACCTGGGCAGAAGCTAACATGTGACTGTCGCTTCCGTCCAGGTCCTTCGCTGCGCTCAGGATGACCGGTGGGTTCGTTTGCTGCTACTTCCGGTACTGGTCAATCAGGCGGGCCAGGGCCTGCTGCGACTCCAGCTCGGGGAAGTAGTCGAACAGCAGGCGGTGCTTGTCGAAATCGAGGGTGAGGGCCTGCTCCAGGGTCTGGTAGGCCTCGCGGTAGCGGCCGGCCGCCAGCAGGTAGGCGCACAGCCGGTAGTGCAGCTCGGCCTCTACGGGGCTGATTTCGAGGGCCGTGCGCATCAGGTCGATGGCGCCGTCGAAGTTGCCCTGCTCATACAGCAGAATGCTCCAGTTCAGCCAGCCGTCCTTGTTGTCGGGGCCGGTTTCGGTGGCTTTCTCGTAGGCCTCAATGGCCGAGGCCAGGTTGCCAATCTGGTACTCGGCGGCGGCCAGCGCCAGCCAGTACTCCACGCTTTCGTCGTACAGACTCACGGCCTTACGGAAAAAGTGGATGGCCTCGAAGTACTTCTCCTGAGCCTGCATGATGATGCCGATGCCAAACCAGGCCTCGTCCATGGTCGCGTCGAGGTCGATGGCCTTCTGGTAGAAGCGCCGGGCCAAATCCCACTCGGCCAGCTTCTCGTGGCACTCGCCGATGTTGCACAGCGCCTCGGGCGTGGGCGTGCCCTCGGCGTGGCTCAGCTCAAACTCGGCAATGGCTTCGCGGTAGCGTTCCAGCGTTACGTAGCAGCTGGCCAGGTAGCCGTGGGCGTCGTAGTACTGGGCATCAATCAGAATGGCGTACTCGAAGGCGCTGATGGCCTCATCCACCTTGCCGGCCCGGTAGTAGGCCTGCCCCAGGTTGAACCAGGCCAGGGCCGAGTAGGGGTCGTCGTCGGTGAAGCGGCGGAAGAACTCCAGGTTGCTTTCCAGCCGCTCGCTCACCTCCAGGCAGTACAGCAGCTCCTGCACGGCCACGTCGTTGTCGGGGTTGAGGCGCAGGCTTTGCTTGTAGTACTTGGCCGCGCTCTTGTACTTCTGCCAGCTCTGGTAGGCCAGCCCCAGGTTGAAGAAGATGTCGTCGCGGTCCTCGGTGTTTTCCACCGCTTGCAGGAAAAACGCCACGGCCTCGGCAAACTCGCCCTTCTGGGTGGCAATAATGCCGCGGGTAACGGCCACGTCGGGGTTGGTCGGGTCGAGGTGGGCCACGTCCTCAATCTGGGTACTGGCGGCGGTGTACTCGCCCTTCATGGCCAGCACCTGCGAGCGGTCGATCAGCAGCTCGGTGCTGAACGGGTACTGGGTTATAGCGGCCTCGCAGGCCTGCAGGGCGCGGTCGTACTGAGTATTGGACGTATAGTGGTCGATGATGTTCTCAAAATCAGCCAGGTCGAAAAATACGGGTTCGTTGCGGTCTACCATGTCCTCAAAACGGCGCACGGTAGCCAGCACTTCGTCCCGGTCCTCAAAGTTCTCGTTCATTCTCATGCTTCAGCTAACAACACAAACCCGCCAAAAAGGCAGGTTCCGTGGGGTGGGCACAGGCCGTTTCAACTCAGAAACCGCCCTGCCCTGAATATACAACAACCGCACCCAAAGGTGAACTGGCGCAAGGTGAAATAGTGAGATGGTGAAATGGTGAGTTGATGTTTTGGGGGCCTATTGGCGCGGGTGGCGCTATCGGCATAAGTGGCGCAAATCAACCAACGGTGCCAACTGCGCATTTTGCGCCGGTAGGGCCCCAGAACATCAACTCACCATTTCACCATCTCACTATTTCACCTTGCGCCAATTCCTGGCAGCACCAGCGGATGGTTTCCGGCAAAGGTCGGAACTGGCGGCCCAATTCGCGGCATACTTTGTCGGCCTGGTACTCCAGGGGCCGGCGGCCAGCGCGGGCCGTGTCTTTGGTGATGAGCGGGCGGGCGCCGGTCAGCAGACTCCGAACGTGTTCGAGGCGCCAGATAGTTTCGGCGGCCCAGCCCGGCACGGCCACCGTGGGCGGGCGCTTGCCGAAGTTTTCGGCCATAAGGCCCAGCACCTCGGCCAGCGGCCAGCGCCCGGCATTGAGCACGTACCGCTCGCCGCTGTGGTCGGTGTCGAGGGTGAGCTGGGCCAGCATTTCGGCCACGTCGCGTACGTCTACCAGGTTGAGGCTGGAGGGCGTGTAGAAGCGGTGCTCGTTGTAGGCGTAGCGAAACAGGCGAGTGCTGCTGCGGTGCCAGTCGGCGGGGCCCAGCACCACCGAGGGATTTACCACCACCGCCCGCAGGCCCTCCGATACGCCGCGCCATACTTCCAGCTCGGCCAGGTATTTCGAGGTAGCGTAGGCATTGTGCTCGGCTCCTAGGTCCCATTGGCTCTGCTCGTCGATGCGCAGCACCTCGGTGCTGGGCAGCTCGCGCTGGGCCGCCGCCGCTCCACCCCCGAGCGCCGCCACCGACGACACGTAGCCCAGCCGGATACCAGGCCGCTCCAGGCAGGCATCCACTATGTTGGCCGTGCCCTCCACGTTCACACGAAGCAGTTCCTCCTCATCCTGGGGCGCGTACGACACCAAGCCGGCGCAGTGAAACACGTGCGTTACGCCTTCCAGGGCCGTCCGCAGGCCCAGGCCGTCGCGCAAATCGCCCGGCACCCACTCCACGGTTTCGGCCCCGGCTACCACAGGAGCGGCCTCGCCCCGGTAGATTGCCCGCACCGGTAAGCCGCGCCGAACCAGCTCCGCCAGCAGAAAGCTGCCCACCAACCCCGTGCCGCCGGTTACTAGTATCATTTATTCGTTTTTCGTGGTTTGTTTTTCGTTGTTCGGCAGTTAGTGTTTTTCGGTATTACAAAGGGCTTGCTCAATCGGAATACCCTCACGAAAAATGAAAAACAAACCACGAAAAACGAATCTTACAGCGTATTATTGAGCAGTGGCAGGGCCAGGGCCTTGGCCAGGTAAGGGGAGAGCAGTGTTTTGGTGCGCAGCGTAGCAAGGTGCTTCACGTGGTGAGTATCGGAGCCCAGCAAATCCACGAGGCCACCGTCGATCAGCTTTTCGGCTACCCGTTTGGCCCCGGCCGAATAGTAGCCGCTCAGCGAGTTCAGGTTCACCTGCAGCATAACGCCCTGTTCGCGCAGCCGCTCCAACTCCTCAAAACGCCCGTAGAGGTAAGTGTAGCGCTCGGGATGCGCCAGCACCGGCTGGTAACCCGCCGCCTGCAGGTTGAAAATGCTTTCGTTCAGGTTGAAAGGCTCGTTGATGTACGACGTTTCGAACAGCACCAGCCGTCGCGCTCCGCCAAACGTGAGCAGCGGCTCCCGTTGCTCCAGCCGCCGCCCGAAACTCTCATCCAGGTAGTACTCGGCGGCGCAGTCCAGCTCCAGCCCGGTAATACCGGCCCTGGCTGCCGCCGTTTTCAGCGCCTCCAGCGCCCCCCGGATGCCCTCGGGCGTGTTACGGTAGAAGTCGCCCATGATGTGGGGCGTCATAATCAGCTTGCGGTAGCCAAACGCCTGCAACTGCCGTAGCAGATCCAGCGAGTGTTCCAGCGTTTCCGCGCCATCATCGAGGCCCGGTAGCACATGCGAGTGCATATCGACCTGCAGCGCAGCCAGCGACGCGGCCACGGCAGGCGCAGCCGACGGGCCAAACAGCTTGCTGAAAATCGACATAGACTTAGCTGAATCAGGATATGCGCTGCCGTAGCCGGCTCAACAAGCCATCCTTGGGCGTATTGTCCTCGTCGTAGTAGCCCTGCCCGTAGCTGTAACCGTAGCCATAACCGTAGCCGTAGCCGCCAGTGGTTTGGGCGTCGTTGAGAATAGTTGTCAGCTTCGTGAAGCCGTTGGTACGGATCAGCTTGTTGATGTTCTTGAGGAACGACTTTTTCGAGTAGTTGGCCCGCACGACGTAGATCGGGACATCGGCCTTACGCATGATGAGGATGCCGTCGGTTACCAGTCCCACCGGTGGCGTATCAATAATGATGACGTCGTAATGCTGGTGCAGCTCGGCAATCAATGGGTCGAACATGTCACTCAGGATCAGCTCCGAGGGGTTGGGCGGAGTGGGGCCGGCCGAGATGAAGTCGAGCGTCGGGATGCTGGTATGCTGCACGCATTCCTGCCAGGTGTGCTTCTCGATGAGAATTGTGCTGACGCCCTTGATGTTTTCGGCGTCGAAGGCCAGATTCACCTTGGGCTTGCGCATATCGAGGTCGAGAATTACCACCCGCTGGTCGGAAGCGGCGATAATACCGGCCAGATTCACCGTTACAAAGGTTTTGCCTTCACCGCTAATAGTCGAGGTAACGGAAATCAACCGTTTCCGCTTGGAGGACGCAACGAACTCCAGATTGGTGCGGATGGAACGGATGGCTTCCGACAACGCCGATTTGGGGTTGCGGTCTACGACCAGCTTCGAGACGGCCATCTTCTCTTTGTCGTAAGTCGGAATTACGCCCAGCACGGGGGCGTGAGTATTGCGCTCCAGTTCCCGGATGTTGGTGACGGTGTTGTGCAGCAGGTAGCGTACGGCAATAAGCCCGAGGCCCAGCACAATGCCGGCGGCCAGCCCAATGGCGTAGATAATAAACTTAACCGGCGAAATAGGTATGGCCGGTGAAGCAGGCGAGAGTATCTGGAAATCAGCAGTAGCGCCGGCCATCGAAATGCCAAACTCAATCCGCTTATCTAGCATCATTAAGTTATACTTCTCGAACAGTTCCAGCGGCCGTTGCAGGCGGGCCTGCTCGGTATACTTATCAGGCAGAACTCGCAGCTTGGCTTCCAGTTCGGCGCGCTTACCCAGCAGCTTCGCTTCCTGAGACTTAAGCAGCTGCTGATTTTTGCGCAGCAATTGGCGCACTATTTTCTTGAGGTCGGCAATGCTCTGCTCCTTGGTCTGCATGGCCAAGGTAGCCCCCGGCTGGTAAGAGAGCAGCGCCCGTTTCAGGTCGAGCTGCGCGTCGCTCAGCTCTGTAATGCGCTGCACGAGCTGGGCGTCTTTCACTTCGGCCAGGGCCGGGATGCTTTGCATTACGTCGCCGTCGGCGCGGGTCGTGAGCTGCTCCCGGTCCAGCAACTGGCCTACGTCGTTCATCATTTCGCCTTGCTCCTGCAGCTTGGCGCGCTCCTCCTCCAACTCCTGCATCAGGCCGGTAATCTGACCTACCTCGCCCTTTACGTCGTAAGATCCGGTGCGCTTCACGAAAGCTTCCATCGCCTCTTCGGCCTGGCTAAGGCTCTGGTTGTTACTGCCCAGCTGCTCGTTGATGTAGCGAAGAGCACGGGCCGACTGCTCCCGCTTGCGGGCCAGCTTTTCCTCCAGATAGACTGCATCCACGGCATTTACAATGTCGCGGGCTTTGGCCGGATTGTGGTCGGTGAATGAAATGCTGATGGTGTTGGCATCTACATTCACAATATCGACCAGCAGGTTGCTGTTGAAGTAGTTGCTCAGCGCGCCGGGGCTGTTAACCATGAACGAGTACTGCCCCTCCGGAGCCGCTGCGCCGCTGTCAGCAGCTTTGCGAATGGTCAGCCGAAAGCCGGCCACTGTGAAGGGCTGCCCGAACGTGTGTTGCTGCTCGGTTCCGCCTAACTCTTCGGGCAAAGTCAGCTCGAAGGTGGTGGGGGAGAGGAAGCGTAGCGCAATCTTCCGGTCGAAGGCCGCATCAGCCAGAGCTTCGTAGCTCACCTCAAAAGGCGAAGAACCATAGATTTCCGTTTCCAGCACCGTGCCCTGCACGTAGTAATTTACATCGAGGGCCAGCGAGTCGTTGAGGCGGCTGTAAATGATATCGGACTTGATAAGCTCGATTTCACCCGACAGCTTGGTGAGGCTTTGCTTTTGCTCTACGGCGCCACCCAGGCTGCCCAGGCCCAGTACGCCGGCCTCGGTTTTTTCGTCAATCTTAAGCGTAGAGGTGGATTTGTACAGCGGCGGCGTGTAGCGCAGAAACAGCCAGGAGGCAGTCAGGCCGAGTACTACCAGCAATACCATCCAAGGCAGACTGCGCCGGGCCACGGTCAGCAGCGTCGTCAGGTCCAGTCCGCCGCCGTCGTCTTCCTCCTCGGGTTCTCCTCCGGCGTTGCGGATCAGTTCTTCCAGTTCCGCGTCTTCCTTAGCTGCCATTCACGTAGGTAATCAATGAGAAAGCCCTTTATTACTATTACAGCTTCGAAATAAGATAGATCGTGCTTATAACGGATGCAATGCTAGCAATAAGACCAAACAAGGGAGTTGCATCCTGCAGTCCTTCGTAGAATGGCCGTCGGATGGGCTCAACATATATAATATCGTTGGGTTCCACCTGCAGGTTTGCTCGCCGCATGCCGTCAATAGTAGTCAAATCTATTATCTGGACCTGCGGGTTTTTGAGACTACCGCGGATCAGGCGAATGTTATCAGCGCGGCCGGCGCGGCCAGTGGCGGTAGTGCCTACGAAAGCTCCATCGATGCCACCAGCGGTGGCCAGCACTTCCAGCAGGTTCATGTTATCGTTGTACATCTGGATAACCTGGCCCGAGCCGCCGGAAGTGGCTCCGAGCACGATGATGCGGTTGTTGGCTACCCGGGTTGTTACAAAAACGCCTTTGTAAAATTCGGTGTACTTTGTTTGTAGCAAACTGTCGGCCTGTAACAACGTCAGGCCAGTCAGGCGCTGATAGCCTACCATAGGCAGGCGCACGACACCATCGTGCTGCACCAGAAACTGGGTGCTATTCTGGTTTTGCTGCTGCTGCTGCTGTTGTCCCCCCTGGCGGCCCCCAACTCCTGACTGCGGCCGGCTGATGCCGGTACTTCCGATACCACCGGTTCCCATCATGTTACCGAACTGCAGTTCGCCGTTGGGGTCGAGAATTCGCTCCCCTTCGTTGGTATAAAGTCGAACTTCGAGGTAGTCGTTGGGTTGGATGATGTAGTTGCGCTCGGCCCGGTTTACTACGTCACGCAGTTTAGCCGTATCGAGGCGCCCGGCTCCGTCGGTGCGGAACAAAATATTTTGCTGATGCACACGGGCGGCGGAGCAGGAGCCCAGAAACAGGGCCGCCGGAGCGCACAGCAGCCACAGCAGCAGGAGGCGGTGAAGCGAGGATTTAGGCATGCAAACCGGCTCACACCGGATTCAGTAGGAAAAACGACAGGCAAATACCGCCCCTGAACAGGACAATATCTGCCTAAAAACCATCAAAGAAACCGAATAAACCGGGCCCATCAAAATCGGCAGGGCTTCCGGCCCGAATCCTGCACTGGCGGGAGCGGGCGTAAAATCGTACTTTTGCAAACCCAAAGTTGGGTTTCACTGGTTGTATGCACTCCCACCCAACTTCTTTTACCCATCCCACCCACCCCTTACTTATGGAACTGGTAGCTACCGAAAATCAAACCATGATTGCCCAGATGGTGCGCGACTTTGGCGCCCAGCACATCAAGCCCCGCATGATGGAGTGGGACGAGTCGCAGGAGTTCCCGAAGGAAGTATTCCATAAGCTGGGCGAGCTGGGCCTGATGGGGGTGCTAGTGCCCCAGGAGTACGGCGGGGCCGGTTTTGGTTACGTCGAGTACGTAACGGCCATTGCAGAGCTGTCGAAGATTGACGGTAGCATCGGCCTGAGCATGGCGGCGCACAACTCGCTTTGCACCGGCCACATTCTGCAGCACGCCTCCGAGGAGCAGAAGCGCAAGTACCTGCCCAAGCTGGCCTCCGGCGAATGGATTGGCGCCTGGGGCCTGACCGAGCCCAACACGGGTTCCGACGCCGGCAACATGCGCACCGTGGCCGTCGAAGATGGCGACCACTACGTGCTCAACGGCGCCAAAAACTTTATTACCCACGGCAAGTCCGGCAACGTAGCCGTAGTTATTGCCCGCACTGGCGAAGTGGGCGACTCGCGGGGCATGACGGCCTTTATCATTGAGCGCGGCACGCCCGGCTTTGCGGCCGGCCGCAAGGAAGACAAGCTCGGTATGCGGGCTTCGGAAACGACGGAGTTGATTTTCACCGACTGCCGGGTGCCCAAGGAAAACGTGATTGGCAAAATCGGCGACGGCTTCGTGCAGGCGCTCAAGGTACTCGACGGTGGCCGCATCAGCATTGCGGCGCTGAGCCTGGGCATTGCCCAGGGGGCTTATGAGGCGGCGTTGCAGTACTCTAAGGAGCGCCACCAGTTCAACCAGCCCATCAGCAACTTCCAGGGTATCAGCTTCAAGCTGGCCGACATGGCGACGGAAATTGAGGCGGCCTCGCTGCTGACCTACCGCGCCGCCGACATGAAGGACCGGGGCCTGAACGTGAACCTGGAGTCGGCCATGGCCAAATTGTATGCCTCCGAGGTAAGCGTGCGCGTCGCTAACGAGGGAGTGCAGATTTTCGGGGGCTACGGCTACACCAAGGATTACCCGGCCGAGAAATACTACCGCGACGCCAAGCTTTGCACCATCGGCGAAGGCACTTCCGAGATTCAGAAGCTCGTTATTGCCCGCGCCATCCTCAAGTAAATCACAGATGGTGCAGATGAAAAAGGATAACACAGATTCGTTCTGGTAGAGGATGAACGCGGAGGAAATAGATGCTTAGCGGAACGAATCTGTGTTATCCCTTTTATCTGTAACATCTGTGATGTATCTTTGCGGCCCTTCATAGTTGATTTCTCAAGTTCACTGCTGATATGCTCATCGTCCAAATCAAAGAAAACGAGTCGGTTGACCGCGCCCTCAAGCGCTTCAAGAAGAAGTTCGAGCGCACCGGCGTTCTGAAGGAGCTGCGTCGTCGCACCTTCTTCCAAAAGCCTTCCATCACCAACCGCAAGCAGAAGCAGAAGGCTATCTACAAGCTTTCTACCTACGGCCCCGACGCGGACCCCAAGTAAGCATCCGCTAGCGGCTTAGCCGTAGTGTGGATCGAGAAACCCGGCTGATTTGCTCATCTGAGCGAATCAGCCGGGTTTCTCGCGTTTTAGCTGGCCGGTTTGTTTGCTGGGTTGAATTGCCTACATTGGCTATCCGCCCCTTGGTTGTTGCCTTTCTATGGAGTTGTTTTTTGATTACCTGCGCTTCGAGAAGCGGTACAGCCCGCATACAGTGGTATCGTACCAGACGGACCTGCGGCAGTTCAGTGAATTCCTGAGGGCTACCTACGAGCTCGACGATACCACCAAGGCCGACCACACGCTGATCCGCTCCTGGGTGGTGGCGCTGATGCAGCAGCAACTCGACCCACGCACTGTAAACCGCAAAATTGCCTGCCTGCGCTCCTACTACAGCTACCTGCTGCGTACCGGCGCGGTGGCCAAGAACCCGATGCTGCGCATCACCTCGCCCAAAACGGCCAAGAAGCTGCCCGACTTTGTCCCCGAGGAAAGCCTCAATGACCTGCTCAACTCGTTTGAATTCCCCGATACTTTTGCCGGGGCCCGCGACCAGCTGATTCTGGAACTGCTCTACGGCACCGGTATGCGCCTTTCGGAGCTGATGGGCATCCGGCCCGCCGACCTGAGCTTGCCCGGCGGCACGGTGCGCGTAACGGGCAAGGGCAACAAGCAGCGGCTGGTGCCCCTGAACCCCAGCCTGGTGCGGGTGCTGGAGCAGTATATGGCCCGGCAGCGGCACGAGTTCGGCAATAGCGGCAACACCAGCGGGCCGCTTCTCGTTACAGACAAAGGCGAGCCGCTGTACGAAAAACTAGTTTACCGCACCGTGAAGCACTATCTGAGCCAGATAACCACGGCTTCGGGCCAGCAGCATCCGCACGTACTCCGCCACTCTTTCGCCACGCATCTGCTGGGCAAAGGAGCTGATTTGAACGCCATTAAAGAACTGCTCGGACATGCCAACCTGGCTGCTACCCAAGTCTATACCCACCTGAGTATCGACCGGTTGAAGTCCGTTTTCGAGAAGGCCCACCCCAAGGCCTGATTGGTTTATTGTTTACCCTTAACCCCCTAGTCGATGAAAGTACAGATTAACTCGGTGCATTTTGACGCCGGCCAGCCCCTGCTCGATTTCATTCAGCAACGCCTTAACAAGCTCGAAACTTTCTTCGACCGCATAACCGAGGGTGAAGTCATTCTCAAACTGAACAACAAAGACGGTATTGCCAACAAGACCGTAGAAATCAAGCTGATGGTGCCCGGTAACACCCTGTTCTGCGAAGAAGACGCGCCTACTTTCGAAGCGGCTACCGATGCCTGCTATGAAGCCATGCGCCGCCAGTTGGTAAAGCATAAGGAGAAGCTGGTGAACTACTAGTTTTTGAGCTGCAAAACTCTGTAATAGCTGCAAGCCTGAAGCTACAAGCTGCAAGCTTTTCGTTCATGCAAAAGCCCCGTCTGACAATGCAGACGGGGCTTTTGCGTGAGTTGTTGTAGGAAGTTCGACTATTGCTTACTGATACGAAAGCTTGCAGTTTGAGGCTGGCAGCTTGTAGCGCTTATAGCCCAAACTCCGCCTTGATCCGGTCCACGTAGTCGAGCTTTTCCCAAGTGAAGGTTTCGACGGTTTTGGTGCTGCCGTCGGGCATTTGTACCTGCTTGGTGCCGGCCTCGCGGCCCATGTGCCCGTAGGCGGCCGACTCGGCGAAGATGGGGTTCTGAAGGCCCAGGCGTTGCACGATGGCGTAGGGGCGCAGGTCGAAAAGGCGCTGCACCTTTTTGGCAATCTGGCCGTCGGTGAGCTTGTCGCCGGTACCGCTGGTGGCTTTCGTGGTGCCGTAGGTGGTCACGAACACGCCCACCGGCTCGGCCACGCCGATGGCGTAGGCTACCTGCACCAGCACCTGGTCGGCCACGCCGGCCGCTACCAGGTTTTTGGCGATGTGGCGAGCCGCATAAGCTGCCGAGCGGTCGACCTTGCTCGAATCCTTGCCCGAAAAGGCCCCGCCGCCGTGGGCGCCCTTGCCCCCGTAGGTATCCACAATGATTTTGCGGCCCGTCAGGCCCGAGTCGCCGTGGGGGCCGCCGATAACGAACTTGCCCGTGGGGTTGATGTGGTGGATGATGCTATCAGTGAACAGCGCCTGGGTATTGGCATCGAGCTGGGCCTTTACGCGGGGGATGAGGATGGTTTTGACATCCTGCTCGATGCGGCGCAGCATGGTGGCCTCGTCGGCGTCGAATTCGTCGTGCTGGGTGCTGACGACGATGGTTTCGATGGCTTCGGGCGTGTTGTCGTCGGCGTAGCGGATCGTCACCTGGCTTTTGGCGTCGGGGCGCAGGTAGGTCATCTCGCGGCCTTCCTTGCGGATGGCTGACAGCTCGCGCAGCAGCCGGTGCGACAGGTCGAGGGCCAGGGGCATGTAGTTGGCCGTTTCGTTGGTCGCGTAGCCGAACATCATGCCCTGGTCGCCGGCGCCCTGCTCTTCGGCAGTGGCGCGCACTACGCCCTGGTTGATGTCGGGCGACTGCTCGTGCAGGCGGTTCATTACCTCGCAGGTGTCGGCGTTGAACAGGTACTCGGGCTTGTTGTAGCCGATGCGGCGGATTACCTCGCGGATAATAGGCTCGGCATCCACATGGGCCGTCGATTTGATTTCCCCGGCGACGAGGGCGAAATCGGTGGTTACCAGGGTTTCGCAGGCCACTTTGGCGGCGGGGTCCTGGCGCAGGTATTCGTCGAGGATAGCGTCGGAAATCTGGTCGGCTACTTTATCCGGGTGGCCTTCCGAAACGGATTCGGAAGTGAACAGGTAGGGCATCAGCTAAGAAAGGTAGAAGTACGCGAGAGGCCGGTAGCCCCTGCCCCGCGGCGGCGAATAACCGGGCAGGGCCGCAAAGCTACAAGTTTTCCGGCGGTTGGCTAGGGTTGACATTGCATCAACCGGCTGGCTAAACCCCAACCTCAACCGTCGGACGATGTTTTCGTTTACTGCTTTGAATCTCCCTCATTCCAGCTTCTATTCAGATGAAAAAACGCTTTACGCCCCTTCTGCTGCTGCTCCCGTTGCTGCCCCTGGCCGATGCGCAGGCCCAGCAGGCGCCCTCGCCCTACCGCACCCGTTTCGCCGTCGATGCCCCCGTTACGGCGGGCTTGGGTGCGCTCAGCGGCGTGGGGCTGCTGCTGATTTCCAGGAAGGACGGACTGAACCAGACTGAGCTGGCTGCCCTTAGCAAGCAGGACGTGCCGAAGTTCGACCGGTTCTCGGCTGGCAACTACAGTACCAGCGCCCAAACCGCCAGCGACCTTATCGTGTACCCCTCGCTGCTGCTGGCGCCGGGACTGCTGGCCCTGGATAGCGACGTGCGCGCCCGCTACGGGCAGGTGCTGGGACTATACCTGCAGACGATGGCCGCCTCCAATGCCGCTTTCACGCTCACGGCCGGCAACGTGTACCGCTACCGGCCCTTCCTGTACGGCCCGGAGGGCGGGAGCAAGCGCACCAGCCATATCTCTACCAACTCGTTTTTTGCCGGCCACACGGCCAATACGGCCGCGGCCACGTTCTTCGCGGCCAAAGTGTACCACGATTTCCACCCCGGTTCGGCGGCCCGCCCTTTCGTGTGGGGCGCGGCGGCGCTGGTGCCGGCCGCCACGGGCTACTTCCGCCTCAAAGCCGGCAAGCACTTTCTGTCCGATAACATTTTAGGGTATTCGGTAGGCGCGGCGGTGGGCATTCTGGTGCCGCAGCTGCACAAAACCACCAGCCGCACCGGCCTCTCGGTTTTTCCCGTGCAGGGCCTGAACGTGAACGGCTACGCCTATTCGGGCTTGGGTTTCACCAAACAACTGTAGGCCGGACGAACAGCCTCCGGATAGGTGTTCTTGTAAGACTTCTTATTGATAGAAGACAACCGCACAAAGCCCCGGCCGGGCGACCCAATCCATTAATCGGTTGGTATCGCCCGGCCGGGGCTTTGTGCGGCCGGTACGGTTATCAGCCGGTGGCCTGCGGAGGCTGGTGGGCAACCGGTAGGACGGTTTTAGCAGTATCAGGAACTTGCCTGCTGCTCCTGCTGCACTTCCTGCACGGCGCTGAAACGGGCGTTCAGCTCTTGGAAAGCCTGGGGCGGCACGCGCAGGTATTCGAGCACGTCGGCCGTTTTTTCGGACGCCTTACCGTCTTTGTCCAGCTCGAAGGTGACGTTTTCGAGCGACAGGTAGCAGCAGTCGGGGTCGGCGGGGGCGCGGTAGAAGTGCAGGCGCCCGTGCGGGGCCGTATCCGACAGGTCGGTAGGGTGCAGCTGCAGGTGATTCCAGTCGGCGGCTTCGAGGGCGGCCGTGGTGGCGGTGGTATCGGCAAAATGAGCGGCGGGGCGGGGCAGGGTTACTTTTTCGGCCCATTGTCCGGCCATTTCGGAGAAGGGCTCCTTGGCTTTGTTGCGGGTCAAAAGCCAGCTGAAGCCTACAATAATGACGAACTCTACCAGCCAGATCAGGTAAAGGAACACGCCGCTTACCGTTACCTTGAACAGCGTCCAGGTACCGTTTTCAGCCAGTGCGGGCAGGATGCTTAACACTTCGCCGGGGTTGGTGAGGTAATACAGAAAAGCTTCGAACTCGAAAGCGGTGTGGGCCACCGAAAAGCGGCTGCCGAACTCCTCGACCTCGCCGGCGCCGGCCAGCAGCGTAATGTACACGCACCACTGTACGTACCAGCCCCAAACGCCCACCAGCGCGCCCAGCAGGCCGGCCAGCGCGGGGTTGCGCAGCTTGCCGGCCACTACTAGCTTCCGCAGCACCCAGCCCAGTAATCCACCAAAAATAACGGTAAAAAAGAAGTTCAGGTAGATAAAAGGGATGTACCACACCCCATAGGTGTAGGCGAAGGCCAGCGGCACGGCAGCCACCAGGCCCCCTAACAGCAGCAGGATAATGCCGACCACCGTGAAGCGGCCGGAAGGTTGGTAGTAGAGTGGGTTCATAGAAGAGATGAAAGAAGGAAAGGTTGCCAAACCTAGTGGTTTGCCACGACTTTCTCCCAGCTATATAGCCCCCGGCGCATGCAGCGCGCCCGCTGGCCCGCCCACTCTCAGGAAAATGGCCCGTAGCTGACCATCTGCCAGACGTGCCAGCTCAGGGCCGCGGCCAGCAGCAGCCCGCCGGCCCGGCGGTCCGGCAGCCGGAGGGCCAGCGCCAGGGCTACTACCAGTAGCAGCAGCGGCACCAGCATAAACGTGAGGCGCGCCTGGTAGTAGCCCAGCGCGGCCAGAAACCCCGTCAGCAGTACCAGCAGCCCGCCCAATTCGGTTCTGCCGGCCGGGGCGCTTTGCCGGAGCGCCCCGCCGGCAACCAGCGCCGCCGCCAGGAAGGGCAGAATGGCCGGCAGCGTGGCCGCAAACCGGGCAAAGTTGGCGCCGGCCCGGGCCAGAAATGCGGGCAGCGGCTGCTGCCACAGGCCCCGCAGCCACACCAGCTGCTGGTAGGCTTCGGCCTCGTGGTTGTAGTAGCTTACGCCGCGCAGGTGCAGCAGCAAAATCCAGAGCAGTGTGGGCAGCGCGAACAGGCCGGCCAGCAACAGCGCCCGGCTTAGCAGGTCGAGCCACGTTTTCTCGCGGCGCAGCAGCCACAGCCCGTAGAGCAACACCGGCAGCACCAGCACGAAACTGCCGTAGAGCAGCGCCAGCAGCCCACCGGCCACGGCCAGAGCAGGAAGGGCCGCCCGCCAGCGGGGCCGGGCGCGTAGCTGCAGGGCCAGCCAGAGCAGGGCCAGCGGCACCAGAAACGTAAACATCTGCTGGTGCACCGTCCAGAAAAAGGCCTTGGTTACCTGGTTCGACACCATAAACACCAGCAGCGCCCCCAGCACCAGCGGCTGGCCGCGCCCGGCCGTGAGGCGGTAGTACAGGTGCCGAAACAGCAGCAACGCCCCCAGCAGCACGCCGAAATTCAGCAGCACGTAGCCGATGTAGAAGCCGAGCAGCGGCCGGTACTTGGCCGGCAACTTGGCCACCACGGCCGCCGGCAACACCCCGCCGGCCCGCAGGCCCTGCACCGCCCAGCTTAGCGGGTAGCCCACGGCCGAGCCCAGCAGCACGTACAGCGGCCGCGACTGGCGCACGGCCCGTGGCTGCAGCAACCGGGCCGGGTAGCGGGCACTTTCCATGTACTCGAATCCGTCGCAATTGGCCGTGAAGCCGGCGAAGGAGCTCAGGTGCAGGTAGGTGCCGCAGTACTCGTCGTCGGTGAGCGGGGCGGGCGAAAACCAGAACGACGCCGTGGCCGCCACAATCAGCACCGAGTAGCGCAGCAGGCGGCCGATGATGAGGGACATTGTGGGATATGCGCAGTTGTGGAACAGAAGGCCGTGCGTTTCAGTATGCTGGCTGCCATTTGCCAGGTACTGGAGTGCCAGCCCGGCGACCTGCTCGAGCACGCGCCCGACCCCAACGACGTGCGCGACACGTCCGAAAATGCCTGAGGCGCTGGCGTCCCACCTAACGGCAGGCGCCAGCGCATCAGCTGTCGATTGGCAGAAATCAGTAGCGTACTTGCTTACAGGGCCAGGTATAGTAGGAAAAGCCGGGCGCTACTGCCCGCCCGCGCCGCTGCCGGTTGCCGTACCAGCGGGCTTCAGGTTCTGCTCGAACAGCTTCAGAATGCGGCGGTACTCGTCGGTCCAGGAAGAGGGCTCGGTGAAGCCGTGGTTTTCCACGGGGTACACGGCCAGCTCCCAGTTCTCCTTTTTCAGCTCGATGAGGCGCTGGGTGAGGCGCACGATGTCCTGGAAGTGCACGTTGGTATCGACCATGCCGTGGCACATGAGCAGGTGGCCCTGAAGGCCGGCGGCGAAGTTGATGGGCGAGGAGCGGGCGTAGGCCAGCGAGTCGTTGTAGGGCTCGTTGAGGATGTTGTCGGTGTAGCCATGGTTGTAATGGGCCCAGTCGGTAACCGAGCGCAGGGCGGCCCCGGCCCGGAACACCTCGGGCTGGGTGAACATGGCCATGAGCGTAATAAAGCCGCCGTACGAGCCGCCATAAATGCCGATGCGCTGAGGGCTGACGCCGTATTTCTCGGTCAGCAGCTTGGCGCCGTCTACCTGGTCGGTGAGGTCCTTGCCGCCCATGTAGCGGTAGATGCCCGTGCGCACGTCGCGGCCGTAGCCGGCCGAGCCCCGGTAATCGATATCGAGCACTGTGTAGCCTTTATCCACCAGCAAATTGTGGAACATGTACTCGCGGGAGTAGCTGCTCCACCATTTGTGGGCGTTCTGGAGGTAGCCGGCGCCGTGCACGAAAATAACGGCCGGACCCTGGGCCTGGGGGCTGGCGGGGCGGTAGAGGCGGGCATATACGCTGGCCCCGTCGCGGGCCTGGTACTCGATTACCTCGGGCTGGCGCCAGGCATAGCTCTCAAACTCGGGGGTGGTGGAGTGAGTGAGGGCCCGCATAGCGGCGCCGGGCTTGTTGGGCATGGTGTACAGCTCCCAAGGCGTGTTGCTGGTGCTGTAGCGCAGGGCCCAGGTTTTCTCGTCGGGCGAGAGGGTGGCCTCGTCGTAGCCGCCGGGCCGGGTGGTGAGCTGCACGAGCGGGCCGCCGCCCACCGGCATGCGGTAGAGGTGCTGTTCGCCGGGATGGGTTTTGTTGGCCAGCAGGTACCAGGTCTGGCCGTCGCGGCTGAGCTGGGTTTTCTGGATTTCGAACTTCCCGCTGGTCAGGGCCTTTTTCTGGCCGCTCACCACGTCGTAGGTGTAGAGGTGCGAGTAGCCGGTAGCTTCGCTCTGGAACCAGAAGCGGCGCGAATCGGGCAGCCAGCCCACGTTGCCCTCGCCGTAGCCGATGCCCGGGCCGTTGATCCAGGCGTCGTCGTGCTGGCGGTCGAGCAGCTTTATTTTCTGCGTGGCCGGGTCGAGGCCCACAATCCAACGGTCCTTGTTGTCGGTGCTCCGGATGACGAGAAAGGCGTGCTGGCCGTTGTCGGACCAGAACGGGCCGTAGGGCATCACCCGGCGCAGCTCGGTGGCCGGCTTGGCGGATTTAGCCGTTTTGGCGGCCTTGGCCGAATCAGCGGGGGCGGGGGCCTGGGCTTTGAGCTGGTATTCCTTGCGGTAAGCCGGCTGCTCGTCGAGGCCCTGCAATTCGGCGTAGCCCAGCACGAAAGTGGTGTCGCGGCCCACGTCGTAGAGGCCCAGCTGCGAGGTTGTCTGGGCCGCGCCTACTTTGCTGCGGGTGTTGATGTCCTCGGTGAAGCCGGAAACCGTAACGAAGTCGGGGACCAGGGCCACCTTGGCGGCGGGCGGCTCCTGCATCAGCGTGTAGGTAACGTAGCGCCCATCGGGTGAGAGGCGCAGGTTACGCACGGTTTGGGTACCGAGCCAGATGGCCTTGGGCCGGAGCTTGGCCAGGGCCTTCTGCTGGCGCTGCCGGGCCTTGGCATCCTGCTCTTTCTCGCGCAGCACGTCGAACAAGGCCAGCTGCTGGGCTTTCAGGTACTGCTCGCTTTTGTCGGTAGGGGCGCCGCTGGCCGGGCGGTTGCCCTTGCGGAAATCGGTGCGCTGCGTGGTTTCGCCGGTGGCGGGGTCCCAGGTGAACAAGTTGCCGCCACGGGTGTAGCTGATGGCCTGCTCCTGGAGGGCAAAGTGCGGGTCGGTTTCCGGCTCGGCGGTGTTGGTGATGCGCCGGATGCGTTGGGTTTTGAGGTCGAGCAGGTAGATGTCGCCGCCCTTCTCGTAGAGCTTGCGGGCGTAGCGCCGGTCGTACTCGCCCTCGGCGGCCGGCAAGCCTACCTGCTCGCGCAGGCTCACCTTGCGGGCCGTCCCGCCATTGGGCGAAATGCGGTAAAGCGAGTCGCGCCTGGCCTTTTCGGGGTTCCAGTTGAAGTAGATGGCTTTGCCGTCGTCGGCCCAGGAAATGTTGCTGGGCGAGGTGCCCAGCCACTGGGCCTGGTCGCGCATAATTTTCTCGACGGTGAGCGGGGCCAGCTGCTGGGCCCGGGCCGGGCCGGCCAGCAGCAGCGCCGCCAGCGGCAGCAGGTAGCGGTGAGTCATAAGTAGTGATGCGGGTTGAAGCAGGAAAGTAAGGGACGCGGGCGGGAAGGAGGGCGTTGCGCTGACAAGGTGAATTATCGAACCCTCATTGATTCTGCTTCCACCACACCACCAGCCATGCGACCAGCGGGCATATAATCAGGACCAATGCAATCAAAATGCTGAGTTGCTCCATACTCCTAATAGTGGTGTCGGACCCAGAGAATATCCATAGCATCACCATTGCCCATAAATACAGCGAAACACTCCAAAACTTTACTCTATAAGTGAACCGGCCGAATAGAACGAACAGGCCAAGCACAACAAACGAAACGAGTTGCGCAAAAACAGGCAATAGCACCTGCTCACCATGCGCAAAAGCCCAAGCTGGAGTCAGCAACAGCACAAGTAGCAGGAGCAGTTGTTTGTGCATAGCAAGAAGCTTTTAAGAGGTCGATCAGGACCGTGATAAGCAAAGTGTAAACTTGTATTACTGCTCGCACCATTCACCCTACAACTCCGCCAGCTCCGCCCGCAAATTGCGCCGAGCCGCCGCGTCGAACCGCTCCTGGAACCCGGCGGTGCGGTACAGTTGCGGCGTGTTCAGCAGTTGCTCCAGCACCTTGCGGCGGCCCCGGCGGTACAGCACGGCGGGCACCAGCTGGTACTCCTGGCGAATCAGGCGGGCATATTCGGCGTAAGCGGCGGGAGCGGCTCCGAGGATGCGCAGGTCGGCGTCGAGGAAGAAATCCAGGTCGGGGGCCGGGGCGTGGGCGGCGGTGTGGCGGGCGGTGCATTCGATGAGGTAGGCTACCCGCGCCTGCCGCTCGGCGCTGAGCGTGGAATGCGCCAGAAACTGCCGGGCCAGCGCGGCGCTACGGGCCTCGTTTTCCGACGACAGGTAGTCGTACACCGCATCGTGAAACCAGACGGCCAGCTCCACTACCTCCCGGTCTTCAACTAAACCGATGTACTCGTCCACGGTAGTCAGCAGGGCCTGCACGTGGTGCAGGTTGTGGTAGTGGCGGCCGGGCCCGGAGTAGGCGGCGGTGAGCTGCCGGTACGTGGCGTCGCGCAAGGCGGCATCGGGTAACAGCGAGACTACGAGGGCGTTCCAGCGGGTTTGCATAAGGGAAGGGTGAGGGTAGCTTACTGAAAGAACGGTCATTCTGAGCGAAGCGGAGCGGAGTCGAAGAATCTCGCGTGCCAAAGTAAATCCTGATGATAGGAGTTAGCACTACACACGAGATTCTTCGACTCCGCTCCGCTTCGCTCAGAATGACCGTTCTTTAACCGGCTCACCCGTTCTAATTTCCCGTGGGCACCCCGTACGGGTTCTGTTTCTTGATTTCCAGGAACCGCTCGGGGGTGGGCAGGTCCTGGAAGCCGAAGCGGCGGTAGAGACTGTGCGCGTCGAGGGTGGCCAGCATAAAGCGGCGCACGCCCAGCAAGTCGGGATGGGCCATAACGGTTTCCACGAGCTGCTTGCCCAGGCCCCGGCCCTGGTATTCGGGCAGCACGAACACGTCGCAGAGCCAGGCAAACGTGGCTCGGTCGGTTACCACCCGGGCGAAGGCGGCCTGCCGGCCATCGGGGCCGTAGAGGCCGAAGCAGAGCGAGTTGGCCAGCGCCCGTTCCAGGGTTTCGAGCGGCATGCCCAGGCCCCAGTACGACTGCTGGCTGAGGTACTGGTGAATCAGGGCCACATCGAGGCGGGCGGGGTCGGTGCTGACGGTGAACATAGACGGTGGGCTGGTAGGAGTAGGCAGGGTTGAGACGCAGAAGCAGCAAGAACGATAAGTGGCAGCAAAGTTGGTGCGTCGGCCGGACAGAAACCGCCGGGTTTTGTTATCTTCCAATCCGGCCCCCGGCCCCAAACACCCTGACTATGAAACACCTGAACTCCTTCCTGACCACGCTGCTGCTGGCGGCCACTACGCCCCTGGCCGCCCAAACGCCGCTGCCGGTGCTCACTACCTTCCCGGTGGGCGCCACCACGGTTACGGTTTCCGCCCTAACCACTGGCCTGACCGTTCCCTGGGAGCTGGTGTGGGGCCCCGATAATTTCATCTGGATGACCGAGCGCGGCGGCCGCATCAGCCGCGTAAACCCCACTACCGGCGCGGTTACGCCGCTCATCACGCTCTCCGACGTGGCCACTTCGTCGGAGGGCGGGCTGCTGGGATTGGCGCTGCACCCCGATTTCGCTGTTTCGCCCTACGTGTACGTGGTCTACAACTACACCGACGCCGGCGGCACCTACCTCGAAAAGCTGGTGCGCCTGACCTACGCCAACGGCGCGCTCGGGGCTCCGCTGACGCTGCTGGGCAACATTCCGGCCACCAGCACCCACAGCGGCTCGCGCCTGCTCATGCTGCCCGACCGCACCCTGCTCATGAGTACCGGCGACGCCCAGCAGCAGCCCCAGGCCCAGAACCCGGCCTCGCTCAACGGCAAAATCCTGCGCCTCAACCTCGATGGCAGCATCCCGGCCAACAACCCCACGCCGGGCAGCCGGGTGTACACGCTGGGCCACCGCAACCCCCAGGGCCTCGTGCAAAGCCCCGCCGGCCGCCTCTACAGCTCGGAGCACGGCCCCGACAGCGACGACGAGCTGAACCTCATCGAGCCCGGCCGCAACTACGGCTGGCCTACCGTGGAAGGATACTGCAACCGGCCCGAAGAGCAGACCTTCTGCGCCGCCAACAACGTGAAGGAGCCCCTCACCACTTGGACGCCCACGCTGGGAGTAGCCGGCCTCACGTACTACAGCTCGCCCGCCATTCCGGGCTGGCAGAACCACCTGCTGCTGGTTTCGCTCAAGGGCGCCCGCCTCACCGATCTGGCCCTGAACGCCACCGGCGACGCCATTCCCACCCGCACCGACTACCTCAGCGGCTTCGGCCGGCTGCGCGCCATCTGCGTTTCGCCCCAGGGCCGGGTGTACGTGGCCACCAGCAACCGCGACGGCCGCGGCAGCCCCGCCCCCACCGACGACCGGATTCTGGTACTCGAAAACCGCGACTTCGTGGTCACCTCCACCGCCACGCCCGCCGCGGCCCGCCTCCAACTCTGGCCCAACCCCGCCCGCCACACCCTCACGCTGGAACGCCCGGCTTTGGGCGAAGACGCCATTACCATCAGCGACGCGCTGGGCCGCCGGGTGCAAACGGCCCGGTTCGCGGCGGGGCAAAAGCAGGTGGTGTTTTCGGTAGAGGGGTTGAAGCCCGGCGTGTACCTGGTGCAGAACGGCAGCCGGGCCCAGCGGCTGGTGGTGGAGGAGTGAATCGTGCTGGTGTGCGCCTCACCCCCTATCCCCCTCTCCTCAACAGGAGAGGGGGGACTAGAAGCTAGTTTTCTAGTCTAGCTGTAGATGCTCTACTACTAGAAATCTAGAGACTAGTTCCCCCTCTCCTTTTCGGAGAGGGGGCTAGGGGGTGAGGCGCACGCCAGCCGGTGCCGCTCGTTCTTGGCTACGTTGGCCAGCGTCCAGGTGATTTCCTGGGTGAAGGGGTGGCGGCGTACGGGGCAGTCGGGCACGTGGCAGTGCCAGCAGGCGGAAAACGTGCAGGGGTCGGCATGCACGAACATTTCCACGGGCACCTCGAACTCCTGGGCTACCAGCGCCTCAATGCCGTGCACCTGCTCGTGGGTTTGCTCCAGGCTCAGGTAGTAGGGCATGGTTACGTGGCAGTCGATGTGCAGGCTGGCGCCGTAGCGCTGCACGCGCAGGTTGTGCACGTCAATCCAGGCCGGCTCGCGGTGCTCCTGCAACTCGGCCACTACCTGTTGCACGGTGCTCACATCGGCCTCATCCATCAGCCCCGACACCGAGCGGCGCACCATCCGGAAGCCGTTCACCACGATGAACACGCCCAGGCCCAGGGCCGCCAGCGCGTCATACAGCACGTTATCGGTGAGCATAACCAGGCCCAGGGCGGCGCACGAGACGAAGGTGCTCACGGCGTCGAGGTAGAGGTGCTGGCCGTCGCCGACCAGGGCCGGGGAGTGGTGCCGGCGGCCGGCGCGCACCAGCAGCCAGCCGGTGCCCAGGTTCACGAGGGCCGTGGCGGCCAGCAGCGCAATGCCCCAGTCGGGCCGGGCCACGTGGTGCGGCTGCCACAGCGCCAGCAGCGCCGCATAGAAAATGTAGCCCCCTGCCATCAGAATCAGCCCACCCTCAAAGCCCACCGACAGGTACTCGATTTTGCCGTGACCGTAGGGGTGGTTTTCGTCCTTGGGCAGCCCGGCCAGGTAGATGCTGTAGAGCGCGAAGCCGCTGGCCACCACGTTGATAATGGATTCGAGCGCGTCGGTGAGCACCACCTGCGAGTCGGTGAGGGCCCAGGCGTAAAACTTGACGCCCACCAGCACCACGCTCACCACGAGCGAGAGCAGGGCGTAGCGGGTTTTGAGCGGCAGCTTCATAGTGGATAGAATGGGGAGGAGGGCGGAATGCGGACAAAGCTAACAATCGGCCCGGCCCCACCCGACGCGAGCCGGCCCGCTAAAATTCCGCTTTCTGCCTGCGGCCACAACTTTTTTGTTTCAGGTGAGTAAACTAGATGCTTAAAAAAATAATTTTAGATCAATCTAAAATTACCTTCCCTGCGTATCTTTGCGGCGCATCCGGCCCGCTCCCGTCCTGGCATCTATGTCCGAAATCTTACCCGCTTCTCCCGCTTCGTCCACCGCCTCATTCGACCAGGATGCCGGCTGGCGCTACCCGCGGCGCTCCAACTCGCTGTCGGAAGTGTACGCCTCTATTACGGTGCCGCCCGAGGGGGCCTCGTTCTGGCGCAAGCTCTGGGCCTTTACCGGGCCGGGCCTGATGGTGGCCGTGGGCTACATGGACCCCGGCAACTGGGCCACCGATATCGAGGGTGGGGCCCGCTACGGCTACATGCTGCTGTCAGTCATTCTGATTTCCAACTTCTTCGCCATGCTGCTTCAGCACCTGGCCGTGAAGCTGGGCGTCGTGACGGGCCGCGACCTGGCCCAGGCCTGCCGCGACCATTACTCCAAGCCCGTTTCGTTCGTGCTCTGGGTGCTGTGCGAAATTGCCATTGCCGCCTGCGACCTGGCCGAAGTCATCGGCTCGGCCATTGCCATCAACCTGCTCTTCGGCATTCCGCTCACCTGGGGCGTGGTGCTCACCATTCTCGATGTGCTGGTGGTACTCTACTTCCAGAGCAAGGGCTTCCGCATCATCGAAAGCATCGTGGCCGGCCTGATCTTCGTGATTTTCGGCTGCTTTCTCTACGAAATCGTGGCCTCGCACCCCGACTACTTCGCCCTGGCCCAGGGCCTGATTCCGAAGCCGGAAATTGTAACCGACCCGCACGCGCTGTACCTGGCCATCGGCATTCTGGGAGCCACCGTGATGCCGCACAACCTGTACCTGCACTCCAGCATCGTGCAAACCCGCGCCATTGCGCCCACCGAGCCGGCCAAGCGCTCGGCCATCAAGTTTGCCACCATCGACAGCACAGTGGCCCTGTTTCTGGCCTTCTTCGTGAACGGAGCCATTCTGGTGGTGTCGGCCGCCACCTTCCACAGCAACAACCTGCGCGACGTGGCCGACATCTACGACGCCCACAAGCTGCTCACGCCGGTGCTGGGCGCGGGCGCGGCCTCGGCCGTGTTTGCCATTGCCCTGCTGGCCTCGGGCCAGAACTCGACCCTCACCGGCACACTGGCTGGCCAGATTGTGATGGAAGGCTTCCTCGACATCAAGCTCAAGCCCTGGGTGCGCCGCCTCATCACCCGCGGTATTGCCGTGGTGCCGGCCCTCATCGTTACTATCCTGTATGGTGAGAAAGGCACGAGCGAGCTGCTGGTGCTGAGCCAGGTGGTGCTGTCGTTGCAGCTGAGTTTCGCCGTTATTCCGCTGGTGCTGTTCACTGGCAGCAAGCTCAAGATGGGCGTGTTCGTGAACAAGCCCTGGCTGCAAGCCGTGTGCTGGGTGGTGTCGGCCATTATTCTGGGCCTGAACGGCTACCTGCTGTACCAGTTCTTCACGGGGGCATAAGGCGCAGTAGCACCCACGAAAACCGCAACGGCCGCGTTGCGGTTTTTCTTGGCTTGTTGATTTAGATAAATCTAAAAATAAATTAAGCCCGGCTTAAATGAAGTTACTTCTTACATCATTTTTTCTCCTGCTGACGTTGCCCTTGCTGGCCCAAACCAGCGTGTTGCGCGGCCGGGTGCTCGACCAGCGAGGCCAGCCCGTGCCGTTTGCCAATGTGGGCTTACTGGCCCTGCAAAAGGGCACCGCCGCCGACGAAAACGGCCGCTTCACGCTTCCCGATTTGCCCGCTGGGGCCCAGCAGGTGCAGTTCAGCGCCGTGGGCTACACTACGGCCACCCAAACCGTAATGCTGCCGCTGGCGCTGCTCCTCACGGTCCGGCTGCATTCCACCGAAAGCACTTTGGGCGAAGTGGTGGTGACCGGGGTGAGCCGAAGCACTGAAATCCGCCGCTCGCCGGTGCCCATTGCAGCCTTAACAGGCCGCGAAATCCGCCTCAACGCCAACGGCAACGCCATCGATGCGGCTGTGCGCGGCGTGCCGGGTCTGGCGGCCGTTACCACGGGTCCCAACATCAGCAAGCCCTTTATTCGGGGCCTGGGCTACAACCGGGTGCTCACGCTATTCAACGGCCTGCGCCAGGAAGGCCAGCAGTGGGGCGACGAGCACGGCATTGAAGTCGATGGCTACGGCCTCGATCGGGTGGAGGTGGTGAAGGGCCCTGCCAGCCTGCTCTACGGCTCCGACGCAGTGGCCGGCGTAGTGAACCTGCTGCCTGCCCTGCCCAGTGGCCCCACCGGCGAGCTGCACGGCGAGGCGCTGGCCGAGTACCAGTCGGTGAATGGGCTGGTGGGCAATTCGCTGGCTTTCGACTACCAGAAAAACGGCTTCCAGACCAGCCTGCGCGGCAGCCACCGCCAGGCCCGCGACTACCGCAACGCGGTGGATGGCCGGGTGTACAACACCGGTTTTCGGGAGCTGAACCTGACGGGTATGGTGGGCATGCAGAAGGAGTGGGGTGCAGTGCGCCTGTGGCTGACGGCCTACAATAACCGCCAGGAAATCCCGGACGGCAGCCGCGACTCGCTGAGCCGGGCCTTCACCCGGCAGCTATTCGACGGTGCCCAGGACGACATCAATAACCGCCCCGTGGTGGGCCAGCCGGAGCTGAAAAGCTACGGCATCAGCAACCTGCACCAGCACATCCAGCACTACCGGGTCTTTGCTACGAGCGAGCTGCCAGCCGGCCCCGGCGAGCTGCGCCTGTTGCTGGGCGTGCAGCAGAACCACCGTCAGGAGTTCAACCACCCCACCGCGCCCCGGCAATCCGGCCTGGATTTGCAGCTGACCACGCTCAACTACCAGGCCCGCTACCTGTTTCAGGATTTCAACGGCTACGAGCTGACCGTGGGTGTAAATGGCATGGGCCAGGACAACCGGCACCTCAACGCCACCGACTTCGCTATTCCGCCCTACCGGCTGTTTGATGTTGGTGGCTTTGGCGTGGTGAAAAAGGCTTTCAGGGCGCTGGAGCTGACCGGCGGCCTGCGCTACGATACCCGGGTGGTAGACTGGAACGACTTCTACACCGGCCTCGACCCGGTTACCGGCTTCGGCCGCCAGGCCGACGCCGGCACGCCCGGCGCCGACCGGCAGTTCTCGGACTTCCGCAAGGTGTACCGGGGCGTGTCGGCCAGCGTGGGCGGCTCGTACGCTGTGGGACCTAACCTAATTCTGCGGGCCAACGTGGCGCGGGGCTACCGGGCCCCCAACATCCCCGAAATCGGCTCCAACGGCCTCGACCCCGGCGCCCACATCATCTACCTGGGCAACCCCGATTTCCAGCCCGAATTCAACTGGCAGGAAGACGTGGGCGTGCTCTGGAAGACGCCGGGCTTCGAGGCCAGCGCCGAGGCATTCTACAACCACGTCGAGAACTTCATCTACCAGGCCAAGCAGTTTGATGCCAACGGCCAAGCCCTGAGCGACCAGTTTGGCAACTCCACCTATAAATTCGAGCAGGCGGCGGCTAACCTGTTTGGGGGCGAAGTGGCCTTTAACGTGCAGCCCCGGGCGCTGCCGGGGCTGAGCTGGCGCACCGGCGCGGCCCTCGTCATCGGCGTCAACGAGAATAAACCCCTGCGCGAACGGGCCGGCGACGATGGCCGCTACCTGCCCCTGATTCCGGCCCCCACCGCCCAGACGGAACTACGCTTTACGCTGCCCGACCAACCCGGCCGGCGCCTCGCGAATAGCTACCTGCGCCTGTCGGTGGCCGGCACCGCCCGCCAAAACCGCTTCTACGCCGTGGATGGGGCCGAAACTGCCACGCCCGGCTACCTGCTCACGGGCCTGGGCACGGGCACCACCCTGCGCACCGCTGCCGGCCGCGACGTGCTGCAACTGGTGCTGCAAGCCGACAACCTGTTCGACGTGGCCTACCAGGCCCACCTCAACCGTCTCAAATACTTCGAGTACTACCGCGCTTCGCCCAACGGCCGCCTAGGCATCTACAGCCCCGGCCGCAACCTGAGCGTGAAAGTAGTGGTGCCGTTTTAACAGCCGAGAAGTGGGAGATACTATAAATGGGTAATATATTGCTGATTTTAAGTTATTTATGAAAATGGTTAGGTTATAAGGGTAAATTGCCCCGTTTATAGTGAGAACTAGATTCCTTCCACTTAATCCATTGTAAATATGGCTAATGCAAACGACCAAGCCGAAAAACACGTCGGCGAAACCAAAGGACTTCCTAACCACACCCACGACCTGGTGCATGACCTAAACACGCGCCTCGACGCCCTGTGGCGCTACGACCAGTACATTGCCAACGCCGAAAAAGGCGGCCCCAAAGACGGCAAGCAGTTCTGGTAGGACATGAAAACCCAGGAAACCAAGAACATCGACCGCCTGAAAGACCCGATTCGCCAGTGCGTGCAGGATGGCAGCTTCTGATTCGAGTTACTATAGTCCAACACAAAGCCCGCTGGCGACCTGCCAGCGGGCTTTGTGTTGGACTATATCCGACGGTTGCCAGCCTAGTCCTGGATATTAATAGTGAATTTCCCATCCGTGACGCGCTTTGTTACCTGATTATTCCGAAGGCTTTTGCCGGTAAAAGTAAAGGTGCCCGAAACGGTTGAGGCTGTGAGCGTAGAAACAGTAACGTAGCCAGCGTCAGCCGAATAAGCGTCAATTCCAATGTAAGTATTGGGGTCGGCAAAGCGGGCATTTGCGATAGAATTGGAGCCAATGGTATATGTCCCCACTTTCATAGGAACATGCAGCTCCAGGTTAAGTCCCACCCCTTTCGAATTGGCAATAGTAACTTCCTGGTAGATATAGATATCCAATCTATCAAAATTTATATCGCCATATCCTGTTGAGGAGGTCAGCTTCTGGCCCTCCAATATCCAACTGGCCACCCGCGGCTGGGTCGAGGCGGAACTGTCGTCATCCTTGGAGCAGGCTGTTAAAGCCAACAGCGATGCTGCGAAGGCTAAAGTGGCCAAACGATGGGAAAAGGTGGGCATAGCCAGAGGCGTTAAAGAGTGGGAATTATCGTGTCGCTCCTCCGACAATATTCGTTCCAGATGCCCTGTAAATAGCAATATATCAGCCCGTGAGCTGTTGAGGTGTCGTGCCAGTTGTGCATCCGCCGCCGCTACAGCACCAGCAGCCCCTTCTCGCGCAACGTCAGCCACGCTTCCGACTCCAGGAACCGCTCGAACGACTGACCGGCCGGGAAGTCGCGGGCAGCTTCTTTGAGCAGGATTTTCGTGTCGTAATCGGTGCTGAGGCGGGTGAGCAACTCGTGCAGCCAGGGGGCGAGGGCGGCGGGTACGGTCAACTCGAAATCTTCGGCCTGCTCGTAGAAGGTGAGCGTGGCGCGGCCGCCTTTTTTGCCCGGAGTCAGCCGCAACTCGGGGGCGTTGCCGAGCCAGAACAGGCGCTGGTTCTGCTTGGCGAAATCGGGTTTGGCAGGCTGCTGGAGGGCCTGGTTTATCAGTTGGCGGGGCACGGTGGTTTTGGGCACCCGGAAATCAAACCAGAAGCCCAGCGGCTCGTGCAGGGCCACGCCGTGCAGGTAGTTGTAGAGGGCTTTGGCCAGGCCCGGCCCGAACTGCGCGTGGTCGGTGCCGGTGGGGTCGTCGTGCCAGAGGTCGTTCCAGGCGAAGGGGCCGGGCGCGGGGCCTACGGCCGCCACCTGGTACTTGGCCGGATTCTTCCCCACGGGCGAGTGAGCCGTCATCGAAAAGCGGTGCCAGTAGCCGCTTTGGATGATGCCCGCCTGAAACAGCTGCCGCACGATTTCCAGGCTGTCGACGGTTTCCTGGGTGGTCTGGGTCGGGAAGCCGTACATCAGGTAGGCGTGCACCATGATGCCGGCCTGGGTGAAGCCATCCGTCACGCGGGCGACCTGGGCAATGGTAACGCCCTTTTCCATGAGGGCCAGCAGCCGGTCGGATGCCACTTCCAGGCCCCCGCTCACGGCAATGCAGCCGCTGGCGGCCAGCAGCCGGCACAAATCGGGCGAGAAGGTTTTCTCGAAGCGGATGTTGCCCCACCAGGTAATGCCCGTGCGGCGCTTGAGCAGTTCGATGGCCAAATCGCGCAACGCCAGCGGCGGGGCGGCCTCGTCCACGAAGTGAAAGCCGGTCTGGCCGGTCTGGGCCACGATTTGCGCGATGCGGTCGGCCAGCAGGGCAGCGGGGGCGGTTTCGTAGCGGCTGATGTAGTCGAGCGTGACGTCGCAGAACGAGCAGCGTTTCCAGTAGCAGCCGTGGGCCACCGTCAGCTTGTTCCAGCGCCCGTCGCTCCAGAGCCGGTGCATCGGGTTCAGCACCTCAATCACCGACAAATACTCGCTCAGCGGCAAATCCGAATAATCCGGCGTGCCCACCTCGGGGTGCGGAATATCGGGCTGCGGATGGTTGACGTACTCGACCTGGCCCGCCGCGTTGCGCAGGAAGGTGCGTTGCAGGGGAGCTGCAAGCCACCAGCTGCAAGCTGCAAGCTTACGTTCATTAGGCTCATCAACGGGCAATTCACCGCTTGCAGCTTGCAGCTGGTGGCTTGCAGCTTCTAAAACCCGCAGCCATGGCCCTTCGCCGTCGTCGAGGGTCAGGAAGTCGATGTAGTTGAAGAAGCGGGGCTCTTTGAGGGTGCGTAGCTCGGTGTTGGGGTAGCCGCCGCCCATGAGGGTGTAAGTGGCAGGGTGGGTTTCCTTGATGCGGCCGGCCAGCCGGAGCGCCCCGTAGAGGTTGCCCGGAAACGGCACCGTGAAGCCCACGATGTCGGGCTGGGTGCGGACCATAAGCTCATCGAGCAGTTCCAGCAGCATCCGGTCGAGCAGGTTGGGCGGGGCTTGCAGGGCCTCGTGCAGGGCATCGAAGGTGGTGGCCGACATGGCCAGCTTCTCGGCGTAGCGCGAGAAGCCGAACTGCGGGCCCACGGTTTCCTTGAGCAGGTCGCCCAGGTCTTCGAGATAGAGCGTGGCCAGGTGGCGGGCCTGGTCGGAGAGGCCCATGGTGCCGAAGGCGGTTTCCAGGTCGGCTACGTTGTCGAAGCGGCTGGCCTCGGGCAGGTAGCGCGAGTGGCAGATGCGCGGGGCCAGGGTGGAGTCCTTGTTCTGCAGGAAGCGCACGACCGGCTCCACGGTGCTCAGGTAGCTGTTTTTGAGCCGCAGCATCCGGCGGGCGTTGTCGCTCAGCTCGAACCCTCCGGCCTCAATCTCGGCAAACACCCGGCTCAGGCCCGCCCGCGAAAACAGCTTCAGCACCAGCTCCAGGCCCAGATCGGCCTGCGCCACGGCGTAGCCCCGCCCGCCCAGAAACCCCTTGATGTAGGCCGTGGCCGGGTAGGGCGTGTTGAGCTGCGTGAGCGGCGGGGTAATGAGCAGGACTTTGGGCGAAGTCAAAGAGAAAAAGTCAAAAGGAAAAGCCGGACCGACTTTCGGGCCGGCCGTGCGGAAAACAACCGCCGACCGGCCCGAAAGGTGCCCGCAAAGGTACGGCTCCGCCCGCCGCCTCAAGTGGTTGCCCTACATCTTCATCTTGCCCATCTTCATTAGCGAAGGGTTCAGCCGCAAATACACCTGCCCCGACACCGGCGTGCTGCCGTAATAGGGGCGGATAGCCTCTTCGGGCCGGTACACGGTGGCCTGGGCGCCCAGCGTGAAATCAATGTTGGCCACCTGGGCCACCCGGTAGTTGGCGCCCACCGTGAGCGAGTGCACGTTGAAGGTAGGGTGCGAGGCGGTTGGATATTCAGGCGTCGGGAGTTGCAGTTCCTCGTCCGACTTCTGCACGAACTCGTAGCGCCCGTACACGGCCGGCTTGCCCAGCTGCACGTTGGTTTCGGCCAGCACCGAGTGCGAAGCCTTGTCGGTGTGGCTGCCCTGCACGTGCTGGTTCATGCCCCAGACCAGCGCCGAGGTGATGTAGCGGTACTCGCCCCAGCTGCTGCTCTGGATGATGGAGGCCGTCGTGCGCTTCACGTCCTCTTCGGGCGCCAGTGTTTCGGGGCTTTTGATGAAGGCCCGGCTCACCTGCAACGCCAGCGCCGGAGTGGGATTCCAGTTCAGGCGGCCGGCCCAGGAGTCGGCGCGGGGCTTGTCGAAGCCGAAGCGGTGCTCGTCGGGCTCGCGGCCCGTGAAGTTGGAGCCTTCCAGCTTGAACTGCTTGTAGCGCAATCCCAGCGTGGCCACCCCGAACGTAATGTGGGTGGCGTCCTGCCAGTGGTGGCCCAGGGCGGCATCGGGGTTGGGCATGGCCGAAATCCGGTGCATGAAGGCCACCGGCCCGATGGCCGGCTCGCCGGGGTAGCCCACGTACAGGCTCAGGTCCACGTCCTGGTTAAAGGCGTGGGTGTAGGCTATGCTCAGCGACGAAAACAGGTCGTGCGGGTGCTGGCGGTCGACCAGCGGCTGGCCCTTGAGCGCCTCGCCGCTCTGGAACAGCAGCGGGTAGCCGTTGTTGCCGTCGGTGATGACGTCGAGCGAGAGCATGGCCGTGAAGTTGAGCAGGCCCTTCTGGCCGATGTTGCGCTGGGCCATGGTCATAAACCAGTTGGGCGCGTCGAAGGTGCTGCCGCCGCGCTGCCCGTTTTTGCGGCCGATGTTCTGGCTGGTGAAGCGCGGGCTGATGGCGCCGTGGTTCATAATCATCCAGGCCCCCTTGTGGTGCATCCACATGTACATGGGCGTGTTGTCGGGGTTCCAGGCCGTGCCCGAGCCGTTGCGGTTCATGGGCAGGTTGCGCGAGTAGGCGTGGCTCATGTTCTCCAGGCCGCCGTGGTCCATACTGCTGTGGTCCATTTCGGCGCTCTGGCTCATGCCGGGCATGTTGTGGCCGGCGTGGTTCATGCCCGGCATGGTTTGGCGGGTGGTATCGGCGGGCGCGGGCGTGGGGTGGTGCTGGGCCAGGGCCGGCGTGGCCAGCAGCGTACCGGCCAGCAGGGTCAGCGAATAAGGAAAACGCATGGTCAGAGGAGTCAGTTGGTGAGCTACCCTAAAGACCCGCTAACGAGCCTTCGGGTTACATACAACCCGGGCCCAGTGGGTACGAAATTGCGCCAGCCGGGGGCGTAGCAGTCAGGAAGAAGAAGTAAAAGGCAAAAGCCGCTGAAAGAGCCTGCGTGGCCCGTTCAACGGCTTTTGCCTTTTACTTCTTCTCTTCGCCTTACAATTAGCCCAGCTGGTCGAGCGAGAGGCGGCGGGGCATCAGGTCGCGGCGGAATTCGCTCACCGAGCGGCCGGTGACCTGGCGGAACTGGTTGCTCAGGTGCTGGCCCGAGCTGTAGCGCATCTTCTCGGCTATTTCGCTCAGCGTCATTTCGTTGTAGCTCAGCATCTCCTTCACCCGCTCAATCTTCATCCGGATGAGGTACTTCTCGATGGTGAGGTTGGCGGTGCGCGAAAATACCTTGCTCAGGTGCGAGTAGGTGGCCGCAAACCGGTCGGTGAGGAAGGCCGAGGTGGTTAGGGGCATGCGAGCGGTGCGCAGATGCTCCAGGTACTCGATCAGCGCCGATTTAATCTGCTCGGTGAGCTGGTCGGCGCGGCCCATAATCACGTCGAAGCCGGCCTCGCGCAGCAGTGGGGCTACGGCGCTGGGGTCGGCGGGGGTGTTTTCGTCCAGCTGAACCTGCCCGAGCGTTACGTCGGTGGGGGTGTAGCCGGCCTGTTCGAACAGGTTGCGCACTGCCTCGATGCAGCGGGGGCAAACCATATTTTTGATGTGGAGCAGATGGGTTTTCACGGATGGTTGTGGTTGGAGGGTTTCGGCCGTGCGACAGCGCGCACGGGAGTACGGGAAACGGCAACAGCCGACTTTTTACGCCGCCCGGAGCTAACCGGGGCTTCGGCCCAGGCGGAACCAAACCAATTGGCTGCCGCCCAACTTACAAACGGAACCGCGGCCAAAAAGGTGATGGCCAGCAGCCAGAAAAATACGAAAAAAGCCCCGAAGAGGCGGCTAAAGAACTGGCCCTGCGTTCCGTACAGGTACAGAATAAGGGCCAGGGCCAGCAGAAGGCTGATTCCGGCCAGCAAGGCGGCCTGCCGAAGCAACGGCCGCAGTGGCAAAAAACGGCTGGCGGGTTGGGGCATAACGGAGCGTTGAGGAAGCAAATATAAGCCGCTGCCCTACTTAGCCGTTACGCAGGCAGCTTGGAACCGGGTTGAAGACCGAACATAAGACGTGCAATGGAGTGGATAAAGTGGAAGAGGCCGCCGGCATAGCAGTAGAGCCGGAGTCCGAAATCAGCCTACGCAAAAACCAGTCGGGCAGTCAGCCGTACAGACAGGTAACCCGTTCTTTTTGGTTTAGTCCTGCCCATTTGCTGCACCCATGAAAATGACCCTACTTCGCCCCCTGGCGGCTGCCCTGCTGCTCACCGGTTCTCTGACCGCCTGCAACACGGGCAACGAAAACGGCGCCACCAACGTCGAGATTGGCAACGATAAGAAGATGGACCCCGAAGCCCTGCGCCCCGATAACCAGGGCGCCGACTCGGCTACCTCCGGTCTGACGCCCGACACCAGCCGCGCCACCCTCGAGCAGCAGTACAAAAACGCCGCCGACACGCCCGACCGCAACCGCGACGGGCTGGCCGACTAGGCTTACCAGCTGATACCGAAAGCTATAAACCGTAGCTTTTGTTTAACGGCTCAGGTTTCAAACGACAAAGCAAGGCCCCGTACTCCCTGGAGTGCGGGGCCTTGCTTTATGTTGGTGCCTGCCGGTTTTAAAGCCGGTGGCTATCCGGAGGGTTTAATAGAACACGAAACCGTTGGGGCCGGCCAGAACCGTGAACGAGTCGATGGCCGCGCCGGTGCTTTTGAAGCGGATAACCTTGTCGGATGCCGTGAACGAGGCCAGGCCGCCGTAAATCGTGCCATCCTGCGGATCGACGCCCAGGCCATAGAAGCTGCCGCGCTTGATCAGCGGTTTGGTGGGCAGCGTGGCCTCGTTGATGTTGAGCGTGTACACGCCCCCCAGGTAGGTGTAATACAGCTGGTCGAGGCTGCCGTTGATGGTCAGGCGGCCCGGAGAACTCTGGTCGGAGGGCATCTCGCGGGTAGTAGCCGTGAGCTGGCCGGGGACGATTTGTGAGAGGCTGCCTTTGCTTACCCGGGTAGAACCAGTGGTAGTGTACACGATTTTACCGCTGCTCAGCACCCATACCCGGCCATTGCGGTCGGCCACCACGCTGTTGGGGCCGTCGCCCACCGTAATAGTGCCTTCCACCACATCGGTCGTGGTGTTAATCACGGTAACTGTGTTGTCGCCGTTATTGGTCACGTACAGGCGCGAACCCACTACGGCCAGCTTCTCGGGCTGCTTGCCTACGGCAATGCTGCGGGTCACCTTGTTGGTTTTCAAATCGATAACCGAAACCTGGCCGGAAGCAGTGCTATATGATACCGTTTCGGTCACGTAACCCTTCTCCGACGAAGCGGCCACGAAATAACGCGGCAGCTTGAGGTTTTCGATAGTCGCCTTCGACTTGAACCGGGCCAGCGACACCACCTCCAGCTTGTTGCTGTTGTTGACCACAATGTAGCCCAGGCTGTCGCGCACGGCCATGCTCTGGGCAATGTCGCCAAGCGACCTGCCGTTGGCCGAGCTGAACAAAGACTTGTTGGTTACTGAGCTGCTGGCCTTGCTGAACAGGCTGATTTCGGCGTTGGAGCGCGTAAAGTTGCCCTCATTAACGATGTACACGGAGTTCGTAACGATGGGCTGCGAATCAGGCGTGGGGTCGTTGTCAGGGTCGCAGGCCAGTAGCGTAAGCGCGGCGGCGCTACCCAGCAACAGCCGGCCCGGCAGGCTGGCGAAAGCAGAAAATGGCTTCATGTAGGAAAGAAGAGGGTGAAGAAGGGTTGAAAAAATCGGTGGTTGAACTGGTTGCGGGTAAGAGCCGGCATCAGCGCCACAGCAGGCGCAGGCTGAGGCTGGCGTTGCGGCCGGGCAGGGCGCGGTTTTCGTAGTTCTGGTAGCTGTTATTAGTCAGGTTGAAGCCCTGGGCCAGCACCAGTATCTGCCAGGCGGGGGCCACGGCCAGCGTGCGGCCCACCGAGGCGTTCAGCAGCAGAAACCCGGGCAGAAAGGCCGTGGCCGAGGCATCGGTGAAGCGGTAGCCAGTGTAGGTAAGCGTGGTGCCCAGCTGCCAGCCCCGCCAGCCATGGTCGGTGCTGACGGCGGCCGTGTGCCGGGGCACGAAGGGCAGCTGCCGGCCTGCCGGGTCGGTATCGGTGGCCGTGCCGCGGGTTTTCTCGGTGCTCGTGAAGGCGTAGGAGCCCCGGGCCGTGAGGCGGTACGCGCCCGGCTGCCAGCCCAGCGTGCTGCCGGCCTCCAGGCCCTGGGCCCGCACCTGCCGCAAATTGCGCGGCGACCAGTACGAGGCGCCCGGCGTCCACTGCACCCAGTTGTCCACCAGCTGCCGGTAGCCGGTCAGCTCGGTTTGCAGCGTCAGGCGGGTGGTTTTAAAGGTGTGCGCCAGTCCGCCTTCATAGCCCATGCTTTCCTCGGGCAGCAGGTCGGGGTTGCCGCCGGGCCGCCAGTACCGCTCATTCAGGGTGGGAGCCCGGTAGCTGCGCGAGGCGTTGGCCTTCAGGCTGAGCGCGTGCCGGTTGGCGGCCAGCACCTGCCACTCGGCGCCGGCGGTGGGCGTGAGGGGGGGCTGCCGGCCCGGCAGCACGGCCTGCCGCAGGTTAAGCGAGAGTTGCAGCCGGGGGCGCGGGTCGTAGCGCAGCAGCAGGAAGCCCGAGTAGCGGTTCTCGGTGCGCGGAGCCGCACCGTAGCCATCCACATGGGCCGCGAAATGCTGGGCTTCGGCCCCCAGCCGCACCGAGGCGTTGGGCGCCAGCCGCCACGTGTGCTCGGCCTGGGCCTGGCTGGTGCGCACCGTCGATTCGCTCAGGCCGCTCACTTCGTCGCGGTAGTTGATCACGTCTTCAAACCAGGCGGCCCGCACGGCCCATTCGGCGCCGGTGCTCACGCGGCGGTAGGCGGCCATGAGGCGGCGGCTCTGGTCGCGCTCCTGGGCCCGGGTGTTGTTGGTGCCGATGCCGGGCTGAATCTGGCGGTCGGCGTCGGTCAGCCAGGCGGCGGCGCTCAGCTCGCCGTGCTGGCCCAGGCGCAGGGTGGCATCCTGGCTGAAGCTGGCCTGCCGAAACGCCGCGTTTTCCTGGTAGCGGCGCACGCGGCCGCCGCCTTCGCGGGTGTAGTAGGGGAAGTCGTTGTCGGCGCGGCGGTAGTTGAAGCTGGTGCGCAACGCTATTTTCTGGTTGCTGAAGCCGGCCGTTGCCAGCCCCGCGCCCAGCCCAAAGCTGCCGTAGTCGCCCTGCGCGGTGCCGTGCCAGCCCCGGCCCCAGTCGGCCGGACTGTTGGCGGCCGCGCTCAGCCGTACCGTGCCGCCCACTGCCCCGTTGCCGTAGGTGGCGCCCGCCGGCCCCGGCTGAATGTCAACCTGCGTGGTGCCATTGATGGGCAGCAGCGCGAAATCGGCTTCACCCAGCGAGGGCAGGTTGATGTTGAAACCGTTCCAGAGCACGGCCGTGTGCCGGGCCGAGGTGCCCCGCAACGAAATGGACGACAGCTGCCCCGGCCCGTAGTTCTTCAGGTAAATGGCCGTGCGCGCCCCCAGCGCATCGGCCAGCGTGCCACTCCGGTAGTTGCTGAGGGCTACCGAATCGAGGGTCAGCTGGCGGCTGCCCACGGCAAAGCGCGTGGGGCGCAGGCCGGCCACCCGCACGGTGGGCAGCTGCTGGCTCCGCAGCGTATCAGTAGGGGCCTGGGCGGCGGCGGGTCGCGGCAGCAGGCCAACCAACAGGCCGAAGCCGGTAAGCACGGGGAAGCGGGCGGCGAGCCGACTGGAAAAACGCGTCTGGAGAACCAAAATTTTCGCGACCGAAAAATTCAGTTCAAAACTTCGTGGGGTGTGCGCCGGCGGCGCCAACCGGCCGAAGCCGAGTCCGAAAACAGAAGGGTATTCCGCGGCCCCGAGAGGCCACTACTGTATTCGTTCTCCGCCCTTCCTCCGCAGGCGCTGAACATGGGGAAACGCAAAGGCAGGTCTCCTGGCTTGCTCCGGGTGCGTCGCCTTCCCATTTCCGCCATCTTTTTTCACTTGGAAAGAAGACAGCTGCCGAAACAGTGGCTGCTAATGACGCGCCGACTCGTGAAGCGTACAGTTGCGGGGACAGCTCCGGATTTCAACCGGATTCCCTTTTCAGCCTCGCCCCCCAATCGGGGTCCGGCCACCTTTACAGCCGCAAAGATAGGTGGGGGATTTTAGAAGTGGGTTAGGAGAAGTGAAATATGGGAGGTGAGAAGTGAGAAGGACGGTCTGTTTACCCCCAGGTTCCGTACCTCACCACTCACCACTCACCACTCACCACTCACTACTCACTACTCACTACTCACTACTCCAAAAATGAAGCTGCCACCCGAGTTTTACCGCCGCCCCGATCCGGTGCAGATTGCCCGCGAGCTGCTGGGCAAGCACGTTTTCTCGTGCGTGGAAGGGCAGCTCACCGGGGGGCGCATCATCGAAACCGAAGCCTACTCGCACCGCGGCGACGACTCGCTGACGCTGCACCTGAAGCGGCGCGGCAAGGCCGGGCAGGCGTTGCAGGAGCCCGGCGGCCACGCGTACCTATACAAGGTGTATCAGCGCCACACGCTGTTCAATATTGCCACCAACGAGGCCGGAAAACCCGATACGGTGCTGCTGCGGGCCATTGAGCCGCTCGTAGGCCTTGATACTATGCAGCTGCGCCGGGGCGCGTCCATCAAGCCCAACCGCCTCACGGCGGGCCCGGGCATGCTCACCCAGGCGCTGGGCCTCACGCCCGAGCTGAGTGGCACCGATTTGCAAAGCGACTTGCTCTGGATTGAAGACCACGGCGAAATCGTGCCCGAAGCCCAGGTTGTTGCCGGCCCCCGCATTGGGCTGGAGTACGCCGGCCCCGCAGCCGCCAGCCTGCCCTGGAACTACAAATGGGCCCGATGAAACCGCCCATAGTGCCGGTTCGTTTGGGCTGACCAGTCGGCTTCGATACCACCGGCAGAACAAACCGGCACCAGCCGGCCACCTGCGCTAGCCGTGGTGTTAAGGCTGCTCCAGGCCTATTACCGGCGCCATCTGCGATTCGCAAACCAGCACCATCAGCTTGCCCTCGTGGCTGGTGGTGGCGAACAGGTACAGGTCGCCGCCTTCGCGGATGCCGGTGCGGTGGCGGAACTCGGCCACCGAATCGGGGAAGTTGCGCGTGGTAACGTGGGCGCGCACCGCCGGCCCGAGGTGGGCGCGCAGGGCCTGGGCATCGTACTTCTCGACGGCCAGAATGCGGAAAATGCGGCCGGGGAAGTCCGTATACAGCGTGTCGGAGGTGTAGAGGTGGCTGTGCTGGTGCAGCTTGAGTAGCTCGAAAGCCGTGCCGACGCTCTTGAAGGCCCCCGCCTTGAGCACGGCCACGTTGGGCTCGTAGAGAAACTCCCGGGGCTCGGCGTAGCGCGTGATGGCGCGGGCCTCGCGGGCACGGTTGAGCCGGAACTCCTGCTGCGTGCCGTCGCGGCGCAGATTCAGGGCGTAGCGCTCGGGGTCGATGGCCGGCTCGGCGCCCAACTCGTACAGCACTTCCTTGCACTCGTTGTCTACGGCCACCACCCACAGCCGCCGCACGTGGCGCAGCTCGCGCACAGCCTGCTCGATATCGAGCATGGGCGAGGTTTTGAGCAGGATGCGCGGGCTTTTGCGCAGCAGCAGCGGCAGCAGGCGCAGCACATCGGGCTCGCAGTCCTGGAGGCGGAAAATCTTTTTAGCGGCCGTGTCGCGCCGGGCCGGGTCGAGGTAAATCCAGTCGAAGGTCTCGTCCGAGTCGCGCAGGAAGTGGGTGGCGTCGGTGCTGTGGCAGTGCACATTCTCCAGGCCCAGCTGCGCCAGATTGAAACGCACCACCTCGGCCAGCGCGGCATTGCGCTCCACGTAGTGCACCTCGCCTACGGTAGCCGCGAAGTGCGCCGAGTCAACCCCGAAGCCCCCGGTCAGGTCGGCCAGGCGCTGGGCCCCACGCACTAGCTCGGCCTTGAAGGTGGCCGTGCGGTCGGAGGAGGCCTGCTCGACGGAAAGCGCGGGCGGAAAAACCAGGTCGGTATTGGCGGCCCAGGCCGGCAGCTTCACGCGGGCCTTCTGGCGGGCCTGAATCTGGCGCACCAGGTCGGGAACGGGGAGGTCGGGATGACGGCGGGCCTGCAGGGCCAGTTGGGCGGGGTCGTCGTGCAGGTGCTCGGCCACGTACTGGCGAGCCGCCGCGGGCAGCGGGTATTCCATAGTGCGAAGCTACAAGCTTTGGCTTTTGAGCGGCGAACAACCCGCCTGTTTCTGACAGGGTCGCGCCTCAAACGAAGACGAAGGACTGCTGCAGAAGCAAGGCCGGGGCCTTCATCTGCAGCAGTCCTTCGCGAGGGTAAGTCGGATGAAGGCCAGCCCTTACAGCTGCCAGCTTAGCGCCAGCAACGGCCGGCCGGTGGCACTGGCGCCCAGGCCCACCGCATGGGGCTGTAGCTGCCGCAACAGGCCGGTTCTGCTGGCGGTGCGGCCGGCGTTGTGGGCCTCCACCGCCCGCTGGAAGTGGGTGTTCGTGTTGCGCGAAACAAAAATGTTGCTCAGCAGGCTGGCCGCCGCCACTCCGATAGCCACTTTCTGGGTGTTGTTGAAGTACTGCTGCCGGTCGGGGGCCGCAAGCACCTGCTGGCCATAAAGGCCTACCGCGCCCACAAACACCAGCCGTTCGGCCAGAAAGAGCGTCTTCTGGCGCCGGTAGCGGTTGAGCGCCGCCAGGGCATCAGGCTCACCTGCCAGGTAAGGGCGCAGGCGCTGGCCGAAGAAGCCGGCACTCTGGTAGTCGGCCTCGGCCGGGTTCTGGCTCAGAGAGAAGTAAAAGTTCTTCTGTACTCCATTCAGTCCGCGCTGCTGGTCGTCGGGAGCCAGGCGGATGGGGCCCGTTTGCTGGGCGTGTACGCCGCTGGCCAGGCCCAACAGGCAGACAAGCAGGGCGGCAAAGTGGCGCGACTGGCGCAAAAGGGCAGAGGGAAATAAGAACATAAAGACAAAAGTAGTGGACAGAAAGCCAAACCGCTAAGGTTGCCTTCAGGAAAATAGTGCAATTCGGAATGGATTTTTTTTCGCCCCGACTCAACAAAAGGCCCATGGCGTTCGTTGTGCAGGCCATCACCTTCCTCATCCATATGAAAATGACCTCTTTCTTCCGCCCTGCCGCTCTGTTGGCCACTTTGCCCGCCATGCTGGCCTTCTCGGCGTGCAAAGACGACAAAGATCCGGCTCCTCAGCAGGGTCGGGTAATGATTACGCACGTGGCCGCCGCGGTTTCGGGGCAGGTTACCGCCTTTGTCGGTGATAAGCAGGTCGGCCAGCTCAATTACGGCCAGAACAGTGCTTACCTGGGCGTTGATGCCGGTAGCCCGGTTTTCCGCATCAACAGCGGCACGCAGGAGGTCACGAAAAAGAACATAGACGTAGCGGCCAACCAGAACTACTCGGTTTTTGCCTACTCCCCCTCCGCTGCTATTGGCAGCGCCGAGCTCATCAGCTTCTCCGACGACCTGACGGCTCCGGCAACCGGGCAGGCCAAGATTCGACTCATCCACCTGGGCACCGGAGTTAATTCGCCGGTGCGCCTAAGCGTTCCTGCTCTCACTGCTGGCGCGGCTCCAACCGATCTGACGACCGACGTGGCCTTTGGTAAAGCATCGGACTTTATATTGGTTAATGCCGGCTCTACTCCCGATCTGAGGGTAACTACGACGGATGCCCAGCGTACGTCCATCCTGACAGTAGGCGATGGCTCGGGCTCGGGTACGGGCAGCAAGAAGATCGAAGCCGGTAAAATATATACGGTGCTCGTGCGCGGTATTGCTACGCCCGGTGCCCCGGCAGCGCAGAAGCCCCAAGCCGTTATCATTGCCAACAACTAAGAAGTTGCTTGAGTTGGTTTTTGGGGCGCCAGTGTGGTGTAGAGACGCAACATCTTGCGTCTCGTCGTTGCTGATGTTGGCTGTTTCCACATGAGAGTTCAACGACCGTTCAACGACGACACGCAAATAGGCGTCTCTACATCGTGCGCGGCTAACTTAAATAGCTTCTAAGCGGCTGCGGCCACTTATCAAACGCCAGCGCCTGCTTTCCCAAAAGGGAGGCAGGCGTTGGTCGTTAAAGTCTATATAGTAGCCGCCTTAACTTTTTCGTATTTTTGTGGTTGACTTCTCAAACCCCTTTTTATCATGGTAGAGACCAAGACGACGACGGCCTACGTGCCCTATAAAGTAAAAGACATGAGCCTCGCCGAGTGGGGCCGCAAGGAAATCCGTTTGGCCGAGGCTGAAATGCCCGGTCTGATGGCCCTGCGCGAGGAGTACGGCGCCAGCCAGCCCCTCAAGGGTGCCCGCGTGGCCGGCTGCCTGCACATGACCATCCAGACGGCAGTACTTATCGAAACGCTCATCGCCCTCGGCGCCGACGTTACGTGGTCGTCGTGCAACATCTTCTCGACCCAGGACCACGCCGCCGCCGCTATTGCCGCAACTGGTGTTGCCGTGTACGCTTGGAAGGGCATGACGGAAGAGGAGTTCAACTGGTGCATCGAGCAGACGCTGTTTTTCGGCGAGAAGCGCGAGCCGCTGAATATGATTCTCGACGACGGCGGCGACCTGACCAACATGGTGCTCAACCAGTTCCCTGAGCTGGCGGCCGGCATCAAGGGGCTGTCGGAGGAAACCACGACCGGCGTACTGCGCCTGCTCGACCGCGTGAAAGCCGGTACGCTACCCATGCCCGCCTTCAACATCAACGACTCGGTTACCAAGTCGAAGTTTGATAACAAGTATGGCTGCAAAGAGTCGGCCGTAGACGCTATCCGCCGGGCCACCGACGTGATGATGGCCGGCAAGATTGCCGTGGTAGCCGGCTACGGCGACGTCGGGAAAGGCACGGCCGCTTCGTTGCGCGGTGCCGGCGCCCGCGTTATCGTCACCGAAATCGACCCCATTTGCGCCCTGCAGGCTGCCATGGACGGCTACGCGGTGAAGAAAATGGAGAATGCCATCAAGGAAGCCGACATCGTGGTAACGGCCACCGGCAACTGCGACATCATCACCGAAAAGTCGTTCCGCGCCCTCAAGGACAAGGCCATCGTCTGCAACATCGGCCACTTCGATGATGAGATTGATATGGCCTGGCTGAACAAGAACTACGGCAGCACCAAGGACACCATCAAGCCCCAGGTTGATCTATACACCATTGATGGCAAGGAAATCATCGTGCTGGCCGAAGGTCGCCTCGTGAACCTGGGCTGCGCCACCGGCCACCCCTCGTTCGTGATGTCGAACTCGTTCACCAACCAGGTGCTGGCCCAGCTGGAGCTGTGGCAGCACGCCGACCAGTACGAAAACCAAGTGTACACCCTGCCTAAGCACCTCGACGAGAAAGTAGCCCGCCTGCACCTCGCCAAAATCGGGGTGGAGTTGGAGGAGTTGAACCCCCACCAGGCCAAGTACATCGGCGTGGACGTGGAAGGCCCCTTCAAGTCGGACCTGTACCGCTACTAGGCTTTCGAGCTTTCACCCAAACGCTAAAAACCCCGCCCGGCACTGTGCCGGGCGGGGTTTTTAGCGTTTGGGTTTAGATGCTAGTTGTCGGCTATCTGACCGCCCGATCCTTATACTCCGCCATCTACGCCTGAAGAAGTGAAAATAGCTTGAGAATCTTCTTCGGTTGCCTGAGAATTCTCTTTGGTTGCTTGAGAAAGGTCTTTGCTTGTCTGAGACCAAGCTTAGGCAGTATAGCAGAGCTTCCAGGGCTGGATAGCTACTTGCCGGTGCTGAACCAGGCGGCTCCCAGCCGGCCGGGCCGCTGGTAGATGTGCACCGTGTCGCCGATGACCGTTTGTTGATAAAGCGTTTTGCTTACCTCTACATTCTCGGGTTGGGCGCGGGCGCCCCAGGGGCCCACGTTGAGGTAGTAGGAGCTGGTTTGGCCGCCGCTCAGCTGCTTATCAAGCACCGGCACGGCATACACCCGCGGACCACTCGTATCGAAAACGCAATTGACGGTTACGACGGCCGCCGCGCCGTAGAGTACGGCCATAATTCCGCCCGTTAGCAGCACGCGCCGGCCGCTGGTGGCCAGCAGTTGGGGGCTGCCCAGCACCAAAGCCGTGGCCATTAGTAGGGCAGTGCCGGCCGCGTAAGGGGCTAGCGGCTGGTAAGCCAGCAGCTCAAAATCGAACAGCCCGCGTAGCAACAGGCCCAGCGGCGGAAACAGCAGGGCCGCCGTGATGGCAGGCCGGGCGCTATGGTTGCTGTCGTCGAAACAGAGCAGGCCGCGGTGCCAGAAAAGGGCTGCGGCGGCCAGGGGTGGCACACCCAGCCCTGCCCACACGGCCCAGTCGTAGGGCTCGGGCCAGAACAGCAGCCAGGCCCCGCTCAGGCAGCCAGCGGCATTTAATACCCAGCTTACATGCCGGGCGCCGGCCAGATTGGCCTCCCGCTCAGCCGGGTTGCGGCCGAAATCCTCTTCCAGCAGCAGCCTTTCGGCGTCTTGCTGTACTTGCTGCGCGTCGAGGTCGGGAAACCGGGCGGCCAGCCACTGCTGGATTTCGGCGTAGCCCTCGCTGGTATAGCCGATGCGGATGCCGCGGTACTGCCTGCTGACGGGAACGATGTAGGTGTAGTTGTCGTCGGTGCGGTAGCCCTTGATGGCGGCCAGGGGCAGGTCTTTGCTACGGAAGGCCCCCCGGTAGCGGATGCCCTGCGCCGAGAAAGTATGGCGCCCTTTATACACGTCGTAAAGCAGGACGCTGAAAAGCCCGGCCATACCCCACATAACGGCTCCTATTGGCCCATATACCAGAAGGCTCTGGTCGCTGTCAAACAGAAACGGACAAATCAGGAACACCACAATCATGGGTGGAGTAACCAGGTAAATGAACACGCGCCAGCCGCGGGCAGTGCCGTAGCTGCGAGGAGTGGTAGCGGTGAAGGGCACAGATGTGAGCACAGAGTAGGGCAGGGGAGTAGCCCGCCAAAGCTACGCGCCGGAAACAAGCGCGACAACTCCGGGAGGGAGCTGGCGCGGTTTGTTGACAGGCAGTTGGTTATTCAATTGGGGCTTGACCCTCATATTCTTCGGCGGTGGTATATACGTTTATGCCCAGCAGCTTCCAGTCGTGCAGCACCGTGACACTATAGGCTAGCTGGCCATTTTGGCCGTTTGCCATGCCTCTCAGCGGCCTCCAGTCGTGCCCAAGCATGACGCCGGACACGGTGGTATAGAGGCCGTAAGGCTTTACATTATCGCCGTCACGGTTCCCCTCTATAAGTACTGACAGCCGGTTATTGGGGTTGAGGCCAACGTGTTGCATTGTGCTCCAGTTGCCCACCTGGCCCGCCGGCTTAGCCGACTTCAGCAGGTTTTCGGCAGGCTTGCTTTCCTCACGGCCCCGGAAAGAAACCAGACTAAGCAGAAACAAGAGGGATAGGCCTATGCCCACCTGCCGCCTCAGCAATTGAAACACTTTAATCCAGGCATAACCAATCAGCAGAAAAAGGACGACGTTGAGGCCTGTCCAGGCTAAAGCTCCCATAAGACAGTACTTGGTAAAGAAGTGGACGCCTAAAGTAAGCCAAAGCAGCTAATCGGCCTACTCCCCGAAGAACTCCTGGCCTACCAGCCGCTCGGTTTCCTGCCAGAGTTGCCGGGCCTTGGCGGGGGCGGTGAACTCGTGCTTCACGGGCACGGCCTTCTGCTTGTCGAAGTAGCCGCCACTCACCTGCCCGCCAATGGGGTCGGTCGCCAGGAAGATGCTGGTACGAGCGCCTTCTTCGGGCGTGAGTAGCAGGGGGGCGGCCAGCTTGGTGAACCAGCTGGTGAGGCCGCCCGAAGCTGAACCGAAGCCGCTGGCCACTACGCCGGGGTGCAGGCTGTTGGTCACTACATTGCCGATGCCGCGGGTCCGTAGCTGCCGGGCCAGCTCCTGCGTGAACAGGATGTTGTAGAGCTTAGTGTTGCCGTACTGCCGCCAGGCGCTGTAGTTTTCTTTCTGGCCCAAATCGTGCAGGCGCGGTTTGGCTATGCGGTAGCCTTCGGAAGCCACGTTCACGATGCGGGCCGCTTCGCTACGCTCCAGCGCCGGCAGCAGCAGGCTGGTGAGCAGGAAGGGGCCGAGGTGGTTGGTGGCCAGGGTCATTTCGTAGCCATCGGCCGAGGTTTCGCGCTCCTTGCCGAAGATGAGGCCGGCGTTGTTCACCAGCAAGTCGAGGCGATGGTAGCGCTGGATGAACTCTTCGGCCGCACGCCGCACCTGGCTCAGGTCGGAAATGTCGCAGAGCAGCACATCGACCCGCTGGCCGGATGCCGCCAGTTGCTGAAATTTTTGGCGCACCCTGGCGGCCTTGGCGGCGTCGCGGGCCAGCAGAATAACGTGGTAGCCCCGGCGCACCAGCTCGCGGGCCGTTACTTTGCCAATGCCGGAAGTAGCGCCCGTCACGAGGGCAATTTGTTCAGAAGCAGAAGTAGTCATGGGATACAGAAGTAGTTGCCCGGCTATACGCGACACCGCCACAGTTGGGTGCCAGCTGGCCTGCTTCCGGCTACCCTACCGCTGTACCAGCAGCCGGCGCACCAGCGGGGCCGCGCCCGCATCGGCCCCGCTGATGCGCACCACGTAGTTGCCGGCCGGCAAATCGGCCACCGAAAAAGTAAGCCGTGCGTCGGGGGCCGGAACCGTTCGTATGGCGTGGCCCTGGTTGTTATAAAGTGTTACCAGCCGGTTGGCCGCGGTTGGGAAATCCAGCGTGGTTTGCTGCTGCGCCGGATTGGGGTAGGGTCCGAGCACGGGTGCTGCGGGCGGGGCGGGCACTTCGGCCGGTGCAGTGGGGCGCTCCGCGCCCAGCAGCCGGTAAATGGGCAGGCTATCGAGCTGTGCTGCGTAGAAGGACCGGAGCTGTCGTCGGTCGAAACGCAGGCGCAGGCTGTCGTTGGCGGCGCTGCGGAAACGGACCAGCTCAGAAAAAGCCCCGTTCCGGGTTTGCTCGCTCAGCGCCCGCATCTGTTCGTAGCCGGTGCCCAGACCCTGCACCTGCCCGTGGCCGATGTGCGCGGCATGGACCCAGTCGGCTCCATGGGTGCCGTTTTCCACGAAGTAGTAGAGGCCCCGAAACTGGAAAACCCGCGCGACGAGCACCGTGTCGTCGGTCGGGGTGGTGAAGATGGTGCGGCCGGTGGCGCCATCGAATGCCAGGCGAAGCTGGAAGGTATCGTCGACACCAGCCAGCGTGAGAGTAGGCCCCAGCGTCCGGGCCAGATTCAGCGGCTGGCGCACCGCTACGGGGTCGAATTGTGCCTCGGGGCCGGATGTGCCCTCGCAGCCAGCCAGCAAAAGCACGAGGCCCAGAAAAGAGACTGTTCGCATTGGTCAGGGGGATTGAGAACGAAGCTTTTAATGCGCGGCTGCTCCGGCAGGTAACCCGCCAGTCAGCCAGCCGCCCAAATCATCCGATATTTGCTGCCTATGCCCGCTGCCGTTTCGCTGTCCGTCGTCATCATCACCTTCAACGAAGAAGCCAACATTGCCCGCTGCCTCGAAGCCGCCCGCCCGGTGGCCGCCGAGCTGCTGGTGGTCGACAGCTTTTCGACGGATCGTACCGTGGAAATCTGCCGGGCGCTGGGGGCGCGGGTGGTGCAGCACGCCTTCGCGGGCTACGTCGAGCAGAAAAACTACGCCACCGCCCAGGCCCGGCACGAGCACGTGCTCCAGCTTGATGCCGACGAAGTGCTGACCCCGGAACTGCAAACCAGCATCCGGGCGGCCCTGGCCAACTGGCAGGGCGGAGGCTACACGCTGGCCCGCCTCACCAACTACTGCGGCCACTGGGTGCGCCACGGCGGCTGGTACCCCGACCGCAAGCTGCGCCTCTACGACCGGCGCCTCGGGAGCTGGCAGGGCCTGCTGCTGCACGAGCACTACGAGCTGGCCGCTGGCCAGGCCGCGCCGCAGCCCCTGACCGGCGACGCGCTGCACTACTCCTATACCTCCGTCGAGCAACATGTGCAGCAGCTCAACCGCTTCACCAGTATTGCCGCTCAGGAACGGTACCTACAGGGCAAACAGCAGGTTTCGGCCTTTCATCTGGTACTGAAACCGCTCTGGAAGTTCGGGCACGGCTACGTGCTGCGGGGCGGATTTCTCGACGGCTTCGCGGGGCTGAGCATTGCTGCTATTTCAGCCTGGGGCGTGTTTCTGAAGTTCGCCAAGCTTCGGTATCTGGGCGAAAGCCAGAAGCCGGACCAGAAATGACTGAACCAAAAGCCCCAAACAGCGCTAACAGCCATCAGCTAACAGCCAGAAAAATGAGCCGTACCTTCCTTATCAGCCGCACCGACGCCATCGGCGACGTGGTGCTGACGCTGCCGGTGGCCGGCCGGCTGAAACAGCTGTTTCCGGGCTGCCAGGTGCTGCTGCTGGGCCGCAACTACACCCGCGCCGTGGCCGAAGCCTGCCCCTGGGTGGATGATTTCGTGAGTTTCGACGAGTTGCAGCAGCTGCCGCCCAACCAGCAGATAGCCGCCCTGCGCGCCCTGGGGGCCGATACCATCCTGCACGTTTTCCCGAACAAAGACCTGGCCCGCCTGGCTCTGCTGGCGGGTATAAAAGTGCGCATCGGCACGCGCAACCGCTGGTTTCACTGGCTCAGCTGCAACCGGCTGGTCAAGCTCAGCCGCCGCCACTCGCCCCTGCACGAAAGCCAGCTCAACCTGGCCCTGCTGGCCCCCCTGACCGACAGCGCCGCCGCCCCGCTGCCGCTGCCCGAGGTAGCCGCGCTGGTGAAGCTGACGCCCGCTGTGCCCTTACGGCCCGAGTTGCAGGCCCTGCTGGCCGCCCGCCAACCCGGCCAGTTGAACGTGGTGCTGCACCCGCGCAGCCGCGGCAGCGCCCGGGAGTGGGGGCTGCCGCACTTCGGGCAGCTGGCCCGCCTGCTGCACAAGGCCGGCCACCGGGTGTTCGTAACGGGCACGGCCGCCGAGGGCGAGGAACTGCGCGACTGGCTGACGGAGCACCAGCCCTACCTCACGGCCGACCTCACCGGCCAGCTGGACCTGCCCGAATTCCTGGCCTTTCTGGCTGCTGCTGATGGGCTGGTGGCCGGCAGCACCGGTCCGCTGCACCTGGCCGCGGCACTGGGGCGGCACGCGCTGGGCCTCTACCCGCCCATCCGGCCCATGCACCCCGGCCGCTGGGCCCCGCTCGGCCCCCACGCCGAATACTTGGTCTTCGACCGGCCCGACTGCCAGGACTGCCGCGCGCAGCCAGCGGCCTGCACCTGCATCAAGGCCCTGGAGCCGGCGCTGGTGCTGGCCCGAGTGCAGCAATGGCAACCGCTTGCTTCGGGTGGTTAGCTGCCGCCTTGTACCTGCTGGCTCCCATTCCCGACAACCGGATTTCCGCTCAGCAAGCACATCGGCACATTGCGCTCTGCTTTACTGCTGCGTGTTGCAGACCTCCGCGAAAAATCTGCGTCAGTGTGTTCTGAAAACCTCGTTCGACCAGTTGCCGCCGCCGCAGGTGCATATTTGCCTAATCGTAGCTGTTTCTGATGCCCGTTTCTGTTTCTAAAACTGCCGAACCTGCCGCCTGGCAGGCGTGGTGGCATTCCGGCCGGCTTTCTCAGTACCTGCTGTTGCTGGCCTGCGTGGCCGGGGTAGTGGGGCTGCTGGCTTCGCGGGCGCTGGTGGCGCTGGCGCCGGTAGCGGGCGTGGTGGCGGCGCTGGCCAACCCTCACCTGCGCCAACAGGTGCCCCGGTGGCTACGGCTGCGCACGGTATGGGCTCCGGCCGGCCTCTACGCGCTGCTAGTGCTCAGCGGCCTCTACACCCACGAGTGGCCCGTATGGCGGCACGAGTTGTTTCGGTTGCTGCCCTGGCTGGGTGTGCCGCTGGTATTCGGGCTGGCCGTACCCCTCACGGGCCGGCAGCGGTTTGGGGTGGGCAGCCTGTTTGTAGTGGGGCTGGCGCTTATCGGGGCGGCCACCATGGGCCAGTACCTGCGCGACCCGGCCGCGGCCAACGAGGCGTTCCGGGTAGGGCACAACCTGTCTTCGGTTACCCGCATCTTCCATATTCACTTCGGGCTGATGCTGGCCCTGGCGGCCTTTTTCGGGTTCCGGATGGCCCGCCAGCCCCAGGCGCCGCGGTGGCTGCGGGTGGTGCTGGGCCTGAGCGTAGCCATGTGCGTAGCGGTGCTGCACGTGCTGGCCTACCGCACGGGCCTGCTGGCCGCCTACGTGCTGCTGCTGGTGGAGGCGCTGCTGGCCCTGCTGGTGCGCCGCCGGTTCTGGCTGGGCGCGGCCCTGCTGCTGGCCCTAACGCTGGTTCCCTGGCTGGCCTACCGCACATTAGGCTCGGTGAACGAGCGTTTTCACGCCACTTTCTACGATCTGGAGCAGTTTGAGCTGGGCCACGATATCAACAACTTCTCGCTTTCGCGGCGGCTGGCTGCCTGGCAGACGGCCACCGTCGTGGCCCGCCGCCATCCTGTGCTGGGCGTGGGCGCCGCCGATGCCAATGCGGCCATGATGCAACAGTACCAATGGCGCAGCTACGGCCTGCTGCCCCAAAACCGGGTGATGATTCACAACCAGTACCTGCACCAGCTGGTAGCGGGCGGCGTGGTGGGGCTGGCGCTGTGGCTGCTCGTGCTGCTGGGGCCGCTGGCGCAACCCGCCCTACGCCGAAATCCGTACGTGTACCGGTTCCTGCTGCTGCAGGCAGTGGCCATGCTCACCGATTCGCTGCTGGAATTACAAATCAGCTACAACCTGTTTGTTTTTCTCTATGGCTTTCTGGTAGTGGCTGCTGAGCGCCGGGCTTGGCAGAATCCCAAACCTTCCCCGGCGCAAATGGTATAAATAGTATATTTGTCTGACCGCGGTTTTCGGCCCCGAAAACCGCAATTTTTAGCGTCCATGAGCGATTCTCCCGAGCGGGTTCCGAAGCTGAGCAAAGAGGAAAAAGACCGGCGTTTCCAGGCCGAGCTGATGCCCGTGCTCGACCCTCTATACAATTTTGCCTTCCGCCTCACCCTCGACGAGGATGATGCAAATGACCTCGTACAGGAAACTTATCTGAAAGCATATCGCTTCTTTGAGTACTTCGAACCGGGGACAAACGCCAAAGCGTGGCTGTTTCGCATCCTCAAAAACTCGTTCATCAACGATTTCCGCAAGAAAAGTAAGCAGCCCGCCAAGGTTGATTACAGCGAAATCGAAGGTTACTACAACTCCGAAGAAGTGGAAGCCGACTCCGATGCCGGCACTACCTCCTCGGACATGCGGCAGCAGGCCGTGCGCGACCTCATCGGCGACGAAGTGGCCCGTGCGCTGAACTCGCTGCCCGTGGATTTCCGCACGGTTATCATCCTCTGCGACCTGGAAGGGTTCACGTACGAGGAGATGGCCAAAGTGCTCGACATCCCGATTGGTACCGTGCGCTCGCGCCTGCACCGGGCCCGGAACTTCCTCAAGGAAAAACTGGAAAAATACGCCCGTTCGATGGGCTACGGCTCGAGTGGAGCCACCCCCGAAGATGAAGACGATTCAACCGATTAACCGACCAACTCATTTCTCTCAAAGCCAGGCAGCAGCTATGGAAACTACCTCTACTTCATCAACCAAACAGGCTACGGCCGCCTTCACCGACGGCCCCGACTGTGAGCGTGTGAACACGATTCTCGATCAGATTATCGTAGGCCAGGACCCCTCGGCCGAAGATGAGGACTACTTTGTTAACCACGCCGAAGACTGCTCGCCCTGCTTTGATAGCCTGGAGAAACAACAGATTTTCATCGACTTCCTGGGCCAGCACGTCGGGCGCAAGGGAGCTCCGGCCGCACTTTCTCAGCGTATTCTTGCTAAAGTTCAGGGAGAAATGGCCTAATTTTACCCGATGCAGGGTAAAATTATTGCTTTCTCCGCGCCCTCCGGGGCCGGCAAAACCACCATCGTTCATCGGCTGCTGGCCCGAATGCCGGAGCTGAGCTTCTCCATCTCGGCCTGTACGCGCGACAAGCGCGGCCGCACCGAAGCCAATGGCAAGGATTACTACTTTATCTCCGTACAGGAGTTTCAGGAGAAAATCCGCCACGACGACTTCGTGGAATGGGAAGAAGTGTACGAAGGCGCTTTCTACGGCACGCTGAAACAGGAAATTGAGCGCATCTGGGAAAACGGCCAGCACGCCGTGCTCGACGTGGACGTGAAGGGGGGGCTCAGCATCAAGGAGTTTTACCAGGACCGCGCCCTGGCCGTGTTCGTGAAGCCTCCGTCGCTCGAAATTCTGGAGCAGCGCCTGCGCCACCGCGCCACCGACTCGGAAGCCAGCATTTCGGCCCGCCTCTACAAGGCCAATTTCGAGCTTACGTTTGAGGACCGCTTCGATGTGGTTATCACCAACGACGACCTCGACCGGGCCGTGGATGAAGCCGAACGACTGGTCCGCGCCTTTATTACTGCCGAATCGGCCATCTTGTGAGCAGCCCCACCTCCGTCGCCCCCCCGGGCCGGAAAGTGGGGCTGCTTTTTGGCTCATTCAACCCTATCCACACCGGCCACCTGATTCTGGCCAACTTCCTGGCCACGCACACCGACCTGGCCGAAGTCTGGCTCATCATCTCGCCCCAAAGTCCTTTCAAGGCCGAAGCCGACCTGCTCGACGAGCAGGCGCGCCTGGCTCTGGTCGCCCGCGCCATTGCCGGCAACGAGCGCCTGCGCGTGCTCGATATCGAGTTCCGGCTGCCCAAGCCCAGCTACACCATCGACACGCTGGCCCAACTGCGGCAGCTGCACCCGGAGCAGGAGTTCGTGCTGCTCATGGGCGGCGATAACCTGCCCGGCCTGCCGCGCTGGAAAGCCGCCGACCGCCTGCTGGCCGAATACGAAATTTACGTGTACCCGCGTCCCGGCTACGCGTTGCCCGAGCCGCTGCCGCCCGCCGTGCGCGTGGTCGATGCACCGCTGCTTGATATTTCGGCCACCTTTATCCGGCGCTGCCTGCGCGAAGGCCTGTCGGTGCGCTACCTGCTGCCCGAGGCCGTGGAGCAGCAGATACGGGCAAAGGGCTATTACGCGTAATAAGCAATAAGCCGCAAGCTCCAAGCTGATGTTGAACGTCAGCTTGGAGCTTGCGGCTTATTGCTTGTAGCTTATTATTGAGAAATCAAATCGTCATTATCTCCGACTCCTTCTTGCTCAGCACGTCATCTACTTTGCTGATGTAGGCGTCGGTGAACTTCTGCACTTTGGCTTCGGCATCCTTCACCGAGTCTTCCGACGCACCGTCCTTCTGCAGCTTGCGCAACGACTCGTTCACGTCTTTGCGAATGCCGCGGATGCGCACCTTGCCATTCTCCGATTCTGCCTTGGCCTGCTTCACCAGCTCGCGGCGGCGCTCCTCGGTCATGGCCGGAATGTTGAGGCGGATACCCTCGGCATCCGACTGGGGGTTGAGGCCCAGGTCGCTGTTTTTGATGGCCTTCACGATTTCGCCAATCATGTTCTTCTCCCAGGGCTTGATGAACAGCGTCCGGGCATCGGGCGTCGAGACGTTGGCCACGTTGGCCAGCGGGGTGGGCGTGCCGTAGTAATCGACGCGCAGCGAATCGAGCATGGCGGGCGAGGCCTTGCCGGCCCGGATGCGCGAAAATTCTACGGTCGTGTGCTCCAGGGCTTTGCCCATCGACTCTTCGGCCTCATCGAGGTAAAACTTAATTTCTTCGTCCACTTCGGAAAAGTTAAGCGTTGAAAAACGGGGATTAAATAGCTTGGCCGCCTGGCTGGGAAAACTAGGCCGACGGGGTGTTGGGTTCGCCTACGGCGGGTTGGAGCAAGGCGTCCGGCTCGTTGGCGCCGGCCGCAGTGGCGCCGTTCATGCTCACGAGCGTGCCCACGCTGTCGCCGCGCAGCAGGCGTTGCAGGTTGCCTTCCTTGTTCATATCAAAAACAATGATGGGCAGGTTGTTTTCCTTGCACAGCGTGAAGGCCGTCATGTCCATCACGTTGAGCTTTTTGTCCATCACCTCATCGAAGCTGATGTCGGTGAAGCGTTTGGCCGTAGGGTCTTTCTCGGGGTCGGCGGTGTAAATGCCGTCTACGCGGGTGCCTTTCAGTACCACGTCGGCCTCAATTTCGATGGCCCGCAGCGAAGCGGCCGAGTCGGTGGTAAAGTAAGGCGAGCCGATGCCGGCGCCGAAAATAACCACCCGGCCCTTTTCGAGGTGGCGCATGGCCCGGCGGCGGATATACGGCTCGCACACCTGCTGAATATGCAGGCCCGAGAGCAGCCGGGTGTTCACGTCCAGCTTTTCGAGGGCGCTCTGCAGGGCCATCGAGTTGATAACCGTGGCCAGCATGCCCATGTAGTCGCCCTGCACCCGGTCGAGACCAAACGCTTCGGCCTGCACGCCCCGGTAGATGTTGCCGCCGCCAATAACGACGGCCACCTGCGTGCCGGTTTCGGCGGCAATTTTGATTTCCTCGGCGTACTGCATGAGCCGGTTGGCATCGATGCCGTACTGCTGCTGGCCCATCAGGGCCTCGCCACTCAGTTTCAGCAGAATTCGGTTGTACTTCAAGGCAGTAGGAGGGATGGTGAGTTGATAATTGGTCAGAACCAAAGCTGACACCTATCAGCTAGTGGCTAACAGCTAAGCAATCAGGCAAACTGGATCAGTACCTGGCCCTTGGTTACGTTGTCGCGCAGCGAAACTTTGATGGCGGCCACCACGCCTTCGCCGGGCGCTTTCAGGATGTTCTCCATTTTCATGGCCTCCAGCACCAGCAGCGGGTCGCCCTTCTGCACGGTCTGGCCCGGCTCCACCCGCACGTCCACAATCAGGCCCGGCATGGGGGCTTTCAGCTCGTTGACTTTGGTGCTGACCGCCGCGCTCAGGCCCATTTTGTCGAGCAGCAAATCGAGCCGGTCTTTGGCCTGGAATTCCAGCCGCTGGCCATTGAGCTTGAGGGCTACCGTTTTGGCGGAGTAGTCGATTTCCAGCAGCTCGGCGTTGTAGGAGCGGTTCTGATACAGGATGTGGTAGCGGCCGTCGCCGAGGGGCGTCAGGTCCCAGGCGAAGGGCTGGCCGCCGAGCGTAACCGCGCCACCGGGCTGGTAGTCGACTTCCTGCGGCGGCTGGGCGGCCGCGGCCAATTGGATTTGCAGCATACAAATAGGGCGGGAGTGGGGCAGAAAAGGGCTTAAAGATAGGTCAAATCTGAAATAAATTCGGAACTTCACCAACTAATACCCTAGTGCCTTATTGCATGAAATACCTCTTGCTCGGTATTCTTTTTCTGTGGCTGCCGGCCCAGTTGCCAGCTGCTGCTCAGGCGGCTAAGGCGGGCCGCGGTGGTGCAGCCAGCCCGCATTCGCCCGCCCGAAAAACCCCCGATGTTACGCCCTACCTGGCGCCCGCCGTGGCCCCCGTGCCCAACTGGCTGCCCGACCTGGCCCGTCCGCGGCAGCCCTCAGCCACCATTCTGCACAGCCTGGTCGACACCAAGCTCGACGTGCGCCCCGACTGGGCCCGGCAGTGGCTGACGGGCACGGCCACGCTCACGCTCCGGCCGTATTTCTACCCCCAAAGCCAGCTGGTGCTCGATGCCAAGGGCTTCGATATTAAAAGTGTGGAGCTGCTCAGCGGCGGCCGCAAGGGGCGCGACCTGAAGTACACCTACGATAAAAAGAAGCTTACCATTGCCCTCGACCGCAGCTACCAGCGCACCGAGCAGTACCAGGTGCGCATTCAGTACGTGGCCAAGCCCAACGAGCTGCCCCGGGGCGGTGGGAGCGAGGCCATCATCGACGACAAGGGCCTGTACTTCATCAACCCGCTTGGTACCGAAAAGGGCAAGCCCCGCCAACTCTGGACCCAGGGCGAGACGGAAGGCAGCTCCTGCTGGTTCCCGACCATCGACCGGCCCAACCAGCGCATGACCCAGGAAATCAGCCTGACGGTGGAAGCCGATCAGAAAACGCTGTCCAATGGCCTGCTCGTGTCGTCGCGCCGCAACTCCGATGGTACCCGCACCGATACCTGGAAGCTCAGTCAGCCCCACGCGCCCTATCTGGCCATGCTGGCCGTGGGCAACTTTGCCGTAGTGTCGGATACCTGGCGCGGGAAGGCGGTAGACTACTACGTCGACCCGGCTTTCCAGAACATAGCCAAGCAGGTGTTCGGCCACACCCCCGAAATGCTGGAGTTCTTCTCCAAGAAGCTCGGCGTGGATTATCCGTGGGAGAAATATGCCCAGGTAGCCGTGCACGACTTCGTATCGGGTGCTATGGAAAACACCACGGCTTCGGTGTTTCAGCAGCAGCTGGTGCAGTTTACGCCCCGCGAACTGGCCGATGTGCCCTACGACGGCTCCGAATCGGTGATTGTGCACGAGCTGTCGCACCAGTGGTTCGGCGACTATGTAACCAACGAGTCGTGGGGCAACCTGCCGCTCAACGAGGCCTTCGCCGATTACTCGGAGCTGCTCTGGGCCGAGCATAAGTACGGGCCCGACGCGGCGGCGCTGGTGCAGCGCAACAAGCTGCGCACCTACCTCGATGAGGCCCAGGTGAAGCGCGAGCCGCTCATCCGCACCAGCTACAACAGCCACGAAGACCTGTTCGACCGCCACTCCTACGACAAGGGCGGCCGGGTGCTGCACATGCTGCGCACCCTGGTGGGCGACGACGCCTTCTTCGCCTCCCTCAACCGCTACCTTAACCAGAACAAGCTCTCGGCTGTCGAGCTGGCCAAGCTGCGCATTGCCTTCGAGGAGACGACCGGCGAGGATCTGACCTGGTTTTTCGACCAGTGGTTTCTGCAGCGCGGCCACCCCGAGCTGCGCGTAACCCACAGCTACGAAAACAACGCCGTGGTATTGCGCGTGCGGCAGGTGCAGGATACGCTCTACCAGCCCGTGTACCGCCTGCCGGTAACGGTAGCCGTCTGGACCGGCAACCAGGCTACCGAGCACCGCCTCGTTATCACCAAAACCGACCAGACCTTCCGCCTGCCCGCCCCCCAGCGGCCGGCTTTGGTGAAATTCGACAACGAAGGAATTCTGCTGGCTGACATCGACGAGACGCAAAGCGCCGAGGAGCTGCAGTTCCAGCTAAGCCACGCCCGCGGCTACCTGCAGAAAGTACAGGCCATTGAGGGGCTGAAAAGCAAGTCGGGCGATTTACTGGTCAGCTCGGCTTTCCGCAACGCCCTCACCGACCCGTTCTGGGCCACCCGCGTGGCGGCCCTGGAGGGTCTGCGGCGCTACCGTGGAGCCGAAGGCAGCGTGGTGCGCCGGGACCTGCAGCAGGTTGCTCTCAACGAGAAGCACGGCGCTGTGCGGGCCACGGCTATCAACGTGCTGTCGTCGTTTGCCAACGAAGACTTTGCCAAGGTGTATGAAGCCTCCCTCATCGATAGCTCGTACCTGGTAACGGCCGCCGCCATCGATGCGCTGGCTAAAGCGCCGGCGCCCACCACCCGCGCCCAGGTAGCGAGCCTGCAGAAAACCCGCAACCCGGCCCTGCTCACGTCGCTGTCCAACTACTATGGCCTCAACGGCACCCTCGACGATTACGACTGGTTTCTGCAACGCAGCCAGGATGCCCAGCCCGAAGTGCTCTATGTGCTGCTCGAAAACTTCGGCAAGCTGATGAACCGTATTCCCCCCATCGAGCGCGAGAAGGGGGTAGAGCGGCTCGAAAACCTGGCCCGTAACCATCCGCAGCTCTATGTTCGCCTGGGGGCCTACAAAGGCCTGAACGAGCTGACCGGAAGCATGCCCAGCCTGAAAACCACCCTGCAGGATATCCGCAGCAAGGAAAAAGATGGTAACCTGAAGGCCATGTATAGCCTGGTGCAATAATTTTTTTTGCCTGGCCGCCGGCGCGCCGACTCTGCTTTAGTATAGGAAGTCAGCCGCTTAGCCCGGCGACGTGGGTCGGAGCCGCTCAAAAAGTCAGCCAACGCAAAACCTTTTTTCGCGCAGGGCTTGACTTACATCGGAAAGCCACTAATTTTGCAACTCCAATTCGAGAAAAAGCGGCTCCGGCCCACGAATTGGAATGGGCAGGTTTCGCGCAAACGGCGTTGGAGCCACATAATTGGGGGTGTCGCATAGTGGCAATTGCGGCTGACTGTAACTCAGCTCCTTCGGGTTCAGAGGTTCGAGTCCTCTCACCCCCACATCCGTGAATGGGCGAATGAGTGAATTAATAAGTTCTATCTGAACTGCTGGTTCACTCATTCACCAAGTCACACATTCACTCCGCGGGAGTAGCTCAGTTGGTAGAGCGGCAGCCTTCCAAGCTGCAGGTCGCGAGTTCGAACCTCGTCTCCCGCTCGCAGCAACAGATGCGGCAGATAACAGATTGCGTCGGCTCCGGCTGGTAAATGTTGTTCTCCTGTCGTACCTTTGCCCCGGCTACGCGCCAGCGGGCTAAAAAAGTACCAGCCGTTTTAGCTCAGTGGTAGAGCACTTCCTTGGTAAGGAAGAGGTCATGGGTTCAAATCCCATAAATGGCTCAGAATTACGAGTACCAACGGGGCAGCGCGACTGCACCGTTTTGGAACTGTCAGCCAAGAAAAGCGACGTGCAGTCCCTGGTCAAGCAGAGCTGTGTTTCGCTTTCTTCTGTATAGTTAGGTTTTAGTCGCGTTTTCCCCTTCTCACCTCAAAATTCCTCTTAATCTCTTTACAATGGCTAAAGAAAATTTTGACCGGTCCAAGCCGCACGTAAACATCGGCACGATTGGTCACGTTGACCACGGCAAAACCACCCTCACCGCTGCCATTACCCAGGTACTGGCCGGCAAAGGCCTGGCTGCCAAGCGCGACTTCTCTTCGATCGACAATGCTCCCGAAGAAAAAGAGCGCGGTATTACGATCAACACTTCGCACGTAGAGTACGCTACCGAAAACCGTCACTACGCTCACGTTGACTGCCCCGGTCACGCTGACTACGTGAAGAACATGGTTACCGGTGCTGCCCAGATGGACGGTGCTATCCTCGTGGTAGCTGCCACCGACGGCCCAATGCCCCAGACCCGTGAGCACATCCTGCTCGCCCGTCAGGTAGGTGTTCCTCAGCTGGTGGTGTTCATGAACAAAGTAGACATGGTCGATGACCCCGAGCTCCTCGAGCTGGTGGAAATGGAAATCCGTGAGCTGCTCTCGTTCTACGACTTCGACGGCGACAACATCCCCGTAATTCAGGGCTCGGCTCTGGGTGGCCTGAATGGCGATGCCAACTGGGTTCCCAAGATCGAGGAGCTGATGGACGCTGTTGACTCCTTCATTCCGATTCCTGCTCGTCTGACCGACCTGCCCTTCCTGATGCCTGTTGAGGACGTGTTCTCGATTACGGGTCGTGGAACAGTTGCTACCGGCCGTATCGAGCGTGGCATTGTAAACTCGGGTGAGCAGGTTGACATCCTCGGCATGGGTGCTGAAGGCCTGAAGTCGACCGTTACCGGTGTGGAGATGTTCCGCAAGATTCTGGACCGTGGCGAAGCCGGCGACAACGTTGGTCTGCTGCTCCGCGGTATCGAGAAAGAAGCCATCCGTCGTGGTATGGTTATCTGCAAGCCCGGTTCCGTGAAGCCCCACACCAAGTTCAAGGCTGAGGTGTACGTGCTCTCGAAAGAGGAAGGTGGCCGTCACACGCCGTTCTTCAACAACTACCGCCCGCAGTTCTATTTCCGCACCACCGACGTAACCGGCATCATCACGCTGGGCGAAGGCGTGGAAATGGTAATGCCCGGCGACAACGTAACTATCTCGGTTGAGCTGATCAACTCGGTAGCTATGGAGAAAGGCCTGCGTTTCGCTATCCGTGAGGGTGGCCGGACGGTAGGTGCCGGTCAGGTAACCGAAATCACCGAGTAATTTTCTTCGGAAAACTGCTGAAATAAAACAAATCCGCCCCCGAAAATTTCGGGGGCGGATTTGTTTTGTCTGAAGAGTTACCTACATTTGCAGTCCCAATCGGGCTTTGTGCCTTTGCGGGACGCATCCACGGGCGTAGTTCAAGGGTAGAATAGAGGTCTCCAAAACCTTTGATGGGAGTTCGAATCTCTCCGCCCGTGCCACCAGATTGTACGGCTGCTTCGGCAGCCGTTCTTTTACTCACTCTCACCAGCAGTTCCTGTAGCATGAGCAAGCTGACCAACTACTTCCGGGAAACATCGGACGAGATGCGTTACAAAGTAACGTGGCCTTCGCTGGAAGAACTGCAGAAGAGCGCCGGCTTGGTATTGCTCGGCTCGCTGATTTTTGCGGTGGTTGTAGGAGTGATGGATGTGATTTTTAAAGAGGGCCTAGAAGCTTTCTATAACTCGTTCATTTAATCGACCATACCCGCGACTGAAATGGGCGAATTGAAATGGTACGTGGTCCGCTCGGTAAGCGGGCAGGAGAAAAAGGCCAAAACCTACCTCGAAACGGAAATCGGCCGTCATGGCCTCTCGGAGCTGGTACCGCAGGTGCTGATTCCGGTAGAAAAGGTTTTCGAGATGCGCAACGGCAAGAAGCGCGTCCGCGAGCGGAACCTTTACCCTGGCTACATCATTATCCACGCCGATCTGACCCACGGCGAGGTCGACCACATCATCACCAGCACACCGGGCATCATCGGCTTCCTCTCCGACAAGGAGGGCAAGGCGGCCAACCAGAACACGGTGCCCGTGCCACTGCACATTTCGGAAGTCAACCGTATCCTCGGCATCGTCGATGAGTCGGAAGAGCAAACCGAAACGCTGGAAACCCCCTTCGTGGTGGGTGAGTTGGTGAAAATTGTGGACGGTGGTTTCGCCGGCATGTCGGGCAACGTGGCCGAGGTGTTCGAGGACCGCAAGCGTCTCAACGTAATCGTGAAAATATTCGGCCGTAGCCAGCCCATGGAGTTGAGCTACACCCAGGTCGAGAAGGAAATAGAGTAGTTGTTAGTGATTTGTTGTCAGTTGTCAGTCTGTTGAACGGACTGACAACTGACAACAAATCACTAACAACGAAAGAAAAACGTCATCGGTTATCCGCTCCGGACCGGTGGTGCTTCCACTTCGGAGCAATTAGAAAACTGAGGATGAGGCGAGTTACGTCGCGGCATCCGAAGCCTTACAAACCAAATGGCCAAGGAAATTAGAGGTTATCTGAAGCTTCAGATAAAGGGAGGCGCCGCGAACCCCGCGCCGCCGGTTGGACCTGCACTTGGTAGCAAAGGCCTTAACATCATGGAGTTCTGCAAGCAGTTCAATGCGCGCACCCAGGATAAGGCCGGCCAAGTTTGTCCCGTTTTGATTACCATGTACACCGACAAGTCGTTCGACTTCGTGGTGAAGACCCCCCCGGTGCCCGTTCTGCTGAAGGACGCCGCCAAGCTCCAGAGCGGTTCGAAAGAGCCTAACCGGAACAAGGTAGGGTCGGTATCGTGGGACCAGGTTCGCACCATCGCCGAAACCAAAATGCCCGACCTCAACGCTTTTGCAATTGAGTCGGCCATGAAGCAGGTGGCTGGTACGGCGCGTAGCATGGGTATCACCGTGTCGGGCGCTTCTCCTTTTGCTGAATAATTTAACAACGGAGAAGACATGGCAACTAGTAAAAAACGCAAGGAAGCCCTTGCCAAGCACGACCTGACCGAAATCCGGACCCTGGTTGATGCCGCCAAAGTCGTGAAGGATATCACCTACACGAAGTTTGACGCCTCGGTGGATATCGACGTTCGTTTGGGCGTTGACCCCCGTAAAGCCGACCAGATGGTGCGTGGCGTTGCTACGCTGCCCCACGGCACTGGCAAAACCGTTCGCGTTCTGGCCCTCGTTACGCCCGACAAAGAAGCCGAAGCTACTGCAGCCGGTGCCGATTTCGTTGGTCTGGACGACTACATCGCCAAGATCGAGAAAGGCTGGACCGACATCGACGTAATCATCACCATGCCGGCCGTAATGGCCAAGGTGGGCCGTCTGGGCCGCGTATTGGGCCCCCGTGGCCTGATGCCAAACCCTAAGTCGGGCACGGTTACGACCGACGTTGCGAAAGCAGTGCAGGAAGTGAAGGCTGGTAAAATCGACTTCAAAGTCGACAAAACCGGTATCATTCACTGCTCGGTTGGCAAGGTGTCGTTCGACGACCAGAAGTTGGCTGAAAACGCCATCGAGGTTATCCAGACGCTGCTGCGCCTGAAGCCTTCGTCGGCCAAGGGCACCTACATCAAGAGCATCACGCTCTCGAGCACGATGTCGCCCGGCGTGCCGGTCGATACGTCGGTAACTTCCGCCTAACCTTAATCAACACGACGATATGATCCGGGAAGACAAACAAGCCCTCGTCGACGAGTTGAGCGAGAAGTTTCAATCGCACAACGCGTTCTACATTGCCGATGCATCGGGAATGTCGGTGGCGAAAATCAACGAATTCCGCCGGTTGTGCTACAACCGCGGCATGGAGTTCAAGGTGTACAAGAACACGTTCATCCGTAAGGCCCTCGATACCCTCGAGGTAGACACGACGGAGATGGACGCGGCGCTGGTAGGCCAGTCGGGCATCCTGTTCTCGAAAGAGAGCGGCAATGCTCCGGCCAAGCTGATGCAGGACTTTCATAAGTCGCAGAACTACAGCAAAACGGCTGTTGTTCGCCCGGCCCTGAAAGGTGCTTACGTAGATGCTGGCATCTACATCGGCCACGACCAGCTCGGCACGCTTGCCACGCTGAAAGGCAAGACGGAACTCATCGGTGAAATCATCGGTCTGCTCCAGTCGCCCGCCAAAAATGTTATCTCGGCTCTTTCGAGCGGTGGTAGCAAGCTGGCTGGCATCCTCAAAACGCTTTCCGAAAAAGAAGAGGTTGCAGGCTAACCACTGCTCATCTTTTTCAAGTATAAATTTTCTTCAACAACCCCCCTTTTTAACAATCTACAGAAATGGCAGATTTGAAAGCATTCGCCGAGCAGCTCGTTAGCCTGACGGTAAAAGAAGTAAACGAACTGGCTACCATCCTGAAGGATGAGTACGGCATCGAGCCTGCTGCTGCTGCTCCGATGATGATGGCTGGTGGCGGCGCTGCCGCTGCTGACGCTCCTGAGGAGAAGACGTCGTTCGACGTTATCCTGAAAGCTGCCGGTGGCCAGAAACTGGCTGTTGTGAAGCTGGTGAAGGACCTGACCGGCCTCGGCCTGAAGGAAGCCAAAGAACTCGTTGACGGTGCTCCAAAGGCCGTTAAGGAAGGTGTTGCCAAAGACGAGGCTGAAGGCCTGAAGAAGCAACTGGAAGAAGCCGGCGCTGAAGTAGAGATCAAGTAATTTCTGCTGCCTGCTCTAACACCCAGCAAATTAGGAGAGGCCTGGCAACTAAGCCAGGTCTTTTCCTGTTTGTAGGCAACAAACTAGTCGGAAGTTCGTTTACGCGCCGCTTCGCGGCTTTTGGCGGCTACGGACGGTCCAGCGCAAACTGCTACTAGTAGTGCTTTGCGCTTCGGCGTGTCCGCTGATTTCACAAATTATTCGCCAAGCGGCCGACGTTGTTTTCCGCCTGGCTTGGATTCTCCCAGTCTCCATTTCCTAACCCCACATACATTGGCTACATCGAAAGAACCGAAAGCGCCTCAGGCGCCGACAGGGCTGCAAAAATTGCAGGCCGCTGACGAGCGGATCAACTTCGCCAAGATTAAAAAGGTTATTGAGTACCCGGATTTCCTCGACGTGCAGGTTCGCTCGTTTATGGATTTCTTCCAGTTGGAAACGGCTGCTGAGAACCGGACCGATGAAGGCCTTTTCAAGGTATTCGCCGAGAACTTCCCGATTTCGGACTCGCGCGAAAACTTCGTCCTGACCTTCCTCGATTACCACGTCGACCCGCCCAAGTACTCGGTTGACGAGTGCATCGACCGGGGCCTGACGTACTCCGTGCCGCTGAAGGCCAAGCTCCGGCTGGTCTGCAACGATTCGGACAACGAAGACTTTGAGACGATTGAGCAGGAAGTGTTCTTGGGCAACATCCCGTACATGACGGAAAAGGGCTCATTCGTTATCAACGGGGCCGAGCGTGTTATCGTATCGCAGCTGCACCGCTCGCCGGGCGTGTTTTTTGCCCAGAGCAAGCACACCAACGGCACCAAGCTGTATTCGGCCCGTATTATCCCGTTCAAGGGTTCGTGGATTGAATTTGCCACGGACGTGAACAACGTGATGTACGCCTACATCGACCGCAAGAAGAAATTCCCGGTTACCACGCTGCTGCGCGCCATCGGTTACGGCACTGACAAAGACATCCTCGACCTGTTCGGGCTGTCGGAGGAGGTGAAGGCCGACAAGAAGAATCTCAAGAAAGCGGTTGGCCGTAAGCTGGCTGCCCGGGTGCTGCGCACTTGGACCGAGGACTTCGTGGACGAAGACACCGGCGAAGTAGTTTCCATCGACCGCAATGAGGTGCTGATGGAGCGCGATTCCGAAATCTCGGAGGAGGACATCGACATCATCCTGAATGCCGGGGCGAAGTCGGTGATTCTGCACCGCGAGAACGTGAACATTGCGGACTACGCTATCATCTACAACACCCTCCAGAAGGACAACTCCAACTCGGAGAAGGAAGCCGTAGAGCAGATTTACCGTCAGCTCCGGAACACGGAGGCTCCCGACGAGGAAACTGCCCGCGACATTATCCAGAAGCTGTTTTTCTCGGATAAGCGCTACGACCTCGGCGACGTAGGCCGCTACCGCATCAATAAGAAGCTGGGCATCGAGACCAACTGGGAAGCCCGCGTGCTGACCAACGAGGACATCGTGCTCATCGTGAAGTACCTCATCGGTCTGATCAACTCGAAGGCCATTGTCGATGACATTGACCACCTGAGCAACCGCCGTGTGCGCACGGTGGGCGAGCAGCTCTACGCCCAGTTCGGCGTGGGTCTGGCCCGCATGGCCCGCACCATCAAGGAGCGCATGAATGTGCGCGACAACGAGGACTTCAAGCCCGTAGACCTGATCAACGCCCGCACCCTGTCGAGCGTTATCAACTCGTTCTTCGGTACCAACCAGCTCTCCCAGTTTATGGACCAGACCAACCCGCTGGCCGAGGTGACGCACAAGCGTCGCGTATCGGCACTGGGGCCAGGAGGTCTGTCGCGGGAGCGTGCTGGCTTTGAGGTACGGGACGTTCACTACACGCACTACGGTCGCCTTTGCACCATCGAAACGCCGGAAGGACCCAACATTGGTCTGATTTCGTCGCTGTGTGTGCACGCCCGCGTGAACTCGATGGGCTTCATCGAAACGCCATACCGCACGGCCGCCAATGGTCAGGTGGACATGACGGAGAACGTGAAGTACCTGACTGCTGAAGAAGAAGACACCCACCACATCGCCCAGGCTAACGCCCCGATTGATGACAATGGTAACTTCCTCAACGACCTCGTAAAAGGCCGTTTCGAAGGTGACTTCCCCGTAGTTGGTCCCGACGAGTATAGCTACATGGACGTAGCCCCGAACCAGATTGTGTCGGTAGCCGCTTCGCTGATTCCGTTCCTGGAGCACGATGACGCCAACCGGGCACTGATGGGCTCGAACATGCAGCGCCAGGCAGTTCCGCTGCTGAAAGCCGAAGCCCCCATCGTGGGTACCGGCCTCGAAGGCCGCGTAGCTACCGACTCGCGCACCCTGGTTGTATCCGAGGGTGTGGGTGTGGTCGATTACGTGGATGCCAACCGCATCGTGGTGAAGTACGATCTGACGCCTGATGAAGTCCTCGTAAGCTTCGACGCTGAGCGGATTTCCTACGACCTCATCAAGTTCCGCCGCACCAACCAGGACACCTGCATCAACCTGACGCCCCTCGTGAAGAAGGGCGAGCGGGTGACCAAGGGCCAGGTACTGTGCGAAGGCTACGGCACCAACAAGGGCGAACTCGCCTTGGGCCGCAACATGCAGGTGGCGTTCATGCCGTGGCAGGGCTACAACTTCGAGGATGCCATCGTCATCTCGGAGAAAGTAGTGCGCGACGACATCTTCACCTCGATTCACATTGAGGAGTTTGAACTGGAAGTGCGCGAAACCAAGCGCGGCGAAGAAGAGCTGACCTCGGAGATTCCGAACGTGAGCGAAGAAGCCGTGCGCAACCTCGACGACAATGGCGTAATCCGCCTAGGTGCTGAGGTGAAGGAAGGCGACATTCTGATCGGTAAGATTACGCCCAAGGGCGAAACCGATCCGACGCCGGAAGAGAAGCTGCTCCGCGCCATTTTCGGCGACAAGGCCGGCGACGTGAAAGACGCTTCTCTGAAAGCGCCACCGTCCCTGCAGGGCGTTGTTATCGGCACCAAGCTGTTCTCGCGTCCTAAGAAAGACAAAAACCTCCGGGCCAAGTCGAAGAAGGAAGTAGAGGAGCTGAAGGAGGCTTACGGCCGCGAGCTACGGGGCATCCGCGCCATCATGGTGGAGAAGATGACCAGCCTGCTCGAAGGCAAGACGTCGCAGGGTATCAAGCATAAGTTCGGTGAGGAAATCATGTCGAAGGGCGTGAAGTTCGGCAAGAAGAACGTGGCCGAAAACCTGTTCCCCGACAAGAACCCCTACCGCGACGAGAGCAACTACGCCGTGCCAGAAGAGGCCAACCTGTTCAAGGACCTCGTGCTGGACGGCTGGACAGCTGATGCCCGCGTGAATGCCATGGTGGGCGAGCTGGTGAAAAACTACGCCAAGCGCCGCAACGTGGTAACGGCCCGCTTCAAGCGCGAGCGGTTCACGCTGGAAGTAGGTGATGAATTGCCCGCCGGCATCGTGCAGCTGGCCAAAGTGTACATCGCCAAGAAGCGCAAGCTGAAGGTGGGTGACAAGATGGCCGGCCGCCACGGTAACAAAGGTGTAGTAGCCCGCATCGTGCGCGATGAGGACATGCCCTTCCTGCCCGACGGCACCCCAATGGACATCGTGCTCAACCCGCTGGGTGTACCCAGCCGGATGAACATCGGTCAGATCTACGAAACCGTACTCGGCTGGGCCGGTCTGAAAATGGGCCGCACCTACGCCACCCCGATTTTCGATGGTGCCACCGAGGACGAAGTAGCCAAGGAACTGACCGAAGCCGGTCTGCCCGACTGGGGTCGTGCTTACCTGCACGACGGCCTGACGGGCCAGCGCTTCGACCAGCCGGTAACGGTGGGGGTTATCTACATGCTGAAGCTGGGTCACCTGGTGGATGACAAGATGCACGCCCGTTCGATCGGACCGTACTCGCTCATTACCCAGCAGCCGCTGGGTGGTAAGGCCCAGTTCGGTGGTCAGCGCTTCGGCGAGATGGAAGTGTGGGCCCTGGAGGCCTTCGGTGCCTCCAACGTGCTCCAGGAGATCTTAACCGTAAAGTCGGACGACGTGGTAGGCCGGGCCAAGGCATACGAAGCCATTGTAAAAGGCGACGTGCTGCCCAAGCCCAACATCCCCGAGTCGTTCAACGTGCTCATCCATGAGCTGCGCGGTCTGGCTCTGGAAATCACGCTGGACTAGGTATTCGGAAAGGGAGCTGCTGCCGGTCCGCCGGTAGCAGCTCCCACTTCGGACATAATAGGAGTGGCCCAACCTGCCACCGGCGTCGTGCCGAGATATGGTCAGCACGACTTATACGCCCGGCGGGAGTGGCCGCACTACGCTTCGGTTTGCTAAAACCGGAGTGAGTACCCATCAGACCTGACGAAAATCTACTGCCCGGCGTACCTATCCGACTGGCAGAGCACTTTTAGCAGAGTCGAGCTGTTATGGTATTTCCGCCTCGCTTAAGCGGCGCGGATTTTCCCTGACAGATAAACAGCCAACAGCTAACAGCTTCCCTACATGGCGTTTGCAAAAAACAAGAAACTGGTGCAGGACTTCTCGAAAGTCACCATCTCGCTGGCCTCGCCCGAATCCATTCTGGAGCGGTCGAACGGTGAGGTGATTAAGCCCGAAACCATCAACTACCGGACGTATAAGCCCGAGATGGGCGGCTTGTTCTGCGAGCGAATTTTCGGTCCTGTGAAGGACTGGGAGTGCCACTGCGGCAAATACAAGCGCATCCGTTACAAGGGCATCATCTGCGACCGTTGCGGTGTGGAGGTGACCGAGAAGAAAGTTCGCCGGGAGCGGATGGGCCACATTGAACTGGTGGTGCCCGTGGCGCATATCTGGTACTTCAAGTCGTTGCCTAATAAAATCGGCTACCTGCTGGGCCTGCCCACCAAGAAGCTCGACCAGATTATTTACTACGAGCGCTACGCCGTGGTGCAGCCGGGTACGCTGGCCGAGGAAGGCGTGCAGCAGCTTGACTTCCTGACCGAAGACGAATACCTCGACATCATCGACAAGCTCCCCCGCGAGAACCAGATGCTGCCGAACGATGACCCCAACAAGTTCATCGCCCGCATGGGTGCCGAGGCGCTGCAAATGCTGCTCGAGCGCATCAACCTCGATGAGCTGAGCTACTCGCTGCGCGACTCCGCCGCCACCGAAACCTCCCAGCAGCGTAAGGCCGAGGCGCTGAAGCGCCTGCGCGTAGTGGAAGCCTTCCGCGACGCCGCCACCCGCGTGGAGAACAAGCCCGAGTGGATGGTTATCCGCATGGTGCCCGTGATTCCGCCGGAGCTGCGTCCACTCGTTCCGCTCGACGGTGGCCGTTTCGCTACGTCCGACCTCAACGACCTGTACCGTCGCGTTATCATCCGCAACAACCGCCTCAAGCGCCTGATTGAAATCAAGGCCCCGGAGGTGATTCTGCGCAACGAGAAGCGCATGTTGCAGGAAGCCGTGGATTCGCTCTTCGACAACTCGCGTAAGGTGAATGCCGTGCGCGCCGAAGGCAACCGCGCCCTGAAGTCGCTGTCGGATATGCTGAAAGGCAAGCAGGGGCGCTTCCGCCAGAACCTGCTCGGTAAGCGCGTCGACTATTCCGGCCGTTCGGTTATCGTAGTAGGCCCCGAGCTGAAGCTGCACGAGTGCGGGCTGCCCAAGAACATGGCGGCCGAGCTGTTCAAGCCGTTCATCATCCGCAAGCTCATCGAGCGCGGCATCGTGAAGACGGTGAAGTCGGCCAAGAAAATCGTAGACCGCAAGGACGCCGTAGTCTGGGATATCCTGGAAAACGTGCTGAAAGGCCACCCCGTGCTCCTGAACCGGGCTCCAACCCTGCACCGCTTGGGCATCCAGGCCTTCCAGCCGCGCCTCATTGAGGGCAAGGCTATCCAGTTGCACCCGCTCGTTTGTACGGCCTTCAACGCTGACTTTGACGGTGACCAGATGGCTGTGCACGTGCCCCTGGGTCCGGCCGCCATCTTGGAAGCTTCCATGCTCATGCTGGCCTCGCACAACATCCTGAACCCTGCCAACGGCGCACCGATTGCGGTACCGTCGCAGGACATGGTTCTGGGTCTGTACTATGTCACCAAAGGCAAGCGCAGCACCGAAGACGAGAGCATCCAAGGCGAAGGCCGGGTATTCTATTCCGACGAGGAAGTGGTAATTGCCCTCAACGAAGGCCAGCTCTCGAAGCACGCCTACATTAAGGTGCGTACCGAGATTCGCGACGAGGACGATAACCTCGTGACGAAAATCATCGAAACCGTGGCCGGCCGCGTGCTCTTCAACCAGCTCGTGCCCCGCGAAGTAGGTTTCGTGGATGAGTTGCTGACCAAGAAGAAGCTCCAGCAGATTATCTCGCTGGTGTTCAAGCGCACGGGCATGGCCCGCACCGCTCAGTTCCTCGACGACATCAAGACGCTGGGCTTCCAGTCGGCTTACAAAGGTGGCCTGTCGATGGGGCTGGGTGACATCCAGATTCCGAAGGAAAAGGATGAGCTGGTGAAGCAGGCCCAGGCCGACGTAGCCGCGGTAACCCAGAACTACCAGATGGGTCTGATTACCGACAACGAGCGTTACAACCAGGTTATCGATATCTGGACGCGCATCAACAACCAAATCACCGAAACCCTCATGGGTCGCCTCGAAAAGGAGAACCAGGGCTTCAACTCGATTTACATGATGATGCACTCTGGGGCCCGGGGTTCGCGCGAGCAGATTCGTCAGCTCGGCGGTATGCGGGGTCTGATGGCCAAGCCCCAGAAGTCGCTCCAGGGTTCGGTAGGCGAGATTATTGAAAACCCGATTCTGTCCAACTTCAAAGAAGGCCTAGACGTAATCGAGTATTTCATCTCGACCCACGGTGCCCGCAAAGGCCTCGCCGACACGGCCCTGAAAACTGCCGACGCCGGCTACCTGACCCGTCGCTTGGTGGACGTTTCCCAGGACGTTATCGTGAACGAGCCCGATTGCGGCACGCTACGCGGTATCGAAACCTTCGCCCTCAAGGACAACGAGGACATCGTGGAGCCCCTGGCCGAGCGTATCCTGGGTCGCGTGGCGGTACACGATATCATCGACCCGCTCACGGACGAGGTTATCCTGACGGCCGGCGACGAAATCACCGAGGAGATTACCCGCCGCGTTGATGCCACGAGCATTGAGTCAGTGGAAATCCGCTCGGTGCTGACCTGCGAGAGCAAGCGTGGTATCTGCGCCAAGTGCTACGGCCGTAACCTGTCGTCGGGCCGCATGGTCCAGCGCGGCGAGGCGGTGGGCGTAATTGCCGCCCAGTCGATTGGCGAGCCCGGTACCCAGCTCACGCTGCGCACCTTCCACGTGGGTGGTACGGCTTCCAACATTGCGGTGGAAGCCAGCATCCGCGCCAAATTCGCGGGCGTGGTGGAGTTCGAGGACATCCGGACCGTGGAAACGGCCAGCGCCGATGGCGAGGCCGTGAACGTTGTAATGGGTCGCTCGGGCGAAATCCGCATCGTGGAGAAAGGCACCGGCAAGGTGTTCATCTCGAACCACGTTCCTTATGGTTCGTTCCTGCTCGTAAAAGAGGGTCAGGAGGTCGAGAAGGGCCAGGAGCTCAACAACTGGGACCCCTACAACGCCGTTATTCTGGCCGAGTTCGACGGTACAATTGTGTACGACGCCATTACGGAAGGCGTAACCTACCGCGAGGAGTCGGACGAGCAGACGGGTCACCGCGAGAAGGTGATTATCGAATCGAAGGCGGCCAAGGACCAGAACCCCGCCATCATCGTGCGCCCCGGCAAAAAGGGCGACGAGGAGGGGCAGAAGGGCTACAGCATCCCGGTGGGTTCGCACCTGAACGTGGAGAACGGCCAGAAAATCAAGGCCGGCCAGATTCTGGCCAAGATTCCGCGCGCCGTAGGCAAGACCCGCGACATTACCGGTGGTCTGCCCCGCGTAACGGAGCTGTTCGAGGCCCGCAACCCGTCGAACCCGGCCGTAGTAGCCGAAATCGACGGCGTGGTAACCTACGGCACCGTGAAGCGTGGCAACCGCGAAATCTTTGTCGAGTCGAAAGACGGGGTGAAGAAGAAGTACATGGTGCCGCTGTCCAAGCACATTCTGGTGCAGGACAACGACTTCATCCGGGCTGGTTCGCCGCTCTCCGATGGGGCCATTACGCCGTCCGACATTCTGAGCATTCAGGGTCCGGGCGCGGTGCAGGAGTACCTCGTGAACGAGATTCAGGAAGTGTACCGCTTGCAGGGTGTGAAAATCAACGACAAGCACATCGAGGTGGTCGTCCGCCAGATGATGCAGAAAGTCGTGATTCTCGACGCTGGCGACACCTCGTTCCTCGAACATCAGGTAATCGACAAGATTATCTTCATGGAGGAGAACGACACCATCATCGATATGAAGGTGGTGACCAACGCCGGGGATTCGAGCAACCTCAAGCCCGGCCAGATTGTCACGGCTCGCCGCCTGCGCGACGAGAACAGCAGCCTGCGCCGCCGCGACCTGCAACTGGTGGAAGTGCGCGACGCCCAGCCTTCGGTTTCGCGTCCGACGCTCCAGGGTATCACCCAGGCCTCGTTGGGCACCCAGTCGTTCATCTCGGCCGCTTCCTTCCAGGAGACGACCAAGGTGCTCTCGGAAGCCGCCATCCGTGGCAAGGCCGACGAACTGCTGGGCCTGAAGGAGAACGTGATTGTGGGCCACCTCATCCCGGCCGGTACCGGTCTGCGCGAGTATACGCGTCAGATTGTGGGCTCGAAGGAAGAGATGGAAGCCGCCCAGGCCGCTAAAGCCGAAGAGGCTGCTGCTCCTGTAAAGCGCCCCTCCCGCGCCAAGCGCGAAGTTTCGGCAGAGTAATCTGCGGAAGTGAGTAAATGAGAAACCCCAGCCGGAGCGATTCGGCTGGGGTTTCTCATTTAGATTTGATGCTTTAACAGTAAATCGTTTTGTAAGATGAATGTAATTATACTGAACGCTTCTCAGGCAGTAGCTAACATAGCGGAGGTGATGCCCTATTTGTTAGGAGCTATTGCATTGAGCCTTATAATTTACATAGGAGTAATTGTACTGCTGATTAGAAGTAAAACTGCTCTTTGGCGCATACTTGCTTTATCGTTGGCCTTTCTAATTCTTCTAATAGGGGTAAAAGGTGTATTAGATGAAGGGAATGATTGGGGTATGATGAACATCATCTTCTTTGTCCCAATTATAATTGGGCTACTTACCGAGTATCACTTGCGCAAAAACCGACCTGTCTCTTAACCAGAACATTTTTCAAGCATATACCAATGAACCAACCCACCGAACCCCAGAACCCCGACGCGGCCCAGCCCCAGGACCAGAACGCCATCAACATCGAACTGTCGGAGGAAATGGCCGAGGGCGAGTACGCCAACCTAGCCATGATTGCGCATAGCAGCAGCGAATTCGTGATTGACTTTATCCGGCTGATGCCGGGGGTGGCCAAGGCCAAAGTGAAGTCGCGCATCATCCTCACGCCCGAGCACGCCAAGCGCCTGCAGGCAGCCCTGGCCGAGAACATCGAGCGGTTCGAGCAGGCCAACGGCTCCATCAAGGCCCAGCAGGAGACCCCGGCGTACCCGATGGGTTTCGGTGGGACGATGGGGGAGGCATAGAACGATGTAGGGTGCGGGGCTTGCCCCCGCCCGCCGTTGAACGATTCGGTAATGGGCCGTTGTATCAACCAAGCGGCGGGCGGGGGCAAGCCCCTACGACGTTCTAAAACAAACTATCTCAACTCGTTTGCTATTGCCGCGCAACTTTTCTACCTTTGCAAGCCTAATTTTTGGGAGAGAACCCTCCCTGGACAAACCAATTCCGTAAATGCCTACTATCAACCAGTTAGTACGAAAAGGCCGCGAGAAACTGACGACGAAGTCGAAGTCGCCGGCCCTGGATTCGTGCCCGCAGCGCCGCGGCGTTTGCACCCGGGTGTACACCACCACGCCTAAGAAGCCAAACTCGGCTATGCGTAAGGTCGCCCGCGTGCGCCTCACCAATGGCAAAGAAGTAAACGCCTACATCCCTGGCGAAGGCCACAACCTGCAGGAGCACAGCATCGTGCTGATTCGCGGCGGACGGGTGAAAGACCTTCCCGGCGTGCGTTACCACATCATTCGCGGTGCCCTCGATACGGCCGGCGTAAGCGGCCGTACCCAGCGTCGCTCGAAGTACGGTGCCAAGCGCCCCAAGCCCGGTCAGGCAGCCGCGGCCGGTAAAGGTGCTCCCGCTAAGAAGAAAAAGTAATTGAAGCCGGGTGAGGTAGTGCGAAGTGCTGGATAGCACATGGTTCTTATCCCACTTTCCCGCTACAGCAACCCATTTCTACTCTCATGAGAAAGTCAAAACCAAAGAAGCGCATCCTCCTGCCCGACCCTAAGTACAAGGAGACGCTGGTAACCCGGTTCGTCAACTACATGATGTATGACGGCAAGAAAAACCTGGCCTACACCATTTTCTACGAAGCCTGCGAGCTGGTAGAAGAGCGGACCAAGGAAAGCGGCGTGGAGATGTGGCGCAAAGCCCTCAACAACGTAATGCCGACCGTGGAAGTAAAGAGCCGCCGCGTAGGTGGTGCCACTTTCCAGGTTCCCATCGAAGTTCGCCCCGACCGCCGCATTGCAGTTGGCTCGAAGTGGCTGATTCAGTACGCTCGTCGTCGTGGTGAGAAAACCATGAAGGACAAGCTGGCTGGCGAAATCATTGCCGCCGCCAAGGGCGAAGGTGCCGCCGTCAAGAAGAAGGACGACACCCACCGGATGGCCGAAGCCAACAAGGCCTTCTCGCACTTCCGTTTCTAATCAGTGAATGAGCGAATGAGTGAATGAGCGAAAGTTCTTTTTAGGGAATTATTCGTCCGTCTCACTCATTCACCAATTCACTCATTCACTTACTGAACTAATGGCTGTAAATAAAGACCTGCAATACCTCCGGAATATCGGGATTATGGCGCACATCGATGCTGGTAAAACCACCACGTCGGAGCGCATTCTCTACTATACCGGCAAGACCCATAAAATCGGGGAGGTGCACGACGGTGGCGCCACCATGGACTGGATGGAGCAGGAGCAGGAGCGGGGTATTACCATTACCTCGGCCGCTACTACTACCTTCTGGAACTACCCCACCGACGCCAACGGCGAGCCGGTGGATAGCACCAAGCAGTACAAAATCAACCTGATTGACACCCCCGGCCACGTAGACTTTACGGTGGAGGTGGAGCGCTCCTTGCGCGTGCTCGACGGCGCTGTGGCGCTGTTCTGCGCCGTATCGGGCGTAGAGCCCCAGTCGGAGACCGTATGGCGTCAGGCTGACAAGTACAAGGTGCCCCGCATCTGCTTCGTCAATAAGATGGACCGCGCCGGTGCCGACTTCTTCAAGGCCGTCAACGAAATCAAGGAGAAGCTGGGTGCTAACCCCGTGCCACTCCAGATTCCGATTGGTGCCGAGGAAACCTTCAAAGGCGTGGTGGACTTGCTGACCGGCAAAGCCATCGTATGGGACGACGCTACTCAGGGCAAATCCTTCCACGAAATCCCCGTTCCCGAGGACCTCGTTGAAACGGTAGCCGAGTGGCGCCAGAAACTCATCGAAAGCGTAGCCGAGTACGACGACGCTCTGTTGGAGAAATTCTTCGACGACCCGGACTCCATCACCCGCGAGGAAATGATGGTCGTTATCCGCCAGGCGGTTATCGACATGAAGTTCTCGCCCGTGATGTGCGGCTCGGCCTTCAAGAACAAGGGTGTACAGACGATGCTGGACGGCGTAATGGCCTACCTGCCCTCGCCCCTCGACATGCCCCCCATCATCGGTAAAAACCCCGAGACCGAGGAGGAAATCGAGCGTCACCCCGACAACTCGGAGCCCTTCACGGCCCTGGCCTTCAAGATTGCCACCGACCCCTTCGTGGGCCGTCTGTGCTTCTTCCGCTGCTACAGCGGCGTGCTGGATGCCGGTTCGTACGTGCACAACAACCGCACGAACAAGAAGGAGCGTATCTCGCGCCTGATGCAGATGCACTCCAACAAGCAGAACCCCATCGAGCGCATCCAGGCCGGCGACATTGCTGCCGGCGTGGGTTTCAAGGACATCAAAACCGGCGATACGCTGAGCGACGAGAAGCACCCGATTGTGCTCGAATCCATGTCGTTCCCCGAGCCGGTTATTGGTTACGCCATCGAGCCCAAGACGCAAGCCGACGTGGACAAGATGGGCATGGCCATTGCCAAGCTCGTGGAAGAAGACCCCACCCTGGTGGTACAGACCGACCCCGAAACGGGCCAGACCGTACTTAAGGGTATGGGTGAGTTGCACCTCGAAATCATCATCGACCGCATGCGTCGGGAGTTCAAGGTGGAAATCAACCAGGGTGCTCCGCAGGTAGCCTACAAAGAGGTACTCACCAAAAATGTTGAGCACCGCGAGACCTACAAGAAGCAGACCGGTGGCCGCGGTAAGTTCGGCGACATCGTGTTTGAACTGGGTCCGAAAGTAACCGACCCGGAGAAGCCCGGTCTGGAGTTCGTGAACGATATCACGGGTGGTGTAATCCCCCGCGAATTCATCGCGCCAATCCAGAAAGGTTTCGAAGAGGCCATGAAGAATGGTCCGCTGGCCGGCTTCCCCATCGAGGGCATGCGGGTTCGCCTGTTCTTCGGTTCCTTCCACGACGTTGACTCGGACGCCCTGTCGTTCGAACTCGCCGCCCGTGGTGGTTTCCGTGAGGCTGGCCGTCAGGCTGGTCCGAAGCTGCTCGAGCCGATTATGGCAGTAGAGGTAGCTTCGCCGGATGAGTACACTGGTTCGGTAACGGGCGACCTGAACCGTCGCCGCGGTATCATGAAGGGCATGGATACGAAGGCTGGTGCCAACATCATCAAGGCTGACGTTCCGCTGTCGGAGCTGTTCGGCTACGTTACCTCGCTTCGTACGATTACGTCGGGTCGGGCTTCGGCTTCGCTCACGTTCTCGCACTACGACCAGGTGCCGAACAACCTTGCTGAAGGCATCATTGCCAAGCAGAAGGGCAACGCTATCCGCTAACCCGCTTTCACACAAATCGACATGAATCAGAAAATTCGCATCAAGCTCAAATCCTACGACCACAACCTGGTGGACAAATCGTCGGAGAAGATTGTGACGGCGGTGAAGGCTACGGGCGCTATCGTTAGCGGTCCGATTCCCCTGCCCACTAAAAAAGAGAAGTTCACTGTGCTCCGTTCGCCCCACGTGAACAAGAAGAGCCGGGAGCAATTCCAGCTCTGCACCTACAAGCGTCTCGTGGATATCTACTCGACTTCGTCGAAGACGGTAGATGCCCTGATGAAGCTAGAGCTGCCCAGCGGTGTTGACGTAGAAATCAAAGTCTGAGGACCGGGTTTCCGTTAGCTGATTAACTTAAACGCCCCATCGTCTCTTCGGAGCCGGTGGGGCGTTTTTGGTTGGTGAAAGAATCGGCGGGGAACTGGCACTGCGGTGGGAGGGAAGGAACTATCCTGCCGCTACAGCGCTTGACTGACTTCTGCCTAAGATGGTAAGCGGTTCCGGATGGTAAAGGCAGGCTAACTATCTAACTCTGAAAATATTTCGGAGCCACCTTAGATATTCCGGCAACAAATCCCTAGCTTTGCACTCCATTTGCGAAAATGCCACGCGGGCGTTTTCGAGTGTGTCTTTTTTTAAAACCCCAATTGAATGCCTGGCATCATCGGTAAAAAAATCGGTATGACAAGCCTCTTCACTCCGGACGGGAAGAACATTCCCTGCACGCTCATCGAGGCGGGTCCGTGCGTAGTGACGCAGGTTAAGACCATCGAAACGGACGGCTATCTGGCCATCCAGCTCGGTTACGGCGAGAAAAAGGCGAAGAACACGACCAAGCCTCTGGCTGGTCACTTCGCTAAAGCCGGAACCACCCCCAAGAAAAAGCTCGTTGAGTTCCGCACCGACGACGCCGCCAACTTTGCTGCTGGCAGCGAAATCAACACCTCGCTGTTCGAGGAGGGCGAATTCGTTGACGTAGTAGGTACGTCGAAGGGTAAGGGTTTCCAGGGCGTTGTAAAGCGCTACAACTTCGCCGGTGTTGGCGGCCAGACCCACGGTCAGCACAACCGGGCGCGTCACCCCGGCTCCATCGGTGCCTGCTCGTGGCCTTCGCGCGTATTCAAAGGAATGCGCATGGGTGGCCGCATGGGCAACGACCGGGTGAAAGTGCAGAACCTGAAGGTTATGCGCATTGTAGCCGACAAAAACCTCATCGTGGTGAGCGGCTCGATTCCCGGTGCCAAGAACTCTTTCGTGGTCCTGGAAAAATAACCTAGCAAGATGGAACTGTCAGTAATCAACATCAAAGGCGAAGACACCGGCCGTAAGGTCACCCTGTCCGACGCCATCTTCGGCCTCGAGCCGAACGAGCACGTGATGTACCTCGACGTGAAGCAGTACCTGGCCAACCAGCGCCAGGGCACGCACAAGTCGAAGCAGCGCAACGAAGTGCACGGCACCACCAAGAAGCTGAAGAAGCAGAAAGGCACCGGCGGTGCCCGGGCCGGCTCCATGAAGTCGGGCGTATTCGTAGGTGGCGGCCGCATGTTCGGCCCCCAGCCCCGCGACTATGGCTTCAAGCTCAACAAGAAAACCAAGCGTCTGGCCCGCCTGTCGGCCCTCTCGACGCTGGCTCAGGACGGCAAGGTATCGGTAGTGGAGAACATTACGATGTCGGCCGTGAAGACCAAGGACTTCGCCGCCATCATGGCCGGTCTGAAGCTGAACAACGGCAAAAAGACCCTGCTCGTAACGGGCGCGGTTGAGAAGAACGTAGTCCTGTCGGCCCGCAACATTCAGCGCGTAAGCGTAGCTACTCCGGTAGCCCTGAACACGCACGACCTGCTGAACACCGATACGCTGTTGCTGTCGGAGGATGCGCTGACGGCATTGGAACAACTCTATACCACGGCTGAGTAATGAGCATTCTGAAAAAACCCATCGTAACGGAGAAGGCAACCAGCCTCAACGACAAAGGACAGTACTCCTTCGACGTAGCCATCGATGCCAACAAGGTGCAGATCAAGAAAGAGATTGAGCAGCTTTACGGCGTTACCATCACCAGCATCAGCACGATGCGCACGATTGGTAAGGTGAAGTCGAAGTTCACGAAAGGCGGCTCCATCTCGGGCCGTCGTCCGCACGGCAAAAAGGCCGTGGTTACCGTTAAAGAAGGCGACATCATCGACTTCTACAGCGGCCTGTAAGCCTTTCTTTCAGCCAAGAATTTTTCCTAAGCAAGAGTAATGGCACTCAAAAAACTAAGACCAACATCACCGGGTCAGCGCTTCCGCATCGCCCCGGCCTTCGACGAGCTAACTGCGTCGACGCCGGAGAAGTCGCTGTTGGCACCCCTCAAAAACTCCGGTGGCCGTAACAATTCGGGCAAAATGTCGAACCGCTACATGGGCGGCGGACACAAAGCCCGTTACCGTATCGTCGACTTCAAGCGTGACAAGGCCTCCGTGCCTGCCACGGTGAAGACGATTGAGTACGACCCCAACCGCACCGCCCGTATTGCCCTGTTGCAGTACGCCGATGGTGAGAAGCGTTATATCATTGCTCCGGCCGGTCTGGCTGTGGGTACGGTAATCGTTTCGGGTACGGGCGTGGCCCCTGAGGTAGGCAATGCCCTGCCCCTGCGCGAAATTCCCCTCGGTACCATCGTGCACGCCATCGAGCTACAGCCCGGTGCTGGCGCTGCTATGGCGCGCTCGGCCGGCACCTACGCCCAGCTCGTAGCCCGCGAAGACCGCTACGCTACCCTGAAGCTGCCTTCCGGCGAAATGCGCATGGTACTCGTTACCTGCATGGCCACGGTTGGTACTGTTTCCAATGGCGACCACATGAACGTTCGTCTGGGCAAAGCCGGCCGCAACCGCTGGTTGGGTCGTCGTCCGCGCGTTCGTGGCGTAGCCATGAACCCTGTCGATCACCCCATGGGTGGTGGTGAAGGCAAGTCGTCGGGTGGTCACCCACGCAGCCGTAACGGTATCTTCTCGAAAGGCCAGAAGACCCGTAACAAGAACAAGTATTCCGAGCAGCTGATCATCAACCGTAAAGGCAAGAAGTAAGCAATGGCACGTTCACTAAAAAAAGGGCCGTACATTGACTTCCGGCTCGAGAAGAAAGTAACGGCAATGGAGGAATCCGGCAAAAAGTCGGTGGTGAAGACCTGGTCGCGCCGCTCGATGATTTCGCCCGACTTCGTTGGCCACACGTTCGCCGTGCACAACGGCAATAAGTTCATCCCGGTGTATGTCACGGAGAACATGGTAGGGCACAAGCTCGGTGAGTTTGCCCCGACCCGTAACTTCCGCGGCCACGTCGCCAAGAAAGATAAAGGCAAGCGCTAATTATGGAAGCAGTAGCTAAACTCCGGAACGTGCCCACCTCGCCGCGCAAGATGCGTCTGGTGGCCAACCTGGTTCGTGGTCAGAAAGTGACCCGCGCCCTCGGCCTGCTGAAGTTTGAGGCCAACTCGGGTGCTCCCAAAATCGAAAAGCTGCTCCTCTCGGCCCTGGCCAACTGGCAGCTCAAGAATGAGGATGAGCGCATCGAGGATGCCAATCTCTACATCAAGGAGATTTTCGTGGATGAAGGCCGCATGCTGAAGCGTTTGCGCCCCGCCCCCCAGGGCCGTGGCCACCGCATCCGCAAGCGGAGCAACCACGTGACGCTGATTATCGACTCGAAAGTGGAGCCGCTCGGCAGCAAAGCCGCTGCCAAGCAAGCCGCCGAGACGATGAGCCCCGAGGCTTCGGCCGAGGCCGCTCCCAAGAAGTCGCGTCGCAGCAGCACCAAGAAATCAACTGAAACCAAGGCAGAAGCCACCGCATAAGCACTATGGGACAGAAAGTAAATCCGGTTGGCTTCCGTCTGGGCGTCATTAAAGGATGGGACTCGAACTGGTACGGCGGCAAGGACTTTGCCGACAAGCTGGTGGAGGACGAAAAAATCCGCAAATACATCAACGCTCGTATTCCGAAGGGCGGCATCAGCCGCATCGTAATTGAGCGCACGCTCAAGCGCGTGACCATTACCATCAACACGGCCCGTCCGGGCGTGGTGATTGGCAAAGGCGGCGCCGAGGTGGACAAGATCAAGGACGAGCTTAAGCAGATCACCGGCAAAGACGTTCAGATCAACATTTTCGAGATTAAGCGCCCCGAGCTGGACGCCAAGCTGGTTGGCGAGAGCATCGCCCAGCAGCTGGCCGCCCGGATCTCGTTCCGTCGCGCCATGAAGATGTCGATCCAGGCTGCTATGCGTGTTGGTGCCGAAGGCATCAAGATTCAGTGCGGCGGCCGTTTGGGTGGCGCTGAAATTGCCCGCTCCGAGCAGTACAAGGAAGGCCGGACGCCGCTGCACACGCTGCGCGCCGACATCGACTACGCGCTGTCGGAAGCTCAGACGGTATATGGCAAGATCGGCATCAAGGTGTGGATCATGCGCGGTGAGGTGTTCGGCAAGCCCGACCTCTCGCCTAACCAGCAGCCCGCCAACGCGCAGGGTGGCGACAGCCGCAACGACCGTGGTCCGCGTGGTGAGCGTGGCCCGCGCCGCGACCGGAACGACCGGGGTGGTGACAGCCGTGGTGGCGACCGGGGCGGCGACAGCCGCGGCGGTGGTGCCGGTGGTCAGCGCCGGGGTCCGGGTGGCCCAGGCGGTGCCGGTGGTGCCAACCGTGGCGGTGGCGCACCGCGTCGCTAGTCCTCTCCCTTTCTCTCGAATTTTAAGACAGTATATCTCATGTTACAACCGAAAAGGACCAAGTATCGCAAGATGCAAAAGGGTCGCATACATGGCTTAGCCCATCGCGGCAGCTCCATCGACTTCGGTTCGTTCGCTATCAAGTCGCTGGAACAAGCGTGGATTACGGCTCGCCAGATTGAGGCTGCCCGTATCGCCATGACCCGCGCCATGAAACGCGAAGGTCAAGTATGGATCCGCATTTTCCCCGACAAGCCGATTACCAAGAAGCCTGCTGAAGTGCGGATGGGTAAGGGTAAAGGTTCGCCCGAGTACTGGGTAGCCTGCGTGAAGCCCGGCACCATCATGTTCGAGTCGGACGGGGTGACGCTGGAGGTAGCTCAGGAATCCCTGCGTCTGGCCGCTCAGAAACTGCCGGTACGGACGTCGTTTGTTGTTCGTCGTGATTACGTAGATAACAAGTAAGATGAAGAACACCGAAATCCGTAACCTCTCGCTGGAGGACCTCAAAAATCAATTGAAGACCGAGCAGACCTCGGGCCAGACCATGCGCTTTGCGCACGCCATCTCGCCGCTGGAAAACCCGCTCCGTCTGAAGCAAGCCCGCAAAAACGTCGCCCGTCTGCTGACTGAGTTGAAGCGTCGCGAGAATGAGCAGGCTACAAACACTGCTAACTAACGATGGCAAACAACGAAGAACAGCAGGGCACAGCCGCTACCACTGAGCGGAACCTGCGCAAAGAAATCATCGGCCGCGTAACCTCCTCCAAGATGGACAAGTCCATCACGGTGATGGTTGAGAGCAAGATGAAGCACCCGATCTACGGCAAGTTCGTTACCAAGTCGACCAAGTTCATGGCCCACGACGAGAACAACGAGTGCGGCGAAGGCGACACGGTGCGCATTATGAGCACCCGCCCCTTGAGCAAGCTGAAGCGGTGGAGACTGGTTGAAATTCTAGAACGCGCCAAGTAAGATGATACAGCAAGAATCCCGTCTGATCGTCGCTGATAACAGCGGCGCCAAAGAAGTTCTTTGCATTCGTGTCCTCGGTGGCACGGGCAAGAAGTACGCCAGCGTAGGCGACAAGATTGTCGTTTCGATCAAGTCGGCCATTGGCTCCGGCAACGCTAAAAAAGGCACGGTTTCCCGCGCTGTAGTTGTTCGCACGAAGAAGGAGGTTCGCCGCAAGGATGGCTCCTACATTCGTTTCGACGACAACGCTGCCGTGCTGCTCAACAATAACGACGAGCCGCGTGGTACGCGCATCTTCGGCCCCGTAGCCCGCGAGCTGCGTGAGCGCCAGTTCATGAAGATTGTTTCGCTGGCTCCTGAAGTTCTCTAAGCATGGCAACGAAAAAAGCAACGCCTACGAAACTGCACGTGAAAACCGGCGACACCGTTCTGGTGATTGCCGGCGACGAGAAAGGCAAAACCGGCACCATCAAGTCGGTTAACCGTTCGACCCAGCGTGTGATCGTGGAAGGCCTGAACCTGGCAACCAAGCACAACAAACCCAGTGCGAAGAACCCCCAGGGCGGCATCACCAAGATCGAGGCCCCGATTCACGTGAGCAACGTGAAGCGCGTGGACTCGGCTAACGCCTAACCGCTTCCGACATGGCTCGTTTCAAAGAGAAATACAACAACGAAGTAGTACCCGCGCTCCAGGAGAAATTCCAGTTCAAGAGCATCATGCAGGTACCACGCATCACCAAAATCTGCATCAACCGCGGCATTGGCGCGGCGGTAGCCGACAAGAAGTTGGTAGACAACGGCGTAGAAGAGCTGACCATCATTACCGGTCAGAAAGCTGTGCCTACGATTGCCAAGCGTTCGGTATCGAACTTCAAGCTGCGCGAGGGTATGCCAATCGGCGCCCGCGTAACGCTACGGGGTGAGCAGATGTACGAATTCCTCGACCGTTTGCTGACCGTGGCCCTGCCCCGGGTACGCGACTTCAAAGGAATCAACGACAAAGGCTTCGATGGCCGGGGTAACTATACCCTGGGCGTGAAGGAGCAGATCATTTTCCCGGAGATTTCGATTGACAAGATCAAGTCGATTGCCGGCATGGACATCACCTTCGTGACGTCGGCCGAAAACGACGAGCAGAGCTACGAGCTGCTCAAGGCCTTCGGAATGCCATTCGCCAACGCTAAGAAAGAAAACAATGGCTAAGGAGAGCATGAAAGCACGGGAACGGAAGCGCATCGCGACCGTTGCCCGTTACGCCGAGAAGCGCAAGGCCCTGAAAGCGGCCGGCGACTACGAAGGCCTGGACAAACTGCCGCGTAATGCGTCGCCTGTGCGCCTGCACAACCGCGACAAAATCGACGGTCGTCCCCGCGGTTACATGCGTAAGTTCGGCATCAGCCGCGTACGCTTCCGCGAAATGGCCCTCGCCGGCAAAATCCCCGGCGTAACCAAGTCGAGCTGGTAAGCCAGTTGGATTAAGGATAAGGGATGAAAGGATAAGGAACTTCTGAAGTTGTCGTTAATCCTTTTATCCTTTATCTCTAATCCCTTTACAATTTGGCAGGTTGCCGAAAGAAACCATTGGCCGAGCCGTTACAAGCCGAGCCGAGTAGTCTTAACCGAAAATTTCGCTGACCCTTTCGGGGGCCGGTGAAATTTTCCTATCTTTGCGGCTCCCTAAAAAAGGGCGCTTCATTTTTACAATCGAATGAACACAGATCCAATTGCCGACTACCTGACCCGGGTACGCAATGCCATCAAGGCAAACCACCGGGTGGTGGAAATTCCGGCCAGCAACATCAAAAAGGAGATTACGAAGGTGCTCTACAAAAAGGGCTACATTCAGAGCTACCGTTTTGACGACGCCGCCGTGCAGGGAACGATTAAAATCGCCCTCAAATACAACCCCACCACGAAGGTGCCGGCTATCACCAAGTTGCAGCGCGTGAGCTCGCCCGGTCTGCGCCAGTATGCGCACGTTGGCAACATGCCCCGCGTACTCAGCGGCCTCGGCATCGCCATTCTCTCCACGTCGAAGGGCGTGATGACGGAGAAAGAGGCGAAGGCGGAGAACGTGGGCGGCGAAGTGCTGTGCTACGTTTACTAATCTGAAAGGAAACAGAAACTATGTCACGCATTGGTAAACTGCCCATCAGCCTGCCCGACAACGTGCAGATTGAAGTGAGCAACGACAACAACGTAACCGTAAAGGGCCCGAAAGGCACGCTGGTAGTTCCCGTAGACCGCGACATTAACGTGGCTACCGAGGACGGCCAGTTGCTGGTAACGCGCCCCACGGAGCAGAAGCGCCACAAGGCCATGCACGGCCTGTACCGCTCGCTGCTAAACAACGCCGTTGATGGCGTTAGCAATGGCCTCGAAAAGAAGCTGGAGCTGGTAGGTGTAGGTTACAAAGCCGCCATGGCTGGTACCACCCTCGAGCTATCGCTGGGCTACTCGCACAACATCTTCCTGGCGCTGCCGGCCGAAGTAACGGCTACGGCCGTTACCGAAAAAGGTAAAAACCCCATCGTTACCCTCACCAGCATCGACAAGCAGTTGCTGGGCCAGGTAGCCGCAAAGATTCGCTCGTTGCGCAAAGTTGAGCCCTACAAAGGCAAAGGCGTGCGTTTCGTGGGTGAGCAGATTCGTCGTAAGGCTGGTAAAACGGCTTCGAAATAATAACGCACCATGGCTTTCGATAAAGCAACTAGAAGAAAACGGATCCAGCGCATCATCCGCACTAAGGTGGCTGGCACGTCCGAGCGTCCGCGTTTGTCGGTGTTCCGCAGCAATACGGGCATTTATGCTCAGATTATTGACGACACCACCGGCCACACGCTGGCGTCTGCTTCCTCGAAGCACGTTTCGGTGGAAGGGGGCAACGGAGTCGCCCTCGCCGCCGCAGTCGGCAAAGAACTTGCCGCCCGTGCTACTGGAAAAGGAATTTCGAAAGTGGTATTTGACCGCTCCGGTTACCTCTACCACGGCCGCGTAAAATCATTGGCAGAAGGAGCCCGCGAAGGCGGCCTCAATTTCTAATCTATCCTCATGGCAGAATTTAACAACGGCCCTCGGGGTGGTGGTAACGACCGCGGCGGCAACGGCCCTCGTGGTGGTGGCAATGACCGTCGCGGCGGCAATGACCGCAACAAAGACAACGATTCGCGCACCGGCGACTCCGACCTGAAAGAGAAAGTAGTAGCTATCAACCGCGTTGCCAAAGTGGTAAAGGGTGGTCGTCGCTTCAGCTTCTCGGCCATCGTAGTAGTAGGTGACGGCAACGGCACCGTAGGCTATGGCCTCGGCAAAGCCAACGAAGTAACCGACGCCATTGCCAAAGGCATTGACGACGCGAAGAAGAACCTGGTGAAAGTGCCTTTGTACAAGCACACGGTTCCTCACAAAATGGAAGGTAAGTACTCGGGTGGTTTCGTGCTGGTTCAGCCGGCCGCCGCTGGTACGGGTGTAATTGCGGGCGGTGCCATGCGTGCCGTGTTCGAAAGCGCCGGTATCAAAGACGTACTGGCTAAGTCTAAAGGCTCGTCGAACCCTCACAACGTGGTGAAGGCTACCTTCGACGCCCTGCTAAAAATGCGCGACCCTATGCAAATTGCGCAGGCTCGTGGTATCACCCTCGCTCAGGTTTTTAACGGATAAGAGACGATGGCGCAGATCCAAATCAAACTCGTAAGAAGCGTTATCGACCGCCCCGAGCGGCAGAAGCGTACCGTGCAGGCCCTCGGCCTCGGCAAAATGAACAGCACCCGGACTGTGGAAAACACTTCCGAAATAGCTGGCATGATTAAAGCCGTTCAGCACCTATTGGAAGTAACCGAACTCTAGGAACTCGAACATGAATCTCAGCAATCTCCAGCCCGCCACCGGCTCCACCCGCAATGTAAAGCGCGTGGGTCGTGGTACGGGTTCCGGCCGCGGCGGCACTTCGACGCGTGGTCACAAAGGTGCCAAGTCCCGCTCGGGTTACTCCAAGAAGTCGGGCTTCGAAGGTGGCCAGATGCCTCTGCAGCGTCGGGTGCCTAAGTTTGGCTTCAAGAACATCAACCGCATTGAGTACAAAGCCGTCAACCTCGACGTGCTGGCTGCTCTGGCCGAAAACGGTGCTACTACCTTCGACGCCGCTTTCTTTGTGAATGCCGGTCTGGCTTCGAAGAGCGCCAAAATCAAGGTTCTGGGCCGTGGTGAAGTTACCACCGCCCTGGAAGTACATGCCCACGCCTTCTCGAAATCGGCTGTTGAGGCTATCGAGAAAGCCGGCGGAAAAGCCGTGACGCTCTAAGCATCAAAGCAGCAATGAAAAAACTTATCGAGTCGATAAAGAATGTATTTGCGATTGAGGATCTGCGTACGCGGATTCTCAATACGCTTTTTTTCATTGCCATCTACCGGCTGGGTTCCTTCGTGGTGCTGCCGGGTATTGATCCTACCCGCTTAAAAACCGGTGCTTCGGGCGTGCTGGGCATTCTTGATACCCTGCTGGGTGGGGCATTCAGTCATGCTTCCATCTTCGCTTTGGGCATTATGCCCTACATCTCGGCTTCTATTGTACTGCAGCTGCTGACTATTGCAGTGCCGTACTTCCAGAAGCTGCAGAAGGAAGGGGAGTCAGGTCGGAATAAAATCAGCCAGTACACGCGTATCCTCACAATTCCGATTGTGGCGGCGCAGTCGGTGGGTTTTATTGCCACCATCAACGCCGAGGCCATCATGAACCCGGGCGTCTTCTTCACCGTTTCGACGGCTCTTATTGTTACGGCAGGCACCCTGTTCTGCATGTGGCTGGGAGAGAAGATTACCGATAAGGGTATCGGCAACGGTATCTCGATGCTGATTATGATTGGCATCGTCTCGCGCCTGCCCGGCGCCCTGATTGGGGAAGCCACGGCCCGCTCGATGCGTGGCTCGCTGATTTTCCTCATTGAGATGGCCGTGCTCTTCGTGGTGGTTATGGCCGTTATCATCCTCACGCAGGCCGTGCGGCAGATTCCGGTGCAGTATGCCAAGCAGGTGGGCGGTGCCGCTTCGCTTAGTTCCCAGCGGCAGTACATTCCGATGAAAGTGAATGCGGCCGGTGTAATGCCAATCATTTTCGCTCAATCATTGATGTTCGTGCCGGCAATTGCTGCCTCGGCCTGGAACAAGGACAGTGAGGCCGCTACTATGATTGGTACCTGGTTCCAGCCCAACCATGCCGTTTACAACGTCGTGTTTGGGCTGCTCATCGTCGTGTTCACCTACTTCTACACGGCTATCAGCGTCAACCCCAACCAGATTGCGGACGACTTGAAGCGCAGCGGTGGGTTTATCCCCGGGGTGAAGCCGGGTCGTGATACATCGGAGTTCATTGATGAGGTACTTACCCGTATCACATTGCCCGGCGCGGTGGCACTGGCAATTATTGCCATCCTGCCTGCCATTGCTACGGTGGCCGGTGTAACGGGACCCTTTGCCCAGTTCTATGGTGGTACTTCGCTCATCATTATGGTGGGCGTGGTGCTCGATACCATGAACCAGGTGAAGAGCTATCTGCTCATGCGTCAGTACGACAGCATGATGAAGACGGGCAAAACCCGGGGCCGTTCGCAGAACATTTCCATGGCTTCGTAGAAATGATTTTTTACAAAACCGAAGAGGAAATCGACTTGATGAAGGCTAGTGCGAAAGTGCTGGCCCAGGCTCACGGCGAAGTCGCCAAGCTCATCGGGGAAGGTGTAACTACTCGGGCCTTGGATCAGCGGGCCGAAGAGTTTATCCGCGACAATGGGGGCTCGCCTTCGTTCAAGGGATACAACGGCTTCGAGTACAGCTTATGCATCTCGCCTAACTCGGTTGTGGTACACGGTTTCCCGGGCGACTACGTGCTGAAAAGCGGCGACATCGTTTCGATTGACTGTGGAGTTCAGCTTAACGGCTACCACTCTGATAGCGCCTATACCTACCCGGTAGGGGAGGTGGCGCCGGAAGTGCTGACGCTGCTGGACGAAACCAAAAAGTCGCTCTATCTGGGCATCGAGCAGGCGGTGGTGGGCAACCGCCTCGGTGATGTGAGCTACGCCATCCAGAACTACGTGGAGAAGCAGGGCTACGGCGTAGTGCGGGAGTTGGTTGGTCACGGCATTGGCCAGAAGCTGCACGAGCGGCCCGAGGTACCCAACTACGGCAAGCGTGGTTCGGGCCTGAAGCTGCAAGCCGGACTTACGCTGGCCGTTGAGCCGATGGTGAACCTAGGCACGAAAAGCGTGGTGCAGGAAAAGGATGGCTGGACTATCCGCACCAAGGATTTCAAACCCTCGGCGCACTTTGAGCACACAATCGTTGTTCGCAAAGACAAGGCAGAAATTCTGACCTCCTTCGATTACATAGAACAAGCCTTACAGGCAAAAACCTTATAGTAGCCATATGGCCAAACAAACTTCCATTGAGCAGGACGGTACCATCCTGGAAGCCTTATCCAACGCCATGTTCCGCGTGGAGCTGGAAAACGGGCACCAGCTCATTGCTCACATATCGGGCAAGATGCGGATGCACTACATCAAAATCCTGCCGGGAGATAAGGTGAAACTCGAAATGTCGCCCTACGATTTGTCGAAGGGCCGTATCGTGTACCGTTATAAGTAAGGGTATGGGGTACTTGGGGTCCGGGGAACTGGGTTGAGCGTCAACCAGGTTGTTCGGCCCTAGCCAACTCAGACCCTTTTGAACCTCCGACCCTAACCACTCACTACCATGAAAGTAAAAACTTCCATCAAAAAGCGTAGCGCCGATTGCAAGATCATTCGTCGCAATGGCAAGCTCTACGTCATCAACAAAAAGAACCCCCGCTTCAAGCAGCGTCAGGGATAATTATTGGAAATTGGGGTCTTTGGAGCATGGCAGCTTGCTGTGTGTTCCGACAGCCAGAGCTAATCAGCAGCGGAACCCCAAGACCCTAACTCGCCAACAACCCAAACTCATCACATGGCTCGTATTGCAGGGGTAGACATCCCAGACAACAAGCGCGGCGAAATCTCGCTGACTTACATTTTCGGCATCGGCAAGACGTCGGCCCAGCAAATCCTTTCGAAGGCAGGTGTTGACCTGAACAAGAAAGTGAAGGACTGGACCGAGGAGGAAGCCGGCGAAATCCGGAGCATCATCGCCAGCACCTACAAAACGGAAGGCGTGTTGCGTTCGGAAGTGCAGCTCAACATCAAGCGGCTCATGGACATCGGTTGCTACCGGGGTCTGCGTCACCGTAAGGGTCTGCCCGTTCGTGGTCAGCGCACCAAGAACAACTCGCGTACCCGTAAGGGCAAGCGCAAGACCGTTGCCGGTAAGAAAAAAGCCACTAAATAATCTGTAGCGGGAATCAGGCTGATGGGTTGCGAAAAGCTTTCAGCCTAACACCTTCCGCAGTAATTTTTGCGATAACCAAATGGCACAGAAAAGAAAAGACAAAGCCAAGAAGCGCGTTGTCGTTGTTGAGCCCGTAGGGCAGGTCCACATCAAGGCCTCGTTCAACAACATCATCATCTCCATCACCAACAACAATGGCCAGGTAATTTCCTGGGCTTCGGCTGGCAAGATGGGATTCCGGGGTTCGAAGAAGAACACTCCCTACGCCGCCCAAATGGCGATGTCGGATGCCGGCAAAGTTGCCCACGACCTGGGCATGCGCAAGGCCGAGGTGTTTGTGAAGGGTCCGGGTGCAGGCCGTGAGTCGGCTATCCGCACGCTGGGTAATGTGGGCATCGAGGTAACGACCATTAAGGACGTAACTCCGCTGCCGCATAACGGCTGCCGCCCTCCTAAGCGTCGTCGCGTTTAGTTTAAAGCCCCGCGCTGGCCTGCCGGGCCGCGCCCCCTTCAACCCCCAACAACTCCGAAATGGCACGTTATACTGGTCCTAAAACCAAGATTGCCCGTCGCTTCAATGAGCCGATTTTCGGCCCTAGCAAGGCACTCACCAAAAAAGCATATCCTCCCGGCCAGCACGGCCGTGGTCGTCGTAAGAAGCAGAGCGAGTACGCTATCCAGCTGATGGAGAAGCAGAAAGTGAAGTACATGTACGGCATGCTCGAAAAGCAGTTCGAGAACCTCTTCCACAAGGCTGCGGCTGCTCCCGGCATCACCGGCGACAACCTGCTGGCCATGCTGGAGTCGCGCCTCGACAACACGGTGTACCGTTTGGGCATTGCCCCAACGCGTCGCGCCGCCCGTCAGCTGGTGTTGCACAAGCACATCACCGTAAACGGCGAGATTGTAAACATCGCTTCGTACAAGCTCCGCGCCGGCGACATCGTGGCCGTTCGCGAGAAGTCGAAGTCGCTGGAAGCCATCACCACGAGCCTGAGCGCCCGCAATGCCCGCGCTTTCTCGTGGCTGGAGTGGGACGGCAAGGATATGGTCGGCAAGTTCCTCAATGCGCCTTCGCGCGAGCTGATTCCGGAGACCATCACCGAGCAGCTCATCGTCGAACTGTATTCGAAGTAGTAAACGAAGCGGCCCGGACGCCCGGGCCGCTCGTTGGCTTCGCTGCCTTTTTATTGAATTCAGGTATTAGGTATTGGGTAACAGGCACTGCAAACGCATCCTTTTACCTGATACCTTTTACTCAATTTTAACCAACCGCCCCACTTATGTCAATCTTAGCTTTTCAAATGCCGGAGAAAGTGGTGATGGAGAAATCCGACGACTTCTACGGCACGTTTGAATTCAAACCGCTTGAGAAAGGCTACGGCGTCACGATCGGCAACGCTTTGCGCCGCATCCTGCTGTCGTCGCTGGAGGGCTACGCCATCACCTCGGTGCGCACCAACAGCGTGCTGCACGAGTTCATGACCATCGAAGGCGTGCTGGAAGATATGTCCGAAATCATCCTCAACCTGAAGCAGATTCGCTTTAAGAAGGTGAGCGATGCCATTGAGGATAAAATCACGGTTCGCATCAAAGGCCAGGACTCGTTCAAGGCCGGCGACATCAACAACTTCACCAACGGGTTTGAGGTTCTCAACACCGAGATGGTTATCTGCCACGTGGACCCCGGAACGGAGCTGGAGTTCGAGTTCACGATTCAGAAGGGCCGCGGCTACGTGCCGGCCGAGGAGAACAAGCCCCTCGACCAGGTGTTCGGCCAGATTGCCATCGACGCCATCTTCACGCCGATTAAGAATGTGAAGTACAGCGTGGAAAACACCCGCGTGGAGCAGAAGACCGACTACGAGAAGCTCGTTATCGAGATTCACACCGACGGTTCGATTCATCCGGAGGAAGCCCTGAAGGGGGCCGCCAACATTCTGATTCAGCACTTCATGCTGTTCTCCGACAGCACCATGACCTTCGAGACGGTGAAAGCCGAGGAGGAGGAAATCGTGGACGAGGAGACGCTGCACATGCGCAAGGTGCTCAAGACGCCGCTGGCCGACATGGACCTGAGCGTACGCGCCTACAACTGCCTCAAGGCCGCCGACATCAAGAGCCTCGGCGATTTGGTGCAGCTGGACATGGCCGACATGATGAAGTTCCGCAACTTCGGTAAGAAGTCGCTCACGGAACTGGAAAACCTCGTGGAGGAGAAGGGCCTGACCTTCGGCATGGACCTGGGCAAGTACAAGCTCGACGAAGAATAGTCGCTCAACGAAAAAATGTGCTGACTGTGAATGGATGCCTCGCGCATAATTCACGGCAGCACATTTTTCGTGGCCAACTATTGCGTACATTTGCAGACTTTTTCACTTTTCTCATAGTGCGCCCCCGGGGCAGCGGTTCTAATGAGAAGGTTGCCGCAAGGCACTTTCCGCCGTGGTCGTTGCCCGCAAGCGTACGTTTTTTTCTTTTTTATGCGTCACGGTAAATCTTTCAACCATCTCGGCCGCACCACCTCGCACCGCCACGCGATGCTGGCGAACATGGCCAACTCGCTTATCCTGCACAAGCGCATCACCACCACGGTAGCCAAGGCCAAGGCCCTGCGCCAGTACGTGGAGCCCCTGCTGACCAAAGCCAAGAACGACACGACGCACTCGCGCCGCCTCGTTTTCTCGAGCCTGGGCCAGAAGGAGGTACTAAAAGAACTGTTTGACAACGTGGCCGCCAAAATTGCTGGCCGTCCCGGTGGCTACACCCGCATCATCAAGCTGAGCCAGAACCGTCTGGGTGACAACTCGGAGATGTGCGTTATCGAGCTGGTGGACTTCAACGACACCTTGCTGGAGGCTAAGAATGCCGGCGAAGCCAAGGCTACGACCCGTCGTTCGCGCCGCGGCGGCAAGAAGGCTGATGCTACCACGACCGAAGGCGATTCGTCGGCTGAAGTAGTAGCTGAAGCTAAGCCCGCCAAGAAGGCCAAGGCTGCCACCACGGAGGTTTCGGCCCCCGAGGACACCGACACGGAGACGCTGCACAACGGCGAGACCCGCGAGGAGAAGGCCGCCGAGTAGTCGGACCAAGCTGTATATAAATGAAAGGGACGCTCCAGCCGGGGCGTCCCTTTTTTTTTGCCCGGGTCAGAAGGCGAGTGGGGTTGTTGTTCGAGGGCGATTCCCCCGAGTTTATCGGGATTTTGCCGGACTTCGGAAAATATGGGCTGCATTGCGGGGCAGGCTGGGCGTGTTTTGTGAAGTATTCACATTCAGTCTTTCCCTATGAAGCCTTTCCTGTTTTGTTTGCTGTATGCTTTGGCCGGCGCGCTGTTAGTTCCTACTGCCCGGGCCCAGCAATTGGCCGCCCTAGGTTCCGCGGCATCAGCGGCCGTATTTGCGGGGGTGCCCCAAGCAAGCTGGCAACCTGATTCCGATTCGGCATTCGCGCTGTTTGACGAGGCGTTTTATGCCAACCAGCTTTTCCTGCTGGGTGAGGCGCACGGGGTAGCGCGGGTGCAGGATGTGGACTTAGCCCTGCTCAAGCACCTGAACGTCCGCGCCGGGGTGCGCACCTACGTGGCTGAAGTGGATTGCAGCAAGGCTTACTACCTCAACGAGTACCTGCGTACCGGCCACGATAGCACGTTGCGACTGGTGTTCCGAAGCTGGGTGGCAGGTACGGCCCAGTGGGGTAATGCCGAACTGTACCGCAAGTTTCAGCAAATCCGGGAGTGGAACCGGACATTGCCTGCGAACCGGCAAATCCGGTTTATTGGCCTGGATGCGTTGCAGGACAAGCCCCTGGCAGCCGATTACCTGGCGGCGCGGCTGAAGGGGCAACGCTTACGGCCGGCGTTGCGCACCCAGCTGGATTCGGTTATGCAACTGTTGCGCAATGATACCGGGGCGGCTGCGTTAGGCGCCGTGGCCAAACGGAGTGTGGATGTCCTGCAACGGGCCCGGCAGCAACGGGCTGCCACGCTGGGCCCGGTTTATGACGATGTTCGGCACCTGTTACGCAATCTGGGTTACGAGTCGGCCGGGCTGGGGCGGGAGCAAATTCTGTTTGCCAATTTCGAGGCTTTGTTTAGGGACTTGCAGTTAGAAAACGAGAAGCTCTACGGACTGTGGGGCTTGGCGCACGTGCTGCAAAGCCCGATTCAGGGAGAGACCCGGCTGCTGGCCGGAATGATACGGGCCAGCAAGCTACCCGTGCACGATAAGGTGGTGTCGGTGCTGGCCATGTTCAGCGGGTGCCGGATGCTGTACCCCACGGCGGGCCTGCCGCCAGCCTGGCAGGACGCGGGTCAGCAGACTTACACCCGTACTGATAAGTTCAACCACGATGGCCCGCTGACAGTACTGGCGGGCATAGAGGAGCTCAAGCAACGCACCAGGCCCGGCAGCACCACCCTGTTCCGGCTCGATGCCGCCGGGGCAGCTACTACGCGCCAACCGATTGCGGTGCGCTATGCGCTGGGTATTCCAGCCGGGCAGCAAATTCAATTCAGCCCGCGGCTGCCGGCCAGCGCCTACGTGCAGTACCTGTTGCTGGTGCGCGACTCGAAGGCGGTAGAGCCGTTGCAACCATGAAGCCCGCTACTGCCAAGCTATTCGATTACGAGGGAATAGTAGCATCTTTCGCCCTGGTTCAGCGGCTTCTCCCTGCTACCGGCTCCATGCTGATTCAACGCCCTTCGCGTTCCGACGCCTTCCTTATTCTGGTGTACTGGCTGCTGGCCGCGCCTATTATCTTCTTTAGTTACCTCCAGCAATTTGGGCTGGAGCGGGCCTTGGCGGGCATTCTGTACACCATTTCGCTCGATACACTGTCCGTATACGCCCTGGTGTTTGGGCTGCTGCCCCTGGCCCTGGCCCGCCGCAACGCGGGAGTAGTCCTGGGTGTGCTGGTGGTGTTTGTGGTGCTCGATGCCCACCTGTACTGGCTGGGTTACGGTGTGCTGTTCGATGAGGAGCCGCTGCGCTGGAACTTGCTGGCGGTACTGAACGCCGTTATGCAGCACACCAAAAGCTACGGAATGCTGGGCGTCCTTATGGCCGGCAAGCGCTATTTCGACGTGCAGAAGCGGCTACTGCAAACCCAGCAGGCCCAGACCGAAAGCGAGTTGCGCAACCTAAAGGCCCAACTCGACCCGCACTTTCTGTTCAACAACCTCAACGTGCTGCGCGGCCTCATCCAGCACGACCCCGCCGAGGCCAACGAGTACCTCAACCGCTTCGCCAGCCTTTACCGCTTCCTTATCCGCCACAAAGACGACGATTTCGTGACCCTGGCCGAGGAACTGCGCTTCGTCGATGAGTACGTGTACCTGCTGCGCCACCGCTTCGGGGCGGCCTACGCCTTCCGACAGACGCTGCCCGAAGCGGCCGAACTAGACCAGCTGCTGGTGGTGCCCGGTACGTTGCAGCTGCTGGTCGAAAACGCCATCAAGCACAACGCCGGCGACGAGGAAAACCCGCTGCTCATCGAAATTGAAGCTTCCGACACTGAGCTAAACGTGCACCACCCGCGCCGCCCCAAGCTCACGCCCGTCGATTCCATCGGCCTGGGCCTGGCCAATCTGCGGGAGCGGTACCGGCTGCTGTTTGGCCAGGAAATCAGGGTGGAAGACACGGCCGCGGGGTTCCGGGTGACGGTGCCGGTGCTGCGCCAGCGCCGGGCGTGGGCGGCGGGCAGTGAGCCGGTGGCGGTGCGGGCTGCTGGGTAAGTTGGGTTTATGCCGCCTGAACTGTAGAGACGCATACTTGCGTCTCGTCGTCCACGCCGCTGTTGCATTGTTGTTCAACAATGAGACGCAAGTATGCGTCTCTACATCCCTATTGCCAACTATGAACATTCTGATTCTGGAAGACGAGGAGCTGGCGGCCCGGCAGACAGTGGATTTCCTGCAACGAGCGGGTCTCACTACCAATGTGCCGCCGGTGCTGCGGAGCGTGGAAAAGGCCCTGGCGTGGCTGGAAAGCAACCCCATGCCCGACCTGCTTTTCTCGGATATTGAGCTGCTTGATGGTAACGTGTTCAGCCTCTACGAGCGGTTTCGCGTAACGTGCCCCATCATCTTCACTACCGCCTACGACCAATACCTGCTGCCGGCCTTCCGGGGCAACGGCATTGCCTACCTGCTCAAGCCCTTTAGCTACGAGCAGTTTGCAGAGGCGCTGGATAAGTATCAGTTTCTGCGCGGCAGCTTTGCCGGCGCTACGCCCGCACCCGCGCCGGCACTGAGTCCGGAGGTGCTGCGCGAGCTAAGCCAGGCGCTGCGCCAGAACGGCCAGCCCCGGTACCGGCAGCGGCTGTCGGTGCGGGTGCGCAACGGCCTTTACGTGTTGCCGGAGGTGGCCTATTTGCAGGCCGATGAGGGCGTGGTGTTTGCCGTAGACGGGGCCGGCGCCCGCCACCCGCTCACCGGCACGCTCACGGAGCTGGAGGCCCAGCTCGACCCGGCCCGGTTCGGGCGACTCAACCGCTCGGAGCTGGTGAATGTGGCCTTCGTGGAGCGCGTGGAGCCGTATTTCAACAACCGGCTGGTGGTGAAGCTGCGGGCCAGCACGGCTTCGCTAATGACCAGCGCGGCCCAGACGCCCGAGTTCCGGCGCTGGCTGGAAGGGTAGAAGCGCCGGGACAAGGGCCGAAACGTCGGCTATCCTATTTACCTTGCAGCCCGATAGCCCGGAGCAACCGGGCTTCGCACTCCGTTTTCTAACCCCCGTTTTCCTATGAGCATTATCACCGAAATCCACGCCCGCCAGATATTCGATTCGCGTGGCAACCCAACTGTTGAAGTGGACGTGACCACCGACAGCGGCACTGTGGGCCGCGCCGCCGTACCCAGCGGCGCCAGCACCGGCAAGCACGAAGCCGTGGAGCTACGCGACAACGACAAATCCATGTACATGGGCAAGGGTGTGCTGCGGGCGGTGGAGAACGTGAACACGACGATTGCCGAGGAACTGGTGGGCTTTTCGGTGTTTGAGCAAGGCTTGCTCGACAAGATTATGTGCGAGCTCGACGGCACGCCCAACAAGGCCAACCTGGGCGCCAACGCCATTCTGGGCGTGTCGCTGGCCGCCGCCCGCGCCGCCGCCGCCGAGGCGGGCATGCCGCTGTACCGCTACGTGGGTGGCGTAAACGCTACCACGCTGCCCGTGCCGATGATGAACATCCTCAACGGCGGCTCGCACGCCGATAACAGCATCGACTTCCAGGAATTCATGATTATGCCGGTGGGTGCCGGCAGCTTCTCGGAGGCGTTGCGCTGGGGCACCGAAATCTTCCACCACCTGAAAGAGGTGCTCAAGAAGCAGGGTCTGAGCACCAACGTGGGCGACGAGGGCGGCTTTGCCCCCAACATCAAAAGCAACGAGGACGCCATTAAGGTGGTGCTCCAGGCCATCGAGAAGGCCGGCTACAAGCCCGGCGACGACGTGATGATTGCCATGGACGCCGCCGCTTCGGAGTTCTATTCCGATGGCCACTACCACTTCAAGAAGAGCACCGGCGACAAGCTGACCTCCTCGGAAATGGTGAGCTACTGGACCGACTGGACCAAGAAGTACCCCATCATCAGCATCGAGGATGGCATGGACGAGGACGACTGGAGCGGCTGGAAGGACCTGACCAACAGCATCGGCAAAACCACCCAGCTCGTGGGCGACGACCTGTTCGTAACCAACGTCGACCGGTTGCAGCGCGGCATCGACGAGCAGATTGCCAACGCCATCCTCATCAAGGTAAACCAGATTGGTACGCTGTCGGAAACCATCGACGCCATCAACCTGGGCCGCCGCCACGGCTACAAGAGCATCATGAGCCACCGCTCGGGCGAAACCGAGGACAACACCATTGCCGACCTGGCTGTGGCCCTGAACACCGGCCAGATCAAAACCGGCTCGGCCTCCCGCTCCGACCGCATGTCGAAATACAACCAGTTGCTGCGCATCGAAGAGGAACTGGGCGAAGTGGCCTACTTCCCCGGCCGCCGCATGTAAATCACTGATTTTTGCTGATTAATCGTGATTGCGCTGATTTTTATGTTCAGCCAAGCAAACGGTACTGTTCCTTGTGGAGCAGTACCGTTTTGTTTTTAGCCGATGGCCGAGGAGGGCGTAATCAGCGGCAATCTATAGGGTAGTTGGGTGAAATAGTGGATATTTGTCTGGCTGAGGTCTGCGCGTGCTTAATCAGCGAAAAATCGGCGACATCTGTGATTTATGAGGATTGGCGAATTATTCGAGCGGGTGCCACGGTGGCTGCGTAGCTTCTATTTCTTGACCGGGCTGGCGTTTCTGGTCTGGATGTTTCTGTTTGATGCCAACGACCTGGTGCGGCAGTACGACATGTACGCCAAGCTGCAAGAGTTGGAGGGCGACCGGGAGTACTACCTGCGCGAAATTGAGAAGGTGAAGAAGGACCGCGCCGAACTGCTGAGCAGTCCCGAGCTGCTGGAGAAATTCGCCCGCGAGAAATACATCATGAAGCGGCCGGGTGAGGACGTATTCGTGCTCGTGCCCCAGGACAAGGAGTAACCGGCTGTACTGATGCGAATAAACATGATGAAGGCGGTTTTGCTAGCAATGAGTCTGTTGCTGGCTGTGCCAGGACTGGCCCAGCAACGGGTGAATTCGCAGGTGCAGGTGGCCCGGCAGTTCTGGCTGGCCGCCGTGGGGCAGGAGTGGCCGCAGGCCTACCGCTGGCTGACTCCTGCCGCCCAGGCCCAACTCAGCGAGAAGCAATTCCGGCAGTCCTTACAGCCCCTGCGTGAGCTGGTGCGCCAATTCGGCCCCGTTATCGACCTCTACAAGCTCGGCTACCGCCTGCGCGAAACGGCTGCTTCCGAAACCTTCGTGGCGTACAGCTTCCGCGCCGATACGCTGGCCCACCGACCGTACTTCCAGCTCGACGTCAGCTTCCAGGATTCCACGGCCCGGCTGGTAAAAAGCTTCCGGCTGGTAAAGGCACAATAAAAACGAAGATGCCTCCTGCTTAATCGGGCAGCGAGATTTTGCCCATCCGGATAGCCGGCACGCGCTGGCTGCCGGCCCCAATACTGACGGGTTGGCCGGCCACAGCTTCGTTGGCCAGCAGGGCAAACAGGATGGCCTCCTTGGCATCGGGCGGCACGCCCAGCACGGCAGTGCTGGCGAAGCGGCAGGCGGGCAAAAGGCGCTGCAACGCGGCCATCAGCACCGGGTTGTGGGCGCCGCCACCGCTGGCGTAAACCGCCAGGGCGGGCTGCGGTCCTAAAGCCAACCGGACTGCCCGTGCGACGCCGGTTGCGCTCAGCTCCACCAGCGTCGCCAGCAGGTCTTCAACTGCCAGGTCAGCGGTGCCGGTGCATACCTGAGCGGCGTGCAGGTAGGCCAGATTAAACAACTCGGGCCCGGTGGTTTTGGGCAGGGCCGCCGCGAAAAATGGGTGTTTCAGCAGCTCGGCCAGCAACTCCGGATGCACCGTGCCGGCGGCGCCCAGGCGGCCGTCTTCATCAAAGGATAAGTGTGGGAAATGCTGGCGTACCACGGCATCAAGCAGGGTGTTGCCGGGTCCGGTGTCGGTGCTTAAGGCGGCGCTGCCGGCCTGGGCGCTGGCGGCGTTGGTGCGGGGCAGGTAGGTGAAGTTGGCAATGCCGCCCAGATTGAGCAGCAGGCGCTCTTCGTTTGGGCTGCTGAGCAGCAGAAAGTCGCCGTAGGTGGCCAGCGGCGCGCCTTCGCCTCCGCCCGCCACGTGCTTCTGGCGGAAGTCGCCGACGGTGATGATGCCGGTGCCCACGGCCAGGTGGTCGGCGTCGCCGAGTTGCAGGGTGGCGTTGAGGCCGGGGAAATCGGGATGCTGGTGCTGGTGGGCGGGCGCGTGGTACACCGTCTGGCCGTGGCTGGCCAGCAGGTCGACTTCGGCCGGGGCTACCTGCCACTCGCGCAGGCAGTCGAGCACCATGCGGGCGTGCGCGCGGCCCAGCCAGGCGTGCAGCAGCGTCAGGTACTCCAGGCTAACCTGTTCGCGGGCAAACACCTGCCGCACCCGCCGCCGGAACTCCTCATCGTAACCTACAGTGGCAAAGTGCTCCAGCTCCAGCCGCGTGGCCGGGCCGTGCCCGTGCAGGCGGCACAGCGCCACGTCCAGCCCGTCCAGCGAGGTGCCCGACATCAGCCCAATAATGCGGCGGCTGGGCTGCTGAGCAAGCTGGGCGAGGCGGTGCATATTTTGTCGGCTAGGGCTAAGATGTAAACGTCTGTCATCCTGACGAAGGAAGGACCTCCTTACGACAGCAAAAATTGCTTCAGGGAACCCTACCGTAAGAAGGTCCTTCCTTCGTCAGGATGACAGACGTTTCCGTTCACTCACTACTCACTACTCACTACTCACTACTCAATCTTCTTCCCGGCCATAGCCTCGCTGATGCTGATGTTCATCACCCGCTCGGCGAAGGGGCGGGTGAGTTCTTCCAGCTCGTCCACGGCTTTCAGCATCACGTCTTTTTCCTGAGTTTGCAGGGCGGCTTTGAGCTTTTCTACGCCGACCTGGGTCTGGGTGAGCTCGGTGGGGGTGAGGTGCCGGCCGTTTTTGGTGATGAAGCGCTCCACTTGGTAGAGCATCTGCTCGGCTACGGTGCGGGCTTCAATCACCATGCGGGCCGCCACGTCTTCGCGGGCGTGGGTGAGCGAGTCCATGAGCATCTGCTCCACCTGCTCGTCGGTGAGGCCGTACTGGGGCTTGATTTCGACTTCCTGGCGGGTGCCGGAGCGCAGCTCCACGGCCTCTACTTTCAGGATGCCGTCGGCGTTGAGCAGGAAGTTGACGTCGACCTTGGGCAGGCCGGCGGGCATGGCCGGGATGCCGCGCAAATCGAACTCGGCCAGCTTGCGGTTTTCCTTCACCACGTCCCGCTCGCCCTGGTACACCGAAATTTTCAGGTTCACCTGCCCGTCGACACTGGTCGTGTACTGGCGGCCGGCCTTGGTCGGGATTTTGGAGTTGCGCGGGATAATGGGGTCCATCAGGCCGCCCAGGGTTTCGATGCCAAGCGTGAGCGGCGTTACGTCGAGCAGCAGCACGTCGCGGCGGTTGCCGGCCAGAATATCGGCCTGAATGGCCGCGCCCAGCGCCACCACTTCGTCGGGGTTAAGCGAGCTGTTGGCCGGCTGCCCGAAAAAGGCCGAAACCGACTCGTGCACCAGCGGCACCCGCGTCGAGCCGCCTACCAGCAGCACGGCGTCGAGCTGTTCGGCTTTCAGGCCGGCGTCAGTCAGGGCGCGGCGGCACGAGTTTATCGTGCGCTCCACCAGCGGGCGGGCCAGCTCGTCGAACTCCGGGCGGCTCAGGCGCACTACTACGTCGTCGCCGAGGTTGCCGGCGAAATCGTCGTGCTGGCTGAGGTAGCGCTTGGCCGATTCGGCCAGCAGCCGCAGCTCCTGCCGGAGCGAGCCGTTGGCGGCCAGTTGGGCCGTGAGCTCGTGCTGCCGGGTCCAATGCTCGGCCACGGCGCGGTCGAGGTCGTCGCCGCCCAAATACGTGTCGCCGTTGGTGCTGAGGACCTCAAAAATGCCCTGGTGCAGCTTGAGAATGCTCACGTCGAAGGTGCCGCCGCCCAAATCGTACACGGCCACGGTCTTCTCCTCGTCCGGGTTCAGGCCGATGCCGTAGGCCAGGGCCGCGGCGGTGGGCTCGTTCACGATGCGCAGCACCTCCAGCCCGGCCAGGCGGCCGGCGTCGCGGGTGGCCTGGCGCTGCGAGTCGTTGAAGTAGGCCGGCACCGTGATGACGGCCTTGTTGACCGGCGTTTTGAGCGCGTGCTCGGCCCGCTCGCGCAGCTCCTTCAGGATTTCGGCCGACAGCTCGATGGGCGAGTAGAACCGGTCGCCGACCCGGATTTTCACCAGGCCCTCCGAGTTGTCGTCAATCACCTTGTAGCCCAGGCCGCCGGCGTGCTGGCCCAGGTCGTGGTAGCTTTTGCCTAGCAGGCGCTTTACCGAGTAAATGGTGTTCTGCGGGTCAGTCAGCAGGTATTCTTTGGCCTCGGTGCCCACCAGCGGCTCGGCCCCGCCCTGCGGGAAGTGCACCACCGACGGCACGATGGTGCCCCGGCCCTGGTCGTTGATGGCCAGCGGCTGGCGGTTCTCGGGGTGGATGTAGGCCACCAGCGAGTTGGTGGTGCCCAGATCGATACCCACGATAATTTCTTCCTGCTGAATACTGCCGGTAGAAAGGTTGATTGCAACTTTAGCCATAGGGAAGAACGAGGCGGCGAAGCCGCACGAAGAGCCGAGGGAGGTAAATAACCAGCTACTATAACAAGGGGCGGCCGGAAAGGGCCAAAATTACGCAACAAAAGTCCGGCGCGGCCGGGGGCGGGCTTGCCTGGTTGCGGGTCGGGTGCGAACCAGCTAATTGCCAGATTTCCATCTGATAAAGCGCCTTTGTGCCCTGGAAATCAGCTAAAACGATTTTGGTTACAGATTTCGAAGAAAACCTTGTACAAAATTAGGGTTATTTAAATCCACTGCCGAGTTGGGCTGCGTACGCTTTCTGCGGGCCTTACTGCCGCGCTTACCCCTTGGTTTTCAGTGACCCCGGCCGAATGGGGTGCCTATTTAGTTCGGGCCGTTTGCAGGCCCGGTTGCGCTTGCCTTTCAGACTTTTTCCCAGGAAGTCTTATCTGCTGTTCCGGCTGCCGTAGCCGGTTCTTTTTTCCATCCTTTTACCTTTTTTATCATGCCCAAATTTCTTACCCGCCCCATTCTGCCCATCGCGCTGGCCGCCACTACCGTGGCCGGCCTGCTGGCCTGGAGTGCTCAGCACACGCCGCTGGAGGCATCGAGCCACCGCGAGGCCCCGCTGATTGCCGACGACCCACTGGCCGACAACACCGACGTATATGCGTTCCGCGACCCCAACAACGCGGAAATGGTGAACATCATCGCCAACTACATTCCGCTGGAGCTGCCCCAGGGCGGCCCCAACTACAATACGTTCGGCGAGAACGTGCGCTACGAAATCCACATCAAAAACGACGGCAGCAAGCCCAACGCCGACGACATCACCTACCGCTTCACCTTTAAGCGGGTGAACGAAGACCCCGGCACGTTTTTCAACATCCGGCTGGGCAAGCAGAACCTGAAGGCCACGTACACGCTGGAGCGCAGCGTAAACGGCGCGGCTTTCACCACGCTGAAAACCGATGGCGTGGTGCCGCCGCCCAACGTTGGGCCGCGCTCCATCACCGGGGCGGCCGGACTGGGCGCTGCCAGCTACGAGAGCCTCTTTACCGGTGCCATTCAGGCGGTTGACGGCGACATCAAAGTATTCTGCGGACCCGTGGACGACCCGTTCTTCGTGGACCTGGGCGGCATTTTTGACCTGGGCGGCATCCGGGCGGCTGCGGCCCGCGACGGCGTGGCCCGCAAGAACACCCACACCATCGCCCTGCAAATCCCGATTGCCAAGCTTCAGAAGGCGGGTAAAACCGGCGCCCAGGCCGCCAACATCCTCGACCCCGACTACATTATCGGCGTGTGGGCCTCGGCCAGCCGTCAGTCCATCCGCACCATCAATACCACTGATGGCACGCAGGCCCACAGTGGCACCTGGGTGCAGGTTTCGCGCCTGGGCATGCCGCTGATGAACGAGGTAATCCAGCCCATTGGCTCGAAGGACCGTTGGAACTACGACACCCCGTATACCGAGCAGGCCAGCACCGAAGACTACCTCTCGAACCCCGAGCTGGGCCTGTACATGGCCGAGGGCACGGGCTACTACGGCACGGCGGTACCCGGCTTTAACAACCTGCGCATTCAGCGCAACTCGCTGGGCATGTTCGACTTTGCCAACAGCAAAAACGGGGTGTCGGCCCTGCTGAATGCCGATAAGGCTACGGTGGCCAACACGGCCTTCGCCAAGGTTGCTGATGGAGGCTTCGCCGAATACCTGCTGCGCCCCGGCAAGCCCCGCTCGGTTGATATTCTGCCCATTTTCCACACCGGAGTGCCCAACCTGCCGCCTTACCAGCTGGCCAACATCAAGCCGGCCGGCCAGCCGCTGGCACCGGGCAAGCCGTTCGTCAACAACTTCTTCCCCCTGCTTGATAACCCGGCGGCCCCCGCTGGTGTGGGTGGGGATATGCTGCGCCTGAATATGGCCGTGCCCACCACGCCCCGCAATTCGGCTGATTTCAGCTCGGAAGGCCTGTTGGGGGCCGCTGTGCTGGGCCTCACCGATGCGCGTTTCAACAAGACCAACACCCTGGAATTCATTCCGAACATGGACGGCTTCCCGAATGGTCGCCGTTTGGAAGATGACATTACCCGCATTGAGTTGCAGGCCGTGGGGGGCATTGTGCTGGCCGCCATTGGCCTGCCGTATGAAGATGGCACGCCGGGCCTGGCGGGCGCGCTGGCCTTCCGCACGGGTATCGAGAAAAACGATACGGCGTTCCGCACCAGCTTCCCCTACATGCAGCTGCCCTGGTCGGGCACCAAGGCCCAGACCACGATTACCTCGCAGCTTGGCGCGGTTGGCTTTAGCCTGAAGCCCGAAATTGTGGCCGCCGCGCAGAACTACCCGAACCCGTTCACCGAAACCACCAAAGTAACCTACGAAGTAGCCACCAAGACCCCGCTCACGATGTTCGTGAGCGACCTGACCGGCCGCCGCGTAGCCACGCTCATGGAGGGCAAGACCCACAAAGTGGGCAAGTTCGAACTCGACTGGAAGCCCGGCCCCGAAGTAGCGGCCGGCACCTACGTGCTGACCATTGCCACGGGCAAAACCGTGCTGCAATCGATGAAACTGGTGCATAACCAGTAAGTCGGGCTGAAACCGGCCGGGGCGGGCGCTGCCTGCGCCGGCCGGCTGCCGACGGATAGCCGGGCCCTGGGTGAGTCTGCCTATCTTACTGGCTGCCGACGGGGGAGCCGGCCACGCGGCCGGTTCCCTTTGCGGTGGCTGACCACCTAAAGCGAATTCTGAGTTGGTCTACAGCCTGCATTCGACTGGCTCCCCCTCTTCGTTGAGGAGAGGGGGCCGGGGGGTGAGGCGCGACGTCAGAACGACCCGGTACACTAATCTGAAAACCGCTTTAATATCACCGCATCAACCTACTCTGAGCACGTGAGAAAATACCTTTACCCGGCCCTTATTCTGCTCTTTCTGGCTCTGGGGGTTACCATTTACCTGACCCGTACCCCCGAGCCCGTACCGCAGCTGCGCGAGCGGCGCGGCGACCTGGCGGCCGGCGGCGAGTGGCTGAACACCAAAGCCGCCATCGAGGGCCTGCTGGCCAAGCTGCGCGCCAAACCCGACGATACCAAATCCAAGGTGCTGCTGGCCCAGGCCTATATGCAGGAAGCCCGCGTAACCGGCGACCATCCGTACTACGACACGGCCGCCATGCAGCTGCTGAATGAAGTGCTGCGCGCTGAGCCCGAAAACTTCGAGGCCCTGTGCTGCAAGGCCTCATTGAGCCTGACCCAGCACCATTTCTCGGAGGGGCTGGCCGTGGCCCAAAAAGCGGTGGCCCTTAACCCCAGCAATGCGTTTGTGTACGGCTTGCTCTGCGACGCCAACGTGGAGCTAGGCCGCTACGCCGAGGCCATTAAGATGGCCGATAAGATGAACGAGGTGCGGCCCGATTTGCGCTCCTACTCGCGGGTTTCCTACCTGCGCGAAATCCACGGCGACCTGCCGGGGGCCATTGAGGCCATGCAGCTGGCCGTGCAGGCCGGCTACGTAGGCCTGGAGCAAACCGAGTGGGCCCGCATCACGCTGGGCCACCTCTACGAAACCACCGGCGACCTGGCTAACGCCGAAAAAGCCTACCGCACGGCCCTGGCCGCGCGGCCTTATTACGCCTACGCGCTGGCCGGCCTCGGCCGCGTCGAGCAGGCCCGCCAGAACTACCCGGATGCCATCAAGTACCTGGAGCAGGCCCGCAACACGGTGAAGGATTACGCCTTCGCCGACGAGCTGGCCGACCTCTACCGCCTCAACAACCAGCCCGCCGAGGCCCGCAAAATGGAAGCCGAAGCCATCAGCATGCTCGCTTCGGCCGCCAATGAGGCCGACGAGAACGAAGACCTGGGCCACTACGCCGACCGGGAGCTGGCTTACGCCTACCTCAAAACCGGGGAGCTGGACAAAGCCCTCGAACACGCCAAAATCGAATACGACCGGCGCCCGGACAACATCGACGTGAACGAAACCCTGGCCTGGGTTTCGTACAAGCGCGGCGAGTTTCCGGCCGCTGCTACCTATATAAAAGCGGCCCGCCGCACCAACTCCAAAAGCCCGGTGCTGCTGTGCCGCGCCGGCCTGATTGCCGCCAAAAACGGCCAGTCCGCCGAGGGCCAGGCCCTCATCCGGCAGGCTCTGGCCATCAACCCCTACCTCACCCTGGACCTCGCCGACGAAGGCCGCCAGCTGCTGGCGGTGCGGTAGAGGAGGGTAGGAGCAGGTAGGAGCGGGTAGGGGGCAGGTAAGAAAATGAGTAAGAACGATGTCATGCTGAGCTTGCCGAAGCATCTCGCGTGCAATGCTAATCCTGACATCAGAAGTTGCCATTGCACGCGAAATGCTTCGACTGCGCTCAGCATGACAGTTCTTGTAGTTCAAAACAGCACCCCCAAATTACCGCTCTCCCCAACCTTCCCAATGCGCGCCATCCGCCTCTACCTGCCCCTGACTGCCGCGCTGCTGTTGCTGCCGCTGCTGGCCGGTGCGCACGTGCTCGATGTGGATTTGAGCAAGCTCTCGCGCACCGATATTTTCTTCACTTACCTCCAGCTCGGCTACACCCACATTCTGCCGCTGGGCATCGACCACGTGCTGTTCGTGCTGAGTTTGTACCTGCTGGAGCCGCGCCTGAAACCGGTGCTCTGGCAGGCTACGGCCTTCACGGTGGCGCACTCCATCACGCTGGGGCTGGCCATGTACGGGGTGGTGTCGCCGCCGGCCAGCCTGATTGAGCCGCTCATTGCGCTGTCGATTCTGTTCGTGGCCATCGAGAACATCGTGGTCGAGCGCCTGAATCCATGGCGCATCGTGGTGGTGTTCGGGTTCGGATTGCTGCACGGGCTGGGCTTTGCCGGGGCCCTCACGGGGCTGGGGCTGCCGCCGAATATGTTTGCCGAGTCGTTGGTAGCCTTTAATATTGGGGTGGAATTGGGGCAGATTTCGGTGATTCTGCTGGCCTGGCTGCTGATTGGCCGCTGGGCCGCCGGCAAGCCCTGGTACAAGCGCCGCATCCTGGTGCCCGCCTCCGTCCTCATTGCCCTGCTGGCCGCTTACTGGACCTTCGAACGACTGAGCTGAACGAAAAGGATCGAACAGAATCGGAAGGAACAAAACAAAACAGAATCAGAACGAGGAGATGACCGTCATACTGAGCGCAGCGGAGCGAAGTCGAAGTATCTCTACTGCAATGCTAAGTTCAACAGCATAATTACCACTGCGGTAGAGATACTTCGACTCCGCTCCGCTGCGCTCAGTATGACGTTCCTTTTCTAAATCACCAAATCACCAATTCACCAATTCACCAAATCACCAATGCTCCGCCACCTGCTCCTGTTGCTGCTGTTGCTATCCTACCTGGGAGGCATCGGTGCGGGCCTGGTGGGGCGGCCGGAGGCGCCGGGGCCCACGGCGGCGCACCCGTACGTGCATAGCGCCGCCTGCCAGCACGAGAACTACCTGCGGCTCGACTGCTTCGATACCTGCAACGGCGACCAGTCGGCGGTGCAGGCCCAGACCAGGCGCACCACAACCGCCCAGCTGCTGGCTGCGGCCAAGAGCATCGACCTGCATTGCCTGTCCGAAATGCCGCTCCGTCTGCAAACGGCGCGCTTCCGGCAGGTCGTGCTGTACCAGCCGGCCACCGAGCCGGCTGTAGCAGCCGGCATCCGGCTGATTCCGGAGCAGCCACCGCGTCGGGGATAAGTGAAAGCGAAGCCTTGTGTGGCTCCGGGGCCGCGCCGTATGCGTGGCCGTCAACTTATCTTCTGACTCAGACGCGCTGCCAGGGTGCGGAGCGTCGCCTTGTGGCTGCACCTATGCGCCTTTTTTATTGGATAACCGCGGCCGGCACCATGCTGGCGGCGTGGGGGTGCGGGCCTGAAGCCCGGGCCCAGAACACCGCCGTGCTGCGCGGTACGGTGGCCGATTCGGCCTCCGGCAGGCCCCTGAGCGGGGTGAACGTGCGGATAACGGGCCGCGTGGGCGGCACCGTGGCCGACGAGCTGGGCCGGTTCCGGCTTACAGATTTGCCGGCCGGCACCTACGTGGTGCGGGCCGTAGGCCTGGGTTTCGCGGCCCGGCAGCAAACCGTAACCCTAGCCGCCGGTCAGACGGCCACGGTGGCCCTGCGCCTGCCGGCCACTTCGCTCACGCTGGCCGAGGTAACGGTGGCCCAGCCCCGCGACCCCAACCAGTCGCTGGCCGTTATTTCCAACATTGATAAGCTGCTGCGGCCCATCAATTCGGCCCAGGACCTGCTGCCGCTGGTGCCGGGCCTGGTAATTGCCCAGCACGCGGGCGGCGGCAAGGCCGAGCAGATTTTCGTGCGCGGCTTCGATGCCGACCACGGCACCGACTTCAACGTGAGCGTCGACGGGCTGCCGGTGAACATGGTCAGCCACGCCCACGGCCAGGGCTACGCCGACTTCCACTTCGTGATTCCCGAAACCGTCGACCAGCTGCGGGTATACAAGGGCCCCTACACGGCGCGGTTCGGCGACTTCGCCACAGCCGGCGCGGGCGAGTTCACCACCAAAACCCGCCTCGACCACAGCCAGCTGAAGCTCGAAGTAGGCCAGTTTGATACCCGCCGGGCGGTGGCTCTGGTGAACTTGCTGCCGGTGCGGGCGGCGGGCCAGCGGCCGGCCGCGGCCTACGTGGCCGGCGAGTACTACTTCACCAACTCGTACTTTGATGCCAAGCAGCACTTCAAGCGCTTCAACGGGCTGGCCAAATACACCGGCCAGCTTTCCGACCGCACTTCGCTGATGGTGCTTGGCTCGCAGTTCGGCTCCCGGTGGGATGCCTCGGGCCAGATTCCGGAGCGTGGTATCCGCGACGGCCTGATTTCGCGCTTCGGCAGCATCGACCCCACCGAGGGCGGCTCGACCAGCCGCACCAACGCCACGGCCGTGCTCACCACCGACCTGCCCCACAACGCCGTGCTGCGCCAGCAGGTGTACTACACGCGCTACGATTTCAACCTGTATTCCAACTTCACCTTCTTCCTCAACGACCCGGTAAACGGCGACGAAATCCGCCAGACCGACGCGCGCAACCTCTACGGCTACACCGGCACCTACAGCCGCGACCTGCCGCTGGGCAGCCGCACGCTGCGCACTGTGGCCGGCCTGGGCACCCGCCTCGACGACACCCATATTGCCCTGCGCAACTCGGTAGGCCGCGTGGTGCTCGATACCATCCGTTCGGGCCGGGTGTACGAGCAGAATTTCAACGGCTACCTCGAAGGCACCCTGGGCCTCACCGACCAACTCACGCTCAACGCCGCCCTGCGGACCGATTACTTCCGCTTCGCCTTCCACGAAGACCGGGCGGCGGCCGATTCGGCCTCGGGCCGGGCCGGCAAGGGGCGGGTGAGTCCCAAGCTGAACCTGTATTACGACGTGAATCCGGCCGTGCAGCTGTTTGTGCGCTCGGGCTTTGGCTTCCACTCCAACGATGCGCGGGCGGTAGTCACCAACGCTACGGCCAACGTGCTGCCCCGGGCAATTGGCTACGAGGTGGGCGGCACCTTTAAGCCGGTGCCGGCGCTGGTGGTAAACGCCGCCCTGTGGGCCCTGCATTTGCAGGACGAGCTGGTGTACGTGGGCGACGAGGGCGTAGTGGAAAGCGCCGGCCGCACCCGCCGCCTGGGCTTCGACCTCTCGGCCCGCTATCAGCTCACGCGCCTGCTCTTCGCCGATGCCGACCTGAACCTGAGCCGCGGCCGGCTGGTGGATGAGCCGAAAGGGGCCAACCGCATTCCGCTGGCCCCCAGCCTCACCAGCATCGGCGGGCTCACGCTACGGGCCCCCGGCGGGCTCGGCGCCAGCCTGCGCTACCGCCACATCGACTCGCGGGCGGCCAACGAAGACAACTCAGTGCGGGCCCGGGGTTACTTCCTGCTCGATGCCATCGTGAGCTACACGCACCGCCGGTTTCAAATTGGGGCCACCGTCGAGAACCTGCTGAACGTGGCGTGGAACCAGGCCCAATTCGACACCACTACCCGCCTGCGCAACGAGGCCGCGCCGGTGTCGGAGCTGCATTTCACGCCCGGCACGCCCTTCTACGCCAAGCTCAACGCCAGCCTGTTTTTCTAGCCCTGGCCTGCTGCCCCGCTCGGCTGCCTTCCCGGCGGCTGATTCGCCTGGATTCGGGGCCGCTTAAACGGGCGGTTGCCGGCTCATTTCTCAACTTCAACTTCCCTCATTATGTCTTTCTTCTCTTACACCAATTCCGCCGACACCCAATACGCCATCCGCCAGGCCCTGACCGGCCCTGCCGCCCCGCCCACACCGGGTGCGGGGGCGCCGCCGCCACTGCCGCCTGGCAGCCATCAGCGGCAGCGCGAAATAAAAGCCCAGGCCCGCTGCCGCACTCATGCCCGCTCCACGCCCCACAGTTCCGCCAAGCGCTGGTGATTCCGAAAGCCGCTTTCCTTCCTGGGAGGCGGCTTTTTTGCACCCCAATTTGGGCCTGAATCTGCCCCGAATTTGCATCCGGTGGCTTAAATGCGGATTTTGGGCCCTGAACTGCCCGTTACCTATGAAGACTCCTGCTGTCACTGTCCGCTTTGCTGCCCTGTTTTTAGGCCTGTTGGGAGTAGGGGGCGCGGTAGCCAGCTGCCAGTCGGCGGGCGGCGAGGTGGCCGCGGCGATGCACACTCCACCGGTAGCCGTTGCCGCTCCGGCTGCCCTTACCCCGTCGCCCGCGGCTACCGATTCGCTGGCACCCACCTCGCTCGCGCCGCTGCCCGGGGTGTCGGTAGAGTTGCGGGCGGCCGTGGCCGAACTGCGCGCCCGCCTGGGCCCCGAAGTAGCCGCGCTGCGGCCCGAGGTGCTGGAGCGGGCCTGCGTGGGCTACCTCACGTTGCGACAGGCCGGCCGCATCAGCCGCCCCGGCATTCTGGCCGTGGCCGATATGGATTTGCCTTCTTCCGAGCCGCGCCTCTGGGTGCTCGACTTACGGGCCGGAAAAGTGCTGCACCGCAGCCCCGTGGCCCACGGCCGCGGCTCCGGCGACCTACGGGCCCGGCGCTTTTCCAACACCGTTAAGTCGGCCTGTACTTCCGTAGGCTTCTACCGCACCCAGGATACTTACCGGGGCAAACACGGCCTCTCGCGCCGCCTGCGCGGCCTCGACGCGGGCCAGAACGACAACGCCCTGCGCCGCTACGTGGTGCTGCACGGTGCCGACTACGTGAGCCAAACCTATATGCAGCACCACGGCCAGGCCGGCAACAGCCGTGGCTGCCCCGCCCTGCCCCCCGACCAGTACAAGGCCATCATCGGGGCCGTGGGCGAGGGCGGCTGCCTCTATTTGAGCGGCCCCGGCCTCGAATCGAAGTGGCTGGCCCCAACCGTTGCGGCCCAGCGGCTGGCCACGCGGGGCTGGGAGTAGCGGGCCTATCTTATTCGGCATGTCCGACGATACAATTCTGTATGTGGAGCTGAAAACCGGCTTCGACAACAATGGCCCGGCCTGGATTGGCCGCGGCCGTTTCTCACGCACGGGTGGCACCCTCTACTTTCTGGGCCGGGTGCTGAAGAAAGCCCAATCGGCGGCCGGTAATTTTCTGGATGCTGCGTCTGGGGAGGCCTACTGGGTATCCGGAGTGAAGCAGAACGAGCAAAACCGGCTGTTTGGCAACCAGCCCGTGGCGGTTGATGCGGCAGTGCTGGTCGGGTACCTGCAATTTATTGGTCGAAAGACGTTGCCCAAGGCGCACTATCGGGTAGTGGAAGTACTACCGACTTCAACAGCGTACAACCACCTTCAAGAGAACCAAACGCTTTAAGTGCCTCGCGGCCCAATAGCCGGCGGCGCAGGGCTGAGAGCAGGGGAAACGTTGGGGAAGTGAAATATTGGGGAGGAATTAATCGGCCAAACGCTATGTTATAACCGTACCGCGCCCGACTGCGCAACTTTCAGGCGTCCGGGTTTGGGGCGGCTACGTATACGCTCTTTAGCTGGCTTTTCGCGCGGCGATGCCCTTTTCTGCAACCGAATCCTGCAACTGAAACGAACTGTGATGATGGAAAATATAAGTGTAGTTCGCCGGCAGCGGCTTAAGCTGAAGTCGCGCCGGATGGTCCGTCGGGTTTTGCCCTTCGTGGCCGCATTGTTTATGGCTACCCCCATGGCCGCACCGGTTACGCGTTCCAAGGCCGCGGCTACCAATCCTAAAACGCACCTGCCCAAAGTAGCAGTTTCCAAAGCCACCCTGTTCGACCAGAAGGTGCGCGACCTGTACCGCGACTTGCAGGTAGAGCAGCAAGGCCTGACGTTTGAAGTGTTCGAGAAGGCCATGACCGGCTACCTCAACCTCGAAGAAGCCGGCAAGGTGAGCGATAAGCAGCTGCTTACCGTGGTTGATTTCAGCCTGCCCTCCACCCAAAAGCGCCTGTGGGTGCTCGATCTGGGAAGCAAGCAGGTGAAGTTCCATACGCTGGTGGCGCACGGCCGCAACTCGGGCGAAAACATGGCCACGACCTTTTCCAACGAGAACGAATCGAACAAAAGCAGCCTGGGTTTCTACGTAACCGAAGGCGAGTACGTGGGCAAGCACGGCCGCTCGTTGAAGCTGGCCGGGGTCGATGAGGGTTATAACACCAATGCCCTGATGCGCTCCGTGGTGATGCACGGCGCCGACTACGTGAGCGAGGAGTTCATCCGCCAGAACGGCCGCCTGGGCCGTAGCCTCGGCTGCCCGGCCCTGCCCATGGACCAGAAGGACGCTATTATCGAGGCCGTGGGCGGGCAGACGGCCATGTTTATCAATGGTCCCGATAGCCGCTATTCCTCCAAGTACCTCAACCAGGATGTGGCCATGAGCACCCTGCTCGACAACAGCCAGATGATTTAAGGCCGCTGCCCGTTAAACAGCACCCAAAGCAAAAGCGCCCCTTCGCAAGGAGGGGCGCTTTTGCTTTTCCGGGCTACTCCTGCCGACCCGGGTACTGTTTAAGGGCCGCTGCCAGGCAATCCATGGACCGGTTGATGATATCCTGATGCACGACGTAGGCCAGGCGCAGCTGCTGGCGGCCGAGCTCCGCGGTGGCGTAGAAGCCGGCCGCGGGCGAAACCAGCAGCGTTTCGCCGCGCAGCTCGAACTCCTCCAGCAGCCAGCGGGCGAAGCGGGCTGCATCATCGACGGGCAGCTGGCAGAGCACGTAGAAGGCGCCACCCGGGCGCGGACACTGCACACCGGGCATGGCCTGTAGGCGCGCCACCATCAGGTCGCGGCGGGCCTGGTACTCGGCCTGGGTGTGGGCGAAGTAGTCGGTGGGCAGCTCGGCGGCGGCCTGGGCCAGCAGTTGCCCCAGGCCGGGCGGGCATACCCGTAGCTGCGCCAGCTTGAACACCGCCTCGCGCAGGGTCTGGTTCTTGGTTACCAGCGCTCCGATACGGGCCCCGCAGGCGCTGTAGCGCTTGGAAATGGTGTCGAGCAGCACCACGTGTTGCTCCGCGCCCGGCAGCTCCAGGGCACTCACGAAGGGCGCGTCGTAGCAGAACTCGCGGTAGGCTTCGTCGGCCAGCAGGTAGAGGTTGTGGCGCAGGCACAGGTCGCGCAGCTGCTCCAGCTCGGTGCGCGAGTACACGTAGCCGGTGGGGTTGTTGGGGTTGCAGAGGAGGATGGCGCGGGTGCGGGCCGTGATTTTAGCCTCGAAATCGGCTATCGGTGGCAGGGCAAACTCGTTTTCCAGGTAAGAAGAAACGGGCACCAGCCGGGTGTCGGTGGCAATGGCAAAGCCCTGGTAGGGGCCGTAGAAGGGCTCGGGCACGATAAACTCGTCGTCCGGATTCAGGCAGGCCAGCAGCGCGAACATGATGGCCTCGCTGCCCCCGGTGGTTACAATGATGTCGTCGGCCGTTACGGCCAGGCCCTGCTGCTGGTAATAGTCGGCCAGCACGCGGCGGTAGGAGTCGAGGCCGGCGGTGGGGCCGTAGTCGAGCACCCGGATATCGGCCTGCTGCACGGCGGCCAGCATTTGCGGGGGCGTTTCGATGTCGGGCTGGCCGATGTTGAGCGGGTGCACCACGAGGCCCCGGCGGCGGGCGGCCTCGGCGTAGGGGGTAAGCTGGCGGTAGGGCGAGGGCGGCAGCAGTTGGCCGCGCTCCGAGACGTGGAGCATGAAGCGAGCAGAAAAAGACCGAAAAATGAATGCCCCCGCAAGGTAACAGCCAGCCGGTCAGATGGAAGCCCCGGGCGTATCTTTCAGCTCATGGAAAACCATCTGCCCCGGCCGTTGCCCGCCACCAGCCGGATGCCAGCAGCTGCTACTCGATTGCCTGAAGAGTGGCCGGTACGTGCTTAGCCCAGCCGATAAGCAGGGCAACCGGCCCAGGTTGCAAGCCAGAACTAGAAGTTAGTTCCCCTCCTTGGAAAGGAGGGGCTGGGGGTGGTTGATAATCGTTGAACAAGGTCTAGAAACTGGTTAACCCAAGTTGTGGACTAGAGCTAGTAATTAGCTCCCCTCCTTGGGGGTGGTTGATGCTGCTTGAACGATAACTAAAGCTAGTTTCTGGTTGCCGTTCAATGGCAATCAACCACCCCCAGCCCCTCCTTTCCAAGGAGGGGAGCTAATTACTAGCTCTAATTTTAATACTCTGCAACTTGGGTTAGTTATAGTAACCGTGCCGCCAGCGTCAACCACCCCAGCCCCTCCTTTCCAAGGAGGGGAGCTAATTTCTAGTTCTGGCTTGCACCTGCTGGCCCACCTAGCGCAGCCGCTGCGAGCAAAGCCGGAAATAACGAACGGCCAGGCCCGCTGGCGCTACGACCTCACCGAAGCCGAGCTGCTGGAACAGTGGCACCTGCAACCGGGCCGGCTGGGGCCCTTCGGCGAGGCGCAGCGGCGCCTTATGGCCGGCATACTGGCCGGGTTTGCCGCCCTGGGGCCAGTAGCTGGCTAAGGCTGGCCCCGGAATTTGTAGACTTTGATATAATCCACCACCAGGCTGCTGTAGGGCCCATCGGGGCCAACGGGCCAGGTGGCTGCGTTGGCGTAGGATAGCACGGCCTGATTGACGATGACGGTAGCCGGAGCCGGGAAGGTTGGCAGGCGGCTGGCCGGTACCGTACGCTGCCAGCGCCGGTCGAAGTAAAAGCTTACCTCGGTAGGCGTCCAGACGGCTGAGAAAACATGGAAGTCGGTGCTCAGATCCTGCCAGGCCGGCAGCTGCTCGCTGCCCTGGTCAAAACGGGCCGGTGAGTTGCGGTTGTCATGCACGTTGTTGGAGTACGACCGGCCGGCGTCGCCCTCGAACACGTCGATTTCGGTGGGGCCGCTGTAGAGCCAGAAGGCCGGCCAGGTGCCCGCCCCGCCCCCAAACCGGCAGCGAATCTCGAACAGGCCGTACTGAAAACCCTGGTTGCCGGGCCACCGGGCCGTGTCGCCGAGGGCCGGGTTGGCCCCGAAGCCGGGTTTCAGGCTCAGCCAGCCCGACTCGAAGTGCAGCTGCTTGAGCGTGTCGCGGCCATCTACCTGGAAAGCGTAGGTGCGCGGCGCGGGCAGCGGGCGGGCCGTGAGGTAGGCGTAGCCGTCGCGCAACGACACGGCGGCCTGGTCGTAGTACTGGTCTTCGTAGCGGTTGCCCACGAGCGTAGGCGCCCCGTCGGGCGAGAATTGCCAGGGCGAGCGGGCGGCCATGTCGGCCACGTCGCGGTAGGTGTCGAAGTCTTCGAGAAACACCAGCTGCCACTTGTTGTAGCGCAGGCGGCGCTGGGCCTCGGCCGTCGGGCCGGGCAACAGCAGCAGGAAAGCAAGCAACAGCAGCAGAAGGCGCATGCAGGAACAGGAGGGAGGAGGCTGGGAAAAAGCAAGCCGGGCAACTACCGGGCCGTGCTGCGGCGGGCGGCCTGCCGCACATGCTCCTCGATGTGGCGGGAGCGGCGCTGGCAGCGCCACCAGCCCAGCCCGATGGTGAGCAGGCCCGTGGGGATGAGCAGGGCCCCGACCACGATGTAGATATCGTCGCGGAAGAAATTGATGAGCGAGAAGCCGGCCACCACCAGGGCAATGCCGCTGCGCACGTAGGCCAGCAGGGTGCGCTCGTTGGCCAAATGGGTACGGTCGATGGCCAGCTGGTCGCTCAGCGACAGGTGCCGGACATCGGGTTCAGACTCGGGCATGAAAGGAAAATCGGGCATGGGTCTTCTTACGCAGCCCGACAGTATTTGGGCCGGGCAACAACTATTGTTGGGGTATTTACGTGTTTTAGCACGACGGCTACGCGCCTATTTTCTTCTCTTACTACCTGTATGGATTTTTCGGTTACCTGGCAGAAGCTCAATAGCATGGGCATCACCTTCATGGCCATGCTGCCTAATTTATTGATCGGGCTGGTGGTGCTGGCCGTTTTCACTTTCATTGCCCGGGGCGTGCGCTCGGGCGTGGAGCGCCTCACCGCCAGCCGCCACCAAAGCCAGAGCCTGGCGCTGCTGCTCAGCCGGCTCGCCTACGTGTTCGTGCTGTTGCTGGGCGTGCTGGTGATGTTTACGGTGATGATTCCCAGCTTCACGCCGGCCAGCCTGATCAGCGCGCTGGGCATCGGGGGCGTGGCCATCGGCTTTGCCTTCAAGGATATCTTCCAGAACTTCCTGGCCGGCATGCTGCTGCTGCTCACCGAGCCGTTCCGCATCAACGACCAGATCAAGTACAAGGACTTCGAGGGCACCGTCGAAACCATCCAGACCCGGGCCACCACCATCAAAACCTACGACGGCCGCCGCGTGGTCATTCCCAACGCCGAGCTGTTCATCAACGCCGTAACGGTGAATACGGCCTACGACATGCGTCGGCTGGAGTACGATTTCGGCATCGGCTACGGCGACAACATTGCCCACGCCCGGCAGGTGATGCTGGCCGCGGCCCTGTCGGTGGAAGGCGTGCTCTCCGACCCGGCGCCCGAGGCGCTGGTGGTGGAAATCGGGGAGAGTACCATTGATATCCGGCTGCGCTGGTGGATAAACCCGCCCCGCCGCGCCGCTTACATGCAGTCGAAAGACCAGGTGCTGGAAGCCGTGAAAAACGCCCTCACCGAAGCCGGCATCGACCAGCCCTTCCCCACGCAAGTGGTGCTGTGGCACGACCAGACCGAGGAAACCGACGGCAACCGCAAAACCCAGCGCGAAGGCTGGCCCGCCGGCCCCGGCCAGGTGCCCCGCTCGATGATCGAAGTGCGCGAGGAGCGCCGCGAGCAGCAGAAGAAGCTGCTGGCCGAGCAGCAGGCCGCCGCCCCGGCCCCGGCCGCCGCCACCGGGCCGCAACCCCAGCCCCGGCAGCCGCAACCCGATACGGCCGGGTAAGTAGCTAGCGCAACTACTGCCATATCTTCACCTCGTTTCTCAAACGCATCCGTCACGAACGGAAGAAGCAGCCGCCCCCCGCGTAGTTAGCTGGCTTGGTAGAAAACACAAACAGAGCACCCACCGGGTGCCCTGTTTGTGTTTGGATCAATTTAAACCGGCTTGCCCTATCTTGGGGCTACTCGCACGGTTGTCGCCCCGCCAGCGCGTCGTCTGTAACAAGACGAAGCCCCGGCAGCGGGAACTACCGGGGCTTCAGGAAGTGGGTGAATAGCGCACCCTCAACCTAACCTTTATGGGTAAACGTGCGAAGGTGGGACAGGTTAGCAGAGCCAATTGGTTTCGCCTTCGCATCGGCAACGGAGCCAACAGTCATTGCTAGCTGCCGCCCGCCAGCAGCCCGGCCACGCTCAAATCCTCGTCCAACTCATCCCAGTGCAGCCCGCGCCCGCCGGCCCCGAGTTGCACCTGCTGGCGCTGCTCGGGCCGGGCAGCCAGCAGCCGCGGAAACCACAGCAGCGGTACGCTTACCACGCGGCCATCGGTAAGCTGCACGTGCATGGTGCTATCGTCGAACGTAACGACCTGGGCCAGCGCCGTAGTGGAGCGGTAGGAGCGAGGGGCTGTCATTTTATTTGGTCCAGTTCACCAATTCCAACCCTTCAATTCGCTCGAAATGCGCGGTGTTGTTGGTGGCGAGCTGCATCCCATTTGCCATAGCTACTCCAGCAATAAGCGTATCAGTATGCCCGATTGGCCGGCCGGTTTGACGTAAGTCGGCAAAAATTCGAGCCGATATTTCTACTGATTCGAGGGTAAGCGGTAGAATCTGATGCAATGCGGTGAATTTTTCGAATACTATCAGTCTTCTTCGGGCGTCCCGATAGTATAAGCCATTCAACACTTCGTAATGCGTAATTATACTAATCGATAGTTGCCGAAATTCCTGTATGTATTTTTCAGCATACAGCACTGTAGTTGACTCGTTGTTCAAATAGTGGGATAACACGTCGGTGTCCAGCAGGATGGGTTTCATAGCTCGGGCTCTGGACGATTGAATAACTCCTGACGCGTCTGCTTCAAGTCAGCATCAAAAGCGGCTCGCTCCTCTTCCGGCCAAGCAGAAAATTCAGCAATTAATGCCCGGCTTTGTCGGATAATGTCTTCATTTTGAGCCGGACGGCTAGCTGCCATTTCGTGAATTATCTGGTAGGCTTCTTCAAGGCGGCCAACAGGTACCTTATGCAACTCTCGTACAATGGTTTCGATGCTGATAGTCATGGCAGGAGATTTAAGTTGTGAAGAGTGTCATGAAGAGATTGAGAATAAAAATTATATAAATTATTCTATTAGCAGCGTCAACAATTTTCTGAATCAGCTCCGGATTACCTGCATTTTTGAAATAAAAAAAGGATATTATTATTTTATGGGTTTAGAATAAAGCTTTACAAATGGAGCTAGTAAGTTTTTGACTCCTACATCTTCAAAATCTATAATAATTTTAATTTGTCCCATAATTCCTTCTAAGTTGGTTATAACACCTTTGCCAAATTTCGGATGATAAACGGTTGAGCCAATCTTTGCTACTGAACCGTCATGAAGGTCAACAGTGTGAGATGAGAGCTCTTCGTCGTTAATAAAAACACGAGGATTAGAATGTTTCATATTTGATTCAATATTATTGATCTTGCTGTTTATATTATTGAGGCTCTCAATTATCATACTCATCTCTGGAGATAAATTAATAGGTTCTGATATTGTTGCTTTTGTTACACTAAGAAGAGCAATAATAGAATTATCTTTTAAGTTTTTTTGCTCAAAAGTCACAACTAATGCTTCCGCTATTTGCTCGATAGCAGAATTGACTTCATCAATTCTCATAGTGTGTTTATATTCTATATCTCTAAAGCCTTGAATGTCAAATATTCTACTCGTCACCTCATCCTTAATTAGGGTAACAGGCAAATCAAAAGCTTGTCTAATTCCTAATTCATATAGAACATTAGGGTTTCTAGAGCTTAAATCACATAGAGCTAAATCACAAGTAACTATTTTGTGCAATAAGTCAACAACAATTATATTAGTTTTTTGTACATCATCAGCTCTTATAGGATTGAAACCAGCTTTAATGCAAGCAGGCTTAATTAAAAAGTCATAAGCTCTCTTGAAGTGCCCTGGCTGATGATCATCATTATCAGCAATTGGCATTATTATAAAACAGTTTCTTTCTATCTTGCTCATTTTGAAGTATTATATAAAACCCCCGCGCCGGCCTCTAACAGCCAACGCGGGGGTTCCGGTGTGAGGTAGTTGGCTTACACCAAGCTACTACATATCCTGGATAATTTCGTCGCCGAACTCGCTGCATTTGAGCAGGGTGGCGCCTTCCATCTGGCGTTCGAAATCGTAGGTGACGCGCTTGGCGGCAATGGCGGCTTCGAGGCCCTTGTAGATGAGGTCGGCGGCTTCCTGCCAGCCCAGGTGCTCCAGCATCAGGGCGCCCGACAGAATTACGGAGCCGGGGTTTACCTTGTCGAGGCCGGCGTACTTGGGGGCCGTGCCGTGGGTGGCTTCGAAGATGGCGTGGCCGGTGTCGTAGTTGATGTTGGCGCCCGGCGCAATGCCGATACCGCCCACGATGGCGGCCAGCGCGTCGGAGATGTAGTCGCCGTTCAGGTTGAGCGTGGCGACGACCGAGTAGTCGGCGGGGCGGAGCAGGATTTGCTGCAAAAAGGCGTCGGCGATGCTGTCCTTGATGAGGATTTTGCCGCTGTCGAGGGCCAGCTTCTGCTGGGCGTCGGCCATTTCCTGGCCCTGCTTGGCCAGCACCTTATCGTACTGGGCCCAGGTGTACACCTTGTCGCCAAACTCCTTTTCGGCCAGCTCGTAGCCCCAGGTTTTGAACGCGCCCTCGGTGAACTTCATGATGTTGCCCTTGTGCACGATGGTTACCGAGGGCTTCTTGTGCTTGATGGCGTACTCGATGGCTGCGCGCACCAGCCGCTCAGTGCCTTCCTTGCTCACGGGCTTGATGCCGAAGGAGGACGTTTCGGGGAAGCGGATTTTCTTCACGCCCATCTCATCCTGCAGGAATTCGAGCATTTTCTGGGCCTGGGGCGTGCCGTTCATGTACTCGATGCCGGCGTAGATGTCCTCGGTGTTCTCGCGGAAGATGACCATGTCGGTCAGCTCGGGCTGCTTCACAGGGGAGGGTACGCCCTCGAACCAGCGCACGGGCCGCACGCAGGCGTACAGGTCGAGTTCCTGGCGCAAAGCCACGTTCAGGCTCCGGATGCCGCCGCCCACGGGCGTGGTCAGGGGGCCTTTAATGCCCACCAGGTAGTCGCGGAAGGCGTCGAGGGTTTCGTTGGGCAGCCAGTTGTTTACCTGCTTGAAGGCCTTCTCGCCAGCCAGCACCTCTTTCCATTGCAGCTTGCGCTTGCCGTTGTAGGCCTTCTCTACCGCCGCATCAAACACGCGTACGGCCGCGGCCCAGATATCCGGCCCCGTGCCGTCGCCCTCAATAAATGGAATAATCGGCTGGTCCGGCACGTTGAGCTTGCCGTTCTTGATGGTTATTTTCTCTGCCATTGTTGAAAAAAAGTGTCAGGTGTTACGTGACAGGTATTTTGAGGTTAGTGCTGGGGTGTTGGGGTGCTCGGGGGTAAGCGGTGAACTGGGTGAGAGCTAGAACGTCATGCAGAGCGGAGCGAAGCATCTCGCGTGCTGACGTCAAATTAGCATTGCAACGTCAGCACGCGAGATGCTTCGCTCCGCTCTGCATGACGGTCTTTTTGCCCGTTCTATCATCGTTCTAATAGCCGAAAATCTCCTTCAGCGTCAGCTGCTCGACTTTGCCGTACTTGGCTAACTCCTTAAAGTTGAGGCGGTCTTTGGAGCCGATGACGAGGATGGTCTGGGGCTGGCCCTTCACGCGGGCCTGCTGGAACTTGAGCAGGTCGGCGAAGCTCATGTTGGCCGTCTGCTCGTACACGTCGCGGCGCAGGTCGTAGTCGAGGCCGAGGCGCTTGGCGCGCTCGTAGCTGAAGAGGATGTCGGATTTGGTGATGCGGTCGGTGGCGATGCCGTTGCGGATGGCGGCTTTGGCGATTTGCAGGTTGGCTTCGGCGGCGGGCATGTCGAGCAGCAGCGTGTTCATGCCGGCCATGGCCTCGGGCAGCTTGTCGGCCTGGGTGCCAATGTAGCTCAGGTTGTAAGAGCTGCGGCCCACTTTGTCGGCCGTGGAGAAGCGCGAGGAGGCGGAGTAGGCCAGGGCCTGGCTTTCGCGCAGCTCCTGAAACACGATGCTGCCCATGCCCCCGCCGAAGTACTCGTTGTAGAGGCTGGTGGTGGGCACGAGCGTTTTGTCAAACACGGGGCCCTTGCTCAGGAACAGGATTTCGGCCTGCACCATGTTGTAATCCACCCAGTACACCTTGGGCGTGGTCAGCGGCTGCTCCACGTAGTCCTTGTTGGTGGGTACGGGCTTGAGCGTGGCGGGCGTTTTGTGACTGATTGCAAGAACGTCAAGTATTCCAGCCTCCAGCATGCGCTGTTGAGGCGTTTTAGTGTCTTGCGTGGGAGTAACTTCCTTGTGCCAAGTTTCCAGCGTACGTGGCCCGTAGTACAGCACCCGGTGCTGGTAGGTCGGCAGCTGCTGGATGAGGCTGGTGAGCTGCTCGGGCTTGAGGGCCTTGAGCTCTTTCTCGCTGAGCTGGGTGGTGAAGGGGTTTTTGGGGCCGTACTTGGCGTAGTTCACCATGGCCTGCTGCAAAATCACGCCCTTGTTAAGCTTGGCATCCTGGCGGGCCTTGAGCACGCCGGCCACCATGTTTTTGAGGGCGGCGGCATCGGGCTTGGGGGCGGCCAGCAGGGTTTCGAACAGCTGGAGCGCGGGCTCCATGTTGCTGTCGAGGCCGCTGAGACTGATGGTGGTGCGGTCCTGGGCGCTTTGCACGGCAAAAGAGCAGCCCAGCTTATAGAACTCCTGCTGCAGCTCGGCGGCCGAGTACTTGCCGGCCCCCAGGTACTGAAGGTAGTCGGTGGCCAGCCCGAGGCGCGGGTTGGCGTTGGTGCCCATATCGAGCACGTAGTACAGGTTGAACAGGTTGTTCTCGGTGTTGTGGGTGTAGAACACCGGAATGCCCGAGGCCAGCTTGGTTTCCTGAATATCCTTCTTGTAGTCAACGAACACCGGCTGCAACTCCGGCGACGACATGGCCATCACCTGCTTGTAGAACCCGGAGGCCACCTCGCGGTTGACGGGCACGGGCGTGATGGCGGGCTTCACCACCTTCACCTTGTTGGGGTCTTCGCCAGTACGCTTGTACACCAGCGCGTAGCCGGGGCCGTAGTACTGCTGGGCCACGCGCATCACGTCGTCGCGGGTTATTTTGCCGAAATCATCGAGCTGCCGGAGGTAGTCCTTCCAGTCCTGGCGGGCCACGAAGGCATCGACGAAGGCACCGGCGCGGGCCTCGTTGCTCTCGTAGCTCTTGGTGCGCTGGAGCTTATCGTTGTTGATGATGGCCGGAATGAGCCACTCCGGAAAGTCGCCCTTCTTCACCTTGTCGAGCTGGGCCAGTAGCAGGTCGCGCACTTCTTCCAGCTTCTGGCCCTGGCGGGGCGTGGCGTAGAGGATGTGGGCCGAGTAGTCGTTGTTGATGTTGGTGAACGAGGCCGCCTGCAACACTTTCTGCTGCTGGTTGAGGTTGAGGTCAATCAGGCCGGCCTGGCCGTTGCTGAGAATCTTGTCAATCATGCGCAACGCCAGCGCATCCTGAGTGCTGCCGCCGGGGAAGCGGAAGCCCAGCATCACGTTCTCGGCGCTGGGGCCCACGATTTTCGTAACCACCGGGGCCGTCAGCGGCTCCTCTTTGGCTACCTCAAACGTGGGCACCGGCTTGCGCTGGAGCCTGCCGAAGTACTTATCAATCGTGCGGATGGTCTGGTCGTAGTCCAGGTCGCCGCTCAGGGCCAGGGCCACGTTGTTGGGCACGTAGTACTTATCGAAATACGCCTTGATTTCCGTGATGGACGGATTCTGCAGGTGCTCGATGGTGCCGATGGTGGTCTGGGTGCCGTAGGGGTGCTGCTTGAACAGCGTGCGGTTGAGGGCCTCAAACTCCTTGCTGAAGTCGTTGTCGAGGCCCCGGTTCTTCTCCTCGTACACGGCCTCCAGCTCGGTGTGGAACAGGCGCGGCACCAGCTCGCCCAGCCGCTCGCTCTGGATGGCGGCCCACTTCTCGATTTGGTTGCTCGGAATATCCTCCTGGTACACCGTCTGCTCGACCGAGGTGTAGGCGTTGGAGCCCTGCGAGCCGATGGCGCCCATCACCTTGTCGTACTCGTTGGCCACGGCGTACTTGGCCGCGACGCCCGAAATGGAGTCAATCTGGTGATAGGTTTTGCGGCGGGCGGCGGGGTCGTTGCGCTGGGCGCGGTACTGCTCGTAGAGGGCCTCAATCTTATCCAGCTCGGGCTTTTCGGCGGCCCAGTTCTGGGTGCCCAGCTGCGAGGTGCCCTTGAACACCATGTGCTCCAGGTAGTGGGCCAGACCGGTGGCGGTGGCCGGGTCGTTTTTGGAGCCGGCCCGCACGGCCAGGTAGGTCTGGATGCGCGGGGCGTCCTTGTAATCCGACAAATACACCGTCAGCCCGTTATCCAGCGTGTAGATGCGGGCCTTGAGCGGGTCGCCGGGGACGGTCTGGTAAGTATATTCCTTCTGCCGGGCCGGGGCGGGGGCTTCGGTGCCTGGGCTGGTGGCCGGGGCCGAAACGGTGGGCTTGCTGGACTGGCACTGGGTCAGGCCCAGGGCCGCCAGGGCCGGAACGAATAGCAGAAGGGGTTTTCTCACGAGGAAAGGACGGCGGAGCGGGCAGGACACAATAAGAAACCCAAAGATAGGCGTCCCCCCCGGGAATAAAAAGCCCGTCTGCACCCCTGCCGCCTTTCAAGTGCGAAAAAATGCTTATAGGATCACGGATTAGCCCGGATTTTAGCGGATTTCACGGATTTTGTAGCTGACCCTGCCGAGCATTAGTTCAAACCTGTACAACTGCAAAATCGAAAAGGCTGCCTCGCCAGAGGCAGCCCTTCGCAATCGACTACAAAATCCGTGAAATCCGTTAAAATCCGTGCTAATCCGTGATCTAGTCGGCATCCAGCCCCAGGCGCTGCTTCATCTCGGCCAGCATGGGGTACTTTTCGGTGAGGTACTCCAGCTTGTCGGTGGCGGTGTAGAGCTTGCGGCCGGTTTCCTGGCGCTCCACGATGCTTACCTGCACGTTGAGGCGGGGGTAGCCGGTGCGGCGGCGCAACTCGGTCACGAATTCGCCCCGGAAGTCGTTGAACTGGTCTTCCTGCACGGGGTTGTCCACGGTTAGCAGGATGGCGTGCTGCTCGCTGGCCTGCACCGGGCGGTTGAGGATGCTGTAGTGCATCATGCTGTGGGCCTTGCGCTCCTCGGTCAGCTCGCCCCACACCCGTTGCAACACGGCGTTGTCGATGGCGGGCAGGCCGATGACGGGGCCGCTGGGCTCGGCTTCGGCGGTGGCTTTGCCGGCGGCGGCCTGCTCGGCCAGCTGGGCCTTCATGGCGCTCAGGCTGCCCAGGCCGGGCAGCTTGGTGCCCAGGCCCAGGGGCTTGCCCGCCGGCGGCATCCCGGGTTTGGGAATGGGCACGGCCATAGGCGGGGGCAGGGGCGCGGCCGTAACGGGCGTCATACCCGGCTCGTGGCCGGCAATGCTGGGCCGGCCGGTTTCAATGTGCGGCACCGTGTCGCGCAGCTGGCCGGTGGTGGGCACCTGGGTGGCCGTTTCGTCCTCAATGCTGGGCGTGTCGTGCAACTCGTCCACGCCGCTTTCCACCGGCACGATGGGCTCGGGGTCGGCGGGGCCGGATTGGATTTTGGTAGTTGGATGTTGGTAGTTGGATGGCTGTGCTGGCGGCTTGGCGTAGGCGGCGGGCGTTTCGGCGGTGCCGTCGGCTACCAGCTGGCCGGGCGCGGGGGTGCTGGTGGCGGCGGCCGGGGCAGCAGCAACCGGAGTGCTTACGCTACTTTTTTTTTTCGCCTCGCCGTTGTCCGACGACGAGGTGGTGGGGCCGGCGCTCAGGTCGCGGGCGAATTGTACGGCCCCGTTGAGGTAGGCCAGCTTCATGAGCATGAGCTCGACGTGCAGGCGCTGGTTTTTGGCCTGCTTGAACTCCCGGTCGCAGAGGCTAACCAGGTTCAGGGCCGAGAGCAGAAAGGCCAGCGGGGCGGCCTGGGCCTGCTGCACGTAACGCGCCCGGATGTTGTCGGACACCTCCAGCAGCTGCACCGTCACGGCATCTTTGCACACGAGCAGGCCCCGCAGGTGCTCGGCCGCGCCCACCACGAAATTGTGCAAATCGAAGCCGTTCTGCATCACTTCCTCCAGCAGCAGCAGCGCGGCGCTCAGGTTCTCGGTCAGCAGCGCGTCGGTCAGCCGGAAGTAGTATTCGTAGTCCAGAATGTGCAGGTTCTGCACCACGTCCTGGTAGCGCAGGTTCTGACCCGAGAAGGTCACCATCTGGTCGAACATGCTCAGCGCGTCGCGCAGGCCGCCGTCGGCCTTCTGGGCCAGCAGGTGCAGGGCATCGTCCTCGGCCGCAATCTGCTCCTGGGTAGCTACGTGCCGCAAATGCCCCCGAATGTCATCGACCTTGATGCGGTTGAAGTCGAATACCTGGCAGCGCGACAGAATCGTGGGGATAATCTTGTGGCGCTCAGTAGTAGCCAGAATGAAGATGGCGTAGCCCGGCGGCTCCTCCAGCGTCTTGAGAAAGGCGTTGAAGGCCGCATTCGAGAGCATGTGCACCTCGTCGATGATGTAGACCTTGTAGCGGCCCTGCTGGGGGGCGTAGCGCACCTGCTCCACGAGGCTCCGGATGTCCTCGACCGAGTTGTTGGAGGCCGCGTCCAACTCATGCACGTTGAACGAGGCGCTTTCCTGGAAGGCCCGGCACGAGCCGCACTTGCCGCAGGCCTCCAGCTCGAAGGGCGTGTTGTCGGGGTCAGCAGCCGTCAGCAGGGCCTCGGGCACGATGTCGGGCTGGCTGGCAATCAACTCCGACACCGGCCGGCCGCGGCGTACGTGCTCTTCCACGAACTCGCAGTTGATGGTTTTGGCCAGAATGCGGGCGCAGGTGGTTTTGCCCACGCCCCGCGGGCCGCAGAACAGGAAGGCCTGGGCCAGGTGCTGAGAAGCAATAGCGTTTTGCAGCGTGGTAGTCACGTGCTGCTGCCCCACCACGCTGCGGAACGTGGCGGGGCGGTACTTGCGGGCCGAAACAACGAAATTCTCCATAGGTCTTCCTACAAAGTTACCCCGAAAAGCCCGGCTTTGGAAGGAAGTTTCGCAGCTTCGGCGGCCCGGCCGCTCAGGCCGGCACCAGCACCCGGCGCACGGCCGCCGTGCGGTTGAGCACGCCCAGCTTGGCGTAGAGGTTGCGCAAATGCACCTGCACCGTGCGCGGACTGATGCCGCAGCGGTGGGCAATGTCCTTGTCTTCGCGGCCCCGCGCCAGGTGGTCAAGGATTTCGGCCTCGCGGGGCGTCAGGCCCAAGGCCGCGGCGTGGTTGGGGGCCGGAGCCGGGGCGGCCGGCCGCAGCAGCGCCACCAAGTGGGGCTGTAGGAAAGCCATCAGCGTCCGCTCGGTTTCGCTGAAGTCGCGGCGGCTACGCGAGAAGGCGCAGCTGACCAGCCCCAGCCCCGGCACCTGGAAGGCCTGCACCAGTTGGTAGCGCACGTTGACAAGCCGGTAGAACTCGTTGTAGACCAGGCCGCCGGCAAATTGCGGGCCGCTGCAAAAGTCGCTGATTTTAAGCGGGTCGGGGTAGTGCCGCACGAACAGGTAATCGAAAAGTGGGTGCTCGTGGATGTGGGCGGCCAGCAGGGCCAGCCGCGGCGGCGTGAACAGGGTGGGGGAGTTGCCGCCCAGGTTCAGGAGCCGGCCCGCTTCATCAAACACATCAAAGCAGGCCAGCTCCGAGCCTATCAGGGCATTCACGGCCTCAGAGAGGCGCACAAACCGGTCGGGACCCGTCGGCAGCTCCTGGTAGAGCGGTAGCAGCGTGGCGTTGAGTTGCCGGGCATGATGGAGCGAGAGCGAGGCCATAGTGCAAAACAGGTAAAGCAGCCGCTGTTCGCCCGCAACGGCGCAGGCACCCGGTGGCGAATCAACCAGGCTAATATAGGGGTTTTAGCATTTTTTGGCTAAGTGATTTTACCTATTTCCTGAATTGCAGGCAGCCGGTACTTTTGAATCCGGGCGGTGGGCTGGTTTTTTCCGGCTTTCTACCGGGCCTTTGCCAAGCGCCGGGGCCGCTACCGGAGCCAACCCAACTGCCCGCTTTTTCTGCCACGCTTTCCCTCGTTGCTATGAACACGTTTTCAAGGGCAGCTCTGCTGCTGGGCCTGCTTACGCTGGGCTGCAAAAAAGACGCCAGCGAAACCGCCGCCACCGCCGGCGACGGCACCATTACCTGGACCCAAAACGGCCAGTCCTATACCAGCACTCTCTATTCCAGCGCCATTGTCGATACGGGCGACAAAATCATCATCACCGGCTCGCCCGCCGATCTGAATACGGTCGTATCGTTGGCCCTGCCCGGAATCAACGCCAAAGGCGCGGGCACCTACGACCTGCCCCGGCGGGCGGGCAGCACCGAGGTGGCCGTGGGCGGGCTCACGCTCGATGCCAAAGCCCCCTCCACTGCCCGGCCCTACGAAACGCTGTTTGGCCCCGCGGCCAGCAACGGCACCATCACGGTAACCCAGTACGACAAGGCCAGCCAGAAGCTTAGCGGCACGTTCAGCTTCACGGCCGGGGCGATGCCCAGCACCAGCGCCACCGGCACCCAGGCCGTCACCAACGGCTCGTTCAGCTTCACCCGCTTCCGGTAGCGCGGTGCCGCAAGGAGCTATAAGGCCACTGCCCCGGCGCCCGGTGCCGCCCGCCGGCAGCTGCTGCCTACGCTAGCCGACGCCCAGGGGTCCCCGCGCCTCGTTGCCGGTTGAGTGCAGGATGGAGCGCTAAGGCAAGTTTTTGATTGACAAGCAACTGGCTGTTTTTATAAGTATAGAAATCAGTGTAGTAATCAACGCGGCCAACCGGCCCTCGCCACATTTTCGCTTCTGCTCATGAAATCAACTGCTTTCCTGGTCGGCCTGCTGCTGGCCCCACTGGCGGCCCTGGCCCAAACCACGCCCCCCGCCGCCCCCCAAGGCCCCGCCACCGACACGTACTTTGGCGTGAAAGTCGAAGACCCCTACCGCAACCTCGAAAAGCTCGACGACCCGGCCGTAGCTTCCTGGATGAAGGCCCAGAGCCAGTACGCCCGCCAGACGCTCAATGCCATTCCGGGCCGCCAGAAGCTCATCAACCAGATGGTGGCTTTCGACCAGCGCAAGGCCGCCCGCGTCTCGGACCTCAAAATTGCCGACAACGACCGGTACTTCTACTTCAAGTCGCGGCCCCAGGACCAGCAGCCCAAGCTCTACTGCCGCGACGGCTACCAGGGCCCGGAGGTGCTGCTCTTCGACCCCGAGGCGTACGTGGTGGGCAAGGTGTACAACATCAATGGTTTCGCGCCCAGCTACGACGGCTCCAAGGTGTCGTTCGGCATCAGCGAAAAGGGCTCCGAGCTGGGTTCTACGCTGATTATGAATGTGAAAACCCGCCAACTCTACCCCGAACAGATTCCGCTGAACCGGGGTAGCGGCGAGTGGCTGCCCGACAACCAGACCCTGGCCTACGTTCCCTTAAATAACGCCGACTTGCGCGACATGGCCGCCCGCCAGAACATGCAGTGCCGGCTGCACCGCATGGGCACGCCCGTCAGCCAGGATAAAGCCGTTTTCTCCGCGCAACTCTATCCCCAGCTGGGCATCCGACCTTCCGACTACCCGTATGTCGGCATCGACCGCGACAGTAAGCTGGCCCTGGGCTTCCTCTACTCCGTCGACCGTTACCTGCACGTATATCAGGCCCCGGCCGCGGCCCTGACGCAGCCCAACATCCCGTGGAAACCGCTGTTCCGGCCCGCCGACGAGGTAACCAACGTGGCCTCCGACGACCAGTACATCTACTTCACCACATCGAAAAACACCCCCCGTCAGAAACTGATGCGCATGCCCGCCGCCCGGCCCGATGTAGCGAAGGCCGAGGTACTGGTGCCCGAAAGAACCGACGAGGCCATCATGGACGATCAGCTGCAAACCACCCGCGACGGCCTGTACTTCGTGCGCAGCCGCAATGGCGTGCAGGCCAGGCTCTACTTCGTGCCCCGCGGCAGCAACACGGTGCGCGAGCTGACGCTGCCCCAGCCGGCGGGCCGCATCGAGCTGAGCAGTAAAAACGCGCAGTCGCCGGAGCTGTGGGCCACCGTGGGCGGCTGGACCACCGACCGCCAGCGCTACCGCTACGACGGGGCCAGCAGCCAGTTCGTGGCCGAGCCCCTGTCGTCGCAGGCGCAGTGGCCGGAGTTTGCCGGTTTGGTGGTCGAAGAAATCATGGTGCCCTCGCACGACGGCGTGCCGGTGCCGCTGTCGTTGGTGTACAAAAAAGGGCTGAAGCGCGACGGCCGCGCGCCCACGCTGCTGGTGGGCTACGGGGCTTATGCCCACTCCTACGAGCCCACGTTTATGCCGCCGTTCCTGCTCTGGACGCAGCAGGGCGGCATTCTGGCGGTGCCCCACGTGCGCGGGGGCGGCGAGCTGGGCGAGGACTGGCACAAGGCCGGCCAGAAAACGACCAAGCCCAACACCTGGAAAGACCTGATTGCCTGCACCGAATACCTGCATAAAAACGGCTATACCAGCCCGGCCAAAACCGTAATCAACGGCGGCAGCGCCGGCGGCATCCTCATCGGAAGGGCCCTGACCGAGCGGCCCGACTTGTTTGCCGTGGCCATTCCGGAGGTGGGCTGCCTGAACCCGGTGCGCATGGAAAATTCGCCCAACGGCCCCGTCAACATCCCCGAATTCGGGACTATGGCCCAGGAAGACGAGGCGAGGGCGCTGCTGGAAATGGATGCCTACCACCATTTGCAACCCGGCACCAAGTACCCCGCCACGCTAGTCACGGCCGGGGCCAACGACCCGCGCGTCATTGCCTGGCAGCCGGCCAAATTCGCCGCCCGCCTGCTGGCCGATAACGCCTCGGCCAAACCCATTTTATTCTTCACCGACTACGAGGCCGGCCACGGCCTGGGCGATTCGCGCCTTAAACAGTTCGAAAGCATTGCCGACCTCATGGCCTTCGGGCTCTGGCAGACCGGTACGCCAGGGTTTCAGCCGCCCAAAGTAGCCGCCAGGTAGCGCCAGCCGGGCCGGCCGCCCCGGCCGGGGCCGCCGCGCAAACCGGCCGGAAAAGCGGAACATTTTCGGGCCCAGGCAACGTTTACCAATCAGCGTGCGTACATTCGCACCCCGCCACTCGTGGCGGGCATCGTTCTTTCACAACTGGGGCTGACCGGAATTGACAGCTTGTGCACTGCGCGAGTAAGCGTGTCGGGAGTTGGATGAATCTCCCGTAAAAAAAGTTGTCCAAACAATAACTGGCGAGTATAGCTACGCCATGGCTGCTTAGTCTAGGTACTAAGTAATGCCATCGTCCCGCATCCGTCTTCCTGCTCACGGGTGAGTTCGGGGCGTCGAAAGCAGTTAGGATAGTTCGTAGGGCGCTGTGACCTACGGGCGAAACTCAAACAGATAAGGGGAAATCGAAGGCCTGATGTGCGCCTGGTTTCCTTCGACAATCCAAGCATAGATACACACGTAGAAAGCTCGACGTTTTCCTTGTCTGGACCAGAGTTCGAATCTCTGCAGCTCCACTTCTGAACGATACTAAAACCCCGCGGGCCTCGGCCGGCGGGGTTTTTTGTTGTTTTTGCCCCTCAGTTACTTTCAGTCTGCAATCTTGCAAGTAAGCTGTCCATGCCTTGCCCGAGAGAAACCATCGGGTGGCCGGCTGCATGTTGCTGGCTGGGTTGAGTATGTCGCCTTATCTTGCCGCGAGTAGCGCATGGAAGCAGTTGTTGAACCGTATTTAGGGGCCGTTTACACCCGGGCCTGGGTGGTAGAGCTGATGCTCGATCTGGCCGGCTATGCCGCGCCCCGCAACCTGGTTGATGCCCGGGCCGTGGAGCCGTCGGTAGGGCAGGGGGCCTTTTTGTTGCCAATGGTCGCTCGGCTGCTCACCTCCTGCCGGGTGCAACGCCGGCCCTGGCTCGACTGCCGCGACTCGCTCCGGGCTTATGACGTGGATGCTACTGCCCTCAAACAATGCCGCCGCCATGTACAGCAGCTGCTAATTGAAGCCGGCGTTTGCGGCCCGGATGCGGAAGCGCTGTTGAATGCCTGGCTGGTTGAAACGGATTATCTGCTGCTAGTGGGCCGCACCACTGGCCACACCAGCCAACTGCCCGGACTGTTCGATGAGCCTGTAGCCGCCGGGGTAGATTTTGTGCTGGGCAATCCGCCCTACGTGCGGGTAGAAAGTATTCCCGAAGCCCAAAACGCGCGCTACCGGCACCTTTTTCCCACCATGCGCGGCCGTGCCGACTTGTACGTGGGCTTCTTTGAAGCGGCCCTGCGGCAACTGCGGCCCAATGGTGTTTGCGCCTTTATTTGCGCCGACCGGTGGATGCTGAACCAATACGGGGAATCGTTGCGCCGCTACATTACCACCGATTTTGCGGTGGAGCTGCTGCTGGAAATGCACGACGCGGCGGCTTTTGAAGACACGGTAAGCGCCTATCCGGCCATTTCGCTTATTCGCCGTGCCTCCCAAGGGGCCGCCGTGGTGGCCAGGGCTACCAACGAACTGGAGCAAACCCCCGCGGCCGAAATCGTGGCCTGTCTGAACGCCATCCGGCTGGAAGCTACACCCCCCGGCGTACTTGGCCTTACCGCCGCCCGGGTTCCCGAATGGTTTCCCGCTGGTCGGCCCTGGACGCGTACTACCCCCACCCGCACGGCGCTGCTGGCCTATCTGGAGCAGCATTTCGAGCCACTGGTATCAGCCGCTACCGGCACCCGCGTGGGAATCGGCATTGCCACCGGGGCCGACGCCGTGTTTTTCACCACCACTCCCGACCTGGTGGAGCCAGCGCAACAGCTACGGCTGGCCCGCCCCGCCGACGTGCGCACCGGCCAGCTGGTCTGGGGCGGGCAGTGGCTGCTTAGCCCCTGGCACCGGGGGAAGCTGATTGACCTGGCCCATTATCCCCGGCTGCACGCTCACCTGGCCGCCCATCGCCCCCAACTGGCCGGCCGCCACGTGGCTAAAAAGAACCCCCAAGCCTGGTGCCGTACCATTGATAAAGTAGACGAACCGCTCTACCGGCGCCCCAAGCTCTATATCCCCGACATCAAGAACACCCTCTTTCCGGTCCTCGACCAGGGTGAAACCTACCCCGACCACAATCTCTACTTTATTACTTCCGACCACTGGGACCTGGAAGTGCTGGGCGGGTTGCTGCTCAGCGACCTGGGTACTTTTTTCGTTGAGTGCTACGGCGTACGAATGCGCGGGGGTTACTTGCGGATGCAGGCCCAATACCTGCGCAAAATCCGGGTGCCCGCCCCGGCGGCCATCCTGCCACCCCAGGCCGATGCGCTCCGGCAGGCTTTCCGCACCCGCGACGTGGCGGCAGCCACCGTAGCTGCCGTGGCCGTGTATGGTATCGGCCACCTCTGGCCCACCGCTTAACTATATTCATCTTCTATGCCCACTCCTCTCGAAACGCTCTTCCAAAATCTTGATTCCGAGTTGCAGCAGGCCGTGCAGTATTATTGGAACGCCCGCGACCAGGCCCGCACCAGGCAGCAAACCGCCGGCCGACTCGATACCGGTACCCGGAGTGCCGTAACTGCCGGCGGCCAGATGGGTGCCCTGGAAGCCCTTATCGTGCGGGCCCTACGGCTGGTAGGCCTGCCTAACCTTGATATCAAAATTGGCCGCTCCGAAGACCCTGCCTCCCAGGGCCGCCTGGAGATTCCGGGTTACTACCGGCCCGAGAAGAAGTGGGACATGCTGGTACTATCTAACGGTCTGCTCATTGCCGCGCTAGAGTTTAAAAGCCAGGTAGGTCCTTCGTTCGGCAACAACGCCAACAACCGCGTAGAAGAAGCCGTGGGCAGCGCCGAAGACGTGTGGAAAGCCTACCGCGAGCAGCGGTTCGGCCCCGGCCCCCGGCCGTTCTTGGGTTACCTGTTCTTGCTCGAAGACTGCCCCAAAGTCCATGCTCCAGTTAAGCTCAACCAGCCCTACTTTCCCGTCGACCCGGCTTTCGTTACTCCCCGCGGCGGCACGTCTTACGCCCAGCGCTACGAAGTGCTATGCCGGCGACTGATGCACGAAAACCTGTACTCAGCCGCCTGTCTGCTACTGGCAACCAACGCCACCCCTACTACCGTCACCCAACCTGCCCCCAACCTCACGTTTCGCTGGCTCCTGGCCGGACTTGTAAAACACGCTGAGGCGGTAGTATTGGGCCAGGGTAGCTAGACCTTTCCTTGTCTGGACCAGAGTTCGAATCTCTGCAGCTCCACTTCTGAACGATATAGAAGACCCCGCTGGCCTCGGCCGGCGGGGTTTTTTATTTGCCTTTCAACCGAGTATATTCGTTAATAAGGTGCTGTTATATAGCGTTTTATATAGATTAAAAATTCGGGCTTTTTCGTCTGATGCTCTCGTGCGGCCGTATACCCGCTCTGAAAGCTGACCCGCCAGGGCCGGCATCAATTCACCCCAAACGACTTTCCGATGAAACTGAATCTCCTGCTGGCTGCTGCCCTATTTGTGGGTACCGCCACGGCCGCCTCGGCCCAGACCACGCCCACCGGTACGCCCCACACCGGCACCATGAACCAGACGACGCCGATGACGCCGAATCCGGCTAACCCCACCACCAACCCCGGCATGCTCGACCAGCGCACGCCTACCATGAGCAACCCCACGCAAACCGGCGTCGGGACCATGGACCGCACGCCGGCCATGGAGAGCCGCACGACCGTGGAGGCCGAGCGCCGCACCTCTACCATGACCACCACCGAGCCTCGCAGCACCCGCACGACCACGACCAAGCGCTCGACCCGCAAGGCCAACATGCCGCGCAGCACCAGCCCGATAAAATAGTAAGCGCCCGCGTTTACCGACCACAAAAAAACCGGCCCGCATCGTGCGGGCCGGTTTTTTTGTGGCTGAATATCGGAGTAGCTAGGCTTTTTGCTCCAGTTGGCCGCCGGCCCGCAGCAGCAGGTCGGAGAGGGCCGTCAGGCTGTCGCGGATTTCGGCGGGCGCCTTGTCTACTACCTCGGCGGTCTGGGCGGCCAGCATGCTCAGCGAGCGGCCGATGGCCGGCGCGTTCAGGCCCGTGTCGCCCGCACTGAGCAGGGACTGCAGGTTGCCCATTTCGCGGCCGATATCCTGCAGGCGCGGCTCGCCGCTTTGCAGCAGGTGCTGCTGCCAGGTTTCGGTGTTGTCCATGGCGGCACTGATGGGAATGCCGGTCAGGCCGTTGCTGAGGGAGTGAATGGTGGCGTTGAGCAGGTCGGTGGAAATCATAGGAAAGGAAAATACAGGAGAAAAACGAATAGCCCGATGGGCAGGCTGGCTTACGTAGAAACAGGCGGTAAGGGTCAGGTTGAGGCTACGGAAGGCCCGGCGGGCAGGCGCCCGGCCCCGCGCAGGGCGGCGCAGGCGCGGTGGGCACTGGCTTCCTTGTCCTTGATTTCGAGCATGATATCCGCGTCCAGGTCGCCCAGGTCGTGCAGGAAACCCGCAAACAGGTCGTCTTCGAGCGTGGGCGTGTGCTTGCCATTCCGCTCGCCGGGCGCCTGCGAGCTGTAATCCATCATCATCACGCCGTCGTGCTGGGGGTGCCAGGTGGCGGCGGCCAGGCGCAGGGCCTCGGCCATGGGCTCGCCGTGGTTGAGGCATTCGTGGTGGAAGTTGTCGAAGAGCACCGGAATGCCCACCGCCGCGTGCACCCGCAGGCAATCCTGCAGGCTGAACAGGCGGTCGTCGTTTTCGATAACCAGGCGGGCGCGCACGGCTTCGGGCAGGCGCCGGTAGGTGGCAATAAAGCGACTGATGGCCAGCTCCCGGTCGTTATAGAGGCCGCCCACATGAATCTGGAGCTTGTGGGTAGAGTCGAGGCCCATCAGATCCAGCATCGAGCCCTGGTATATCAGCTCCTGGATGCTACGTTCCACAATACCGGCGTCGGGCGAGTTAAGGACTACGAACTGGTCGGGATGAAATGAGATCCGCAGGTTGTGGGCTTTCACATAGTCGCCAATGGCCCGGAACTCGGCCGCAAAGCGCGTTTGCCAGGGAAAGGTATTGATGGGATGGGAGCCAAACGGCACCACGCCCGAGCCGATACGGAAAAACAGCAGCCCGTGGGCCACGTTCCACTCCAGAATCCGGAGCAGGCAGCGCAGGTTGTTGGCCACCGTCAGCTCCAGGCGCTCATCGGTGTAAGAAGCCAGCCGGAACGTGCTGGTAGAGGTGCAGTCGAGCGTTTCGTTGACGCAGGGATAACCGATTCGCATAGGGGAGGCTGGATTGCCAGGTGGCCAGCCGACCCGGGAAGCAACTCTTCGGGGCCGGTATAAACACGCTTAGCGTTTCAAACCACTACGGAAAGCGCATCGGCACTGTTCGGAAGAAGCCGGCGCAATAGCAGCCGGAACCCGCCATCAAGCCCGAATCCTTACTCGTAGCCGCGGTTGTCCTTGAAGTTGCGGTTGTAGCGGCGGCGCTCCTGCAGGGCGCGTTTGGCGGCTTCCTCGGCCTCAATCTGCCGCAGCTTCTCCCGCTCCTTGCCGGCCCGCGAAAACTGCTCGTAAAGCAGGCTTACGGGGCTGGCCAGCGTGGGCGTGGGGGCCTTGGGCGCCGCCGAATCGACGGGGAACATGGGCTTGGGGGCCGGGGGGCGCTTCACGGCACTGGTGGGGGCTTTAACGGGCCGCTTGATGTTACGCAGGGCCCGGTCGATGAGCTCCTGATCGGGCCGGCCCTCGGTGATGCGCACCTCGCCCAGCTGCACCGTGTCGGGCCGCAGGCGCACCTGCACAATGAGCTGCGAAAGGCCGGTGCCCCCCAGCGGCAGCATGCGGGGCTTGAAGCCCACGGCCCGGAAAACGAGCGTATCGGTGCGCTGGGCCGTTACGCCGAAGTCGCCGCTGGCATCGGCAACTACGGCCAGCTGCGTGCGCCGTACCGTTACGGAGGCGCCCCGGATGGGCCGGCGCGAGCCTTCTTCTGAAATGCGGCCCGTTACGCGCACCTGCCCCGCCGCCAGCCCGGCCAGCAACAGCAACGGCGCCAGCAGCAACAGCAGGAAACGAACGGGGCCGACGGAGGGTAAGGCAGGAATCAGCATCAACAGGCAAACTAACGCAGCGCGGCGGGAAAATGATGGAAGCCGCATCGGCCAACGGGCCGGCCGACCAGCGCCCATACCGCCGGAAGGAGACAAAAGAAGCCCGCACCGTTGCAGGTGCGGGCTTCCGGGAGCTAACAAATTGGTGGCCGAAAATACGCCGGCCGCCGAAAAAGTTATTTGATAACGGTTTTGTCGCCGTTTTCGGGCTTCATTTTCACGGTGCCGTCGTCGGCATCCATCTTGGCTTTGTTGCCCTCGGCATCCTTCATTTTCACGTCGCCGTCGGCTTTTACTTTCAGCTTGCCGCCGTCTTCGCCCTTCACTTTCATCTTGTCCACGTCGGCCGTGTTCATCGTGCCCGACGACATATTGTCGGAGGAGTTCGTGGTCATGTTGTCCGACGAAGCCGAGCCGGTGTTGTCCATGTACCGGTCGTCGTAGTAGTTGGTGCGGCTGCTTTCGTAGGCCGAGTACTGCTTGGGGTCGGTGAACACGGTTTTCATTTCCGTGTCGGTGTTGTTGTACACGTCGCGGCGGGCGGCGGCCATGCCCATCGTGTCGGTCATGTACTTCTGGTTGAGCTCGGCCATGCGTTGCCCGCGGGTGACGTACATGTCGCGTACTTTCATACGGGTAGGCTCGTCGAGCTGCATGCTGGTGGCCATATCGTTGGCCATGCGGTCGGCGCGGCTGTTCACGGCCTCGGGCGAGTAGTCCATGCTACCGCTCGTGGTGGTAGTGGTCATGGTGGTATCGGTAGTAGCGGTAGTGGTTTCGGCGGGCTTGTTTTCCGAGCACGAGCCGAGCGTGAAAGCAGCGGCAGCCGAAAGCAGGAGCAAAGTCTTTTTCATAAGGAAAGCCTGAAATTCAGTGAAAAAAGAAGGGAGAGAAAAAAGGGAATGGCGCATATACGGGCAGTGGCGGGCAGAGGTTGGGCAGCTGCCCGGATTGTGGTTGGGAGAGCGGCAAAGCAAAAAAAAGTGCGCGTTCGGCAGAGGTCGAAACCCCACCGAACGCGCACTGCCAGTTAGCTGCAGGCTGTACTAACCCGGCCTAGCCGCGCCGCAGCTCAAACACCGTGATTTCGGGCAGAAAACCCACCCGGCCGGGGTAGCCGATAAAGCCCAGGCCCGTGTTGACGTACAGGTGCTGGCGGCCGCGCTGGTACAGGCCGGCCCACTGCTTGTAGGCGTACTGCACCGGGCTCCACTTCAGAAACGAGAGGTTGATGCCGAACTGCATGCCGTGGGTGTGGCCGGCCAGCATCAGGTCGATGTCGGGGTAGTTAACAACCTGGGCATCCCAGTGCGAGGGGTCGTGGGAGAGCAGGATTTTGAACGGGGCGGCGGGGTCGGCGGCGGCGTGGGCCTTGGCCAAGTTGCCGTACTGGGCGAAACCGCGGGCGCCCCAGTTCTGCACCCCGATGATGCTGATTTTTTCGCCGTTGCGCTCCACCGTGCGGGCCTCATCGAGCAGCAGGTTCCAGCCCATGCGGGCGTGGCTGTTTTTGAGGCGGGCCAGGTTGGCATCCTTGGCCGCCTGGCCGCCTTCCTGGGTCCAGTCCACGTAGTCGGAGTAATCGTGGTTGCCCAGCACCGAGTAAATCGGCAGCTTGGCCCGGATGCCGGCCAGCGTGTCGATATGCTCCTCGACCTCCGCGGCGTAGTTGTTTACCAGGTCGCCGGTCATGAACACCATATCGGCGGCCTGCTCGTTGATGAGGGCCACGGCGCGCCGCAGCGGGTCCAGGCTCTGGAACGAGCCGGTGTGCAGGTCGGAAATCTGGAGCATCTTAAAGCCGTCGAACGAGGCCGGCAGGTTGGGAAAGCGCAGCACCACGCGCTTCACGGTGTAGTCGGTGCGCCCCTTGAACATGCCCCAGATGAGGGCCACAAACGGCACGGCCCCGGCCACCAGCGCGGCCTTGCTCAGAAACTCGCTCCGCGAAATAGCCGGACCCGCGCCTGCGCCGGCGGGTCGGCCCACCAGCTGCAGGGCCCAGCGGCCCAGACGCACCACGTCTTCGAGCAGCAGCGGAATGATGATGAGCATTTTGGCCGCAATAACGGCCAGCAGCAGCCCGCCGAAGTAGGCTTTGTAGGAGACATGCTCGCGGCGGTTGCTCACGGCCCAGATGCCCAGGCCCCAGACCAGGGCAGTAACCACCCAGTAAAGTATGGTAGTGGTGCGGCGCACGCCGGGCGAAGATGCTTGTACAAGTGTGCGAACGGCCTGGAAGGCGTACCACTCGGCGGCAGCTACCAGGGCCAGAAAGAAAGGCAGAAACAGTTTGCGGGACATAAAAAAGGGAGCCCCCGTAATTGGGACCACAAAGTAAGGCACAGGGGCGGGCAACGGCATGGTTGCGCCCGGTTTTTAAAGTAAATTCCGGGCCTACAACAACAATGCCCCATGCAAGAGTTTGACAAGCTGTCGGAAAACCCGGATTCAGCCGGCCTACTAGCCCCCACGGGCGAGGCGGCGCCCTACGCCCCGGTTGTCAGCGGCATCAAGAGCTGGGCCGAGGAAGACCGGCCGCGCGAGAAGCTGCTGCAAAAGGGCCGCGCCGTGCTGTCGGATGCCGAGCTGCTGGCCATCCTGCTGGGCTCGGGCACCGCCAGGCTGTCGGCCGTGGATGTGGCCAAGCTCGTGCTCAAAAGCGCCCAGAACGATTTGAACGCGCTGGCCCGCTTCTCGGTGAAGGAGCTAATGAAGCAGAAGGGCATTGGCGAAGCCCGCGCCATTACCATTGTGGCGGCCCTGGAGCTGGGCCGCCGCCGCAAGGAAGCCGACGCGCCCGCCCGCACCACCATCACCTGCTCGCGCGACATTTACCTCGCCATGCAGCCCCATTTGCAGGATTTACCCCACGAGGAGTTCTGGGTGATTCTGCTCAACCGGGCCAACGTGGTCATGCGCACCGTCAGCATCAGCCGGGGTGGAGTGGCCGGCACCGTGGCCGACCCTAAGCTCATTTTCAAGGAGGCGCTGGAGCAGCTGGCCAGCAGCATCGTGCTGGTGCACAACCACCCCAGCGGCAACCGCAACCCCTCGGCCGCCGATATTGCCCTCACCCGCAAGCTCAAGGAAGCCGGCCTGCTGCTCGACCTGCCCGTGCTCGACCACCTCATCTTCACCGACCAGGGCTACCACAGCTTCGCCGATGAAGGAATGCTGTAGGAGGGGCTTTTGACTTTTAAATTATGGATTTTGACTTTTTGGGCTTGGGCAGAGTTATTAAGCTGCTGCCTGCCTCTGCCGGAGCTCGGCAAAGCGCCGGGGCCGGTCAGCGGGTGTAGCCTCCGGTAGAGGGAATTGCCAGGCAGCTTCCATCTTTGCCGAAAGTTGCAGCTGAGCGAGGCTCAACGCAATTCATAATTCAGAATCTAAAATTCATAATTCCTTTCCCCTTGCGTTTCAATCCCAAACTCCTCATCGGCCTGGGCCTGCTGCTCGTATTCGGCTATTTTCTGCAGGACCTTGTGCTGGGCCAGGACCAGTACGCTGCCCGGCTGCAGCAGGCGCGGGCGGCCAAAAACAACGCCTTCCGCCGGCCCAACTCCTCGCCCCTGAGTGCCGATGCGCGCCAGAGTTTCGACAGCCTCAAGTTCTACCCGCCCAACCGGGCCTACCGCCTCGAAGCCCAGCTGGAGCACTTCCCGCAGCGCGACACCGTGGAAATGCCGCTCACCGACGGCAAGGCCGATAAGTACCTGCGCTGGGGCCGGGCCAAGTTTATCTTCGACAAGCAGGAGTACCAGCTCACGCTCTTTCTGAAGGCCGACGGTAAGGATACCACCCTGTTCGTGCCCTTCACCGACCGCACCAACGGCTTCGGCTCCTACGGCGGCGGCCGCTACCTCGATGCCCCCCTGCCCGCCGCCGCCGACACCGAAGTGCTGCTCGATTTCAACCAGGCCTACAACCCCTACTGCGCCTACTCCGACGGCTATGCCTGCCCCGTTCCGCCCCCCGATAACCGGCTGAAGCTGCAGATTGAGGCCGGCGAAATGGCCTATAAGTAGTCATTGGTCAGCTATTAGCCGTTAGCTTTTAGGTTGTCGTGAGGTATGCTTAGAAGAAAAAAAGGGCGGCCCCTCCAGTCTGGAGGGGCCGCCCTTTTGTGTGTCCGGCCTCAATTCAGAAGAAAAGCAGGCTAACCGCTGATAGCGCTCAGCGAAGAGTTCAAATAAAACTACCGCTGAATCAGGATTTTGCGCGAGGCGGCATCGGCGCCGTTGCCCAGGCTAAGCTGGTAAAGGCCGCTGGCCAGCTGGCCCAGGTCGATGGGCATGTTGAGGCTGGCGGTAGCGGGTACGGCCTGGCGGTACACCTCCTGGCCGAGCATGTTGCGCACTACCACTTCGAGGCCGCTGGTGGGCCGGCTGAAGCTGGCCTGCACCCGGAACTGACCCGCGCTGGGGTTAGGCGACACCACGAGGCCGCCGCTGGCTTTCAGCTCCGAGGCTACGCTGGTAATCACGTTGCTGACCACCATATTGTCGATGGCCCAGCCCCAACCGTATGCGGCGGGGTCGGAGGTAAGACGGAAGCGCAGCCGCACTTCGTCGCCCACGTTGTACTTGCTGCCCAGGCTGAAGGTATGCGCCTTGAACAACGAAGCCGAGCCAACGGAGTTGGAGTTGCCGGCGGCCGTTGTGTTAGCTTTCCAGGCGGCCAGCCAGTCGGCCTGCAGATTGGAGTCGTAGCCGTCGGCTACCGGCTTCCAGGTGGCGCCCCGGTCGGTGCTGCCTTCCACGACCACGTAATCGTAGAAATTGGGGTTGCCGAAGGGAACACCCGCGTCGCCGGGCTCTGCCAGCACTATCTCATCAAACGTGAGGGTCGTGTTCTTCGACGATACCTTGATGGGCACCAGCATCTGGTAGATGATGGTTGACGCATCCTGGTAAGGGTGGTTGGAATGAATAGCCGGATTGGTGAAGTTTGCCGGCTGGGTAATGCTGAAACCATCCCCCACGAAATCGAGCGGCGTTGTGCTGTTGAAGTTGTTGCTGTACGCTTCCTGCGCAGCCTTGAAATCCACCACATTTACGGTGTAGAATCCGGTGGCGGGATTTAACGTTTGGTTGGCTGCGGCCGCTACATCGCGGGTGACAATACGATAGGTAAGCACGTCGCCGGCCACAATGCCAGCGGCCGCCAGCGTCCCGGCATAGATGTCAGAAGTGCCCTGACGGTTGAGCGTAAGCGTAGACTTAGCCACGCCGTTAACAGAGAGTTCGGCTTGTACGCTGCCGATGCCCACATTATCAGTAGCCGTTACTTTCAGCTCCAACGGCAGCTGATTAACAAATACATAGCTAGGAGCCTTGTGCTGCACGAGTGGCGCCACCACATCGGGGCCCACTACAAACGAGTAGCGGTCGACGGTTGTCACGTTGGGCTGGTAAGCAGCCGGCGCGGTGTAGGTGCGCTTGGTTTCGTTGTCGGAAGCCGTGATGAAGTAGCTGACCTTGTGGTTGAGGCCCGGGTTTGGAATCACGCCCCGGTACTCGGAGCCGCCGGTATTGGTCATGGTAACTACCACGGCAGCGGCGTTGTCGATGGTATAGGTAAGCTTCACCGAGCCGGGCGTAACGGTGCCGTCGCTCACGATGGTGGCCGTAACGGGGAAGTCCTGGGCTACCTCCGAATCTTTGAGCGGGGTGGTGCGGATGGCCGTGTTGAACCAGCCCATTTCGTCGAACATGCGGAGCGTAATCGGGCCCGGGTTGTGCATGGCTTCTGCCGCGCCAATCTGGGGCGACATCAGCGAGTTGATGTCGCCGGCGCGGTACGTGGCCTCATCGAGGTGCGAAATGCTGGAGCCCGACGAGTAGGTGGCCGGGGCGTACAGCTTGGGGCGCTTGTCGTCGTTGAAGGCCTGGGCCAGGGGGCTGTTGAAGTAGAGCTGGTTGCCGGTAAACTGCGTGCCCAGCGCGGCCGAGCCGTTAGGGTAGGCGGGGTTGTTGGTGAGCAGCTCGCCGGCCTGATTCTCGATGTAGGTGCTGAAAATAGAGGCCGGGTTGCCGTAGGCCCCGTTGGGGGAGGTGTAGCTGGTGCCGGCAATAAAGCCCAGCCCGTGGCCCAACTCGTGCAGCACTACCGTTACCAAGTCGTATTTGCCGGTTGGTACCTTGCCATCCAGCCCGTAGTACCAGTTGAAGGTGCTGCTGAAGTTGGCATTGATATCGGCGGCATTCGTTGCGTTCAGCTCCTGTCCGCTGATTTTCTCGGCCAGTGCCACCGGGTATACCACTCCGTTGCGGGTGGCCCCGTTCAGGTCGCGGTAATAGGCACTTGCCCCGGCCGAGCCTAATACGCCCGCAGCCAGTGGCGTCCAGTTGGCATTCACCCGAATGGTTACCGGCGAGCTCAGCAACGACTGCCAGATATCGACGGCGTGCTGAAATGCGGCCTGTGCCTCGGGCGAGAAGCCCGTGTAGGTTACCTGAATCTTGGCCCCGTCGGCACGGCGGCCGGCGCGCTGCTGCTCGAGGTAGGCGGCGGGCAGGGGCAGTTGCGTGTGCATGCTCTCGGGACGCGAGTAGCAGATGGTAGCCGGGGCCGGGGTAGGGTCGAGGGCAAACTTATGCGTCTGGCCGAACCCGGCCAGGCTTACCAGCAGCGCCGGCACCGTAAGTAGAGTTTTCATCAAATAAGCAGAAATGCCTGGTGAAAATTGAAAGAAAGTCCGGAAAGTTACGCCACCGATGCCATTTATTCAACTATGTTCCGATGATTAAGCCCACCGCCGCCAAGGATTTTAGAGGAGCGCCCCCGCGTTGCGGCCCCGGTTTCGGCCTGCCGGGGCCGCCGCCGGCCGCGGGCCGACCCGGCGGCGGCTTTATACCGCCCGCCCGAATCTGTACCTTTGCCCGAATTCAGTTGCCCGTTGCCCGTTGCCAGTTGCCCGTTTGTTCAATGAACGACGAACGACTGGCCGCTGACAACCGGCCGCTGGACCCTGGCAACTGAATACTGGCAACTGAAAAATGAAGATATCCTACGACTGGCTCCGCACGCTTATTCCAACCGATAAACCCGCTGCTGAAATCGGGGCCCTGCTCACCGGCTCGGGGCTGGAGGTGGAGAGCATTGAAGAGCTGGAAAGCGTGCCCGGCGGCCTGCGCGGCCTCGTGCTGGGCACCGTGCTCACCCGCGAAAAACACCCCGACGCCGACAAGCTCAGCCTGACCACCGTGGATGTGGGCGACGCCACTCCGCGCCAGATTGTGTGCGGCGCGCCCAACGTGGCCGCCGGCCAGCGCGTGGTGGTGGCCCTCGAAGGCGCCATGCTGTACCCCACGGGCGGCGAGCCGTTCAAAATCAAGAAGTCAAAAATCCGGGGCGCGGCCTCCGAGGGCATGATTTGCGCCGAGGACGAAATCGGCCTGGGCCAGTCGCATGCCGGTATTATGGTGCTCGACACCGACCTGCCCAACGGTACGCCCGCCGCCGATTACTTCGGCCTGGGCTCCGACGCGGTGTTCGAAATCGGCCTGACGCCCAACCGGGCCGACGCGGCCTCGCACTACGGCGTGGCCCGCGAGCTGCGCGCGTTGCTGCGCCAGCCCTGCCATCTGCCCGACGTGAGCGGCTTCCGGGCCCCGGCTGAGGCGACCGTCAATGTAAAGGTTACCCTGGAAGACCCGGCCGCCGCCCCGCGCTACGCCGGCCTGCTGCTGGAAAACGTGCGGGTAGCACCGTCGCCCGAGTGGCTGCAACGCCGCCTGCGCAGCATCGGCCTGGCGCCGATTAACAACGTGGTCGATGTCACCAACTTCGTGCTCCACGAGCTGGGCCAGCCCCTGCACGCCTTCGACGCCGACCAGCTGGCCGGCCACCACATTCGCGTGAAGCGGGCTGAGATAGGGGAGAAGTTCATCACCCTCGACGGCGTGGAGCGCACTTTACGCGCTGATGATTTGGTTATTGCCGACGGCAGCGGCCAGCCGCTGGCCCTGGCCGGCGTGTTCGGCGGGCAGACCTCGGGCGTGAGCGACCAGACGACCCGCGTGTTTCTGGAAAGCGCCTACTTCGCGCCGGCCGTGGTGCGCAAAACCGCCCAAACCCACCAACTCAAAACCGACGCCTCGTTCCGCTTCGAGCGCGGCACCGACCCTAATATGGTGCCGCTGGCTCTCAAGCGCGCCGCCCTGCTGCTCCAGGAAGTAGCCGGTGCCACCGTGGCCGCGCCGGTCGTGGATGAGTACCCGGAGCCCATCGAGCCCACCCTGGTGCGCCTGCGCCTGTCTCGCGTTGAGAAGCTCGTGGGCCAGTTCATCGAGCCCGCCCGCATCCGCCAGATTCTGACCGACCTGGACATCCTCATCACGGAGGAAATAATGAATTCTGAATCAGGGATTTTGAATTCCGAGGAGACGACCCAACCAGCCGAAGAGGGCGCCAACTCAGTAATTCAAAATTCAGAATCCCTAATTCAGAATTCAGCACCCACGGAGTGGGTGCTGGCCGTGCCGCCGCACAAGGTGGACGTGACGCGCGAGGCCGACGTGATTGAGGAGATTCTGCGGATTTATGGCTACAACAATGTGGCGCTGCGGCCCCATAACTCGGCCTCGTTCCTGGCCCGGTTCCCGAATCCCGACCCCGAAATCATCCGCCAGAACGTGGCCCGACTGCTGAGCGGGCAGGGCTTTTCGGAAATCATCACCAACTCCATCACCAACTCGCGCTACTTCGAAACCGAGGATGCGCCCGATGCCGGGCTGGTGCACCTGCTTAACTTCAACAGCGCCGAGCTGAACGTGCTGCGGCCCAGCCTGCTGCCCAGCGGCCTGGAGGTGGTGCGCCACAACGTGAACCGCCGCCAGCGCGATTTGAAGCTCTACGAGTTCGGCAAAACCTACCGCCAGCTGCCCGGCGGCGGCCACGAGGAGCAGAACCAGCTCGTCATCTACCTCACCGGCAACACGGCGGCCGAAACCTGGCAGCAGAAATCGGCCAAAAGCTCGTTCCACCAGCTGGCCGGGGCCGTGCAGCAGGTGCTGGCCGCGCTGGGCTTCCCCGAGCCCGCCAGTCGGCCCGTCGAGCACCCCTACCTGGCCGGCGGCCTTACGCTGCTGGCCCAGAATCAGCCGGTGGCCCGGCTCGGCGCCGTGTCTGCGGCCGTGCTCAAGCGCCTCGACGTCAGCCAGCCCGTGTGGTTTGCCGAGCTGGACTGGGACGGCCTCATGCGCAAGTACAAAAGCCGCCTCGTAGCCCAGGAGCTGCCCAAGTTCCCGGAGGTACGCCGTGACCTGAGCCTGGTAGTCGACCGCACTGTAACCTTCGACCAGCTCCGGCAGATTGCCCGCCGCGCCGAGAAGAAGCTGCTGCGCCAGGTAAACGTGTTCGACGTGTACGAGGGCGACAACCTGGGAGCCGGCAAGAAGTCGTACTCCGTCAGCTTCCTGCTCCAGGATGCCACCCAGACGCTCACCGACCAGGCCATCGACCAGGTGATGAACCGCCTGATTCAGCAGTTCGAGCAGCAGGCCGGCGCGGTAATTAGGCGGTAAACAGAACGTCATTCTGAGCATATGGCGAAGAATCTCGCGTGCTGATGTTGCAGGGCTAACCTGCCGTTTGGATTACTTTGGCACGCGAGATTCTTCGCTTCGCTCAGAATGACGTTCTTGCTAAATCACGTTCTTTACGAAAAACCAAAACCGCCCACCAAAAAACAAAAAATGGCTTCCACCCAGCAGCTGGCCCAACTCGACCGCCTGGAGCGGCAGGTAACCACTTTAGTGGCTGCCTATCAGCAGTTGCGCGAAGAGCTGGCCGATGCCCAGACCACGGTGCAGCAGCTTCAGGCCGACGTGCGCGACCGGGAGCGGGCCATCAAGGATTTCCAGAATCAGGAGAATATCACTAAACTTGTCAATACCATAGCGACCGGGGAACCGGCCAATGTCAACGAGCTGAAACTTCGCCTGAACGAATACATCCGCGAAATAGATAAGTGCCTTGCCTATTTGAGGGAGTAAACCAACCCGAACCAATCCCCCAACTCTAACCCACCACCGCCAGCAGCCCGCTGATGTCCGACCTTTCCATCAAAATCCGAATTGCTGACCGGGATTACCCTATGAAGGTAAGCCCCCAGGATGAGGAGCGCCTGCGCCTTGCGGGCCGGCTGCTCGGTGAGCGGCTGAAGGAATTTCGGGAACAGTACGGCATTCAGGACAAACAGGACCTGCTGGCCATGATTGCCTTATCAACCATGGCTGACCGCTTGAAGGTGAGCACGGAAAAGGATGGGACCGATGCGGCCCTGACCGAGCGCCTGGCGCGTTTGGACGAGCTGCTGTCGGGGACGGTGTTGGTCTGATTCTGTGGCCCCCTAGTGGGCACAGGGCCAATTCGGCGCGAAGCAACAGCCCGGTGCGGGGCGGGGCAAACGGCCCGGCCACCGCACGGGCCTTTGGCGTTTCTACCGGGGGCTATGTAGTATGGAGTGATTGATACTGTGTGGGGAGAGAAGGTTCTGTTGAATTATATAGACTGTCAGAACGTCCTCTCCCTATGCAGTACGAATTACTCACTACTGCTTACCAACTTCCCATTTCAATCCCCCTACAGTCATGTCTGAAACGCTTTATATTGTTCTGGCAGCCGTGCTGGCCCTTGTGGTTGGCGTGGCGCTGGGACGCCTGTTGGCCGGCAAGGCCCGGCAGGACCACGAGGGTGACGCCCGCGCCAGGGGCCAGCAGCTGCTGGCCGACGCCGAGGCCGAAGCCACCCGCATCCGCGACGAGCGGATTCAGCAGTCAAAAGATAAATTCCGCAACCTCAAGCAGGAATTCGAGCAGGAAAGCCGCCGCCAGAAACAGTCGCTCGATCAGGAACTGACCGAGCGCCGCGCCAGCGTAGTGGAGCAGGAGCAGAGCATTAAGCAGCTCGCCCAGGCCACCCAAAAGCAGCTCGACCAGGTGCAGCGCAAGGAAAAAGAGCTCGATGCCGCCAAGGAACGCCTCGAAACCCAGGCCCAGCAGCAGCGCGAGAAACTCGAACAGCAGGACGAAAAGCGCAAAGCCACCCTCGACGCCCAGCTGGCCAAGCTGGAAACCCGCGAGCAGGAAGTGGAAACCGAGCTGCGCGACATCCGCCAGCAGCTCACCGAGAAAATCAGCGCCATTACCACCCAGCTCGAAGCCATTTCGGGCCTCACGGCCGCCGAGGCCCGCGAGCAGCTGGTGGAAGGCCTCAAGAACGAAGCCCAGATTCAGGCCAGCTCCTACATCAAGGACGTAGTGGCCCAGAGCAAGCTTACGGCCACCAAGGACGCCAAGAAAATCGTGCTCGAAACCATTCAGCGCACCGCCGCCGAGCACGCCATCGAGAACTGCGTCAGCATTTTCAACATTGAAAGTGATGATGTGAAGGGCAAGATTATCGGCCGTGAGGGCCGCAACATCCGGGCTTTGGAGGCCGCCACGGGCGTGGAAATTATCGTGGACGACACGCCGGAGGCCATCATCATCTCGGGCTTCGACCCGGTGCGCCGCGAAGTGGCCCGCCTGAGTTTGCACCTGCTGGTGAAGGACGGCCGCATCCACCCGGCCCGCATCGAGGAAATTGTGGCCAAAACCCGCAAGAACATCGACGAGGAAATCGTGGAAATCGGCGAGAAAACCATCATCGACCTCGGCATCCACGGCCTGCACCCCGAGCTGATTAAGATGGTGGGCCGCATGCGCTTCCGCTCCAGCTACGGCCAGAACCTGCTGCAACATAGCCGCGAAGTAGCCAACCTCTGCGCCACCATGGCCGCCGAAATGGGCCTCAACGTGAAGCACGCCAAGCGCGCCGGCCTGCTCCACGATATCGGCAAGGTAAGCACCGAGGAGCCCGAACTGCCCCACGCCATTCTGGGCATGGAGATGGCCAAGAAGTACAAAGAACACCCCGACGTGGTCAACGCCATCGGCGCCCACCACGACGAAATGGAGATGACGGCCATGATTTCGCCGCTCGTGCAGGCCTGCGACGCCATTTCGGGCTCGCGCCCCGGCGCCCGGCGCGAGATGATGGAGAGCTACATCAAGCGCCTCAAGCAGCTCGAAGAAACCGCCAACGGCTTCAAAGGGGTAAACCAGTGCTTTGCCATCCAGGCCGGCCGCGAACTGCGCGTGATGGTGGACGCCGAAAACGTAACCGACGAGCGGGCCAGCGAGCTGAGCTACGAAATCTCCCAGAAAATCGAAAAAGAGATGCAGTACCCCGGCCAGATCAAAATCACGGTTATCCGCGAAATGCGCGCCGTGGCCTACGCCAAGTAAGCAGATTCTTATTACCGATTAAGCCCGCTGGAAGCACTTCCGGCGGGCTTTTTTCGTGAAGCTACTTGCAGCCCAACGCACCTAGAGTTGTGGCCGATTTCTCATAAGCTGGCTCGATGGGTTGGTTGGTCAACAGCCGCTGGGCATCCTGCGTGGTAGTGGCGTAGGCTGCTGTTGCCTGCAAGGCAACCCGCACCAGCTTGCGCCATTCAGCGTAGGCGGCAGGATTTTTATCCACGTAGAGAGCCTTGGTGTAGGCCGCCGTTTGTTCGTAGTACCAAGCGCAGGCGCGGTTGGCTACTGGAACGTAGTAGATATAGACAGTGCCGTAGGCCTGCGTACTGTCCTGGAGCTGTTGCAACGACTGCCGGGCCTGCCGGGCCGCCAATTCGGCCAAATCGAAGATAATCCGGTGCTTAGCCAGTTCGACGGTGTCGGTGGTGAGTGTGGCCGATTGATCTTTGAGCCATAAAGCGGCGAAATAGGCCTTTTCCAGCATAGGGCCCCGGTCGCGCTTGCGGCGGGGTACATCGAGCACGGAACTGAGACTTACGCGGGAGTCAACCAACAAGCCGGCTTGCTTCTCAAGGCGCCGAAGCTGTTCCGAAGGAGCCGCCTGAAAATCGGTGGCCAGCACATTTTGGTTGGGCTGCCAGGCCTTGCGGGTCGCCGACTCGAAGGGTAGACTTTGGGCCGTCAGCACATGGGCTGCCAATAGGAAAACGACGAGCAGTAGGGGTAGGCGCATCGCACGGGAGGTATGGAATAGTAGCTTGTTGATGCAAACAAAGCTACTATTCCATAAATCACTAGCGCTCAATAGTGGCTATTCCTGCCCATTTACCTCCGGCAGCGTGATTTCGCCCTCGAACTCGCCCGAGTCGGCCAAATCGTGCAGCCAGTATTCCGACGAAATCAGGCGCACGGCGAAGGTGCCGGGCGCACCGGTGGGCGTGGCGGTCAGCTCCCACAGGATGTTGTCGGCGGCCTCGAAAGGGGTGGGGTCGGTTAGCTCGGTGCCGTAGAGGCGCTTGATGAGGGAGCGGTCGGAGAGGGCCGGAGCCAGCGCCCGGAGCACGAGGCCGGCCGTGAGCTGCTCGGGGGCCTCGGGGCCGGTGAGCTGGATGGTAGCCTCCGCCAGCACGGCCTGGCCATTAGGAAACTTGCCGTTGTAGGCCAGGCGCAGGAGCTGGTTGGCATCGAACAAATGGCGGTGCAGGCCGATTTCGGGGTATTCCTCGAAAATCTTATCGTTCTGCATGTCGTGCGAAATCTGGTCGATCTGGCCGTCGTTCAGGTCGTCGCCGAGGCGGTAGCTGAGCAGTACGGTGGCCGCTTCGGCCGGGTCGAGGTCGGCCAGGGCCATCAGGGTCATTTCGCGGGTTTCGGCCTCCGAGATGGTGTCGCCGTCGGTGAAGCCGGCCGCGCTCATGATGGAGCGGTAGTCGGTGAGCTGCCAGGTGCCGGGAATTTCACTCAGCGTTTCTTTGGTCGTAATGGTGGTTTTGCAGGCAATGGTCATAAGCGGCAGATTCAAAAAAAAGTAGGAGCGGCGCCGCCTGTGCTTACAGGCCGGGCCGCCCGGTGGATGGTAAACGCGGCTACGCGGCAGGTCAGCCCCGCTTCAGCCGCTGGAAAGCGTTGTTGAGCACTTCGGCCCAGGTGGGGTGGGCAATAACGAGGTTTTCGAGCTGCTGGTAGCGCAGCCCGCCGGCCATGGCCAGCTGGAACATGGTCATGATTTCGCCACCCTGCTCGCAGAGTACGGCCGCGCCCAGCAGTCGGTCGTCGTCGCCCACCAGCACTTCCACGAAACCCGCGGTCTGGCCCGTTTCCACAGCCCGGCCAATGGAGCCGGCCGGCAGCCGGCTCACCCGGAAAGGCACCTTCTGCTCGCGGGCCTGGGTTTTAGAAAGCCCGATGCGGCCCAGCTGGGGCTCGGTGAACACCACGTAGGGCACCGGCCGGTCGTGGTAGTCGCGGGCGCGGCCGTGTAGCAGCTGGTCGCGCACGATGCGGTAGTCGTCGTAGGCAATGTGGGTGAACTGGGGGCCGCCCTTTACGTCGCCGAGCGCGTACACGCCTTTGGCCGGCGTGCGCAGGTCGTTGTCCACCACAATGTAGCCGTCTTCGTCGGTGGGGATGCCGGCCAGCTCCAGGCCCATGTCCAGGGTGTTGGGCACCCGGCCGGTGGCTACCAGCAGGTGCGAGCCCCGAAGGCGCCGCTCGCCGCCGGGCGTGTCGGCCGTGAGCGTGAGCACGCCTTCGGCGTTGCGCGACACGTGCCGGACCTCGGCTTCGAGAACCAGCTCGATGCCCTCGGCTGCCAGCAGCTCCTGTAGTGGCCGGCTCACGTCGGGGTCTTCGCGGTCCATGAGCGTGGCCGACGTTTCGATGATGGTCACGCGCGCGCCCAGCCGGCGGAACATCTGCCCAAACTCGACGCCAATGTAGCTGCCACCCAGAATGAGCAGGTGCTCGGGCAGCTCCGTCAGGCCCAGCAGCAGGGTGTCGTTGGTGAGGTAGCCGGCCAGCTCCAGACCTGGAATGAGGGGTACGGCGGCGTGGGTGCCGGTGTTGATGAAGATGAGCGGCGCGGTTAGCTGTTCCTGTCCGCCTTGCTCATTCAGGTCGACGTGCAGCGTGTTGGGGGCCGTGAAGCGGGCGCGGCCCCGCACCAGCCGGATGTTGGGGTGCTCAGTGGTCAGGCTGTGCTCGATACCGTCGCGCGAATTCTGGGTCAGGCGGTCTTTGCGGGCCACCACGGCCGCAAAATCCACAGTAGGGGCCGAGGCGTTGATGCCCAGCTCGCCGGCCGTACGTACCAGGTGGGCGCGCTGGGCCGAGGCCAGCAGCATTTTGGTAGGCGCGCAGCCGTAGTTGACGCAGGAGCCGCCCAGGTGGGCGCTTTCGATAAGCGCGACGCGGCGGCCGGCCTCGGCCAGCGCGTAGGCCAGCGGGTTGCCAGCCTGACCGGAGCCGATGATAAGAGCGTCGTAGGGGGTAGCAGACATGTATCGTTAAACTATTGGCGGTCAGGAGTTAGCTGATTGGGAGGGTAGATAGTAGGGAGGATGCTGGTTGTTGGGTGAGCGGAGTCCGGACGTATCCTTTCTACTGTACGTAGCCGCCGAGCTTGCGGCCGGACAACGAAGCGCAGGGGGCTGCGTTAGGCTGGCAGCCGGCCTCCGGCTCCGGCCCCGCTGCCCGTACTTTGGCACGACCTTTCTATCTTCCCGCATCGGCTTTACTTCCCGGTTCATGCTTTTTCAATTTCGCGCGGTTTTCCTCCTGCCCTTGCTGCTACTGTTGCTACCGGGCTGCGCGTCGCTCTACTTTCCGCCGCCGCCCCAGGTGCCGCTGCTCACCCAGAAGGGCGAGTGGAGCGCCGGCGTACACACCAACGCGAGCCAGAATACGGCTGTGCAGGGCGCCTACGCTATTTCCGACCATCTGGGCGTGATGGGCTCGGCCTCGTTTCTGCATACCAACAAGAAAAAGGAAGCCGTCGACCACGACTTCGCCGAACTGGGCCTGGGCTACTTCACCCGCCTGCCCGATAAGCGGGTGCTGGAAATTTATGGCGGCTACGGCGGCGGCCGCACCAAGCGCGTGGAGCGCAACCCCACCGAGGGCATCACGCGCACCCTGGAGGCGGGCCTGAACAAATACTTTGTGCAGGTTAATTACACGAGCAAGGAGAAGAAAAGCTACTACCTGCTGGGCCGCGACTGGCCCCTGACCTATGGCACGGCCATGCGCGCCAGCTACGTCACGCTCACCGATTTCCGCCTCAACGGCCAGCCCGCCTTCAACGAAGACAACATCCTGTTCGAACCCATCACCTACGCCCGCGTCAAGCTCATCGGCCCGCTCGACGGCCAGTTTATCAGCGGCTACAACTTCGGGCTCAAGCACCGTAAGTTCCTCAAAGCCGCCAACTCGGTGTTTCAAATTGGTATTGTGGTGAACCTGGGCGGGCAGAGTGGGGAGAAGTAGAGGCGTCGTCGAAAGGTCGGATTGGAAATGGGGGAGAAGGCAGGTTACGCGTGCGGCAAGCCGAAAAAACAGCTTTACAGGCGCCGCAGGCCGGCTAGTAAAGTCTGATAGGAAGATGTTCTGGATGGGAATAAGGAACTATCGTTTCTTCCTTTCAGGCAGACTTCAGCCCTCACTCATGAAAACACTGTTACTACTGGTTTTTACCGGCTTAGCGGCTGCCAGCTGCGCCGTATATGTGCCCACCGTGCCCACGACCCCGCTACTACGGCAGAAGGGTGAAATGGAAATAACAGCCGGTACGCGCAGCTTCGCCAGCCTGGAAGCGGGTGCTGCCTGGGTGCCCGTGGGCCGGCTGCTGGTCGCCGGCGAAGCGGCTTTCAAACCCGCCAGTGACAGCAAAACGAATAATAGCATCTACCGTGACTACCACCGCCAAGCTGGGCTGGGGCTGGGTACTTTCTGGCTGCTGGGTCGTAACCAGACCAGCTACCTGGCGGCTATCGGGGGCGTAGGCCTGGCTGCGAGCCAGGTATATGATCCGTCAGTGGATGTTGCAGTGATACTTTTACCCTTTCCGCCACTTGGTACTCCTAAGCAGGGTAGCTTGTATCAGGCCCGCTATCGGCGCTACTACGGGCAACTGTATTGGGCGGCCCAGCAGGAACGGAGCAGCTTCGGCTTCTCAGTACGGGGCACGCTGGTCGACTATTATAAACTACACCGCGACCAACTGCCCATCAGTACCGCGAACCGCTTTTTTTTGGAGCCCACGTGCTTTCTGCGCTACGGTCGGGGCCCAATTCAGGGCCAGGTCACGCTGGGCATTTCCGTGGCCCCCGGCGCCGATTCCAGCAGCCCCGACAGGAATAACCTGACGCCTATTTCGACGCTTATTGGGGTAGGAGTAGTGGTGAAGCCATCCTTATGGTTTCAACGCTCCAACGAAACAGTGCTCCTTAAGTAGCCCGACAGTCGTATCGAGTAATGCTGCCACCAGTCAGTAAAATCAATAAAAAAGGGTTGTTCTCGGCAGAGAACAACCCTTTTAAAATAGAATCGGAGAGGCTTACTTGCCGCCCAGCACGCGCAACATGGTGTCGCCGATTTCGGCGGGCGAATCCACTACGTGGATGCCGCACTCGCGCATGATGGCCATTTTGGCAGCGGCCGTGTCGTCGGCGCCGCCGACGATGGCACCGGCGTGGCCCATGCGGCGGCCGGGAGGGGCAGTCTGGCCGGCAATGAAGCCTACGACGGGCTTTTTGTTGCCGGTTTCTTTGATCCAGCGGGCGGCTTCGGCTTCCATGCCGCCACCGATTTCGCCAATCATCACGATGCCCTCAGTTTCGGGGTCGTTCATGAGCAGCTCCACGGCTTCCTTGGTGGTCGTACCGATGATGGGGTCGCCGCCGATGCCGATGGCCGTGGTCTGGCCCAGGCCGGCCTTGGTGAGCTGGTCAACGGCCTCATAGGTGAGAGTACCCGACTTCGAAACAATACCGATTTTGCCTTTGGTGAAGATAAAGCCGGGCATGATGCCCACTTTGCACTCGCCGGCCGTCATCACGCCGGGGCAGTTGGGCCCGATCATGCGCAGGCCCTCGCGACCCTTCAGGTACTCCTTCACCGCAATCATGTCCTTGGTCGGGATGCCTTCGGTGATGGTGATGATGACCTTGATGCCCGCGTCGGCGGCCTCCATGATGGCGTCGGCGGCGAAGGCCGGCGGCACGAAGATGATGCTGGTGTCGGCGCCGGTTTCGGCTACGGCATCGGCCATGGTGTTGAACACGGGGCGCTCCAGGTGCTGGGTGCCGCCCTTGCCGGGCGTTACGCCGCCCACCACGTTGGTGCCGTACTCAATCATCTGCTGGGCATGGAACGAGCCTTCGGAGCCCGTGAAACCCTGCACTAGCACTTTGGAATCCTTGTTTACCAGAACACTCATAAAAGGGGGATTAGCGGAAATTGCTGCTTAGGAAGTGGGAACAGAGGCCGCCGGGCCGGCGGCAGCGCAAAAGTAGGCTTTTCTCTTTATAGCTGTTAACAGCGAGCTATTAGCTGTTAGATTTCCGTTCTGGTGTAGCCGGGCAAACGAATAACTGCGCTTTAATTATTGGATAACGGGTTTTCTGTCTGAACGGAAGCTAACAGCTAACGGCTCGCAGCTAACAGCTAAGGATAAGTTACCTTTGCGGACGCAAATCACCCAGCTGACTATGTACCTGAATAATATCATTGAAACCATTGGCAATACGCCCCTGGTGAAGCTCAACCGTGTAACCGACGGCATCAAAGGCACGGTGCTCGTGAAAGTGGAGTACTTCAACCCGGGCAACTCGGTGAAGGACCGCATGGCCGTAAAAATGATTGACGACGCCGAAAAAGCGGGCCTGCTCAAGCCCGGCGGCACCATCATCGAGGGCACCAGCGGCAACACCGGCATGGGCCTGGCCCTCACGGCCATTGCCCGCGGCTACAAGTGCATCTTCACGATGAGCGACAAGCAGAGCAAGGAAAAGCAGGATATTCTCAAGGCCGTGGGCGCCGAGGTTATCGTGTGTCCCACCAACGTGCCGGCCGACGACCCGCGCAGCTACTACTCCATTGCCCGCAAGCTGAACGCCGAAATCGAGAACTCTTACTACCCCAACCAGTACGATAACCTCTCCAACGCCCAGGCGCACTACGAAACCACGGGCCCCGAAATCTGGGCGCAGACCGAGGGTAAAATCACGCATTTCGCGGCCGGCGTGGGCACGGGCGGCACCATCTGCGGCACCGGCAAGTACCTGAAGGAGCAGAACCCGGCCGTGGTATCGGTGGGCCTCGACACCTACGGCTCGGTGTTCAAGAAGTACAAGGAAACCGGCATTTTCGATGAGGACGAGATTTACTCGTACAAAACTGAAGGCATCGGCGAAGACATCCTGCCTAAAAACGTCGATTTCGACCTCATCGACCTCTTCATCAAGGTAACCGATAAGGATGCGGCCCTGATGACGCGCCGGCTGGCCAAGGAGGAAGGCCTGTTTGTGGGCTGGTCGTGCGGCTCGGCCGTGTTCGGCGCCCTCGAATACGCCCGTGAGCACCTGAAGGAGGACGATACGATGGTCATCATCCTGCCCGACCACGGCACCCGCTACCTCGGCAAAATCTACAACGACGAGTGGATGCGCGAACAAGGCTGGCTGTAGCCGGTTAGCCCTTTCTCTGATTACTTTTCCCGCTTCCGGCATGGCGTCTAAGCTCCGCAGCATCGTTTTGGTGGACGACAACGAAACCACCAGCTTCCTCAACAACCGCCTGCTCAGCCGCCTCGAAGTGGCCGAGCAGGTGTACACCTACCACAAAGCCGAGCAGGCGTACCAGCAAATCTGGGGGGAAGAAAAAAGCGAAGCCACCTCTGCCGCCCCCGATTTGGTGTTCGTCGACCTGAAGATGCCCGGCATGGATGGCTTCGAGTTCCTGAAGCTCTTCAGCGCCCTGCCTCCGGAAGTGCGCGAGAAAACCGTCATGGCCGTGCTCACCACCTCCATGCACGCCGCCGACACCGCCCGCGTGGCCCAGTACCCCAACGTGGAATACCTGGCCAAGCCCCTGACGGAGGAAAAGCTAAGCAAGCTGCTGGAAAAGCGGTTTTAGGTTTAAGGAGCGTCAAGCCGCAAGCTACAAGCGGCAAGCTGACGGCCTGTCATCCTGAGTAAAACGAAGGACCTCATTGCGTGAAGACGAGTCGTTATTACGGTCGTTCAAGCGTAGTAAGGTCCTTCGCTTTACCCAGGATGACAGGCCGTCAGCTTGCCGCTTGTAGCTTGCGGCTTGACGCTTTTTTACCCCACCACGTTCTCCACGAACCGGAACGCCTCGCCGTCAAACAGGCCTTTATCGCTCAGCTTGAGGCTGGGGATGACGAGCAGGGCCATGAACGAGAGCGTCATGAACGGGGCCTGCAGGGGGGAGCCCAGGGCCTTGGCCGCCGCGTCGACGGCCGAGTAGGCGGCTGCCACCGCCGGGCCGGGCTGGTCCGACATGAGGCCGGCCACCGGCAGCGGCAAAACCAGCTCGGTGCCATCGGGCGAAACGACGGCCAGGCCGCCGCGGGCTTCCATCACCAGCTGCACGGCGCGGGCCAGGCTGGCGTCGTCGGCGCCTACGGCCGTGATGTTGTGCGAGTCGTGGCCGACGCTGCTGGCCAGCGCGCCGCCTTGCAGGCCGAAACCCCGGATGAAGGCCACGGCCGGCGGGGCCGCGTGGTAGCGGTTTACCACCGTCAGCTTCAGCAGGTCGCGGCTCAAATCGACCACTACCTGCCCGTTCTCCACTCTCGCTGGCTCGTCGTGCCGGGCTGTAATCAGCTGCCCATCGAAGCACTCGATGAGGCGGACGGTAGCTTCGTTTTTCGTCGGCTGACCTTGCTGGTCGGCCTCGGTTACTGCTGCAAGTGAGGAAACTTCAACAATAAAATCTTCGGCTTTGACCTCGTGGGGCGTGAAGTTGTTGATGACTTCCACGGGGGCGGCGGCAATCAGGGTTACGCCGTTTTCGGCCACCAGTACGCCGTCGAGGTAGGTCTGGCGTACCTTGAAATCCACCAGGTTTTCCACCACGATGAAGTCGGCCGGGTCGCCTTCGCGGAGCAGGCCCACGGGCAGGCGGTAGTGCTCGACGGGGTTGCGGCAGGCCACGTGCAGCACTTGCAGCACGTCCTGGCCGCGGGCTACGGCGCGCTGCACGAGCTGGTTGATGTGGCCCTCCAGCAGCGTGTCGGGGTGCTTGTCGTCGGAGCAGAACATCAGGTGCGCGTGGTGCTCGGGCAGCAAATCAATCAGGGCTTCGAAGTTGCGGGCCGCTGAGCCTTCGCGAATCAGGATGTGCATGCCTGCCGCCAGCTTATCCACGGCCTCGCCGGCCATAAAGCACTCGTGGTCGGTGCTGATGCCGGCCTCGGCGTAGCGGCGCGCGTCGGCGCCGGTCAGGCCGGGGGCGTGGCCATCGACGGGGCGGTTATAGCGTTGGGCCAGGGCAATCTTCTCCATTACTACCTCGTCGCGGTTGAGTACGCCGGGCCAGTTCATCATCTCGGCCAGGTAGCCGATTTCGGGATGGTCGCGGAACAGGGCCTCGATGTCGGCGGCCGTTATTTCGGCTCCTGCGGTTTCGAAGGGCGTGGCCGGCACGCAGGAGGGGGCCCCGAAGCAGAACTTGAACGGCACCTGGGCCGCGTTGGCCAGCATGTACTTCACGCCGGCCACGCCCAGCACGTTGCCGATTTCGTGGGGGTCGGACACGGTGGCCACGGTGCCGTGCGTGACGGCCATCCGGGCAAACTCGGAGGGCACCAGCAGCGAGCTTTCCACGTGCACGTGGGCATCCACGAAGCCCGGCAGGGCGTAGGGCAGGGCCGGGTCGGGCGCAGTAGGGCCCAGGGGCTCAATTTGCCGGATACGGCCGCCGGCTACGTGCACCGTGGCGGGACTTATGGTGTTGCTGAACAGGTTGATAACGTTGGCCTGGAGCGAAAAATCAAGCGGCATAAGCGGGGCAGAAGACACAGGGAAAAACCGGGCCGCAGAGCGGCGGGCGGGTAAAGAACCGTATATTTGCCCAAAATCCGCGCCGTGAGAAAGATTGTGACTTTGCTGCTAGCCGCCTGTATTGGGGGCTCGGGCCTGCTGACGGCGGGCTGCGCCTCCCGCTCGGCTCTTCAGAAAAAAACGGCCAGCTACAAGCGCAAAGCCAAGTCCGGCAAGATTCCCTGTCCCTGCGAAAGCCACTAAAACACCACCAGCCGGCGGGCCCTGCCCGGCGGCTGGTGGCTGTTCCTGCCCTTTACCAGCCTGCCCATGCCCGACGAATCGCCCTTAGCCGCCCTGCAAAACGCCGCCGAAGCCGTCCGCCACCAGCTGCGCCTCAATACCTACGATGCCGCCGCCGTGCAGCGGCTCGATGAATTCATTGAAGTGCAGCGGCCCATCATCAAGGAAACCGACCGCGAAGGCGTTATCAAGGCTCTGGGCTGCTTTTTGGGCCAGTGCATGGTGCAGACCTATGGCGGCACCTGGGCCCAGAACCCCCAGGGCGTGACGGGTGTGGGCATTGGCGACGTGCACTTCTTCAACCCCTTCTACCGGGTTGGCGAGCAGCTGGCCAAAGGGCCCGCGCAATCGGTAACGGATTTTTTTGCGAGCCTGCCCGAGCGCATGGCCGCCCAGCCCGCCCGTAAAACCTGGATTTAGTGAGCTCTCCAACCGAACCCGGCCGCCCCGACCTTGCCATGCAGAAAATCGTGATTGCCATCGACGGCTATTCTTCGTGCGGTAAAAGCACCACGGCCAAGGCCGTGGCCGCCGAGCTGGGCTACGCCTACATCGATACCGGCGCCATGTACCGGGGCGTAACGCTGTACCTGCTCGAAAACAGCATTGCCTTCGACGATCTGCCCCGCATCGAGCAGGCGCTGCACGACATGCAAATCAGCTTCAAGCGCAACCGCCAGACTGGCCGCAATGAGCTGTGCCTCGACGGCAGGATTCGGGAGGATGAAATCCGGCAGATGCGCATTTCCAACTCCGTGAGCGAGGTTTCTGGGCTGCCGGCCGTGCGCCACGCCATGGTGCGCCAGCAGCAGCAGATGGGCCGCCGCCGCGGCGTGGTCATGGACGGCCGCGACATCGGCACCACCGTTTTCCCCGATGCCGAAGTGAAAGTGTTCATGACGGCCGAAGTGCTCACCCGGGCCCTGCGCCGGCAGGAGGAGCTGGCTACCAAAAACGAGCACGTGCCGGTCGAGGACATTGTGGAGAACCTGCAAAAGCGCGACCACCTCGACTCGACCCGCACCGAAAGCCCCCTGCGCCGCGCCGCCGACGCCGTGTTGCTCGACACCACCCACATGATGATTGACGAGCAGGTAGATTTCGTGCTCGAACGCGTATCGGCCGCCCTGTTCTCCCGCGCCGTAAAGGGGTGATTGGTACAGAGTCCGTCTGTCATCCTGAGCTTGCGAAGGACCTGTACAGAGGCTAGCATCTCACATTGCCTTCTCTATAGGTCCTTCGCAAGCTCAAGATAACAAATGATCTGCCGCCGCCCGGCAGCCCGCGGACCCAAACGGCTGCCGCCGCTGTTATAGCTGCGGAATCTGGCTCGTAATTAGCAGGCCTGCCGGAGTCGCCCGTTGTCGGGCCCGGCCTCATAAATCCAAGCGCATGAACGTCCTCATTGATAAGAATTCCGGTTACTGCTTCGGCGTCGAATTCGCCATTCAGATGGCCGAAGACGAATTGTCCCACGAGCATAGCCTGTACTGTTTGGGCGACATCGTGCACAACCGCATGGAAGTGGAGCGCCTGCACGGTCTGGGCCTGCGCATCATCGACCGCGAGCAGCTGGAGGAAATTCATGATGCCAAAGTGCTCATCAGGGCCCACGGCGAGCCGCCGGCCACCTACGAACTGGCCCTGCGCAACAACCTGGAGCTGATTGACGCTTCCTGCCCCGTAGTGCTCAAGCTCCAGAACCGCGTGAAGCACGCCTTCGACGCCTCGACCCGCCAGCAGGGCCAGATTGTGATTTACGGCCAGCCCGGCCACGCCGAAGTAGCCGGCCTCACGGGCCAGACGCTCAACCAGGCCATCATCGTGATGAGTGAAGCCGACCTCGACCAGGTGGATTTCACGCGGCCCGTAACCTTGTTCAGCCAGACCACCAAGAGCACCGCCGGTTTCTACCACATGAAAGCCGTTATCGAGGAGCGCATCAAAGCGGCCGGCGGCTCGCTCGATTCCTTCGACGCCAACGACAGCATCTGCCGGCAGGTGAGCAACCGCGAGCCGGCCCTGCGCATTTTTGCCCAGCAACACGACATTATCATCTTCGTGAGCGGGCGCAAAAGCTCCAACGGCAAGGCCCTGTTCTCAGTCGTCAACCAAACCAATCCGCGCAGCTACTTCGTCGAAAACGAGCAGGAACTGGACGAGGCTTGGTTTGAGGGAGCCGAGTCGGTGGGCATTTGCGGCGCCACCAGCACCCCTATGTGGCTGATGGAGCGCGTGAAAGCGCGGATTGAGGAAGTAGGCGTTAGTGCATAGTTGATAGAGCGTAGTTAATAGAGCGTAGAAATTACCTGTCATCCTGAGCGCAGCGAAGGACCTGCTTACGCCAGCACCAATCGTTGATACGTCTGTGCTGGCGTAAGCAGGTCCTTCGCTGCGCTCAGGATGACAGTATCTTTACGGCCCTATCCAGGCCCCGTCACCCAAGCACCAATCCATGCGCAAATACCTGAACTACTTCCTGAGCGGTTTTCTGATTGTGGCCCCCATCGGGCTCACGGCCTACATTCTGTTCGCGGTACTGCGCTGGCTCGACGAGTTGTTCGCAGGCCTGAGCTTTGATATCCCCGGGCTGGGGCTGCTGGTGGCCGTGCTGCTGATTACGGCCGTGGGCTTCGTGGCCAAATCGTTTCTGGTGCGGCCCTTCCTTATCATCACCGAGCGGCTGCTGCACCGCACGCCGCTGGTCAGCATCATCTACTCCAGCCTCAAAGACCTGTTCGATGCCTTCGTGGGCGACAACCAGAAGTTCAACCGCCCGGTGCTGGTGCGCCTTAACGCCGCCGACCAGGTATTCAAAATGGGCTTCGTTACCCAGCCGACCATGGGCGCCATCACCCGCGACGATTTGCTGGCCGTGTACTTCCCGCACTCCTACAACTTCTCGGGCGAGCTGGTGCTGGTGCCCATCGAAAACGTGACCTACCTGGAGCTGCCCAGCAGCGAAATCATGAAGTTCATCGTCTCCGGCGGCGTTTCGCGGCTGGGGTAGCGGTGAAGTGAGGGAGTTGGTGAATAAGTGAACCGGCCGCGCCCTGAGTGGTTGCCAACCGCTTCAGCCGCCGTCCGCTACGCTTCGGAAGCCGCGGCCGACGGTTGGGTAACTACGGGTTGGGGCCGGCCACAGAAACGGGTAGGTTTGATGCAGTCAACCACTTAAACCCCTCCCGCTCATGGAAACCACCGACCGCAACCCCCAACTCTGGCGTCTGGCCCGGCAACGGGCCCGGTTTCAGGGCAGCCTGCTCACTTTCCTGTTCGTCAATACCATCCTGTGGGCCGTGTGGTACTTCACCGACCGCAACTCCCATCTCATTCCCTGGCCGCTGTGGGTGTCGTTTTTCTGGGGCATCGGCGTGGTAGCCCGCGGGCTGAAGGCCTACGCCGGCCTTAACTGGGCCGACCGTTCGGAGCGCGAGTACGAGAAGCTGGTGCGCCAGCAGCGCAACGAGCTACGCTAATTGCCCGGCAGTTTGAATTAAGATGCGCCAATGGCCGGGTTGGGCAACCTTCCCGGCCGGGGCCGGGTTAGGGGTACTATGAAAACCCGCTATTTTCTGCCCCTGCTGCTGGCCCCGCTGGCCCTGAGTTCTGCCATAACGCCCGGTCCCGCGCCGGCTGCTGATGCCAACCTGAGCAAAATCAGGCTGCCGCCCGGCTTTAGTATCAGCTACTTCGCTCAAAACGTGAAAAGCGCCCGCGAGCTGGCCCTGGGCCCCGACGGCACGGTGTACGTGGGTACCAAGAACGATAAGGTGTACGCCCTGCCCGACCGCAACAAGGACGGCCGCGCCGATGAGGTGATTACGCTGGCTTCGGGCCTGAACGCGCCCAACGGCGTGGCCGTGCGCAACGGCAGCCTCTACGTGGCCGAAATCAACCGCATCCTGCGCTACGACAACGTGGGCGCCAAGCTCAAACAGCCCCCCAAGCCAGTAGTGGTAAGCACGGCGTTGCCCGACAAGGAGTGGCACGGCTACCGCTACATTGCCTTCGGGCCCGATGGCAAGCTGTACGTGCCGGTGGGCGCGCCCTGCAACAGCTGCCTGCCCGAAGCGCCCATCTTCGCCACCATCAACCGCATGAACCCCGACGGCACGGGCCTCGAAACCTTCGCCTACGGCGTGCGCAACACCGTCGGCTTCGACTGGAGCCCCCAGGACAAGGCGCTCTGGTTTACCGATAACGGCCGCGACAAGCTCGGCGACAACCTGCCGGCCGACGAGCTGAACCGCGCCGCCAAGCCCGGCCAGCACTTCGGTTTCCCCTACTTTTTCGCCGGCGACGTGCCCGACCCCGAATTTGGGAAAGGCAAATCGATGGACACCTACGTGAAGCCGGCCCGCAAGCTGGGGCCGCACGTGGCGGCGCTGGGTATGAAGTTCTACACCGGCAAGCAGTTCCCGGCCAAGTACCAGAACCAGATTCTCATTCCCGAGCACGGCTCCTGGAACCGCAGCAGCAAAATCGGCTACCGCATCACGCTGGTTACGCTCGATGCCGCCGGCCGGCAGGCCACCGGCTACCAGACCTTCGCCGAAGGCTGGCTGCAAGGCCAGACCCCCTGGGGCCGCCCCGTAGCCCTGCTCGTCATGCCTGATGGCTCCGTCCTGGTTTCCGACGACCAGAACGACGCCGTATACCGCATCAGCTACAAGGGCTGAAGGTGAGGTGGTGAAATGGTGAGGTGGTGAGATGGTGAAATGGTGAGATGGTGAGTTTGACGTTCCAGGGGCCTGTCGGCGCAAGTGGAGCAGTCAGGCCCCTGGAACGTCAAACTCACCACCTCACCACCTCACCACCTCACCATTTCACCATCTCACCATTTCACCATCTCACCTTATCTTGCCCCCCATGAAAAAGCAACGTGAACCCAAGCGCACGGTGGGACGGCGGGAGTTGGTTGATTTCCCGGAGCTCCAGTTCTGGGGCGTGGAAGCCAAGGTGGATACCGGCGCCTTCACCGGGGCGCTGCACTGCTCCAACATCCACGAAGAAACCGACGAGCACGGCGTTACGCGCCTGCACGTGCAGCTGCTCGACCCCTCGCACCCCGATTTCGACGGCTCGCCCATGACCTTCGACACGTTCGGCATGCGCGACATTCGCAGCTCCAACGGCGAGGTGCAGCAGCGCTACGTAATCGAGGCCGTTATCCGGCTGTTTGGCCAGGATTTCACCACCGAGTTTTCCCTTTCCGACCGTTCGGACATGAAATATCCCGTTCTTGTGGGCCGGGTGCTGCTGCGCCAGGCCCGGTTGGTGGTCGATGTAGCCCGGCGCAACGTATCGTACAAACTTCAGCGCACCCTCGACAGCTAATGCTCCGTCAGTTGCCAGTTGCCAAGCTGTTCGACAAATGAAACGGGCAACTGGACACTGGCAACTGCCCCCTTCCTCTACAGTCCGCAACCCAATGAAAGTAGCGATTCTATCGCGTGAGCCAAAGCTCTATTCGACCCGCCGACTGGTGGAAGCCGCCGAACAGCGCGGCCACGAGCCCGTGGTAATTGACCATCTGCACTGCAACCTGGTACTCGAAAAAGGCCAGCCCGGCATTATTTACCAGGGCAGCCGCCTGGAAGGCTTCGACGCCATTATTCCCCGCATCGGGGCCTCGGTTACGTTTTACGGCTGCGCCGTGGTGCGCCAGTTCGAGATGATGAAGGTGCGCACGGCCATCGACAGCCAGTCGATTGTGCGCAGCCGCGACAAGCTGCGCTCCATGCAGATCCTGAGCCGCGCCGGCGTGGGCATGCCCAAAACCGCCTTCACCAACTACTCCGACGACGTACCGGCCATGATTGAGCAGGTAGGCGGCGCGCCCGTTATCATCAAGCTGCTCGAAGGCACCCAGGGCCTGGGCGTGGTGCTGGCCGAGTCGGCCAAGGCTGCCCAATCGGTGATTGAGGCCTTCCACAACCTGAAGGCCCGCATTATCGTGCAGGAATTCATTGCCGAGAGCAAGGGGGCCGATTTGCGCGCCTTCGTGGTGGACGGTGAGGTAGTGGGCGCCATGAAGCGGCAGGGCAAGGAGGGCGAGTTTCGCTCGAACCTGCACCGCGGCGGCTCGGGCAAGCTCGTAAAGCTGAGCCGGGCCGAGAAGGCCGCCGCCCTGCTGGCTGCCAAGTCGTTGGGCCTGGGCATTGCGGGCGTGGATATGCTGCAAAGCACGCGCGGCCCGCTGGTGCTGGAAGTAAACTCCTCGCCCGGCCTCGAAGGCATCGAGCGCGCCACCGGCCTCGATATTGCCGGTAAAGTCATCGAGTACACCGAGCAGCTGACGCTGAAAAAGAAGTCGACCGCCGCGAAAAAGGCGTAGCTGAAGAAAAGTCGTTGTCATCCTTAGCATTCCGCGCATCATTACCCCAAAAATGCCCCACTCTACCCCCGACCAGCTTTGCCTCAACGGCCTTACTATCGGGCCCGGCGAGCGGGTGCTTACCCGGCTCGTGATTTCGCGGCTGCCCTCGGGAACGGTGATTGACATTCCGGTGCACGTGTTCCGGGCCCTGGAGCCGGGGCCCACGGTGCTGCTGATGGCCGGCATGCACGGCGACGAAGTGAACGGCATCGAAACCATCCGCCGCCTTATCCGGCGCGATTTGTTGCGCCCGTTGCGCGGCACTATCATTGCCATTCCCATCCTCAACATCTACGGCTTCCTCAATTTCTCGCGCGAGGTGCCCGACGGTAAGGACGTGAACCGCAGCTTCCCCGGCAACCCCCGCGGCTCGCTGGCCAGCCGCGTCGCCCACCGCTTCATGCGCGAAATCATGCCCCTGATTGACTACGGCATCGACTTCCACACGGGCGGGGCCACGCGGGCCAACACCCCGCAAATCCGCTGCCTGCTGCACGAAGACGCCGAAACCGACGCGCTGGCTGCCGCCTTTGCCGCGCCGTTCACGCTGCACGCCGGTCTGCGGCCCGGCTCGCTGCGCGAAACGGCCATGCAGGAGGGCCGCCGCATTATCGTGTACGAAACCGGCGAGTCGATGCGGCTCGACGAGGCCGGCATCGACCTGGGCATTGCCGGCACGCTGCGGGTGCTGCACTACCTGGGCATGGCCGCCGAGGCCCCGGCCCCCGCGCACCCGACGGTGGTCTGCCTGCGCTCAACCTGGCTGCGGGCGCGCTACGCCGGTATTTTCCGGAGCCTCGTGCAGCTGGGCCAGCATGTAGAAGAGGGGCAGGCCTACGGCTCGGTAGCCGACCCCTACGGCGAGCGGTCGGTACGGCTGGAGTCGCCCGTTACGGGCTACATCATCGGCCTCAACCACATGCCGGTCGTGAACCAGGGCGATGCGCTGGTGCACGTGGCCCGCCTCGACGCCGCCCCCAGCCGCGCCGACCTGGTAGTTCCCTTCGAGGAAAAGCCCCTCAAGCGCACCGAAGAAGACGTGAACGAGGTAGACCGCGCCGACGACCCCACCCCCCACGACGACGGCCACGGCGACGAGGTGTGGTAGCGGTGATTTGGTGATGTAGTGATTTGGTGACTGATGAGCTGGTTCACCACATCACCAAATCACCGAATCCCTGTACTTTTGCCCGGCTGCCCCGCGGTGGCCTTTTGTTTTCTCTTGCCTGCTGAATGAAAAACTCAACCCAACTGATTGTAAACGCGGTGCTGGTAGTGGCCGTGGCCGTGCTGTTCTACCTCCACTTCGCCAGCGGCAAGCCCGCCAAGCCCGCTGCCTCACCCGCGCCCGTAGCCGCCACGCCCGCCGATACGGCGGCCACCGAACCCGAGCCCGAAGTTGCCCTGACGCCGGCCGTGCTGGCCGACACCAACAAGGTGGCCTATGTGGAAACCAACCGCCTGCTGGAAGAATACCAGGGCATGAAGGACGCCAGTAAGCGCCTCGAAGCCAAGGCCCGCGGCTGGGAGGCCCAGAACAAAAAGCTCGTTACCAGCTTCCAGACGGCCGTGCAGCAGTATCAGCAGAAGGCCGAAGGCATGAGCGCCGAGCAGCGCGCCGCCACTGAGCAGCAGCTCCAGGCCCAGCAGATGAAGGTGGGCCAGGAGCAGGAGCGCCTCCAGCGCCAGGCCCAGGAGGAGCAGGGCAAGCTGAACGAGCAGGTGATGGGCCGCGTGAACAAGCAGATTGAGAAGTACGGCAAGACCAACGGCTACCGGCTGATTCTGGCCACCGGCGCCGGCAACATCGCCTACGGCCGCAAAGACCTCGACATTACCACGCCGGTGCTCAAGTACCTGAACAGCGAGTACGGAGGCAAAAAGTAACTCTTGCCCGAAACCAGAACGCAGCGCGGCCTGGCTCCATCAGCCGGGCCGCGTTGCGTTCTGGGGGTGGGGGTGAGTGGTGCGGAATCCGGCCTTGGAGGGCGCGTGGTGGTTGCTGCACCCAGCTGATTAAACCCTGGCGGCGGCCCGGCCTCTAAACCGGCAGCCTCGCTACCAACGGTGGGGCCGCTTACACGTAGCGCTATATGAAAAAGCTCCTGCCTTTGCCTGCTTTGCTGGCCGTACTGGCCCTCGCCTCCTCCGCTTCGCTGACGGGCTGCGCGGCATCAGTCCAGCCAACGGCGGTTGTTGTGCGCCCGCGGCCCTACCACCGGCCCTATTACCGGCCGGCGCCCGTAGTGGTGGCGCCGCGGCCCGTGGTGGTAGTGCCCCTACGGCCGGTGCGGCTGGCGCCCGCGCCCCGGGCCTATTACCCCTACCGTCCGCACCGCTTTTCGGGCCGGATTCGGTAGCAGGCAATACAGCTGCAAAAAGCCCTGCCGAACCCCTGCCGCATGGCGCGGCGAGGGGTTCGGCAGGGCTGTTACCGGATTGGGCCTGCGTTAGAAAGCGAAGCGCAGGCTGACGGCGGCGTCGTTGTAGAAGCCAGTGTAGCCCCGGAATACTTCAAAAAAGGGCTTGTAGTCCAGTGCCACCACAAAGGGTAGGTCGGGCAGCTTATACTCTACGCCCAGAATGAGGTCGGCGCCGGCTACCAGGTGGGTTTCGTCGTCGTAGTAGTAGCGGTAGTAGTACTTGTTCTTTTTACGGCCGAAACGGTCGTCGTCGAAGTAGTAGCGGCCCTCGTAGGCGCCTAGGTGCGCCCCGGCTCCGTAGTAGAACTGGAGGCCTTTGAAGTCGGAAACGGGCAGGTGTTTTTCCAGCAGCAGGGTCAGGCGGCCACCCCGCGCCGCGTATTCGCGCGTGAGCAGGCCCTCCACGGCTACGCCGTTCTTGCCGCTCAGGAAGTGCTTCACCGTGAGGCCCGACGACCAGCCGCCGCCCCGCAGGCCGATGCCGGTAGCGTAGCCGTTGCCGCCGCTCTTTTTTTGCGCCAGGGCCGGAGTGCCCGCCGCCAGTATGCCCAGCGCCAGTGCGCCAGTCAGCCAGAATTTCATACTAAATCGTAAAGTGAGGGAATCGGGATTCCCCGCGAAAGTACAACAACTGCCCCACTAAGCGCCGAAGCCACCCGCCCCGCCTGCGCGGGCAATGGCATCGGAGCGGTGAATGCGGATGCCGCCGCCGTCGTCCTCGGCCGCACGCAGCATGGCCCGGGCCACGGTATCGGCGTTTATGGCGCGGTACGGGCGTAGCGGGCCCCGTAGCAGCGGCTTTAGCAGCGCCAGCAAACCACCAGCCAGCCGCTCGTTGGGGTGCGGTATTTCCCGGTGGCCCAGCAGCAGCGAAGGCCGGAAAATATGCACGGCGTGAAACGAGGTCTGGCGCACGGCTTCCTCCATTTCGCCCTTCACGCGCAGGTAGTAAGACCAAGCCTGGGCATCGGCCCCCAACGACGAAACCACCAGGAGCTGCCCGCCGAAATTGGCCGCCGCCAGCCGGGCCAGCTCCGTTACGTAGGTGAAATCGACTTTATAAAAGGCCGCCCGCGAGCCGGCCTGCCGCATGGTGGTGCCCAGGCAGCAGAACACGTCGTCGGCCACGAGCTGGGGCTGGTAATCGGCGAGGCGTTCGAAATCCACGACCAGCTGCTCCAGTTTGGCGTGCCTGAGCGGCAGGGGCGTGCGAACCAGGGCAATTACGCGGCCGTAGCGGGCCGAGGCCAGCAACAGCGGCAGCAGCTGTTGGCCAATCAGGCCGCTGGCACCGGCAAGCAGGGCGGTTTTGGGCATGGCGGGGAGGGTGAGGTTATGAGATTATAGGCTAAAAGAACGTGTCATTCTTCGACTACGGCTACGCACCCTGGCTCAATTCGCCACATGCTCAGAATGACACGTTCTTTTACCCGCGCAGCTGCGTGTGCTCGGGGGCCAGATCAACCAGACCCTGCTTATATAAAGCGCCCAGGGCCTTTTTGAAGATTTTCTTGCTCATGCCCAGGCGGCGGTACACGTCGTCGGCCAGGCTTTTGTCGCCCAGCGGCAGGCGGCCGTCGGGGGCGGCGCGCAGGGCTTCGAGCAGCGTGTCGGCCTGGGCGCGGGCCTCGTCGTAACCGAGCTGTTGCAGGCTCAGGTCGAGCTTGCCATCGGGGCGAATGGCGCGGATGTAGCCGGTGTGCACGTCGCCGAGGCGCAGGGGCTTGAACACCTCGTTGTGGTAGATGAGGCCTTGGTGGGTACCATCGACCAGCATTTTGTAGCCCAGGTCGGTTTCTTCGGCCACGAACAGTTCGGCCGCGTCGCCCACTTTGCCCGGGAACGGGTCGGAGCTCAGAAACCACTCCCACTTGGCCGAGGCCACGATGCGGTCAGAGGTATCGTCGAGATACACGAACACGGTGGCCCGCTCGCCGGGGCGCAGGTTGCGGCGCTGGTTGCGGTAGGGCAGCAGCAAATCTTTCTCCAGGCCCCAGTCGAGGAAGGCGCCGGTGCTCGTAACGTCGCGCACGGTGAGAGCCGCGAACTGGCCCACCCGGGCAAAAGGCTCGAGGTTGGTAGCAATCAGGCGGTCTTCCGAGTCGCGGTACACGAACACGCGCACCACGTCGCCGATTTGGGTGCCCGGCTCGACGTACTTGCGCGGCAGCAGCAGGTCGCCGTCGTCGGAGGTCAGGTAGAGGCCAAAATCCACCTCCCGCACCACTTCCAGGTCGTTGAAATCACCGAGAATCATAGGGAATTATGAGTTATAAATTTTGGATTTTGAATTGGGGGCGGCAGTTGAGGCGCGAGACACGAAGGTACGCAAACGCAGATAGGCTGGTAAAGCCAGCCGTACTCTGCTTCTCCGCGTACCTCACTCACTACTCACTACTCACTACTCACTACTCACTACTGAAACCGCGTGACGCCGGGCTGGCCAAAGGTGAAGTCGGAGAATTCGTAGTAGGAGCGCGAGTTTTCGAAGATGCGGATGCCGTTGGGCGCGTTGAGGCCGCGCGGGTAGAAGCCCAGTGTGAGCTGAATGGTGCGAATGGCGGTGTACTCGTTGCGGAAGCGCAGGCCCATGCCGATGCCGGTGTAGGGTTTCTCGAAGAAGGGCAGCAGGCGCTCGGGCTTGGTGGCGTTGAGCCAGGCGATGTCGGCGAAGCCCACCACCGCCATCCGGAAGCCCAGAAACGAGAGCGGCGTGTACATGGTGGCCTCGTAGTTGAGCGTGACGCGGCTGGTGCCCGTGAGCGGGCCGGTGGGCCGGAAGCCGCGCAGGCCCCGCTCGCCATCAATAGTCAGGTACTCGTTGGCGAAGCGGTGCAGGCCCAGCACCGAGCGCTGCCAGATAAAGTGCCGCCACTGGAAGTTGCCGGTGTGGTAGAGCCGGGTAAAGTAGAGTATCTGGCCGCTCAGCAGGCCCTGCTGCCAGTCGTTGCCGCGGCCCCGCACGAAGCTCCCGAACTCGCCGCTCAGATACAGGTAGCCCCGCTGCGGCCGGTAGCTGGCCGACGACAGGCGCAGGCCGTAGTAGCGGCGGTTGCCGGCCGGGTTGAACTCGTAGCCGGCCGTAAAGCTCACCAGCGAGCCGGTCGGGATGTCCTCGGTGCGGCCGAAGCCGAACAGGTACTTGTCCTTGTAGTAGCGCCGGATGCTGTAGCCTACGGTGCCCAGCATCAGGTTGGCGCTCTGCAGAAAATCGTAGGGCTTGGCGTGGTAGGAGGTGCGCACGGTGCGGGCCGCCACAATGATGCGGCCGGGGCTCTCGTAGCCCAAATCGTAGCTGCGGGGCTGGAAAGCGCGGCCCACCCAGGCGTCCTGGGTGTTGTAGCGCAGGGGCTCGTACTGGTAGGGCTTCTCGGGCGAGCCGTCGCCGGAAACGGGGTAAAGCCAGTCGAAGTTGCTGTAGCTGACGGCCCCGGCGTAGCGGGTGTTGATGGAGTAAAAGTCGCGCGAGACGCCGACGCTGAATTCGCGGCGGCGGGTTTCGTCGCGGTAAGTGGCCCCGGCGTACACGAACTTGCGAAACGGTACCCGGTAGCTGCCCTCGTAGGCCCAGGACTGGGGCCGGGGCCCGTCGTCGGTGCGGCCGTAGGCGTAGCGGTTCTTGAACTGGTGGCCCAGGCCCAGGAAGTTCACGTCGCGCAGCCCCGCCACACCCGCGCCCACGTCGCGCAGCTGAAACGAGCCGCTCAGACTGAACAGGTCTTTGGTAATCACCAGCACATCTACGCTGTCGGCGGTGGCCGTGCGCTCGTCCACAAACACGCGGGCATCCAGAATTTCGTCGGTCTGGCGCAGCAGTCGCTCCGATTCGGCCAGGGCCTGGGGTTCCAGCTCGCGGCCTTCGCGCAGCAGCAGCACCTGCCGCACCCGCGAGGGCCGGGTTCTCATGTGGAACACGTTGCCGGTTTTCTCCAGAATGTTGCGGGGCACCCGCAGCGAGTCGCTGATGCTGTAACCGAACGCATCGAGGGAGGTGATGCGGATGTGGCGCACGATTTTGTAGTTGTGCTGCTCGAACTGGCGGTCGAGCAACGCCGCATCGAGCCCGGCCTGGTCTTCGCGCCGCTCCCGAAACGAAAACACGGCCGCCGCCGCCCGGCCCAGCATGGTTTTGCGCTTGGTGTATTCTTTGAGCCCATTCAGCATGCGCTCCTGATCGAAGCGGCGGCGCAACGAGTCGGGGCCGATAGCGGAAGCCGGGCGGGTGGTGTCGGGCGGCAACGGCGGGGCCGTCTGGGCAGTGGCCGGCGCAAGGCCGGCTCCCAGCCAGAACAGCAAAACCAGCAGCTGCAACAGGTAGCGTATCATCCGGACACAGGAAAGGAGCAAGTTACGATGCCGACCGCGGTTTTGGGCGCTGTGGGGCCGACCGCCCGACGTAGGGGCGGGGGCAAGTCCCGCCCCTACATCGTTTAAAATACTCTGATTATACCTCGGTAAACCGGAACAATTCCAATGAAATTAGTCTTATAAAGCTTGCGCGTCTGCGCGGCAAGAAGTAGTTTTAAGCCAGAAAACGAGCCCCATGAACGAAGAGCGCATTCAGGAGAAGCTAAGCATATTGGCAGACGCGGCCAAGTACGATGTGTCGTGCAGCAGCAGCGGCGGCAAGCGCAAAAACATGGACAAGGGCCTGGGCAACGCCGAGGGTATGGGCATCTGCCACAGCTACACCGAAGACGGCCGCTGCGTGAGCCTGCTCAAGATTCTGCTCACCAACCACTGTATATTCGACTGCGCCTACTGCGTGTCGCGCAAGAGCAACAACGTGAAGCGGGCCGCTTTTACGGTGGACGAGGTAGTGGATCTGACCATGAACTTCTACCGCCGCAACTACATCGAGGGCCTGTTTCTGAGCAGCGGCATTTTCTCCTCGCCCGACTACACCATGGAGCGGCTGGTGCGCATCATTAAAAAGCTGCGCACCGAGCACCGCTTCAACGGTTACATCCACGTAAAGGCCATTCCGGGGGCCTCGGAGGAGCTGATTCAGGAGGCCGGCCTGTACGCCGACCGGCTGAGCGTGAACATCGAGCTGCCCTCGGAAATGGCGCTTCAGAACCTGGCGCCCGAGAAAAACTACGAGGAGATTCTCACCCCGATGGCCCAGATCCGGGACGGCATCACGCGGACTAAGGAAGAAAAGGCGCTGTTCAAGAAGGTGCCCCAGTTCGCCACTGCCGGCCAGAGCACCCAGCTGATTGTGGGCGCTTCGGCGGAAAACGACCTGCAAATCATCAACCTCAGCGACTCGCTCTATAAGGGCTATGGCCTGAAGCGGGTGTACTACTCGGGCTACATCCCCATCACCGACGATGCTCGCCTGCCCCAGGTCACCCAGCCGCCGCTCATCCGCGAGCACCGCCTCTACCAGTCCGACTGGCTCATGCGCTTCTACGGCTTCCAGGCCGACGAAATCCTCGACCCCGCCCACCCCTTCCTCGACCTCGAAGTTGACCCCAAGCTGGCCTGGGCCCTGCGCAACCGCCACGTATTCCCGGTTGATGTCAACTCGGCCGACTACGAGATGATTCTGCGGATTCCGGGCGTGGGCGCGCGTTCGGCTAAGCGCATTGTGGCCGCCCGCCGCTTCACGCCGCTGGGCCTCGACCACCTGCACAAGTTCGGCGTGGTGCTCAAGCGGGCCAAATTCTTCCTCACCTGCCGCGGCCAGGCCCTCGAAAAACGCGACTACGACGAGCAGACCATCCGCCGTCAAATCCTGTTCGGCGCCGGCTCCGTCCGCTCCGCCCTCGTCACCCAGCAGCTCGATTTATTCGCCCAAGCCTCCTAAATGGGTTGTCAGTTTTTAGTTGCTAGTTGTCAGCTTGTTCTTTTTGAGCGATTTGAGAAATAGCCTGACAACTGACAACCAGCAACTGACAACTAATACTATGACTATTGCTCATCGCGCTGCCGACGCGCCGGCCGCCTCCGCTTCTGCTCCCAAACCCCTGAAAGTAGCCCGCGTGGCCTGCTGCTGCAAGCTCTCCGACCTGCTGCCCATCGTGCTGCTCATGCACCAGGAGGCCGCCCGCAACAACGGCAAGTTCCGGCAGCCGCGGCGGGCCGCGTAGCGGCACCCCTAATCCGGCACCCCAGGGCTGAAGCCCTGGGCTACGCAGCGAAACAACCGCCGCATACTTTTCCTTCTTCCCACTTCACCACTGACTAGGCCAGGGCTTTAGCCCTGGGACACTGGGGTGCGTGGCCGTCCATTTCTGCCCATGTCCCGTTCTTTGGTTCCGCGGCGCTCCGCCGCCGAAGCCCTGGCCGCTGCCGCTAACCGCCGCCAGGCCGCGCCCGAGTTACGTAATCCGCCCCTCGATTACGCCTACGATGGCTCGTTTGAGGGTTTGCTGACGGTGGTTTTCCAGGTCTACGACCGCAAGGCGGCCCCCAACAGCATTCAGCCGCTGGGGACGGTGCAGGGCGGCCTGTTTGCGCAGCCCGTGGAAATAGATACCAACGAGGCCGCCGCCGCCCGCGTTTGGGACGGGCTGCTGCGCTACATGGACAAAGACGCGCGCACCCGGCTGTTTCATGTGTTCTTGAGCGAGGTGCCCGACCGCGAACTGCTGGTGTTCCGCTACGCCCACACCGCCATGTGCGCCGGCCGCGACATTGCCGAAAACTACGCCGACGACAACGTGCGCCGGGTGCAGCGGCTGGCCCAGCAGATGTACCGCGAAAAACACCGCATGGAAGCCTTCGTGCGCTTCGAGAAAACCCAGGACGGCCTGTTCCATGCCACCATCGAGCCCGATTTCGACGTGCTGCCGCTCATCGCGCCCCACTTCACCAAGCGCTATGCCGACCAGCGCTGGCTGATTTTCGACCGTCGCCGCTCCTATGGTCTCTACTACGACCTGCACCGCACCGACATCGTGCAGTTCGACGCCGACTCCGCGCCCCAGCGCCGCGCCGCCGTATCGGCCACCGTGCTCGACGAGCGGGAGCCCCTGTTTCAGGTGCTCTGGCAGGCGTATTTCGACCATGTGAACATCCCGGAGCGCAAAAACATGAAGCTCCACCGCCGCCATATGCCGCTGCGCTACTGGAAGTATCTGAGCGAAAAGCAGCCTCGCCAGCGGCCCTTCCAGCCTATCCAGAACAAGCGCCCCGTGCAGCCCGGCGGCCCGGCCCTGGGCGCGGGCGGTGAGGTGCAGGGGTAGGAGGGGAAGGGGAAAGCCGTAATTTGCGGCCACTTCCTTTAGCTCTTATGAACAAAACCCTCGTTTTTGGCGGCTCCGGCCAGCTCGGCCAGTGCCTACAATATGTCGCCCAGGAGCGCGGCTTCACCGATATTGTATTTCTGGCCGAAGAGCAAGCGAACATCCTCAACCAGGAAACGCTGCGGGCAACCTTCGAGCAGCATCAGCCCGCCTATATCATCAACTGCGCCGCTTACACGGCCGTCGACAAGGCCGAGGATGAAGTAGACCTGGCCCGGAAAGTGAACCGCGACGGGGCCGAAAACCTGGCCCGGCTCTGCGCCGAGTTCAACGCCACGCTGCTGCATCTGTCTACCGATTTCGTGTTTGCCGGCACCGGCAACGAGCCGCTTACCGAAACCGCCGAAACCGCGCCCATCAGTGTGTACGGCCTCACCAAGCTCGAAGGCGAGCAGGTGATTCCGCAGCACACTGCGCAGTATTTCATCCTGCGCACCAGCTGGTTGTACTCCGAGTACGCCGGCAACTTCGTGAAAACCATGCTGCGCTTTGGCAAGGAGCGCGACGAAATGCGCGTCATCTGGGACCAGTTGGGCACGCCCACCTACGCCATCGATTTGGCCGGGGCGCTGCTGCATATCATCGAATCGGGCAGCACTGCCTACGGCCTCTACCATTACAGCAACGAGGGTGTTACCTCGTGGTATGATTTCGCGACGGCCATTTTCGAGCTGGGCGGACTGCCTACCCGCACCGTGCCCATCCGCACCGCCGAGTATCCCACCAAAGCCACCCGCCCCACCTACTCGGTGATGGACAAGACCAAAATCAAAGCCGAATTAGGCCTGGCAATTCCGCACTGGCGGGCCAGTTTGGCGGAGTGTATGGGGCGGTTGAGCTAAGTACTTGTTCAAAAATAGTCTAGCCCTTCAGACAAGTTTTATCGCGACTTTCGTGTGTCTAACTGTAATCGGACGATAGAATCTCCTCGTATCAGGTAATAATCGCCTATTGCTCCCGGACGCGGCAAGGAGAGTGCCTCAACGCCAGTGCTATCTTGTCTAAGCACCCGAATGCACTGTCGATAGAAAGGCTCTTGAGCGAAAATGGAGTCTGGTTGAGGTTGCTTCTGTAATTTCTGTTGAAACCCGATAGCATTGATGTAAGCATCGACATATTCTATATTCTGCTGTCCTCGATTCTCTCTTTCCTGAAGATAAGGCCTAAACCACCTTGTACGATTGCCTAATTGGAATCCAAGGGATAGGCCCACCAGTACAGAAATCATTATAAGTCCTAAGCTTATCAGAATACGCATGTCTACTCCTTCTATTCGGGCCTTTTTGGTCTGAATGTGTTGTAATAGTAGCGAATGAAATTACCAGTAGAGCATCTTTTGTGCTCTACTTAAACTACCGTAGTATTATCTTCTACTTCCCGCCCGTAAAACCGGTTCACGCCGTACGCCAGCGCCACTAGGCCTAGGCCCACAGCGCACACGCCGGGCCATTGGTAATGTGTCCAGGCGAGGCCGCCGAGCAGCGAGCCGGCCGAGGCCCCGATAAAGCAGGCCGTCATGTACACCGTGTTCAGGCGGCTGCGGGCTTCGGGGCGGAGGCTGAAAATGCGAGTCTGGTTGGCGATGTGCGCCATCTGCTGGCCCACATCGAGCACGATTACGCCCGCAATCAGGCCTAGCAGGTGGTAACCGCCGAACGTCATCAGCAAATAACCGCCGCCAAACAACGCCAGCCCGATGCGCAAGGCAAAGCCCGGCCCCTTCTGGTCGGCCGACTTGCCGGCGTAGGAGGCCGCAAAGGCCCCGGTGGCACCAATGAGGCCGAACAGGCCGGCAACGTCGGCGCCGTAGTGGTAGGCGTCGCTTTCCAGGAAGAACACCAACGTGGTCCAGAAGGCGCTGAAGCCCCCGAACAGGCAGGCCCCGATGATGGAGGACCGGCGCAGCGCCGGCAGCCCGGCGGCTAATGTGCCCAGCGAGCGAAGCAGGCTGGCGTAGGTGCCCGCGTAGTAGGGCTGGTTGCGGGGTAGCATGCGGGCCAGCACGACCACCAGCACCAGCATCAGCCCGGTGCCCACCCAGAACATGGTGCGCCAGCCAAAGTGCAGGCCCACGTAACCGCTGATAGTCCGCGACACCAGAATGCCAATCAGCAGCCCACTCATCACCTTGCCCACCACCCGGCCCCGCTGCTCCTCGGAAGCCAGCGAGGCGGCCATGGGCACCAGCAGCTGGGGCACGGCCGAGAAAAAACCCAGCAATAGTGAGGACCCCAGCAGCACCCCAAACGTGGGCGCATAGGCCGCCACGGCCAGGCAGCCAGCCGCCAGCAGGGTAAGGTTTATAATCAGTTTTTTACGCTCCCATTTGTCGCCCAGCGGCACCAGCAGCAGCAGGCCCAGCGTATAGCCCACCTGGGTGGCGGTGGCAATCCAGCTCACGCGGCTTTCGGCCAGCCCGAAGGTGCGCCCGATTTCGGCCAGCAGGGGCTGGTTGTAGTAGAGGTTGGCCACTACCAGCCCGCAGGTTATGGCCATCAGCCAGACCTGGGAGGGGGCCAGCGGAGCGGTTGCGGGGGCCGTAGAAGTTGGCTGAACGGGCTCGGCAGTCAGGATTTCACTCATGTAAAAAAATAAGCCGCGCCAGATGGAGCGGACCCGCAAAGGTACGGCGAACCCAACCTGTTTCCGCCCCTAAAAGTTGCTTTTCCCCGGTAAGCGCCCCGCTGCCAGGCCAGGCACAGCCCATCAGCCAGGCAGCCCGAAAAGCCGGGCGCTGGCCTACACCCGGCTTGATTAGCGCAACCTGCTACTCGGTTTTTAGCTCCACAACCGGCGCGACACCGGGCACTATTTCCAGCTCATCGTTGAAAAAGGTGATGGAATATTCGCCTTCCGTCGGTGGAGTGCGCTCGGCCAGCAGCGCCGTTAGCTCCCATTCATCGGGGGCAATGGCGGCGCGGGCGGCCTCAATGACGGCCGCATCGGCGGTGCCCCAGGCCAGGGGGCGGGGCTCGTAGTCGGTGTAGATGCCGTCGTCGCTGGCGCCGAACAGAGCCACGCAGGGCACGGGTTCACCCAGCTGCTCGGGGTGCATGGTGAGGGCCGGTATGGTCAGGTGCTTGACGCCCCACACGATGCCGCGCGGGTTCTGGCCGTCGCCGTTTTCCACTTCGGCCACCACCGTCACGCGCAGCGGATTCAGGGCCGTGATGATGCCCGGCACCAGCAGCCCGTTGCGGTAGGCGTCGCCGGTGAGCATTTTGCGGAAGCGCCAGCCGAACAAAAACACGGCGTAGGTAATGCAGCCTACGGCAAAAGCCGTTTTAAAATGCCCGAACAGGGCAAGCACCACCACTACCGCCAGCAAACCCGCCACCGCCGCCATGCTCCGCCACAGGTAGCGGCGGTAGTCGCGGTGGAAGGTGTCGAGTTGCCGCACCTTTCGCATGTCGGGGCGGATGTTGACGGCGCGGCTGGCCATCGAACCATCCAGAAATTCGCCGGGAGCACCAATTTGTCGTTCCATAAGCCGGAGCGAGTGGGGTTGGAAGGGGAGAGATAAGAAAGGCAATAATACGGTTTCTGCATACTGCCCCGGCCGGCCGGAGGTTGCCCGCGCAACCCCCTAAGCAGTAGCTGGTCTTTGCCGTGCATTGGCTTAACCCAACCTCGCCATGAAAAACCTGCTTTTGCCCCTGCTGTTGCTGGCCGCCGCCGCCCCGGCCGCCACCGCCCAGCAACTCCCGCGCCCCGGCCAGAAAAACCCTGACTGGCGGCTGCTCAAAACCGAAGCACCACTTGGCACCGCCGACCTCGACCTCGACCCCAGCCAGCCCCGCCCGGTGCCCATGCCCAACGCCGCGCCCATTTCCAGTGGCAGCCACGACAGCAACGGCCACTGGATACTCTATAACGACCCTGCTCACTCCCTGCGCTATAATCTGAAAGCATTGCTGTCGAAGGGCATTGCCGTGGTGCAGCACACCCAAACCGGCACCGTGTATACCTACCAGGCCAAGAACCTGGCCGCCGTCCGGGAGCCGGAGTAACGGCGGCAACGCAAGAGGCCCCGGCAGCCCACCCATAATTTGGGCGGGCCACCGGGGCCTCACAGGTTTAGCAGGAAGCGGGGCGGTGCCTTACTTCACTTTTACGGGCAGGCCTTCGAGCTGCACGTAGCTGAGCTTCCAGGCGTTTTTGGCGTTCTTTTTCCAGACCAGGATGAAGTTGCCCTCGCCTTCGCCGCGGGGCTGGTCGGCCAGCTCGGGCAGCACGTCGGTCGAGAAGGTACCGGCCTCGTAGGCCATAGCCGGGCCACTGCCCGAGTTGGTACCGTACAGTTTCAGGTCGGCAATGGTGCCCATGGTGGCGCGCACCCATTTGTCCGATACTTCGGCCTTGCCGTTGAAGCGCGTGGCGCCCTGGGCGTACTGCACGTCGTCGGCCAGCAGGGTATCGAGCTGGGCGGTGTTTTTGGCGTTCCAGGCCCCGATGAACTGTTGGTTGAGGCTTTGCACGTTCACGGCATCGGCATCAGCCGCCGGTTTATTTTCGGAGCAGGAAGCCAGCAGGGCACCTCCCAGCAGGAGGCCAAAAATGCGTTTCATGGAAACAGAGTTAGGTAGAAAAATCAGAAGCAAACAGGCCGCCCTATTCGGAGCGCGAAAAGGCCAGGTCCGGAAACCTGGCCTTGGAAATTACGCAAACAGGCCGGACTACCAGCTCTTGCGACGAACTTCGGACGTGGGGTAAGCGGCCTCGCGCTTGCCGTAAGCCTCGTTGGGCAGGTAGCCCGAGCTCATGGCGAAGGCGGCGGGGGCAGTGCCGGGAGCGGCGAAGCTGCTCATCATGGCCGGAGCGGCAGCGGGGGCAGCCGCCATAGTAGCGGCGTTGGCCTGGGCAGCCGAAGCCTTGCCCTGGGCGATGCCCGAACGGTAGGCGGCTTTACGATTGGCCTCGGCGCGGTTGGCAGCGGCTATGCGGGCGGCCTCGGCGCGGCGCTTGTTGTCGGCGGTGCGGCCGATGCTGTAGCCCAGGCCGGCTCCGGCGGCGCCACCTACTACGCCACCCACGGCGCGGTGCTTTTTGTTGATGAGCACACCGGCGGCGGCGCCACCCAGGCCACCGAGCACGGCCCCTTTGGCGCTGGAGCTAACCTTGCGGTCCTGCGCAAAGCCGTGGAAGGCGGTGGTCAGGAACAGGACAAATGCGAGAAGCAAACTAACCTTTTTCATGGCGAATGAAGTTGAAGTGAAAGGGCGTTGGTACCCCGGAGTGAATGAGCGTTTTACAAGCACCATGCCAATACGCGCATTGCACGGTCGGGGTTAGGCTTCATGGGGTTGGTTTCCGATTCCTCCCAAGGTAGCGTAAAGTAGGCGTAACCGCTAAATTAGCCGCATTTTTCGTATCTCACCGCATGAAAACAAATCTGCTTTTCCGAGTGGCCGAAAGCCGCCCACTCACGGGCCTGGGCGTGCTGCTGTTCCCTGCCGAGCCACCCGAAACCCTGGGCCTGCTGGAGCTGCACACGAGCTTACAGCTTATGCTGGTGCAGCCTGATAAACAGGAGATTTCCGCTACGGCCAGCGTCGAGGAAGTGACCCGCACCGGGCAGCCGGCCGTTCGGGCGCTGCTGCTCACGCAGGAAGGCGCTGCTGCTGTACCCGTTGGCACGGAGGTGTGGACGGTAGCGGTGAATGGGTGAATGAGTGAATGAGGTGCTGTCATTCAGAGCATGTGGCGCATCAAGCCAGGGACGAAGAATCTCGCGTGCCACAGTAATTCAGACGTTGCAACGGAAGTGTTACGACAGGAATTACTGTGGCACGCGAGATTCTTCGACTTCGCCTCCGGCTTCGCTCAGAATGACAGTACCTCATTCACTCATTCACCAACTCACTCATTCACCGCTACCGCCCCGCCGTGCTCCTCGTCGGGCTTATAGTTGGCTTCCAACTCGGCCAGCTTTTCTTTGCCGTAGGCGAAGCGGGTGATGAGCACGTAGAGGACGGGCACGATGAAAATGGCTAGCACCGTGGCCGAGAGCATGCCGCCGAGTACCGTCCAGCCTATTGTTTGGCGGCTGATGGCGCCTGCGCCGGAAGCAAATACCAGCGGCGACACGCCCAGAATAAAGGCCAGCGAGGTCATCACGATGGGGCGCAGGCGCAGGCGGACGGCTTCGAGGGTGGCGTCGATGAGGGGCATGCCTTTATCGACCCGCTCCTTGGCGAATTCGATAATGAGGATGGCGTTTTTGGCCGAGAGGCCGATGAGCGTAATCAGGCCAATCTGGGCGTACACGTTGTTGGTGAGCTTGGGCAGGAACGTGAGGGCCAGGATGGCCCCGAACGCGCCCAGCGGCACGGCCAGCAGCACCGAAAACGGCACCGACCAGCTTTCGTACAACGCGGCCAGCAGCAGGAACACGAATACCAGCGAGAGGCCGAAGATGTACACCGTCTGGCCGCCGGCCTTTTGCTCTTCGCGCGTCAGGCCCGAAAACTCGTAGCCGTAGCCCTGGGGCAGCTCCTGGTCGGCCACTTCTTTGAGGGCGTTCAGGGCGTCGCCGGAGGAGTAGCCGGGGGCGGCGCTGCCGTTGATTTCGGCCGAGCGGAACAGGTTGAAGTGCGAAATCAGCGGGGCCGAGTTGGCGCGTTTGTAGCTCGTGATGGTGCTCAGGGGCACCATGCCGCCGGTTTTGTTGCGCACGTAGTATTGGCTCAGGTTGGCTATGCTGCCCCGGAAGCCCGAATCGGCCTGGGTAACGACCCGGAAGTTACGGCCGTAGAGCGTGAAGTCGTTGACATACGACGAGCCCAGGTAGGTGCGCAGGGCCGTGCCGATGTCGGCAATGGACACGCCTAGTTTCTTGGCCTTTTCGCGGTCGATATCGAGCTGGTAGCCGGGGGTGCTGGCGGTGAAGAACGAGAAGGGCCGCACGATTTCGGGCCGCTTGGCCAGCGCCGCCTGGAAGGCTTTCAGGTTGCGGTCGAAGGTCTGGATGTTGCCGTCGCCGTCGCGCTCCTGGAAAATAAACGAGAAGCCGCCGCTGTTGCCCAGGCCCGGAATGGCGGGCGGCGAAATCACGACCACGTTGGCTTCCTTGAACTTGCTGAGCCGCTGCTGCACCGTGGCCATCAGGCCTTCGAGCTGCTGCTCCTTGTCTTTGCGGTCGGCCCAGGGCTTGAGCTGGCAGAAAATGGTGCCGCTGTTCGACTTCGACGAGAAGTTAATCACGTTCAGGCCGCCCAGACCGGCGTAGTGGGCAATGCCTTTCACCGAATCAAGCTCCTGCATAATGCCCTTGAGCGTGGCCACCGAGCGGTCGGTGGAGGAGGCTTCGGGCAGGTTGTAGGTGATGAACAGCCGGCCCTCGTCCTCGGTGGGAATGAAGGCGGTGGGCTTGTTGAGGTAGAGCAGGCCCGTGCCGCCAATCAGCAGCACCAGCAGAATAACCACCAGCCGCGAGTGCTTGATGCTGCTTTGTACACCCTTGCCGTACCTGCCGGTTACGCGCTCAAACCAGTTGTTGAACTTGAAAAAGAACTTGTCGAGGCCCTTCGATTCGGTGGTGCGCTCGTGGGGCTTGAGCAGCAGCACGCACAGCGCCGGCGTGAGCGAGAGGGCCACGAAGGCCGAAATCACCACCGAAATGGCGATGGTAATAGCGAACTGCTGATACAGCCGCCCGGTGATGCCCGGAATGAAGCCCACCGGCACGAACACCGCCGCCAGAATAAGGGCAATGGCAATAACCGGGGCCGAAATCTCGCGCATGGCTTCCATCGTGGCTTCCAGCACCGGCATTTTGCGGGCGTTCATGTTGTGCTCCACGGCCTCCACCACCACAATGGCGTCATCGACCACGATACCAATGGCCAGCACGAAGCCGAACATGGTGAGCGTGTTGATGGTGAAGCCCAGCGGAATAAAGAAGATGAACGTGCCCACGATGGATACCGGAATGGCCAGAATGGGGATGAGCGTGGAGCGCCAGCTTTGCAGGAACAGAAACACCACGATAATCACGAGCACCAGGGCCTCGACCAGCGTGTGCAGCACTTCCTCAATCGACACCTTCACCACCGTAGCCGACTCGAAGGGGATGATGTAGTCCACATCGGCCGGGAACTGCTGCTTGAGCCGTTCCATGGTGGCCTTCACGTTTTCGTAGGTGTTGAGGGCGTTGGCGCCGGGGGCCTGGTACACGAGCAGGTAGGCGGCGCGCTTGCCATCGACGAACGAGTTGCTGGCGTAGTTGAACTTGCCCAGCTCCAGCCGCGCCACGTCTTTGAGGTAGACCACGGCCCCGTCGTCGGAGTTGGTTTTGATGATGATGTTGCCGAATTCCTCGGTGTTGCGCAAACGGCCCTGCACGAACACGATGTACTCGAAGGTCTGCCCCGCCTGGGCCGGCGGCGCGCCAATCGAGCCGGCCGCAATCTGGGCGTTCTGCTCCTGAATGGCCGCCGTAACCTCCTGGGCCGTGATGCCGAGCTGGGAAAGCTTATCGGGATTGAGCCAGACGCGCATCGAAAAATCGTCGGCCCGGCTCACGATGTCGCCCACGCCGGGCGTGCGCAGCAGCGCGTCCTTGATAAACAGGTTGGCGTAGTTGTCGAGGAAAGTAGTGTTGTGGGTGGCCTGGGGGGCGTACATGGCCACCAGCATCAGAATGCTGGGGTTGCGCTTGCGCACCGTCAGGCCCAGGCGCTGTACCTCCTGGGGCAGGGTGGGCAGGGCAATGCCCACGCGGTTCTGCACGTCGAGGGCCGCGATGTTCACGTCGGTGCCCAGCTCGAAGTTCACCGTCATGCTCATCTGCCCGTTGCTGGTGCTGTTGCTTTGCAGGTAGGTCATGCCCGGCGTACCGTTCACCTGCACCTCCACGGGCGTGGCCACGGTTTGCTCTACGGTCTGGGCATCGGCGCCGGTGTACGTCCCGTTCACCGACACGGTGGGCGGCGTAATCTCCGGGTACTGCCCCACCGGCAGGTTCAGAATAGCCAGCACGCCCACCAGCATAATCACCAGCGACGTAACAATAGCCGTAACCGGCCGGCGAATAAAGGTTTCTGCAATCATATTTAGGAGCTGTTCTGCCGGTGGACCCCACCCCCGGCCCCTCCCCTCCGGGGGAGGGGTGCCAGACGCGGGTTCAACCTGTCTCTATCTACATCTACACAAATCTGCCAGAACGCACCCCTCCCCCGGAGGGGAGGGGCCGGGGGTGGGGTTAGCGGGAACTGGCTTTGGCCGTCGGGGCGCCGGCGGCTTCCGGCGGGCCGGCCTGTACGGGGCTGCCTTCGCGGAGGCGCTGGAAGCCTTCAGTGATTACCTGGTCGCCTTCCTTGAGGCCTTCGAGCACCACAATCTGGTCGCGGAGCTGGGGGCCGAGCTGCACTTTCTGCTGGTGGGCCTTGCTGCTGTCGCCCACGATGTAGACGAAACTCTCGCCCATCTGGTCGGTCACGGCCTTGTAGGGCACCACAATGCGCTGGCCCGACTGCCGATTGAGCACGTGCAGCACCGTGCTCATGCCATCCTTGAGGCGGCGCTCGGGATTAGCAAACTCCACCCGCACCTGCACGGTGGCCGTTTGCTGCTCCACGCCGCGGGCAATGGCCTTGATGCGGCCCGACTGCTGGTACATCGTGCCGTCGGAGAGTTGCAGTCGGAACAGCGAATCGGGGTTTGATTTGGCGGCTTGCAGGGCTGTAAAGCGGGGCAGGTCGGTTTCGTTGATGACGAAGTCGACGCCCATCGGGTCTTCGGCGCTGATGGTGTTGAGCAGGGTGGTGCCGGGGCTGATTTGGGAGCCCAGCCGCACTTGCGAGATGCCGATGCGGCCGGTGAACGGGGCCGTGATGGTGGAGTAGCTTAAATCGGTGCGGGCCAGCGAAACGGCGGCGCGGGCCTGGGCCACCTGGGCCTGGGCGGTGGCGTAAGCGGTGGCGGCGTTATCCACAATCTGGCCCGCAATGGCGTCCTGCTGGGCCAGGCGCTGGTACCGGTCGAGGTTGAGCTTGGCGTTCTGCACCGTGGCTTGGGTGCTCCTGAGCCCCGCCAGCGCCTGCTGGTAGGACGCCTCGTAGGTGCGCCTGTCGATTTCGTAGAGCTTCTGGCCTTTAGTTACCACCTCGCCTTCCTTGAAAAACAGGCCCGTGATAAAGCCGCCCACCTGGCTCCGCAGCTCCACGCTGTTAAGGGCCACAGCCGTGGCCGGGTACTCGTCGTAGTACACGGCGTCGGTGGTGCGGGCTGCTACGAGCGTTACGGGCGTAGGCGGCGGCGGACCCGCCGGTTTGTCCGCGCCCTGGTCGGCGCCGCAGCCCGCCAGCAGCAGCAGGGCCAGAAGAGAGAGAAAGGGGTGCTTCATGGGTGTGGTCTTGTTGAGCTGTTAGCCAATAGCTTTTAGCTGATAGCTTTCGTTGAAAAAGGAGCTAACAGCCAACAGCTAGCAGCTAATAGCTTACGCTGTTTAATACGTTACCGGCAGCGTGCCCAGGGCGCGCTGCACGTCGAGTTTGGCGGCCAGCACGGCGTAGAGGGCGTTGTAGTAGTTGAGCTGGGCGGCGCGCAGGTCGTTTTCGGCCACAATTACTTCGAGGTAGGTCTTGATGCCCTCGTCGTACTGGAGCTTGATGATTTTGTAGATTTCGCGGGCATCGTCGCGGTTCTGGGCCTGGGCTTGCAGGTCGAGGAAGTTGCCTTTGTAGCGGGCCAGGGCCTGCTCGTATTCGGTGCTGATCTGGTTTTTGGTGTCGAGCACTTGCAGGCTCAGGCGGTCCTGGCGCAGCTCGGCAATCTTGAGGTTCTGAAGGCGGCGGGTGCCGGTGAAAATCGGCACGCCGAGCTGCAAACCGGCCTGGGAAGTGGGGAAAGCCTGCTTGTAAAGCTCCGAAAACTCGTTGTTCTGGTACACCTTGGTGTAGTTGCCGAAGGCCGAAAGCGAGGGCAGAAACCCCAGCCGGTAGTAGTCGATGTCGAGGCGCTGGAGCTGCTGCTGGGTCAGGAGCTGCTGCACTTCGATGCGGCGCTCGAAGGCCAGCGGCTCCAGCGTATCGAGCAGGGTTTCGCGGGCCAGTTGCAGCGTGTCGTAGGCCAGCGTTACGGGGGCGGCCTCGGGCGGGGCGCCCATCAGCTGGCGCAGCACGGCGTACTTGCCCTTGAGGTTTTCGGCCGTGGCCTTGCGGTCGGTTACGGCGTTTTTCACGGCAATTTCGGCCCGCTTGTAGTCAATTTTGTCCTTGAGGCCGACCTCGTACTGAGCCCGGGCGTCCTTGAGCTGCTTCTGCTGGCGCCTGATGGCCTCATCGAGCACCCGCAGCTGCTCATTAGTCAACAGGATGTCGTAGAAGGCCTTGCTCACATCGCGCACCACATCAATTTGAAAGCTGACGGTGTTCTGCCCGTTCTGCTGGCGCACGTAGCGGGCCGAGCGGGCGGCCAGCAGCACATCGGCGTTGTAGAGCACCTGGTTGCCCTGCAAGCCCAGGTTCGAGGTGTTCTGCAAACCAATGCGCCGAATCTGGGCCGGGGCCGAGGGGTCGGTGAAGTTGGGCAGCACCGCCACCGGCAGCTGGAAATTGCGGGTGTAGGTGCCCTGGCCCTGAATCTGGGGCAGCCAGGCCGAGAGGCCCACCCGAATCTGCCGCTCGCCAATGGCCTCATCGAGCCGGGCCTGGCGCACCAGTGGCTGGTTCTGCAAGGCATATTGCAGGCACTCGGTAAGGGAAAGCGGCTGTTCCGGGAGGGTGGGGGCCGGCGCGGCCACCTGGGCCCGACTCAGCAGGGGCAGCAGGAGTAGCAGCAGCAAACCCGGCAGCCCAAAGGCACGAAGCGGTTGATTCATACAATAGGCATAAGCAGCCACCTGCTTACGCAAACAAAAGGAATGCGGTCAGAAAGCCCGGCTTCAAAAGTTTGCCGGGTACCCTAATTGGCCCAACACCGGCAGAAGCCGGCACCGAAACCCAAGCCGCCATAACCCGGGGCAGGTAAAATTGTTGGCAAATAGTTTTCCCCAGCCCTTGGCAGCGGGCCGGAAAACCACCCGCCACGCCGGCCGAAACACCCGCTTCGGCCCAGGCCAGGGTGCCGGGTAACCGACCGGTAAATTGCCCCAGCAAGCCAGTAGCTATAGTTCGGCCACCGTTACCAGCACATCGGTGTTGCGGCCATGGTCGTCGGCGCAGGATATTTTGAGCGGGCCGGGCGGCGGCCGAAAAAACACCCGCTCGGTAGCCCCGGCCGCCCGCAAAAACTGGTCGTTCACGTACCAGTACACCTGCCGCACCTCACTGTCGGTGGTGCAGCTGAGCAGGAGCTGCTGCTGCTCGTGGATGCTGAGCACGTACTCGGTGTTGGGCGTGGGCGAGGTGATGGTGGGCGCCCGCTCGGGGCCGCCGCTGGCCCGCTGACACTGGGGGTTGTGGGGCGGCAGTCGGCGGTACGGCAAGCCCTGGGCCACGCGGTAGGCGGCCACTTCGGGCAGCAGGTTGGGGTACAGCTCGCGCCGGAACCCGGCCGCCGGCGCGCAGGCCCGGCAGTAGGTAAAGGCCCCATCGGCCGACACGAGCACCTCGCGCTGGTGCTGGCAGCGCAACCCCGAGCTCTGGCCGGGCAGGAAGTAATCAATTACCTGGTCGGGGCAGTTTTCGCCGGGCACGAGGCCGGTTTGGGTGCACACGAGCCGGAAATCGAGGCTGGCGGGGGGCGTAAACCAGTCGTTGGGCGAGTTGTAGGCCAGGGCGTTGAACAGGTCGAAGAGCAGGGGTGTGGCCACGTCGGAGCCGGTAAGGGCCGGGCTGCCCTGGCCGCTGAAGTTGCCCACCCACACCCCGATGGTATAGTCGCGGTTGTATCCGATGCTCCAGGCGTCGCGGCGGCCGTAGCTGGTGCCGGTTTTCCAGGCAATTTTGGGCAGCCGGCTGCTCCGGGCCGCGCCCAGCGGCAAATCGGGCCGGGTGAGCTGGCTCAGGATGTCGGTAACGAGGAAGGCGGCGGCGGGGGAAACCAGCGAAACCCCACCCCCCGGCCCCCTCCCCTCCGGGAGAGGGGGAGCCTGACGCGAGTTAGAAGGCGAGTTCGAATAATTCGTTGAACGCTCCCCCTCTCCCGGAGGGGAGGGGGTCGGGGGGTGGGGTGAAGTCAGCCCCACCTTCTCATACTCGCCCCCATTGGCCAGCGCCGCGTACAGCCCGGTCAGCTCCTCCAGGGTAGCGCCGCAGCCGCCCAAAATGCTGCTCAGGCCCAGGCGGGTGCGGTTGCGAGCGACGCTCTGGAAGCCGGCCTGCCGGAGCTTTTCGGTGAAGGCGGGCACGCCGTAGTCCTGGAGCACGCGCACGGCGGGGATGTTGAGCGAGAAGGCCAGAGCGCGCTCCAGCGTTACTTCGCCCTGGCAGTGCTTGTCGAAGTTTTCGGGGCGGTAGCCCTGAAAATTGGTGGGCACGTCGGGCAACTGGAGCTTGGGCGTTACCAGGCCCCGGTCGAGGGCCAGCGCGTAGAGGAAGGGCTTGAGGGTGCTGCCCGGCGAGCGGACGGCCACCACGCCGTCGTTCTGGCCCTGGCCCCGGAAGTCGCGGAAATCGGCCGAGCCCACGTAGGCTTCCACCTGCCGGGTGCGGTTGTTGACTACCAACACCGACGCCTGCGAAATGCCCAGCTCGTGCAAACGGCGCACGTAATTGCCAGTCAGCTCCTCGGCCCGGCTCTGCTTGGCCCGTTGCAGGCTGCTGCGGATAATGGCCTGGTGCGGAAACTGCCGCACCAGCCGCCGCGACAGGTGCGGGGCCAGGGTGGGGGCGGCATGGCGGCGCACGTTCAGCGGCTCGCGCAGGGCATCCTCAATATCCTGCTTCGCAAACAACCCGGCGGCCCCGAAGCGCCGGAGCCAGCGGTTGCGCTCCTGGCGCACGGCCTCGTTGTTCTGGCCCAGCACCAGGCCGCGGGGGCGGTTGGGAATGATGGCCAGCGTGACGGTCTGGGCCAGCGAGAGGTAGTCGGGGGGCTGCTGGAAGTAGAGCAGCGCGGCCGATTTCACGCCCTCGATGTTGCCGCCGTAGGGCACCAGGTTCAGGTAGAGTTGCAGGAGCTCGTCCTTGCTGTAGTGCGCTTCGAGCTGGGTGGCGCGGGCCATTTCGAACAGCTTGTTGCCCAGCGTGCGCGGCTTGGGCTCCAGCAGCCGCGCCACCTGCATCGTAATCGTGCTGGCCCCGGTGGTGCGCCCCTGCCCAAACACGTTGCGGCCGGCAGCCTGCACCAGTGCCAGCGGGTTCACCCCGAAATGCCAGCGAAACCAACGGTCCTCCTTTTCAATAATGGCCTGACGCAGTACCGGCGTAATCTCGGCCAGCTCGGTTTTCATCCGCCACTTCTGGGTGGGGTTGAGGTAGGCGTGCAGCACGGTTCCATCAGCGGCCAGTACGATGGGCGAGTAGCGCGGGGCCGCCGGCAGCGGAAACAGCCGGTCAAGGACCAGCAGCAGCAGCGCCAGCCCGGCCAGGATTTCCAGAGTGCGAATGGCTGTGCGCCGTTTCATAGCGGCAAGATACGGCTTGCGACGGCCTTCGGTGCCACCATTCGTCCGTATATTCGCTAGCCCACTACGCCCGTCCGCTATGCCCGTCATCACCGATATTTCCCAGCTCGACCTGAGCAAAACCTACACCTACGCCGACTACCTGACCTGGCGGCTGGATGAGTTCGTGGAACTGATAAAAGGCAAGGTGCGACTGATGAGCCCCGCGCCGCGGGTACGACACCAGAAAATATCTTTCCGGCTTAATACGCTTATCGGAAGCGCCCTGCGCGGCAGCCAATGCCAGGGCTTCGCCGCGCCGTTCGACGTTCGCCTGCTGAAAAACAGCCCTAACGGCGACGCCCAAGTCAGTACTGTGGTGCAGCCCGACTTATGCGTTATCTGCGACCCGGCTAAGCTCGACGAATTTGGCTGCGTAGGGGCGCCCGACTGGATTATCGAAATCCTGAGCCCCGGCAACACCACCCACGACAGCAAAACCAAGTTTGACCTCTATGAGGAAAACGGCGTGCGCGAATACTGGATGGTGGACCCCGGCCTTAAAAACGTGGTCGTGTACACGCTCGAAAACGACCAGTACCAACTGCAAGGCGAGTTCTACCAGCCCGGCCCGATTCCGGTGGCCACGCTACCCGATACGGCGCTGGAGTGGGCAGAAATATTTGAAGGGATATAGCCGGCAGATTTCCGAAACTTACCCGATATACGTTACCTCCCGCGGCGGAAACAGCCGGCCCACCAGTTTCTCCAGCCGGCCCCGGGTGCTGCGCACGCGGTGCTTCACGGGCAGGGCGTGGTAGTTGAACCCCGCCAGGGCCGCCACTTCCTCGGCCACCGTGCGCTGGCACAGATGTGATTCGAGCAGGAACGCGCTGATGGCGGCGTTCCACTCGGTTTTGGTGCTCCAGTAGTGCCCGATGTGGGGCGCGGCGGCTTCCAGCGGTCCGGTTTCGGCCAGCGCCACCGACAGGGCAAACTGCTCGATGAGCCGGGGCGTTACCTGCTGCCGGCTCAAATCGTCGCAGATGTTCAGCGCCAGCGCAATGGCCGCCGCGGCCCGGCCCGCCGGAATGCCTACCACCCCGGCGTTCCACATGACGTGGTTCTCGCGCATGGCCACGTCGCCAAACGTGTGCTGGCGGACCTGCTGCCACATGCGCTGCTCGGTTTTGCTGGCCAGCTGGCTCAGGGCACCCTCGGGCTCGTGCATCAGCGCGGTGCCGGCTTCCAACTGGGCCCGCATCGTGGGCAGGGAGCCGTGCAGGAAGGTGTCGGTGTCGAGGTAGAGCACGGCCGCGTCGGGCTGGCGCTGGTGCACGTATTCGAGGGCTTTGATTTTGATGCGCCAGAAGAAGTCGAACTCGCCCCGCCACTCCTGAATCGTGGCCGCCGCGATGGGCAGCACCGTTACGTGCCCGGCCAGGTGGCGGTAGAATTCGGGCGCGTCCGTGACCACCGTGATGCCATCGAGCGACTCGGGCTGCCGCAGAAACGAGAGGATGGAAAAAGCCGCCTGGAAATGGTTGGGGGCCGCGTTGCCGAAGACGAGGTAGAGCAGGTGCATAAAGTAGATTCGACTTGGAAAGAACAAAGGTGAAAAAAACTGTCATCCTGAGCGGAGCGAAGGACCTGCATAGAAACTATCCTCTTTTAAAGAGAGCTTCTGCCTGGGTCCTTCGCTTCGCTCAGGATGACAATTTTCCACTCATCGTTCTACCGTACCCGCACCACGCCGGCCCCCGAATACGAGTGGTACTCGGCGTTGTACATGGCGTCGGCGCTGACGGGGCCTAGCTTGAAGGTGCCTTTGGACACGGCGCGGGCCAGGTAGTAGAACGTTTTGGGCTTGGGGGTGGCGGTGGTGAACAGGTTCAGGCGGTCGTCGCGCACGTCGAGGTAGTCAGGCTGGGCGGCGTCCTTGGCCCAGGCCAGCTCGCGCACGGCCCCGATGCGGGGGTTCTCGATTTCGAGGCCGGCGGGTAGTAGGTCGGTAACGGCCACGTTGGCCACTTCGCCGGCGCTTTCGGCCGATTGCAGCGTGAGGCGCACCACTACCAAATCGTTCTGGCGGAAGGTGGCCGAGCCCAGTGGGTTGCCGTTGCGGTCCATAAACTGCCGGCGTACCATCAGGTAGGCGTCCTCCTCGGGCACGCGACCCGAGGCCGAAACGCCTTCCATCTCCCAGAAGTAGTAGAGGCTGCCCTTGCCGGCCGGCTTCAACGTGATTTGGCGGTTGGCCACGTTGCTGACCGTGAGGTCTTTGCCGGTGAAGGCGCCGATGTTCTTGCCGTCGGCCAGGAGCTGGGCGGTGGCGGTGCTATTGGCGTTGCTCTTGGCCAGCTTGCCCAGGGCCAGCAGCGAGAAGGCGCGCTCCTGGGTGCTCAGCCAGCCGGCCTGTTGCACGCGGCGGCTCAGCTGGCGGCTCAGACTCACGACCTGCGGGTTGCCGGGGTCGGCGGCGAGCAGGGCGTTGAGCACCAGGGCCATGTCGCGGATGGGCGAGGAGAAGGAGCCGCCCAACTCGCGGCGGGCGATGCTGGGGGCCGCGCCGTAGCGGGTGGGCACCGTCTGCTGGAAGGCCCGCTGGTTGCCGCTCAGGGCGAAGGCTGCCGCCAGCAGGTAGCGCGAGTCGTCGGCCAGCAGGGGGCGGTTGGCCTTGTAGTAGTTGAGGGCCACCGGGGTGGGCCGCCCGGCCAGGGCCAGCACGTAGAGCGAGTACGGGATTTCCTTTTTGGCCAGCGTCACGGGCCGAATCACGCCACCGGTCTGGATGATGTTGTAGGTTTCGGTTTCGCGCTGGCGGGTGCGGGCTTCGAGGTAGCCGAGCACCCGGTCGAGCACGTTCTGGTTCACCGCGAAACCGGCTTGGCGGGCCTCCAGCAGGAAGTGGGCGGCGTAGGCCGTGGCCCACCAGTTGTCGTAGTCGCCGCCGGGCCAGTAGCTGAGGCTGCCGTTGTACATCTGCTGGGCCTCCACTTTGCGGATGGCCTCCTGCACGTGGTAGTTGGGGTTGAACTGGCCCGCCTTGCCCTTGACGCCGGTTTTCTGGCCCAAAGTCGCCACCAAATCACCGTAATAAAGCTGCGGGAAGGCGGCCGACACGGTTTGTTCCAGGCAGCCGTAGGGGTACTGCAACAGCCAGCGCAAATCCTTGGCAAACTCGGCCATCGGCGAGCGGCTCACCACCAGCTGGCTCCTGAGCGAGGCCGCCATGAAATCGGTCTTCAGATTCAGCTGCTGCGCCTTGCCACCGCCCGCCAGCACACCGCTGCCGGTGCGCTTTTGCAGCGGCGAAGCGGGCCGCACGGGGATTTCGATGGTTTCGGTGAAGGTTTCGTTGAGGGCCTTGACCGTGGTAGTGAGGGTGGCGTTGCCGATGCTGGCCGGAGCCAGCACCCGGAACCGCACCCGCTGCTCGGCTCCGGCCGGCAGGCGCACGCTTTGCGAGGCGGCCCCCAACACCCGCAACGGACCGGTTACGGCCAGGCTGGCCGCCCCGGTGCCGGGCTTATTGGTGGTATTGGTCAGCGTTACGGGCACGTCAATGGTGTCGCCGGGGCTGGCGAAGCGGGGTAGGGCGGTGCTGATAACCACCGGGTCGGCGACGCGCATGGTGTGCTCGGCCGAGCCGAAGGCGTCGCCCTGGTAGGCCACGGCCATGATGCGGATGGCTCCGCTGAACTGGGGCACCTGGAGCTGGTAGCGGACTTTGCCGCTACCGTCGGCCGTGAGCACGCCGCTCCACTTGGCCAGCAGCTTCACGCGGCGCGAGGGTACGGGCGTGGTGCGGCGGGCCAGGTCGTAGCCGTCGCCGCCGGTGGAGCTGGTGCCCAGCTCGGGCAGCAGGAAGGGGTACACGTCGTGGGCCGCCACTTCGAGGGCGCGCTTCTGGTAGAAGTAGCCGTGGGGGTCGGGCGTGCGGAAATCCTTCATCTGCAAGATGCCCTCGTCCACCATGGCCAGCGTTACCTGGGCGCCGGGGGCGGTAGTCACCTCAATAGTCTGCATGGTCTGGGAGCGGCTCAGCTCCGGGGCCTTGATGGCTACCGAGAGGCGCGAGCCGGGTTTTTCTACCGTCAGGGGCACGAAGCCGCGGGCCACGGTCAGGGGCAGGCGGTTGTCTTTGATGGGGCGGATGGCGGTGGCCGTAACGTAGATGTTGGGCACGTGGCCGCCGCGAATCGGAATGTCCACCTTGGCCGATTTCTCGTCGGTGTCCACGTAGAAATGGTCGAGCACCCGGTCCCGCTCCACCGTCACCAGCACGCGGCCGGGGAAGGGTGTTTTGAGCAGCAGGTGGGCCGTCTGGCCGGGCTCGTACTTGTCCTGGTCGGCCTCAATGGTCACCTGGCCCTCGTTGCTGACCTCGAAGGAGTTGCTCTGGGTGTCGCCGTAGCCGTAGGCGTACACGCGCTGGGCCACGTAGGTGGCGGCACCCGGCCGCGAAACCCGGATTTCGTACTCGCCCGAATACTGTGGCGCGAAGCCCAGGTTGGCATCGGTGCCGGAGCCGGAGACCGGCACGTTGCGGCTCAGAACGGTTTCCTCGCGCTTCTGCGAGTTGTAGATGTAACGGCCGCCGCGGCGCTCAATCACGGTTTCCCAGAGCATGCGGATAACTTCCACGCGGGCTGTGGCGCGGGTGGGCTTGCCGGCCGGCGTGAGGGCCACCAGCCGCACGGGCACCTCGTCGCGGGTTTTCACCAGCTCCCCCAGGTTCTGCACTCCAAACATTACTGCCTGGGTTTGCACCTCGAAGGTGGCGAAGCGGTTCACGGGGCGGCCGGTTTCGTCGAACACCGTCGTGAAGGCCGCGCCTTCCAGGGTGCCTAAATCGGGGTAGTCGGGCACCTGGTAGGTAGCGGTGCCGCGGCCGGCGGCGTCGGTGGTGCCTTCGCGCACGGTTTTCTCGAAGCGGTCGGAAATCGGGGTCGATTCCAGGTCGCCGTAGTTGCCCCGGCGCCGGTCGCCGCTGTTGATGGCGAAGCTGTAGTCAGGGAATTCCTTGGGCTGGAAGCGCTTTTCCTTGAGCGAAAACTCCACCTCAAACTTGCGGTCGGAAGCGGGCGGGCCGAACAGGTTCTGGGCCGTAATCCGGGCCTGCACCGTCTGGCTGGGCTTCACCACGGCCGGACTAGCCTTCACCGTCACCTTCATGCGGTCCGGAATAAACTCTTCCACCGAGAGCTGGCGCGAGGTCAGCAGCACGTCGTTGGCGGTCAGGATTTCGAGCGTGTAGAGGCCCGTCATCACGCTGGGGGGCAGAATGAAGCGGGCCTCGGTGCTGCCCTCGGGGCTGAGGGTTTTTTGCAGGCTGGCGTACTCCTTGCCGGTGGGCAGCAGCAGGCGCACCTTCAGCGGCAGGCCCTTGGGGGGGGCCTGCCAGGTTTCGGTGCGCACCACGGTGTTGGTCTGGATGGTGTCGCCGGGGCGGTACAGGTCCCGGTCGCCGTAGAGGAAGGCCTGGTAGCGGGCGGCGTTGCTTTGCAGGCCGCCCACCTCGAAGCGCGAGGTTTCCACCCGGCTGCGGTTCAGGTCCAGAAACGTGAAGTCGTCGCCGCGGCGGGCCACCACCATGCCCAGCCGGAACCGCGCGTTCTGGGCGGTGGAGTCGAACTTGGCCACGCCCGCGCCGTTGGTCACGCCGGTGCCCATTACCTGGTTGTTGGTGCTCAGGTAGCTGATTTCCACGCTACCCAGCGCCTTGGCCTCCCGAATCGAGTTGGCAAATACCATCGTGCTGCCGGCCGCGCCCTGCTTCACAATCAGGCCGATATCCGACACGGCCACCAGCTTGCTCACTTGCAGCCACTGCCGCTCGGTGTCCTGAATCCGTATCACATAAAGCCCCTTGAGGCCCGCCGAAAACTCCAGGTCTTTGAGGCTCAGGTTCAGCAGCCGCAAGCCCTGCTCCTGGGGCAGGCCGGCCACCGTGTAAGTGCGGTCGGAGAGCACGTTGCCCAGGTTTTCCACGTCGTAGTACTGGAACGAGCGGTCCACGTATTCGCCGTACTCGTCCTGGCTGCTCTCGCCGTCTTCGCCGTCGTACTCGGGGTAGCCATACTGGCTGCCGGCGCGCAACAGCTGCTGAATGTTGTTGGCGTACACTTTGGCGATGGTCACCTTCACCTTGTCCACTTCGTTGATGCGGATGCCCAGGTTGCGGGCGCCCAGCGCGTCGAGGTACAGGGCCTTATCGGCGCTGGCGAAGCTGATGGTGGGCCGCTCGTTGGAGAAGCTCACTGTCTGGGTCACGTCGCTGTCGAGCTGGCCACCGAGGCTGCCGCGCAGGCCGCTGCTCAGGCGCACCTGGTAGCTTTTGCCCACCTCGAAGCCGCCTTTCAGGCGCACCCCGCTCTCCAGCTCCTCCACCTCGAAGGCCACCTGGGGCGACACGCTCACGGCGCTGCGCATATCCATGCCGCTCACCGGCTGGCTGGTCTGGATATTGACGACCGGGTCGGCGCCTTGCAGCGTGCCGGTCATGGCCGTTACTTCCAGGGCCTGGGGGTCGGGCACGGTCAGCTCGGTTTCGGTGGCCTGGTCGGTGGGCAGGTCGCTGCCCACCGCGCTCAGGCCGGGGGCCAGGGCCACCAGCAGCGGCGAGCCGGAGCGCACTTGCTGCTTGAGGCTCAGGCGCACCTGCTGGCCCGCCTCGGCGGCCGCCAGCTCGAAGGCCACCGGCTGCCCGTCCTGGGTCAGGCGCAGCAGTGGCTTCACATCGGCGGGCTTCACGGGGTAGTTGAAGGGGAGTTCCACCCGCAGCTCGGCCGTGCCCGCGGCCCGCTCCGAGCGCGCCCAGAAGGCCTGCGGGGCCTCCAGCGCCAGGTAGGGCGTATGGAATTTCTGGCGGTCTTCGGGCAGCTCGGTGCCCCGGCGCGTACCTTCGGGCAGGGCCTCGTTCACCAGCTTGGCCGTGAAAGCCGTGCTGGGCCTTAGCGGCACGTTGGGCGAAAACACCAGCTCCCGGTCGGTGGTCCACTTGAACTTACCGCGCATGGCCGGCTCAAACGCCACGACCCGCGTGGTATCCCAGCGGCCCTGCTGCTCGGGCCCCACGACGGCATCGGCAAACTGGAACACGATGTTCTGGTAGGGGTCGATTTCCGCGCCGTTGGGGTCGGGCGCACCCTCATCGGAGCGCGAGCAGGCGAAACCAAGCAGCGCCAGCAACACCAGCAGCGGCTGGCGGGAAAGTCGGGAAAGCAGCATAGGGGGAGAGTTGGCTGGAAGCCCGAAGGTATAGAAAAAGGGGGATGGGTGGGCGTTCGTTCTTATATTCGAATAGCCTGCTACAATGAAAAAATATATGAAGCGACTAATCATTTTGCAAAAGCTTATTGAAGACACTAAATGCAAAGTCAGGCTCAAACCAGACCGTACCAACCAAATTACAGATTGGCGGGGTGGCTTTGGCATTCCTGTAGAGGGCTATATTGAAGTGGCCGGCCCGGAGAGAATAGCAGACGTGGAGTGGATAGAGCTAGACCCGATAGTTGTAACGCATATCGGCAGGCTGGTTCCCCCGCACATTGCTTTTGTCAGCGACGCAATCCGTGAAGTTTTGAATAAGGAATTGGTTGAGTTCGATGTAGTGAAGGGAATGATTCGGATAGATGGCAGTCAGTTGAGATGAACCCCCTTACACCCCCGCAAACACCTCCGCCCATTCCACCGCAAACCCCGGCAGCGTCGCGCCCGGAATCGGGCCCGGCTCGAAGTACTCGTCGCGCACCTTATAGTAGCCGGCTTCGTGCACGTATGTCACCACGGTTTATTGGCTCGGAAACACAATCCTATTTTGATCGGGCCAAGCTGGGAAATATTGGTGATGACGGGCATGGCGGCGAACTGAAGAGCCATAGTAAAACTACGCGGGTGGCGTACATTCGGGCCATGCAAGCCGTCACTATCCTCACCGTTCCTGGCCTGGGCAGCTCCGGCCCGGCGCACTGGCAAACCCGCTGGGAGCAGCACTACGGCTGCCGGCGCGTAGAGCAGGGCGACTGGCAGCACCCCGTTTGCGCCGACTGGGTAGCTGCCCTCGACGCCGCCGTGGCCGCCGCGCCGGGGCCGGTGGTACTGGTGGCCCACAGCCTGGCCTGCGCCATGGTGGCACACTGGGCCGCCACGGCCACCCGCCCGCTGGCCGGGGCCCTGCTCGTGGGCCCCGCCGACGTGGACCGGCGGGCGCAACTGCCCGAAGTACGCGGATTTGCGCCCATGCCACTGGCGCGGCTGCCGTTCCCGAGCATGGTGGTGGCCAGCACCACCGACGAGTACGTGACCCTGGCCCGCGCCACGGAGTTTGCCGCTGCCTGGGGCAGCCGCCTGGTAAACGTGGGCGCGCTCGGTCACCTTAACTCCGAGTCGGAGTTGGGTTTGTGGCCGGAGGGCTGGGCGCTGGTGCAGGAGTTGGTTACTGGTGCCAGCCAGTAATATAAAGTTGGTATTCGCGCAAAAGCGAGCCGTTGGCTTGTAGCGCGAAGCTTCCGCTTCGCATATCGCAAAACGAAGCCGTTCAGAAGTCAGCAACGGAACGCGAAGCGGAAGCTTCGCGCTATATCCAACGCAAAAGCGCCCCGACCAACCGGCCGCTTGCTGCAATCAGGTAATTAAAGCGGCTACAGCTTCTGGAATCGGCTTACGTATACCTGCTTGGCGCCCACCACGCGCATCACGTAGAGGCCGTTGCGCAGGCCCGCCACCCGCTGGCTAAGCTGCTGGTTGAGCTGCTCGGCCGAACCGCCAGCTTCCAGCACGAGGCTGCCGGTGGTGGTGTACACGCTCAGGCGCAGGCTCCGGCCGGTTTCCGGTACCTCGAACCCGAGGCTGCTGGTGGCCGGGTTGGGGTACAGGCTCAGCGTAGCGGCGGCCATGGCGCTGGTGGTGGCCGTGGGCGTCTGGCTCAACGAGAAGCGCGTGAACACCGGGTAATGGTCGGTGGTGGTGGTGGCGTAGCTGGCAATGCCGGCGGCCAGGTCGGTGCGGATGGCGGCCGAGCCGTTGATGTAGTAGGCGGCCATGGGCCGGGTGGCCAGCACATTGTCAATTACCGTATTGAAGCCGGCCGTGGATTGGGCGCCGGCGCGGGCCAGCGGCAGCGTAAGGGCCACGTAGTTGGGGTCGGCTACGAAGGAGTTATACGACGATATGGCCGGCGTTACGCCCGTGGCAATGGTGCCCTCCAGCACGTCGTTGAAGTCGCCGAGCACCAGCGTGTTGGCGTTGGTGTAAATGCGGAAGCCGGCGGGCAGCCCGCCGGCCAGCCCATCGAACGTTTCGACGTAGGGGCTGGTACCGAGCGTGACCTGGGCCCGGGCATCAGGCGTAGCTAGGCCCAGCAGGCTGCTCCAACCCAGCAGGAGAAAAGGTTTTATCATGCAGAATGGGATTTGGAGTATTGGAAAAATAAGCCCTTGGCAACTAGCTTATTGCACTGGCTGTAATCGAATGTAAAGATGCCGATAAATGAGTCTTTAATTCAATAAATAAATGAATTATTCATATGGTATAACCCCGCTAGCAGGTCAGCCGGTAGTCCTGCCCGGCCAGCGCCCACCCTGGTTGCGGCCCGCATCCTCAGCTGCTGCCGTCAACCCAGCTGCTTTATCGTTTGGTGGGCCGCAAGTGCTGCTAAGCTGCCGTCGGCACCCGGCGGTTCATCACCCTAAACCACAGCGGCGGCACGGCGGCCAGCAGCATCATGCCGGGGTAGCCGGTGGGCATCTGGGGCGAGGCCGGCTGGTGGCGCAGAGTGTGGTAGGGCCGCGAGGCCAGGTAATGGTGGTCGGAGTGGCGGGTGAGCTCGTAGAGCAGGATGCGGCCCACGGCGTGCTCCGAGTTCCAGGAGTGCTGGGGCTGCACCCGTTCGTAGCCACCCGCAGCCGTGCGCTGCCGCAGCAGCCCGTAGTGCTCCACGTAGTTCACCAGCTGAAACAGCACTGCCCCCACCAGCGCCGCGCCCGCCCAGGCCAGTAGCCCCGGCCCGCCAGACACAAGCCCGACAATTACCACCGCCCCCAGCTGCACTGCCATAAATCGCAGCAGCTGGTTTTGTCCGCTCCAGGCCGTCGCCGCGCCATTGCGCCGCAGCCGCTCCGCTTCCAGGTGCCAGGCCGAGCGTAGTTCTCCGCCCAAAGCCCGCGGCAAAAACTGCCAGAACGGCTCGTTGAAGCGCGAGGTGGCCGGGTCGAGGGGCGTGGCCACGTGGCGGTGGTGGCCGCGGTTGTGCTCGATGAAAAAGTGCAGGTACAGCGCGCTGCCCAGTAGCACCTGCGCCAGCCGCTGCTCGTAGCCGCGGCTGCGGTGCCCCAGCTCGTGGGCCACATTGATGCCGAGCGAACCGCCGCAAATACCCATGCTCAGCACCAGCCCGGCCGTTTCGGCGCCCGTCAGCGGTACCCGCGTGAGTACCGCCAGATACCAAACCAGCAGCCCCACGTGCAGCGGTACGCACAGATACAGCAGCCAGTCGAAAAACGGGTGGTGCGGTGCGCCCGCCGTGGCCGGCGCGTTGCTGATGACGTTGCGCGGGGGCCACGCCAACTCCAGCAGCGGCACCAGCCCGAACACGAGCAGCGGCGTGGCCCAGGCCCACGGGCCCTGCCAGGCGAGGCCCGCCGCAACGCTGGCCGGTACGAGGTAGGCACTCAGGTAGCGAAGGTCGGCCGGGCGCATAAACGGAAGTGTTTGGAAAGCAGAAGGTAAGCAGAAATTCAGGCCGCACCAACTGCCGGCTACCGCGCAGTGGCAAAACCACCGTAATTTGCCGGCGCTATGCTCTCCCAGGCCCACGAAGTCTTCCTCGAAGTTGCCCGCCAGCTCAGTTTCACGAAGGCGGGGCAGACGCTGTTTCTGAGCCAGTCGGCGGTGAGCAAGCGGGTGCGGGCCCTCGAAGAGCACTACAAAACCGGCCTGTTCGAGCGGCTGGGCAACAGCGTGCAGCTCACGCCCGCCGGCGGGCTGCTTTACCAGAAACTACTGCTGGCCCGGCAGCTCCAGCACGAGCTGCATCTCGAATTCGCCGCCCTCAGCCCCGCCTTTTCGCCCCCGCTCGATATGGTTATCGGGGCCAGCACCACTATTTCGCTCTACGTGATTCCGCCGGTGCTTTCGGCCTATCTGGGGCAGTTCCCGAACACCCGGCTCACGCTTAAAAACCGCAACTCCGAAAACATCCTGCGCGCCCTGCTCGAACACGAAATCGACCTGGGCATCATCGAGGGCATTCACCGGGTCAGCAACGTTACCTATACGCCCCTGCTCACCGACGAGGTAGTGGCTGTGTGCTCGGGCCGCAACCCGCTGCTGCGCCAGCCGCTGCTGGCCGCCGACCTGCTGCGCACGCCTGTGGCCCTGCGCGAAACCGGCTCGGGCACCTTGGCCGTGCTCGAAGAAGCCTTGGCCGCCAAGGGCATCCGCCTCGCCGATTTGCCGGTGAAAGTGCGCCTGGGCGGCACCGAGGCCCTCAAGAACTTCGTCCGCGTGGATACCTGCCTGGCCTTCCTGCCCCGCCAGGCCGTAACCAAGGAGCTGGCTGCCGGCGAGCTGATTGAAGTGCCCATTCTGGATTTGAGCCTGGTGCGCCACTTCGAATTCGTGCAGCGCAAAGGCACCGAAAACAATCAGCCCTACAAAACCTTCGTGCAGTTCGCCCGGCGGTATTATAGTTGAATTGCCAGTTGCCAGTTATCAGGAAAGAACGTCATTCTCCGCTCCACTCAGAATGACGTTCTTTCCTGACAACTGATAACTGATAACTGGCAACTGACAACACATTCCTAATGGGTATAGCCTATTCCAAGTAGCCATTTGTTTTCGGCATAGATGACGGGGAGCTTTGCGTTCAACTCCCTGCCTATGAACCCGACCATCGAAACCCTCACCCGCCTGCACGAGCTCGAATGCTCCGAGTGCGGCCAACCCCATTCCGCCCACCAGCTGCAACTCGTGTCCGAGTGCCACCAGATGCCGCTGGTTGCCACTTACGACCTGCGGGAGCGGCTTTCCCGCTCCGCCGCCATCAACCTGGCCGACGCTTCGATGTGGCGCTACCGGGCGCTGCTGCCTTTGCTCGACGATAAGAACAAGGTGAGCCTGGGCGAAGGATTTACGCCGCTGCTGCACCTGCCCACCCTGGGCGGCCGCTACGAGCTGCCCCACCTGCTGCTCAAGGATGAAGGCCAGAACCCCACCGGCTCGTTCAAGGCCCGGGGCCTGAGCATGGCCGTTTCCAAGGCCAAGGAGCTGGGCGCCACCGGCTGCATCATCCCGACGGCTGGCAACGCGGGCGTGGCCCTGGCTGCCTACTGCGCCCGGGCGGGCCTGCGGGCCGTGGTAGCCATGCCCCGCCACACGCCCAAGGCATTCAAAGAAGCGTGCTACTGGTACGGGGCCGAAGTGCAGCTCATCGACGGCCTCATCAACGACTGCGCCGCCTGGGTGCGCCAGCGCAACGCCGACGGCCAGCTGCTCGACGTTTCGACTCTAAAGGAGCCCTACCGCCTCGAAGGCAAGAAAACCATGGGCTACGAGCTGGCCGAGCAGCTGGGCTGGCAGCTGCCCGACGTGCTGCTGTATCCGGCCGGCGGCGGCACCGGCCTCATTGGCATCTGGAAGGCCTTCCGCGAGATGCAGCAGCTGGGCTGGCTGGCTCCCGATGCCAAGCTGTCCCGCATGGTAGCCGTGCAGGCCGATGCCTGCCAGCCGCTGGTAGCCACCTACACGGGCCAACAAGCCAACTGCCACGACTATGTGGGCCGCCCCTCCATTGCCAACGGCCTGGCCGTACCCCGCCCCCTGGGTGAGAAAATGATGCTGCGCGTGCTGGCCGAATCCAACGGCACGGCTCTGAGCATCACCGACGAGGAAATGATAGAAGGGATGCGCGAGCTGGCCCGGCACGAAGGCCTGTTTGTGGCCCCCGAGGGCGGGGCCGTCTGGATAGCCGCCCGCAAACTGCTGGCCTCGGGCTGGATTGCGCCCGGCGAGCGGATCCTGCTGCTCAACACCGGTTCGGCCCAGAAATACCTCGACAACGTGGAGGGCCGCTGGGAGAAGTAACGAAGCTGTAAGCAGCTCCAACAGTTCGGCAGTTCGGCGGGGCAAATTTTGCCCCGCTGCTTTCTGATTCTCGGGCCGGCTACCTGCTAAACCTGCCCAGCGCCGCCCGGAACTCCTGCTCACTGATTCCCCCGATTTCCACCTTTTTAAAGGGCGCAGTGTGGCCGCTGAGCAGTGTGAGGCTGGATTTGCTCACGCCAAACACCTCGGCCATATAGGCCAGCAGGCAGGTGTTGGCCTTGCCATCCTGGGCCGGGGCGTGCAGCCGCACGGTTACGGTGCCGTCGGCCGCTACCAACAACTGATTCTGGCGGGCATTGGGCCTGGCTTTGAGGTGCAGTACCGGCACTGTTTATGCCGGCGAGTTGTAGGCGTCGTACACGTTCCAGGCCCAGATCAGGAAGGGCACCACGATGGTCCAGACCAGCAGAAAGCTGATGGTGCCGCCCACGGCCCAGATCAGAAAAGCCTTCAGAAACTGGCCCTTAATCAGTTGACCCAGGCCGGGGAAGAAAAAGGAAACCAGGGCGGGCATGCCATACGTCTGTTTCATAGCAAGGAGGAAGATGGGGGTGGGGAAAGGTGAGGGGCGAAAGGTAAGGGGGCAAGGAGGAAATGTACGAATTGACAGGGGCTCTGCTGCTTTTAGCTGCTCGCCTGCTTACCCCTTCGCCTCCTGCTCGTCCTTCACGCCATTAACGCGCGCCTGTCCGAAGGGGCAGCGTTCCAGCAACGGGCAACGGCCGCAGGCGGGCGTGTGGAAGTAGCAGCACTTCTGACCGTGGAACATGAGCACCTCGTGGTGGTCGTACACCTGCTGGGCGTCCCAGTCGGGGGGCAGTAGGGCCGCCAGCTGCTTGTGGGCCGCCGCCTCGCCTACTTTGGGACCGATGAGGCCCAGGCGCTGGGCCACGCGGTGGTGGTGGCTGTCGACGGGCATGGCCGGGCGGCGCAGGGTGCTGAACAGCAGCACGGCGGCGCTGGTTTTGGGCCCCACGCCGGGCAGCAGCTCCAGCCAGGCCCGCGCCTCCGGAATGGGTAAATCAGCCAGAAACTCCAGGTCGCAGGGGCCGCCGCAGCGCTGGCCTACTTCGCGCAGTATCTGCTGGAGCCGGGGCGCCTTCTGCTCGGGCCAGGTGCAGGGACTGATGGCGGCCTCGACTTCGTTCGTGGGAGCGTCGCGCACTTCGTCCCAGGTCGGGAAGCGGGCCCGCAGTTGCTGGTAGGCCCGGTGCGAGTCCTGATTGCGGGTGCGGTGGGAAAGCAGCGAGCTGATCAGCTCGCTGAGTGGGTCTTTGGTGGCAAAAAAGGCCACCGGGCAGCCGTATTCGGTGCAGAGCCTGGCGTGGGTCCATAAGGCCAGCTCCCGGCGCTCGGGCAGGTCGAGTTCAGTAGCGGAAGCAGGGGAGGGTTTCACCCGCTTGCCTACGCAGACCCGGGGTGGCGGTTGCCAGAAAGCCATTCCGAGCATGTGGCCCCTAGAGCCAGACTGGGCAGCCCTGGTCGAAGAACCTCACGTGCCATAGTCATTCCTGATGACGGGGTCACCATTGCACGCGAGATTCTTTGCGCTGCTCAGAATGGCGTTTTTTTTCTCTAACCCCTAACTGAACTGACAGGCTAATTTGGTGTACAGAACGTCATTCAGAGCGCAGCGAAGAATCTCGCTCGAACAGACGTTGGACGAATTCAGGCGAGATTCTTCGCTGCGCTCTGAATGACGTTCCGCATACCAATTTATCTTGTCAATTCACCTAACCCCTAACCCCTAACGCCCGGTGTTATACAGCAGCACGGCCTGCTTGACGCTGTTCTGCGACTTGCCGCCGATAACCAGCGGCACAATGGCCAGCGGAATAGCCGCGTACACCAGCGGCGACACCGAAAACCCGTTGGTGCTGTTGCTGTTGCCAAAGCTTGACAGTACGCCCGCCAGCAGCAGGCCACCCGCGCCTACATAGCTGAGCGTCGTTATTCTCTGGTAGCGGCGGGCATCGGCCAGCAATTGCTGCGAGGCGGGGCTGTCGGTAGTGGCCAGCTGCAGGTTGCGGATGCTCAGGTCCTCGATCGGGCCATTGTCTTTGCTGAAATACTCGTTGCGCACCGTGCGGTAGCCGCCCATCCCGTAGGGGCTGTACCCGCCGTAGCCGTACCCACCGTAGCCGCCGTAGGGGTTGTTCATATACTGCTGGCTGGTGATGGAGTACAGGCTGATGCGGCCTACCCGGTCGCGGCGCAGGGTGCTTTCGCGCTTGCTGCGGCCGGGCAGGGTGGTGCGCACATAGAAGCCGGTTTCGTCCTCGTAGTAGCGTACATCGTTGAAATCGAGCTTCTGCTGCCCATCGATCAGCAGAAACATGCGCCCGAAAACGGGGCTGCGCACCTGCACATCGTAGCCTCGCAGCACTTCGCCCGTTTTCAGGCCCACGGCGTAGCGGGTGGTGTTGGCCGGTGGCAGCGGCGCCCGGCGCGGGTCGGGGGCCGGGGCCGTGGGGGCCGGCGCCAGAACCGGCTGCGTGGCCGGCGCCGCCGGGCGGGTCGTGTCGGGCAGGGCAGGAGCGGGCACCGTGCTCAACTCGCGGGGCGTTTGCTGGGCCAGGGCTGGCTGGGCAAAGGCGCTCAGCGCCAACAAAGGAATAAATCGAAGCAGCATAGAGGCAAATAACGCAGAAAGCCCGAAAATACGGGTAGTGCACCGCCGCACCACTCGCCCGAAAAGCGCCGTCCGTTGGTTGGCGACCCCGCGCGGGACCCCGCGATATTCATGCCGGGTTGCCCAGGGTGGCGGGCGGGCTAAACGGCCCCGCCTGGCCAGTTGGCCTGGGGCCGCCGGCCGCAGCCCGGTCCGGCCTGCCTATCTTTGGCGCTGCCCGGCCCGTTCCGCCGCCTGCTCTACCCGCTTATGTCCGCTCCCGACGCCATTACCTCGCCCCAGAACCCGCGCATCAAAAACCTGCTGCGGCTCCAGCAGAAATCGTCGGAGCGTCGCAGCCAGGGCCTCACCATTATCGAAGGATTGCGCGAGCTGACCATTGCTCGCGCCAATGGCATAGAGGTGCCCACCGTGTTTGTGTGCGCCGAGCTGGCCGGTCCGGCTCACGAAGCCGAGCTGCGGGCACTGTTTGCCGGCTCCGGTACCGAGTGGGTCGAAGTATCGAAGGCCGTGTTTGGCAAGGTCGCCTACCGCGAAGGCTCCGACGGCGTACTGGCCCTGGCCCGCCCGCCCCAGCATACGCTCGAAAGCCTCGTACTGCCCGAAAACCCGCTGCTGCTGGTGCTCGAAGCCGTGGAGAAGCCCGGCAACCTGGGCGCCATCCTGCGCACCGCCGACGCGGCCCGCGCTACCGCTGTCATCGTCTGCGACCCGCGCACCGACCTGTTCAACCCCAACGCCATCCGCAGCAGCATCGGCTGCTCGTTCACGGTGCCCACCGTGGCCACCTCGCGCCCCGAGCTGCTGGCCTGGTGCGCCGCCCGCGGCATCCGCACCTACGCCGCCGCCCTCACCGAAGCCGCCGTGCCCTACACGAGCTGCGACTTTCGTGGCCCTACGGCCCTGGTAATGGGCACCGAAGCCGACGGCCTCACCCCCGAGCTGATGGCGGCCTGCGACCAGACCATCATCATCCCCATGCAGGGCTACATCGACTCGCTCAACGTAAGCACGGCCACCGCCATTCTCACCTTCGAAGCCGTGCGCCAGCGCGGTGCTTAACCGGTCAGTCTGCTCGCCTTCACTCTATGACTTCAGCCACTGAACACCGCACTTTTACAGTCTACGGCCGCGTACAGGGCGTCTTCTTCCGCCAGAGCACCCGGCAGCAGGCCCGGGCGCTGGGCCTCAACGGCTACGCCCGCAACAACCCCGACGGCACCGTGACCATTGAAGCCGAAGGCCCCGCCGATGCCCTGGCTGCGCTGGAAAGCTGGTGCCGGCAAGGTGGCCCCGTAGCGGCGCGGGTTGATAGAGTAGAGGTAACGAGCGGCGCGGTGCAGGGCCACGAGGCATTTGAGGTGCGCGGCTAGGTCTGCAGGGTTACACGCGCCGCAAACTCTGCACGGTTACGTCGAGCGGGGCGGCGGCGTGGAGCAGCGGCGGCCCCACAGGCGTGGGCAGACCGTGGCTTTCCAGCAGCGTTGAGTTCCACTCCTGCAGCGTGGCCTCATAAAGCTGCCAGGGCTGGTGCCAGAGCCGTCCGCGCCACAGGCCGGGCCCGTGGTGGCCGGCGCGCACATCGGGGCCGGCCGTGTACAGGCAATAGCGTTCGGTGAGGAAGTAGGCCAGCGTGCCCGGCTGGGCCAGCGGCAGAGCCGCCCCCGGCGTCCAGGTCGCGGCGAAAGTAGCGGGGGCAGTGCCGCGGTGGGTGCGCTCGGCCACGGCCCGCAGCTGGCCCTGAGTTTCGGTGAGCGTCATGCGGGCGTGCAGGTAGGGCAAATGGAAGAGCGTGCGGGCCGCCCACACGCCCAGCGGCTGGGTGGCATCGAGCGAGAGAAACCACACGCCGGGCACCCCATCGAGCGTGGCGTAGGTGCGCACGTTCAGCTCGTGCAGCGCGCTCAGCCCCGGCACGGCCGGCAAACCCAGCGGCCGGATATGGCTCATCGTAAACGGCACCACCCCCAGCCAGGCCTGCCCCTCAAATAAATCCAGCTCCAGCCGGGCCGGCAGGTAGGGCCGCAGGATTTCGGGCGGCACCGGCCAGTGGGCAAACAGCAGGTTGCTCCAGCGCTGCCGCATCAGGGGCAGGCGGCGGTTGGCAGGCGGAAAGGAATCGGAAGCGGGCACGGGGTAGAAGTGGGGTTGCAGTCAGTTGCTTCTTCAACCGCCACCGCCGTTAACGGTTGCAGCGCATTGACACTTCCACCAAGCAAAAGCGGCGCGGAACTAATTGTTCCACGCCGCATCTGGCCTTAAGGCATTAAGGGGCTGTTCATCCCGCTCTTTTGTACACAATTTTCTCCAGGTTTTCCAGCCGCTGCCGTAGTTCCCGCACTTCAGTTTCCTGGCCGGTTTGGGCGGTCTGAACCGTGTCGTAGCGGGCCGTCTGGCGGTTCATAGCGTCAATAACGGCATCAGTCATCCGGTCAAAAGAGTTTTCCATTCGAGAAAATCCTTCATCCATACGCTGTTGCATTCGCTCCTGCGTCTGCTGCATTTTATCCAACGGAATCAGTATATCGGCTACCACTTCGGGTAGGTCGCGTTTGTTGCGGTTTTCAGAGTCCATCAGGGTAGCGTAAACGGTAGCGGTTAAGGAAGGTAGGTAATCCGAGCGGCAACTGCCAGCCGACTGATAACCTTCAGTTGACTTAGCACCACGGCGGCCCCGCTACCAGGTATGCAGCTTGAAACCCAGTTGTCGTGCCCGCATCGCCAGCCCCTCGGTCTGGTCCAGGGCTACTAGGCCCAGCGGGTACGAGTCGCCGTCGAGGCTGAACTGCACCAGCGCCAAACCGAGTGGCTCCAGCGTATCCTGCACGAGGTCCAGCTGCTCCGGGCCGATTTCGTCGTCGGTTCCCAAGTCCGGCACTTCCGCCAATAGGGGCTTACCCTGGCGGGCGAGCACGTAGTTCAGGCTGCTCAGCATATCTCCGGCCGTCTCCTGCCAGTCGCACTCTACGGCCAGGTCTTCGCTCAGCAGGGCATCCAGCAGGGCCAGGTCGCGCAGTTCCTGGGCTGGTATGGCGGCCTCTATGCCGCGTTCGGCCAGCTCCTCAGCAAACTTCGTGGCATATTCCGTCGGATTGGTGAGCACCAGCTGCAGCCGCTGGGCCAGCTTCGGCGCGGCATCGCCCGCGCCGAAGAGCTTCAGAAAGGCCAGCAAGTCGGTATTCGTGTTCGTTTGCATAAGCTGCCGGTAAGTAAAGGATGGATTGGAAGAATGGGCCAGTTGACCCCGGTTACGCAAAGGGGGCCCGACTTGCGCCGGGCCCCCTTTGTAGAAATCGAATGCTAGAAATCGACTAGTCCACTTTCTTAGCCGAACGAAGACGCTCGTTCTCGTCGAGCAGGATCTTGCGCATCCGGATCGACTTGGGCGTTACCTCCAGGTACTCATCCTTCTGGATGTATTCCATGGCCTCTTCGAGCGAGAACTGGCGCTTGGGAACAATCTTAACGTTGTCGTCGGTACCCGAAGCGCGCATGTTGGTCAGCTTCTTGCCCTTCTGAATGTTGATGGTCAGGTCGTTGGGGCGGGTGTGCTCGCCGATAACCTGGCCCGAGTACACCTCTTCTCCCGGATCAACGAAGAACTCGCCGCGGTCCTGCATCTTATCGATGGTGTAGGCCGTGCCGGCACCCGTGTCCATGGAAATCAGCGAACCAGCAATGCGGCCCGGAATCACGCCCTTATGCGGCTCGTAGGCCGAGAAGCGGTGGTTCATGATGGCCTCGCCGGCGGTGGCGGTCAGCACGTTGTTACGCAGGCCAATCAGGCCCCGGGCCGGAATGTTGAACTCCAGGTGCTGCAGGTCGCCCTTGGGCTCCATGATGGTCAGCTCGCCCTTGCGCATCGTTACCAGCTCAATCACCTTGCCGGCCGTTTCCTCCGGTACATCGACCACCAGGTGCTCGATGGGCTCCAGACGGTGGCCGTTGTCATCTTCCTGGAACAGCACCTGGGGCTGGCCCACCTGCAACTCGAAACCTTCGCGGCGCATGGTCTCAATCAGCACCGACAAGTGCAGAATGCCGCGGCCGTACACCAGGAACGTGTCCTCGCGGTCGGTTTCCTTTACGCGCAGGGCCAGGTTTTTCTCGGTTTCCTTGAACAACCGGTCGCGCAGGTGGCGCGAGGTCACAAACTTGCCTTCCTTACCGAAGAAGGGCGAGTTGTTGATGGTGAAGAGCATGTTCATCGTCGGCTCGTCGATGCTGATAACCGACAGGCCCTCGGGGTTGTCGGCGTCGGCCAGCGTGTCGCCGATGTCGAAGCCTTCGATGCCCGTTACGGCGCAGATTTCGCCCGAGCTAACCTCGGCTACTTTCGTGCGGCCCAGGCCTTCGAACACTTGCAGCTCTTTGATTTTTACCTTCTTGATGGTGCCGTCGCGCTTCACCAGGCTCATGTTGGCGCCTTCCTTCAGCGTACCGCGGTGCACGCGGCCAATGCCGATGCGGCCCACGAACGACGAGTAGTCGAGCGAGGTAATCTGCATCTGGGGCGTGCCCTCCAGGGTTGGGGCGGCCGGGATGGAAGCCACTACGGCGTCGAGCAGCGGGATGATGCTGTCGGTTTTTACCTTCCAGTCGGTGCTCATCCAGCCCTGCTTCGAAGAGCCGTACAGCGTGACGAAGTCCAGCTGGTCTTCGCTTGCGCCGAGGTTGAACATGAGGTCGAACACCTGCTCGTGCACCTCATCGGGCCGGCAGTTTTCCTTGTCTACTTTATTGACTACCACGATGGGCTTGAGGCCCAGGTCGATGGCTTTGCCCAGCACGAAACGGGTCTGGGGCATAGCGCCTTCGAAGGCATCGACGAGCAGCAGCACGCCGTCGGCCATCTTGAGCACCCGCTCCACCTCGCCGCCGAAGTCGGCGTGACCGGGGGTGTCGATGATGTTGATTTTTACGTCTTTGTACCGAACCGATACGTTTTTGGAGACGATAGTAATGCCTCGCTCACGCTCCAGATCATTGTTGTCGAGGATGAGGTCGTCGAACTGCTGGTGTTCGTCGAACAGCTTCGAGGCGTGAATGATCTTGTCCACGAGCGTGGTTTTGCCGTGGTCAACGTGCGCAATGATGGCGATATTCCGAATGTTCTGCATACAGGGGTTTTTGCGGGTGCAAATGTACGTAATAATGAGCGTAAATTCAGCCGGCCCCTTAATTGCACGGAAGCGCAGAAAAGATGGCGCCGCCGGCGGCCAACCCATTGAGCCGCTGCAAGTCGCGTAAATCTGCCCCTCAGGCGGCCTCAGGCCCCCAACCGAACTGGATGCGGCCCGCGTATGTTGTTTACCCGTCGGCTCTTCCGGCTGACCTGCCTTCACAAAAAAATATGCAACCCATGCGCTCTTCCCTCCTGATTCTGCTGCTTTCAGCCGCCACATTTAGCACCGCCTGCTCGCAGGCTACCTCCCGCGACACCAAAATGGATGCCGCCGATTCGCCCCGCGGAACAACAACTGCTTCGGCCGCCGGCAAGGAGTATCCGAAGCCCCAGCCCGTAACGGGCAAGCCCGGCGAATTCCCGGTGCAGAAAACCGATGCCGAGTGGAAAAAGCAGCTCACGGCCGAGCAATACTTTATCCTGCGCCAGCAGGGCACCGAAAAGCCCTTCGACAACCCCTACAACGATAACCACGAGAAGGGCAACTACTACTGCGCCGCCGACGGCAACCTTCTCTTCACCTCGGAAGCCAAGTTTGAGTCGGGCACCGGCTGGCCCAGCTTCTGGGCCCCGGCGGCCAACAGCAGCCTCAAAATAGTGACCGACAATAGCTATGGCATGACCCGCGACGGGCTGGTATGCGCCCAGTGCGGCGGCCACCTGGGTCACGTCTTCAACGACGGCCCCAAGCCCACCGGCCTGCGCTACTGCATGGATTCGTACGGCATGACCTTCAAGAAAGCAGAGTAGCTATTTTAAGAAGCAAGCCGAAGCCGCATAAAAGCGCCTGCCCGGGCCAACTTCGCGCCCGTGCCGCCGTTAGCAACAGAGCCGCCTCATTCTGGGGCGGCTCTGTTGCCTTATGCCATGAAAACTGCCGTCGTACTTCGTTTGCTTCTGCCTGCTGCACTGCTGATTAGCAGCTGCTCCGCCTCGCAGGAAACCGTTGGCGAGGAAGCCAGTGTGCGGCGCGTGCCCAGCCGGATTGCTACCGACGCCGACCGCCAAGCGGCCTACAACAGCAACGCCGGCTACGGCGGGGCCACGCCCGATGCTACCCCTAACCGGGTCCGGCTTGGCGAGCAGGCCAGCGGCATTAATTCGCAGAAAAACCCCGAAACCCTCAATACTGACAACAACAACACGGCCACGCCCGAAACCCGCATGCGCCGCGCGAAAGGTGCCCCCGCCGACACGCTGCGCCTGCCGTAACTCTGCAAAAAGGGTGGGGTAGGAGCACGCTTCGCACCCTACTTCGTAATGAGTAAAGCCCCAACAGGCCGCTGCTTTCTGGCAACGGGCCGTTGGGGCTTTAGTTCAGCAGGGCAGCGTGTAAACCGCCCTTACGAACCCGTTTCAGCTGCGGACGAGTTGCCGTCAGTAGCCGCTGCGGGCTTGCGGGCGGCCCGTGAGTGGCTTGCGGTAGCGCCGGGCGCTTTGGCCACTGCGGGCTTGGCCGTTGCGGCCCGGCTGGTTTTGGTTGCGGGTTTGGCGGCCGTTGTGCTGCTGGGGCGGCGGCGCGTAGCAGGTTTGGCGTCGGGGGCGGCTGCGGTGTCGGGCAGTGTGGCCGGGTCGGAGGTGGCCGAAATGCTGTCGGAGGCGGCCGGGGTGCCGGTTTCGTGGCCGCGCACTATCGTGTGCAGGGCCTGCTCGAAGAGGTGCTCCACATCGACGTCGAGGCGGCGGGTGGCGTCCTTTACCACTTCCTGCAGCTTGGTTTTGGTATCCTTCCGGATGCGCTTCACTACCTCGTTGATGCGGCCGTCCAGCTCCTTCTGCAGCTGCTTGGCGGCTTGCTTGAGGGCTTTTTTCTGGCTGTCCTTTTTGCCCGCTTTTTGGCTGCTAAGGGCAGTCGAAGCTGATTTGGCGGCTTTCGCCGCCTTCGCCTGCGCCTTGGCGGCAGGGTCGGCGGCTACTTTTGCGGACTTGCCTTTTTTGGCCGATTTCTCTTTTTTCGACTTGTCTTTTTTAGCCGACTTCTCTTTGGATGACTTGCTCATGGTGGGAACCGGAAAATGTTGAGAAAGAAAGGATTACTGCTAGATACGGCTTGCTGCGCCAACGGTTCAGTTTAATAGCGTTCTTCTTATGTATATCCGATGCCCGGTGCCCCCTGATAATTCCCTGGCCGGCACGGTTCCTCGTTTTACTCGTTCCTTTGCATTCCCGCGGCCAACCGGCCGTTTTTCCAGCTGATTCCCTGCTTCCGAATATGCCTGATTTACCCCAACGCTATACCGTCACGGCCGCGCTGCCCTACGCCAACGGCCCCGTGCACATCGGCCACCTGGCCGGCGTGTACCTGCCCGCCGACATCTACGTGCGCTACCTGCGCGCCCAGCAGCGCGACGTAAAATTCATCTGCGGCTCCGACGAGCACGGCGTGCCCATCACCATCCGGGCCCAGAAGGAGGGCGTCACGCCCCAGCAGGTGGTCGACAAGTACCACGCCCTCATCGGCGACTCGTTCCGCGACTTCGGCGTGTCGTTCGACATTTACTCGCGCACCTCCTCGAAAGTCCATGCCGAAACAGCCAGCGACTTTTTTGTCAAGCTCTACAACGAGGGTAAATTTATCGAGCAGGTATCAGAGCAGTACTATGATGAAAAGGCCGACCAGTTTCTGGCCGACCGCTACATCGTGGGCACCTGCCCCAACTGCGGCAACGACAACGCCTACGGCGACCAGTGCGAGAAGTGCGGCACTTCATTGAGTCCGACCGAACTCATCAACCCGCGCTCCATGCTGAGCGGCAACCAGCCCGTGCTGCGCGAAACCAAGCACTGGTACCTGCCCCTGAACGAGTACGAGCCCTGGCTGCGCGCCTGGATTGTGGAGGGCCACAAGCACGACTGGAAGGCCAACGTGTACGGCCAGTGCAAGAGCTGGATTGACCAGGGCCTGCTGCCCCGGGCCGTCACGCGCGACCTCGACTGGGGCGTACCCGTGCCGGTGCCCGGCGGCGAGGGCAAGGTGCTCTACGTGTGGTTTGATGCGCCCATTGGCTATATCTCGGCCACCAAGGAGCTGCTGCCTGATGGTGCCTGGGAGCCCTACTGGAAAGATGCCGGCACCCAGCTCGTGCACTTCATCGGCAAGGATAACATCGTGTTCCACTGCATCATCTTTCCCACGATGCTTAAGGCCCACGGCGAGTTCATCTTGCCCACCAACGTGCCCGCCAACGAGTTCCTGAACCTGGAGGGCGACAAAATCAGCACCAGCCGCAACTGGGCCGTGTGGCTGCACGAGTACCTGCACGATTTCCCCGGCCAGGCCGACGTGCTGCGCTACGTGCTCTGCGCCAACGCCCCCGAAACCAAGGACAACGACTTCACCTGGAAAGACTTCCAGGCCCGCAACAACAACGAGCTGGTAGCCAACCTGGGCAACTTCGTGAACCGGGCCGTGGTACTTACCCACAAGTTTTTCGGGGGCCAGGTGCCCGCCAGCGCCGGTTTCACTGCTGAAGATGAGGAGGCCCTGCGCCAGATGGCCGAGTTTCCGGCCCGCATCGGCGAGCTGATTGAAAACTACCGCTTCCGCGAGGCGCTGGCCGAGCTGATGAACCTCTCGCGCCTGGGCAACAAGTATCTGGCCGACCAGGAGCCCTGGAAGCTCATTAAAACCGATGAGGCCCGCACCGGCACGGTATTGCACGTGGCCCTGCAGCTGGCCGCCAGCCTCGTCACGCTGCTCGAACCCTTCCTGCCCGAAGCCGCGGCCCGCCTCGGCCGCATGCTGAACACCGAAAAAGGCCCCTGGTCCCAGGCCGGCCGGCCCAACGCGCTGCTCGCCGGCCACCCGCTGGCCGAAGCCGCCCTGCTGTTCACCAAAATCGAAGACGCCACCGTGGAAGCCCAGGTACAAAAGCTGCTCAACACCAAAAAAGCCAACGAGCTGGCCGCCGCCGTTTCCGCCCCCGCCAAGCAGGATATCAGCTTCGAACAGTTCCAGCAGATGGATTTGCGCATCGGTACCATCGTGGCCGCCGAGAAGGTGGCCAAGACCAAAAAACTGCTCAAGCTGAGCGTGGACTTAGGTTTCGACGAGCCCCGCACCATCGTGAGCGGCATTGCCGAGCACTTTCTGCCCGAGGCCCTGGTAGGCCAGCAGGTGCAGGTGCTGCTCAACCTTGCCCCCCGCGAAATCAAAGGCATCCAGAGCCAGGGCATGCTGCTAATGGCCGAAAACGCCGACGGCGTGCTCAGCCTCATGCAGCCCAGCAGCCCCGTACGGCCCGGTTCGGGCGTGGCGTAGGGCCTAGATAAACGAAGACGCCTGTCATCCTGAGCAGCGCGAAGGACCTTATCACGTTTGAGCAATTCATTGCCGCGTAATAAGGTCCTTCGCTCCGCTCAGGATGACAGGCTTTTTATTGTTTAGCTCACTTCTCACTACCTCCTGCTCACCTCTACGCCTCTTTCACATTCACCACGTTCATCGCCCGCTCCACGCCTTGCATGCCGAAGGCTAGCACCGCTTCGCCGGCTTTTTCGAGGCGGGCGTCGAGGTCAATTTTCTCGTCTTCGGAGAACGGACTGAGTACGTAATCGACCTGGCGGCCGCGGCCGAAGCTGGCGTCGATGCCGAAACGGAGGCGGGCGTACTCGTCGGTGCCCAGGGTTTCCTGGATGTGCTTAAGGCCGTTTTGGCCGCCGGCCGAGCCCTTGGCTTTCAGCCGGAGCTTGCCGAAGGGCAGGGCCAGGTCGTCGGTTACCACCAGCAATTGTGCCTTGTCGATTTTGAGGGCGCTCAGCCAGTGGGCGGCGGCCTTGCCGCTCAGGTTCATGTAGGTGGTCGGCTTCACGAGCACAAACCGGCGGCCCTTGTGCTTGAACTCGGTAGTAAAGGCGTGTCGGCCCAGTTGCCAGGGGGCGGCTTCGTGCTTGCGGGCCAGCCAGTCGCCCACCATAAAGCCCACATTGTGCCGCGTATTGGCGTACTCAGGCCCGATATTGCCCAGGCATAAAATTAAAAAGACCACGTACTCAGGATCACGGATTAGCACGGATTTTAACGGATTGCACGGATTTTGTAGCCGGCTCCATGCGGGGAATCCGTGGAAGACCCCCAGTGCAAAAGTAAGCGGCGTTGCGCAAAGCAGCCGTTACCTAAAAAGCAAAAGAGCCGCTCCAGCAGTGGAGCGGCTCTTTTATTAAAAACCGGAATAAGAACAGTTACAGCGAATCGACTACGAAATCCGTGCAATCCGTTAAAATCTGAGCTAATCTGTGATCCTTATTTGTCAGCCTGTAGCTGGCCTTTGAGGGCACGGGGGATGGCCACGGTAGCAATGGGGGCGGCGGGGCTGCTGAGGATGGTGTAGCCCTTTGGCTCCACGGCACTCACCTTGATGGATTTGCCGAGGGCCAGGTCCGAAATGTTCACCTCTACCGAGTCGGGTAGGTTTTCGGGGGTAGCCTTTACTTTGATTTTGCGGAGCTTGCTCACCAGCTTGCCACCGGCCAGTACGCCCGGCGATACGCCTACGTACTTCACGGGAACCTCCATTTTCACTTCTTTGCCTTCCTGCAGCTCCAGGAAGTCAACGTGCAGCAGCATTTCGTTCACGGGGTGGAACTGCGAATCCTGCACGATGGCGCGGTAGTGCGTGCCCTCAATGTTGAGGTCGACGATGTGCACCTCGGGGGTGTACAGCAACTCGCGGAACAGGATGGCAGGAACGGAGAAGTGCACTTGCTCGGCGCCGCCGTACAGTACGCATGGTACGTACGATTCGAGGCGGACCGCTTTGGCGTCCTTCTTACCGAGATTCGCTCTTTTAAACCCTACAATCTCGAGGCTTTTCATAAAAGTGTGCTTTGGAGGAAAATTCGCTCGCCCACAGCAGGCAAACGGGCCGCAAAGATAGGCAGATGGATTGGGAATTGAAACCCCGGCGGCCACCAGACTTTACCACCCCTCGCCGGCCCGGCATCGGGCCCTCAAACCGCTAGTCGGCCGACGCGCCGGGCAGCTGCTCCGACACCACCAGCTCGGCCTGCTGACGCTGCTGGAGCTCCCGCAGGTACGTGGTAGCGGCCCGCAGCTGGTGCGTGTAGGCAGCCTTACGGGCGTAGGCTATAGCCTCGGGCAGGCGGTTGTTCAGCTCCTCATATACAGCGAGGTTGTAGTTGGCCCGGCCTGCTACCTTGGAGTCGGGGCTCTGGGCCGCCTGCTGCCAAACGGCGGCGGCGGCGGTCCAGTCGGTGGCGGCTACCATCTGCTTGGCCTGCTCCATATAAACATCCTTGCGGCTGCTGGTGTACACTTCGCGGGCCAGGTTCACGTAGGACGGCGCAATGCGGCGGGCGTACTGGTCGCCGATGCGGGTGGCCAGCTGCCGGATGCAGTCGGCGGGCGGCGGCAGCTGGCGCAGGGCCTCCTGATAATTGGCGCCCTCGGTGGTCCAGTGCATCCGGTCTTCCTGCTTGGCCTCGTCGACTACAGTGCCCTCGGGGCCGTAGGTGCGGAAACCGGTTACGAGGCGCATTTCCATTACGGCCACCGTTACCTGCACCTTGCGGTCGGGCTTGTCTTTCTCCTTGATGATGCGCTCTTCCTGCCGCTGGGTTACCTGCATATCCGAGTCGAAAGCCTCCAGTACTACCAGGCCATCAACCTGGGTTTCGGCGCACACCTGCCGCACGTAGCCGGGGGCCATGGGCGGCAGGAAAAACTCGCGGGTTTTGCCCAGCAGTTGCAGGTTGGCCGGCGTTACCCGGAAGCGCGGACTGTTGCGCATCAGGGCCTCGCCCACGCTCAGCGCGCAGGCTTCAGTGCCCGCCCGGTCTACCATCAGGCCCTCACCGGTGAAAATGCCCTCCAGCACGTCGAAGAATTTGTCGCGGCCGCTTTCCGGCAGCACCCGGCTGGCCGTGGCAATGCGCGCCATGGACCTCGGCATGGTAACGGCGGCCGGCGCCAGCGACTGCATATGCACGGTAGTGGTGCAGCTGGCCAGCAGGCCCAGCGCCAGTAAACCAACGGATGCGAAACGGAGTAGCGGAGTCTTCATAGGGGTAGAAATAAAAAGGAGGAGAAAGTTCCCTTCCCCTCCTTTTTAATTATCAAGACCGTGCCAGTTTTCACGCCGGCTACCCCCAGGGCTAAATAAACAGCGAGCTGATGGACTCGTGGGTTACCACGTTGCGGATGGCCTGGGCGAACAGGCTGGCCAGGGAAATAACCCGGATTTTGGCGTTTTCTTCCTTCAGTGGAATGGTGTCGGTAATCACCAGCTCCTCCAGCACCGAGTTGCGGATCCGCTCGTGGGCCGGGCCACTCAGCACACCGTGCGTAATCACGGCCCGTACTGATTTGGCGCCCCGCTCCATGAGCAGCTCAGCGGCCTTGCAGATGGTGCCGGCCGTATCCACGATGTCGTCCACGAGCACCACGTTCATGCCCGTTACGTCGCCGATGACCTGCATCGATGCAATTTCGTTGGCCCGCAGGCGCATTTTGTCGCAGACCACGATTTCGGCGCCGAACTTCTTGGCGAAGGCCCGGGTGCGCACCACGCCGCCCACGTCGGGCGAGGCGAAAATCAAATCATCGAGGCCCAGCGACTGGATGTAGGGGGCAATAACGGTGGCGCCGTCGAGGTGGTCGACGGGAATATCGAAGAAGCCCTGAATCTGGCCGGCGTGCAAGTCGCAGGTCATCAGGCGGTCGGTACCCACACTCTGCACGAAATCGGCCACCACTTTGGCCCCGATGCTCACGCGGGGTTTGTCTTTGCGGTCCTGGCGGGCGTAGCCGTAGTAGGGCATCACCACAGTAACCGAGGCGGCCGAGGCGCGCTTGGCGGCGTCCACCATCAGCATAAGCTCCATCAGGTTTTCGGCGGGCGGGTTGGTGCTTTGAATCAGGAACACGGCGCAACCCCGAATGCTCTCGTTGAAACTGGGGCCGAGTTCAGTGTCGGCAAAACGCTGGATGCTCAGGTCGCCGAGCGGCTGACCGAAAGCTTCGGCAATTTTTTCGCCTAGCTCGTGGGAGGCGTTACCGGCGAAAATCTTGACTTGCTGAGCCATGAGGAAAGGGTGTTAAAAAGGTAAAAGGGGGAAATGAAAAATTCTCCCATCGGCCGAACACAAAGCGGCGCGAGAGGAGAACGGGGGAGGAAGCGGCAGGGCAGTTGCGGCGGCGCAGGTTGCGGCAGATTTTGCCGGCGGTGCGGAGTCGGGCCTCGCGCCACCCATAAAATCCGGGAAATCGGCCAACATGCGCGCTAATCCGTGGTCTGCTAAAGCGCGAAAGGCGCCGACTCTTCCGAAGGAGGAAGAATCAGCGCCTTTCGCGTTGGCTGGGTCAGTTGTCCGACCAGGGCTCGAACCTGGACTTTCTTGAATCAAAATCAAGCGTGTTGCCAGTTACACCATCGGACAATTTCCGGGCGGCTTTCCGGGTGAGCGGTGCCGTTTGGTTGTGCAAATGTACGGTGGCTTTTATTACAGGCAAATTTCCGGTGAAAAATTTTTGCCCTAATCAGGGCGGCAGGGGGCCGCGAAGGGTCTTTCAGGGCTGAAAATCAGGGTTTCAGACGCCGAAAAAAAAGTTGGTGGAACGCCGTGGCGGTGGGCTTTGGCAATGCCACGATTAAGCCGTAGTTTTGCGGCCTGAATCGTTGCACCCAATCCCAACCTATACAAAGCAATGGCGAATACCGGCAAAATCACCCAGGTTATCGGTCCCGTCGTGGACGTGAGCTTCGCGGGTGAAAACTCCAAGCTTCCCAATATTCTCGACGCACTCGAAGTAACCAAAGGCAACGGCCAGACGATCGTGCTGGAGGTGCAGCAGCACCTGGGCGAAGACCGGGTTCGTACCATCGCCATGGACTCGACCGAGGGTCTGACCCGCGGTGCTGGCGTACGCGACCTCGGCTCGCCTATTTCCATGCCCACCGGCGAAGGCGTGAAAGGCCGCTTGTTCAACGTCATCGGCGAGGCTATTGATGGCATTCCGCAGCCCAAGAGCAACGGTCCGATGTCCATCCACCGTTCGGCTCCGCCCTTCGAAGACCTGGCCACTTCGTCGGAAGTGTTCTTTACCGGTATCAAAGTAATCGACCTGCTGGCTCCCTATGTAAAGGGTGGCAAAATCGGTCTGTTCGGTGGTGCCGGCGTGGGCAAGACGGTGCTTATCCAGGAGCTCATCAACAACGTAGCCAAGGCCTACGAAGGCCTGTCGGTGTTTGCCGGCGTAGGCGAGCGGACCCGCGAAGGCAACGACTTGCTGCGCGAATTCATTGAGGCCAACATCATCCGCTACGGCGAGGCGTTCAAGCACTCGATGGAAGAAGGCGGCTGGGACCTGAGCAAGGTGGACATGGCCGAGATGGAAAAGTCGCAGGCCACGCTGGTGTTCGGCCAGATGAACGAGCCCCCCGGAGCCCGGGCCCGTGTAGCCCTCTCGGGCCTCACCATCGCCGAAAGCTTCCGCGACGGCGACGGCACCGGTGCCGGCCGCGACATTCTGTTCTTCATCGACAACATCTTCCGCTTCACGCAGGCCGGCTCCGAGGTATCGGCGCTGTTGGGCCGCATGCCGTCGGCCGTAGGTTACCAGCCCACGCTGGCCACCGAAATGGGTGCCATGCAGGAGCGGATTACCTCCACCAAGCGCGGTTCCATCACCTCGGTGCAGGCTGTGTACGTGCCTGCCGACGACTTGACTGACCCGGCCCCGGCCAACACCTTCGCTCACCTGGATGCCACCACGGTACTGAGCCGGAAAATCGCCGAGCTGGGCATCTACCCCGCCGTTGACCCGCTCGACTCTACCTCGCGCATCCTGTCGGCCGACGTACTCGGCGACGAGCACTACAACACCGCCCAGCGCGTGAAAGAGTTGCTCCAGCGCTACAAGGAACTGCAGGACATCATTGCCATTCTGGGCATGGATGAGCTCAGTGAGGAGGACAAGCAGGTTGTAAACCGCGCCCGCCGGGTGCAGCGTTTCCTGTCGCAGCCCTTCTTCGTGGCCGAGCAGTTCACCGGCCTCAAAGGCGTACTCGTTGACATCAAGGACACCATCAAAGGCTTCAACGAAATCATCGACGGCAAGCACGACCACCTGCCGGAAGCTGCTTTCAACCTCGTGGGCAACATCGAAGATGCCGTAGCGAAAGGTGAGCGTCTGATTGCCGAAGCCAAGTAGTTATTAATTAAGAATTATGAGTTATGAGTTATGAATTGAGCCGTTCAGTACTAGCTGAACAGTTGAATTCATAACCCATAATTCATAATTCATAATTCAAAAAAACATGCATCTGGAAATCATTACGCCCGACCGTAAGGTATTTGAAGGCGAGGTTAATTCGGCCCGCTTTCCGGGTGCCGACGGCCTTTTCGAAGTCCTCAACGACCACGCCCCGATGATTTCGGCCCTCAAGGCCGGTGAAATCGTGCTTAACGGCGGTGCCAGCCGCTTCCGCGTTGAAGGTGGCGTAGTAGAAGTGCTGCGCAACAACGTCATCGTACTGGCCGAGGGCGCTTCGGCGTAACTTCTGGTTTTAGCTTCTATTGAAAAGCCTTTCCTTTGCGGGAAAGGCTTTTCGCTTTTTGCTGCCGCCGACCGCCCCTGATTTACTGAACCGCCACCGCAAGACCCTCGTGAACCCTACTGTGCATATTCACCCCAAAATCACCCCGATTTACCAGACCTCGGTTTTCAAGTTTGAGGACCTCAACGAGCTGGAGCTGTATTTCGGGGAGCCGGGCAGCCGCTACCTGTACTCGCGCAACGGCAACCCCAACTCCGATGAACTGGCAACGGCCATAACGCAACTGGAAGGCGGCGCCGGGGCGGTGGCCACGGGCTCGGGCATGGCCGCCATTTTCGCGGCCATTATGGCTTACTGCCAGGCCGGCGACCATGTGCTGTGCGCGGCCGATATCTACGGCGGCTCCTCGGCGCTGCTGAGCCAGGAACTGGGCCGGCTGGGCATAACGGTGAGCTACGTGCCTTTCGCCGACCTGACGACCAACCTGGCGGCCCACGCGCAGCCCCGTACCCGGTTGCTGCTCTGCGAAACCATCAGCAACCCGCTGCTGCGCGTCGTGGACCTGCGGGCGGCCGCCGAAGCGGCCCACGCCCTGGGGCTCAAGCTGGTGGTGGATAACACCTTCGCCTCGCCCGTGCTCACCCGCCCGCTCGATTTGGGGGCTGATTTGGTGATGCACAGCGTGACCAAATACCTGGCCGGCCACTCCGACGTAACGGCCGGCACAGTAGTAGCCCGCACCCCCGAGGACGCCGCCCGGCTGCGGCAAATCGGGACGCTGTTCGGGCTGACGTTGAGTCCGATGGAAAGCTGGCTGGCGGTGCGGGGGCTCAAAACCCTGCGTCTGCGCATGGAGGCGCACTCCCGCAACGCGCAGGCGGTAGCCGAATTACTGGCCGGCCATGCGGCCGTGGGGGAGGTATTCTACCCGGGCCTGCCGGGGCATCCGCAGCACGAGCTGGCTGCGGGCCAGGGCGCGGGTAGCTTTGGCGGTATGGTATCCTTTAGGCTGGCTGATGATACGACGGAGGCTGTGAGCCGCTTCATGCGGGCTAGTCAGCGGTTCCCATTTGCGCCCTCATTGGCCGGCGTCGATTCGTCGCTTTCCTACCCGGCCGGCACCTCGCACCGCTCCCTCACCGAGGAGCAGCGGCAGGAGCTGGGCATCACGGCCGGGCTGGTCCGCCTGAGTGTGGGCATTGAGCCGGTCGAGGAGTTGCTGGCCGATTTGCAGCAGGCGCTGGCCGAGAAGTAGCGCCGGATTATATACTGGCCGCCTAAGCCTTGTACTCCCCGGCTGTGGTTTTAGGCCCCAGAAACTACCGATGGAACTTTATATACCCATCGGCGGGAGGTTGTGCTGAATTCAGGTGGGCCATAGCTCCCGGATAGCGCGGGCAACGCGGTAGAGGTCGGTTTCGGTGAGGGCCGAGCCGGATGGCAGGCAGAGGCCGCGGGTAAATAAATCGGTACAAACCGCGCCGCCGTACATTGGCAGGCCGGCAAAAAGCGGTTGCAGGTGCAGGGGCTTCCAGAGCGGACGGCTTTCGATGTTGTGGCTTTCGAGGTGTAGGCGTAGCTGCTCGGGCATGATGGTAGTTTCGGTGGGGTCGAGCAGCAGGCAGGTCAGCCAGCGGTTGGAGCGGCCCTCGGCCGGCTCGGTGGGTCCGAAGCCGAGGCCGGGCAAATCCTGGAGCTTGGCTTGGTACCAGGCGTAGATTTCGCGGCGCTTCTTCACGCGGTCGTCCAGCAGGCCCATCTGGCCCCGGCCGATGCCGGCCAGCAGGTTGCTGAGGCGGTAGTTGTAGCCCAGCTCGGAGTGCTGGTAGTAGGGTGCCTCGTCGCGGGCCTGGGTGGCCCAGGCCCGGGCTTTGGCGGCCCAGTCGGCGTTGTTGGTCGTCAGCATGCCGCCACCGCTGGTGGTCAGAATTTTGTTGCCGTTGAAGGAAAACACCCCCACGGCCCCGAACGAGCCCAGCGGCCGGCCCTCGTAGGTGGCGCCCAGCGCCTCGGCCGCGTCTTCGAGCACCGGCACTTCAAACTCTTCGGCCAAAGCCAGAATTTCGCGCAGCCGGGCGGGCATGCCGTACAGGTGCACCACAATCAGGGCGCGGGGCCGGCGGTTCCGGCGGCGCATATCCTCCAGCGCCTCGCGCAGCCGCTCGGGGCACATGTTCCAGGTTTCGGCTTCGCTGTCGATGAACACCGGCGTGGCCCCGAGGTAGCTGATGGGGTTGGCCGTGGCCACGAACGTGAACGAGGGACACAGCACCTCGTCGCCGGGGCCCACGCCCAGCAGCCGCAGCCCCAGATGAATGGCGGCCGTGCCCGAGTTGAGCGCCAGCGCGTGCTTTACGCCCGTGAAGGCGCACACATCCTGCTCGAAACCGTCGAGGTTGGGGCCGACCGGCGCCACCCAGTTGTCCTCGATGGCCTTGTGCAGGTAGTTGATCTCGTGGCGACCGAGGTGGGGAGGCGAAAGGTAGAGGCGGTCGTAATCCTGGCTGTGCATAAATGGTTTTCTCGCGGAAACGCGCGGCTAACGCGCGGGGCAAAGGTAGGTGCCCGGCAAGCAGGCCGCTTATTTTTCTGCGACCACCCGAGCCGGCACGCCCACGGCGGTGCAGTCGGGCGGCAGGTGGCGGATGGCCACGGCGCCGGCCCCAAGCACGGTGCGCGCCCCGATACGCACCTGCTGGAGCACGGTGGCGTTGGTGCCCAGGTACACGCCGGTTTCGAGGTAAGCGGCGCCGCCCACGTTGGCGTGGGGCATCAGGGAGCAGAAATCGTCCAGCACGGCGTCGTGGCCCACGGTACAGCCCAGGTTCAGCAGCACGTGGCGGCCCAGCCGGATATCGGTAGTCAGAACGCAGCCCTGGGTGATAATGCAGCCGGGCCCGATTTGCAGGTGCTGGAACGACTCGGTGCTGACGCCGGGGTGCACCAGCACCGGAAAATGGAGCCGGGGCGAGGTAAGCCGGGCCACCACGGCCGCCCGGCTGGAGCTGCTGCCCACGGCCACGGCCACGGCCAGCGGCTCGGAGGTAGCGTTCAGCTCGGCGGCGGTTCCGAGGTAGCGCAGGCCGTGGATGAGGTCGGTAGCGGGCGGCTGGTCGTCGTAGAAACCCACTAAATCCCAGGTAGGGGCCACTGCGTTGAGCTGGCGCAGCAGCACCAGCACCTCGCGGCCCAGCCCGCCAGCCCCGAAAATGGCCAGCCGGCGCGGCGTTTCGGGTTGGGGTGGGGCCGAAGAGGCGGGGGCGGCAGAGCTGCTGGAAAGTTGCACGATCAGGGCTTGGAGGGGGAATCGGAAGGAGAGGAGGCCGGCGTGCCGGTGAAGGCCGTGGTGGTGGCCTGGCCGGGGGCGCTGATGCCCCGCGCCCCGAAAACGCGGGCCACGGTGCGCCCCAAAATGCGCAAATCCAGCCAGAAAGACAGATTATCCACGTACCAGACGTCGAAGGCAAACTTCTGCTCCCAGCTGATGGCGTTGCGGCCGTTCACTTGGGCCCAGCCCGTAATGCCGGGGCGCACGGTGTGGCGGCGGGCCTGCGCGGGCGAGTACAGGGGCAGGTACTGCACCAGCAGCGGCCGCGGGCCCACCAGGCTCAGCTCGCCGCGCAGCACGTTCCAGAGCTGGGGCAGCTCATCGAGCGAAGTGGCCCGCACCCAGCGGCCCAGGCGCGGCAGGCGGGCGGCATCGGGCAGCAACTGGCCCTGGGCGTCGCGCCGGTCGGGCATGGTCTGGAGCTTGTAGAAGAGAAAAATGTGGCCCCCGAGGCCCGGCCGGGGCTGCCGGAACAGCCAGGGCCCGCCGTTCTGGAGGGCCAGCGCCAGGGCCAGCGGCAGCAGCAGCGGCGCGGCCAGCAGCAGCGCCGGGGCTGCCAGCGCCACATCGAGCAGGCGCTTGCCGCGGCGGGCGTACCAGGAAGAAACGGGGGAAGGCATTTTGTTTGAGCTGCAACCTACAAGCCGCAAGCTACAAGCTTGGGTTTACTTGCGCTATAAACCTCTCAGTTCAGGTTATAGGCTACGGCTTCACCCATAAACTTGCAGCTTGTAGCTTGCGGCTTGTAGCTCCCACAACCTATGCTCGTCTTCCCCAACGCCAAGCTCAACCTGGGCCTTAACGTAACCAGTCTGCGGCCCGACGGCTTCCGCAACCTCGAATCGGTGTTTGTGCCGCTGCCCTGGTGCGACGCTTTCGAGGTGCTGCCCGCGCCTGCCGGCGCCGAAACCAGCCTTAGCTTCAGCGGGCTGCCCATTCCGGGCGAGCCCGAAACCAACCTGTGCCGCCGCGCCTACGAGCTGCTGGCCGCCGATTTCAAGCTGCCGCCGGCGCAAATGCACCTGCACAAGGATGTGCCCATCGGGGCCGGGCTGGGGGGCGGCTCCGCCGATGCGGCCTTCGCCCTCAAAGCCATCAACAGTCAGTTTGAGTTGAAGCTGCCGCCCGAGAAGCTCGAAAGCTACGCCCGCCGCCTGGGCTCCGACTGCGCCTTTTTCATCCGCAACGAGCCGGTGTACGCCTACTCGCGGGGCGACATGTTCGACGATTTCGCCCTCGACCTGCGTGGCATCCCGACGCTGGTGGTGTACCCCGGTCTGCACATCAGCACGGCTGAGGCCTACTCCCGGGTAGTGCCCCGCACCCCGCGCCACGACCTGCGCCAGAGCCTGGCGCAGCCCATGCCCGCCTGGCGCGAAACCGTCGGCAACGACTTTGAGGAAGCCCTGACGCCAGTGTACCCGGTGCTGGCCGAGGTGAAGGCGCAGCTCTACGCCGCGGGCGCCACCTACGCCAGCCTCTCGGGCTCGGGTTCGGCCGTGTACGGGCTGTTTCCGGAGCTACCCGAGGCCCCGGAGCTGGAGTGGCCGACCGGCTACACAGTCTGGCGCGGACAGCTATAGCGTTGAGGAACGACTTGTACCGCGAAACAGATTTTCGCGGTACAAGTCGTTCGCGGGCCTTACGTGCACTACGTCAGCACCGCATCGCGCTTGAGCAGCCGGCGCTTGTCCCAGCGGTCGAGGACGGGGTGGATGAGTACGCTGACGAGGATGATGACGGTGCCCAGGTAGAAGCCGGGCGAGAGTTTCTCCTCCTCAAACCCCGCCACGCCCCACGAGTACAGGATAACGGCCATCACGATGCCATACACGGGCTCGAGGTTGATGGTGAGGTTGACCACGAAGGCCGATAGGCGCTTCATCAGCTCGACTGAGGCCGAGAAGGCGTACACCGTGCACACGCCGGCCAGCAGCGCTAGCCACAGCCAGTCGTAGCCGTGCAGGCCCAGCTGTAGGCCCCGGCCGTTGCTGAAATATTCGCTGTAAAGCGGCAGAAACAGCGCGATGCTCAGGCAGGCGCCCACCATCTCGTAGAGCGTGAGCTTCAGCGGCGGGTGCTGCTTGACGAGCTTGGAGTTAATCACGCTGAACAGGGCCGACAACCCGGCCGAAATAATGGCCACACCCAGCCCCAGCAGCTGCCCCAGCTCGGCCTGCGAGACGATGTAGAGGCCCACCATGGTAAGCAACCCCAGCCCCACCTCGTAGCCGCGCACCTTGCGCCAGAGCACCAGCGGCTCCAGTAGCGAAGTCCAGAGGGCCAGCGTGGCCATGCCGGCCAAACTCACGCTCACCGACGAGAGGCGGGCCGAAAGGAAGAACGTAATCCAGTGGGCGGCCACGATGGCGCCCACGCCCAGCAGCCGCGCCACGTCGGCGGCCGGCAGGCGCCAGGGGCGGCGGCGTACCAGCAGCAGCCCCAGCAGCCCCAGGCTCGCCAGCCCCGTGCGCCAGAACACCAGCTCCACGGGCGGCACCGTAATCAGCTTGCCCAGGATGGCTGTGAAGCCCCACAGCAACACGATAAAATGCAGGCGTAGGTAGTCTTTCAAGTGGTGATTTGGTGAGATGGTGAGTTTGACGTTCGGGGGCCTGGGGTCCTGTCGGCGCGGGTAGTATGGCTAGAGCAGGAGTCCCGAAAGGTAAGGGTAGGCCAGCTCAATAAGTGAACGAATGAAGAAGCGAAGCGAGTGGGAGATGTCGGTAGCTGGACTGCCCGATACACGCCGCCTGGCTCCCCATGGGTTCACCAAACATCAACTCACCACCTCACCATTTCACCGCTACTGCGGTACCACCCGGTAGAGTACGGCCCCGATGAGGGTGAACACGATGCTCGGGACCCAGGCGGCCAGCAGGGGCGAGAGGGAGCCCACGGCAGCCAGGTTGCGGCTCAGAATCACGAAAATGATGAACACGAAGGCCAGCACGAAGCCCAGCGCTATTTGCCCACCCACGCCGGCCCGGCTCTTGCGGGCGCTCATAATCACGCCGATGACCGTCAGGATGAACATGGCGTAGGGGTAGGCGAACCGCTCGTACTTCTCGCTCAGATACACCTGCGTATCGTCGGCACCGCGGGCAATTTTGGTGTTGATGTAGCGGTTGAGTTCGGGCAGCGTCAGGGTTTCCTGCAGGCGGTAGGTGCTGGCAAAATCCTTCGGAAACAGGTTGAGCGTAGTGTCGCGGGGGGGCAGGGTTTTGAGCGTTTCCTTCTCGCCACTAAACGTGCGCACCAGCTGCGGCGTGAGGTGCCAGGCCTGCTTGGTGGAATCCCAGCTGATGGCTTCGGCCGTGAGGCGACGCTTGAGCACGCGCCCGTCGATGGTTTCGAGCGCGAACTTGTAGCCCACATTGTTCACGTTGTCGTAGGTCTCCATGAACGCATAGTCCTGGGGGCCGATTTTGAAGTGCACATTGCGCCCGCTATACCGATAGGGGTTCTTGATATACTTCTTCTCGAACTCGACCCGCGTTTTGTTGGCTATCGGAATCAGCCAGCCCGTCATGGCCAGCGTGAGGGCTCCCAGAATGGCGCTGCCCATGATGTAGGGCAGCAGAAACCGGTTGAAGCTGATGCCCGAGGCCAGCATGGCCACCACCTCGGTGCGCGAGGCCAGCTGGGCCGTCACGAACACCACGGCAATGAACACGGTGATAGGCGAGAGCAGGTTGGCGAAGTACGGAAACAGGTTCAGGTAGTACTCCGTCAGAATCTGCCACGCGCCCAGGTCGTGCTTCAGGAAGTCGTCGTTTTTCTCCGTGAAGTCAATCACGCAGATAACCGACACGAGCAGCACCACCGTGAAGAAAAACGCGGTGAGAAACTTCGTGATAATGTATTTATCGAGAATCTTCAATCGAGTTGTCAGTTTTTAGTTGTCAGTTGCTGGTTGTCAGTTGTCAGTCTGAACAACGTCCATACTAACAACTGGCAACCAGCAACTGACAACCTATTACAGGCGGGTCATCAGCTTCTTCACCATCACGTCCTTCCACTCCCTAAATGTGCCGGCCAGGATTTGCTCGCGGGCCTGCTTTACGAGCCAGAGGTAGAAGGTGAGGTTGTGAATGGAGGCAATCTGGGGGCCGAGCATTTCTTTGCTGTGGAACAGGTGGCGCACGTAGGCGCGCGAGTAAAACGTGCTCACGTAGCCGCCCAGCGCCGCGTCAATCGGCTCAAAATCCTCGGCCCACTTGCGGGCGGCCAGATTCATAATGCCCTGGGTGGTGTACACCAGGCCGTTGCGGGCGTTGCGGGTGGGCATTACGCAGTCGAACATATCCACGCCCAACGCAATGTTTTCCAGAATATTGGCCGGCGTACCCACGCCCATCAGGTAGCGGGGCTTGTCGGGGGGCAGAATGTCGCAGACCAGCTCGGTCATTTCGTACATCAGCTCGGCCGGCTCGCCCACGCTCAGGCCGCCAATGGCATTGCCCTCGCGCCCCTGCTCGGCCACGAACTCGGCCGACTTGATGCGCAGATCCTTGAACGTGGAGCCCTGCACGATGGGGAACAGGGCCTGCGAGTAGCCGTAGTGGCCCTCGGTGCTGTCGAAGCGCTGGATGCAGCGCTTGAGCCAGCGGTGGGTCATGTCGAGCGAGCGGGCGGCGTAGGCGTACTCGCAGGGCCAGGGCGTGCACTCGTCGAAGGCCATCATAATATCGGCCCCGATGGTGCGCTGAATGTCCATCACGCCCTCGGGCGTAAACAGGTGCTGGGAGCCATCGACGTGCGAGCGGAACTTGACGCCCTCTTCCTTGATTTTACGCGTGTTACTGAGCGAATACACCTGGTAGCCGCCCGAATCGGTGAGAATGGGCCGGTCCCAGCCGTTGAACTGGTGCAAGCCACCGGCCTGGCGCAGAATATCGAGGCCGGGGCGCAGGTACAGATGGTAGGTGTTGCCGAGGATAATCTGGGCCTGGATATCGTTCTCAAGGTCGCGCTGCTGCACGGCTTTCACGGTGCCGGCCGTGCCCACGGGCATAAAAATGGGCGTTTCAATGGCCCCGTGGTCGGTGTGCACCACCCCGGCGCGGGCCTTGGTGTGCGGGTCAGTCGTGAGAAGGTCGAAGGTCATGCGGAGCGGATAAGTTTTCTCGCAGAGGTGCGCGGAGGTATTCGCAGAGGTAGGAGGTATTTGCAGAGGTAGATAGAGGACCCCCTTTTATCCTCTGCGAATACCTCCGCGCACCTCTGCGAGAAAACCGACAATAGATAAGTCCGCAAAGGTACTCCACCCACCCCGAATGCCTACTTTTGCGGCTTCGAAAACCGTTATGTTGCTCTCTTACTCTCCGGCCGTTTGGCTGCTGCTGGCGGCCGTGCTGGTGCAGCTATATTTCGCGCTCTACTACTTCCGGGCCTTTGCCATGCGCCGGCCCGACCCGGAAACGCCCGTCCCCGCCGACCAGCCCGTTTCGGTGTTGGTATGCGCCCGCAACGAGTACACCAACCTCACGCGCCTGCTGCCGCTGCTGCTCAGCCAAGATTACCCCGCCGAGCTGCTCGAAATTATCCTCATCGACGACCGCTCGACCGACGGCACCGGCGCGCTGGCCGCCCGGTTTCCGGGCGTGCGCCTCGTGAACATCCGCAGCACCCCGGCCGGGCTGGCGCCCAAAAAGTACGCCCTCACGCTGGGTATCAAAACCGCCCGCCACGAGCGCCTGCTCTTCACCGACGCCGACTGTATTCCGGCCACCAACCAGTGGGTCAGGTACATGCAGCGGGGCTTTGCCGAGGGGGCTGGTTTGGTGCTCGGTTATTCGGCCTACGCGCCCGAACGGGGGTTTTTAAATAAGCTGGTTCGGTTTGAAACCTTGCTGACGGGGGCGCAGTATCTGTCATTCGCCTGGCGCGGGCGGCCCTACATGGGCGTGGGCCGCAACCTGGGCTACACCCGGGCCGTGTTTCGCTCCACCAAAGGGTTTGCCTCGCACATCCGCACCCTCAGCGGCGACGACGATTTGCTGGTGCAGGACGCGGTGGCGGCCGGCGCCCGGGCGGCCGTAGTGGCCCGGCCGGGCGCCCACACGCTCAGCGAAGCGGCCGCAACCTGGGCCGCGTGGTGGCGGCAGAAACGCCGGCACCTCTCGGCCGGCAAGCAGTACCGGCTGGCCGATCGGGTGCGCCTCGCAACATTCATCGGGGCGAACCTCTTGTACTACGGCGCGGCAGTCGGCCTGCTGTTTTCTCCCATCAATTGGGTACCTTTGGCAGTCATCTGCCTGATGCGAACCGTGCTCATGGGGGCCGTTTATCAACAGCTTAACCGCCGGCTCGAAGGTCAGCTGCCGGCCGCCGCGCTGCCTTTGCTCGATGCCGCATATTTCGTAACTTACTTAGCTCTGGGAATCTCCCTATTCCTTAACCGCTCGCTCCGATGGAAGTAAACCAGGAAAAACAGTTCTCCGCCAAAGCCAAGCACGACTTCAAATTGATTCGGGCCGCCGTGGAGAACAACGACGAAAAGGCCTACGCCGAGCTGATGCAGATCTATAAGAAGCCGGTGTACCACGTCGTGCTCAAAATGGTGCGCAACACCGACGACGCCGACGACCTCACCATTGAGGCCTTCGCCAAGGCGTTCAAAAACCTGCACAAATTCAATCCCGAATTTGCCTTCAGCACCTGGCTGTTCCGCATCGCTACCAACAACTGCATCGATTTTATCCGCAAGAATAAAATCAAAACGATGTCGATCGACTCAGCCATCAAAATCGACAACGGCGACGAAATCACCATCGACTTCCGCGACCAGAACCTGAACCCGCAGGAGACGACCATCAAAAACCAGAAAATCGAAATCATGCAGCACGTCGTGTCGCGGCTGCCCGATAAGTACCAGCGCCTGGTCACGCTCCGCTACTTCGACGAGCTGAGCTACGAGGAAATTGCCACCGAGCTGAAAGCCCCGCTCGGCACCGTAAAAGCCCAGCTGCACCGCGCCCGCGAGCTGCTCTACGACATGGTGAAGGGCAAAAAGGAAATTATTTAAGAAAGGAGCCAGGCGATAGAAACTGGCCGCCTGTCATCCTGACGAAGGAAGGACCTTATCACGAAAGCACGACCGTAACAACGACTCGTGCTTCCGTGATAAGGTCCTTCCTTCGTCAGGATGACAGTCCTTCTTCAACTCCCACTTCTAGCTCCTAGCTTCTCAAAGAAATGACCCTACTTGACCACTACTTCCCGCACCTGACCGACCAGCAGCGCCAGCAGTTTGCCCGGCTCGAAACCGAGTTCCGCACTTGGAACGAGCGCCTTAACCTGGTGGCCCGCACCGACATGGACAACCTCACCGAGCGCCACATCCTGCACTCGCTCGGTATTGCCAAAGTGGTGGAGTTCGCGCCCGGCTCGGCGGTGCTCGATGTGGGAACCGGCGGGGGCCTGCCGGGCCTGCCGCTGGCCATTCTGTTCCCGGAGGTGAAGTTTCACCTGGTCGACAGCATCGGCAAGAAGATAAAAGCCGTGCAGGACATGGCCGAAACGCTGCACCTGCCCAACGTAACGGCCGAGCAAACCCGCGCCGAACAGCTCTCCACTAAGTACGACTACATCGTGAGCCGCGCCGTGGCCCGCCTGGCCACCTTCCACACCTGGATTGCCCACCGCTACAAGCCCCGCGCCGAAGCCGCCCCGAACAGCGGCCTCTACTACCTCAAAGGCGGCGACCTGAGCGAAGAAATTGCCGAGTCGGGATTGAAGGCGCAGGTTGTGGATTTGAGTGAGTTCTTTGCGGAGGAGTTTTTCGAGACGAAAAAGGTGGTAGTGGTGCCGGCGTAGTCTGCACGACCTTTCTTGAATGATAGGCACAATCTGTTATAACACACAGCATAATAAAAGGCAGAAGCGGTAGAGTGCCAAGCAGGCCACCTTCCAAGATAAGGCAAACAACTGCTGCAATTTTAAGGAGGGTCTTAGAACTGAAGTTATGTTAGGGCATGAACCCCCGACAAGCAAGGAGCTTTCTAGTAGCGCTTGGTTGGGGGAAAGTCCTGTTTAACCAAGCCCGGGAAATCAGCCCGTTGCGGGTTTACGAAACTCATCTACTTGGCCAGTTTCGTAAACTTTGAATTGTAGACGGGTTTCGTAAACTCGCCGGGCGCTGCAACGGTCTGCTGGCACTTGGTGCGGAGCAGCTGCTCGCGGTTTAAGAAAGGGAGCATTTATTTTACTCCGACCACTAAAGCATTTAAGTTTAGGTCTCTTACCTACAATCTGTTAGTCATATGGGACTCGATATTCTGCTGGGCGCCAATAATCAGGCGGAACTCGATGCTGGCCACTATGACCCCGACGATCACCAACTCAGCCGCAACTTCTGCAATTTCATGTGCCGACGCTGGGCGATTGAAGAAGAACCTGAACTGGATCAAATCGGTCGGCTCACAGGCGTGGACATCTCGCCGTTGTATGAGATGGACAACTACACCTTGCCCGAGGACTTGAGCAGCATGCTCGAATATGCCGATGACGACGCAGAACGGCAGGAAATCCTCGCCCGCACACAGGCCGCCAGCGCCGCAATGGCGGGCAATATTGACCGGGTAACGGCCACCGTGGAGGGCTTGCTGACGCAGCTGACAACGATGGAGGACTTGCCTAGCCGCTTGCGGCCAGACCCGGAGGATACCCTCTATGCCACCGCCTACTTTGCCAACTTTTCGGCTGCGCGGATGAACGCCTACGACAATACCTTCGGCCAAGACTTGCGCAACTTTAGGAGCTTCTTGGAATATGCCAAAGGAAAGGGGAGCGAGACGGTATTTTTTGTGTACGGCTAGGAATGAGTTCAGGAAAAGGGTCCGAAAAGCAAAACGAGGGTATTATGACCCGTCCTGAAAAGCGTTGACCGTTTTTGTTGTTAGTCCGGATTTCTATTGACCAACCGAAGTTAGTCCGTTTTTTCGTTGACCACGCTATCGTCCACGACCTGCTGGCGGTAGTAGTTGCGCCATCGCCGTTTCAGCTTCCCCTCTTTCTGATGCGCCTGATCCGGCACCAGCATGTCACAGCTCAGGTGGGGACGCTGGTAGTTGTAGAGGTGCACGGCCTGTTGCAGTACCGTTTGTGCCTGCGCCAGCGAGTACACGCGCTGATGCGCCAGATACTCGTTTTTCAGAATTCCGTTGATGCGTTCGGCAATGGCGTTCTCCAACGGGTCCCCCTGCTGGGTCATGCTCACCTGCACCTGGTGGGCGTTGAGCAGGCCGATGTACTCGGCACTGCAATACTGGACGCCTCGGTCAGAATGGTGAATCAGGGGTTTGCCCTCTTTCCCTGCCAGTTGATCCAGGGCCCGTTGTAGCGCGGTCCTGCAGTGAACGGCTTGCAGCGTCGGCGCCACCTCGTAGCCCATAATACGTCTGGAGTACGCATCCGTGACCAGCGAAATGTACAAGCAGCCGTAGGCGGTGAACCAGTAGGTGATGTCGGCGACCCAGACCTGGTTGGGCCGCTCGATCAGCAGCGCGCTGATTAAGTTGGGATACTTGCGGAAGCGGTGCCGGGAAAAAGTCGTCTGCACGCGCCGTCGGCGCCGGCGCACCAACAGGCCATGAGCCGCCAACAGCTCAAATAAGGCATCGCGGCCCATTTTCAGGTGCTGCCTAGTCAACTCGTCCTGTAACCGCTCATAGAGCTTGCGCGTCCCCATGCGGGGATGGTCTTCCCGAATGGCTCGCACCAGGTTAACGACCACCGCTTCCTGATTAACGTGTCCAGCTTGTCGTTGCCAGTATTGATAGTACGCCTGCCGGCTAAAACCAAGCACTCCTTCCACCGACCGAATAGCGATTGAAGGGTGGCTCTTCAGCATGCTGCGGAGGGCTTGGTAACGGACTTTTTTTCGATGTCAATGCCGAGCTCCTCCTCTGCCACGCGTAGTAAAGTGGTATAATACAGCGCTTTGAAGTTGGCCGTTTCCAACGCGGCTTCTAATGCTTGAATCTTCGCGGTGAGGGCCTCGACCGCTTCGCTATCCTGCGGCGCCGGACGAGTTGTGCGTTTCCTGGCTCCAGGTGGGCATGGTGGGGGAGCCGGGGGCAAGCCGTTGGCCTCCGCTTCTGCTTCGACCAGGTCGATCCAGTGCCGAACGGTTTTACGTGTGAGCTCAAATTTGGCGGCGGCCTGGGCAATGTTGAGCTTGCCCAGATGAATTTCAGCCACCATTTGGCGCATGGAAAGCGCGTGCTTTTGCATACGCAAGTCAGACAGTGATGCCATAAGTTAACCAAGTTTTTGGTCAACTTTTTCTAGGACGAGACAGCGGTTAGGGTACGATAAGGGCCCGTTATTGTACCCTATTGAGCCTCGGAATCCTGAGCCAAACAAAGCACCAGAGGCAATACTATAAAGAAGCCACTCAATCACCCCGGCACCTCGCTCGTCAGAAATTCCACTGCCCGCCGTTCCGAGTAGTACGCGCCATCGGGCGCGCCTTCGCCAAAGCCTACGTGGCCCCCATCGGTGGGGGTTTCCAGGAACACGTGGGGGCTGGCGGCGGCGGTTTCGTGGGGGAAGCAGGAGGGGGGCAGAAAGGGGTCGTTCTGGGCGTTGACCAGCAGCGTGGGGATTCGGATGCCGCTGAGGTAGCGGCCGGAGCTGGCGTGGGCGTAGTATTCGTCGGCCGAGGCGAAGCCGTGCATGGGCGCGGTGAACCGGTCGTCGAACTCGGGGAAGTCCTTGAGCAGCTCCAGGTCCGTGAGGTCGACCTGGCCGGGGAGCAGGGCGGCTTTCTGGCGCATCTTCTCGCGCAGTGTTTTCAGGAAGCGGTTGAGGTAAACGCGGTTTTCGAGGCGGCCGATGTGATGGGAGCTGGCCCGCAGGTCGGTAGGCACTGAGAACACGGCCGCGCGTTCCACCTCAGTTGGCACGCGGGCGGGGTTTTCGCCCAGGTATTTTAGCGTGACGTTGCCGCCGGCCGAAAAGCCCGTGAGCAGCACCCGGCGGTAGCGGCCGATGCTCAGGGCGTAGCGCACCACGAAATCGAGGTCGTCGGTGTCGCCGAGGTGGTAGGAGCGCAGCAGCCGGTTCATTTCGCCGCCGCAGCTGCGGTAGTTCCAGGCCAGCGCATCGAGGCCAGCCTGGTTGAGGGCGCGCACCATGCCCCGCACGTAGGGCCGCCCCGCGTCGCCCTCCAGCCCGTGCGATACGATGGCCAGCGTGTTGCTCAGCGGCCCGCCAGCGGGCTGCCGCGACCAGTCGAGGTCCAGAAAGTCGCCGTCCTCGATTTCCACCCGCTCGCGCTGGTACTGCACCTCGGGCACCGTGCGCCACAGGCTGGGCACAATGGTTTGCAGGTGGCCGTTGAACAGGTAGAACGGCGGCTGGTACTTGGATTCAGTAACGAGGGGCATGGAGGCAGGGCAGCTAAAAAGCAGTCAAATGAGCCGGCGGGTGGGAAGCGGGGCAGGGGCAATGCAGTTCAGGCAAGCAAGTTAGGTAAAACAAAGGTATGCATGCCGAGTATTTATTGCTAGCCATGAGTTAGCGCGCTGTAGCGGCGGGGCTGGCCCCCGGCCGCCGTTCGCACCGTTGCAACGAGTCCGTTCAATGACAACCGTTCAACGGAGGGCGGAGGCAAGCCCCGCCCTACAACGCGCCCATCCTCTACAATTTCTCACTTCTCATTTCTAACCTCTCGCTTCTCTCTTGCAATTTCCGCCCGAAGCGTTACCTTTGCACTCCGCATTTGAACTGAATTCGAGCAGAAGACCATAATCAACCCTCATGGCAAACCATAAATCCGCCCTTAAGCGCATCCGTTCCAACGAAGCTAAGCGCGTCCTGAACCGTTACCAGGCAAAATCTACCCGCACGGCTATCAAGAAGCTGCGCGCCACCACCGAAGCTTCGGCTGCTCAGGAGCAGTTCAAGAAGGTTGTTTCGATGCTGGACCGTCTGGCCAAGAAGAACATCATCCACAAGAACAAAGCCGCCAACAACAAGTCGAAGCTGGCCAAGTTCGTGAAGTCGCTGGCTGCCTAAGCGCCCACCGGCTTTCTGCTCTCTATAAGGTGAGGCCCGATGCGCAAGTGTCGGGCCTTGCTGCGTTGGAAGAAAAGGATTAGGGATAAAAGGATAAAGGATAATTTTTTCGTCCCTTATCCCTTATCCCTTATCCTTTTATCCCTAATCTCAGATGGCCCTACGCCACGCTCACTTTTACCATGTTGGTTTTGCCTTTTCGGTTGATGGGCATGGAGGCGGTGTTGATGAACACGTCGCCTTTTTGCAGGTGGCCCGAGGCGGTGAGGGCGAACTTGATGTCGGAAATGGTGCTGTCGGTGCTCACCAGACGGTCGTAGTAGAAGCCGCGCACGCCCCAGATGAGACTCAGGGCCGTGAGCAGCGGGCGGTTGTCGGTGAAGATGAAGATGTTGGCCTGGGGGCGGTACTTGGCAATCTGGAAGGCCGTGTAGCCGCGGTGCGTCATGCCGGTAATGGCCTTGGCCTTGGTGTTTTTGGCCAAATGGCAGGCCGCCGACAGGATGCTGTCGACCATGAACGAGGGGGCCTCGGGGTCGATGGGAAACCAGTGGTTGTAGAGGCTCGGCAGCTGGGTTTCCACGCTTTTAATGGTGCCCACCATCGAGCGGATAACCTCGGCCGGGTAGGCGCCCACGGCCGTTTCGGCCGACAGCATCACGGCATCGGCGCCATCGATAACGGCGTTGGCTACGTCGCTGGTTTCGGCGCGGGTGGGGCGGGGGGCCGTAATCATGCTCTCCATCATCTGGGTGGCCACGATGACGGGTACGCCCAGCTTATTGCACTTGGCGATGATGCTCTTCTGGGCCATCGGCACTTCCTCCATCGATACTTCCACGCCCAAATCACCGCGGGCTACCATCACGGCGTCGGTCAGGGCAATGATTTCGTCGAGGTTGCGCAGGCCCTCGGGGGTTTCGATTTTGGCTATTACCCGGATGGCCTTGCCGCTCTCGGCAATCAGGTTCTTGATGAAGCGGATGTCCTCGGCGCGGCGGGCAAACGAGAGGGCAATCCAGTCGACGTCGTTTTCGAGGCCGAAGCGCAGGTCTTCGATGTCTTTCTCCGTCATCGAGGGGGCCGACACGTCGGAGTTGGGCAGGTTGATGCCTTTGCGGGGCTTTACCAGGCCACCGTACACCACCTCCACGTCCACTTCCTGGTCGCGGTCGGTGGCCAGCACGCGCAGCTCAATCTTGCCGTCGTCGATGAGAATCATGTCGCCCGGCTTCACGTCGCGGGCCAGGCCCATATAAATCGTGCTCAGGCGGGTGGCCGTGCTGATTTCCTTTTCGCCGCAGACCAGCTTGATTTTGTCGCCGGCCTTGATTTCGACCTGCCCGCCCTCTACTTCGCCGAGGCGGATTTTGGGGCCCTGCAAGTCTTGGAGCAGGCCCACGTTCATGCGCAAATCCTTGTTGAGGCGGCGCACCGTGTGGATGACGGCCTGGTGGTCTTCGTGGGTGCCGTGCGAGAAGTTGAGCCGGAACACATCGACGCCCTCGCGCATGAGCGTGGCCAGCTTGTCGTAGGTGTTGGAGGCGGGCCCAACGGTGGCAATTATCTTGGTTTTATTGAAATGCGGGGTGACTTCCATGAGGTTGCTGAGAAACGGAAAAGAAGGAAAGAGGCCCCGGCCGAGTGGCCGGAGTCTCAGAAAAGAAAGTTCTCTTTAAACTTCAGGTCGTTGGGGTCGAACTGGCTCACGAGCTGCACTTCGGGCAGGGCCGTGAGCTGGGCAATAAGTTGCGGGGGGGGCAACAGGCCCGCGCCGCCGGCATTGATTTGCAGCAGGTAATCGTACTGGCGGATGTCGGGGGCGAGGTAGGGTTTTTTGAGGGCAGAGGCGTCGGCGCTGCGGTTGCGAAACAGGCGCAGCGTGTGGTGTTCGGTGGCGTGCAGGTAGTTGCTGATAACGAGCCGGCCCTTTTGCAGCAGGTCGAAAATCAGGTCGGGCTGCTTGATGAGGCGCAGGTGCAGGGCCCGGTTGAGCACCCAGGCCAGCGTATGCTCCCGCGACGACGACACGAGCCCGAACAGGTCGAAGTCGCAGGCGTAATCCACATCGAGGGTGAAGGTTTTCATAAGCGGCGAGGCAGGGCGAAAAGGCAAAAGTACACTGCCGGTCAGGCCTACGGAACTGGCAGGGCCATAATCTTACACCCGCAAGATAAGGGGCTGGAAGTTTGACAATGTTAGCGAAGATGGTGTTATTTGTGCCGAGTTTTCTTTTAAACCCCCACGGAAATGTCTGAAATTGCAGAGAAAGTAAAAGCCATCATCATCGATAAATTGGGTGTGGAGGCGTCGGAAGTAACCCCCGAGGCTTCGTTCACCAACGATCTGGGCGCCGATTCGCTCGATACCGTCGAGCTGATCATGGAGTTCGAAAAGGAATTCAACGTGTCTATCCCCGACGACCAGGCCGAAAACATCGGCACCGTGGGTCAGGCTATCAGCTACCTCGAAGAGCACGCCAAGTAGTTGTGAGTGGTTAGTTGTCAGTTGTCAGTGACCTGATAACAGTGTAATGGCTGCCCCATCCTTCACTAACAACTGACAACTAAGCCCTAACAACCAAAGACCGGTCGGCCTGCCGCCGGCCGGTTTGCTTTTATACCCTTTCCATTTTCTCGCTTCTCGAACCCGCCTATGTCTCTCCGGAGAGTTGTCGTGACCGGCCTGGGTGCCCTAACCCCCGTCGGCAAAACCGCCCCTGCTTACTGGGAAGGCCTGGTGGCCGGCCGCAGTGGCGCCGCGCCCATCACGCGCTTTGATGCCGGCAAGTTCAAAACCCGCTTTGCCTGCGAAGTGAAGGACTACAATCCCGACGACTACTTCGACCGCAAAGAAGGGCGCAAAATGGACATCTTCACCCAGTTTGGCCTGATTGCGGCCAACGAGGCCATTGCCGACGCCCGCCTCATCGAGGACGACGTGGACAAGGACCGGGTGGGCGTTATCTGGGGCTCGGGCATCGGCGGCCTGACGTCGTTGCAGGCCGAGTGCATCGCCTTCGCCCACGGCGACGGCACGCCCCGCTTCAACCCTTTCTTCATCCCGAAAATGATTGCCGATAGCTCGTCGGGCAACATTTCCATCCGCCACAAATTCCGGGGCCCCAATTTCGTGACCACCTCGGCCTGCGCGTCGTCGTCGGACTCGATTATTTCGGCCTTCAACTACATCCGCCTCAACATGGCCGACGTCATCGTGACGGGCGGCTCGGAGGCGGCCATCACCGAATCGGGCGTGGGCGGCTTCAACGCCCTCAAGGCCATGAGTGAGCGCAACGACGCGCCCGAGCAGGCCTCGCGCCCCTACGACAAGGAGCGCGATGGTTTCGTGCTGGGCGAAGGCGCGGCCTCGCTGGTGCTCGAAGAGTACGAGCACGCCAAGGCCCGCGGCGCTAAAATCTACGCCGAGCTGATTGGCGGCGGCATGTCGGCCGATGCCTACCACATTACGGCCCCCGACCCCGAGGGCAACGGCGTGGTGCTGGTGATGCAGAACGCGCTGCGCGATGCCGGCATCAAGCCCGAGGAAGTGGATTACATCAACACCCACGGCACGAGCACGCCCCTGGGCGACGGCGCCGAGGTGAAGGCCATCCAAAAAGTGTTCGGTGAGCACGCCTACGACCTGAACATCAGTTCGACCAAGAGCATGACCGGCCACCTGCTGGGCGCGGCCGGGGCCATCGAGGCCGTGGCCTGCATCCTGGCCATGCAGCACGACATGGTGCCGCCCACCATCAACCACTTCACCGACGACCCCGAGCTGGACCCTAAGCTCAACTTCACCTTCAACGAGGCCCAGAAGCGCGAAGTGAACGTGGCCATGAGCAACACCTTCGGTTTCGGCGGCCACAATACGTCGGTTATCTTCCGCAAAATCAGCGAGTAGTAGCCGGAAAAAGAACGCGTCATGCTGAGCGAAGCGGAGCGCAGTCGAAGCATCTCGCGGGCAATGCTAATCCTGATTTTAAGGGTTTAGTATTCCACGTGAGATGCTTCGGCTCCGCTCCGCTTCGCTCAGCATGACATTTTTTAACAGCTCCACTAAGTAAAAACAGAATGCCCAAGCCTGGTCAGCCCCTGCCGTTGTTCGGCTTCTTTCGCCGGCTGATTGGCCGCGACCGGGCCTTTCGGCAGGCCATTACCACCCTTACGGGCCGGGCCCCCGATAACGTGTACCTGTACCGGCTGGCGTTTACGCACTCCTCAGTGGTACGCCAGCAGGGCGAGCAGGCCCGCCACCAAAGCAACGAGCGGCTGGAGTTTCTGGGCGACGCGGTGCTGGGCACGGCCGTGGCCGAGTTCCTGTTCCGCAAGTTCCCGTACGAGCAGGAAGGCTTCCTGACGGAGATGCGCAGCCGCATCGTGAACCGCGAAAGCCTCAACAGCATTGCCCTCAAAATCGGGCTCGATAAGCTCGTGCAGCTTGATGCGGCTCAGAGTCGGGCTGCCCGCTCGCGCTCGGTGAACGGCAACGCCCTGGAGGCGCTGGTGGGCGCCGTGTACCTCGACCACGGCTACAAAACGGCCCGCAAGTTCGTGCTGGCCCGCCTGCTCAAGCCCTTCGTGGACGTGAAGGCCATGACCGAGACGACCACCAACTTCAAGAGCAAGCTGATTGAGTGGGCCCAGCGTAACGGCAAAAACATGCGCTACGAGCTAACCGGCGAGGCCCGCCCGGGCGGCGTGATGGAGTTTTCGGCCATTGTGGTGGTCGATGATGAACCCATTGCCACCGGCATGGGCCTCTCGAAAAAGCAGGCCGAACAGCTGGCCGCCGAGCGCGCGCTGGGGGTGTTGGGATTGTAAGAACAGCTCTGCGGACCTCCGCGGTTTACCTCTGCGCTCCTCTGCGGGAACCCTACGTATACAACGATTGGGTTCCCGCAGAGGAGCGCAGAGGCAAACCGCAGAGGTCCGCAGAGTCGTTTAAAAGTAACCCAAGCCGGGAAAAAGGAGTTGCTTTGCAGAACCAACTTTCCGACCCCAAGCCATGCGAATAGCCGGTGCCGCCCTCAACCAGATTCCCTTCGACTGGACCCACAACCTGCGTACGATTCAGACGGCCATAGCCCAGGCCAAAGCCGCCAACGTAGAGCTGCTGTGTTTGCCGGAAATGTGCCTCACCGGCTACGGCTGCGAGGATTTGTTTCTGAGCGACTGGCTGCCCGAAGCGGCGCTACAACACCTGCAAACCATCCGGCCCTGGACGATGGGCATCTGCGTGGTGGTGGGCCTGCCGGTGCGCCTGGCCGGCCGCACCTACAACACGGCCGCCGTGCTGCGCGACGGGCAGGTGCTGGGTTTCGCGGCCAAGCAGTTTCTGGCCAACGATGGGGTGCACTACGAGCCGCGCTTCTTCCATCCCTGGCCGGCCGGCGAAACCACCACGGTAAAGTGGGAAGGGGAGGAGTGGCCCCTGGGCGACCTCACGTTTGAGCACCAGGGCGTGAGGTTCGGGTTTGAAATCTGCGAGGACGCGTGGCGGCCCGACGACGTGCGGCCCGCCAGCCGCCTCAAGGGTAAGGTGGACCTCATCGTGAATCCTTCGGCCTCGCACTTTGCCATGAGCAAGACCGATTTGCGCTACCAGTTGGTGCTCAAGGCCTCGCTCAATTTTAACTGTACCTACCTCTACGCCAACCTGCTGGGCAACGAGGCCGGCCGCATGATCTACGATGGCGAAATTCTGGTGGCCCGCAACGGCCACCTGCTCCAGCGCAACCAGCTGCTGAGCTTCAAGGAAGTGGATCTGGAGTGCGTGGACGTGGATTTCAGCGCCGAGCTGCCAATGGCCGAACAGATTCCGGCCCTACCCACGCCCGATGAGTACCTGGAGCTGAACCAGGCCCTGAGCCTGGCGCTGTTCGACTACCTGCGCAAAGCCCGCAGCCGGGGCTTCGTGCTCAGCCTCAGCGGCGGGGCCGACTCCAGCATGTGCGCCGTGGCAGTGGCCGAAATGGTGCGCCTGGGCACGGCCGAGCTGGGCACGGCCGAGTTTATGCGCCGCTCGGGCTGCTTCACGGCCGCCGACATCGAAGAAATTACCGGCGAAAAGCAAGCCGAATCCGCCGCCCGGGAACTTGTAGCCGCCGATGGCTCGCCCAGTCCCGCACCGGCCGGCAACCTGCCGCTGGCCAGCACCGAGGCCGTTTCGGGGAATCAGCGCGACATCAACCGCCGCCTGACTGGCCGCCTGTTGACCTGCGCCTACCAGGGCACCGTGAATTCGTCCGACGACACGTTTAACTCAGCGCAGGAGCTGGCCGAGGACGTCGGGGCCGTGTTTTATCACTGGGAAATTGACGAGGAAGTAAGCGGCTACGTGGGCAAGATTGAGCAGGCCCTGGGCCGCGACCTGACCTGGCAAACCGACGATCTGGCCCTGCAAAATATTCAGGCCCGGGTGCGCGCCCCCGCCATCTGGATGCTGGCCAACGTGCAGAACTGCCTGCTGATGACGACCTCCAACCGCTCGGAAGCCAGCGTGGGCTACTGCACCATGGACGGCGACACGGCCGGCTCCATCTCGCCCATTGCCGGCGTCGACAAGCAATTTGTGAAGCAGTGGCTGCGCTGGGCCGAAACGGAGCTGAACTACCCCGGCCTGCGCCGGGTGAACGGCCTGCAACCCAGCGCCGAGCTGCGCCCCTTGGAAGAAAACCAGACCGATGAGCGCGACCTGATGCCCTACCCGCTGCTCAACCGCATCGAGCGGCTGGCCTTCTACGACCGGCTGGCCCCGGCCCAGGTGCTGGCCACGCTGATTCACGAAGACCCCGCCGCCGACCCTGAGCAGCTCAAAACCTACGTCAAACGCTTCTTCAGTCTCTGGAGCCGCAACCAGTGGAAGCGCGAGCGGTACGCCCCCGCCTTCCACCTCGACGACTACAACGTGGACCCGCGCTCCTGGCTGCGCTTCCCTATTCTGAGCGGCGGCTACACCCAGGAGCTGGCGGCGCTGTAGCGGGCGTTCCGGCGTCGCGCCTCACCTCCCGGCCCCCTCTCCGAAAAAGGAGAGGGGGAGCCTGACGACACACAATACAAATGGCCATTAGCTGATGGCCGTTTCTGCCCGACGCAGGCTAACTGTTCAACCAGAACGCACCCCCTCTCCTTTTCATTCCGCGCATCGAGCGGCGTAGGGGGCCGGGGGGTGAGGCGCGCCCACCAGAACGTAGCCTCCCGCTAAAAACCGGTACTTTCGTGGCCCCCAACCCACGTAATCCGTGACGCCAACTACTTTTGAGCAGCTTTATCAGGAACGGGAGGCTTACCGGCTGCCGCTGTACTCGGCGCGGCAGGTGGCCCGGCTCACGGGGCTGGCGGCCTCCACGGTGCAGGCCTGGACCCGCGCCACCGACCCGCACGGGGCGCTGGTGCAGCCGGCCAGCGCCGACGGGCTCTCGTTTCTGAACCTGGTGGAAGTGCACGTGCTGGCCGCCATCCGGCACCAGCACGGTATTTCGTTGCAGCGGGTGCGGCACGCGGTGCAGTTTGTGCGCGAGGAGCTGCAAGCGGAACACCCGCTGGCTCAGCACCCGCTCGAAACCGATGGCGTGGATTTGTTCGTGCGCACCCTGGAGGATGATAACCTGCTCATCAACGCCTCACGGCGGGGCCAGATAACCATTCGGGAGCTGGTGGAAGCCTATTTGCGCCGCATCGAGCGGGCCGCCGACGGCTTTCCACTGCGGCTGTTTCCGGTGTACGCCAGCGCCCCCGGCTTCGTGCCCGACGACGGCGCGCCCGCCCACATCGTCGTCGACCCGCGGGTGGCCTTCGGGCGGCCGGTGCTCACGGCCACCTACGTGCCCGTCGATGTGGTGGTCGACCAGTACCGGGCCGGCAACGCGGTGCTCGATATTGCCCGCAATTTCAACCTCCCGGCCGCGGCCGTGGAAGAAGCCCTCCGGTATGAGCTCGGCGCCTGACCCCGTTTTCTTTCTCGACCGCACCCTCGATACCGGGCTGGTGCGCGCCGCGCTACAGGGCCAGCCCGGCCCGCCGGTGCTGCGCCACACCGAGCTGTTCGATCCCGCCACGCCCGACGCCGAGTGGCTGCCCGCCGTAACGGCCCGGGGCGGCTTCGTGCTCACGCAGGAGCGGCGGCTGCACTACAATCCGCTGGAGTTGCAGGCGCTGCAAGCCAGCGGGGCCGGCACGTTTATCTTCGTGGCCAAGGGCCTCACCGGGGCCGGGCTGGCCGAGTGCGTGCTGCGCGCCTTGCCCCGTCTGCGCCGCTTCGCCCAACGGCACCCCCGGCCCTTCGTGGCCAAAGTGTATGTTGATGGCCGCGTCTACCCGCTCGACCTTGCCGCAAGGGCGTGAAGCGCCGGGTTGCTGACAACAGTCAGGAACGCGCAGGAATAACTTAATTGAAAAATATCGTACTGTTTATCAAATGGGTACGATATAAATGCAGGCGCCGCCGCAAGTATGTTGGCCGGACCGGACCTAAGCTTTTGTAACTCCGGTAGCCGCGGCAACGACTGGAATTGGTTACGGGCTGTTTCTCGCTTTCTGCTTCCCGGATGGATACTCTTGCGCTGTCTGCTCTTGCCCCGCCGCTGCCCGCCGCGCACGTTGGCTCTGCCGCCGCTGTTGCCGGCGCCGAGGCCGAACTGGTAGTGCAGCTGCAAGGGGGCAGCGAGGCGGCGTTCCGGACGCTGGTAACGCGGTACCAGAACCGGGTTTACCGCACCGTGCTGGCGCTGCTTCGCTCGCCCGAGGAGGCCGAAGACGTGGCGCAGGAGGTGTTTGTGGAAGTTTACCAGACCATCGGCCGGTTTCGGGGCGAGGCGACGCTGGCCACCTGGCTTTACCGGCTGGCTACCTCGCGGGCCCTCAAGCACCAGCGGCAGGCCCGCGCCCGCAAGCGCTTCGCCTACTTCACCAGCCTGCTGGGCCTCGACAACCGCGTGCTGCACGAGCCGCCCGACCACGAAACGCCCCAAACCCAGCTGGAGGGCGCGCAGCAGGTGGAGCTGCTGCGCGCCCGCCTCGCCCGACTGCCCGACCAGCAGCAGGTGGCCTTTACGCTGCGCCACGAGCAGGAGCTGAGCTACGAGGAAATAGCCGCCGTGCTCCAGACCACGGTACCGGCCGTGGAGTCGTTGCTATTCCGCGCCCGCCAAACCCTGTGCGCTCATCTTCAACCCAATCCGCGCCATGTCTGATTCTGCTGCCCGCCCCGATGCCGACGAGGAATGGAATGCGCTGCTGCGCCAGTGGCGAAACCAGTCGGCGGCCCAGCCCCGGCCCTATTTCTACGGCCGGGTGCGGGCCCGGCTGGCCGATGCCGCCGCCCTTGAGCGCCTGCCGGTGCGCACCTGGTTGCGCTGGCCCGCCTACGCCGTAATGCTGGGCATCCTGCTGCTGTTCAGTGGTGATAATGCCGCCTTCGAGGCCGTAGCCGGGACAAAGCAGGAAAGCAGCTGGCCCGCTGCTGACTTCAACCAAGCACCCTGATAGTTGCCGGGCCGCCGAAACGGGCCGGCGCCGCAGCGGCACTGGGCTTGCGGAATCGTATGCCCGCTGTCTGATTACCTTTGACTTCTTCTCATCCTTTTGTCGCCTTGTTCATGCTGAGTGCCATTCTCTGGAATCCTGACCCCATTATCGCGCACATTGGGCCCCTTACGCTGCGCTGGTACGGACTGCTGTTTATGTCGGGCTTCGTGGTGGGCACGTTCATTCTGAGCCATATCTACAAGTCCGAAAAGGTGTCGCCGCGCTGGGTGGACGTGATTACTATTTACGTGCTGCTGGGCACGGTGCTGGGCGCCCGGCTGGGCCACGTGTTTTTCTACGACTGGCCCCAGTACAAAGACAATCTGCTGAGCATCTTCAAGATCTGGGAAGGCGGGCTGGCCTCGCACGGGGCCACCATCGGCATCATCTTCGCCGTGTGGCTGTTCAGCCGCAACAACAAGTTCGACGTGCTCTGGACCCTCGACCGCATCGTGCTGGTGGTGGCCGTGGGCGGCGCGCTCATCCGCATCGGTAACCTGATGAACTCCGAAATCGTGGGCCACCCCACCGATGCGCCCTGGGCCTTCGTGTTCCCGCGCGACTACGAGCACCTGCAGCGCAGCACCCCCGACCAGCCCGTGCCGGCCGGCACCTACGTAGTGGATTACCAGCGCCTGCCCGGCGCCGAGCCCACCGTAACGGCCCGCCCCGCCGGCGCCACCGTAACGGCCGGTTCGCTGCTGGCCGTGCCGCGCCATCCCACCCAGATTTACGAGTCGCTGTTCTGCGTATTCCTGTTCGTGCTGCTGTACTCGATGTGGAACCGCACTAAAGAGCGTACGCCCCGCGGCCAGCTGTTTGGGCTGTTTGTGGTGCTGCTGTTCTCGTTCCGCTTCTTCATCGAGTTCTTCAAGGAAGATCAGGTGGCCTTCGAGCAGGGCATGCAGTTCAACATGGGCCAGCTGCTAAGCATCCCGCTGGTGTTCATGGGCCTCTACGTGCTCTGGCGCGCCGGCAAAAACCCCGCAAACCCCTACGGCTACGCCCCGCGGGACCTAGCTGAGTATGAGGCGGCGGAAGCTGCCGCGGCTAAGAAGTAGCCGTTCACCCCACCCCCGGCCCACGCCGCTTGATGCGCGGAATCCTCCGGGAGAGGGGTGCCAGACGCGAGTTCAGTAAATCAGAAAACTTGTTTCGTTGAACGCACCCCTCTCCCGGAGGATTCCGCGCATCAAGCGGCGTGGGCCGGGGGGGGGGGTGAACGAAAAGGGCGCCGCACTCAACCGAGGGCGGCGCCCTTTTCGTTTTTTCAGCTAACAGCTAACAGCTAACAGCTAACAGCTAACAGCTAACAGCTAACAGCTAACTGACAGGTTAAGTTGGTGTGCAGAACGTCATTCAGAGCGCAGCGAAGAATCTCGCGTGAAGTCGTTCAACGGCTGTTCTAACAAGTTCGAGCGAGATTCTTCGCTCCGCTCAGAATGACGTTCTATACACCAACTTAACCTATCAGTTCAGCTAACAGCTCCAAAAAGCTAGTTCCGGTTCGCGGCGTTGAGGTCGTCGAAGGCAACTTTGGCGCGGGCAATCATGCTTTCCTCGCCTTTGCGGAGCCATACGCGCGGGTCGTAGTACTTCTTGTTGGGCGAGTCGTCGCCGTTAGGGTTGCCAATCTGGCCCTGTAGGAAGCCCTCGTTTTTCTGGTAGTACTGGCGCACGCCGTCCCAGAACGCCCATTGCATATCGGTGTCGAGGTTCATTTTGATGGCGCCGTAGCTGATGGCCTCGCGGATTTCTTCCTGCGACGAGCCCGAGCCACCGTGGAACACGAAGTTGATGGGCAGCTTGGCATCGAGCTTGAACTTCTCGCGCACGAACTCCTGCGAGTTGTGCAGGATTTTCGGCTCCAGCTTCACGTTGCCGGGCTTGTACACGCCGTGCACGTTGCCGAAAGCGGCGGCAATGGTAAAGCGGGTGCTCACCTTGCTCAGCTCCTCGTAGGCGTAGGCCACCTCGTCGGGCTGGGTGTAGAGCTTGCTCGAATCGACGTCGGAGTTGTCTACGCCGTCTTCCTCGCCACCGGTTACGCCCAGCTCAATTTCGAGCGTCATCCCGATTTTGGCCATGCGCTCCAGGTACTTCTTGCAGGTTTCCACGTTCTCCTCAATCGGCTCCTCCGACAAATCGAGCATGTGGGAGGAGTACAGCGGCTGGCCGTGCTGGGCGAAGTGCTTTTCGCCGGCTTCGAGCAGGCCATCAATCCAGGGGAGCAGCTTTTTGGCGGCGTGGTCGGTGTGCAGCACCACGGGCACGCCGTAGGCTTCGGCCATCAGGTGCACGTGCTGGGCCCCCGAAATAGCGCCGGCAATGCTGGCCTGCTGCTTGTCGTTGGGGAGGCCCTTGCCGGCGAAGAACTGCGCGCCGCCGTTCGAGAACTGGATGATAACGGGCGAATTCAGGTCGCGGGCGGCTTCGAGCACGGCGTTTACCGTATCGGTGCCGGTTACGTTGATGGCGGGCAGGGCGTAGCCGTTGGCCTTGGCGTGTTCGAAAAGCTGCTGTACTTCGTCGCCGTACAGCACGCCGGCGCGCAGGCCGGAAGGAGTGGAGTGGTCAGCCATCTGCTGGTGGATGAGGTGATGACGCGGCCGGGAAAAACCGCGTCGGATGGGGGGATATCTGAGGCAAATTTACTTAAAAGAAAGCGCCCTGACCAACCAGGTTGGCCGGACGGCTCGGCCGGCAGCTCGCAGCGGGCCCCGGGCTACTCGAACTGGTACTCGTAGAGGCTGCCCTGCTCGGTGCTGATGTACAGGGTCTGGTCGGTGGTGAACACGGCGCCTTCGGTCTGGCCGGCACCCTTGAGCGAAATCTGGCGGGGTTGGGCCTTCAGCATGGCCGCCAGGTTTTCGCCCTCGAACACAAACATTTCTTCGCGGCCCAGCAGCACCAGCCGGCGGCCGTCGGGGCTCAGGGCGGCGTCGGTTACCTGGCCCGGAATGGCCAGTTTGGTCAGCAGCTTGGCCGTGTAGTTGCCGGGCTGGTCGGGCACGGTGTACACCTTGCTGGTGGCGCTGCGGCCCCGGTCTTTGGTGAACAGGTACACCTGACCATCGTGCCAGAGCGTGGCCTCGCAATCGAAGTTGCGGTCCTTTTTGCCGGGCGGAAACTCGCTTTGATCGGGGTATTTGAGGTGGATTTCCTGGACGATTTGCGGGTTGAGCGGGTTGAGGCGCAGCAGCACCAGGTTTTTGCGGTTGTTGTTGTTGTTGCCCACGTCGCCGATGTACACGTTGCCCACCTGGTCGCGGCTGATGCTTTCCCAGTCGTGGCTTTTGGCCGGTATCTCGATGCGGCTCAGCACCTCGCCCTGGGTGTTGATTTTATACAGAATCGGTGGGTTGCCGTCGTCGCCGTGGGTGTAGAAGGTGCCGTTTTCGCCCGTCAGGGCCAGGCCGGAGCTTTCGGGTACCTCGCGCATCTTGCCTACTTTGGTCAGGTTGGCAATGTCCGACGCCTTGTCCTTTTTGCCTTTTTTACCCTTCTTCTGGTTTGGCACAGTCTGGTCGGTGGGGGCGGTTAGGGCTGAATTCCCAGGCTGGTTGGTTTGGGCTTCGGAGCAGCTGCTGAGCAGGACGGCTGCCAACGCGGGAACAACAAGGAATGCACGCATACTTTAAAGGGGAAGGGACAGAGGTGGCGCGCCGCCCGCGGGCAACGTCAGACCACCCTATACGAGTCTGCCGCCGCAAGGGTATCGGGGCGGGCGCCGGGGCGGGCAACGCCGGACCAGCTGCTGCGTTGTAGCGCTACCGGCCAGCGCGGCCGGCTTTGTTCCGTTTATGCCGGCTGGGGCCGGCCGCTTTGCTTGCTGATGACAACATCAACTCCCGCCGGGCCACCCGCCGCCCCGGCCTCCAGTCCGTTCGGAACCGCCCCGAGCGGCACGCCCGTGCAGCTCTACACCCTGCAAAACGCCCACGGCCTGCGGGCCACCATCACCAACTACGGCGGCATCATCACCAGTTTGCTGGCACCCGACCGCCATGGCCAGCTGGGCGACGTAGTGCTGGGCTTTGCTGACCTGCACGATTACCTGCGCCGGCCGCCCCACGAGTCGCCCTACTTCGGGGCCCTGATTGGGCGCTACGCCAACCGCATTGCCCGGGGCCGCTTCCCGCTCGATGGCCAGCAGTACGAGCTGGCCACCAACGACGGCCCCAACCACTTGCACGGTGGCCAGCGGGGTTTCGATAAGGTGGTCTGGCAGGCCACGCCCGGCACCTCGGCTGCCGGCCCGACCCTCACGCTACACTACACCAGCCCCGACGGCGAGGAAGGCTACCCCGGCAACCTGGCCGCGACGGTAGTCTACACGCTCACCGACGACAACGCGCTGCGCCTCGACTACACGGCCACCACCGATAAAGCCACGCCCGTCAACCTCACCAACCACAGCTACTTCAACCTGAGCGCCGGCCAGAGCCCAGACGTGCTGGCCCACGAGCTGACCCTGGACGCCGATACGTACACGGTAGTCGACGACGAGCTGCTGCCGACCGGGGAGCGGCGGTCGGTGGCGGGCACACCGATGGATTTCCGGCAGCCCCGCGCCATTGGGGCCCGCCTTGCCCGGGTGCCCGGCCCGCCACCCGGCGGCTACGACCACAACTGGGTGCTCAACGGCCAGGGCATGCGCCCGGTGGCCCGGGTGTACGAGCCGGTTTCGGGCCGCACGCTGGAAGTACGCACCGACCAGCCCGGCATCCAGTTCTACTCCGGCAACTTCCTGAGCGGCCACCTGACGGGCAAAAACGGCCAGCTATACGGTCAGCACGCCGGTTTCTGCCTCGAAACCCAGCACTTCCCCGACTCGCCCAACCACCCCAGCTTCCCCAGCACCATCCTGCGCCCGGGCGACACGCTGCGAACCAGCACTATTTTAGCTTTTAGCCATTAGCTGACAGCTATTAGCTTTTTCTCGTTGAATGAAAGCTAACAGCTAACAGCTTAAAAAATCAAGGTACCGGGTCCTCGCCGAAGCTGCCCCAGGGGTGGCAGCGGCTGATGCGGCGCAACGCCAGCCGGCCGCCGCGCCAGGGGCCGTGCTTGTGGATGGCCTCGACGGCGTAGGCCGAGCAGGTGGGCACGAACCGGCAGCTGGGCGGCGTGAGGGGCGAAATCAGGTGGCGGTACACCCACAGCAAACCCAGCAGCAGCTGGCGGAACAGGTAGCTCATGCAGTTGTAAAGGTACGGGCCCGGTAGTGGGTTCCCGCAGAGGAGCGCGGAGGTTGACGCGGAGGTCCGCAGAGTCGTTCCAGAACAGCTCTGCGAACCTCTGCGGTTTTTACCTCTGCGTCCTCTGCGGGAAACGCTACAAGCACAATTGCCTAACTTCGTCCAAACATATTTCCCACCCATACCAACCTGTATGCGCACCAATAACTGGGCGAAAGCCCTGCTACTGACGCTGCTGCTGCCCCTGACGGCCCACGCCGACGAGGGCATGTGGCTCCCGCTCTTCATCAAGCGCCTCAACCAGGCCGACATGCAGAAGAAGGGCCTCAAGCTGACGGCCGAAGAAATTTACGACGTCAATAACGCCTCGCTCAAGGATGCCGTGGTGCAGCTCGGCGGCTTCTGCACCGGCGAGTTCGTGAGCTCGCAGGGCCTGCTGCTCACCAACCACCACTGCGGCTACGACGCCATCCAGAGCAACAGCACGCCCCAGGATAACATCCTGCAAAACGGCTTCTACGCCGCCACCAAGGCCGATGAGAAGAAGAACCCGGGCCTGTTCGTAGACATTCTGGTGCGCATGGAAGACGTGTCGGCCAAGATGCTCGAAGGCATTACGGCCGCCACGCCCGAAGCCGAGCGCATGGCCACCATCCAGCAGCGCCAGCGCGAAACCGCCGAGGCTGCCAAGGAAAACGGCCAGTACGTAGCCTACGTGCGCGACATGTTCGGCGGCAACGAGTACTACCTGTTCGTGTACCAGCGCTTCGGCGACGTGCGCCTGGTAGGCGCGCCGCCCGAGGCCGTGGGCAAGTTCGGCGGCGACACCGACAACTGGATGTGGCCCCGCCACACCGGCGACTTCTCGATGTTCCGGGTGTACGCCGACAAAAACAACAAGCCCACTCCCGGCGCCCAGGAAGGGAACGTGCCCTACGTGCCCAAAAAGCACCTGCCCGTGGCCATGCAGGGCGTGCAGGAAGGCGACTTCGCCATGGTGTTCGGCTTCCCCGGCCGCACCCAGCGCTTTCTGCCCGCCGCCGGCCTCCAGCTCACGCTCGACGAAAGCAACCCGGCCCGCATCAAGCTCCGCGACACGCGCCTCAAAATCTGGAAGGCCGACATGGACAAGAACCCCGACCTGCGCCTGCAATACGCCAGCAAGTACGCCAACATTGCCAACTACTGGAAGTACTTCATCGGCCAGAACGAGGGCATGAAGCGCCTGAAGACTGTGGATACCAAGAAGGCCGAGGAAGTGGCCCTGGCCCAGTGGATTGCCCAGGACCCCGCCCGCCAGCAGCAGTACGGCGAGGCCCTCAGCACCATCGAGCAGGCCTACAAAGTGCAGCGCCAGTACAACCTGAGCAGCCAGTACGTGAATGAGGGCGCCTTCGGTACCGAAATCGTGACGCTGGCCGCCCGCATGATGCCGCTGGCCAACGCCCTGAAAAGCGGCGACAAAGGCGCCATCAGCAAGGCCACCGAGGCCCTGCGCGAGCCGGTGAAGGACTACTTCAAAGACTACAGCGCCCCCACCGACCAAAAGGTTTTCGCGGCCCTCATGAACCTGTACATGCAGGACGTGCCCCAGGACCAGCAGCCCGACGTGTTTGCCCTGGTGAAAAAGCAGTACGGCGGCTCGATGAGCAAGTACGCCGACTACGTGTTCAGCAACTCCTTCCTGACCTCGGAAGCCAAGGTAAACGCCTTTTTGGCCAACCCCACGCTGGCTAAGCTGGAGGCCGACCCGGCCTACAAAACCTACCAGTCGGTGTACACCAACTACGTGCAGAACATTGCCCCCAAGTTGCAGGCTTCGCAGGCCGGGCTGGGCCGGGCCAACCGCCTGTACGTAGCCGCCCTGCGCGAAAAGAACACCCAGAAAGTGTACTCGCCCGACGCTAACTCGACCATCCGCCTGAGCTACGGCACCGTGCGCCCCTACAACGGCCGCGACGCCGTGCACTACGACTACAAAACCACGGCCCAGGGCATTCTGGAGAAGGAAGACCCCACCAACCCCGAGTTCGTGGTGCCTAAAAAGGAGCTGGAACTACTCAAAATGAAGGACTACGGCCGCTACGCCGACAAAAACGGCAACCTGCCCGTGGGTTTTATCACCGACAACGACATCACCGGCGGCAACTCCGGCTCGCCCGTCATCAACGGCCGCGGCGAGCTGATTGGCCTGGCCTTCGACGGCAACTGGGAGGCCATGACCGGCGACCTGGCCTACGACCCCGAGCTCAAACGCTGCATCAACGTGGATATCCGCTACGTGCTCTGGTGCATCGAGAAGCTGGGTGGCGCCAAGCACCTCGTGGATGAGATGACGCTGCAAAACAACGGCCCCAGCCCCGGCGTGGGCGCGGCCTCGGCCAGCAGCAACACCATGAACGCCGACATGAGCGACGTGGAAAAGATGAAGGTGAAAACCGAAAACGGCGGCAAAACCAAAATCAAGCGCAAAAAGAACAAGGACGCCGCCGCCCTTTAGTGCTAGAGCTAGGTTCTAGCCTTGGTACACCTTCCCAAGCCCCCGTTGCCACCCGGCAGCGGGGGCTTTTTGCGTCTTTTCGCCGCCGGAATCGTATGTTGAGGTCCTCCCACCACGCCACTTGCCCTATGCCCACCCGTCCGCAATATGTTATCGGCCTCGATTTTGGCACCAGCTCGGTGCGCGCTTTACTCGTTGACGTGAGTTCCGGCCGCGAGGTGGCCGAGGCCGTGCGGCCCTTCCCGCGCTGGGATGCCGGCCAGTTCTGCGACCCCGACCTGAACCAGTTCCGCCAGCATCCGCTCGACCACCTCGAAGGCCTCACCGAAGTCGTGCGCGAGGTGGTGGCGCTGGTGGATGACCCGGCGCAAATCGTGGCCCTGGCCGTCGATGCCACGGCCTCCTCGCCCGGCCCCGTGAACGAGCAGGGCCAGGCCCTGGGTCTGCTGCCCGAATTTGCCGAGGAGCCCGACGCGCTGTTCATCCTCTGGAAAGACCACACTGCCCTGGCCGAGGCCGAGGAAATCAACCGGCTGGCCCGCTCCTGGGGCGGACCCGACTACACCAAATACTCGGGCGGCGTGTACTCGTCGGAGTGGTTCTGGTCGAAAATCACCCGCATCACCCGCGTCAACGAGCGGGTGGCCCGGGCCGCCTACTCGTGGCTGGAGCACTGCGACTGGCTGACGCTGGAGCTCACCGGCCTGCCGCTGGCCGAGCTGAAGCGCAGCCGCTGCGCCGCCGGCCACAAGGCCATGTGGCACGCTGAATGGGACGGCCTGCCCGCTGAAGAATTCCTCACCCAGCTCGAACCCCAGCTGGCCGGTCTGCGCGCCCGCCTCTACCAGCAAACCTACCCCGCCGACGAGCCCGCCGGCACCCTGAGTTCCGCGTGGGCCGAAAAGCTGGGCCTGGGCCCCGCAACGGTGGTGGCTGTGGGCACCATCGACGCCCACGCCGGGGGGGTAGGGGCCGGCATCACGCCCTATGCTATGGTGAAAGTGATGGGCACCAGCACCTGCGACATTGTGGTGGTGCCGCCCGCCGACCTGGCCGGCCACCCGCCCGTAGCCGGCATCTGCGGGCAGGTGGACGGCTCGGTGGTGCCGGGGCTGGTGGGCCTGGAAGCCGGCCAATCGGCCTTCGGCGACCTGCTGGCCTGGTTCGAGGGCCTGCTGAGCTGGCCGCTGGCGGCGCTGCTTGGCCAAGCCGGCAGCCTGAGTGCCGGGCAGCGCGAAGAGCTGCTGCTGGAGGCCGAGCGCAACCTGCTGGTGCTGCTTACCGAGGCCGCCGAGGCCCTGCCCTTCGCCGCCGAAAACCCCGTGCTGGCCCTGGATTGGGTGAACGGCCGCCGCACGCCCGACGCCAACCACCAGTTGCAGGGCGCGCTCCGCAACCTGACCATGGGCAGCAGCGCCCCCGAGGTTTTCCGGGCGCTGGTAGAGGCGCTGTGCTACGGCTCGCGCCACATTCTGGAGCGGTTCGAGCACGAGGGCATTGCCATCAAGCAGATCATCGGTATTGGCGGGGTGGCCAAGAAATCGGCTTACCTGATGCAGACGCTGGCCGACGTGCTGGGCCGGCGCATCGTGGTGACGGCCTCCGAGCAGGCCCCGGCTCTGGGCGCGGCCATGTACGCGGCCGTGGCCGCCGGCTGCCACCCCAGCGTGGAGGCGGCCCAGCAGGCCATGGGCAGCGGCTTTTCGGAGCAGTACGACCCCAACCCGGCGCGGGTGGCGGCCTACGACGCCCGCTACGCCGAATACCGGGCCCTGGGCGGGTTCATTGAGGCCACCACGCCCGGCCCCGAAAATCCGGCCAGCGCATAATCCGGGAACAAGCTGGGCTTTAACGGTTGATAATCCGTACTGCTTCACGGGCCGCTAAAGCCCGCTCATTTTCCACTTTCCGCATACATGGCTGAATCCTTTCTAACGGACATCAAAAAACATTTCGGCTCCGGCAACTACGAGGGCGACGAATTCGGCGGGGCCAGTGGCACCTCGGGGCAGGGGCTGCCCACCGGCACGCCGGGCAACTTCATGTTCGCCACCGGCATCGAGTGCTCGTACCCTACCATCGAGCACGGCAAGGTGCGGCGCGATTTGCTCGAAGAGTGCGGCCACTACGAGCACTGGAAAAAGGACCTGCAACTGGTGCAGGATATGGGCCTGAAGGTGTTGCGCTACGGCCTGCCCTACTACAGCATCCACAAGGGCCCCGGCGAGTACGACTGGGAGTTTGCCGACAAGGTGATGGCCGAAATCCAGCGCCTGGGCATTACCCCCATTCTGGATTTGATGCACTTTGGCGTGCCCGACTGGCTGGGCAACTTCCAGAATCCCGAGCTGCCGGTGCACTTCGCCGAGTACTGCGGCGCGGTGGCCGAGCGCTACCCCTGGGTGCGCTACTACACGCCCATCAACGAGATTTACGTCACGGCCAAGCTCAGCGCCAAAGACGGCATCTGGAACGAGCAGTTGCGCTCAGATAAAGCCTTCGTAACGGCCCTCAAGCACATGGTGGCGGCCAGCATCATGGGCAACCAGCAGATTGCCAAGCGCCGCCCCGACTGCGTCATCGTGCAGAGCGAGTCGGCCGAGTACACCCACGAGCTGCGCACCGAGCGCACGCCCCACATTCAGCTGGAAAACAAGCTACGCTTCCTGGCCCTCGACCTGCTCTACGCCCACCACCCCGATGGCGAGGTGTACCAGTACCTGCACGAGAACGGCATGAGCAAAGAGGAATACGACTGGTTTATGGCCGGCGAGCCGCCGGGCTATCAGATTATGGGCAACGACTACTACGGCCGCAACGAGCGCATGATTCTGCCCGACGGTGAAGTGTTGGTGGCGTCCGATGTGATGGGCTGGTTCAACATCACCCACGACTACTACCTGCGCTACCGCAAGCCGGTGATGCACACCGAAACCAATATTTTCGACCCCAACGAGGCCCCGGCCTGGCTCTGGAAACAGTGGGTCAATATCCTCCAGATGCGCAAAACCGGGGTGCCGGTGCTCGGCTTCACCTGGTACTCGCTCATCGACCAGGTCGATTGGAACCGGGGTCTGGAGGTGAAGGAGGGCACTGTAAACGCCTGCGGCCTGTTTGATATGGACCGCAACCCGCGCCCCGTAGCCGCCGCCTACCGCAAGCTGCTCCAGGAGTACGGCCAGATTACCATCATCCCGCACGGCGAGCTATTCGAACAAACCACCCGCCCCGCCACGCTTAAAGTGGAGATTTAAGGGGGTAGAATTTAGAAGTTAGAAGCTAGAATACGGCCTGTCATCCTGAGCGGAGCGAAGGACCTTGAACCATCCGTAAATCAGGTGGTACAAGGTCCTTCGCTCCGTTCAGGATGACAGACCGTATTCTAACTCCTAGCTGAATTGACAAGGTAAATTGGTATGCGGAACGTCATTCAGAGCGCAGCGAAGAATCTGGCGTGAACTCGTTCAACGGCTGTTCGAGCGAGATTCTTTGCTGCGCTCTGAATGACGTTCTGTACACCAAATTAGCCTGTCAGTTCAGTTAGCTCCTAGCTCCTAAATTCTAAACCCTGATTCCTAACTTCTCAAAAAATAATCCTATCGGATTTGCAGTAACGGAATAGAGTGGCTACTTTCCAGCAGTTCAACTGCTTAACGGCTGCCCGATGGCGAAATTCTACTTACTGGTAGTGCTTTTGGCCGGGCTGCCACTGGCCGCCCGTGCCCAGGGCCTGTGGGGTGCCCGCTCGGCCGCGCTGGGCCAGATTGGCTCCGTGCTGGAAGCCGACGGCTGGGCCGGCGCCGCCAATGCCGCCGCCCTGGGTCAGCTAAACCGCCCCACCTTAGGTGTGGGGGCCGAAAACCGCTACTTACTGCCCTCGCTCAACACTGTTTCGCTGGTGGTGGCCATGCCGCTTGGCTACCGCGGCAGCCAGGCACCGGCTGCCGCGCCGGTGGCGGGTGTGGCCGCCGCCGTGGCCGGAGCCGGGGCGCCGCGCTACGGCACGCTGGGCGTTACGGCCCAACGGTTCGGGGGCGCGCTGTACTCGGAGCAGCGGCTGGGGCTGGGCTACGGCTACCAGCTGGGTACTGTGCGGGTAGGGGCCCGGGTCGAGATGCTGCAAACCAGCATTCAGGGCCTGGGCAGCCGCCGGGCGGTGGCCGCCTCACTAGGCGGGCAGGCCGATATCATTCCGCGCAAACTCACGTTCGGGGCCACGCTCTACAACCTCAACCAGGCCCGGCTGGCCGAATACCAGGACGAGCGGGTGCCCACCGTACTACGCGCCGGCCTGGCCTGGCGCCCTGCCGAGAAAGTGCTGTTACTGGTAGAAACCGAGAAAGACGTGGAGCAGGACGCCGATTTCAAGGCCGGCCTCGAATACCAGCCCCTGCCGGCCCTGGCCCTGCGCGCCGGCCTGAGCACGCTCAGCAGCCAGCTCACTGGCGGCCTGGGCCTGCGTACCGGCGCCTTCCGCATCGACTACGCCGCCGGCTGGCACGAGGCCCTGGGCCTGAGCCAGCAACTGAGCGCCGCCTACGTGTGGGAAAAACCAGGCAAGCCATGAAGCGGGGCGGGGTACGGGGCGGCTGGCTGTGGCTCGGACTTCAGTCCGTAGCCCGAGCATTGCCTGCGGTTCTCACGGGCGGGCTACGGACTGAAGTCCGGGCCACAGCCATAGCCGCCACGCTGCTGCTGCTAGCCGGCAGCGCCAGCGGACAGGAGTACCCGCGCCCGCCGGTGCCCGACCTCGACCGGCTCACGCAGGAGCTGTTTGCCGAAATCCAGAGCGACGAAAGCGGCGTGGCTTATGAGGACCTCTACGAAACCCTGCTGCTCTACTACCAGACCCCGCTCAACCTCAACCTGGCCTCGCGCGACGAGCTGCGGAGTTTGCTGCTGCTCTCTGAAACTCAGATAACCCACCTGCTGGAGCACCGCCAGCGGACTGGTCCGCTGCTGAGCTTCTATGAGCTGCAAAGCGTCGAGGGGTTCGATTTGCGCACCATTTACCGCATCGCGCCCTTCGTGGCGGTGCTGACGTCGGACCCCAACGCGGCCCGCGGCAACCTCTGGCAGCGCATCGCCCACGAAGAAAACAACGCCCTGTTTCTGCGCTACGAGCGCACCGTGCAGGGCCGCCCCGGCTACGGCCCCGCCGATACCACCAGCACCGGCCGGCCCGCCACCCGCTACCTGGGCTCGCCCGACAAGCTGCTGCTGCGCTACCGCGTGAGCCGGAGCCGCGACTTCAGCCTGGGCTTCACGGCCGAAAAAGATGCCGGCGAGCAGCTCGTCTGGGACCCCGGTACCCGCCGCTACGGCGCCGATTTCTACTCGGCTCACTTCGTGGTGCAGGAGCGGGGCCGGCTCAAAACCCTGGCTTTGGGCGACTATCAGCTGCAATTCGGGCAGGGGCTGCTGCTGTCGTCGGGCTTTGTGGTGGGCAAGGGGGCCGAAACCATTACCACCGTGCGCCGCAGCTCGGTGGGCGTGCGGCCCTACGCCTCGGTGCTCGAAAACTCATTTTTTCGGGGCGCGGCGGCTACGGTGGCCGTTACACCCACGGTGCGGGCCACCGTGTTCGGCTCGCGCAAGCGCGTCGATGCCTCGTTGCAGCAGGCCCAGGATTCGCTGACCGATTTCCGCGAGTTTACGTCGGGGTTGCAGCTGAGCGGGTTTCACCGTACGCCCACCGAGCTGGCCAACCGCGAAGTGCTGCGCGAAACCGTGCTCGGCGGCCACGCCCAATACACCAGCCCCGACGGCGACCTGCAAATCGGGGCCACGGCCGTGAATACGCAGTTCGACAAGCCCCTGCAACGCCGCGACGAGCTGTACAACAAGTACGAGTTGCGCGGCGACCGGAACCTGGCCCTGGGCGTCCACTACAGCTACGTGTGGCGCAACCTGCTGCTGTTCGGCGAAACGGCCCGCAGTGCGGGTGGCGGCCTGGGCACCGTGAACGGGCTGCTGGCCAGCCTGTCGCCGGCCGTGGATATAGCGGTGCTCCAGCGCCACTACGCCCGCAATTTTCACACGCTCTACGGCAACGCGTTCGGCGAAAACACGCGCAACATCAACGAAAACGGACTGTATGTGGGCCTGAAAGTGCGGCCCGCGCCGCGCTGGGAGGCTTCGGCCTACTACGACCGGTTCAGCTTCCCGTGGCTGCGCTACCAGGTGGGCGCCCCCAGCGCGGGCCACGACTGGCTTGTGCGCCTCACCTTCAGCCCCAGCAAAACCAGCCTGCTTTATGCTCAGATCCGCCAGCGCACCAAGGCCTACGACGCCGACACGCTGCGGGCCGTACCGCTGCCCGTGCCCACCCAGCGCCGCAGCCTGCTCTTGTTTTACGATACCAGCCCGCTGCCCCAGCTCAGCCTGCGCACCCGCGTGCAGGGCAGCCGCTACCGCGAAGACGGCGGCGGCCCCGCCCGCCACGGCTACGTGCTGGCCCAGGACGTAACCGTGCAGCCCCTGCGCCGCCTGCGCCTCTCGGCCCGCTACGCCCTCTTCGACACCGACGACTACGACACCCGCCAGTACGTGTTCGAGCAGGACGTGCTCTACGCTTTCTCCATTCCGGTACTCGCCGGCCAGGGCACCCGCACCTACGTGCTGGCCCAGTTCGACGTCAACCGCCACCTCACGCTCTGGCTGCGCTACGCCGACACCCACTACCGCCACCAGGACACCATCGGCTCGGGACTAGACGAAATCCAGGGCAACCGCCGCTCCGACGTAAAAGCCCAGCTACGGTACCGGTTTTAGGTGTTAGAGCTTAGGTATTAGGGCTTAGAAGCTATTTGAGTTAACCCCGCACGGTGTAGAGACGCATAGTTGCGTCTCGTCGTTGAACGGTCGTTGAACGGTCATGTAGAAACACCTCAGCAACGACGAGACGCGATGGGTCGCGTCTCTACACCGTGCGGGGTTAACTCAAACAGCTTCTTAGAGAAATGCTTGAATAAAGGTTGGAATAACGTTCGGAGGCAGCGCGCAACAGCAGAATTTCGCGGTACGGTCTAAGAAGTAAAAGCGCAAAAAAACGGTCATCCCGCGCCAAAGGCGAAGGATGACCGTTTTTTCTAAGCTCTAAAGGCTTATTGCTTCAGCAGGCGCACTACGCTCGTGCCGTTGGGCAGGTCAAGGTGCAGCTGGTAGATGCCGGCCCCCAGGGGGCTCAGGTCGAGGCTGGTTTGCAGCTCGGCCGCGCCTTTGGTCAGCGTCCGGGTTTGTACCAGGCGGCCCACAGCGTCAGTCACGCGCAGCGTGACGGGGCCGCGCTGGTCGTTGCCGATGCGTACCCGGAACAGGCCGGTGCTGGGGTTCGGGGCCACCTCAATACCCTGCAGGGCGGCCGCTACAGTGCGCGTAATCACCGAAACCGTCTGGCAGGCCTGGTTCGAGTAATCCGAAGCGCCGGCCGTGTTGATGGCCCGCACGCGGTAGCAGTACTGGCCGTTGGCCGTCACCTTGTCGGTGTAGAAGGTGGTGCCGGCGGCTACGGTGCCTACTTTGGCAAAGGTGCCGGTGCTGCCCAGGGCACGCTCAATCTCATAGCCCGTTTCGTTGGTCGCGTTATCCAGCCAGATCAGGTCGATATCGGCGCCCGTCGTAGTAGTTACCGGGGCCAGAACCGTTAGGGAGGTAGGCGCGAGGGGCAGCTCATCCAGGGTACATACTTCCAGGCTCCAGCCCGTCAGCGTGCCGCCGTTGCCGGGCTTGTTGTCAACGATGGTGAGCGTCCAGTTGCCGTTGGCGGGCGAATTGAGCAGCTCGCCGAGCGGGTTGAGCGGGCGTACCGTCGAGCCGGCTACCAGCGGGCAGGCCAGGGCCGCAGTGGCCGCGTCGTCGAAGCTCAGGCTCAGGTTGCCGGTGCCGGGGCAGGTGCGCGAGAACAGCACCACCCGCCGGCCGGCGGGGTTGGTGAGCGAAATTTCCAGCTCGCTCACGTCGGGGTGCGTGATGGCCAGGTTGCGCACCCGGATGTTGGAGGCGCGGTTGGTGTTGGTTACGGCGATGATGGAGGTAACCGTAGCCGTTGCCGCGTCCGAAATGGTGAGCGGTACGTTGGTGGCGGCCAGCGTCTGGCAGGTCTGGGTGCCGGTTGTGAAGCTGGTTACGGCCGAGTAAGGGCCCGGGCCGCAGCCGCTGAGCGCCCGTACCCGCACAAAGTACTGAGTGGAAGCCTGCAGCTGGTTGGGCACGAAGCTGTTGGCGGGGCTGATGGTTTGGGTAATGACGCCGGTCGTGAAGGCGGCATCAAGCGCTACCTGCACTTCGTAGCCCGTGGCATTGGGCACGGCCGACCAGGTAATGGCCGGGCGCAGGCTGTTGCGGGTGCTGGCCGTAATCGGGGCCGTAATGGTTGGCGCCTGCGAGATGCCCGGCAGAATGGTCAGCAGCACATCGAGCGTGCGCGTGTCGGTGCCGCTCACGCCCGTCAGCTGCAGCGTGTAGGTGCCCGAAACAGCTGCGTTGGTCGTGGTAATAGTGGCCGTGCTGCTGGTGCCGGCTGCTACCGTAGTGGCGGGGTAGGTAACCGTTACGCCGGCGGGCAGGCCGGTGGCGGCCAGCGTTACCTGGCCGGTGAAGCCCTGGAGCTGGCCTACGGTGAAGGCTACCGTGCCCGAGCTGCCGGCGCAGAAGCTGAGGGCGCTGGCCGGTCCGGCCGGGCCCTGCAGGAAGAAGGTTGGCCCGGCGGGCACCTCAACCTTGAAGTTGTTGTCCGAAACATCGAAGAAGATGCCGCCCGTGGCCTGCACCTTGATGCGGGCCTGGGCCGTGGCGGCCACGCTGGCCGGGAGCGTCAGGGTTTCGTAGCCGTCGTTGGGCGTGTTGGCCAGCAGCGTCGTCGGGAAGGTCAGCCCGCCGTCGGTCGAGAGCAGAATATCAACATTGGCCGCGCTGATGGGTGCCTGGGTGGTGTTGGCCACATCCCAACTCACCTGCTGCGGCGCGCCCACCAGCCAGGTGGTGGCGGCCGAGTTGGGGGCCGTTACCACGAAGGGGCCGGCCGTGGGCACTACCACCACGTTCATCGAGTCGTAATCGACCCCGCCGCCGCCGGCGCGGTTGTCGCGGGCTACGAGGCGGAAGATGAGGCGGCGGCCGTACGTCGGCAGCAGCTCACCCTTGGTCTGGGTGTTGTTGAGAACGTCGGCCAGGCGCGGGAAGGTGCGCGAGGGGCTGGTGGTGGGGGCGAAAACGCGGAACAACGGAGCATCGGCCGCCGGGGCGCCGGGTGCGCCGGCTGGCCCCAGGTTGTACTGCTCCCACGAGTAGGTAAGCGCGTCGTTGTTCACGTCGGTGGCCGAGCCGGTGAGCGTGAAGGGCGTGCGCACCGGAATGGCGTAGTTGCGGCCGGCATTCACGACCGGGGCCGTGTTGCCGGTGGGCGTGTTCACCGAGCAGTTGCCATTGCCCGTGATGTGGGCTACAATCTGGTCGAAGCTGCGTGAGTGGAAGAAGGCGTCGGAGTTGGGCTGGGTGTTATCAGCCCCGCAGATACCGGCGTAGGCCATAATGGTGGTGCCCGAACCCGGCTCGTAGGCCGAAGTAGTGGCCCGGTTGCCGCCGCCGCAGGAGCCGGTCTGGCTGTTAAACGTATGGTCGCCACCGAACTGGTGGCCCATTTCGTGAGCTACATAGTCTACATCGAAGGCGTCGCCGATGGGGCTGCTGGTGCCGGTTACGCCGCGGGCCTTGCCCGAATTGACGCACACCGAAGGCCGTTGGGCCACGCCCCCGCCGTTGGTGCTGAACACGTGGCCAATATCGTAGTTGGCATTGCCAATGAGGTTGTCGACGTTGGTCTGGTTCTCATTGAGCATCGTACTGCCATTGTTGTTGGTGTACGGGTCGGTAGTGGCGTCGAAATAAATCAGCTTGTCGTTGTCGGGCACTATCACCATGCGCACGGCCACTTCGCGCTCGTAAATGCCGTTCACGCGGTTCATAGACGTGGCCATGGCCGCCATTACGGTTTCCTTGGTACCGCCGTGGAAGGCCGAGTATTCGGCTGTGGCGGCCAGGGCCAGCCGGTAGGTGCGCAGGGTAGTGCCGTTGGCTACGGCCGCGCGCTGGGCGTTTGTCAGCTTCACTTCCGGCTCGCTGCCATCGGGCGAGGCAACGGCGCACGCAAAGGCGGGCAGCAGCATGTTGCGCCGCTCAAATACCAGGTGCGTGCTGCTGCCCTGGGCCGTCGGGTCGATGTATACAGTGTAGCCGGCGGCCAGAATCTGGGCATGGAAGCCGGCGGGCGTTACGTCGAGGCGGGCCGTGGCCGACGCATCGTCGAGGCCCTGGGCTAGGTAGGTGCGGATGCTGGGGTAGCGGGCGGCCAGCGCCGGCGACATTACCGGCACCTGCTCTACCCGAAACCGCTGCGAAGTGCCGTTGGGCAGGGGCAGCGAAATAACCGTGGCCGCGCCCCGGTTGCCGGTGCGCTCAAGCGGCGCGGTGCTCAGGGCCTCGCGCACGGCATCGAGCTGAAAATCGACCGTCCGGAAGTGGGTGAGGGCCTGCGTGGCGGCGCGGGCCTGGGCTGGCACGCGGGCCGCATCGGCCCACAGCACGCGCTGGGCCTGGGCTACCGGCGCAGCTGCCAGCAGCAGCGCCGAACCGGCCAGCAGCGGCCGCCAGGCCCGTTGCAGCAGAGTAGAAAGTGGTTGCATAGAGAAAGAGAAGGGTGAGAAAGAATAGAAAAAGGGCGTCTTCCCGCAGTTGTCAGGAAAACGCCCTCAAGATAGAATTTTTGTCGGCAGCCAGCCGCATTTATTGCCAAAATGGCAAAGCATTTCCTCTCGAACGCCCGCCCCGCCGGCCAGCACCGGCAGGTGGTGCCGCGCACTGCCGTACGCCGGCCCAGTTTACCTCTCAGGCAGCCTCCAGGCCACTAACCCAGCCTGCAGGCCGCAGCGTTGGGGCTGGGCTAGGCATCCGTTTTCAGCAGCACCAGCTGAGCTTTGTCGGCGGCGCTTACTTTGCGGCGGAACTCCAGATAGGCCGGATAGTCGGCGCGGGCGAAACGGGTGCGCGGCATTTCGAGGCGGCGCACGTAGCGGAGGCTGCCGTTGGGCAGGGCCAGCAGCTGGCTGGAATAGGTACCGAAGGGGGTGCTCAGTTGCACGGGGGCGGGTAGCCGTTCGGGCTGCAGGCTGGCCGGCAGGTGCAGGTGTACGGTATCGAGCTGGGTGAAGGCATGATCGAGCCAGATATCGGTTTGCCGCTCGCCTACGGTGGCGGTGGGGGCCGGCAGGCGACTGAGCAGGTTGGGGGCAAGGAACACGCGCTTGCCGCTGGGCGGGGCCAGGCCGGGCAGCGTGAGGGCCAGCGTTTCTACTAAACCCGGTACCGGGGCCGTGGCCGGCAGCGGCTGGAAACCTACTTTGTTGAGCGTGAAATTGCCCAAAGCCAGACGGCTGCCCACGTGCTTTTTCTGCTCGCTCAGCTCCAGGCCCGCCAGGCCGGCCACGGCGTCGTACTCGAGGCCGGTGCGCAGCGTACGCAGGGTAGCGGTGGCGTTGCCGTCAGTATCCAGGTACACATCGGCGCGGCGCTGGCGGCGGTTTTCGGCGGCTCCGTAGCGGGGCGTGGACACCAGCCGGCCACCTTCGGGCAGCAGCAGCAGCGCGTGGCGGTTGCCCGTAAAGCCGCCCATATAGCCGAAGGGGTTGGTTTGGTCGGTGCATTCCAGCCACACGGTATCGGCCCTGGCCGCCTGGGTCAGGGGCACGCACAGCACTACGTGGTTGAACTGCGAGCTGGGGAAGTCGGTGCGGATATCGTGCGCATCGGGGCCGGCTTTTATCAGGGCGGCGTGGGCCGTTATGCCGGCCGCGCTCAGCAGGGCCTGGCAGTAATTGGTCAGGGCCTTGCAGTCGCCGTAGCCCTTGGCAGCCACGTCGGCGGCCGGAAACGTCTGCCAGCCGCCCAGCCCCAGCTGCACCGAAATGTAGCGGGTGTTGGCCTGCAGAAACCGGTATACTTTCCGGATGCGGGCCCGCTCGTCGGTTTCGCCGGCCACCAGCGCCTGCATACCGGCCACCAGGGCAGGGGGCAGCGTGGCCCGGTTGGCATTCAGCTCGTAAGTCCAGCGGCTGAGGTCGGCCCAGCTGTTGAGTTTGCCTGTATAGCCCTGCACTTCAAATTCGCTGGGCGCCGTGAACACGACCGGCGTCAGCTCCGACACCGGCGGCGCGTCGGCTTCTCCCTCCAGCGCCACCAGGTTCTGCACCCGCCACTCGTATACCTGCTGGCTGCCCTGCGTGCTTTTGGCCAGCGCCGTGCCGGCCGGCAGCCGCTGCTCCTGGAAGCGCAGGTTCAGTCCGGCCGGCATCACCACCTTAAACGTGGCCTCCTGCACGCTGAACTGCTCGGTGCGCTGGGGCTGCCAGGTTGAGTAAAACAGCGCATTGTCCGACACTACCTCGTACTCGAACTCGACGGTGTAAGGATACGTGGGCTGGCTCAGGTCGGCTACCCGGCCGCGGGCGTCGGTGGCCAGGCTGAAGCCGTCGGAAAGGCTGATGTCGCGGATGTCCTGGGCGCGTAGCTGCCGCAGCTGCCGGCCGCTGGCGTCGTACACCGCGCCCCGGAAGTAGCTGATGCGGTTAAGCGAGCTGTAGTACACCAGCTCGGAAGCCCAGCCGCTGCCGGCCTCGTCGAGAATGGTGGTGGCCCGCAGCACCGTTTCCACCGTCCGGGCCGCCGATTTCACGGTCAGCAGCTCATCGTGGCGACGCTCCACGGCGTGGGCATTTTCGCGCAATGTGGCGGGCAGCTCGGCCACCGCGTATTTGGGCGCCGGGCCGGCCAGAGCAGCCGGCGGGCCGCCACCCAGAATAAAGGCAAAAGCCAGCGGGATAAATCGCATGAGATAAGGCTTGAACAGTTGGCAGTTGCGGCTGCCGGCGGGTAACCGGCCGCTGCTACTAGGCTTTCTTTTTGATGACCAGCCGCTCGCTCTGCTTGGCCATGAGGCGGGCAAAAAACTCGCGCAGGTAAGCGTACTCCTCGGCCGAATACACCGGCTTGCTCAAGCTCAGCCGGCTTACCAGCTGCAGGCCCGTGGGGCCGTTCTGCACGCCGTAGGTGAAGCGCCCACCCTTTTCGGGCAGCTCCAGTATCAGGCCCTGGGGTGTTTCTTCCAGCTCGTAGCCGGCGGGCAGCGTCAGGCTTACCACAATGGTTTCTTCGAGCTGAGTGCCCAGATCAACCGGAAAGCGGCGGTTTTCGTGCAGGAAAGGATTTTTGCTGATCCCAAAGTCGCGCAGTGGGCTCAGGTAAATCGTGCTCACCGGCCCATCGGAGCTGCCGGTGCTCACAAACTCGTAATCCAGCAGCAGCGGCTTGTTCAACTCGTCGCGCTGCTTGAACGCATACTTGCCGATGCTCCAGCCCTCGTGGCCAGTGCTCATTTCGGTTACGTACTTTTTCTCGCCCAGCTCGCGCAGCTTTTCGCGCTGGCTAAGGCCCTGGTAGCCGGCGTGCTCCTGGTGCACCTGGCCGCGCAGCTCCCCGCTGGCAGCCACCTGCAGACTGATTTGGCGGTAAGTCGTCAGGCGGTCGGCGCTTTTGAGGGCCACCCAGCGCGAATCTTTTTCCTGGGGCATGACCAGGCGGCCCTGACCATTAAGGCAGTGGTGGGGCAGCATGCCCGCCGGCGCCAGCTCCTCGGTGGCATCTACCAGCATCTCCTGGCCGTCGGGCAGCTGCACGTGGGCCAGCACGTAGTTGAGGCGGCTGAGCAGCGGTACCTCGGGCTGCAGGCGGCCGTGGCTGCGGGTGCTAAGCACCACGGGGTTGGCCGTGAAGCCCGCCTCGCGCAGGGCCGCAATCAGCAGCAGGTTCACATCGGCCGACGAACCGGTTTTCTGGTCGAAGGCTTTGCGTACGCTGCCAGTCGTCCGCAGCCGGTGCTGGCCGTTGTGCTTCACGCTGCTGCGCACCAGCCCGTGCACGGCGGCTATGCGGGTGGCCGCATCCGTGCCGGCCGCGGCCAGCAGGGGGCCGAGCTTTTCCTTCAGAAAGCCGGCCCGGTTAAGCTGGGCCCCGAAGTTGTCGTCGGCGAGCAGCTCATGCTCGATTTTTCTCCACGAGCCGGCCGTGGTTTCATACGGCTGGTTGGGCATGCGCACCCCGGTCAGTTCGAAGTCAATGCGGGCCAGGTAGTCGTCGGGGGTGGTCATGTAGGGCTCCTCGTGCAGCGCCGGTACGTCTTTGATAGCCCAGCGGTAGTTGGTTACGACCGGGGTAATGGTTTCGGCGCCGCCCGAGGTGCGTCCTTCGCTGGTAGTATTCGACGACCAGCGGACCGTAAACTGGCCTACCGCCGAGTTCTGCTCGCGCACCGTCAGGGGCTCGTAGCCCTGCATCAGCATCTTGTAGTCGAAATACTCCGGAATGGAGGCCCGGTACTCGCTCCAGCGCACCGGAATGTCTTCCTGAAAGGTCCAGTCCTGGAAGTTGAAGGCGAAGTCGGACGAAACCGAGTAGGCATACTCCACCACCGATCCCACCCGCACGTTGGGCAGCGTAAACTTGCGAATCGTCACGTTGGCCGAGCTTTCCTCCCGGAAAATGGCATCGGAGTTGAGCTTGTCCTTCACCACCTGCCCATTCACAAGGTTGTAGGTGAAGCCCTTAACGCTCGTGAGCTTCTCTTCGCGGCCGTTGGCATGGTAAAGCGGAACGCGGCCGTTGGCATACTCGTAGCCCGATTTTTTGAGAATTTTAATGCGTTTAACCCGCTCAAAAACCACGATAAAGCCTTTCTCGCCGTAGTCGAAGCGCGAGCGGCCAAAGTCGCACAGCACTACGGCCGAGGCGGCAGTGTCGGCCGCAAAGGGCCGCTCGGTCAGGTCGGCCTCGTCGATTTTGCCAAATTTGATGGGGGCTTCCTGGGCACGGGCCAGGCTGGCCGCCGCAACTGTAAGGGCGCCCACCAGCAGGCCCCGGGTAAGTAAAGGTTGCATCATAGGTAAAGTAAATGGGTGCGAAGAAATAGGCGCCAAGTGAAAACGAGAACCGGAAACGCGCCGGCGCCTACTGCCGCTGCAGCACGATTGGTTCGGCCAGTTTGGCCAGGGCTTTAGCGTAGAACTCGCGCAGGGCGTGGTATTCCTGGGCCGAATAGCGGGTCTTGTTTAGCTGCAGGCGGCTGACCAGCGTCAGCTTGTCCGGGCCGTTGGGCACGGCCTGGAATATAAACCGCCCCCCGTTGTCGGGCAGAGCGAGCTGGATATTGGCGGGCAACCCGGTGGCCGTATAACCGCCGGGCAGGGTCAGTTCCACGGTTTGCTCCAGCCGGGGCGGGGCGGCAAAATCAACCGGGTAAAGGCGGGTGGCGGACCGAAAGGGGTTGCCCAGCTCGCCCAGGGCCTGCAAAGGCCGCAAATAGATGGTGCCGGCCGGCGCCCCGCCACCAGGCAGGCGGGCCTGTAGGTGCAAGGCTACCGAGCCGTCGGCGGCGGCAGGCAGCAAATCAGCCTTTTCCAGCTGCCAGTCGGGGTGGGCCTGCTGCCACTGCTGGCGCAGCGTGGCCACTGGCTGGCGGCGGTCGGCGGCCGCGTAGCCAGCGTATTCCTGCCGGATAGTGCCGCTTAGTTCGCCGGTGGAGGCCAGCGTCAGCTTTGCCTGGGTATAGGTGAAATGGCTGGCCGCCGGCGCTAGCGACACCCAGCCCCCCTTGGGGCCCAGCAGCCGGCCCTGGTCGTTAAGGCAGTTCTGGGGCAGCAGCCCGGCGGGTAGCCGGGCATCGGTGGCATCGAGCAGTAGCGGCTGGCCGCCGGGCACCGCCACGTGCGCCACCACATAATTGAACTGGCTGAGGACGGGCAGCTCCGTTTGAATGCGGCCGTGGCCGCGGGTGCTGAGCAACAGCGGCTGGGCCTCCAGGCCGGCCTGCCGCAGCAGGGCTATCAGCAGCAGGTTGAGGTCGGCGGCGTTGCCCTGGCGCAGTTCCAGAACCCGCCGGGGCGGGGCGCTGGCGTACAGCGTGGGTACTTCGTTGTACACCACCGCGCCCAGCAGCAGCTGCCGCACGGCCCCGGCCCGGGCCGCCACATCGGGCAGCGAAACCAGGGCAGCGGCAGCGGCTTTCAGGGGCGAGTCGCGCTCCAAAAAACCGCCGAAATCGGTATTTTTAAGCAGCTGCGCCTCAATCTGGGCCCAGCTGCCCACCTGGAACTGCGGGTCGTGGGTGGAGTCGAACTGAATGCGCTCCAGCTCGAAATCGACACCGCTCACGTAGTCGCGGGGCGTGGTCATGTACGGTTCGGGCCGGAAGGCGGGGGCCTCCTTCAGCACCCAGCGACGGGTCAGGGCCTTGGTGGAAAGCGTCAGGTTGCGGCTGTCGAAGGCCGAGTTGCCGTAGCCGGTGTCGCCCGATTGCTGGTAGGAGGTCTGGTAGGACTCTACCCCGGTTTCGTTCACCGCAAAGGGCAGGTAGGAGCGGGTCAGCTCCTTGTAGCTGTAAAAAGCCGGAATCGACACCCGGTATTCGCTCCAGCGCACCGGAATATCCTGCTGAAACCGCCAGTCCTGCAGGTTGAACAGGAAGGGCGAGGTGAGCAGGTAAGTGAATTCGAGGATGGCCCCGGCCCGCACGTTGGGCAGCGTGAAGGCATATTCGTCGTGGTGCTCATCGAGCTTGCGGCTGAATACGGCCTCCGTTTTCAGGGGTTCCTTGCTGAGCTGGGTGCCCGTGAGGTGGTAAGTGAGGCCCTTAAGCTGGCTGATTTTCTCGCGGCCGCCCTCCTTGTCGTGGTAAAGCACAATCCGGACGGTGGCCTGATCGTAGCCTTCCGTTCGGCGGATGAGCAGGCGGGCCGTGCGCTCGAACCGCAGCTCGAACCCATCCTGCTTGCCTTTAATGCGCGACTGGCCAAAGTCGCAGAGCACTTCGGCAGCGGCCGAGTCGGGAGTGGGCTGGGCCAGCAGCGCAGCGGCTTCGCGGGCTTCCAGTTTGCCAAACTTCAGCGGCGCTTCCTGGGCCCTGGCCAGTCCCAGCGTTGTACCAATAAGGCCAAAAACTAACAGCCCACGCAATAGGAGAGGGGTAGACATTAATAAAGCGGAAACAAACAGGATAAAGCAACTTCAGCGAGTAGCTGCCAACTAGATAGCTAGTGGCAGTAGAACCGAAATATCCAATTTATTCCGAAGATCAACAACGCGCGAAGCAAACTTATTTTCCGGTCGCCAGGAGCCACCGGACCGGGGTTGCCCGGCAGACTAACCGAAGCGGGGTTTAGAGAACCGAACGGACTGACCGGAGCGCGGCTGCGCGGTGTTGCGTCAGGCCACTTCCTCCAGTACCGCGGGCACGCGCCGGCGCATGGTCAGCAGAAAAACCAACCCCAGCAGTACGCTGCCGGCGCTGGCCAGGTGCACGAAGGGCAAGTGGGCCGGCTCGTTGCTGAATATCCAGCCCGCCAGCAGGGCCCCGATGCCGATGCCCGCCTCCAGGGCCATGTACATCGTGGAAACGGCCCGGCCGCGCCGTTCGGGGTGGCTTAAATCCACCGTCCAGGCATAAATGGTGGGTGAGTTGAGGCCGGTGCCCAGCCCGAACAGCACCGCCCCGGCCAGGAAACCCGGTACTGAGGGCGCAAAGGCCAGCAGCAGCAGGGCGGCAATCATCACGCCCGACGAGCCGATGAGCACCGGCACCCGGCCATATTTGTCGGAGCTGCGGCCGCCCACCAGGCGCACCACCAGCGAGGCGCCGGTGTAGCAGAGGTAAAACAGGCCCTTGCTCTCGCCCGTCAGGCCCAGCACCCGGCTCTGGTCGGGCACGACGGTAAAAATGGCTCCGAACGGAAACAGGAACAGCAGCGTAGCGGCGGCCGGCACCAGCACCCGGGGCTCGAACACCTCCTGCCAGCTTTCAATCTTGAGCAGTTTCCAGCTGAAGCGCTGCCGCTGGGCCGGGGCCAGGGTTTCGGTCATGGTGCCCTGCACAATCAGGCTGAGCAGGGCCAGGCCCGAGGAGCAGTAGAACAGCACGTTGAGCGAGAAGTGGGCCGCCAGCCACGAGCCCAGCGTGGGGCCGGCCGCCATGCCCACCGACCCGGCCACGCCCAGCAACCCCATGGCCTCGCCCCGACGGGCCAGCGGCACGATATCGGCAATGAAGGCGGCCGTGCCGGTGGGCTTGAAGCCGGTGCTGAAGCCGTGCAGCAGCCGCAGCCCCAGAAACCCCACCACCGTAACCGTAAACGGGTAAAAGAAGCCGCAGATAAAGCACACCAACGAGCCGAACACCATCACCGGAATGCGTCCGACGGTGTCGGCCAGCTTGCCCGAAAAGGGCCGCGAGAGGCCGGCCGTGAGCGTGAACAGGGCAATAATGTAGCCCTTGTACTCGCCGCCGCCCAGGCTGGTCAGGTAGTCGGGCAGCTCGGGCAGCAGCATGTTGAAGCTCATGAAAAACAGGAGCGACGAGAGGCACATCAGCCAGAAGCCGACGGTGTACACGCGGGGCGGCCGGGGCGTGGGGGCTGTAGTGGTGGTTGAGGTAGCCATGCGGCCGTAAAGGTACGGCGGCCCGGCCGGGCTTCGGTACGGAAAACAGACAATACCGCTACGGCTCGGCCTAGGGCTGCTGCCGCAACAGCCCGGCCGCCCCGGAGCCCGGCATGGGCAGCAGGGCCAGCAAAGCCTTCGGCCCCGGTAGCGTGGCGCGAGCTGATACCAGCTGGCGCCGCGCTACCGGGGCCGAAGGCTTTACGCGTCAGGCCGTCGTTTAGCCTACTGCGCCGGCGGGGTTACCACCAGCACCTCGCCGGGCTTCACGGCGAAATCGGGCTTGCCGTTCCACTCGATTAGCTGCTTGATAGTGACGCCGTAGCGGCGCGAAATGGCATAGAGCGTTTCGCCCGGCTGCACCGTGTGGCGCACCACTGCCGGCACCGCGGCGGCGGGCACGGCCGAAGCCGGACGAGCCGTTGGGGCAGCCGGGGTAGCAGCAGGTTTAGTGGCCGGAGTAGTAGCCGGGGCCGCATCGGTAGCGGGGGCCGCCACGCGCAGGACCTGCCCGATTTTCAGCGACGGGTTGGCCGGCAGCTCGTTCCAGGCAATAATGTCGGCCGGGCGCAGCTTGAAACGGCGGGCCACCGAGTACAGATTTTCCTTGGGCTCGACGGTGTGCAGGCCGCTGGCGGGCACCGGCTCCACGATGGTGGGCGGCCCGGCGGGCACGGCCGCCGCCTCCGGGGCTGGAGTTGGGGCCGGCGCGGCTGGCTTTACCGGAGCGGGCACTGGCGCCGCCGCCGGGGCCGGCGTGGCGGGAGCCGATGTAGCAGGACGGGGAGCCGGTGCGGGAGCTGGCCGCGGGGCTTGTGGCTCGGCCGGGGTAACCGGTGCGGCTGGCGCTCCGTCGCGGGGCTCGTCGGCTACGGGGCGCGGGGCAGGCAGCGGTCGGCGCGGCGGCAGCGACGAAGCCGGAGGGGCGGAAGGAGCCGCCGGCGCCGGAGCTGGCATTGCGCCGGCCGCTGCTACCGGGGCTGGGGCTGCTACCGGGGCTGGAGCCGCAGCTGGAGCCGCAGTTGGGGACGGCAGCTCGTTCACACTTTCCATCTGCCCATCAATTTCGGCGGTGGCCGAGTCGTCTTCCACGGCATCCTCCAGCGTCCGGGTGGCGCGGGCGGTGCTGCCACGGTAGGGCTCCGAGTCGTTGGCGGTGCGCTTTTTGGGGAGCTGCGGGGCGGGGCGGCTGGTTACGGGCTGCTCGAAAGCGGCCAGGGCGGCGCGGTTCTGGCTATCTACAAACTCGATGGGCGTGGTTTTGGGGCGGGTGTGTTGCAGCCACAGCACCCGGCCGGGGCGCAGCTCCTCGTTGCGGGCCATGCGGTTCTTCTGCCAGATAGCCTTGGCCCGCAGCCCGTACTTCTGCGACACGGTCAGCACGCTCTCGCCGGGCTGGGCTACGTGGTACTCCACGGCGGCCTTATCGCGCTTCTTCTGGAGGAAATAAGGCTGGCCGGGTACAATCTGGTCGAAGGCGAACAGGTCGTTGTACTTGAGAAAGCGCCGCAGCTTGAGGTTGCCGCGGCGGGCCAGGCTCTCCTTGGTGTCGCCGGGCAGGGCCACCAAAGCCCGCAGACCATTTACGCGCACCAGTTCGGCGTTTTCTGGGTCGGCAACGGGCGGGGTGAGCAGCTGGTTGGCGGCGGCGGTTTTCTGCTGGGCGGCCAGCAGCGTCAGCTGGGCCGGGTCGGAGATGGGCACCAGCACGGTGTATACGCGGTCGGTGGGCACGGTGGGGGCCAGCAGCCAGCGGTTGTGCTTGGCCAGCTCGTCGGGGTTCTGGCGCAGGCTGGTGGCGAGCAGCGCTAGGCTCTGCCCGGCCGGGGCCGGAAACTCCTGGAACAGCAGCGGCGGCCGCGGATTTAGGTTCAGGGCCGGCTCGAAGGCTACTTTATGGGCCAGAAACGTGAGCACGTAGCCGTTGCTCCGCTCCGTAATTTCCATTTCGGTGGCATCGTAATCGGTGGGCAGTGTATAGGGCTTGGCCCCGGTCAGGCCCAGGTTGTAGCTGATGAGGGCGTTGATCCAGTTATGAAACGTTTTGTTGTTGCGCAGCAGGTACTGAGCCGCGGCCTTCGACGAGGCCACGATGTGCTTACGCTCATCCACGGCCTCGTTTATCAGCAGGCCAAAGTCCTGGGCCGTTTCGCGCTTGAACTGCCAGTAGCCCACGGCGTCGTGAATGCTCTGTGCGTCGCCCTGCAGGCCGCTTTCGTGGAGCACCAGGAAGTGAAAATCCAGCGGCAGCCCTTCCTGCTGAAACACCCGATCAATAACGGGAAAGTAGGCATCGGCCAGCACCACTTTCGCCTGAAACGAGGCGGGGTGGCGGCGCAGCGCATCCACTTTCTGCTGCACGGCGGCCTGGCCGCCGGGCGTCAGGCGCAGGCGCAGATTGCCCAGCAGCAGGTTGGCCGGTACGGGCACGGTTTGGGCCATTCCCAGCAGCGGGAACAGCATTAGTAGCAGCAGGTAAACTCGTTTCATAAAGCAGCAAACCAGAGGCACAACGGCCGGCAATAGGGCCGGACCCGCCTCGTCGGGCCGCAAAATAGCGGAAAATACGGCGGCGGATGGCCTTTCATCTACCCCACCCCCTAGCCCCTCCCCTCCGGGAGAGGGGGAATTAGTTTCTAGCTTTATGGCCAGGTATAGAAAACTAAAAGCTAGTCCCCCTCTCCCGGAGGGGAGGGGCTAGGGGGCGGGGTACACGCAAGAGCACCCTAAAAGCCCCCTGGACGACCCCCATCAAGGCGTCCGCCCCCGCCTCCCGGCCGGCCCCCACCGGGGCGCGCACCATCGTTGATGTCCCCGCTTTCACGCTCGGGCCCCGCGCCGGCGCTGCCGAAGCTGCGGATGTTGTAGGTGAAGCTCAGCAGGAAGTAGCGCTGCAGGATGTTGGTGCGCACGTCCTCGGTGTAGGCGGCCGCAATGTTGCGCTGGATGCTGTTGTTCTGGCCCAGCAAATCGAAGGCGAACACCTGGATTTCGCCCCGCTGATTGGCGAAGATTTTCTTGCCCAGCGAGGCATTCCAGAGCACAAAGTTCTGGTTGAAGCCCGCCGCCAGGCCCGAATACAGCTGGTGGTTGACATCGGACTTGAGCGTGATGCCCCTGGTGATAATCCAGCTCAGGCGCAGGCTGGTGTTCTGGCGGAAGTAGCGGCTGTTGAGCTGCTGCTGCAAACTGTTGCGCACCCAGCTCTGGCTGGAGTTCGACGAGAGCGTAAAGTCCACCTCGGGGCTGATGTTGCTGCTCAGCGCCACGCCCAGGTTGGCCGAGGGGGTGCGGTTGTAGTTGAACTCCCCAAACACCAGGCCCGGCGTCTGGGAGTAGTTGGCGCCGGCATTCACGCTCAGATTTGACTTGATAAAGGCCAGCGGCTGGCTGTAGTTGGCGAAGGAGCGCACCGAATACTGCCGGCTCAGGTTGACGGGCCGCGTGAGCTGGCCCCCGGCCGGAATGACGATGCCATCGACGGTTAACGGCTCGCCGCTGGCGTAAATGGTGTTGTTGGTGATGTAATTGTTCACGTAGCTGCCGCCCAGAAATGCGAAGAAGGAGCGCGACTTCTCGGGCACCGCCGACGAGTAGCGCACGAACAGGTTCTGGCGGGTTTCCTGGCGCAGGTTGGGGTTGCCGGTCGTCAGCTGGAGCGGGTTGGCGTTGTTCACCACTTCCTGCAACTGGTTGACGGAGGGCGGGTTGGTGCTGGTGCGGTAGTTGAGGCGCAGGTTCTGCTGCTTCGAGAAGTTATAGCGCACCTGGGCGTTGGGCAGCAGGTTGAGGAAGGAGCGGCGGGTGCTGCCGGGCCTTGGGAACTCCTGGTCGCTGCGCAGGCGGGCGTTCTGTAGCTCCGCGCCCACCGCCCATTGCAGCTGCTGGTTGCGGTAGCGGTAGGTCAGGCCCCCCGAGTTGGTGAGGTAGCTGCTCTGGAACACCGAGCTGAGTGTGTCGTTGAGGCGGCTGAACTCCTGGTCGGCGGCCACGAAATCGTAGGTGCGTTTGTCCGACTGGTTGGGCGTGTAGGCCACATCGTACTCGGCCTGCAGGGCCCCGTGCTGGCCCAGCGGCTCGGTGTAGTCGAGGCTACCGCGCCAGTTCCAGCCAGTCTGGGTCAGCTCCGAAAACTGGTTGAGCGTGCTGGTAAGCGGCTGCTGCTGGCGGTAAAAGGTAGTGCTCGACAGCAGGTTGTTGTCGCCGCGGTTGTCGTTGTAGCCGGCGTTGAAGCCCGCTGCCAGCGTGCGGCCGCGCCGGGCAAAGCGGTGGCGGTACAGCAGCTGGCTGCTGCCCGTCAGGCCCGTCAGGGCCGAGCGGTACGAGCTGGCGTTGCCGCCCTGGGGCGTGGTGGCATTGGTGCCATCGGGCTGGTCGAGGTAGGTGGTACCGTCGAGCAGACTGTTGCCGGTGTTGCGCTGCATGGAGAAGCTGGGCCGCCACAAAATCGAGTTCAGCGAGTCGAATTTGTGGTCGATGCGCAGGTTGAAGCGGTTGTTGAAGTTGCGGCTGGTGGCGCGCGAATCCTCGGCGTAGCGCAGATCCTGGGGCTGGCCCACGGTGGGCACGTAGCGGCGCAGTAGGCTGGTGGCGCTGGTGTTGTCGCTCATATTAAAGAAGTAGCTGCCCTGCACGTCGGTTTTCGTGCCCCAGGTGTCGGAGTAGTTCAGGCCCAGCGCGTGGGTTTTGCTGATGCCCCCCTGCTGGTTCACCAGAAAGTCGCCCGCGTTGCCGCCGCCGCCCTGGCCGCCGCGCCCGCCACCGCCGCCGCGGCCACCCCGGCCGCCCCCGCCCGACGAGCCCACCACGCCCAGCAAGTCGTCGGTGCCGAAGTTCTGCTCGTTGATGTTGTTGCTCTGGGCCACCACCGACATGCGCCGCTTACCCTTGAAACTGTTCAGGTTGCCGCTCACCCGATACCGGTCGTCGAGGGGCCCGTAGCCGGCCACCACGCGCCCAAACTGGCCGTTGCGGAATTGCGGCTTGGTGATAATGTTGATGGTTTTCTGCTGGTTGCCGTCGTCGAAACCCGTAAACTGGCTCTGGTCGGAGGCCCGGTCGTACACCTGAATCTTGTCGATTACCTCGGCCGGCAGGTTCTTAAGCACGGCATCGGGGTCGTTGCCGAAAAACTCCTTGCCGTCTACCAGCACCCGCTGCACCTGCTCGCCCTGGGCCTGCACCTTGCCGGTGGCAGGGTCCACGGTCACGCCGGGCATCTTCCGGATCAGGTCGCCGGCGCTGGCGTCGGGGTTGGCTTTAAACGAGCCGGCGTTGAACTGGGCCGTGTCGCCCTTTTGCACGGCCGCGGCAGCCTGGCCCACCACTTCCACGCCCTTCAGCGCCACGCCCCCGGCCTGCAACGTCAGGGCGCCCAAATTCAGGGGCGCGCTACCCACTTCCACGGTGCGCTGCAAATCCTGGTAGCCTAAAAACGACACCGTGAGCCGGTAGCGCCCCGCCGGCACATTCGGCACCACAAACGCGCCGCTGGCATCCACCGCTGCCCCGCGCCGCACCGAGTCGGGCAGTTGCAGCAGTACCACGTTGGCCCCCAGCAGCGCCGACTGGTCCTGACCGTCGAGCACCCGCCCGCTCACGGTCGTCGTCTGGGCTTGGGCGGCGGTTAGTAGGGAAGTGAACAGCAGCAGGACAAGGAGCAAACGTAGCGTCATCAGATGGGGTAGAAAGGCGTTAGCCGGCATAGACGCCAGAATTCCGCTACGGTTTAACGAACGAGCTTTTTTCTTTTGAAATAGATTTGGTTGCCAGTAAATGGAACGTCATGCTGAGCTTGCCGAAGCATCTCACGTGCTGATGTTGCCATAGTAACTCAACGTCAGCACGCGAGATGCTTCGACAAGCTCAGCATGACGTTCCTTTTACTGGCAACTCATAATTTCCGCACCAACAGCAGCCCGTCGCGCATGGGCAGCAGCACGTTTTCCACCCGCGGGTCGGCCTGCACTTTGGCGTTGAAGGCGCGTACGGCGTGGGCGTCCTTGTCGGCGGGTTTCAGTGGGTAGTCGGGCAGCACCTTGCCGTTCCAGAGTACGTTGTCAATCAGGATGAAGCCGCCGGGCCGCACCTGGGGCAGCACCAGCTCGTAGTACGTGTCGTTGTTGATTTTGTCGGCGTCGATGAACACCAAATCCCAGGTTTCGGCCAGCGCGGCCAGCACCCGCCGGGCGTCGCCGATGTGCAGCCGAATCTGGTGTTCCAGGCCCGCCTCGGCCACGTAGCGCCCGATGCGGCCGGCCAGCTCGGGGTTCTGCTCGATGGTGTGCAGCAGTCCATCGGGGGCCAGCCCCTCGGCCAGGCACAGGGCCGAGTAGCCGGTAAACGTGCCCAACTCCAGCACCCGCCGCGGCCGCACCATGTGGCTGAGCATGCTCAAAAGCCGCCCCTGCGCGTGCCCCGACAGCATCCGGGCATGCAGCACCTGCACGTGGGTTTCGCGGTTGAGGCGCGCCAGCAGCGGGCTTTCGGGGCTGGTATGGTCGTCGGCGTAGCGCTGGGCGTCGTCGGGGGAGTACATAGGAGGAAGGGTAGAAGTCTGGAAGAATGTCATGCTGAGCTTGCCGAAGCATCTCGCGTGCAATTCTAATCAAACGATAGGGTTACATCTGCCCGCGAGATGTTTCGACTTCGCTCCGTCCTTGGCTTGATGCGCCGCCTGCTCAGCATGACTGTTCTTTCAACTTCCCAACTCAACCACCGGCACCAACCGAAACTTCCAGACTTGAAAACCGGCCTTGCCGGGCTCGTGCACGGCGGCCACTACCCGATAAAGTCCTTCGTAGCGGTAGCCGAAACCCGCCTCCACTGCAACCCGCCGAAAAACCCGCACCGGGCGGCCGGTTGCGAGGCTTTTGTGCATATACAGGTTGCGGCCGCTCAACTCCTGGTGCGCCGTTTGCCGGCCGGTGCGCGGGTCGCGGCCACCGCTGCCCGAGTACGTCAGGTCGTGCTCCCGAAAGTCGTCGTCCTCATACTGGTCGGCCAGAATAATGGATTCGGCCCCTTCGTCGGCCGAGCCGCTCACGCCGGTGCGCGTGGGCCGGTGCAGCCCGGCCCGGCTCAGCGCCAGCCGGCTGTCCAGCACATCGCCCGGCCGGTAATAGCTGATGTGGCCAAAGATGGGCATGAGGTGAGATGGTGAGATAATGAAATGGTGAGTTTGCTATTCGGGTGGCCTGACCTCCCAAGTGGAACAAGGGTCTTGTCATGCCAAAAGGAGCCGTTGGTACAGCCGTCCGAGCAAGATAAGTCCCTCTAGCGCTGGCTTGATGCGCTCTATACTCAGGATGACAGCACGTCAACTCACCATTTCACTACTCACCATCTCACCTACTCCGGCACGTACTGCAGCACGCTCAGGTTGTCGTCGGTGAGGATTTCGTTGGCTATTTCCAGCAACTCGGGGGCGCTGATGCAGCGGACGCGGTCGAAGATTTCGTTGATGCTCTCGACGCGGCCCAGGTCGAGGGTGCTTTTGGCCAGCAGCTGCATCAGGCCGCTGTTGCTTTCCTCGGCCATGGCCAGCTGGCCCATCAGCTGCTCCTTGGCCGTATGCAGCTGCGAGGTTCCCAGGGTTTGCTCGCGCAGGCGCTTAAGCTCCTTCTGCACCAGGGCCACGGTGCGGTTCACCTGCTTCTTCTCGGTGCCGAAGTAGATGCCGAACAGGCCCGTGTCGGTGTAGGGCGAGTAGGTGGAGTCGATGGTGTAGACGAGGCCATACTTTTCGCGCACGCCCAGGTTGAGGCGCGAGTTCATGCCGGGGCCGCCGAGCAGGTTGTTGAGCAGGAAAAACGGCACCCGCCGCTCGTCGTGCAACGCGTAGGCCGGCCCGCCAATCAGGCAGTGGGCCTGGGTGATGGGCTTGCGCTCCAGCCGCTCCAGCCGCTGGTAGCCCTCGAAGCCCAGCCGGGGCCGGGCACCCAGCCGGGCCGGCAGGGGGGCCAGATACTTGTCGGCCAGCCGCTTCACTTCCTTGAAGGGCAGGTTGCTCACCGAGCTGAACACCACCCGGTCGGTGCGCACGTTGTCGGCCAGAAACTGGTGGAAATCGGCCTGCTGGAAGCCCGCCACGCTTTCGCGGGTGCCCAGAATGTTGTGGCCCAGCGTGTGGCGGGCAAACACCACGTCGTCGAAGTCGTCGATGATGGCGTCTTCGGGCGCGTCGTGGTACATGGCCATTTCCTCCAGAATCACGCCGCGCTCCTTTTCAATCTCCTTTTCGGGGAAGACGGAGTTGAACGTCAGGTCGGTCAGCAGCTCGAAGGCCCGCTCGAAGTGGGTGCTCAGCAGCGAGGCGTAGAAGCAGATTTTCTCCTTAGTAGTATAGGCGTTCAGCTCGCCGCCCACGGTTTCGAGGCGGTTGAGAATGTGGAAGCTCTTGCGCTTGTGGGTGCCCTTGAAGGCCATGTGCTCCCAGAAGTGCGCCAGCCCAAGCTGGTGGGGCTTCTCGTCGCGCGAGCCAATGTCGAGCAAAAACCCACAGTGGGCGATTTTGGTGTGCGGAACCTGCTTATGCAGCACCCGAATTCCGTTGGGCAACTCGTACAGGTCGTAATCAGTCATTTCAGAGGATAAAGGGAAATTGAGCACTCAGGGACCTGGCTTTTTGCACCAGCGGCCCATCGGCCCCGCCCGGTATAACCACGCAGCGGCGCGGTAGGTTGCAAAGGTACAATGAGGTGAGATGGTGAAGGAACAGTCATTCTGAGCGGAGCGAAGAATCTCGCGTGCCAAAGTATCTCCTATCATCAGGAGTTACCATTGCACGCGAGATTCTTCGCTCCGCTCAGAATGACCGTCCTTTTACAACCTGACCACCTCACCTAAAACCGCCAGCAGCTGCTCGGTTCTAATATCGTGGGCGCAGCGGAAGTGGCCCAGGGGGCAGGCGGCGTGGCCGTGCAGGCCGCAGGGGCGGCAGGGCAGGGGCCCTTCGATTTCCACGATGCGCGAAAACGGACTCAGCGGCCCGAACCCGAAGGCCGGCACCGTGGAACAGTACACCGCGCACACCGGCGCACCCACGGCCGAGCACAGGTGCATGGGCGCCGAATCGTTCACGTAGTTGAGCACCGCCCCGCGCATGAGCGCCGCCGAGGCCAGCAGCGACAAACGGCCCGACAGATTCACCAGCCCCGGCCGGCCGCTCAGTTCCAGCAGCCGCTGGCAGGCTTCGGTGTCGGGCGGGCCGCCGAGCAAAAACACGCGGTACTCGGGTGGTAGCGCGGCCAGCAGCTTTAGCCACTGCTCCTCTGGAAACTGCTTGGTAAACCACACCGACGTGGGCGCGATGCAGATGTAGGGCCCGCCGCCGGCCGCCGCCACGGCTTCGGCGGCCGCCTGCTCGTCGGTGGCGGAAGGGTAGAGGCGGGGCGGCACCACCGGGCCCTGGTAGCCGGGGGCCAGCAGGCGCAGGTTGCGCATTACCTCGTGCACGCCGTCCTCGATAACGTGCGGGGCGGTGCGGGTGAAAAACCGGGCCAGCGGGTTCTTATCAAACCCCACCCGCTCCGGCGCGCCCGAAAAGGCCGTCAGCAGGCCGGTGCTGGCGAAGCGCTGCAGCGTAACGACGCGGCCGTAACCCGTGCGCCGGATCTGGCCCAGCAGCCGCAACAGGCCCCGGTACTTGTCCTGCTTCTTGTCCCACACCAGCACCTGCCGCACGTGCGGGTGGACCCGCAGCAGCCCCTCATTGCCCTTACGCACCAGAAAATCGACGGGCGTTTCGGGCTCGGTGCGGTGCAGGTACTCCAGCAGGGCCGTAGCCAGAATCACGTCGCCGATGAAGGCGGTCTGGATGAGCAGGACGGCGGGCGGGGTAGTGGGCATGGCGGGCTGGGTGGGCACACAAAGATACGGTAGTAGGGGCGGGGGAAATTGACCGTCATTCAGAGCGCGGCGAAGAATCTTGCGGGCTGATGTCGGGTTACTTGTTACAGCCTCAGCCCGCGGGATTCTTCGCCGCGCTCTGCATGACGGTCAATTACTACTTAACTTGGCCCGGCCGCTTCGGCGGCTTTCATCTGTTCTACCTCATCCCTGCCCTTATGCGCTACGGCCCTATTTCGCCCGATTTGTTCGTTGAAAACCGCCGCCGCTTCCGCGAGCTGCTGCCGCCCAACTCGCTGGCCATCTTCCAGGCCAACGACATCATGCCCACCAACGCCGACGGCACCATGCCGTTCCGCCAGAACAACGACCTGTTCTACCTGAGCGGCGTCGACCAGGAAGACAGCATCCTCGTTATCTGCCCCGACGCCACGCTGCCCCAGCACCGCGAAATCCTGTTTCTGAAGGAAACCAGCCCCGAAATCCTCATCTGGGAGGGCTACAAGCTCACCAAGGAGCAGGCCCGCGAGCAAACCGGCGTGCGCACCATCATGTGGCTCGACTCGTTCGAGGCGGTGCTGCCGGCCCTCATGAACGAGGCCGATCAGGTGTACCTGCCCAGCAACGAGCATATCCGGGCCGTGGTGGAGGTGGAGACCCGCAACGCCCGCTTCATCAAGCGCTTGCAGGCGGCTTATCCGCTGCACCAGTACCGCCGCGCCGCTCGCCTGCTCGACCAGCTGCGGGCCATCAAAAGTCCCGAGGAAATCCGGCTCATGCAAAAGGCCGCCGACCTCACCGAGGCCGCTTTCCGCCGGTTGCTTTCGTTTGTGAAGCCCGGCGTGATGGAGTACGAGGTAGAGGCCGAAATCTTCCACGAGTTTCTGCGCGGCGGCTCGCGCGGCCCCGCCTACGGCTCCATCATCGCCTCGGGGCCCAGCGCCTGCATCCTGCACTACGTCAGCAACGACCGCGAGTGCCAGGCCGGCGACGTGATGCTGCTCGATTTTGGGGCCGAGTACGCCAACTACGCGGCCGATATGTCGCGCTCCATCCCCATCAGCGGCACGTTCAGCAAGCGTCAGCGGGCCGTGTACGACGCCGTGTTGCACGTGATGAAGTTCGCCACGGCCCGGCTCGTGGCCGGCGGCAATATTGAGGAGTACCACGCCGCCGTGGGCGCCGAGATGGAGCAGCAGCTCATCAAGCTGGACTTGCTGAACGCGTCGGATGTGAAAAACCAGGACCCCGCCGCGCCGCTCTACAAGCAGTACTTCATGCACGGCACCAGCCACTACCTGGGCCTCGATGTGCACGATGTGGGCCACAAGTACCGCACCTTCGAGCCGGGCATGGTGTACACCTGCGAGCCGGGTATTTACATTCCGGCCGAGGGCCTGGGCATCCGCCTCGAAAACGACATTCTCATCACCAAAACCGGCAACGACGACCTGATGAAGAACATTCCGCTCGAAGCCGACGACATCGAGCGGCTGATGCGCCGCTAGGCAGCCGGCGGGCTGTTTACCAACAGCGTGCCGTCAATTTAAGGCTGGTGGTCATTTTCAACTCCGAAAATGGCCGCCAGCCTTTTTTTGCGGCCGGAATTCGGCTCGTTTAACTTTTTTTTTCGGGCGCTTTTTGGGGCAGCGCCGGAGAGCAAAGGTCCGGGGAAATTGCGCTGAGGCCGGAGGATGAAAAAAGCCCCGATTTGCCTGATCCGGTGCGTAATAGCTGATCTGTAGGCGTAGCCGGCCGCAAAATTAATAACATATTAGAGCAACCTAATTTTGTGTGGGCCGGTATAGGCACCATACCCGTGCTCGAAAGCCGCCGGTGCGGTTGCCAGGCCGGAAAGCCTACCTTTGCCTTCTCAAACCTCTTTCCTTATGAAAAAAATCCTAACCTCCATCGCGGCCTGTGGTCTCGCGATGTTGTCGTTGGCTCCCGATGCGCAAGCACAGACATCGGACCGTAAGACCAACATCAGCGTGTACTACAACTGGCTGCAGTACCACGGCGACCTGGGTTCAGAGTGGTTCAAGCACAACAAGGTAGAGTACGGCGCCGGCGTAACGGTGAGCCGCTACATCGCCCCGGGCCTCGACATTGGCCTCGACCTGAGCTACGGCGACATGAAGTTCTCGGCCGACTATCCGAAGAACACTTACTACAACGTGCGCCGCTTCGATGCCAACGTGGTAAACGTGGGCGTGCCGATCAAGCTGAAGCTCAACAACGGCTGGGCCCTGAAGGAGGACGCGTTCATCGCGCCTTACCTGGTGGTGCAGCCCGGCGTATTCTTCGCCAGCCCCGACCTGTACGATATCAACGACAAGGTAACCGGCAACTCGGACGTGTACGCGTTTGACATTGCGGCTGCCGCTGGTATCAAGTTCAACTTCTCGGAGACGGTGGGGCTGTTCATCCAGACCGGCCAGCATTACCCGCTCACCGACCAGATTGACGGCATCACCAACGTAGGTAAGAAGAACGACCGGTACCTGCAGCACAAGCTGGGCCTGAGCTTCAACCTGGGTAAAGCCAAAGACACGGACGGCGACGGCGTATCCGACCGCAAAGACAAGTGCCCCGACACCCCCGCTGGCGTAGCCGTGGACGAAAACGGTTGCCCGCTTGACGGCGACAAGGACGGCGTTCCGGATTACCAGGATCAGTGCCCAACCGAAGCCGGTACCGCCGCCATGATGGGTTGCCCCGACCGCGACGGTGATGGTGTTGCTGACAAAGACGACGAGTGCCCCGACCAGGCTGGCCTGCCCGCCCTGCGCGGCTGCCCGGATGCTGATGGCGACGGCGTAGCTGACAAGAACGACAAGTGCCCCGACACCCCGGCCGGCACGCAGGTAGATGCAACCGGCTGCCCGCTGGTAGTAGATGCTGACGGCGACGGTGTTCCCGACAACATGGATAAGTGCCCCAACACTCCGGCTGGCACCCGCGTTGACGCTAACGGCTGCCCAATGGAAGTGAACCCCGCCCTGCGCAAGCTGGAGCAGCCAATTCGCTTCGAGACGAACAGCACCGTAATCAAGCGCACTTCGTACGGTACCCTCGATAAGATGGTCCAGGCCCTCAAGGACAACCCCGAGTACAGCCTGCGGGTAATCGGCCACGCCGACTCGCGCGGTACCGATGAGTACAACCAGGGTCTGTCGGAGCGTCGTGCCGGTTCGGTGAAGCGTTACTTCACCGGCAAAGCCCTCGACCCCGCTCGCATCGTAACGGAAGGCAAGGGTGAGTCGGAGCCTGCCGCTCCGAACACTTCGGCCACCAACATGTCGAAAAACCGTCGGGTAGAATTCAAGTTTGAGTTCTTCATCCCGAACGCTCCCCAGCCCTAAGGCTTCGGAAGCCCAGTAAAAAAGCGGCGTACCCACCGGGTGCGCCGCTTTTTTGTTGCCGTGCTCTTCGTGTTTTGCGGTTGCGCAAGCCGGCCGGGCCCAACGGCCGGGCGGGTATTGCGTAAAGCAGCAACACCGTACTGTTTCCTCTTCCTTCTAACCAGATGCTTATGAAAGTTCGTTTCGCTCCCTTGCTGCTGGCCATTGCGCTGCTGTGGCTGGCCGGTTGCCGGGCCAGCGGTCCGGGAACCCCGGCCCGCACAGTGGCCCAGTTTTTCAGCAAGTACGAAAACCGCCCCGGCTTTAAGGCCACCGACTGGAACGCCGGCCTGGCTACCCGGTTTCTGCTGGGCCGCCTCGGCAAGCTCGGCGGCAACTCCGACCTGAGCCAGGCGCTCACCTCCATCCGGAGCGCCAAAATCCTCACCTTCACGCCTACCAGCAACAGTGCCCAGCAGCTGCTGACTGATGGGCTCGACAAGGAAGTGGCCGGCCTGCTGGCCAGTGAGCGGTACACCCCGCTGCCCGTAGCCAACGCCGACCCCGACATCCCGAACCAGCTGCGCTACTCGGTGCGCGAGCAGAACGACCGCGTGACGGAGCTGGTAGCCGTGGGCGGCGAGAAAACCACCGGCTCGTTTGTGCTCATGGCCATCAGCGGCAGCTTCACGCGCGCCCAGGTGGCCGAGCTGAGCAAAGTGCTGCCCAACGTGGCCAGCGGCGGCTTTTAGCCGGCATCAAGCCCCCAATTGCCATCCGCCCCCATAGCCCAGGACCCTATCCTGCGTTATGGGGGCGGATGGCAATTGGGGATTTCGGGACTTTAGCGTCCGGCCGGTTAAAAGGCCAAATCGTTGAGGAAAAATACGTCGCGCACCGCCCCGCGCTCGGGGCGGATGGTCTGGTAGCCAACGGCCAGAAAACGGCTGCCGTACCAGGGCATCAGGTGCTCCTGGTAGGTGCTGATGGTTTTCTCGCTGCTTTTCTGGGTGCCTTCGGGCGTGGCAGCGGCGAGCGGGGCCGTGCGCAGGCGCACCTGCCAGTCGTTAGGCGAGGGCGTCGTCTGGTCAACCAGCTTGTAATAGAGCTTGTCGTCTTTCAGGTAAGCCAGCACCATGCGCCCGTCGGCCAGGGGCCGGTGGGCCACGGTTTCTTCTAGCTGGGCGCGGTTGATGTCATCGAGCAGAAACGAGTTGTCCCAGAGCAGGTTGCCCTGGCGGTCGAGGCCCATCACAATGGCGTGGCTGAAATGGTAGCCGCTGGGCGGACGGCGGTTGCTATAGAAGCTGTTGTAGCGCGAGGGGTAGCCGAAACCGCCCGGCCCATAGCCCCCGTAGCCGTAGGGGAGGCCCGCGAAGCTGCCGGGCAGGGCCGTATAGGCCCCATTGCCGCTGGTGTAGCGGGCGTAGTATACCTCGGCTACCAGCACAAAGCCCTCGGGCGTGGGCAGCATATCGTGCATCAGCAGCTGGTAGCGGTGGCGCGGCTGGCGCGACCCATCAGAGCCCTCGCGCAGGCGGGCCTGGCGCTGGCGCAGCCGCGCCACCCGCGAGGGCTTCATAAAGTCGAAGAAGTGCTTGAAGTTGAGAAAGTCGTAGAAGCGCAGCGAGCGGCGCTGGCCCGTCGGCGTGGTGCCGGCCGTCAGGTCGGCCGCGAACAGGCCCTGCGAGAAGCGCGAGTCGCGCAGCGTGTAGGTGCCGGCCAGTATCCGGGCCGCGCTGTCGCCCGAGCTGAGCTGGGCATCGAGCAGGCCCCGCTCGGAGCCGGCCTGCACAAATTCGGAGCGCAGCAGCTGGCCCTGCTGGTCGAGCTGCTTGAGCTGCAGGCGCGACTTAAAGCCATTGGTTTCGCTCAGAATCAGTTCGGCCCGCCGGGTAACCGAGTCGGCAACCAGCGTAAAGCGGGCCGGCATCGGCTCGTATACCGAGGGCAGAAACTGGAACTGCGCCGTGGTCAGGTTCAGCAGCAGTACCGTCAGGTGCTGGTTCACTTCCACCGTTACAAACAGGTTGCCGTCGAGGGCAGTGAGGTTATGAATCTGGCGGGCCTTTTTGGTTTTGAACTCGCCGGTGGCCAGCTCGCCGGTGCGCGTATCATAGGCTGCTACCCAGAGCGTGCCCTCCACGGTGCCGCTGAACAGCGCGTACACATCGGTGCCCTCGGCGCAGATGCGCTGGAAATCGTAGCCCCGCGGTACTTCCAGCGGCCGGGCCGGCGCGGGCCGCAGCTGATAGTCGAGCTTCTGAAAGGAATAAGTGGGCCGGCTCGTCAGCCGCCCGTCCTGCTCCACGAGCAGCACCACGCTGCTGTCTTCGGCCAGCGGCTGCACCTGCACCTCGCTGCTGGTATACTGCAGCGGCAGTTCGGTGCGTAGCTCCTGCCGGGGCTCTATCGGGGGGCGGGCGTCTTTTGATTTCTGGGCCCGCAGCCCCGGCGCGGCCAGCAACAGGCAAAAAAGCAGTAGCGTGTATCTCATAGCAGTAACCACCGGGCTTTCAGGGAGAAGGGCTACGGTAAGATACGCAGAAGCCCGGGCTCTGCCTAACACCGGTAACTTCCGGATGATGCCCGCCCCCGCCAGATTCCACAAGTGGAATGGTGAGATAGTGAAACGGTGAGTTAATGTTCGGGGGGGGCCTGCTGCGCTGCGTGCGCCAGATGGCCTCCGCAACGTCAACTCACGGCTTCACCTTCTCACTATTGCGCCTCTCCCAGCTCCAGCAGCACGTCGAACTCTTCGGGCTTGAGCGGCATCACCGACAGGCGCGACTGGCGCAGCAGGGCAATTTGGCTCAGGCGCTCATCCTGCTTGATGCGGGCCAGCGAAACGGCGGCGGCCAGGGGCTGGCGCGGTACCAGGCGCACGGCCACCCAGTCGGTGCCGGCGGGGGCGGTGGCATCGGGGGCGGCGGGCGTGGCTACTTCGGCTATGCCCACTATCTGCTTGTCGCTCACGCTGTGGTAAAACAGCACCGGGTCGCCGGGCTGCATCTGGCGCAGGAAGTTGCGGGCTTGGAAGTTGCGCACGCCGGTCCAGTCGGTGCCGCCTTCGTGCACAAAGGTGGTCCAGGAGTAGGCCGCGGGTTCCGATTTAACGAGCCAGTAGTTCATAGAAAAGCAAGTGAGTTTCGGCGCAAACATAGCGCAAAACGGCCCGGCCGCCCACCAGCAGGGGCAGCCGGGCCGCTAAGCCGGTAGAGGCCGGGGCGGGCCGGTTAGGGCAGGTAGCGGGCCGTGAGGCGGTCGGCCACTACCGACACCACTTCCAGCCGCATATCGGGACGCGAGTTGTCGGTTACGTGAATCAGGAAAACAGGCTTTTCGGGGCTTTCGCGCTTCCAGGTAACCGGGTGGGTAGTGGGGCCGGGCCCGATGCCGGGGGCAATGTACACGCCCGTACCGTCGGCATCGAGCCGGAACCCGTCGCCGCCCTCCATGGGCATGTTGTAGCGCTCGGGCGGGGTGGCCCAGACATACCCTTCGGGCCGATAGACGGGCGTTTCGTTGCGCTGGGCTTCGTAGGAGTTGATCCAGAGCTTACCGAAAAAAGCGTTGCTAAAGCTCTGGGAGTCTACTTGTTTTTCTATTGGAGCTTCGGTGGCCTTGCTGGCGCAGGAGCCCAGGAATAAGGCCGTGGCGGCCAGTAGTGTCAGCAGGAGAGTACGCATGGGGATGGAGGTATAAAAGTGGAAGAATAAGCGCCACCCGCCGGCGGCCGGCTTAGTAGTCGCGCCGGGCCTGCAGCTGGTCGGTTGCGGGTTTAGTAATCAGCAGCAGGTAGCCTTTACGGGCCGCATTGCGAAAGGTGATGCGGTATTTCTGGCCGCCTTCCCGCTGCCAGGTGCCCGGCCGCGTTTCCGGGTTGTCGACGGGGTCGAGGCCGTACTCCAGAAAGCTGCCGTCGGCATTGAGGCGGAACCCATCGTGGCGCCAGGCCTGCTTCGGGTTGGTGGTCGAGAAAATCGAGTGGCCATCGTCGCCGGCCTGATAGGTGTTGTACCAGTTCTTGTCAAAAACATGGTCCGGCGTCGGTTCTTCCGATTTTTTGCAGCCCGCCGGCAGCAGTAGCATGGTTGCCGATAAATAGAGCAGAAAACGCATAAGGTAAGCGGTAAGAAATCAGGCAAAAGCACCCATCAGCAAGAGCCGGCGCCCTGTTGATGAGTTGCAAAGGCCTATAAATCTTTGCGCCGCACCTTCAGCACGTTGTTTTCCAACGACACCACATCGAGCGTGTAGTCGGGCTCCTGCTTGTCGTCGAGGCTGATGAGCAGCGTATGTTCGTTCTGCATTTTCCAGCGGCCCTTGTGGCCTTCGAGGCCGTCGGTGGGGGCAATGTCGTACTGCGTGAACAGGCCGTTGCGCTCGAAGGCAAAGCCCGTCCGGCCCCGCGAGGGCGGAAAGGCGTAGGTGTTGGGCCGGTACACGAGCACGTCGGCCTGGTCTTCTTCGTGGGCGTGCAGCCAGGTGCCTTCCAGTTGCTTGAGGTTGGGCGGCAGGCGGGCGCTCTGCGACTCGGGTTTGCAGGTGGCGGCCAGCAGCAGCACGCTCAGGGTGGCAAGAACAGTGAATAAACGCATGGCGGAAGGAGTAGATGAGCGGTAAAAGTACCTTACGTAAGGTAAGAAACGGTTGGTCCAGGCGGGCGGACGTGGCAGGAGCGGGGCCGGCCCGCCGCGCTACGGATGCACCAGGGCCCAGCCCTGGCCCTGGCGGATAATCAGCTCGCCGTTGCCGCTGGGTACGAAGGCCAGAAACGGCCACAGCTCCTGTTTGCTCACGTTTCGCTCGCGCATGGTGTTCAGGCACTGGGCCAGCATTACGCCCCGGCTTAGCAGCGCCCGCAGCTCGGTCTCGTAGGGCTGGTCTTTCCGAAACGCCGTAATGCCGCCCGAAAACGCCACCAGCTCAATCTGCAGCCGGCCCTGCAGGCGCGGGTCGTCGAGGGCGTTGCGGATGTTGCGCAGCGTCATCTTAATGTGGTCGGCATCGGCGCTGTTGAGCTGGTAGATGGCGTTGTACTGAACCTTATCAGCGGTTGCCCCCTGAAAGGTGCCCTGCTGAAAGGCTTGCTGGTCGGGGCTGAGGGTAGGCATGGTCTGGGCTGAAACCGTGAGGGCACGGCTGCCCAGCAGCAGCGCCGTCAGCAGCAGTTGTCGGGAAGTCGTCATAAGCCCTGATACGGCAAAATGGCGGTCCGGGCCCATGCCGGCGCTGCCCCGGTACCCGCCATCAGCAGGCATAAGGCGGCGGGCGGGCGGTAATCGACGTATATCGGCGGGCACTCTGTTCCCCAGTCATCCCCTCACGCACTACCTTTGCCCCTCATGGACAACCGCGCCCTAACCCGAGCCTTTCGCCTGGCGGCCCAACTGCTGGAGCTGCACGGCGAGAATCAGTTTAAAATCCGGGCCTACGAGGGCACCGCCAACGCCCTGGAGGCCCTGAGCTTCCCGGTGGCCGACGTGGAGCGCACCGGCCTGCCCGACCGCACCGGCCTGAGCAAAACGGCCGCCGCCAAAGTGGCCGAAATGCTCGACACCGGCTCGTTCGAGGAGCTCGACCGGCTGCTGGCCGCTACCCCGCCCGGCGTGGTGGAGCTGCTGAAAATAAAAGGCATCGGCCCCAAGAAAATCCGCACGCTGTGGAAAGATTTGGGCATTGAGGACGCGGCCCAGCTGCGCACGGCGGCTGAGAACGACGAGGTGAGCAAGCTCAAGGGCTTCGGCCAGAAAACCCAGCAGGCCCTGCTCGACGCCCTCGATTTCACCGACCAGAGCCGGGGCAAAGTGCTGTATCCGCAGGGCGAGGAGCTGGCCCACGAGCTGCTGGCCCGCCTGGAGGCCGCCCCCGGCACCGAGCGCGCCGCCGTGAGCGGGGAAGTGCGCCGCCGCCTCGAAACCATCGAAACCGTGCAACTGGTAGTGGCCACCAGCAACCCCGCCGCCGCCCGCCAAACTCTCAACGACCTCGACGGCCTCACGCTCGACCCGCGCCGTAGCGGCCCGTTTGCCTGGCGCGGCACGGCCACTGCCTCGGGTGTGCAGGTGGAAGTGCGCCTGGTTTCGTCCGCCGATTTCACCAACCAGCTGCTGCTGACCTCGGCCACCGATGCCCACCTGAGCGGCGCGCTAACCGACGAGCTGCCGGCCGCTGGCCAGCCCGCCAGCCTGCGCCAGTGGCTCAAGCGCGAGCAGTTCGCCACCGAAGCCGACTTGTACCAGCGCGCCGGCCTGCAATACGTGGAGCCCGAACTGCGCGAGGGCCTCTGGGAGCTGCCGCTGGCCCGCCAGAACCAGCTGCCCCAGCTGCTGGAGCCCGGCGATTTGCGCGGCTCGCTGCACAACCACAGCACCTACTCCGACGGCAGCCACACGCTGCGCGAAATGGCCACCTTCCTGCGCGACGGCGGCTACGAGTACCTGGGCATCTGCGACCACTCGCAGGCCGCCCACTACGCCAACGGCCTCTCGGTGGAGCGCGTGCGCCAGCAGCACCAGGAAATCGACCAGCTCAACCAGGAGCTGGCCCCGTTCCGCATTTTCAAGGGCATCGAGTCGGATATTCTCTCCGATGGGGCCCTGGATTACCCGCCGGCCGTGCTCGAAACCTTCGATTTCATCGTGGCCTCGGTGCATTCCAACCTGAAAATGGACGAGCGCAAGGCCACCACGCGGGTGCTGCGGGCCATCGAAAACCCCTACACCACCATGCTGGGCCACCCCACCGGCCGGCTGCTGCTGCGCCGCGAGGGCTACCCGCTCGACCACAAGGCCGTCATCGACGCCTGCGCCCAGCACCACGTCATCATCGAAATCAACGCCAACCCCTGGCGCCTCGACCTCGACTGGCGCTGGGTGCACTACGCCCTGGAGCAGGGCGTGCAGCTCAGCATCAATCCCGACGCCCACCACACCAACGGCTACGCCGACATGCGCTACGGCGTGCTGATGGGCCGCAAAGGCGGCCTCACCAAAGCCACGACCTTCAACACGAAATCGGTAGAAGAAGCCGCCGACTACTTTGCCCGGCGCAAAGCCAACATCAAGCCCCCGCTCGAATTCCAGGATTCGCTGTTTGGGTAGCTCAGTTGCCAGTGTCCAGTTGCCAGTTGATAGTTCGTTCTACTGACTGTCAATCGGACACTGGCAACTGGCAACTGACCACTGGCAACTGATATGAAAATACTGATTCTGCGGTTTTCCTCCATCGGCGACATCGTGTTGACGACGCCCGTTATCCGGGCCGTGAAGCAGCAGGTGGCGGGGGCGGTGGTGCACTTTGCCACCAAGCCTGCCTTCCGCGGAATCGTAGAACACAACCCCTACGTTGACCGGGTGCACTGCCTGACGGGCAGCCTGGGCGAGCTGGTGGCCGAGTTGAAAGCCGAGCAGTTCGACTTCGTCATCGACCTGCACCACAACCTGCGCACGGCCCTCATCAAGGCGCGGCTGGGGGTGAAGTCAAGCAGCTTCGACAAGCTGAATGCCCGCAAGTGGCTGCTGGTAAACTGGAAGATTGACACGCTGCCCCGCGTGCACATCGTAGACCGCTACCTGGCCGCCGCCGCGCCGCTGGGCGTGCGCAACGACAACCGGGGGCTCGACTATTTCATCCCGGAAGCCGACGAAGTGGACGTGGCCGCGGTGCTGCCGCCCGCCTTCCAGCGCGGCTACGTGGCCTTTGCCATCGGGGCCCAGCACGCCACCAAGCGCCTGCCCGTCGAGCGCATTATCGAGCTGTGCGGGCTGCTGCGGCAGCCGGTGGTGCTGCTGGGCGGCCCCACCGACGAAAGCACCGGCCACATCATCGAGCTGGCCTTTGATGCGGGGACGGCCGCCTCGCCGCCTGCGGAGCGGCAGCTGCCCGAGAGCCCGTACTACTTCCCCGGGTCATTGAGCCCGGAAGATCCCCAAACCATCATCTATAACGCCTGCGGCAAGTTCAACCTCAACCAGTCGGCCTCGCTGGTGCGGCAGGCGCGGCTGGTGGTGAGCCATGATACGGGCCTGATGCACATAGCAGCGGCTTTCCAGAAGGAGATTTTCAGCGTGTGGGGCAACACTGTGCCCGAGTTCGGCATGTACCCCTACCGCACCGAGTTCCGGCTGCTGCAGGTGGAGGGCCTCTCGTGCCGGCCCTGCTCAAAAATCGGCTTTGATAAGTGCCCCCAGGGCCATTTCAAGTGCATGCGCGACATCGTGTTCCACCTCGACCTGCCGCCGGCCCGCGACGGACGCTGACGCAGTGCATTGAAGCGGGCGGCCTGGAAGAAGAAGAGTATATAACGATGATGAGAATTTACTTTGCTTAAGCCGGCTGTCAAGCCTATTTTCTGGTAAAGTTCTGTTAGGCAGGTTTTAACGGCTGGGTTAGGGTTGATAAAAAAAGAAATAAGGGAAGCGGTGATCTGACGGAGAATTACTACTTTTCGGAGAAATTCAATTCAGTCGCGTGGCCCTTTTCGCAGGTATGGGCGCCGATCGGTTGGGTGGTTTGCCCTTCTCTCCCTCTCTTATTTTTTTCTTGTTAATTTGATGAAAACCTCTACCCTTAGCGTGTGGGCTGTCGCCCTGCTATGCCTTTTTTTGACCGCTTGCGGGCCATCTATTTATCTGGCCAATGATTTCCGCGCTTACGCGCCCAAGCACAAGATTGTCGCTATTCTGCCCGCCTCGGTTACTATGGAAATGCGCCCCAACCAGGCCCGCAATACCTCGCCCGAGCAGCGGCTGTCGATGGAAGAGAAAAGCGGTGCCGACTTCCAGGAGCAGATTTTTGCCTGGCTGCTGCGCCGCAGCCAGCAGCGCGGCTACACCGTGCAGTTTCAGAACGTGACGGAAACCAATGCCCGCCTCCGGGAAAGCGGCATTCCGCTAAGCGAACTGCGCAGCCACACTGCCCAGGAGCTGGCCCAGCTGCTGGGCGTAGATGCCGTGCTCACGACCAGCGTTCGGACCACCAAGCCCATGAGCGACGGTGCCGCCGTAGCCGTAGGGCTGCTGGTAGGCGCCTGGGGTGCTACCAACCAGGCCAATATCAGCGTCAATATTCAGGAAGCCGAGGCGGGTAAGCTGCTTTGGAAGTACGACTATGTGGCCGCCGGCTCGGTGTTCAGCTCTTCGGCCAGCGTGGTAGACGCACTGATGCGCAATGCTTCCAAGAAATTCCCTTACACGCCTAAATCCTGATCCGGCAGCCACCCAACCAGCAACCTGCCAGTTAACCGGAGGCCGTCTGTGCATAAAGCACGGGCGGCCTTTCGTTTGGCCCGCCCCGGCCGGCTAAGCACAACGGTTGGCCGGGGCCTGCGTACCCCTGACGGAACCCTTTGCTTTTCTGCCACAAACGTTTGCCGCCCGAAACCATGACCGATACTCCACTGAATGAATATACCGTAGCAGTGAAAGTGGGCCCCGAGGCCCTTACGGCCGACGTGCGGGCCGGCCGCCACACCTGGCTCGTGGACGAACCCACCGCCGTGGGCGGCCTCGACCGGGGCCCTACGCCCTACGACCTGCTGCTCTCGGCCCTGGGTGCCTGTACGGCCATCACGCTGCGCCTCTACGCCAGCCGCAAGCAGTGGCCGCTCGAAGGCATTGAAGTGCGCCTGCGCCACGGCCGCGTACACGAGCAGGACTGCGAAAAGTGCGAGGAGCCCGGCCACATGCTCGAACAGGTTGATAAAGAACTGCGCCTGCTCGGCCCGCTCACGCCCGAGCAGCGCAAGCGCCTGGAAATCATTTCCTCCAAGTGCCCCGTCCAGAAAACCCTCCAGGCCAGCCTACGCATCGTGACGACGGTGGTGGAGTAAGTGAGCGAATAAGCGAAAAAGCCCCTGTCATTCAGAGCGAAGCGAAGAATCTCGCGTGCCAAAGCAACCCCTTTTATCAGGAGCTACCGTGGCACGCGAGATTCTTCGCTTCGCTCTGAATGACAGGGGCTTTTCACCACATCACTCCCCTAATTACCCGCCAATCGTCTCGAAGCCGCAGTACGAGTGCAGCACCTGGGGCAGGCGGATGCCTTCGGCGGTCTGGTTGTTTTCGAGCAGGGCGGCCACGATGCGGGGCAGGGCCAGGGCCGAGCCGTTGAGCGTGTGCAGCAGCTGGGTTTTGCCGCCGGCCTCGGGGCGGTAGCGCAGCTTGAGGCGGTTGGCCTGGTAGGTTTCGAAATTGGAGGCCGAGCTGACTTCCAGCCAACGCTCCTGAGCGGCGCTCCACACTTCGAGGTCGTAGGTGAGGGCCGAGGTGAAGCCCATGTCGCCGCCGCACAGACGCAGCACGCGGTAGGGCAGCTCGAGCTTTTGCAGCAGGCTTTCGATGTGGCTCACCATTACTTCGAGGGCCGCGTAGCTGTTTTCGGGCTGGGTGATTTGCACGATTTCCACCTTGTCGAACTGGTGCAGGCGGTTGAGGCCCCGCACGTGCGCGCCCCAGGAGCCGGCCTCGCGGCGGAAGCAGGGCGTGTAGCCGGCATTGCGGATGGGCAGCCGCTCGGTAGCCACAATATCGTCGCGGTAGAGGTTGGTAATGGGCACCTCGGCCGTCGGAATCAGGTACAGGTCGTCGGCGGTGGCGTGGTACATCTGGCCCTCTTTGTCGGGCAGCTGGCCGGTGCCGTAGCCGCTGGCCTCATTTATCAGGATGGGGGGCTGCACCTCGATGTAGCCGGCGGCGCGGGCCTCATCCAGGAAAAAGTTGATGAGGCCCCGCTGCAATCGGGCGCCTTTGTCCTTGTACACCGGGAAGCCGGCCCCGGTAATCTTGTTGCCCAGCGCGAAGTCGATGATGTCGTACTGCTCAATCAACTCCCAATGGGGCTTGGCCTCAGCGGTCAGCTCGGGCTTGGCTCCCCACTCGCGCACCACCTCGTTGTCGTCGGCGCCGCGGCCTTCCGGCACGCTCTCGTGGGGCAGGTTGGGCAGCTTATAGAGCAGTTGCTGGAGCTGGCGCTCGGTGTCGGCCAGCTCGTCGGAGTGGGTTTTGGTTTGCTGCTTGAGCTCGGCGGTGCGGATTTTAAGGGCCTCGGCCTCGGCTTTCTGGCCCGTTTTCATCAGGCCCCCAATCTGGCGGGCCAGCTCGTTGGCTTCGGCCTGGGCCTGGTCGTGGCCGGTTTGCAGCTCGCGGCGGCGCTGGTCGAGGTCGAGCACGGCCTGCACGTCGGCTTCGGCGGTGGGGTAGTGGCGCTTGGCCAGGGCCGCCAGCACGGCGGCGGTGTTTTCTTTCAGGACGGCAACTTGCAGCATATCGGCGGAGCGGAAAAAGCGAATTCGGAAGCCCAAAAATAGCCGTTTGATTTCAGCGGCCAAGCGCGGGCCATTGGTGGGCCACCAGACCGGCCCGCATCGGCGCCGGGAACTTGCCGCGCCACCACGTTCGTTGTGCGGGCAACCGGGGCGGCGCGGGCAGCCGGCCGCATCTTTTTAGCGCCGCCGGCCGTATGGGTCGGTAGCGGGTTTGCCCCGGGTGCTGTTGGTTTTCGGGCGTGCTTCTCTTTGCCTCGCGGCCACTGCGCCCCGCCCATCAGCCAGGGTGGCCGGATTGAAAGCCCGATTTGGCAGTTCCCGCTTATTCCCTTAACATTGCACGTACAAGTCGGCCCTGGCCGGCGGGCCCGTTAGCTGCTTTATTCTTTACGCCCCGCCCGTCTTCGCCCCGCGCCAGCCGGTTTCATTTACCCTATTTCCTGCTTTTCCCCGCGTCAGGCCCCGCAGTGCGGTTGCCGCCGATGCCCGGAACGCCCCTTGCCCCGTCTGTGCGGGGTGTGCGCGGCCCCGAACTCCCTTTTATTGCCCCCACATCAGTATATGTACACCATCGACGAGCTGAAGGACCGTTTGTTGTCCGAGTTGAAGGAAATTGCCGAAACCATTCAGGTGGGCAACTTCAAGAAGCTGAGCAAGCAGGACCTGATCTACAAGATTTTAGACCACCAGGCCAAGGGCCCCGCGCCCAAGCCGGCCCCGCGCCGCGCCGCCGAAGAGTCGGGCGAGGCCGCTGTTGCGCCCGCCGAAGCAGCTCCCAAAAAGCCGGCCGCCCGTGCCCCCAAGGAGGCTGCTGCCAAGAAACCCGCCGCCCGCCCGGCCGCCAGCCGCACCAAAGCCGCCGCTGCCGCCGCCGCCGAGCAGACTTCCTCCGAGCAGACTTCCTCCGAGCCAGCACCCGCTGAAGCCCCGGCCGCTGCGCCCGAAGCTGCCGCCGAAGCAGCGGCCCCGGCTGCGCCAGCCCCGCCGCTCGTGCTGGAATCTTCGCCGACCTTCGACGATGTAACCGTATCCGCCGCGCCCGCCGAATCGGCCCCGACTGCCGAAATTGCCGGCGCCGACCGTCCGGTTAAGCTTTACCAGCGCCCCGAGCGGCGCCTCCGCACCGACCGCGCCGGCCGCCCCATTGCGGCCTCCGACGTAGCCCTGGCCGATGTCGCGCTTTCCGACTACGTAACCGAAACCGCCGCCCCCGCCGGGGATACCCGCGAAACCAACGAAGCCGCCCGCAACGGCCGCCCCGACCAGCCCCGCAACTTCCGCGACGACCGCGCCGATACCCTCGGCCGGGAAGGCCGCGACGGCCGGGAGAATCGGGACGGCCGGGAAAACCGCGACGGCCGCGACGGCCGCGACGGCCGGGAGGGCCGCGAAAACCGCAACGACCAGCCCCGCGAAGGCCGGCAGCGCGACGGCAACCGCCCCGATGGCCGCGAGCAGCGCGAACAGCGCCGCGAAGAGCGGTTTGCTGCCCGCGAGCTGGCCCGCCAGCAGCGACTGGCCGAGCGCCAGAACAACGGCGGCGCCGAAGCCGGCCGCTCGGAGGGAGGCCGCCAGGACCAGCCGCGCGACCAGCGCCAGGACCGGCAGGACCAGCCCCGCAACGACCGCCAGGACCAGCCGCGCGCCAACAAGCTGCCGGAAATGGACCTCGTGATTCCCGGCGACGGTACGCTGGAAATGATGCCCGACGGCGGCTACGGCTTCCTGCGCAGCCCCTTCTACAACTACCTGACCTCGCCCGACGACATCTACGTGTCGCCCCAGCAGGTGAAGCAGTTCGCCCTCAAGGCCGGCGACTCGGTGAAAGCCACCATCCGCCCGCCCCGCGAGGGCGAGAAGTATTTCACGCTGGTGAGCGTGGAAAGCGTGAACGGCCGCACGGTAGAAGAAGCCCGCGACCGAATCCCGTTCACCAACCTCACGCCCCTCTTCGCCGATGAGCGCCTCAAGCTGTCGACCAAATCGGCGCAGTACAGCACCCGGATTCTCGATTTGTTCGCCCCCATCGGTAAGGGCCAGCGGGGCCTGATTGTGGCCCAGCCCAAAACCGGCAAAACGGTGCTGCTCCAGGAAATTGCCAACTCGATTTCCGAAAACCACCCCGAGGTGTACCTGATGATTCTGCTCATCGACGAGCGGCCCGAGGAAGTAACCGACATGGCCCGCACCGTAAAGGCCGAGGTGCTCAGCTCGACCTTCGACGAAACGGCCGACCGCCACGTAAAAATTGCCACCATCGCCCTCGAAAAGGCCAAGCGCCTCGTCGAGTGCGGCCACGACGTGGTGATTCTGCTCGACTCGATTACCCGTTTGGCCCGCGCCTACAACGCCGTACAGCCGGCTTCGGGCAAAATTCTGTCGGGTGGTGTCGATGCCAACGCGCTGCACAAGCCCAAGCGCTTCTTCGGCGCGGCCCGCAACGTGGAAGACGGTGGTTCGCTCACTATTATTGCCACGGCCCTCATCGAAACCGGCTCCAAAATGGACGAGGTAATCTTCGAGGAATTCAAGGGCACCGGCAACATGGAATTGCAGCTGGACCGCAAGCTGGCCAACAAGCGCATTTTCCCCGCCATCGACGTGCCGGCCTCCGGCACCCGCCGCGAAGACCTGCTCATGAGCAAGGACGAGCTGAACCGCATCTGGGTGCTGCGCAAGTTTATGTCCGACATGACGGCCTCCGAGGCCATGGAGTTCCTCAAGGACCGTATGAAAGGCACCAAGGACAACGAAGAATTCCTGCTGGCCATGAACGGCTAATTGTTGAGCTGTTAGCTACTGGCTTATAGCTGTTGGCTGCTGTTCTTTTGTTGCGAACCTGGTAGTAGCGCGAAGCAGAAGCTTCGCGCTACTACCGTTTTATAGTCTCAACCTACTCACGTATGTCAACCACTTCTGCCACCGCCGACCTGCCCGAACTGCTCTACATCTACGACGCCTACTGCGGCTGGTGTTACGGCATGAGCCCGGTAATGCAGCGCGTACAGGCCGATTTTGCGGGCCGTCTGACCGTTTCCGTGCTTAGCGGCGGCATGCTGGCCGGCGAGCGGGCCGAGCCCATCGGGGCCGCCTGGAGCTACATTGAAGGCGCTATGCCCCAGGTCGAGCAGGCCACGGGCGTGCGGTTTGGCGAAGCCTACCGGCAGCTGGGCGCGGCCGGCCGCTACTTCCAGGACTCGGAGGCGCCGGCCCGCGCGCTGTACGTGGTGCGCCAGTTCGATGCCCAGAGCCGGGTGCTGGATTTTGCGCACGCTATTCAGCAGGCCTTATTCAGTAGGGGCGAAGACTTGAACGATGTGGTTACCTACAAGCCGCTGGTGCGGGCGCTGGACCTGGATTTCGAGGAATTCGCCCGCCAATTTGCGCTGCCCGAAACCGGGGCCGCCGTGCGCCGCGAGTTCGAGGCCGTGGGCCGCATCGGCGTGCAGGGCTTCCCCACCATTATTCTGCGGGCAGGCTCGCAGGGCTACGTGCTCAGCCGAGGATTTCAGCCCTACGATGTATTTGCCCGCAACTTGCAGGACGCGTTAAAGCAGGTAGCGGAGGAGCAGGCCGGAGGCTGATTGCACCCAGTAGAACCGAGTCAGGGCAGGTGTACGACCTGCTGGCTGAGCGGCGACCAGGCCAGATGGCGGCGGTCTTCCTTGCCCACCAGGTAGTCGAAGCGCACGGCGTCGGGGCGCTGGCGCAGGTCGTTCCAAGTGGCGCGGTCGGGGCTGGCGGGCGCGGGGCTGGGGTAAGTGGCGGTGGCGGGTAGGGCGGGGCGCTGGAAATTTGTTTCAGCGAAGAATTCCCGCACCCGGCGGCGCACGTAGGCCTCGCGCTCGGCCTGGGTGGCGGTGGGCGTCTTCATCTCGTACACCAGCGCCGCTTCGAGCTCGGGCGAAGTCAGGATTTCGCGGAAGATAACCTGCCCGGCGGCCGTGGTGATGGTGAACGTGGCCTCCCCGCTAAGCACCGAGGGGCCGCGCAGCACCAGCGCAAACACATCGGGCGCGGCCGGATTTGAGAAGACGTGGCGGCTCCGGCTCGCCAGCAGCGTATCGGATTGCGGGCTGATGGCGGCGGCGCGGGCCGTATCGAGCGGTTCCAGCGCGGCGGCAGTCGTGTCGGAGGCCGTTGCAGAGCTGGTTGAGTTGGCTGGTTGGTCGGTGGGGCCGGAGCAGGCCGCGACCAGTGGGAGCAGGGCAGATAGCAGCAGGCATAGGCGCATGGCAGAAAGCAGGATGAGGTTCGGGCAGTTCTACGCAACGACAAACCCGGCAGTTGGCCCGCGCCGGCAGGCAGCGCCGCCACCGGCCCAACGGACCACCGGTTCAGTTTCGCTTCGGCCCCGACTTCGGCCTAAAAAAGCAGCATCAACGCGAAAGCCAGGCTCAGGCACAGCGACGAAACCTGGTTCATGCGCATGGTGCGGTCGAAGTTGGCGGCGGCCTCATCGTGCCACACCGCCCAGGCCCAGCGGCCGAACAGCCCCACTACCGGGCCGGTAGCCACCAGAAACAGCAGCAGGTGCGTGGGCTCGTGGCGGCGCAGGTAGGCGTAGGCCAGCAGTCCGGCCCCGGCCGCCAGGGCCAGTCCGGCAAACACGAACGTGCCCCGCAGGCCCAGCCGCAAGCTCAGCGTCCGGTCGCCGCGGCGGGCGTCTTCGGCGTGCTGGTACACTTGGGTGAGCGGGTAGGAGCCACACAGAAACAGGCTGCTCACGAGGGCCAGCAGCAGGTTGTCGGGGGCCAGCAGCTGGCCCTGGGAAGCGCCCACGCCCACCTGGGTCATCAGGAACGTGTAGGCTCCCTGGAACACCACGACCACGGCCGTGCTCAGCAGCGGGTACTTTTTGAGCCGGATGCCCTCGTAGCTGTAGGCCTTCGATACGAGCAGGTACACGGCCACCAGCCCCGCGAAAACCGGGCTCAGCAGCCAGCCCCCCACCACGGCTAGCGCATCAAACAGCCACACCAGATGCAGCAGCTCGGGCGACACTTTGGGGGGAGTGCGCAGGCCGCCGATACTGCCTTCGTCGCGGTCGTAGTAGCTGTTGTAGCCGTTGGAGGCGGGGTAGGCCAGCAGGTGCAGCACCACGAACACGCCCGCCGCCCGCCACGGGCTGAACGGCTCCCGCAAGGCGCTCAGCCCAAACCAGAACACCGGCATCAGGTACACCGAAAACGGTATCCGCAGCAGCGGCAGGGCTTTTTTGTACTTGGTGATTGCCAATTAGTAATGGATAATTGGGGTGGAAGAGAGGGAGTGAGGCAAATGTAGTAGAATGGGAGGATGAGGTGATGGGGTGAGGAGGTGATGGAGTGAGGAGGTAAGGAGGTGATGGGGGGTAAAAAAGGGGTGTCATTCTGAGCGGAGCGAAGAATCTCGCGTGCAATGGTAACTCCTGACGATAAGATTACTTTGGCACGCGAGATTCTTCGCTCCGCTCAGAATGACACCCCTTTACCCCTTTACTTCCTCACCCCATCACCCTCAACCGGCACGCCAATCAGATACGTCACCTCGGGGCCCCACCAGTGGCGCACTTTGCCGGCTTGCCAGCTGAAACGGCCTGCCGGGTCGGCGCGGTGGGCCAGGGCCAGCAGCTGCTCGGGCGGGTACATGCGCAGGATGCTCACGCAGCCGTCCCAGATGGTGAAGAGCGGGATAAGGGGAATGACGTAGGTGAAAAACAGCCGGCTGAGGCGGAACGGGCGGATGAAAGGCGTGATGAGCAGTTGAGCCACCGGCAGCACCGAGACGGCCAGCAGCAGCTCCAGCCAATGCTTGCCCGCGCCCTCAAACACGCCAATGCCGGTGCGCTGCCGCACCGCATCGGCCAGTAAAGCCTCGGCGGCGGCGGGAGGAAAGTGGTGGAAAGCCGAGAAAATGGTACGGAAGCCCGTGAGCCCGGCCGGCACGGCCAGCGCGTTTACGGGCTCCGGTGCAAACTCCAGGCCGGGCGTGGCGGCTTGTAGCGGCTGCCAGGCCGTGGGCTGGGGGTAGAGGTCGGTGAGGCAGATGCGGGCTTCGGGCAGGCCGCCGGCCCGCAGCCCGCGCAGCACGCCCGCCGTGCCGCCGCCCGCCCCGGCCCCCAGCTCCAGCACCCGCGACTGGCCCGTGTGGCGCAACGCCCCCAGCAGCAGCGGCACGATGGGCCGGTAGGTGCCCAGGGCCGTAATCATAAACCGCAGGTAGTCCATCATCCCGGCCCGAATCACCTTCGGAAACCAGGGCAAATCCTCAAACTCGAACAGGTGCAGGCGCAGCTTCATGCCGTGGGCTTACGGGGAAATAGGGGTTTCAGCCGCTTATTGCCGTGGGCTCATGAGTCGGAAGCAGTTCGCGTAGCGCATATCTCCGGCGTGGGCTCCGGCATCCGGCCTGGCCACAAGCGCAAAGCCGCCAGCACCGAGGACAGCAGCCAGGGCAGGCTGAGGCCGAAGAATAGTTGAGCTGTATAAAGCGGTTCTGCTTGGTCGTGAGAACTTAACAGGAAGCTTCCAAGAAGATAAGCAAGCAGTAGCCCCAACACCGAGCCTTCCACAACCAATCCAACCCGCCATACCAAGCTGCTCCGGGAGCCCGCCGTGGCAAAGGACCATTCTATGCCTCGGCGGCGAATAAAGGCGCCTATTAGCGAAGGCACTCCCAGAAAAACTCCCACTAATGGCGGGCATAACAGCAGCATCACGAGTCCCTCAGATAAGGAAGACCAACTCCAGCGCATACTTGGCATGGCAAGTAGTAATAGCCAAAAAGCCAGCAGTAACATCGCCAGCGCTAGACCGCCAAACCAAGCAGACCAGAGATGGTGTTGGGCTAGAATGCGCGGACTTGGTTTAGGAAGAATCATCACAGCGCAAAAATAAGTTTGGCGAAGTTCGGTAAATGTGATTGCTTTGTAACGCAAAGTTCTTTCAGACATATGGCCCAGCCCACTCCCGACCCGCTCGCCCAACTTACCGAGATTCGCGCCATCATGGAGCGGTCGTCGCGCTTTATTTCGCTGAGCGGGCTGGCCGGGGTAGGGGCGGGGCTGGTGGCGCTGGCCGGCGCCGGGCTGGGGCACTGGTACCTGAAGGGCTTGTACCCCAACGCCGGCTACCTGGGCTTGTTGGAAAGCTCGGCGCAGGAGCGACGGGCGGTGCTGCCGTTTCTGCTGGGGCTGGCGGGGGGCATTGTGGTGGTGGCGCTGCTGGTGGCCTCGTTTTTCACGCTGCGCCGGGCCCGCCGCAACGGGCAGCCGCTCTGGAGCGCGCTGGGCCGGCGGCTGGCCATCAGCCTGGCCATTCCGCTGGTGGCGGGCGGACTGTTCTGCATCGCGCTGTACCTGGAGGGGGCCGTGGCGCTGGTGGTGCCGGCCATGCTCATCTTCTACGGCCTGGCCCTGCTCAACGCCAGCAAGTACACCCTCGACGAAATCCGCTGGCTGGGCCTCACCGTTATCGGCCTCGGCTTGGTGGCTTTGTTGATTCCCGGCCTTGGTCTGCTGTTCTTTGCCCTGGGTTTCGGCCTGGGCCACATCGGCTACGGCTTGCTGATGTACAACCGCTACGAGCGGTGAGATGGTGAAATAGTGAGTTGTCGTTCAACGGCCCTACTTGCGCCAGATGCACCATTTACACCGTTAGCGCCCCAAGCTTCGAACTTCAAACTCACCATCTCACCATTTCACTATCTCACCGCTTTGAAGCACCTGATTCACACGCTCAATAAGGCTTTCGACAACCGGGTGCGGTTGGGCGTGATGGCGGTGCTCATGGCCAACGAGGTGGTCAGCTTCACCGAGCTCAAAGAAGCCCTCGACCTGACTGACGGCAACCTCGCCAGCCACGTAGCGGCCCTCGAAAAAGCGGGCTACGTGAGCGTCAGCAAGCAGTTCGTGGGCAAGAAACCCAACACCACCTACTCGGCTTCCAAAGAAGGCAAAACCGCTTTCCAGGAGCATCTGGCGGCGCTGGAAAAACTGCTGCGGGGCTAGCCGGGCTCTTTTTTTTGCCTCTAAACTTTGAATTACAAAGTTCTTTTAAAATAAATGTGATGACGACATTCGCTGTTCCCGCCGCCGCACCAGCGGCCCCTGCTGCCACCGCGGCCCGCCGCCGGCCCCTGCCCCTCACGGCTCTTCAGAAACTACTGCTCCCGCTGGGCGCCGTGCTGTTCGACGTGCTGTTCTACCAACAGGCCGTGGGGCTGAACCTGGCGCTCTACACGCTGTTTGTGGTGGCCGCTACGCTCGTGGGGCTGCCCCGGCACGCGGCGGTGTGGCGCTCGGGCTACTTCCGGCTACTGCTGGCCGGCACGCTGTTGAGCGCGGGCGCCGTGGTCTGGTACGGCTCGGGGGCCGCCTGGCTGGCCTGCGTGGCCTCGTTAGTAATGCTGCTCGGCTTCGTGAACCAGCCCCATTTGCGGCTGCTGGCTTTCGCGCTGCTCACGGCTTTGGGTGGGGCCGCGCGGGCGCTGCCGGGGCTGCTGCCCTACCTGCGCCTGCCCAGCAACGGGGCCGGCAAGTGGAGCCGCACGCGCTTCTACGGCCGGCTGCTGCTGGCCCCGCTGGCGGTGCTGGTGGTGTTCCACTTCCTGTTCGTGCTGGCCAACCCGCGCTACGCCGCGTTGGCCGGGCAGGTATTCGAGCACCTGGGCGACTGGCTGCTGGCGCTGCTGCCCGCCATTTCCCTGCCGCATCTGCTGTTTTTTCTGGTCGGATTCGCGCTGACTGCCGGGGCGTTGGTGGTCGTGCCCCTGCACTATTTCCAGGACCGGGAGTCGCGGCTGGGCGAGTTTGTGCGGCGGCAGCGCGACCGGGTAGCCTCGCTGGGCGTGCGCCGGCCCGACTTTCGGGCCCTCGACCGCAAGGCCCTCGATTTGCGCAAGGAGTACCTGGCGGCCCTGGCCGTGTTCGGCCTCGTGAACGCGCTGCTGCTGATAGTCAACATCATCGACATCCGCTGGATTTGGTTCGGCTTTGTGCTGACTCCCGGCTTCGACCTCACGCAGTTCGTGCACGAAGGGACCTACGTGCTCATTTTCAGCATTCTGGTGGCGATGGGGATTGTGCTGTGGTTTTTCCGGCGCAATCTCAACTTCTACCAGCCCGGTCTGGCGGCGTTGCGCTGGGGCGCTACCGTGTGGGTGGTGCAGAACGCGGTGCTGGCCGTGTCGGTGGGGCTGCGCAACTACTACTACATTCAGTACACGGGCCTGGCCTACAAGCGCATCGGGGTGTACGGGTTTCTGCTGCTGACTTTCTTCGGCTTGGTTACCGTGCTGCTTAAAATCTGGCAGCGCCGCTCGGCCTTTGGGCTGGTGCGCCTCAACTCGCTGGCCGCCTACGGGCTACTGCTGCTGCTGGCGCTGGGCAACTGGGAAATCTGGATTGCCCGCTACAACCTCAACGCCCGCTTCAGCACCCTCGACCTGGGCTTCCTGCTCGAAATGCCCGCCCGCGTACTGCCCGAAGTAGCCGCCCGCCAGCAGGTCCTCGATGGCATGCGCCGCATCATCATCAGCCCGCCCGGCAGCTACCAAGAGGAAACCGCCACGCCCGCCGAGGCCCGCACCCTCATCCAACAGCGCCTCGCCGCTTGGCGCCGCGCCTACCCGCGCCAGCGCACCTGGCAAAGCTGGACCCGGGCCGAATCGGCCGCTTTTGATTCAGCTGTGCGGTAGTCGCACCCCACCCCCCGGCCCCCTCCCCTCCGGGAGAGGGGGTGCGTTCAACGACAAACGTCAGGCTCCCCCTCTCCCGGAGGGGAGGGGGCCGGAGGGTGGGGTGGATAGCAGAACGATACCTAACTACAAAATCATGACCTTCTTCCTCACTTTCCTGGGCCTGCTCTGGTGCATAGCCAGCATCGTAATCCTGGCCACGCTGCTCACCTGGCGCGAGCGGGCCGCCACGCCGCCGGCCCGCCGCTGGCGGCTGCTGGCCGTGGTGCTGCCCGCCGCAGCCCTGCTGCTGGGCTCCGTCCTCTGGACGCTGCTGCACGTGATGCTCCTCTGGGGGGCGGGTGCGGCGGCCGTGGCAGCCCGGTAAATGGATAGGCACTCCACCAATTCCCCCGGCCGCTGCCTGGCCGTGCTGCTGGCCGCTGGGGCCCTGCTCTGGACCATCTGGCAGGTGCCCGGCTGGTACCGCCTGGGCACCACCGATGCAGCCGGCCTGGCCATGCTGATGCGGCTTTGGCAGCAGCCGCTGCTGGTGGCCCTGTTGCTGGCCGCCGCCAACGCCGTGGTGCTGTACCGGGCCACGCTGCCGCTGGCCCTGCCCGATGCGCCGGCCACGCTGCTCGACCGCCCCCGCCACCAAGCCGATTTCGTGTTCTGGCTCTGCGTGGTTTTTCACTTGGGCACGCTGCTGTTTCTGCTGCTGCTCGGAGCTGGCTGGCTGCACCTCAACCCCCTGGCCTGATGAAAACAACCGAATCCTATACCGCGCAGCTGGGGCAGTTCATTCGCTACGTGCTGCTGCCGGCCGTGCCGCGGCTGGCCTGGTGGGCGCTGGGGCTGCTGGGGTTTAGCTGGCTGAACCTGCTATTGCTGGCGGAGCTGTGGCCGCACCATCCGCAGGCGGAAACGTGGTTTGCGGCCGGGTTTATGCTCTGCCTGGCGCTGCTTCCGTGGTTAGGCGTTTATACCGCTCAGCGGCTTATATCGCGCGTACGGCGTTGGTGGTGGCGCAGCTTCTGGCGTCTTGTCACCATCGGGGGCTACCTCGCGGGAGTTGTTGCGCTGTTTGCTTTGCTGATTGGCGTTATGGTGAGTTCGTGAACTGGCTGGGCGAACGGCGGGCGGGTAGCCGGCCGGGGTAAGGCCACATCGGTCGGTAGCCCGGCCGCAACTGGTATATTTGCACTCCCGCGGCCGGCTTGTCCGGCGCGGCCTGCTACTCCGCGCCCTGCATGTCCGCTCCTAAAGCTCCGAAACCAACTGATTCTGCCGCTGCTGCCCGGCCCGTGCGCCGCTGGCCCAACCGGGTTTCCCGGCTGCTGTGGGCCGGTTTTGTGGTGGGTGTGGGCGTGTTTCTGCTCTACCCCATTCTGGTGAGCATGAACTTTATGTACCTGTTTGGCAAGTCGCCGAGTTTGGAGGAGCTGGAGAGCCCGCGCGTCGAGCAGCCCTCGCAGGTGTTCACGGCCGACGGGGTGCTGCTGGGCCGCTACTTCCGCGAAAACCGCAGCCCGGTGCCGCTCAGCAAAATGTCGCCCTGGCTGATAAAGGCGTTGGTGGCCACCGAGGACGTGCGTTTCGAGGAGCATTCGGGTATTGATGCCATTGCCATTGCCCGGGCCGTGGCGGGCGTGGCCACCGGCGGCAGCGGGGGCGGGGGCTCCACCATCACCCAGCAGCTGGCCAAAAACCTCTACAAAACCCGCCGCAAGGAAAACACCGGGGCCCTGGGCCGGGTGCCGCTCGTGGGCACCATCATCAGCAAAACCAAGGAGTGGCTGACGGCCGTGGAGCTGGAGCGCCGCTACACCAAAAACGAAATCCTGGCCCTGTACTTCAACACCGTCGAGTACGGCTCGCAGGCCTACGGGGTGAAAGTGGCCGCTAAAACGTTCTACAGCACCTCGCCCGACTCGCTCACCGTCGAGCAGGCGGCCATGCTGGTGGGCATGCTCAATAACCCCACCGCCTTCAACCCCCAGTTCCACCCCGAAGCCGCCAAGCGCCGCCGCGACCTGGTACTCACCCGCATGGGCCAGGCCGGCGTACTCACGGCCGCTCAGGTGGCCGCTCAGCAGGCCACGCCCATTGTGCTGCAATACCAGGTAGAAAAGCACGTCGACGGCCCCGAAACCTACTACCGCAGCGCCATCAGCCAGAAAGCCAACGAGTGGTGCAAGGCCAACGGCTACGACCTGTACCGCGACGGCCTGAAGGTGTACACCACCATCGACTCGCGCATGCAGGGCTACGCCGAGGAGGCCGTGGACAAGAAGATGAAGAGCCTGCAACGCACCTTCGACAACTTCTGGCGCAACCGCGGCACCGACCCCTGGGTGGACGAGGACGGCAACGTCATCCCCAACTTCATCGAAACCCAGATGAAGCGCACCCAGCAGTACAAGCGCCTGGCCGCCCAGTACAAGGGCCAGCCCCAGCGCCTCGATTCGGCCCTGCACGCCAAGCGCCCCATGAAGGTGTTCACCTGGAAAGGCGACCGGGACACCACGCTCATGCTTTCGCCCCTCGACTCGCTGGCCTACTACAAGCACTTTCTGCACGCCGGTCTGATGACCATGGACCCCTTCACGGGCCAGATCAAGGCCTGGGTGGGCGGCATCGACTACCGCTTTTTCCAGTACGACCATGTGAAGCAGGGCAAGCGCCAGGCCGGCTCCACCTTCAAGCCCTTCGTCTACCTGACGGCCCTCGACAACGGCTACGCCCCCTGCGACCGAATCCGGGATGAGCGCGTGACCATCAAGTACGTGGAAAACGGCAAGCCCATGGAGTGGAAGCCCGACAACGTAACCCGCGAGTATACCGGCATGAACATGACGCTGCGCTACGCTATGGCCCGCTCGGTAAACTCCGTCACGGCCCAGCTCACCGAGAAAGTCGGCTGGGACAACGTGGCCAAGTACGCCCACAAAGTCGGTATCAAAAGCAAGCTGCTCGGCGTGCCCAGCATCGGCCTGGGTTCGGGTGGCGACGTGAGCGTGTACGAGATGGTGAATGCCTACAGCACCTTCGTCAACCAGGGTTTCCGGCCCGAGCCCATGCTCATCACCCGCATCGAAGACCAGAACGGCAACGTGCTGGTGCAGTTCGACCCCCGCCAGAAGCGCGTAATTCCGGCCGAAACGGCTTGGTTGATGACTTACATGCTGCGCGGCGGCATGGAGGAGCCCGGCGGCACCTCCCAGGCCCTCTGGGACTACGAGCTCTGGAAAAAGAACAACCAGATTGGCGGCAAAACCGGCACCACCAGCAATTACTCCGACGGCTGGTACATGGGCATCACCCGCGACCTGGTAACCGGCGTGTGGGTGGGCGGCGAAGACCGCAGCATCCACTTCGTGGGCTCGCAGCAGGGCGAGGGCGGCCGCACGGCCCTGCCCATCTTCGGCACCTACATGGAAAAGCTCTATAAAGACCCCGACCTGGACATCCGCATGGGCCCCTTCCCCCAACCCACCGTCAAAATCAACAAAAAGTACAACTGCGTTACGGCCGAACCCCGCCGCCGTCCCGAACCCGTCGACAGCCTCATCGTCGATGATCTACTGGAGCGCATCAACCAGGGCGCCATCGCCATTCCCGACAGCCTGAAGCTGTAACAGCGGGCTGTAGAGACGCGCCCCTTCGCGTCTCGGCGTTGCTGAGGTTGCTGAGGTTGTTGCCGTAGGGCCGTTCAGAGCCGGGCCGTTCAACGCTGAGACGCGAAGGGTCGCGTCTCTACAGCCCGCTGTTACCCTCCAGATACGTTTCCACATCACCTGGATGCCTTTCGATGCCCTCCGGATGCGTCTCCACATGCTCCGGATCCGTTTCCAGGGCTTTCGGATGTCTGCGTGGACAACTCCAGTATCAGCGGCGGCGCCGGGGCTGGAGAGCTGCCCCGGCGGCTAGCAGAACAGCTGCGGCCACGGCCGACAGCAGCTGAAACGAGCCACGCCAGCCCGCCGCGCCCCGGATTTCGTGGGTGGCTTCTATGGAATTGGCCCAGGCAATAAAGGCGTCGGCAATGGGCAACTGCCCGAACAGGTAGCGCTTGCCCGCGGAGGTCGTGAAGGCGGCCCCGAAGCCTTCGATGCTGTTGCGCAAACCCACGGCCGTGGTAGTATCGGCGTAGCGCTGCATGGTGCGGCGGCCCACCAGCGAGGCCGCCCCGCCCACGTCCCAAATCACCGGGCCCGAGTCGATGTCATCGGCCGGGGGCGCCCCGTGGGCCGCTTCGCGGATGCCCGGCAAACCCAGGCGGCTGGTGAGGAAGCTGCGGCGGTAAAGCTGGAATTGCTGCCGGGCGAAAGTTGGGTCTATTTCCAGCAGAAAGTTGAGCAGTTGGCTTTGCGACGAGCCCCGGGCGTCCTCCCTGCTGCGGCCGCTGCCAGCCGCCGCGCGGTGCGGAATCAGCCCCCGCGCGTCGAGCCGGCCCTTTACCTGGCTTACCCACTGCCACAGCAAAGGCTGGTAGCGGGCCGGATACAGCCGGTCGTGCCAGGCCAGCGCGGCCACGCCCATCACGCCATCGGCGGGCCAGGCCGCGCCAGAATATGATTCGAGGTAGGGCGAGGGGCTGGCTTGCAGCGCCCGGGCAATGAGGGCGCACTGCCGCCGGAACCGGCCCACGTCGGCCGTGTCGCGAAGGGCGGCGGGTTGGGCGGCTAGGTAGCGCCCCAGCACGTAGGCCGACCAGCCCTGGTAGAAGGCGCCATTTGGCAAAGGCAAATCGGGGTTGACAAACTGCGCGTAGCCGTTGGGCGACTGAATCTCGCGCACCGCCCACCGGGTTTCCGCCAGTCCTTCCTGGTACAGCGGGCTTTGCGGGGGCAGATGCGGCAGCAGCTCCGCCCACGCCAGCGCATACAGGGCGTTCAGGTACACAAAGCCCTCGGGGTAGAGGTCCTGCATCTGCTGGCCGGCGCCGTGGTGCATAGGCCCGCGCAGAAACCGCAGCTGGGCCACTACATCCTGGTTGATGGCGTAGCCGGCCGCCGGGGTGAAATCGGGGCGGTAATACAGGCGGGCGTTCAGGTAGCCGATGAGCAGCAACGGCAGCAAAAGCACTCCTTGCAGGAACCGCCGCATCGTCCCGGCCTACTGCTCGTCGCCGTAGAACGACTCCAGGGCCGGTTTCAGGGTCGGGTACTCGAATTTGAAGCCCAGGCCCAGCACCCGCTCGGCACTCACCCGCTGCGAGGCCAGCACGATTTCGCTCATCTCGCCCATCATTAGCTTCAGGCCGAACTCGGGCACCTTGGGCAGCACCAGCGGGCGGTGCAGCACGTCGGCCAGGGTTTCGGTAAACTCCTTGTTGGTAACCGGGTTGGGCGCCACGGCATTGTACACGCCGCGCCACTGCTCATCTTCAATGGCCCGGATGAAGAGCCGGCACAGGTCGTCGAGGTGAATCCAGGACATGTACTGCTTGCCCGAGCCCAGCGGCGCGCCGGCCATCAGCTTCACGGTGCGGGCCAGCGGCACCAGCGCCCCGCCCTCGGGGCTGAGCACAATGCCGATGCGCAGAATGGCCGTACGGATACCGTCCTGCTCCACGTACTCGGCCGCTTCTTCCCACTGCCGGCACACGACAGCCAGAAAGTCGTCGGTGGCCGGCGGCGTTTCGGCCGTCAGCAGCTTGTCGCCCTGGTCGCCATAAATGCCAATGGCCGAGGCCGATACGAAGCCGCGCACGTGGTGGCCGCCCTTACGTAGCTCCTGGGCCAGCAGCTGCGTGCCCGCCACCCGGCTCGACAGAATCTGCTGCTTGCGCTCGGCCGTCCACTTGCCATCCGACACGCTGCTGCCGGCCAGGTTCACAATAAAGTCGGCGTAGGGCACGGCCGCCGGGTCGATGGTGCCGGCCAGCGGGTCCCAGCGGAAGCTGAAGTAGCGGTTGTCGCCGGGCGTGCGGCTGAGCAGCGCCACCTCGTAGCCGCCGTCAATCAGCATTTCGGCCAGCCGCGTGCCAATCATGCCGGTGCCCCCCGTAATCAGAACCTTACGCGACATATTTCTTGGGCTGTTAGCTGACAGCTATTAGCTGTTAGCTCATGTTCTTGAATAAAAGATGCAATTCGGCCCGCAAGCTACTACGGACTTTCCGTACCATCAGCTAACAGCTAACAGCTAACAGCTAACAGCTAACAGCTAACAGCTAACAGCTAACAGCTAACAGCTAACAGAACTGACAGGCTAATTTGGTGTACAGAACGTCATTCAGAGCGGAGCGAAGAATCTCGCTCGAACAGACGTTGGACGAATTCAGGCGAGATTCTTCGCTGCGCTCTGAATGACGTTCCGCATACCAATTTATCTTGTCAATTCAGCTAACAGCTCACTTGCCAATCAGGCGCAGGAACTCCTGGCGCAGGGTGGCGTCTTGGCCGAAGGCGCCGCCGTACTCGGCCGTGAGGGTGCTGCTGCTCGTGTCGTTCACGCCGCGGCTCATCACGCACAGGTGGTCGGCCTCGATGAGTACGGCCACGTCGTCGGTGCCCAGGCTGCGCTTGAGCTCCTCGGCAATCTGGCGCGTGAGGCGCTCCTGCACCTGGGGCCGGCGGGCGAAATACTGCACCACCCGGTTGAGCTTGCTCAGGCCCACCACGTGCTCTCCGGGCAGATAGGCCACGTGCGCCTTGCCGATAATGGGCACGAAATGGTGCTCGCAGCACGAAAACAGCGTGATGTCGCGCTCCACCAGCATCTGCTGGTACTGGTAGCGGTTCTCGAACAGGCGCACCTCGGGGTGGTAGGCCGGGTTGAGGCCCCGGAACCACTCCTGCACGTACATCTTGGCCACCCGCCGGGGCGTACCGGCCAGGCTGTCGTCGGTCAGGTCGAGGCCCAGCACCTGCATTATCTCGCGGAAATGGCCCGCAATGGCCTCAATCTTGGCTTCCTCACTTTGCTCGAAGGCATCGGGGCGCAGGGGGGTGCGCAGGTCGGGCGGAAGTTGGGCGTCGGCGGCGGCGGCAGGGCTGCCGGCCACGGCCGACAGGGGCAGGTTATCCATGGTATTCTACAAAATTGCGCTCCGTCTCGTACAGCGTGACCGACAAAGCCAGGTTATCGGCCAAATGAGGCCGTAGCCGGTTCCAGCTCACTACCGCAATATTTTCGGCCGTGGGATTGAGGTGCTGGAAATCGGCCACATCCAGGTTCAGATTCCGATGGTCAAAGGTATCGAGAATCTCGCGTTTGATGAGGTCGCTCAGCTTCTTCATGTCGTACACGTAGCCGGTTTCCGGGTCGATTTCCCCCGTCAGGCGCACAATGAGCTGGTAGTTGTGGCCGTGGTAATTGGCATTGTTGCACTTGTCGAACACCTCCTGGTTGCGCTCGTCGGACCAGGCGGGATTGTGCAGGCGGTGAGCGGCATTGAAGTGCTCCTGGCGGCAGATGGTTATGGGCATAGTGAGCAGGCAACCTCTCCCGCGGCCCTTTTGTTCAGGCCCCCCAGCCCGGAAATGAGTTTATCATATAAGTAAGTTAATATATAAAGTTTCCCCTAAAAGTCTAGTTTCCCGAAAAAAAACAATCGGTAGTGTAGCAACATGCAGGTAGGGTGGTTAAATTTGGTCAGTCGGAAAGCTATTATCCGGCCGTACCCCTGTTGCGCAAGCTTTTCTTTTTCAATCAATTGTTCTCCTTATGAAACGAAGCATACTTTTTCCGCTGCTGCTGGTGCTGGTATCGTCGGTAACCGGCTTCGCACAGAGTGCCCAGGTTGACGAAACCGAAATGGCCATTAAAGGTATTCCCCGCAAAGGCCAGCGGGTTTCCATGCAGCTCGACAGCAAAAGGGTAGAGGAATCGTGGAAGAAACAGCTCGACGAGCAGTTTGGCAACAAAGTGAAGTCCGATAAGGGCATCTACACGATGGATCAGGTCGTGATTGATGCTATTTCCAAAACACCGTTGCGCGTTATCAGCAAGGTCGATGCCGTGCCCACGGGTACCACCATCTGGTGGTCGATTGACCTGGGCAACGCCTACCTGAGCAAGGACGCTACGCCCGTGCAGTGGAAATCGGCCGAGGGTTACCTGAAGGATTTCTCCCTGAAGCTCTACCGCGAAGACATGGCCGTGCAGGTTATGGCCGCCGAAAAGTCGCTGCAGCAGGCGCAGGACCAGCACCTGGCCGTTATCAACAAAGCCGATGCCTACAAGAAGGACATCGACAGAAACAAGCAGAAGAAAATTGAGATTCAGCAGCAGCTGGCCCAGAACGCGGCCGAGTTGCAGCAGCTCAACAACCAGGTTGATATGAACCTCAAGGAGCAGGAAGGTGCCCGCGCCGACATCGTGAACATGCGCGTTGCGTTGGAAGCCGTAAAAGACCGTCTCAGCAAAATCCAGTAGGCCACTGGGCCCGGCAGCCGCTATGGTGGCACCCGGCAGACCAGTTAAACAGTAGCAAGCGCCCCGTCGGTACTACCGGCGGGGCGCTTTTTTAGGCTTCAACAGCTGCTGTAAGCTTACGGCCGCCGTTACTGCATCCACTGCCGGACCAGCTGGCTGGCGGCCTTCTCGTCCTTCCAGCCCACGATGCGGGTATTGGGCGCGCGATTGCGAAACCAGAGCTCCAGGAACGGCCGCACGCCGGGGTAGGCCTGCCTGAGGCTGGTCCAATCGGTGGCCTGGGGCAGGATGCGCTGGCTGGGCCGGGCCGGCACAACTACCACCAGCGGGCGAAGCAGGCCGTTTATATCGAGCGTGAGCAGGGCGATGGGTAGTACTTCGAGCACGGTGCCGGCGGGCTGGCTTTCGGCCAGCAGCAGGGCCGGCAGCGGCTGTCCCGGCTGGCCCTGGGCCGCCTCGGGCGGGCGGGTGCCGGGCACGAAGCCCAGGTTGCCGGGCGCCGGCAGAAACTCAACAATAGCTGCCAGCCCCGCCAGCCGCCGCGGCTCAAACGCATCGGTGGCAGGATTGTAGCGCTGCTCGTGGTTGGTGCCGGCCGGCGTTTCGACTACCACCTGCAGCAACTTGCGCTCGGCCGAAAAAGTGGGCAAATCGGCGTAGCGCGGGCCGCAGCCGGCCAGCAGCAGACAGAAAAGGTAGAGGCGTTGGCGCATGGCATAAAAGAAACCAGCTACTACCCGATCAATGGGAGGCAGCCTAGCGAAAGTAGCGTATCGGTTCCGAAAGTACTTATAACCTTTAGCGAAAGGGCCGCGTTTGCCAAGAACACACTCTCCAACCGGCTGCTCTGGCGGCCTCAATTACCTTTCGCATGGCCTTCCATAAGATTCCAAAAGACGATACCCAGCACCAGGTTCACCTCGATGGCGCTATTAACCTGCTCGGCAACAACCTACAGGACGAAGCTGAGCGTGCCGGCCTCGACAACCACTTCCAGCGCTGGATTGAAGACCTCAAGGACGTCGATAACCCCCAGCTGCACCAGATTGTAGTGGACCTACAGGACCTGAAAGCCCACTTCGGCGGTGGCGCCGTCAATGAGGAAACCGTTACCCGCCTGCTGTCCCGTTTGGGCGCCAACACGGTAGCGGCTGCCGTATTTGCCGAAAACCCCAATACGGCCGAGCGCGTCACCAAACTTGGTGAAGCCCTGAGCGCCGCTGCTCAGCAGCTTGGTGGCAGCAACGAAAACACACCTGCCCAGGACCTGAAGAAGGACTCGGCCCAGAACAAGTAAGGTTCCATGTCATCCTGAGCCCGGCTTAGCATGGCAATGTGAATCGTTAGAACAGAAAAAGCCGGCTTTCCGCAAGGGAAGCCGGCTTTTTCTGTGCTGGAAGCAGCGCTACTTACGCGGCCACTACTTTGGGGGCGTTCAAACGACGCTCCTTGATACGAGCTGCTTTGCCCGATAGGCCACGCAGGTAGTACAAACGGGCGCGACGCACCTTACCACGACGGATAACTTCGATCTTCTCGATGTTGGGCGAGAGCAGCGGGAAAATCCGCTCGGTACCAATCTGGTTCGAGATTTTACGCACGGTGAAGGTTTCGCCGTTGGTGCTGGTGTTCTTGCGCTGAAGCACAACGCCCTGGAACTGCTGCACGCGCTCCTTGTTGCCCTCGCGGATTTTCACGTGGACGTTGATGGTGTCGCCGGCGGCAAAACGGGGGAAGCTGGCGCGGCGCTCCTGGGACTCTTGCTCAATAAAATCGAGTAGTACGCTCATGGCTGAAAAAACTGTAAAGGACGGTCGCGCCGCCCCGGGGTTTCTGGTAAAGAGGCGCAAATATAGCGCTCTGTTTTTAGATTGTGAAATGGTGAGGTGGTGAAACGCTGACAGTTGCCGACGCTTTCCTTCACTCACTATTCCAATAAGTCGGGCCGGCGCTGTTGGGTGCGGGCCAAAGCTTGTTCGTGGCGCCAGACGTCGATTTTCGGAGTGTTGCCCGAAAGCAGAATCTCTGGTACCGGTTGGCCCCGCCATTCGGCGGGCCGGGTGTAAATGGGCGGCGAGAGCAGGTTATCCTGAAACGAGTCGCTCAGGGCCGATTCTTCGTTGCCCAGCACGCCGGGCAACAGCCGCACCACGGCATCAACCAACACCGCCGCGCCCAGCTCACCCCCGCTCAGTACGTAGTCGCCTACGCTGATTTCGTGGGTGATATAGGCCTGCCGAATCCGCTCATCGACGCCCTTGTAATGCCCGCACAGCAACAACAGGTTGCCACTGAGCGACAGACGGTTGACCAGCGGCTGGCGCAGGGTTTCGCCGTCGGGCGTGAGGTAGATGATGGCATCGTACGGGCGTTCGGCCAGCAGTTCGTCGAAACAAGCGGCAATCGGCTCCACGCGCAGCACCATGCCCGCCCCGCCCCCAAACACGTAATCGTCAATCTGGCCGTGCTTGTTGATGGCGTAGCGGCGCAAATCGTGCAGATGAACTTCGGCCAGCCCTTTTTCCTGGGCGCGCTTCACAATGGAATGCGCAAAGGGGCTGACCAGCAAATCCGGCTGGCACGTGACGATGTCAATCCGCATAAGGGCTGAACGGTTACGCGGCCGGCTCGTCGTCGTCTGATTCCTGCTCGTCGTTGGGCGAGGAAGGGCTCAGGTACACGTCGAGCAAACCGTCGGGCAGCTTCACCAGCAGGCGGCGGGCCGCCTGGTCGGCGCGCAGCACCAGCTCATCCACCACCGGAATCAGGACTTCCTGGCCCTGGTAGCGCATGCCCAGCACGTCCTGCCGGGGCAGTTCGTAGAAGGCCTCCACCGTGCCCAGCTCGCCCAGCACCTCATCCACCACCGTGTAGCCAACCACATCGTGGAAGTAAAACTGGTCGTCGGAAAGGGTGGGCAGCTCGGCCAGCGGGCGCCACAGCTTGGCGTTGCGCAGGGGCTCGGCGTCCTCAATCCGGTCGATGCCTTTCAGCTTGAACAAGACCTTGTTGTCGGTCTGGGGCTGAAATTTCTCGACTTCGTGAGCGACCAGCTTGCCGGGCGCGGCGGCCATTTCCAGCCAGACCGTTTGCAGCTTGCGGTAGTCGTTGAGGTCGTCCACGTCGAAGAAGGCCACCACAAACCCTTTCAGGCCGTGGGGCTTCCCGAGGGAGCCCAGCTGGTAGCAGTCGTCGATTTTCATGCGGATGGGGTGGAGCTTGGTGCGGCATGAATTGCGCAGTTGGAAAGCTGAAGGACCGTTACAGCGTCTTCGCTTTCCAACTGCTCAACTCCCAAACTATTCGGCGGCGGCTTCGGTGGTTTCCTCGGCTGGAGCAGCCGCTTCGGTGGTTTCGCCTTCGGCTTCAGCCGTAGCCTCCTCGGCTACGGGAGCCGGGGCGTTGGCGGCATCGATGGCGGCCTGCTTGGCGCGCTGAGCTTCCGAACGGGCTTCCTTCACCTTGGTTTCGGCGGCCAGACGCTGCTGACGAGCCTCATCCTTGGCGGTGCCCAGGGTGGTGCGCTTGCCTTCGATTTTGGCGTCCTTGTCTTCTTTCCAGGCCGTGTAGCGCTCATCGGCAGTTTCCTGCGAAATAGCGCCTTTGATAACACCCAGCTGCAGGTGCTTGCGGTAGAGCACGCCGCGGTACGAGAGCATGGCCCGTACGGTATCGGTGGGCTGGGCACCTTTCATGATCCAGTCGAACGCCTTGTCGCCATCGAAGTTGATGGTCGCGGGGTTGGTCTGGGGGTTATAGGTACCGATTTTCTCGATGAAGCGACCGTCACGCGGGGCGCGCGAGTCAGCAATAACGATGTCGAACATTGCGGCCTTCTTGCGGCCGCGGCGGGCGAGGCGGATTTTAACTGCCATAAACCGGTGGGGTTAAGCGACGCATCCCGTGCGTCTGGTTGAAAATGAGGTGCAAAGGTAATCACTGATTTATCGGATTACGTTGATTACGCTGATTAATTTAGCCGGAGTTGGCTTGCGGCCAAACCCAAGCCAATAAAAAAGGGTCTCTCCATGCGGAGAAACCCTTTTCACTACAATTCAGTAGCCAGCTAACAGCTAACAGCTAACAGCTAACAGCTAACAGCTAACAGCTAACAGCTAACAGCTAACAGCTAACAGCTAACTAAGCGGCCATCTGCACGTCTTCCTGCCACTTGCGCTTGATCTTCACCACTTTCACCTTGTCCAGCGCCCAGATGAAGGCGTAGGTGGGGTCGAGCTCCCACTTCTTCACGCCGAAGTTGACGCGCATGGGCAGCTTGTGGTGGTTGTTCTGGAACAGCTCGCCGAAGGCCAAAAAGTCGAAGGGCAGCGTGTTCTTGGAATGGTCGTGGTTGTCGAAGTTCTGGTAGCCGTACTTGTGGCCGCCCCAGTTCACGATGGCACCATGGATCGGGCCCATCAGAAAGTGCAGCGGCAACAGCAGGAACTGCCACCAGGCGGTAGCGAAGTTCACGTAGAACAGCACGTACATTGTGCCCCAGGCCAGGCGCGAATACCACTTGTCGCCCAGGTTCTCGATGAGGTCCCACTCGGGGTAGTCGCCCTCGAACCGCTCGGCGGCGGCGTAGTCGCGGTTAAGTACGGCGTTGTAGATGTTCTTGGTCTTCCACATCATCGTGAAAGCGTTCGACGAGTACAACGGCGAGTGCGGGTCCAGCTCGGTGTCGGAGTAGGCGTGGTGCATGCGGTGCAGCAGCGCGTAGGCCCGCGGCGACAAGAACGAGGAACCCTGGCAGATGTAGGTGAACAGGAAGAAGAACTTCTCCCAGAACTTGTTCATCGTAAACATCTTGTGCGCCGCGTAGCGGTGCAGGTAGAACGTTTGGGTGAACAGCGACAGGTAGTAGTGCGCGATGAAGAAAACGAGTATTGCCATGAAGAGGGCAGAAAAAGTGAGGGAGTCGGGGGGAGGGGCCGCCGGAGCGTACAGGCAGCAAAGCGCGGAAATGCTATATAAGTTCAGCAACCGTGGTGCAAAACTACGGCCACCCCTGCCCCCAGTGCAATTTCCCTGCCCAAAAGGCCATAATGTTGTTGGGAGCCGGTAGGGTTGGGAACCGAATACGTCGGAAAACCAGAACGTCATTCAGAGCGGAGCGAAGAATCTCGCGTGCCATGGTAACCCTTACGTCAGGAATTACTGTGGCACGCGAGATTATTCGCTTAGCTCAGAATGACGTTCCTTCAGCTAACAGCTAACAGCTAACAGCTAACAGCTAACAGCTAAACAGCTCAAAATTAATAATACGCCTCCGCCGCCTGCCAATGCGCTATGTCGGGCAACGGAGCCAAGATGCGCATGTCCTCTTTGGTAACGGGGTGCTTGAACTGCAACTCGCGGGCGTGCAGGGCGATGCTCACGTCGGGCAGCGGAGCCAGGAAACCGTACTTCACGTCGCCGACGATGGGCGTGCCCAGGCCGGTGCTCAGCTGCACCCGAATCTGGTGGGGGCGGCCCGTGATGGGGTTCACCTGCACCAGAAAGCGGTTGCCGGCCTCGCCCAGTACCCGGTAGTCGAGGTCCGACTTCTGGCCCTGCCCGTGGCGCTCCGAATACGCCTTCGTGACGTTGCGGATGGGGTCTTTCACCAGCCAGTGCGTGAGGTGGCCTTCGATGGGGGCGGGGCACTTGCCGGTAAGCGCCCAGTAGGTTTTGCTGATTTTGTTGTCGCGGAACAGCTCGTTCATGCGGCTCAGGGCCTTGCTGGTTTTGGCCAGCACCACCACGCCGCTCACGGGCCTATCGAGCCGGTGCACCACGCCGATGAAGGCCGCGCCGGGCTTCTTGTACTTGAAGCGCAGGTACTCCTCGGCCTTGTTGGACAGCGGCTCGTCGCCGGTGGCGTCGCCCTGCACGAGCAGGCCGGCGGGCTTGTTGATGATGAGCAGATGGTTGTCTTCGAACAGAATTTCCTTCTGCTCCGACCACAGGTTGGGACGGTTCACTTCGTGTTAATTATGAATTATGAGTTATGAATTGTGAATTCCGGCCAGGCGGGCAGCTACCAGCGTAGGGGCATCATTCAATTCATAATTCATAATTCAGCATTCATAATTCAACTAGTAGGCTTCGTCGGCGGTGGGGAAGTCGCGGGACTTTACGTCCTGGATGTAGCGCTGCACGGCGTCGTGCATGGCATCGCCGAGGTCGGCGTAGCGGCGCAAAAAGCGGGGCTTGAACTCCTTGGTGATGCCCAGCATATCGTGCACCACCAGCACCTGCCCATCCACGTCGGGGCCGGCGCCGATGCCGATGACGGGGATGGTAAGCTGCTCGGCTACGCGCTTGGCCAAGCCCGAGGGAATCTTCTCCAGCACCAGCGCGAAGCAGCCGATTTCCTGCAGCAGCAGCGCATCCTCGATGAGCTTCTGGGCCTCCACTTCCTCCTTGGCCCGCACCGAGTACGTGCCAAATTTATAAATACTTTGCGGAGTAAGCCCCAGATGGCCCATCACCGGAATGCCGGCCGTCAGAATGCGCGTGATGCTGTCCTTGATTTCGGCGCCGCCTTCGAGCTTGATACCGTGCCCGCCCGATTCCTTCATGATGCGGATGGCCGAGCGCAGCGCCTCCGACGAGTTGCCCTGGTAGGAGCCAAACGGCATATCGACCACCACGAAGGCGCGCTTCACGGCCCGCACCACGCTTTGGGCGTGGTAAATCATCTGGTCGAGGGTGATGGGCAACGTGGTTTCGTGGCCGGCCATCACGTTGGAGGCCGAGTCGCCGACGAGCAGCACGTCGATGCCGGCGCCGTCCAGAATCTGGGCCATCGAGAAGTCGTAGGCCGTGAGCATGGAGATTTTCTCGCCGCGCTCCTTCATGGCCAGCAGCTGGTGCGTGGTCACGAGTTTCACTTCCTTGTGTTGCGACATGGGGTAGGGCTTAGGAACTTAGAGGTTAGGTCTCAGACTTCGGTGGTTTAGCCCAGTCCTGTCGGGCGCGGGGCTTTCACTCACCACACCAGCACAGGTTCAGAATACTATGATTCAGCCCAAGCCTATGGATGACACAAAGCTGCGGCTTTTTTACAAAATCCGCGGTACCAAAGCCTAAGTCGCTGATTCCGGTGCCCTGTTTTACAGATTATTCAGGAAGGTGCGGTTGCGGCTCAGCTTGAGGCTTTGCAGCAGCGCCGACTTGGCGGCAATGGTCACGAAATAGCCACGGGCCGGGCCGAAGGGCGTCCAGGTGCCGTTGATTTGCCAGCAGTGCAGGTCCTTGGTCAGGTCGAGGCGGGTGTAGGCGGGCGTACGGTTGACGAAGTCGTAGTTGGTACCGAAGCCGAAGCGCAACGACTCCGTCAGCTTCACTGAACCGTTGAGGTTGAGCGAGGCGGCCGTGTAGGGCCCTTTGCGCACCCGTCCGGGCCGCGACGGCAAGGGACCCTGGTTGGTATAGGTGAGAGCAAACGCGGTATTCAGCTCCCAGGGAATCTCGAAGTTTACGTAATCCTCGTAGGGGTTGACGGGCGTAACAGCGCCAAGTTGCGGATCGTTGACGGGGGCCACGTCGCGCTTGATGGCCGACTTGCGGTTGCCCTGGCTGGGGTTGAACTGGTAGGCCAGGTTCATACTGGCCCCCGTCAGGCGCGCCAGCCGCACCTTCGACTGCTGCCACAGGTACTTGTCGCGCAGGCGCCCCAGCGAATCCTGCTGATAGGGGCTGAGCTGCCCGTTGATGTAGACCGTGAGCTTACGGGCTACTTCGGTATTGAACGAGACCGAAAGGGGGTCGAGGTTGAAGCCTCCCACTCGCTCAAAATCGTAGCCGCCCGAAAACGTGAGGTCCCGAATCAGGGCTACTTTAGTGAAGGGCGTCGTGCCGGTGGTGTCGTCGGAGTTGCGCACCTTCATTTCCACCGAGTTCTGCAGCTGGAACGAAAGCCGGTTGTTGGAGCTGTTGAGCGGGACGCCGTAAATGAAGTTGTTAAACTTCGGAAACGGCACGCCGTCTCCGTAAAGCGGGTTGGCAGAGTACAGCTGGCCGGTGGCGGGGTCGCGCAGGCCATCGAGCTGCAGGGTTTGGAACGCCTGCGCGCCCGGCAGGCTTTTGGGCGCGTAGCTGTAGCCGATGCTGGGTGTAACCTTGTGGCGCAGGGCCTGAATCTTGCGGTTGCCCTTACGAATGATGGTGCCGTAGAACGACGTGTTCAGGTTGAGGTTGGCCGAGCCCGTGGGCAGGCGGTTAAAGCTAACCACCGTATCGATGGCTACGGCCCGGGCCACGGAGTTGTATTTGTAGTCGAGATTCTTGAAATACCAGACCTCGTTGTAGGTGATGCCAGGGCTGATGTTGAGGTGGTTGAAGACGGTATAGCTGCCCAGCGTGATGTTGAAGTCGTGCTTCATGCCCGTCTGGGAGGTGCGCAGCAGCTGGCTTAGGTTGCCGAGCTTGATGGGCGTAATGTAAGGCTCGCGCGAGCCACCCACCAGCGGAATCGTGCCGTTGTTGAGCAGCCGGGCCGGTACATTGTTGGTGAGGCTGTTTCTGAACGTGAGGTTGTAGGAAAATGCCAGCTGCTCGTAGGCCTTGCGGGGGCGCAGCTTCAGAATATCATATACATATTGCCGGGCCACGCCCACACTCAGGTCGGGCAGGCTGGCCGTCATCGTGCCCAGCCGGGTGTCCTGGGTCTGGCTGAGTTGCAGCGAGTAGTTGATGGGCAGGTTGCGCAGCTGTTTGGAGTAGCTGATATTCGACTGGAAGGCCGCGCTCAGGTAGTTGCGCGTGTTGAACGTGGCACTGCGCTGGTACGAGCCATCGGCCGTTTGCAGGTTGACGCTGGCCGAAAACCGGCCGCCGCCCGGCCGGGGCACCGGCGTATGTCGCCAGCTAAGGGCAAACGAATTGGCCGATTTAGGCGGTTTATAAGCCGGGTTGGTGTTGGCGTCGGTGCTATTGAAAATCCGTTCAATAGGATTGTTATTAAAGCTGAACGTGAACAGGCCGTCGTACTTGTAGCGCGTGATGTACTGCATCTCGGCCGTGCCCCGCCAGCCCCCTAACCGGTCGCTGTTGCCGGCGTAAATGTCGCCCGTCAGGCGTACGCCAATATGGTCGTTGGCGGCCCAGTAGTAGCCGCCGTTGCGCAGGAAAAAGCCCCGGTCGGCGGCCTGCCCGAAAGTCGGGATGATGAGGCCCGAAGCCCGCTTGTTGGTTTTGGGCGTGGGGAAGTAGCCGAACAAAAAGCCCAGCGGCGTCGGAATATCGCCAATCACGAGGTTGAACGGCCCGGTGATGACCTGCTCGCCGGGGATGAGCTTCATCCTGGAAGCGTTGATGTAGAAGTGCGGGTGCTCGAGGTTGCAGGTGGTGTAGCTACCGTGCAGGCCGTTGATGTCGCCGTTGGGCTGGCGCTTGATTTTCTCGGCGTGGATGTAGCCTTCGCCCTGCTTGGTTACCACATCGGTAATGCGGCCGCGCTTGCTTTTGATGTTGTAGTCGATGCGGCCGGCCTGGTAGGTTTCGGCGCCCTGCGTGAACAGCGGCCGGTCCTGCACCTTGCCCGTCGAGTCGGCCGCGCCCTCAGCCGTTACCAGGTTGCGCTCATAATCGACCGTAATCAGGGCCGCTTTCAGGTTTACGTCGCCGTAGGTTACGTCGGCCTTGTCGTAGAGGATGGCGCGCTTGTTCTGCACCTCAAACCGGATGGAGTCCTGGGCCTTGTAGACCACGGTGGTTTCCACGGCGCCCTTGCGGCCGGTGGCCACGCCCAGCGAGTCGGGGGTGCCGCCCACCTGCAGGCCGGTAGTATCGGTGCGCACGCGGCCGTCGGGCTTGGGCGGGTTTACAATGGTGGGCAGCGGGCGCACATCGCCCGGCGCGTTGGTAGCGGGCGATACCCGGGTGCCGGGCGGGGGCGTAGGGTGGGGCACCTGCTGGGCCGGCAGCGGCTTCTGCCGGGTGGGTGCCGGCGTCTGCTGCGCCCGGGCCGGCACCGTCAGCAACCCCAGGCTCAGCAGCAGCGTAAGCACCACAACCGGCGCTGGCAGGTGCCCTAATAAGCGTGTTAAGAGATGAAACACAGGCGCGAATGGGGCCACGTAGTTATTTATCGTTTATTTTGTGGCGGTTTGCAAAGGTAGCCGGTAGCTACCTCAACTAACGAACTCCGTGCGGAATATTGTCGCTCTGGGCACGGCGGCCCTCCTTCTTTTCGCCGAATTCACGTCTCCCTTCACCCCGGCCCCGCGGTCGGCGGCTCCGGTGCCCGTGCGCTACAAGCTGCGCACCGTGGTGCTCGATGCGGGCCATGGTGGCAAAGACCGCGGCTGCGCCGGCGTTTCGGCCCGCGAAGCCGATGTGGCCCTGAAGCTGGTGCTGGCCCTGGGCAAGGAAATTGAGGGCAATATGCCCGATGTGAAAGTGGTGTACACCCGCAAAACCGACGTGTTCGTGGAGCTGGCCGACCGCGCCAACATCGCCAATAAGCACAACGCCGACCTGTTCATCTCCATCCACTGCAATGCCAGCGGCTCCTCGGCCCACGGCACCGAAGTTTGGACCATGGGCCCGCACAAAACCGACGCCAACTTGGCCGTGGCCAAGCGCGAAAACTCGGTTATTCTGCAAGAAGACAACTACAAGGAGCAGTACAACGGCTTCGATCCTACCTCGCCCCAGAGCCACATCCTGTTCAGCTTGTTCCAGAGCGCCTACATGGTCAACAGCCTGCGCTTTGCCCAGAAGGTCGACCGGCAGTTCCGCACCACGCTTAAGCGGCCCTCGCGGGGCGTGAAGCAGGCGGGTTTTCTGGTGCTCTGGAAATCGGCCATGCCCTCGGTGCTGATTGAGTCGGGCTTTCTGACCAACCGGCAGGAGGAGATCTATCTGAACGATAAAACCAATCAGGCGTATATGGCCTCGGGCATCTACCAGGCTTTCCGCGAATACAAGCAGGAGCTGGAAACCGGCTCGGGCGACTAAGCTGCCCGTGCAACTGCGGGCCCGCTTGCTGACTCTCTCCTCCATATAACTGTGACCTCCCGTGTCCAAAGAAATAAAAGTGGCCCTGCTGGGTATTGTGGCCGTAGGGCTGCTTATTTTTGGCTTCAACTTCCTGAAAGGCAGTAATATCCTGTCGTCGGACCGTACCTATTTTGCCAAATACGACAACGTGGACGGGCTGGCCATCGGCAACCCCGTGATTCTGAACGGCGTGAAGGTGGGCCAGGTAAAGCAAATGGAACTGCTGCCCGACGAGGCCAACCGCGTAAAAGTGGCCGTGGAACTCCAGAAGGGCATTGTGGTGGGCGACTCGACGGTGGCCAGCCTGAGCGGCTCGTTGCTGGGCTCGAAAACCATTACGCTGTTTCTGGGCCGCAACTCCAAGGTGTTTGATGGCGGCGAGGAGCTGAAGTCGTACACCGTGGCCAGCCTCACCGACGCCTTCCAGGCCAAGGCCCTGCCAGTGCTCGGCACCGTCGACTCGACGCTGACCAAGGTGAATGCCTTTTTGAGCAAGGATGCCCGCCTGAGCCTGCAGGCCACGCTGCTCAACAGCCAGGCCGCCACCGAGGGCCTCAAAAACCTGCTGCTGCTCAACCAGCGCAACATCAACCAGATTACCACCAACATGGCTACGCTGACAGCCGATTTGAACAAGACCAGCAAGAAGTTCGACCGCATTGCGTCCAACTTCGCGCAGCTCAGCGACTCGCTCAAGGACGCTCCCGTGGGCCCCGCCATGCGCAAGCTCAACAACACCATGACCGAGGCCCAGAGTGCCATCACCACTCTCAACCGCTCGCTCACCGATCAGCAGGGCTCGCTCGGCAAGCTGCTCAGCGACAGTACGCTCTACCGCAACCTCAACGCCACCGCGGCCAGCTCCAACGCACTGATTACCGACCTGCAGGCCAACCCCAAAAAATACGTGCATTTCTCGGTGTTCGGTGGTGGCAAGAAATCGAAGAAGGAAGTGGAAACCACCGTGACCAAGCCCAACGGCACGGTTATCGAAACCGAAGTGGAAACCAAAACCGTGAAGTAGCCCGGCCGGCTTCCGCCAATCTGCTTACCTTTGAAATCCGCCCCACCCAGGCGGATTTCTTTGGTTTTAAAGCGGTCTGAACTGAGTAGTAAGAACGGTCATGCTGAGCGAAGCGAAGCGGAGTCGAAGCATCTCTACCGCAATGCTAATTCTGTCAACTGGTTTACTTTGGCAACGCCAGCACGCGAGATGCTTCGACTACGCTCCGCTTCGCTCAGCATGACACGGTTCTTTTAGTCAGTTCAGCCAAACATCACCCAACTCACCACCCCATCCCACCCATCCCATTCCCACCCACCTTCCAATGGACCTCGAATTCAACAAGAACGAAGACAGCCTCAAGCAACTCATTTTTCAACTCAACCAGCGGTACAAGCGCGTGGCGCTGGGCGGCGGCGAGAAAAGCATGGCCAAGCACAAAGCCAAAGGCAAGCTCACGGCCCGCGAGCGAATTGAGTACCTGCTTGACAAGGATGCCGACACCGTGGAAATCGGGGCCTTTGCCGGCGACGGGATGTACGAGGCCGAAGGGGGCTGCCCCGGTGGTGGCGTGGTGGTGATGATTGGCTGGGTGCAGGGCCGGCAGTGCGTGGTGGTGGCCAACGACGCCACCGTGAAGGCGGGCGCCTGGTTTCCGATTACGGCCAAAAAGAACCTGCGGGCCCAGGAAATCAGCATCGAAAACAAGCTGCCCATCATCTACCTCGTCGATTCGGCGGGCGTGTACCTGCCCATGCAGGACGAGATTTTCCCCGACAAGGAGCACTTCGGCCGCATCTTCCGCAACAACGCCGTGATGAGCAGCATGGGCATCGTGCAGATGGCCGCCATTATGGGCCCCTGCGTGGCCGGCGGCGCCTACCTGCCCATCATGTCCGATGAGGCCATGATTGTGGACGGCACCGGCTCGGTATTCCTGGCCGGCTCCTACCTGGTGAAATCGGCCATCGGCGAGAGCATCGACAACGAAACCCTGGGCGGCGCCTCCACGCACTCCGAAATTTCGGGCGTCACGGATTACAAGTTTGAAAACGACGAGCAGTGCCTCGACCACCTGCGCAACATCTTCGATAAACTTGGCGGTCAGGCCACGGCCGGCTTCTCGCGCAAGGAGCCCGCGCTGCCCAAGGAAAACCTCGAGGAAATCCTGGGTTTGCTGCCCGCCGACCGCGCCAAGCCCTACGACATGATGGACATCATCAACCGGCTGGTCGATAACTCGGAGTTCGAGCCCTACAAGGACCTCTACGGCCAGACCCTGCTCTGCGGGCTGGCCCGCATTGATGGCTGGGCCGTGGGCATCGTGGCCAACCAGCGCAAAATCGTGAAAACCAAGAAGGGCGCCATGCAGATGGGCGGCGTCATCTACTCCGACTCGGCCGACAAGGCCGCGCGGTTCATCATGAACTGCAACCAGAAGAAGATTCCGCTGCTGTTCCTGCACGACGTGTCGGGCTTCATGGTGGGCTCGCAGAGTGAGCAGGGCGGCATCATCAAGGACGGGGCGAAGATGGTGAATGCCATGGCCAACTCGGTGGTGCCCAAGTTCTCGGTAATCGTGGGCAACAGCTACGGCGCCGGCAACTACGCCATGTGCGGCAAGGCCTACGACCCCCGCCTGATAGTGGCCTGGCCCACGGCCCAACTGGCCGTAATGAGCGGGGCGGCGGCGGCCAACACGCTGCTCCAGATTCAGGTGGCCTCGCTCAAGGCCAAAGGCCAGGAAATCACGCCCGAAGCCGAGAAGGAGCTGCTCGACACCATCAAGGCCCGCTACGAGGAGCAACTCTCGCCCTACTACGCCGCGGCCCGCCTCTGGGTCGACGCCATCATCGACCCCCGCGAAACCCGCACGGTTATTTCCCAGGGCATCAGCATGGCGAATCATGCGCCGATTGAGAAGGCGTATAATGTGGGCGTGATTCAGGTGTGAGGTTGAACGGCGGTAGCCTAAACCTCAAAACATTAAATGCTTTCCTATATGAAGATATTATGCCTTGGAATAGGATTCGGTTATATATTTTACATGTGCAACGGCTTTTTAATATTGACACCAAGAAAAAAGCCATATAATGCATTGTTTGACACGAAAACGTATTTAGCACATTTGGGTCTTGCTACTGTATTGGCTGCCCTCGGTTTTTGGTATTTCCCCAATGCCAGTTTGCAGACAACTTCGTGCTTTGTGCCGATAGTATTTCTGATTACCTTTCTTATTGTTGACAAGTTTGTTAAGCTGATAACCGGGCGGCATCTAATTATTGCTGACCGCTGGGATAGGAAGTCTACTAACTATAAGTGGTACGTTGATGGATTATTAAGCATTTTATTAATAAGTCTTTCACTGTGCTCACCATTTGTATTAGCAGGCTGCCTTCAGCCTAGGATTTAGTAAATATTAATTTTGAAAAATCTCTACATTCTGGCAGGCTGCAACGGTGCGGGCAAAACCACGACCGCCTATGCGCTGCTGCCGAATCTGCTGGGTTGTCGGGAGTTCGTGAATGCGGATGAAATTGCACGAGGTCTTTCGCCGTTTCAGCCCGAAACCGTGAGTGTGCAGGCCGGTCGGCTGATGCTCACGCGGCTGCGGGAGTTACTGGCGGCTGGCGAAACTTTCGCGCTGGAAACCACGCTGGCCACGCGGCACTACCTGGGCTTTATCCAAGAGGCCCGGCAGCGGGGCTACGTGGTGCATCTGTTGTTTTTCTGGCTGAGCTCCGTGGAGGCCGCCGTCGAACGGGTCCGGGTGCGGGTGCTGGAAGGCGGCCACAACATCCCGGAGGAAGTAATCCGACGGCGCTATGAGTTGGGGCTGCAGTATTTCTTTGGCCGCTATCAGAACGCTGTTGACAGCTGGACGTTTGTAGATAATACCAAGGGAAATCCAAAGAAAATAGCGGAATTCAATTCCGGACAACTTGTTACCTTAGACCCGGTAACATGGCAACTCCTAACAACCCGATACGCATGAATACGTCAGAGCAACCTACAGCTATGAGTCAGCGCATTCAGGAGGGCTTGGATGCAGCTTATGAAAATATGCTGGCCTTTAAACGCTACAAGAAAACGCCGGTCGTGATTGTGCGGGAAGGTAAAGTCGTAGAAGTATCACCGGACGAACTGCCATCCTCAAGGTCGAAAGCAGCCTGATTGCCTCATGGCTATTTAATTTACCCGGCCCGCCAGCTCCACCCGGAGCGGCGGGCCGCTGGCGTTTTGGCAGAATAAGAACGAATTGCTAACTTTAGGCGTTAGTAACGCAAGGCGAAAGTATGATTGTATCTTTTGGCTCGAAAGACACGGAGCGAATCTGGCTGGGTGAGCGGGTGGCAAAACTGCCGATAGAAGTGCAAACTGTTGGCCGTCGGAAACTGCGGATGCTGAATAACTCGCAAAGCCTGGCCGATTTGCGCATTCCGCCCGCCAACCGCCTCGAAAAGCTGGCAGGCAAGCTGAAGGAGTTCTACAGCATCCGCATCAACGACCAGTGGCGTATCATCTTTCAATGGCAGGACGGGCAAGCCGCCCAGGTAGAAATTCTGGATTATCATTAAGTATCAACCATATGGAAAAGCTACCCAACATCCACCCCGGCGAGGTGTTGCAGGCCGAATTTCTGGTGCCGCTGGGTGTCACGGCGTACCGGCTGGCGCGGGCCATTGGCATCCCGCAAACCCGCGTATCAGAAATCGTGCGGGGCAACCGGCGCATCACGGCCGACACGGCGTTGCGCCTGAGTCGCTTCTTCGGTACCACCCCGCAATTCTGGCTGGGTCTGCAAAACGACTTCGATCTGGAAGCCGAGCAGGAAGCCAAAGGCGCCGAACTGGCACGCATCGAAGCCTTTGCCCAGGCAGCCTAACCATTGCCGGGCGTTGTTTCTGCCGGCCCGCCAGCTCTACTCGTAGCGGCGGGCCGCAGGCGAGCCACCAGAATGCGGGGCTGTTGCGAGGGGGGCAGAGTCCCAAAAATCAAAAACGGCTGTAATTTGCTCGCCTTCCTCAATTCCTTTTTCTCATGGCCAAGAAAACCCCAGCGGCCCAGCCAGCCCTCGTGCATATTCCCACCGTGGGCAAGGGCACCGACTCGCTTTCCAAGGAGCAAAAGGCTTTCAACCGGCTCACCAAGCGCATTGGTAAGCTCGAAACGGAGGTAACCGAGTTTCGGGCCGCCGCCGACAAGCTGCGCCAGCGGGTGCAGAACGAGTACCGGCCCCTGCAAACCCAGCACCACGACCAGCGGGCCGCTATGGTACGGGCCCTGGGCCACGCCTACGAACACCAGAAGCTCACCAAAACCGAGCGCAAGAAAATAGTGGACCTAGTGGTGGACAAATGCGCCGACCTGCTCGACAGGGGCTACGACGACTTGGCCCCCATTTTCGACCTGCTCGACCCACCGCCCACGCCCGAAGAAGCAGCGGCCTTCGAGGCCGAAGAGGCCGACCTGGAAACTCAGACGGCCGAAATGATGAAGGAGATGTACCGCCAGCAGTTCGGCATCGAGTTCGAGGAAGGGGTGGACGTGAGTACGCCCGCCAAGTTCCAGGCCTACGTGGCCCAGCAGATGGCCGCTCAGCAGGAAGCCTATAATCAGCAGGAAGCCGAAGCGGAGGAACGCCGCGCCAAGCGCAAAAAGAGCCCCAAGCAGCAGGCCGCCGCCGACAAGAAAAAGGCTGAGGAGCAGAACATCACCCAGGCCGTGCGCACACTCTACATGGACCTGGTAAAGCACCTGCACCCCGACCGGGAGCCCGACGAGGCCGAGAAAATCCGCAAAACCGAGCTGCTGGCCCGCGTAACTACCGCCTACAAGGCCAACGAGCTGCTCACGCTGCTGCGCTTGCAACTGGAGCTCAACCGCATCGACCAGGCCCACCTCGAAAACCTGGCCGAAGACCAGCTGCGCTATTTCAACAAGCTGCTGCGCGAGCAGGTCCGGGAGCTGGACCAGCAACTGTTCGATGAGCAGATGGGGCTGCAAAGCTTCACTGGCAAGCCCTACTACTACACCTCCAGCCCCGCATCTATGGAGCTGGATTTCCTGCAAATGAAGGCCAGTCTGGAGCAGCGTATTCGGCAGTTGGAGGCCGAGGTAACCGCCTTTGGCCACGACCCCAAGGCCCTCAAGGCGTTCCTCAGGGACTACAAAATTCCCAAGGCCGGCTCGGCCCCCCGGTTCATTCAACTCTAGAAACTGGCCGGGGCGAAACGCTCGTCTGCCCGGGCAGCTATGGTTTCCGGTACTGGCCTCTGGCATATCCTGGCCCGCCGCCGGCCCGTAGAGGTAGGTGAACCTTCAGGAAGCAAGACGATGGGCAAGAAATCAGTAGCAGAAATTTTGGTGGATACCTTGCAGGCGGCCGGCGTGAAGCGGGTGTACGGCCTGGTCGGCGACTCGCTCAACGGCATCACCGACGTCATCCGGCAGCGCGACGATATCGAGTGGGTGCACGTGCGCAACGAGGAAGTGGCGGCCTTCGCGGCCGGGGCCGAGGCCCACCTCACGGGCGACCTGGTGGTGTGCGCCGGCTCCTGCGGACCAGGCAACACCCACCTCATCAACGGCCTCTACGACTGCCACCGCAGCCGCGTGCCGGTGCTGGCCATTGCCTCCCAGATTCCGAGCTTCGAGCTGGGCACCCAGTATTTCCAGGAAACCCACCCCGAGCGGCTGTTTCAGGAATGCAGCCACTACTGCCAGCTGATTGGCAGCGCCAACCAGGCCGTGCGCACCATCGAAATAGCCATCCAGACGGCCCTCACCAAGCGCGGCGTGGCCGTGATTGTGCTGCCCGGCGACGTGAGCTACGAGGAAACCGAAGCCCCCGAACCCCGGCTGCCGGTGCTGCACCGCCGGAGCGCCCTGGTGCCCGACATGGCCGACATCCGGGCCGCCGCCGACCTGCTCAACACCGCCGACCGGGTAACGATTATGGCCGGCGCGGGCTGCGCCGAGGCCCACGCCGAGCTGCTGGCGGCCGCCGAGGCCCTGGGCGCGCCGGTGGTGCACGCGTTGCGCGGCAAGGAGTTCGTGGAGCCCAACAACCCCTACGACGTGGGTCTGAGCGGGCTGCTGGGCTTCACCTCGGCCTATAAGGCGCTCATGGACACCGACGCGCTGCTCATGCTCGGCACCGACTTTCCGTACCAGCAGTTTTTGCCCCAGGAGGCCCGCACGGTGCAGGTGGATGTGCGGGGCGAAAACATCGGCCGCCGCACCCGCGTGGAAGTGGGCCTGGTGGGCGACGTCGGGGCCACGCTGCGCGCGCTGCTGCCGCTGCTCAACCACAAGCGCGACCGGGACCACCTTACGAAGGCCCAGGAAAACTACCGTGAGGCCCGCCAGGACCTCGATGAACTGGCCACCGGCAAGCCCGGCGACACCAGCATGCACCCCCAGTACGTGGCCCGCCTGCTGAACGAGCACGCCGCTGAGGATGCCATTTTCACCTGCGACGTGGGCACGCCTACCATCTGGGCCGCCCGCTATCTGCAAATGAACGGGCAGCGCCGGCTGCTGGGCTCCTTCAACCACGGCAGCATGGCCAACGCCGTGCCCCAGGCCATCGGCGCCCAGCTCACCTACCCCGGCCGCCAGGTAATTGCCATGGCCGGCGACGGAGGCTTTGCCATGCTGCTGGGCGAGCTGCTCACACTCAAGCAGCTCAACGTGCCCGTGAAAGTGGTGGTGTTCAACAACCACAGCCTGGCCTTCGTGGAGCTGGAAATGAAGGCCGCCGGCCTGCTCGAATTCGGCACCGGGCTGGAAAACCCCAACTTCGGGGCCCTGGCCGAAGCCGCCGGCGTGCGCGGCATCCGCGTAACCGACCCCGCCGGTTTGCCCGCCGCCATTGCCGAAATGCTGGCCCACCCCGGCCCGGTTATCCTCGATGCCGTGGTGAAGCGCTCGGAGCTGTCGATGCCGCCCACCATCGAGGCCGCCCAGGTGAAAGGCTTCAGCCTCTACGCCCTCAAAGCCATCATGAGCGGCCGGGGCGACGAAATTTTGGAGTTGGCCAAAACGAATCTGCTACGCTGAACTGGTAGCGCGAAAATCTGTTTCGCGACGAGCGAAGCGAGTTCCTACGCGTAAGCTGACGTTGCAAACGCGTAGGAACTCGCTTCGCTCGTCGCGAAACAGATTTTCGCGCTACAGCTATTGTCAACCGAACAATCTTCCCTGACCAAGCTGTTACCTATCGGCAACCTGCGCCGGCAAAACCGCGTCGGTTGTCTGTATTCGCTTTCTTTGCCCGTTCCAGCTGCCGCCCGCTCTTTCCTTCCATGACCAACCGCGAAATCAAAGCCCTCATTTCTCTGCTCGACGACCCGGAAGTTGCCCCCCAGGTGGAGGACAAAATCCAGACGCTGGGCGAAACCATCATTCCGTTTCTGGAGGAAAGCTGGGAAGAAAGCCTCGACCCGCGCCAGCAGCAACGCCTCGAAGACCTGATTCATCACCTACAATTCGAGGGCCTGCAACAGCGCTTCCGGGTGTGGCGCGAATCGGGGGCCGAAAACCTGCTGGAGGGCATGTGGCTACTGAATTCCTACCAGTACCCCGATGCCGACTTCCAGAGCCTCAACCGCGCCATCGAACAGCTGCGCTTTGAAGTCTGGACGCTGCTGCAACCCGAAATGCACCCCGCCGACCAGGTGCAGACGCTCAACCACGTGTTTTTCCGGGCGCATAAGTTCGCGGCCAACACCCAGAACTTCCACTCGCCGGCCAACTCCATGCTGCACCGGGTGCTGGAAACCAAGCGGGGCAATCCGCTCACGCTCTGCGTAATTTACCTGTTGGTGGCCCAGCGCCTCAAGCTGCCGGTGTTCGGCGTGAACCTGCCCAACCTGTTCGTGCTCACCTACCAGCTGGAGCCGCCCCTGGAGCCCTTCTACATCAACTGCTACAACCGCGGCCTGGTACTCTCGCGCACCGACATCGAGCACTACGTGCAGCAGCTCAACCTCACGCCCAACGACATCTTCTTCGAGCCCTGCAGCCACCTCGACATCGTGCGCCGCGCCCTGCGCAACCTGCAGGTCAGCTTCGAGAAACTGCAGGAACCCGCCAAAGCCGTGGAAGTGGGCCAGCTGCTGGCCCTGCTCACCGACGACCCGCAACTCTCCGACGCTGACCCCAACGAGTAAGGAGCAAAGCTTCAAACGGCCACGGCCGGCCTGCGCACTGGCGCAGGCCGGCCGTGGCCGTTTGAAGGGAAACAGCTAGTTAAAACCGCTTGATCAGGCAGCCGGCGGCACGTTTGTCGGCTACGCCGGCGGCGCGGCCGGCCAGCAGGTTGTCGAGCACCTGGGCCACGTACTTTTCCTTCACGTAGTTTTCCACCTGCGGATTATCGTCGATGGCGCCCTTGTAGCGCACCGCAAAACCACCGCCAACGGGCTGCAGCACGATAACCTCGGGCGTTTTGGTGGCACCGAGCAGTGTGCTCACGGCCTGGCCCTCGTCGGTGAGCAGCGCGAGGGTACCGCCGCCGGAAGCCTTCACTTTCACCTTCTCGGTGGCATCAGTGGCGGCCTCCACGTTGATGGGCGTATCGATGAAGAGGAACTGTACGCCCTTGCCGCTGTAATCGGCGTTCAGGGCAGCCAGGCGGTTCTGGTAAAGTGTGGAGAAGGGGCAGACCTGGCTCACGAACACCACCACTATGGCCTTGCTGCCGGCGTAGCTTTTCAGGCTGACTTCGGTGTTATCCTGCTTGAGGTTGAAATCAGCCACCGAGCGGCTGCCCTGGGCGCGGGCCGACGTAACGGCGAAGACACCGAACAGCAGCGCGGCGGCGGCAAGCAGGGAAATGCGGCGGAAAGACATAGGACAGTTGGTGAGGTAATGGGCAGTGGGATGGTGAGCGTACGTTCGGGGCCTCTGGGGGCAGTAAGGTGAAAGATGAGCAAGTTGCGCCAGTGCAGCGTCAGCTCCCTGTTTCGCTACTCGCTGTTTTATCTTTCCTCTACGCAATACGTGAGCACATACTCGGGGGTGGGCTGAAAATAATGAATCTGGTGTTGGCGGCGGGAGTTTTCAAGTAGCAGGTGTCCCGTCAACACACCGGCCTCCCGTCGCTCAAACGGATTGAGCAGTAGCTGCTCTTTGAACACCAGCCCCCGGCGACTATGCAGCTTATAAAGCGTTTCCTTGGCACTCCAGTACAGGCAGTGCTTGGTGGCATCGTCGCCGGCGTCGGCCTGTTCGGTTTCCGATAGAAACCGCCGGGCCAGCCGTTGGGCTTTGGGGCGGATCAGTTCAATATCTGTGCCAACGGCCTCGCTGCCCCTTGCTACCAGCGCCGCCACCCACTCGCCCGAGTGCGACAACGACACGCCCAAGGCCGGCAAACCGGCAAAATAGGGCCGGCCGTTGGTGTCGTTTTCGAGCGGCGTGGGCGCGTCGGTCAGCTCGCGCAACAGCTGCTGGGCCAGCACGCGGGCCGCCAGCCATTGCCGGGCCCGCAACTCGTCGCGGCCCTCGGGGAAACGGGCCAGGTAGTGCGCCGGGGTGGGCAGCTGCTCCCAGAGCGCAGCCGCCGGCTCCGTCAGGTGCCACAGCCCCAGCAGGGCCGTGGCGGAAACAGGAGACAGGGAGTGCAGCGGCATAGATGGTGATTCGGTGGTTTGGTGGGCAAAGATACTCTCATCCTGAGCGGAGCGAAGGACCTGCTTGATGGTAGCACCACCGCAGCAACGACTGGTTCCTGCTTTACAAGCTCCTTCGCTCCGCTCAGGATGAGAGTATCTTTGCCCACCAAATCACCAAATCACCAAATCACCAAACCGCCGTGCGCCCGACTGTTCAGAAACTCGCCGCCCTCACCGGCCACCGCGACTGCGTGTATGCCCTCACTGGTACGGTGGGGGAGGACGTGGTGTATTCTTCCGGGGCCGATGGGTTGGTGGTGGCCTGGAATGCGGCCGCGCCCGAGCAGGACGGCGAGCTGGTGGCCAAGGTGGAAAACTCGGTGTACGCGCTGTGCCGGCTGCCGGAGCGCGACTTGCTGGTGCTGGGCCACAACTTTCAGGGCGTGCAGGTGATTGATTTAGCCGATAAGAAGCTGGCCTTCGCCACCGCCCTGCCGCCGGTGGCCATCTTCGATATCTGCTACTCTGAACCCCGGCAGCGCCTGTATGTGGCCCTGGCCGACGGCACGCTGGCCGTTTTAAATACCACCGATTTCCGGCTCGAAACCCTGCAGCGCGTTTCCGACAAAAGCCTACGCTGCCTGGCCCTGCACGAGGGCCGCAACGAGCTGGCCGTGGGCGGCTCCGACTGGCAGCTGCGCATCCTCGACGCCGATTCGCTGGCCGTGAAGCACACCATCAGCGAGGCCACCAACTCGGTATTCACCTGCGCCTACTCGCCCGATGGCGCCCACCTGCTGGCCGCCGGCCGCGACGCCCACCTGCGCACCTATGATGTGGCCGCCAGCTACGCGCCGCTGCGCACCGTGGTAGCCCACATGTTCACCATCAACCACCTCATCTTCTCGCCCGATGCCCGCCTGCTGGCCACCTGCAGCATGGACAAGAGCATCAAGCTCTGGGATGCCGCCACCGGCCAGCTGCTGCGCGTGGTAGATAAGGCCCGTAACGCCGGCCACGGCACCTCCGTGAACAAGTTATTTTGGCCGGGGAGCCAGAATAGGCTAGTTTCGTGTAGCGACGACCGTAGTCTGGCGGTCTGGCAGGTGGGTTTTTAGGGAGGAGCTAGGAGTTAGAAGCTAGGAGCTGGAATTAATAGTCTGGCTGATTGAAATAGGGGCCAGTTGAGAGGCCTCCGACCTGCTTTCTGACTTTGCCATTAACTTCATTTGCCTTCTGCTTCTATCTGCTGACTTCTCACTCCTAGCTCCTCAAAATAGCTGCCTCACTGCTCACCCGCTTCTATCTCCTGGCTTCTAACTCCTAGCTCCTCAGAATGAAAATCACCGCCCTCGATATCCGGCAGCAAACCTTTGGAAAAGCCCTTCGCGGCCTGGATAAGGACGAAGTGCAGGCCTTTTTGCAAACCGTTTCGCAGCAGTGGGAGCGGATGGGCGACGAAAACCGGGAGCTGCGCCTCAAGCTGGAGCACGCCACCCAGGACGTGAGCAAGATGCGCGAGGTGGAAACCAGCCTCTACCGCACCCTCAAAACGGCCGAAGACACCGGCAAGAGCATTGCCGAGCAGGCCCAGCGCGACGCTGAGCTGCGCATCCGTGAAGCCCAGTTGCAGGCCGAGGAGCTGCTGGCCGCCGCCCGCCAGAAGGCCCGCGCCGTGGTGGAGGATGCCTACCAGCAGGCCGAGCGCACGGTGGCCGATATGAAAAAGGAGGCCAATGCCCTGGGCCAGGAGTGCCAGCGGCTCGAAAACCTGCTCGACGGCCTCACCCGCGACCTGCACCACCTCGCCTCCGATGCGCTGGATAAAGTGGAAAAAGCCCGCGCCCGGCCCAAAAGCGGCGCGGCGGCCATCCTTTCGCGGGCCGCCAGCGTAAAGGTGAGCCGGCCCCCTGCGGCCGATGAACCTTCTACGCCTGACGCCTCACCTGCCATGCACGTTTCCACTGCCGCCACCGCCTCGGCCGCCGCTATTGCGGCCCCGGCCGCGGCCCGCCTCGACTCATCGGCCACCGCGCCGGCCGAAAGCCGCGCTGCCCAGCCCGCCACCACCGGCTACAACCCCAAGCCCGGCCAGCAGCCCGACCCAAGCCAGGAGCCCGAGCGCCCCACCGGCCCCAGCAACCCCGACCAGCAGCCCGGCCCCGAAATCGAGCGGCCCGGCGCGCCGGCCGAAAACCCCGGCATCTCGCCCGCACCCCACATCGACCCGCCCGGCCCTATGCGCGTGCCCGACCCCGCGCCGCCGCGCGTAGAGCCCCCGGCCCCCGACATCCGGCCAGTAGGTCCTAGCCAGCCCGAAATTCCGCAGCCCGCGCCGCCCATGCACCCCGGCCAGCCGGGCATGGCGGCCGCGGCCCCGGCTGCCGCCCCGGCCGCGCTGGGCGAACGGTCGTTCTTCGACGACATTTAAGCGCTGATTTTCGCTGCTCAGGTTGATTCCGCTGATTTCTGACGTGATTCGGCCTGATTGCTTTTCAAACGACGAAGCCTGCCTTTTGGGGCGGGCTTCGTTGTGTTAGCACCGCGAGACTTCCCGCAGCAACTCACGCATTCACCGAGTCACTCACTCGCTCAAACTCACCACCTCACTATTTCACCACCTCACCTTATGGGCCAGATTGCACTTGAAGGCATGGAGTTTTTCGCCTTCCACGGATATTATGATGAGGAGCAGAAAATCGGCAATAAGTATGGCATCGACCTGTTCATCGACACCGACCTGCACGCGGCCGGCGCCTCCGACCAGCTGCGCGAAACCGTGAACTACGAGGTGCTCTATCGGGTGGTGACGGAGGAAATGCAGGCGCCGGCCCGCCTGCTCGAACACCTCGGCCACCGCGTGCTCGACCGGGTGCTGGCCGAGTTTCCCTACGTGAACGGCGTGCGCGTCAGCGTTTCGAAGTTCAACCCGCCGCTGGGCGGCATCTGCCACCGGGCCCGCGTTACGCTGGAGCGCCGCCGGGAATAGGGTATAAGGGCACGGATATATAGGTGTGGTATAGTTTATTGCCGCCAGAATCGTTAGCTGAGCGCTTGCGCCGGCATTATGGTGCCCGGGCTATGCCGGTGGCAGCCGCCTGGCAGGGCCATATTTTTTTGTGATGCCAGGCAACCCCGGTTCGGGGTACGGCCTCTAGGCTTCATCTTTTCGTTTCTTTATTTCGGGTTTTGATTATGCGTTACTTCTATGTGTGGGGATTGACGGGGCTGCTGAGTGGTCTGGTTTCCGCCGCGGCCCACGCCCAACAGGCTCCGGCAACTGCTGCCGGCGTGGCCGGGCCCGGCCGCCTCACGGGCGCGGTGCTCGACTCGCTCAAGGGCCAGCCGGTGCCCTACGCCACGGTGGTGCTGCTGCCCCCCGATGCCACTGACAGCAAGCCCGTAACCGGCGCGGCCACCGACGAGCAGGGCCGCTTCGTGCTCGATAAGCTGACGCCCGGTGCCTACCGCCTGCAGGCCAGCTTTGTGGGCTACGCGACCCGCACGCGGCCCGTAACCGTGGCGGCCGGCACCACCGAGGCGGGCAGCTTCCGGCTGCCGGCCGCCGGCACCACGCTGGGCGAAGTAGTGGTAACGGCCACCAAACCGGTGGTGGAAGTGCGCCCCGACCGCCTCGTGTACAACGCCGACCAGGACCTAAGCAACGCCGGCGGCACGGCCGCCGACGTGCTGCGCAAGGCCCCGCTGCTGGCCGTAGATGGCGACGGTAACGTGAAAATGCGCGGTTCAGGCAATTTCCGGGTGCTTATCAACAACAAGCCCTCGCCCACGCTGGCCAAAAACCTGGCCGAGGCCCTCAAAAGCATTCCGGCCGAGCAAATTCAGAGTGTGGAGCTGATTACGACCCCACCCGCCAAGTACGACGGCGAGGGTACGGCCGGCATCATCAACATCGTGCTTAAAAAAGGCGTGCAGCAGAAAGCCAATGGCCGGGTGAGTGCCAGTACCGGCAACCGCAACACCAGCCTCAACTCCTCGCTCAACTTCCGCACCGGCAAGCTGGGCTTCACCTCCTCATTGGGCGGCGGACTGTGGTACAACCCTGGCTGGAGCAACCGCGAGCGAACGAGCTTCGACGAAAGCGGCACGGCCACCAGCCTGCTGGAGCAGAACAGCGACGTGCAGAACAACGGTGGCTGGTACTACGGCTCGGTGGGCCTCGATTTCGACCCCGCCGAATATCACAGCTTCTCGCTAGCCGGCTCGCTCAACGGCTGGGGCGGCACTTCCGACCAACTGCTCTACAGCCGGACCACGCCGCTGGTAGGGGCGTTGGGCGAGCAGTTATTCGTGCGCGACAACAGCAACCGTTTCTCGGGCCTCAACACCGAGCTTACAGGCACCTACACCCGCACCTTCGCGCAGAAGGGCCGCGAGTGGAGCGTGCTGGGCCAGTACGCGGGCAACCCCAGCACCAGCGGCTACGATTTCGAGCAGTATGCCGGCCATTTGGGGCCGCTGAATCCGGGGCAGACCAGCTACCGCGAGCGAAGCCGCGGCCGCCAGCCCGGCTCCGAAAGCACCATCCAGACCGATTTTGTGCAGCCGCTGGGCAAGAAGGAGCAGAAGCTTGAAACCGGCCTCAAGGCCATCTGGCGCACTACCGGCTCGGTGGTGAGCGTGGACAGCCTGCGGCGCGGCACCGGCGAGGCCATCCGGCTGCCGGCCCGCGGCACCGACTTCGACTACCAGCAGAACGTGCAGGCTGCCTACGCCACTTACTCCTTCGGCCTAGGCAAGAAAGTGAGCATGAGCCTGGGTGCCCGCTTGGAGCGCACGGCCCTGGAGGCCGATTTCCGCACGACCGATACGGGTTTCAAGCGCAGCTACTACACGCCCCTGCCCAACGGCAACGCCCAACTCAAACTCAGCGAGGAAAGCAGCCTGCGCCTGGCCTACAGCCGCCGCATCACCCGGCCCTACATCTACTACCTCAACCCGTTCCGCGATGTATCGGACCCCAACGTGGTCAGCTTTGGCAACCCCGACCTGGACGCCGAGCTGACCGATTCCTACGAACTGAGCTACAATACGAGCATTAAAACGGCCTCGCTGAGCGTGTCGGGCTCGGTGCGCCGCACGGGCAACGCCATCGAGCAGGTGAGCCGGCTGCTGGACCCCACCCGTAGCCTGACCGAGCAGACCTACCGCAACGTGGCGGCCAATACGTTTTACGAGCTGAACGTGTATGGCTCGGTGAAGCCGGCCAAAGGCTGGGACTTGAGCGGCGGGCCCAACGTGCGCTACGTTACGCGCCGGAGTACCGCCCTGAACCTGCGCCGCCAGGGTGTCACGGCCGGCCTTAACCTGAACACGTCGTACAAACTACCTAAGGAGTTCACAGTGCAGGCCTTCCTGTACGGTTCATTGCGCGAGCCCGAAATCCAGGGTACCGGCTCGGCCAACCTGTTTTACTCGCTGGGGGCCAAGAAAACGTTCTGGAAGGAGCGAGCCGACCTCACGCTCAACGTCACCAACCCCTTCAACCAGTACTGGGCCTACCGCAATAGCCTGCGCACACCCTTTTTCGAGGAAGCCAGCGAGTATCAGGCGGCCAACCGGGCTGTTCGCCTGAGCTTCGGCTACCGCTTCGGCGACGCCAGCGCGGGCGGCCCCAAGCGCCGCAAAACCATCAGCAACGACGACGTGAAGGGCGGCAGCCAGCAGGGCGGGCAGCAGTAGAGGTTGCGAAGCCACAAGCTCCAAGCTCCAAGCTTCAAGCGACAAGCTTTCACGGTGTTTCTACCGACAGAACGAAGCTTGCTACTTGAGGCTTGGACCTTGCAGCTTAATAAATACGATTTATTTCGTACTATATATTTGGTTATACGACAGGTTTCGTATATGTTTGAAGTACGAATAATGTCGTACCTTTTATTGGTTGATTTCTAATGGCTAAGAAGATGATACCCAAGCCCACCGAATCGGAGCTGGAGATTTTGCAGGTGCTCTGGCAGCACGGCCCCAGCACGGTGCGCTTCGTGAACGACGAGTTGAGCCAGCGCCGCGAAGTCGGCTACACCACCACCCTTAAGCTGCTGCAGCTGATGCTGGAGAAGGGCCTGGCCCTGCGCGACGACGACGCCCGCACCCACGTGTACCGGGCGGCAGTGCGCGAGGAGGAAACCCAGGGCCTGCTGCTCGACAAGTTCGTGGATGCCGCCTTCGGAGGCTCGGCCATGAAGCTGGTAATGCAGGCGCTGGGCAACCGCCGCACCTCGCGCGAGGAGCTGGCCCAGATCCGCCGCCTGCTCAACGACATCGAGATTCAAAACGACTCCAACCCACCCGCTAACGACCCTGCGCTATGACCTGGCTCGATCAACTGCTGCCTCCGGCCCTGGTGCGGGCCCTGGGCTGGACGCTCATTCATTCGCTCTGGCAGGGGGCCGTAGTGGCGCTGGCGCTGGCCGGCCTGCTGCTGGTGTTGCGCCGCCACGCCGCCCAGGTGCGCTACCGCACGGCGGCGGCCGCGCTGCTCACGCTACTGCTGCTGTGCGGCTTCACCTTTGGGCGCTACTATTATCAGGCGCCCCCGGCGATGGTGGCGGCCGCTGCACTAAGTCAGGCCGATGAAGCCGGCACGACGCCACCGACAGCGGCCGCAACCGCCCTGGCAGCCAGTCCGGCCGTTGGTCTGGCCGCGCCGGGCTGGCTGGCTTCGTGGCAGGCGTATTTCGATGCCAACCTGCCGCTGCTCGTAACCGTGTGGCTGATGGGCCTGCTGGTGATGCTGCTGCGCCTGCTGGGCAGCCTGGCCTACGTGCAGCGCCTGCGCCGCTACCGGGTGCAGCCGCTGGCCGCCGAGTGGCAGCAGCGGCTGGCCGCCCTGGCCGACCGCGCCGGCCTGAAACAGCGGATCGAGCTGCTCGAATCGGCGCTGGTGAAGGTGCCGGTGGTGGTGGGCCACCTGCGGCCGGTGGTGCTGTTGCCGCTGGGTACCGTTACGGGCCTGGGCACGGCGTACCTCGAAGCGGTGCTGGCCCACGAGCTGGCCCACGTGCAGCGCCGCGACTACCTGCTGAATCTGCTGCAGGCCGTGGCCGAAACCGTACTGTTTTACCATCCGGGCGTGTGGTTTATGGCGGCCTGCCTGCGCACCGAGCGCGAAAACTGCTGCGACGACGTGGCCACGGCCCTGATTGGCGGCAACCCCCTCACGGTAGCCCGCGCCCTGGCCGCGCTGGCCGAGTTAACGGCCGCCCCCGCACCCGCCGGGGCCGGGCTGGCACTGTCGGCGCTGGGGCCCGATGGCTCGGTACTGGGCCGTATCCGGCGGCTGGTGCAGGGCCGGCAGCGCCCCACGTTTGCTGAGGGCTTTATGGCCGCCTGCGTGGTGCTGGTAGGGTTGGTGGTGCTGAGCACCGCCGTGGCCCTGGCCCGCCCGGCGGCCACTTCGCTGGCTACTGCGCTGGCCAAACCGGCCGCCGCGCTGCGCCGCGCCACTACGCCGGCCCCGCTGCAATCGGGCGCGGCGCTGGCGGCTGCTCCGGCCGCTGTACCAGGAGCCGCAACGGCCCCCAGGGAGGCGCTGCGCATTCTCAGCGTGTCGGCCGCCGGGCAGGCGCGGGCCCGTCTGGGCAACACCGAAGTGAGCTTCGACACCACCCGCAACCCGCGGCTCATGCGCTGGTCGCGGGCCGGCCGCCGGGCCGGACCCGACGAGGGCACGGTGATTATCAAGCGCGACAAGAAGGGCCGCCTCACGGAGCTGCTAGTGGATGGACAGCCGGTTGACATTGCGCCCGCCCGCAAAAAAGGCGACCAGGTGGACATCGTGCAGCTCAACAGCCGCCCGAACCAAGCCACCGGCGCCGCGCCAGGCAGTAGCCAGCAGCGCATGGAAGAGCTGGCCTCGCGCCTGAACCGCGCGGCCCTGAGCGGCAGCTCGCCCAGTGCCGCCGACGCGCAGGAACTGTCGGCCCTGGCGCTGGCTGAGGGGCAGAAGGCGCTGAGTGAAACCAATGTCGATGCAATAACCCGCGACGCGCTTAGTCGGGTTGATTTTGAGGGGATTACCCGCGACGCTTTCGCCCAGGCAGAAAAGGAACTACAGGCGGCCGCTAAAAGAGCCCGCACCGACGAGGAGCGGGAGGCAATTGAGAATCAGCTGGAAGAGCTGCGCGACCGGCAGCAGGACCGGCTACAGGAACTGCGTGAACGGCAGCAGGACCGCCAGGACGACGCCCAGGACCGCCGCGACAGAGAGCAGCACCGCCGCGACCTGGACCAGCAGATGCGGGACCGGCAGCAGGCTTTCCGCGACGCCGACCAGGCCCGCCGCGACGTTGACCAGGCGAAACGGGACGCCGAGCAGGCCAAGCGCGACGAAGCCACCAATGCCCTCTTGCGGGAACTGCGCAAGGATAACATCATCCAGAACACCAACAACCTGCAGTTCAGCCTTTCGGCCAGCGCGCTGACGGTGAACGGGAAAAAGCAGCCCGCCGCCGTGCAGCAGAAGTATCTGCGGCTGGTGGAGCAACTCCAGGGCCGGCCGCTGCGGGGCAACTACAACCTGAACTACCAGACCTCGGGCTCAACGACCAGCACTGTTACCGGGTCGGCAAATGGGCGTCGGACTCCGCCCGCCCCACCCGCACCCCGCGCGGCGCCCACTGCCGTGCCCGCGGCGCCACCGGCCCCGCCCCAGGCGCTACCCGCTCCACCACCGCCACCGCCGGTGCTCACGACCGATGAAATCCGGGCCGAACTGCGCCGCGACGGACTGATTGGGGCGAGCGATAAGGGCTTCCAGTTCCAGCTCAACAACAAAACCATGACCGTAAACGGCCAGCAGCAGCCCGCCGCCGTGGCCGACCGCTACCGCCGCCTGCTGGGCGTGGAGCCCGGCACCGCTGGCAAAAGCAGCCGCAACATTCAGATTTCGGTGAGTGAGTGAACAAATGAATCTGCGCCGGCCGCCGCTGCAACGGCGGCCGGTTTTTATTGTGAAGTTTCTGTGAAAACAGGCAACGGTTAGCCCACCCATTCCATCTATGGCGGCAGACCGCCGGTCCGGTAGCTAGGGTGCTCTTTTACCCCGGTCCGGGATTTTAGGAGCGGGCCGGTTCATTGTTTTTCTGCTGTTTGGTTTAATTTTTTTACTCTCTCGTCGTCTCGTCGTGAAGCTTTATCGTGCCCTGTTGGGCCTATTTTTATTGCTGCTGCTGGCCGGGCCGGCGCACGCCCAGAAGTCGGCGGCCAGCGCCAAAGCCGCCGCGGCCGACAGTGCCGCGCGGCCAGCCGCCAAACGCCAGCTGCAGGCCACCCGTATTTCGGAGGCTATTAAAATCGATGGTGACCTGGACGAGGCCGGGTGGCGGGAAGCCCCGGTAGCTACCAACTTCGTTGAGACCCGGCCCACGCCCGGCCGGCCCGAAAAGCATGCCACCGAAGTGCGCCTGCTCTACGACGATGCCGCCCTCTACATCGGGGCCGTGATGCACGATGTGAGTCCCGATTCCATCTTCCGCGAATTAACCCAGCGCGACGATCTGGGCAACACCGACTACATCGGCGTTTTCCTCGACACCTACCACGACAAGCTCAACGGCTACGGCTTCTTCCTGACGCCCGGCGGCGTGCAGCTCGATGCCCGCTACTCGCCCGCCGGGGGCGAAGATTTCAACTGGAACGCGGTGTGGGAAAGCCGCACCCAGCTGCGGGGCAACGACTGGATTGCCGAAATCCGGATTCCGTACTCCGCCATCCGCTTCAGCGACGCGGCCGAGCAGGTCTGGGGCATCAACTTCGCCCGGCAGCGCCAGAGCACCCGCCAGCAGTTTTTCTGGAACGAGGTGAAGCCCCAGGTAGACGGCCTCATCAACCAGTTTGGCGAGCTGCGGGGCCTGCGCGACATCAAGCCGCCGCTGCGCCTTTCGCTCACGCCCTACGTTTCCACTTACTTCAACCACTTTCCCTACAACGAGCAGGGCAAGCGCAACAGCAGCACCAGCTTCAACGGCGGGGCCGATGTGAAGTGGGGAATCAACGAAAGCTTCACGCTCGATGCTACGCTGGTGCCCGATTTCGGGCAGGTGCAGAGCGACAACCAGGTGCTCAACCTCTCGCCCTTCGAGGTGCAATACAACGAGAACCGGGCCTTTTTTACCGAGGGCACCGAGCTGTTTAACAAGGGCGGGCTGTTTTACTCGCGCCGGGTGGGCGGCCAGCCATTGGGCTTCGACGACCTGGACGGGCGGCTGCGGAAGCGGACAACCGACTCCGATGGGCAAATCCGGCAGGGCGAATACGTGGTAAGCAACCCCGGCATCACGCGGCTGCTGAACGCCACCAAAATATCGGGCCGCACCAAAAACGGGCTGGGCGTGGGCCTGTTCAATGCCCTGAGCAACGATGTGTACGCCACCGTGCAGGACAGCACCACCGGCCAGCGGCGCGAGGTGCTGACCCAGCCGTTTTCCAACTACAGCATTTTTGTGCTCGACCAGAGCCTCAAAAACAACTCCTACGTTTCGCTCATCAATACCAACGTAACGCGCCAGGGCAGCACCTACGACGCCAACGTAACCGGCGGCCTGTTCCGGTTCGCCGATAAAAGCAACCGCTACGCCCTCAAGGGCCAGGCCAATTACTCGCGCCGCCGGGGCCAGGTGTTTGGCTCCACGGAGCAAGTTGACAACCGCGACGGATACAAGTATTCGCTCGAACTGGCCAAAATCAGTGGCAACTGGAACTGGAGCGTCAACCACGGTATCGAGTCGGACACCTACGACCCGAACGATTTGGGCATTCTGTTTTCCAACAACTCCATCAGTCAGGAGGCATCAGTCAGCTACAACAAATACGAGCCGTTCTGGAAGGTAAATAACTTGCGCACCAACATTGGCCTCTATCAGACCCTGCTCTATAAGCCGACGCGCCGCCAGGATGTGGGCTTCTACTCCAGTTTCAACACCACTTTCACCAAGAATTTTTTCTCGTTGGGCGGTAACCTGGATGGTAGCCTGGTCCAGCACGACTACTTTGAGCCCCGCCGCCAGCCCCTGGGGGAATACTACGTGCGCGTTCCGGCCAACATTGGCCTGAATGGCTACGGCAGCTCCGACTACCGGAAAAAATTCGCCTACGATATCAGCCTAGCCGGCCGTTGGTACGCCGCCGACGGGGCCCGCACCGGCCGCAATGGCTACGATGTGGGCCTTAGCCCGCGCTACCGTGCCACCAACCAACTCTCGTTTCGCTACAACTTCAATTTTTCCCAGCGCCACAACGAAATAGGCTACGCCGGCAGCCTGAGCGACCAGCAGGTGGCTGATCGGCCCTTCATTCAAAACGGAGTGGCCGACGTGATTCTGGGCCGCCGCCGCCGCACCACCACTACCAACACGGTGTCGGCCAGCTACACGTTCACCAACCGCATGTCGTTTACCGTCCGCACCCGCCACTACGTGAGTGTGGCGCACTACCGCGACTTCTCGCGCCTGAACCCCGGCGGCGAGGAGGAAACCGTGGACTACCGCCGCAACCGCGACAACAGCTTCAACGCTTTCAATGTGGATGCCGTGTTCTCGTGGTGGTTCGCGCCCGGCTCGCAGATAACGGTGGTCTGGAAGAACGCCAATGCCAGCTACCTGGCCGGCGACGAAACCCTGCCGCAGTACTTTACCAACTTCAACAACACGCTCAACACGCCGCACAACAACTCGGTATCGGTGAAGGTGCTCTACTACCTCGACTACCTGACGCTGCGCCCGAAAAAGCGGGGGTAGGAGCCGTGGAGAAACGGGCCTGTTGCTGCCTAGTAGGAATAAATACCTGGCTATTCTGGATGTAATATAGCTCTTGCACATGGAGCACTGGCCGAGGCTTGCTTCAATTTTAAGGCCCGCGTTGGACCAGTGCGCTACTTTCTGCCCTGTTGATTCCCCACTTATGAGACGTACGATTCTCCTGCTGTTGCTGCTGCTGAGTTGGTCGGAGGCGCGCGCCCAGCAATTTGCCGTCAGCTACACGCCGGGCGCTTATAGCGGGCCGTTCACCGGTAATGTCATTCTATACCTCTCGCGCCGCAATGCGCAGCCGAAAGACCAGCCGGGCTGGCCCTGCTACCGGCTGGCCGTGCGCAACGTGCGACCGGGGCAGATCATTACGTTCTCCGATTCGGCCCTTTCGTATCCTACGCTGCTTTCGCGGCTGGAGCGCGGCAGCTATTACGTGCAGGCCGTCTGGGATTTAAACCGCGAAGGCCGCATCATCGGGCAGAGTACCGGCAACCCCTACAGCCTGGCGCGCCAGGTAATGCTGGGAGCGGCCGACGAAACGTTCCGGCTGGTGTGCGACCGGGCGGTGCCAGCGCCGGTGTTCGTGGAAAGCACCTTTTGCAAGGAATTCAGGTCGCCTTCGGTCCTGCTGACCCGCTCTCAGGGTAAGCCCGTGTCGTTGAATGCGGCCGTTATTCTGCCCGTTGATTACCACCGGCACCCGCGCCGCCGCTATCCGGTGCTATTCACGGTGGGCGGTTTCGGGGGCGACTACCATCACTATTCGCGTGCGGTGAGCACCGACACGCTGCCCGCCACCCCAATTGATACAATGGCCTGCATCCGGGTGTATCTGGATGGGGCCTGTTCGTTGGGCCACAGCGTGTATGCCAACAGCGCCAACAACGGTCCGGTCGGCGACGCCTTCACCACCGAGTTCCTGCCCCTGCTCGACCAGCACTACCGCACCAACGGCGCCCGGCTGTTGCGTGGACACAGCAGCGGTGGTTACACCGTGGTGTATCTGCTCACGCACTACCCGCGCCTGTTTGCCGGCGGCAACGCCAGCGCCCCCGACCCGGTCGATTTTCACCGCTTCGAGCTCACCAACCTCTATACCGCCACTAAACGCGTGGAAACGGTGGACTCCGTGACTTACGGCGAGCTGCTGCCGGTGGCGGCCGCTTACGACCGGCCCAACATCATGCACCGGCTGGAAGACATTATCTACCGGGGCGAGCAGGAGGTATCATTTGATGCGGTGTTCAGCCCCAAAGGCCGCAGCGGGCTGCCCCGGCCGCTGTTCAATTCCACTACCAACGTGCTCGACCGGCGGATTTTTGCGCACTGGCAGCAGTATGATTTAACGCGCTACGTGCGCCGGAACTGGCCCCGGCTCCGGCCCGACCTCAACGGTAAACTGCGGATTTCGGCCGGCAACGAGGACAGTTACTATCTCAACTTCTCAGCCATGCTCATGGAGCAGGAAATGAAGAAGCTGGGCGCCGATATGCCGTTTGCCTACTATCCCGGCGACCATTTCAGCGTGATGACCCCGGAGTACAAGGGGGCAGAAATCAGGTGGCTGAAAAAGACTTATCTCAACTGGCTGACCCAGCACCCGCAGTGACGCTGCTGGCCGCGAAGTAGGGGGCGGGGCTTGCCTCCGTAGACCAAATCCTCCTTTACAGCCCCAGCAACTCCCCGGCCGCGCCGAAGGCCGATTTGCGGCCGTCGCGCACGGCCTGCTCGATGGCGGCCAGCTGCTCGCGCACGGCGGGGCGCTGGTAGAACTGGGTTTCGAGGCTTTGGCGGATGGTTTCGTGCAGCCAGTGCAGGTTCTGCTCCTGGCGGCGCTGCCCGAAATAGCCGCTTTCCTGCGTTTGCGCCACGTAGCGCGTGATGATTTCCCACACCGTGGGCACGCCCTGGCCGGTGAGGGCCGAACTGACCGTTACCTCGGGAACCCAGCCGCTGGGCGACAAGGGGTACAGGTGCAGCGCGTTCTGGTACTCGCGGCGGGCCCGGCGGGCGGCCAGCTCGTTGCCCTGGTCGGCCTTGGTGATGCTGATGGCGTCGGCCATTTCCATGATGCCCTTTTTGATGCCCTGCAGCTCGTCGCCGGCGCCGGCCAGCATCAGCAGCAGGAAGAAATCGACCATGCCGTGGACGGCGGTTTCGCTCTGGCCCACGCCCACGGTTTCCACGAAAATAACGTCGTGGCCGGCCGCCTCGCACAGCAGCAGGGCCTCGCGGGTGCTGCGCGTGACGCCGCCCAGGCTGCGGCCAGCCGGCGAAGGCCGGATGAAAGCGGCCGGGTGGGCCGCCAGCTCGTTCATGCGGGTTTTGTCGCCCAGAATGCTGCCGCCGCTGCGCTGGCTGGTGGGGTCGACGGCCAGCACGGCCAGCCGGTGGCCTTTCTCGCGCACCAGGTGCAGGCCCAGGGCCTCGATAAACGTGCTTTTGCCCACGCCCGGCACGCCCGTAATGCCCACCCGCACCGAGCGGCCGGCGTGGGGCAGCACGGCGTCGAGCACCTGCTGGGCCAGGGCCTGATCAGAGGGTAAGGTGCTTTCCACCAGCGTAATGGCCTGGCTGAGACGCACGCGGTTGCCGGCCAGAATGCCCTCACTATACTCGGAAGCGGAAAAACGTTTAGGCACGAGGAAAGCAGGGTAGAGCGTTATCTTTGAAGCTAATCGGGGCTCGTAAAGAACGGCCATGCTGAGCATGACGGTGTTGAGTCTAAACAGCACAACCACCCCCGCAAGCTACTTCCCCCGCTTCAATTTTCGCCCATGAACCGCTTTTTACTCCTGACTGCCGCCGGCCTGCTGGCCCTGCCCGGGGCTGGGTGGGCCCAAAACGAGCTGAGCAACTTCACGGCCACCGGCCGCGGCGGGGTAGCCACCACGTTTGCGTCCGATTTCCAGGCCATCGGCATCAACCCGGCCAACCTGGGCCGCCGGGGCGGGGCGCTGGTGGCGTTTACGATCGGGGAGGTGGGGGCCGGCGTCAGCTCCCAGTCGCTGACGCGTCAGCAGCTGCGCAAGTTCGTTTACGATACCAACGAGCCCCTCACGCCGGCCCGCAAGCAGGAATTCGCCCGCGCCTTCACGTCCGATAACGTGGCCAACTTCAGCGCCGATGCCACCACGCTGGGGCTGTCGGTGCAGCTGCCCGTGATTGGGGGCGTGGCCATCAGCCACCGGCTGCGCACTTCCGGCCACGTGGGCCTGAACCAGACCGCGGCCGAAATTGCCTTTCTGGGCCGCGACGCCCCCATTTACCAGGCCACGGCGGCCGGCAACGTGCCGCTGGTGTCGGAGGCGCTGGCCGGCACCAGTCTGCAGCTGGCGTCGCTGAGCGAGTTCAACGTGGCCTGGGGCACGCGGGTGCTCGATTTGCCGCTGTTCCAGCTTTCGGCCGGCGCGGGTTACCGCTACATCCAGGGCGTGGGCATTATCGATATCCGGGTGGAGCCGGGCAACCTGCGGGCCTACAATTCCCTTTCGCCGCTGTTCGACGTCAACTACGGCAGCGTCACCACCAACCCCGGCTTCAACCTGAAAACCGGCGCCGGCCTGAAGCCCGTGGGTCAGGGCCACGGCTTCGACCTGGGGCTGGCCGCCGAAGTGGGCAAAGCCGTGCGCCTGGGCCTGGCCGTTACCGACCTGGGGCAGATGACCTGGACCGGCAACCTGCTCACGGCCACCGACCAGAAGCTCAAGAAGCTTAAATCCGAAGGCATCGGCTCCTACAACTTCATCAAGGAAGCCGCCGAAATCTTCGCCACCGGCACCGACAGCCTGTTTGAGTACCAGGCCGGCCAGGAGCGCCGGGCCCACCTGCCCACCAAGCTGCGGGCCGGGGCCGGGGTGCGCCTGAGCGAGTATTTTGAAGTGGGCCTCGACGTTACGCTGCCCCTCAACAACGTGGCCGGCAACCTCACCACGCCCTTCGTGGGCGCGGGCCTCGATTTCAAGCCCGTGCGCTGGCTGCGCCTGAGCAGCGGCCTGAGCGGCGGCGCGGGCTACGGCCGTCTGAGCGTACCGCTGGGCCTCACCCTCAGCACCTCGTTCTACGAAGCCGGCCTCAGCACCCGCGACGTGGTAGGGCTGGTGGCCTCCGAAAACCCCTACCTCTCAGCCGCCGCCGGTTTCCTACGGTTTCGGCTGGGCGGTAGGAGTGAGTAAGTAAGTGAGATAGAACGGTCATTCAGAGCGGAGCGAAGAATCTCGCGTGCAATGGTAGCCCTGACGTCAGGTTTACCATTGCACGCGAGATTCTTCGCTCCGCTCTGAATGACCGTTCTATTTCACCAACTTACTGAAAGCCGCTTACTTCGGCTCCGTGATAAAGTTCGGGAGCCCCAGCTTGCCCCGGCGGCCGCCGAGCTTGAGGCCGTCATCCAGGTAAGTGGCCTCGGCGGCGTTGGGGTTCTTTATGATGCCTAAAAAGGGGTTGTCTTCGCGCGAGACGTAGATGTTGCCGTCGGGGGCGCGCTGCAGGGAGCCTACTTTGCGGTTGGCCGACTTGCCAATGACGGTGGCCTGCCCGGTTTTCAGGTCGATCTGGTAAATCTGAGCCTGGCCGCCGCCCTCGCCGTTGCTGGAGCCGTAGAGCTTAGAGCCGTCGGGCGAAAACTCGACGCCGTAGGCCTCGGGGTAGGGGCCGTAGGAGCGCGGGTTGCGCACCTGGCCGGTCGTGCGGTCGAAGTCGAAGACCTCGTACTTGTTGGCCTCGCGCCACAGGGCCAGGGCCAGCTTGGTGCCGTCGGGGGAGAACTTCATGGCCCCGATGGCGTTGCGCCCGGGGCCCGCGTGCATGCTGCCCACGTTGCTCATAACCGGCTTGCTCTGCACGCCGTCGGGCGTAACGAGGTAGCTCACGAAGGCATTGGAATTCCAGCGGTGGGCCACCACCCACACGTCGCGGCCGTTCTGGTGGCGCACGGCGGCCAGCTTCTCGGCCACCGGGGCCACGAGCAGGGCGTTGAGGCGCACCAGGTCGCCCAGGCCGTTGTCGCGGGTCATGTCGAGGGTGGAGTAGCGCAGGCCGTTGGGGCCGCCCTGGGCGCTGGTGGTGAAGATGTAGAAGATGTTGCCGCTGCCCGGGTCGGGCACAATCAGGGCGCTCTGGGTGCTGGAGCCGGAGCCCATCAGCTTGCGGCCGTTGGGCATCACCTGGTGCTGGCGGTTGAAGACGTTTTCGCCGTTGGTGTAGAACAGCAGCTGGCCCTGCTTGTTGGTGGCCACCGCCGAGCCCTCGTAGGTGGTCATTTTGTTGGTGAGCAGCGGCGTGGGTGCGCCGCCCTCGGCTGGAAACTGCAGGCCCGCCTGCTGCCCGAACAGCCACACGGACTGCTCGCGTTGGGCCAGGGCCGCGCCCGGCAGCAGCACCAGCAACAGGGCCCAGAAAGAAAGTCGGTTCATCATCGCAGAAACAAGCATACAGCATTCCTAAACGTAATACCGTGCCAGAATAGTGCGCCAGCGCGTTTCAGCAGCATCCGGCAGGCCTAAAAGCCACAGGGCGGGCCTTCTTCTTACAGTAGAAGAGAGCCCGCCCTGTGATACCCGGTTGCCCGGCCCCTTGCCCGCGGCCAGGCAACCGGGTAGTCAATCAGGTTTACTCCAGCGCCACTTTCTGCTGCCAGCTATGGCCGGCGGCCGTGCGCACCTGCACAATGCACAGGCCCTGCCACTGCCGGGCTTCGGGCAGGTCGAGCCGGGTGAGGCCGGCCGGCAGCTGCAACGACCGACGCAGCAGCTGTCGGCCCAGCATATCGGTTACCAGCAGCTCGGCCGGCTGGGCCGTAGCCAGCTGCAGCTTCAGCTGCAGGCGTGCCCCGGCGGGTACGGGGTTCGGGAAAGCTTCCCCGTGCAGCATAGCCGGGTTGCTCGCCGCGCTGGTGCCCGTAACAACGCTAACCGTAACCACTGCCGAATACGTCTGCTTGCCGTTGAGCTCCCGCATCAGCAGCCGGTAGTAGCTTAGGCCGGCGCCGGGGGTGGGGTCGGTGAAGGTGTAGTTATGGACGCTGTTGGTGTTGGTAGCTGCTACCCGGCCCAGGGCCGCGAAAGTGCTGCCATCGGAACTGCGCTCGACCTCAAAGTAGGCCATGCTGCTCTCCGAGGCCGTGCGCCAGCTTAGCAGCGTGGTTGCGCCCGCGCGCCGGGCCGTAAAATCGGTGAGCGTGACGGGCAGCGGATTATCTCCCGTGATGACGATGCGCCGGACGTTGGTGCTGAGCTGGCCGCAGGGAGCCAGACTGCTCAGGGCCGTGCTCAGGGCACTCAGGGGCTGGTTCAGCAGGCTTTCCAGGGCAAACCCGCGCTGAAACAGCAGCCCGTATACATCGTAGGTGCCACCGGGCAGCTGGCGCAGGTCGGCGGTAGGGGCCAGGCGGACCACCTGGCTGCTGGCCGTATTCACCACCGCGTACTGGTAGTCGTAGCCCAGGCGCTGCAATGGCGCATACACCGCGCCGCCGGTGGGGGCCGTGAAACCGATGCTGTAGGGACTGTCGCCGTCGGGCGTGCCGCCAAAGTTTGAGACGACCAGCGTGTAGGGCTGCCCGGCCGTGAGCGAGGCGCTGATGCTGCGGGGCAGGTAACCGTCAACCACATTATCGGCCATGCGGTTGCTGCATGGGTCAGAGGCCGAAAAGCCTGCGGGCGAGTAAAGCCGCAGCACCATGTTGCCAAAGCCCGTGGGCGTGCCAATCGTGTAGGCTCCCGTTACCGATGGCACGAATACGTAGGCATCGTAGTAGGTTACGTTGCTATAGCGGATGCAGGAACCCGTTTTGAAGGTGGTGAGGTTGGTGGTGGGGTCGGTGGCGCTGATGGAGCCCTTCAACTGACTGGTCCCAATTAGCTCGGTCAGGCTGAAGCCGTTTTGGGTCAGGTTGAGCGCCTCGCTGCCGGCCTCGGCCGTCAGGGCCGTAGCGGGCAGCACCTGCGAGGCCACGGGCCGGCAGGTGGCTATCGGGAAGTCGGCGTCGTTGATGTCGAAGAAGATATTGCCCACTGCCTCCACCCGTACCCGGGCCCGGGTAGTAGCGGCATCGGGGACCCGGATGCTGGCCGTGCCGGTGTTGGGCACGGCGGCCGCCAGCACCCGGTCAAACGTCTGCCCGCCATCGGTGGAAAGCGTAATGCGCACCTGCCCGACGTTGATGGGCGCCTTGTCGGTACCGGCCACCGACCAGCTGATGGTGGCCATCTGGCCGATAATCCAGAGGCTGGGGTCCTGGTTCTGGGTGGTGAGGGCGAATGGTTCGCCACCGGGCGCCACCGTAACCGTCACGTTGTCGGTGGCGAAAGTGCCGCCGCCCGCGCGTTGGTCGCGGGCCGTTACCACGAAGTGAATGTCGCGCTCCACGTTGGAAAGGGCCTCGCCGATGAGGTTGGGCGGGCGGTTGCTGTTGGCCAGCACGTAGCGCAGATCGGGGAAGGTGCGGCTGTTGGCCAGGCGCGGCGGCCGGGGCCGGAACAGCGGCGAGGCCGGGTCGTCGATGGCCGCCAGGCCGGCCGTGCCCTTAATGGTGCCCAGCGCGGCCGTGTTGGTCGAATAGTCGAACTGATTCCAGGTGTAGTAGACCATGTCGCCGGCATCGGGGTCGGTGCCGGTAGCCGTTAGGGTGAAGGGCGTGTTGGGGGGAATCACGTAGTCGGGCCCGGCGCTGATGGTGGGTGGGCGGTTGGTGTTGGTCGTGGGCGTCAGGCAGCTGGCACCGATCAGCTTCTGGCTCATCTCCTGCAACGACCGCAGGCTGAAATGGTCGGCTTCGTCGCCTGGCACGCTCTGCAGGGTCTGGCTGCCGCACACGTCGGTGTAGGCCATAATGCTGGCCCCGCCGCCCGGCTCCAGGTTGCTGCCCGTGGAGGCGCTGCCGCAGGGGCCGTTAAAAGCGTGTCCGGCGCCGTGCTGATGCCCCATTTCGTGGGCCAGAATGCCCTGGAAGCCGCTCTTTCCCACGCCCGACCAGGCCTTGGCCTTGTAGGTATTGTTGCACACAATGCCCACGTAAGCCACGCCCCCGCCGCCGTTATGAAAGCAGTGCCCCAAATCGTAGGTGCTGGCCACGAAGCGGCTGTCAATAAAGCCGCCCACATCTTCCAGGCTCTGGGTGCGCAGGCGGTTGGGCGTGGCCGGGTCGGAGTCGGGCAGCGTGGGCGTGGTTACGGCCGAGAAGTAGTAGCTGCCGCCAGTGGGCTTCACCAGCTCGAAGCTTACCGACAGCTCGCGCGAGTACAGCTCCGTCATCTGGTTCAGGGCCGCCGTTACGGCCAGCTCCACGGCCGCGTCGGTGTTGCCGTTGGCGGCGTAGTACTCCTGCGTTACCAGCACGGCCATCCGAATGCGCCGCAGCTGCGTGCCGAAGCTGAAGGGGGCGGGCTGGGTGTTGAAGCTGCCGGGCCGCAGCGCTTCGGCGGCCGGCGCCAGTACGCCGCAGGGGCCCTGCGCAGGGGCTTCGGCCCGGAGCTGGTAACGGCCGGCACCGGCCGGGGTGGCCGGGCGCAACGCCACCGTTTCGGAACCGGTGCGAAGCTGGGCCTGGAGCTGGCCGGGGGTAAGCACGAGCGCAATACGCTGCTCCGCTGCGCCTTCGGCCGCGCCTACAAAGGTGCGCAGCCGCTGCCGGGCGGCCGCATCGGCGGCGGGCAGCACGAAGGTTTCGGTGAGCAAAAACGCCTGCGGGCCATGTAGCGTGGGCAGCACGATTCGGTAAGTGGGCGGCTCGGCCGGCGCGCCGCTACGGCGGGCCGGCGGGGCCAGCTGCTGGCGAATCTGGGCAAAGTCGAGGGCAACGGGGCTGGGGGCCGGTAACTGCTGCGCCCGCAGCGCCCCTGCTACCCCAAGCTGCGCCATCACCAGGACCAGTAAAATGGCCAGGTAGCGAGAGTTGGATTTCATGTGTATTGGAAGGAAGGTAGAACGAGGCCGCAAGATGCCTAATCGGTTGCTCAATATCTTCCTGCCGGCATATTTTGCTTCCCTCGGGATGCCCCGATATCGGGCACTTATATAACGATTACGAGTTCAATTTATATTAGTAATTCACTATAATTGATTTCCTGCCGTTGAGGGGCGGTGTCAGTCAAACCATATTTTTTCTGTCGGAGCCCCAAAAGGAAGCTAGCGTTGAGCACCCGGCCCCGGCTCTCCCGGCCCTTGGTTCCTGGCTGCCCCAAAAGCATTAGTCGCCCAGCGCCCACTCGCCGGCCAGCAGGCGCGGCAGCAATGGCTGCAGAATGCGGTAGCTTGCGCCCCACAGCGGGTAGCGTCCCTCGGGGCCCACGCGGTAAAAGGGCACCTGCCGCGGCCCCGGCCAGCCGGGCTGCTCCCAGATTTCCTCCGTGTGCGTGTCCGGATCGGCGAGGTGGCGCAGCGGAATTTCCAGCACCTCATCAACCTCCGAAACCTGCCGCTGCCACACCGCCGGCCGCTCGATGCGCCCCAGAAACGGGCTGATGCGGAAGCCCGAAGGCACCGGCACGGTGGGCAGCGCCGCCAGCAGCCGCACGCTGGCGGGCGGCAGGCCGATTTCCTCGTGGGCCTCGCGTTGGGCCGTGGCCCAGAGGTCGGCGCCGTCTTCGGGCTCGGGCTTGCCGCCCGGAAAGGCCAGCTGCCCGCCGTGCACCCCGAAAGCCGTGCGGCGCACCATCACCAGCTGCAGCTCGCCGGCCGCATCGCGGAAAATCGGCACCAGCACGGCCGCGGCCCGCAGGTTGGGCGGAATCGGAAAATCATGAACAGAAAGCGTGGGCGTAGGCATAGCGGCAAGGTACGGCCATTGATGGGGCGGGTTGCCTCAGCGGGCTACGTAGGCTCCGTTGGTGGCCACAATTACCGTGGGCAGCGTGCGGTGGGTTTCGAAGTAGGCGTAAGCCGGCGCCAGCTCCTGCCAGAAGGCGTAGTGGGGGCTTTGCTGGCGGCGGGCCAGCTGGTTGGCGGTGAGCCCGAACGGGAAAATATGCACCGGAATGTTGCGCTGCCCGGCCGCCCGCGCCTCCACGGCCAGCACGTACAGCTCCTGAATGCCCGCGTCGGTGATGGGCAGGCAGCCGATGGTTTCGTGCGAGCCGTGCACAAAAATGTTGTCGCCCGGGTCGAGGCCGGAAGGCGTATGCTGCTGGTCGGCGGCGTTGGGGTAGTCGAGGCCCAGCGAAAGCAGGAATTCGCTGTTGGGGTTGAAGCGGTTGATGGTGTAGAAGCCCTCCGGAATCTGCCGGTCGCCGGCCCGGCGCTTGGGTCCCAGCCGGCCCGATACGCCGGCCAGCGCAAACGTGCGCAGCAATATAAACGGCCCCCCGTCCTGGTTGCGGCCCCATACTTCCACCCGCCGCTCCATTTTGAAAGCCCGCACGAACAGCTCCAGCCGCTCGGGGGCTATCTGCTGGCGTCGCAACCGGGCCCGCACCGCCTCCTGGTACTGCGCGTACGCCTCCCTGACCCGGGGGTAGCGCAATTGCTCGGTACGGAAAGCCGGGTCGGGAGCTGGGGGCCGGGCGGCCGGGCGGGCCAGCAGAGCCGCCGCCAGACCCAGCGTGAGGAGTACGAAAATCCGCATTGGGTAAGCGTGAAGAGAAGTCGGAGCTGGTTTGTCCGTTCGGTGAGGCCCTAACGCCGCCGGCTGCCGCGGTAGTATAGCAGCCTGGGCCAGCTTGCCCGTGGTGGGTAGAATTGCGCTTGTAAAGGGATTTTCGGCTGAGTGAAAAGGCGTTCCTGCATGCCGGTTCGCGCTTTCAGAGGCTGCCGGGGCACCATGCCCGCAAGGCTTGCGTTGGCACTTCATGACAATTCGATTCTCCTGCCTGCTGCTGGGCGGCCTGGTTCTCGCCGCCAGCAGTGTTTGGGCCCAGGCTGCCAGTCGCAAGTCGCTCGAAACCACGCTGCGGGCGGCCCGTTGGCAACAGCGGGTGCTGCTGGTGTGCGCCCCCACCGCCACCGATGCGCAGCTGCTCCGGCAGCGCGCCCTGCTGGCCGCCGCCCGTCCCGGCCTCACCGAGCGCGACCTGCTGGTGCGCGAGCTGCTGCTGCCCAACCTGCCGGCCGCCGACCGCCAGCATCTGCATCGGCTGGGCCTGCGCTCCGACGATGCGTTCCAGGTGCTGCTCATCGGCAAAGACGGTGGCGTAAAGCGGCGCGACAATCGGCCCGTGAAGCCCGAAACCCTGTTCGGCACCGTTGACCAGATGCCCATGCGCCGGCAGGAAATGAAAGGGGAGCGGTAGGCAGGGGAGGTAACCGACGTGTCAGGTTGAACGAAGCCGAAGCACGACACCGCATAACACCCCTCAATCCTACCTTTGCCCTCGCTAACACTTCCGTATGAACCAGGCCGCCCTCTTCGATTTCCTGTCTGACCTCGCCCTTCACAACGAGCGGGAGTGGTTCCAGGCCCGCAAGCCCACCTACGACCAGTTGCGGCGCGAATTTGAGGTTCTAGTAGGCCAGATACTGGCGACGCTGGCCGCTGAGGAGCCGGCGCTGGCCACGCTGGAGGCCAAAAAGTGCATCTTCCGCATCTACCGCGACGTGCGGTTTTCCAAGCGCAAGGACCCGTACAAAACCCATTTCAGCGCCTACTTCGCCGCGGGTGGCAAGCAGAGCGCCGGGCCGGGCTACTACTTTCAGCTCGGCCCCAATGGCCAGACGCTGATGGCCGGCGGTATCTACCAGCCCGAAAAGGAGCAGCTGGCCCGCATCCGCCAGGAAATCGACTACAACGGCGAGGCCCTGCACCGCATCCTGGCGGCCCCCACCTTCCAAAAGCTCTACGCCGGCCTCGACGGCGAGCAGCTCAAGCGCCCGCCCGCCGGCTACCCCGCCAACCACCCCGACCTGGCCCTGCTGCGCCACAAGAGCTTCGTCGTGTCGCACTCGGTGCCCGACGCCACCGCCCGCCGCCTCGATTTAGCCGAGTACGTGCCCGCCGCCTTCCGCACGATGCGCCCGTTTACCGATTTCTTGCGGGAGGCCATAGAGGGATGATTTGGGTGATGAGGTGAGGAGGTGAGGAGGTGATGGGGTTATGAGGTGAAAGGAGCGTGTCATGCTGAGCGAAGGCGCAGCCGCAGCCGAAGCATCTCTACCGCCAAGGTAATCCTGCCGTTTGGTTAGCATTGCGGTAGAGATGCTTCGACTGCGGCTGCGCCTTCGCTCAGCATGACCGTTCTTTGTTTCTCCTCCTCACCTCATCACCCAAATTCACCCCATCACCAAGAAATGCCCTACGATTACGACGTGCTGATAGTGGGGGCGGGGCCGGCGGGCACGGCCTGCGCGCTGGGGCTGGCCGGCAGCGGCCTGCGGGTGGGGCTGCTCGATAAGGCCCGATTCCCGCGCGACAAAGTGTGCGGCGACGCCATTCCGAGCCCGGCCCTCAAGGCCCTCACGCGCCTCAACCCCGCCTGGGCCGCCGAGCTGCGCGAGCTTACCGCCGGCCACCGCACCGATATGCGCACCAGCCGCCTGGTGTCGCCGGCCGGCACCGGCGTGAGCGTGCATTGGCAGGCGCCGGCCTTCAACTCGCCCCGGCTGCATTTCGATGATGCCCTGCTCACGCTCGTGCGCCGCCACACCGCCACCGATATCCACGAAAACAGCCCCGTGAAAACCGTGGCGGCTGATGCCCACGGCGCTACGGTGCAGCTCGCCGACGGTACCCGCCTCACGGCCCGGCTGCTGGTGGGCTGCGACGGGGCGCACTCGGCCGTGGCCCGCGCCCTGGCGCCGGCGCCGCTCGACCGGACCCGGCACTGCGCCGCCGTGCGGGCCTACTTTGAGGAGGTGCAGGACGTGCCCGCCACCACCAGCGACTTTCTGTTTCTGGGCCGCTACCGGGCCGGCTACTGCTGGGTGTTTCCGGTAGGCGCGGGCCGCTTCAACGTGGGCTTCGGCATGCTCTCCTCGGATGTGGCCCGCCAGAAGCTCGACCTGAAACTCGTGCTGCAAGAGCTGCTCGAAACCCACCCCCACCTGGTGCCCCGCTTCGCCCAGGCCCGCCAGCTGACGCCCATCCAAGGGTTCGGCCTGCCACTGGGTGGCTCGCAGCGGCCCCTCACCGGCCCCCGCGCCCTGCTCTGCGGCGACGCGGCCGCCCTCATCGACCCGCTCCAGGGCCACGGCATCGACACGGCCGTTATCAGCGGGCTGCTGGCCGCCGAACACGCCGCCCGCTGCTGCGCCGCCGACGCTTTCGGCCCCGAAAGCCTCGCGCCCTACGCCGCTGCCGTGCAGCGCCGCCTGGGCCGCGATCTGGCCCGCCGCTACCGCCTCATGCGCCTGCTGGCCCGCGCGCCCTGGCTGGTTGAGGGCGCCTTCCGCGCCGCCCAGTGGCCCCCGCTACGCCGGTTGCTGGTGCGGGCGATGGGGTAGGTGAGGCCAGCGAGAGCCCGCGGCTTTGTATACCCGTCATGAGGTAGAGTGTAGGAACGGGGTAGAAACACAGCATTTTGTGTCTCACCGTTGAACGGCTACGCTGGAACCGTTGCGTGATGTCGTTCAACGATGAGACACAAAATATTGGGTCTCTACAACCGCCTGCTTTTCGCCAAGCAATTCGCGGAGAGTACAACTCGGGTTAAAGGGAGGGACCCCAAAGTAATTCAACCCTGATTTCGGGGACTTCATCGGGTTTTTGCCCTGATTACCGCTTTTCTCATTTCCGGGCGGGCGGTGGCGGCGCACTTTTGAGGCATGTTCACCAACGCCCCAACTGTTATGAAAAAGCGCCTTTCGCTCGCGGCCGTTACGCTTTCGGCCTTTCTGCTGGCTTGTTATGGGCCGCGCTACCTGCTGCTGCTGCCGGGGCTGAAACTGCCGCAGCTGTCTGGCCTGAGTCACGCGCTTTACCTGACCAGCCTGTGGATAATAATCCCGCTGCTGACGCTGGCGGCCTGGTACGGCCCGCGCCGGGCATTGCGGGAGCTGGGCTGGCAGGCGCCCATAGCCACGGGGTTGCTGATGGGGCTGGTTTGCACGCTGCCCATGCTGCTGGGCTACGCGGTGCTGTTTCCGCTGACTACCACCACGGGCCCGGCCTTGCGCTCGGCGCTGCTGAGCGGTGCGGTGTTGGCCGCGCTGCGGGAGGAAACGCTCTTCCGGGGCTTCCTGTTCGGGCAGCTCTACCGCCGCGTGCGGCTGCCCTGGCTGCTGGTGGTTCTGGTCGAGTCCGGCATTTTCGCCACGGGCCACCTCTACCAGAGCCACGACTTGGTTTCCGCCGTGAGCGTGCTGGCCATCACGTTTGCGGGCGGCGTGTGGTTTGGCTGGCTCTACAAAAGCTGGCAGAATCTGTGGATGCCCGTCTTTCTGCATCTGTTTATGAATGGCTGGTGGATGTTGTTTGAAGTGGACCACTCGGCCGTGGGCAGCGTGGGGGCCAACGTGTTTCGGGTGCTCACCATCGGGCTTTCCGTGGTGCTCACGCGCCGGCAGCTGCGCCAACGGGCCCAGCCGCCGGTGCCGGCACCCGGGTTGGCCGTGGGGTAGAACCCGACAGCCCGGGGGCGGGCCGAACTTCCCGGCCCGGAATCCATTGCGCCGAACAGCCGTATGACTGTTGCGGCTGTAACCACCAGGATAAGCCGCACAGTCAGTATTTGACCTGCTTACGACTCCATGATAAGGAGTTTAGTAGCCGCTTTTGCCCGGTTTCGCGTTCAACCATTCTATTCCCGTTCATGGATTTCACCTCCTCCCGCCCCGAAGACCTGCTGTTTCAGGCTGCCCGCCAGGGCGACACGGCCACCATCAGCCAGCTGCTGGCCGAAGACGTTGATGTAAACGCCCGCGACGGCCGCGGCTTCACGGCCCTCATCCTGGCCGCCTACGACAACCACCTGGAGGCTACCCGCACCCTGCTGCAAGCCGGCGCCGACCCCAACGTGCACGACGCCAGCGGCAACACCGCCCTGATGGGCGTGGCCTTCAAGGGCTACCCCGAGGTGGCTCAGCTGCTCATCGAGCACGGTGCCGACCTCAACGCCCGCAACGGCAACGAGGGCACGGCCCTCATGTTCGCCACCCTGTTCGGCCGCCACAACATGCTGCCCATCCTGCTGCAGGCCGGCGCCGATGCCACCCTGCGCGACGTGCGCGGCCTCTCGGCCCGCGACCTGGCCCTGCAGCAGGGCAACGACCACGCCCTGACCGTGCTGCCCGAGTAGCTCCCGCCTGCCGCGCCCCAAACGCTCAACGCCCCGCCCTCCGGTTTGCCGGGAGGCGGGGCGTTGGTATGTACTAGCCGGCCGTAGCTTGGCAATCAGGCAATATCCGCCGCGTCGAGCTGGTCGAGAGCTGCTACCGAGCCGGGCAGTTGCGTGCGGTGCAGCAGCGGCGCCAGCTCCGGGGGCAGTTCGGCCAGCCGTAACGGCAGCGACGGGCGGGCCAGCAGTTGGTAGCGCGTATCGGCGCGGTCGTGCAGGTTGGTTTTGGCGAACGAGAACAGCCCGCGCCGGGCGTAGCGGGCCGCGCCCGAGGCTTCGGCCGTATCGACGCCTTCCGCCAGCTGCGCCGCCCCGGTTTCCAGCCGCGTCAGGAAATGCTGGTGGAGCGCCAGCAAATCGGCCTGCGAGGCGGCTACCGAGGCCGGCAGCACCCCGCCGCCCGAAGCCATGTGCAGCACATGGCCCGCCGCATCGGTAGCAAACCAGTCGATGTCAGCGTCTAGTTGGTCGTGGTCGGGGATGGACATATAAGGCATTTTATCCAACTACCTCACTAGAGATAAAATCAAATAGTTCATTGGCAATCTGATTGTTTTTCTGTTTGAAATTAACAATGTTAACATTTGTATCATATTCAATATTTTGAATGTATATTTTACCGAAATGCTCGGATAAAATATATTCTGGCAGATTAGAAGATATTTTGTAAGATACAGAGAAATTGTGTGTTTTAAATATAAATTCGATCAAGATATTTGCATTAAAATGATTTTTTCCATGAAAATGATTCCAATTAATAATAAATTGAATATTGCTGTATATCGAAGAATTAGTATTTCTGTTCAAAGACGTTAATATGCTTTCTATGCTTTTGTCTTTAACTGATAATTGTCTTTGTTTCTCTCTTTGATAATTTTTAAAAGTCTGGATATAAAAATATTTATTTTCAAAGAAAGAGTCAAACCTATTAGTTTCAGAGGTTAAGTCAGATATAATTGTTGATAAAAATGAATTTACAAATGCCTCTTGTGTTTTTATATTCCAATTTGATTCTATCTCGGGATGTGGTGCTGATATCTCCTTTCTAAACAAAGCCAGCTTTTTATCTAAATCATCAATTTCATCAATAGATTCTCCTTTCGCTGCCCGAATCATGAGTTGCATCGACGCTGCTACACTTTCGCCTACAAAGGAAAAGAATGGTTCTATTTCCCCAGCATCAGCTTCTGAGAGAGCCGCTAAGTAACGGTTACGGTCAGAGGCTCTGATAACTGTCATGGGGTAGCCGCCACGCATGAGAATCAGATTCATGAGTAGGCGTGACATACGACCATTACCGTCATCGAAGGGGTGGATACTGACGAAGCGGTAATGAAATTCGGCGGCCAACGCCACGGGGTGAAGCGTTGGGTATTCGGCTTCCTTATTGTACCAATCTACAAGGTCCGTCATCCTGGCGGGTGTCTCTTCGGGGCTGGCGAAGTAGAACATTTCGCCGGTAGCCGTCAGCACGTTGTTGGGGCTGGATTTGTAGCGGCCCGGGTAAATCGTTTTGGCCATTGGCTGGCCGTCGGGTGTCTGGGCACGCACCTCGTAGGGTTCGCCAAGTAATACCTCGTGCATTTCTCGAATGAAATGCCCGGACAGGGGTTGCTCATTGCGCACTACTTCTTCCAGCCAGACCACAGCATCATTATGCCCGCGAATATCCAAATGGTCGCGGATAGGCTTGCCTGCAGCGGTGAGGCCATGCAGCAGTAAAGAACGAGTTTCGCCCAGTGTCAGCGAATTGCCTTCAATAGCATTCGAGTTGTAATTCCAGTCCAGACGAAACTTCTGTAGTATCCGGGCTTCCTGTTCAGCAGAGAGGGGGCGCAATGCATCCAATTCTTCTTTCAGCTGATCAACTTCTGCGAATAGCGACATGGGTTTTTGTCTTTACTGGTAAACAACCTATTCTTCCCCCAACTTCCCCAGAATCTCCTGGGCCGCCACGGCAATGACGGTACCGGGGCCGTACACGCCGGCCACGCCCGCGTCGTAGAGAAACTGGTAGTCCTGGGCCGGGATGACGCCGCCGGCAATGACGAGGATATCTTCGCGGTCGAGCTGCTTGAGCTCCGCGAGCAGCTGCGGAATCAGGGTTTTGTGGCCGGCGGCGAGGCTGCTCACGCCTACTACGTGCACGTCGTTCTCGGCCGCCTGGCGGGCCACCTCGTCGGGGGTCTGGAACAGGGGCGCAATGTCCACGTCGAAGCCCACGTCGGCGAAGGAAGTGGCAATGATTTTGGAGCCCCGGTCGTGGCCGTCCTGGCCCATTTTGGCCACCAGCATGCGGGGGCGGCGGCCTTCGCGCTCGGCAAAGGCATCGGCGGCCGCGCGGGCCTTGGCAAACTGCTCGTCGTAGCTCATCTCCTGCGAATACACCCCCGAAATAGCCCGGATAGTGGCTTGGTGGCGTCCGTAGACTTTCTCTAGCGCATCCGAAATCTCGCCCAGCGTGGCGCGCAATCGGGCCGCATCCACGGCCAGGGCCAGCAGGTTGCCGTTCTCGTCGCGGGCCGCCTCCGTGAGGGCCGTTAGGGCTGCCTGCACGGCCGCTTCGTCGCGGTTGGCTTTGGTATGCTGCAGGCGGGCAATCTGCGACTCGCGCACGGCGGCGTTGTCGATGTCGAGCACGTCGATTTGCTGCTCCTCGCTGGGGCGGTAGCGGTTCACGCCCACCACAATGTCCTTGTTCGAGTCGATGCGGGCCTGCTTGCGGGCGGCGGCCTCCTCGATGCGCATTTTGGGCAGGCCGGTTTCGATGGCCTTGGCCATGCCGCCCAGCTCCTCCACTTCGGCCATCAGGGCCCAGGCTTTGTCGGCCAGTTCGTGGGTGAGGGTTTCCACGTAGTAGGAGCCGCCCCAGGGGTCTACCACGCGGGTTACGTCGGTTTCGTGCTGCAGATACAGCTGGGTGTTGCGGGCAATGCGGGCCGAGAAGTCGGTGGGTAGGGCAATGGCCTCGTCGAGGGCGTTGGTGTGCAGGCTCTGGGTGCCGCCGAGTACAGCAGCCAGCGCCTCCACGGCCGTGCGGGCCACGTTATTGAACGGGTCCTGCTCGGTGAGCGAGTAACCCGACGTCTGGCAGTGCGTGCGTAGGGCCAGGCTTTTCTGGTTCTGGGGGTTGAACTGCTGGATGAGCTTGGCCCACAGCAGCCGGCCGGCCCGGAGCTTGGCAATTTCCATGAAGTGGTTCATACCAATGGCCCAGAAAAACGACAGCCGGGGCGCGAAATCGTCAATCTTGAGGCCCGCCGCCATGCCGGCCCGCACGTACTCCAGGCCGTCGGCGAGGGTGTAGGCCAGCTCGATATCGGCCGTGGCACCGGCTTCCTGCATGTGGTAGCCCGAGATGCTGATGGAGTTGAACTTGGGCATGCGCTCCGCCGTGTAGGCGAAGATGTCGGCAATGATGCGCATGCTCGGCAACGGCGGGTAGATGTAGGTGTTGCGCACCATAAACTCCTTCAGAATATCGTTCTGAATGGTGCCCGCCAACTTTTCCGGCCCCACGCCCTGCTCCTCGGCCGCCACGATATAAAAGGCCATAATCGGCAGCACGGCCCCGTTCATTGTCATGCTCACCGACATCTGGTCGAGCGGAATCTGGTCGAACAGCAGCTTCATGTCCTCCACCGAGTCGATGGCCACGCCGGCCTTGCCCACGTCGCCCTGCACCCGCGGGTGGTCGGAGTCGTAGCCCCGGTGGGTGGCCAGGTCGAAGGCCACGCTCAGGCCCTTCTGCCCGCCGGCCAGGTTGCGGCGGTAAAAGGCGTTGCTTTCCTCGGCCGTGCTAAAGCCCGCGTACTGGCGCACAGTCCAGGGTTTTTGCACGTACATCGAGCTGTAGGGCCCCCGCAGGTACGGCGCCACGCCCGCCCCAAACCCCAGGTGGTCGAGGTGGGCCACATCGGCGGCGGTGTAGTAAGGCTTGAGCGTGATGCCCTCGGGCGTAACATTAGGTTCGGCAACAGCAGCGGGAGCGGCCGGCGTGGGCAGCAGGGCAGCGTCGTAGGGTATCTGGGAGAAGTCGGGGTGCATGTGGGAAGGGTATTTAGTAGCGAGCTACTCACTAATACTTGGACTGTAATCCTGGAAGAAGATTTCCTTCGCCCAAGGAAGCTGTCTGGTTTCTCGCCAGCACTTATGCACAGCTTCGGCGCAATACAGGGTTCGGCTTATGCCAACAGAATCAGAAAAATTTACAAACTGTGAAAAGCTATTTGATTGATAAAGTTTCTTTTTCACAGTGCTATAAAAGCCATAATGATGCTTGAAACTGTCATGGAAAACAATAAATCCTTGCTCGTAGTTGATAGAGTCGGCACTAAAATTTACGTTGTACTGAAAATTCCATTCGCGGCAACAGTCAGCTGTAACTAACTTATACGGTGCAATAATTGGAATTTCCCAGACATCATCTGGTAAATCATTATCTATATAAAAGCGCGATGATGCGGGTTCTTGACGGAGATAAAGAACTGCTGCCGCTGCTATTATTGCCAATGAGAGTAATCCGACTAATAACTTGCTGGTAACCCTCATAGGCTTTTAGTCTACAGATAATTTTGTGAACTAAAATTTAGCTAATGATTATTCACTTCTAACTCTTAATAGGTTTCCCCTGCAAACGGGCCAGCACGTCCTCGGTACTGTAGCCTTCCACCGTGAATTCCTTGAGCCCGAACACCTGCACGGCTTCCTGCATGGTGGCCAGATCGGCGGTGAGCAGGGTGGGGGGCACGTAGCCCTCTTCGTCGAGCGGCACGCCGCTCACGGTGCGGGCCAGCCGGCCGAACTGCGTGGGTGTGGCGTACATGAGCGTAGCCTGCTCGGCCGAGGAAAACAGCACCGACAGCGTGCCCTCGGGGTGGGCATGGTGCAGTTCGGGCCGCTCCAGCGCCGGCAGGGTCTGCAGAAACGATTCGAGGATAATTTCGTTTGTGTGGGCGCCCAGCAGCACCAGCGCCGCCCGCTTCTTTTTCAGCTCGCGCCGCTCGAAGTGCAGGGCCGTGGCCAGCCGCAGCACCTCGGTGGGGTAGGTGGCCCGGGTGCTATCGAAACCGGGGCTGCGCAGCAGGCGCTTGGGGTTGAAGTCGAACTGTTCCTGGGCGTTCTGGTAGCGGTTGGTGCCGATTACCACCTGTTCGCCGGTGGCAATGCGCCGGAACTGCGCCTGCGCCGCCTCGTGCAGCAGGGCCAGCACCCGGCCGGTGGCGGCGGGCAGCCCCCCGGCCGCTTCGAGCTGCTGAAACAGGGCCCAGGCTTCGCGGGCCAGCGTGTCGGTGAGGGTTTCGAGGTAGTAGGAACCCGCGGCCGGGTCCTGCACCTGGCCCAGGTGGGCCTCCTCGCGCAGCAGCACCGGCAGGTTGCGGGCCAGGCGCTCGGCAAACTCGTTGGGCTCATTAAACAGGCCATCGAAGGTGCCCACACTCACGGCGTCGGCCCCGCCCAGCACCGCGCTCATGGCCTCGGTAGCGTGGCGCAGCAGGTTGGTGTGCGGGTCGAGGGTGGTCTGGCTCCAGGTGGCAGTGCTGGCGAAAATCGTGAGCCGCCCGGCCGCCTCATTCGGCAGCCCGTAGGCGTGCAGCAGCGTGGCCCAGAGCCGGCGCAACGCCCGCAGCTTGGCAATTTCGAAGAAGTAGTTGGGCGCCACCGCCACATGCAGGTGCAGCGCGGCGGCCACGTCGGCCACCGACAGCTCGTCGGAAGGCAGCGTATTCAGGTAAGCGGCAGCCGTGCTCAGCGCAAAGGCAATCTGCTGGGAAGTGGTGGCGCCGCGGTTGCCGTAGTAGGCCACATCCAAACCGAGGGCCCGGAACTCGGGCCAGTTGCGGCTGGCGGCCAGCACCTCGCGCAGCTCCTGCTGCTGGGTCACCAGATCGGGCACATGGTGGGTGATGGGGTCGAGCACCAGAAAGCCGCGCAGCGGCCCCGCTCCGGTGTCCGTCAGTCGTGCCAGCAGCCCGGCCGCCCCGCGCCGCAGCGAGTAGCCCACGTAGATGTCGGCCAGCGGCAGCTGTTGGGCCAGGTAGTCTACGTCGAACTCATCGGCCTGTGCCAGCACAAAGTGGGCGCCCTCGGCCCCAAGCTGTAGTGCGGTGGCGGCCCTATCAATGGCCTCGTGGCCGCGGCTGGCGGCCGGCACCGCGTAGGTGGGCACGTTGCGCCAGGTACCAGCGGGCCGCAGCAGCGGAGCCGGTGCGCCGCCCAGCTGCCCCAGGGCCTCCTGGTGGTAAAAAGGCTCCACTGCGAAGCCGTCGGGCGTTGGCCAGCGCAGCGTAGCCGGGTCCTGGCCCTTCAGGTCGCGGGTCAGGCGCGCCTGCCACTGGGCGGTGGTCAGGGGCTGAAATTCGGGAAAGGAAACCGGCACGGGTTGCGGCGAATCGGCCATGAGGCAGCGGGGTGGGGTGGGAAATAAAGCACCCGAAGGCGCGGGTTAAAGATAGGGGGTAGGGGCCGGAAAATGGGTTTGGCGGTGGCAAATGCCCGCAGTATCTTGCCGCGTTTCGCGGCCGGCTTCGGCTGGTACTACCCATTTATTCGTCGTTTTATTTCTGCCCTGAATGCCGAAAAAATTACTCCTGCTCGCCTTAGTGAGTGTTTCCTGCGCGGCTTCGGCCCAAACCAATTTCCGGCCCGGCTTCGTGCTGACTCCCGCCGGCGACACGCTCCGCGGCGAAGTGGATGCCCGCGGCGCCATCCGCAATGCGCGCCTGGCCCGTTTCCGCGCGGCCCCCGACGCGGCCATTGTGGAGTACCAGCCCCGGCAGCTGCGTGGCTACGGCTTTGTAGGCGACCGGCTTTACCAGGCCGAAACCGTGCTGCTGGCCGATTCGGTGCCGCGCCTGGGCCAGCCCTATACCCTGCCCGATACGCTGGCCCGGCACTCGTTTCTGGAGGTTGTGGTGCGCGGCGAACTGAGCCTGCTGTACCTGCGCGACGAGCGTAGCTTCGAGCATTACTACGTGCAGCTGTCCGGTCAGCCTCCGCAGGAGCTGGTGCAGAAAATTTCGTTCGTTTCAACCAGCACGGGCACTGCCGGGGGCACGGCCGTGCGCCACAAGTCGGACGACTACCGCCGCACGCTGGCCGCCTCCACCCAGCGCTGCCTGGCCGTTCAGCCGGCCATAACCAAAGTCAGCCTGGACCTCAACAGCCTGAGCCGCGTGGTAGCACAATACAACGAGTGCGTGGGCAGCGCCATCATCAAGCCGGCACCTGCCACCCGCCGCAACCACGTGCAGCTGGGCCTTGTGGCAGGCGCCGAAACCAGCCGCCTGACCCTGAACGATAATTTTTTTGGCCGCGACCGAACCCTGAAAACCACCAGCAACCAGGTGAGTCCGGTAGTGGGTCTGGCCCTCAACTTCCGGCTGTCCGGCATCAACAAGGCCCTTTCGGCCCGGCTCGAAGCTTTCTACGAGTCGCAGGACTACCTGGCGCGCCAGGCCCTGGCCACGCCCGGTTTTTACCAGGAATACCGGGTGAAGATGACCAGCATCCGGGTGCCGCTACTGGTGCGCTACACGTACCCGCGCGGCGCCATCCGCCCCTTTGCGCAGGTGGGCTACGGCTTCGCCCAACTGCTCAGAAACGATAATGAAGGCCGGCAGACGCGCACGCCTGCTGTGGCCGGCTACCAGGATGGGGACTGGAAACAGCTGGTGGTGCCACGCAAACTGGAGCAGGGCGTTATTGGCAGCATCGGGGTATCAACTGCCCGGGCCAACCAGCGCAACATGGCGGCCGAGCTGCGCTACGAACGGTCAGACGGCTTCAGCGACTCGTTCGACTTTGGCAGCCGCGTCAACCGGTTCTACCTGCTGCTCAGCTACGACCTGACCAAGTAGCCCAACCGGTTTGCACCACGGCTGGTAGCGAAGGCAGATGCCTTTCCGCCACCGGCCGTTTCGCGTCTGTCCCCGACGATTCCGGCCCCATTGGCGTACCTTTGGGGCCGGCTTTTCTTTTGCTGACTCCCCATGCGTACTCTTCGTTCTTCTATTGCGGCCCTGGGCCTGCTGGCTGCCGTGGCACTCACTCCGGCCTGCCAGCGGGCCGTTTACCAGCCCCAGGCCCGGCTGGCGCCCGTTACGGCCCAGCCCGTCGGCAAATCCATCCCCGACGATGCCCGCGCCACGGCCACCATCGTGCCCTACCGCGAGAAAGTAGTGTCGCAGATGATGACCGTGCTCGGCAACGCGCCAGTGGCCCTGACCAAGAACTCGGGCGAGTCGCTGCTGTCTAACTTCGTGGCCGATTTGCAGCGCACCGAAGCCAGCAAGGCGCTGGGGCGGCCCATTCCGCTGGGCGTGATGACCAACGGCGGCCTGCGGGCCCCCATTCCGGCCGGACCCGTGACGGTGGGCACGGTGTTCGAGCTGATGCCGTTTGAAAATCAGCTGGTCGTGCTCGACGCGCCCGGCCCCGTGGTGCAGCAGCTCTTCGACTACGCGGCCCGCACTAAAATGGCCGTTTCGGGCGCTACGTTCACGGTTACGCCCGAGGGCAAACCCAGCGCCATCCTCATTGGCGGCCAGCCCTTCGACGCCTCCCGCAACTACCCGATTGCCATTTCCGACTACCTGGCCGGCGGCGGCGACGCCATGGCCTTCTTCAAGCCGCTCAAGCCCGAAGGCACCGGCGTGCTGCTGCGCAATGCCATCATGGACTACATCAAACAGCAAACCGCCCAGGGCAAGCCTGTTCAAGCTGCCATCGAAGGACGCGTAAAGCTGAGCCAGTAACCAACGCGCTGGTTTTTGCCCACTGGCTGCGCTGGCGCTGCTGCCGTAATTAGCTGCCCGGCAGGCAACGGCCAACAGCAAAACGCCCGTCCGCTGGAGGGCCGTGAGGTGTCGGATGCCATTCCAGGCACCACCCGCAAAGCCTTTCGGTTCTCTTCTTGTTCTTTATATGCTGACTCCCGAATCAGCGTAATCACCCTAATCAACGAAAATCAGTGATTAACCGGCGCGAATTTCTGAAGTACACCGGCCTGGGCGTAGCCTCGCTGGGCGTGATGGGCGCGGCCTCGGTACCGGCGCTGGCCGGCACCGACGATAAAGCGGTGCGCCTGACCATTCTGCACACCAACGATATGCACTCGCGCATTGAGCCGTTTCCGGACAATGCGGCGCAGTGGGCCGGCATGGGCGGCATGGCCCGGCGCGCCGCCCTCATTGCGCAGGTGCGCCAACAGGAGCCCAACGTGCTGCTGCTCGATTCGGGCGACATCTGGCAGGGCACGCCGTACTTCAACTTCTTTCAGGGCGAGCTGGAGTTCAAGCTGATGAGCCAGATGGCCTACGACGCCAGCACCCTGGGCAACCACGACTTCGATAACGGCCTGGAGGGCCTGCACAAGCAGCTGCCCCACGCCACGTTCCCCTTCCTGAGCGCCAACTACGATTTCACCGGCACGGTACTGGCCGGCCGCTTTCAGCCATATAAAGTGTTCGAAAAGCAGGGTGTGCGCATCGGCGTATTCGGCGTAGGCATTGAAATGGCCGGACTGGTGGAAGACAAGAACTTCGGCGCCACCAAGTACCTCGACCCCGTAGCCGTGGCTCGCGACATGGTAACGCGCCTGCGCGGGGCCGAACGTTGCGATATGGTGATCTGCCTCTCGCACCTGGGCTATAAGTACCAGGGCGACAAAATCGACGACTGTAAGCTGGCGGCCCAGGTGGCCGGCATCGATCTGATACTGGGCGGCCACACCCACACGTTCCTGGACAAGCCCGAGCCCGTGGCCGGCCCCAATGGCCACACTACGCTCATCAACCAGGTTGGCTGGTCGGGCATCAATCTGGGCCGCATCGACTACGCGTTTGCCCGCAAATCGCGTCGGCCTACGGTGGCCGCTACGGTGGTGCTTCCGGTTTCGGCGGCGTAGCGCAGGGGCGGGATGACGGATGTGTTAAAATGGAATGAAATACAAGACCACCAAGGGTTTTTTGTCTCCTGAGTTTTCCACATTTTTGTCTCCCTCTAAAAAAAAGGCGGTGTTGCAGCGCCCAATATATCTGCCCTGTTCTCACCCGCACCCCCGTTGCTTTTGCCCTGCTTAGTTGATGTCGAAGGATTGCCATACGGTCTGGGCTAATTGTCTTCGCGTCATCAAATCAACGATTGGTGAGCAGAGCTACCGCACATGGTTTCAGCCCATTGTGCCGGTGCAGCTGCATAATAATGTGCTCCTGATTCAGGTGCCGAGCACGTATTTCTACGAGTTTCTGGAGGAGCACTACGTCGAGGAGCTCAAGCGCGCCATTCATCAGGAGCTGGGCCTGGAAGGGCGGCTGGAGTACAGCATCGTGGTAGACCAGGGCAATGCCCAGCAGAAGCCGCGCACCCTCAACCTGCCCACTGCCCACCGCGCCGCCGGCCCGGTCGCCTCCACAACGGCCGCGGCCGCCTCGCTGGCCCAAAGCGCCCAGACGTCCTCGGCCCGTAACACGGCCGCCGCCTCCGTGCGGCCCGCGCCGGCCCCCAACATCCTGCGCAACCCTTTCGAGGCCAGCAAAAGCATCGACCGCGACTACCTGAAGTCGCAGCTCAACGCCACCTACACCTTCGAAAACTACATCGAAGGCGACTGTAACCGCCTCTCGCGCTCGGCCGGGCTGGCCGTGGCCAACAAGCCGGGCACCACCAGCTTCAATCCGCTCATGATTTATGGCGGCGTGGGTTTGGGCAAAACCCATCTGGTGCAGGCCATCGGCAACCACATCAAGGCCACCAACGCCGACAAGTTCGTGCTCTACGTGTCGGCCGAGAAGTTCACCAACCAGTTCATTGAAAGCCTGCGCTCCAACCAGGTCCAGGATTTCGCCAACTTCTACCTGCTGGTCGATATTCTGATTCTCGACGACGTGCAGTTTCTGTCGGGCAAGGACAAAACGCAGGAGATGTTCTTCCACATCTTCAACCACCTGCACCAGGCCGGCAAGCAGATTGTGATGACCTCCGACCGCCCCCCGCGCGATTTGGTAGGCCTCGAAGACCGGCTGCTCTCCCGTTTTAAGTGGGGCCTGACGGCTGATTTGCAGAGTCCCGACTTCGAGACGCGCATGGCCATCATCCAGAACAAGATGCAGCAGGACGGCATCGATATTCCGCCGCAGGTGGTGGAGTACCTGGCCCACTCGGTGAACACCAACGTGCGCGAGCTGGAAGGCGTGCTGATTTCGCTGGTGGCTCAGAGCAGCCTCAACCGCCGCGAAATCGACCTCGAAATGGCCAAGCAGGCCCTGCGCCACATTATTGAGGAAGTGGAAGCCGAGGTCAACCTCGACTTCATCCAGAAAACCTGCGCCGAGTATTTCAGCGTGCCGCTGGAGCTGCTCAAGGCCAAAACCCGCAAAAAGGAGGTGGTAACGGCCCGGCAGGTGGCCATGTACTTCGCCAAGGAGCACACCAGCCACTCGCTCAAAAGTATCGGCCACCACTTCGGCGGCCGCGACCACAGCACCGTCATCCACTCGGTGCAAACCGTTTCCGACCTCATCGACTCCGATAAGTCGTTCCGCTCCACCATCGTAGAGCTGCGCAAGAAGTTTGCCGGCCGGTGAGTTCTGGAAAGCTGCAAGCCTCAAGCGACAAGCGGCAAGTCTGACGGCCTGTTACCCTCAATAAAACAATCGACTCAGTTACGATAACAAGGTCATTGTTTTAACAGGATAACAGGCCGTCAGACTTGCCGCTTGTCGCTTGAGGCTTGCAGCTTCCAAGAATCAATCCCTCAGCGGGATGTTGTGTTTGGCGGCGAAGGCCTGTACCTGGTCGCGCATGAGGCGGCGGCGTTTCAGGCCCCGTATCTGGCGCAGGCTCAGGGAGTGCGAATTGCCGTCGGTCAGGCGCAGGCGCAGCTGCTGGCCGCCCAGCTCCAGGGCGCTGATGGTTTCGGCAGCAAAGGCCTGCTTGGCTTTAAACAGTCCTTCCTTGTGCACAATGTAGCCGGGCGTAAACTCCAGATAGCTCTGGGTACCGAAAATGGGCGCGTTGTGCACCAGCACGTAGCCCAGGTACACAAGGCTGAATACCAGAAACACGTAGTGCAGGAAGTACATGTCGGTGGCCCCCGCATCGGTTACAATCAGCGAAACCGTGTAGGCCACCCACATCAAACCCAGAAAAATCTGACCCCAGAAGGGAATGCGCTGCGTATTGGCGGGCCGAAGACGGACTCGGGTAGAATTAGGGTTCATAGGGGGCGGGAGAGAGCCAAAAGAAGCGGTAAAAGTAAGGAGTTGTTTTCAGTTGCCCGGCTTGCTACTGCCCAACGTGCGGCCGCCGGCCGTCGGGAACAAGAGCCCGACGGCCGGCGGCCGCAGAAAAAACGGTTGCTCAGCGCTACTTCAGCTTCGCCGCGGCCAGCTCCATTTCGGGCACCGCCTTCAGCAGCTGCGACATGGGGCAGTTCTCCTTCGCCTTCTCGGCGTACTGCTGAAACTCCTCGGGCGAGAGGCCTGCCACTTCGCCCTCGGTGCTGAGGCTGATTTTAACGACTTTCGGCACTTCGCCCGAGGTATCCAGCGTAACCTTCGACTCGGTTTTAATCTGCTTAACCTGCTTGCCGTCCTTGGTGAGGATGCTGGTCAGGAACATGGTGAAGCAGCCGGCGTGGGCCGCGCCGATCAGCTCTTCGGGGTTGGTGCCCTTCTCGCCCTTGAAGCGGGCCCCCGTCGAGTAAGGGGCTTTCACGGTCCCGCTTTGGGTGGTTATTTCGCCGCTGCCTTTGATGTCGCCGTTCCAGACGGCTGTTCCGCGTTGGTTGATCATGGGTGGTGGGGTTGATAGTGGTAATTACAGGTTGGTAGCTCAGCATACGCGGGCCGGCGGCGAAAGGATAGTCCGTAGCGCCGCTGCTCTTATATATAAGGACGGCGGGTATCTTTGGCTAACTGCCCCCGCTAGCCTGCAGTTTATCTACTTAATCTCCATGTATGGGTCTGAAAGCTACTCTGAGCCGGCCACTGGCCGCCTACATCGTCCGCCAGTACGCCCGCTGGCAGCACGACCCCATCGGCACCCAGCAGCGGGTGCTGCGGGGGCTGCTGGCCCAGGGTGCCCGCACCAGTTTCGGCCGCGCCCACGACCTGGCCGCTGCCCGCACCGCCCCCGACCTGGCCGCCCGCGTGCCCGTGCGCGACTACGAGGCACTGCGGCCCTGGTTCGAGCGGATGAAAACCGGCGAGGCCGACGTGCTCTGGCCCGGCCGGCCGCTGTACCTGGCCAAAACCAGCGGCACCACCAGCGGCGCCAAGTACATCCCGCTCACCCGCGCCAGCATCCCCAACCACCTCAACGGCGCCCGCGACGCGCTGCTGCATTACGTGCAGCGCACCGGTAAAAGTCGGTTTCTCGACGGTAAGCTGATGTTTCTGTCGGGTTCGCCGGCGCTCGAAACGCTCAACGGCATTCACGTCGGCCGGCTCTCGGGCATCGTCAACCACCACGTGCCGGCCTACCTGCGCCGCAACCAGCTGCCCAGCTACGCCACCAACTGCATCGACGACTGGGAGCAGAAGCTGGACCGGATTGTGGATGAAACCCTGCCCGCCCCGATGACGCTCATTTCGGGCATCCCGCCCTGGGTGCAGATGTATTTCGACCGCGTGGTGGCCCGCACCGGCCGGCCGGTAGGGGAGGTGTTTCCCGATTTCGACCTGTTCGTGTACGGCGGCGTCAACTTCGAGCCCTACCGCCGCAAGCTGTTCGATACCATCGGCCGGCCCGTGGATAGCCTGGAGCTGTTTCCGGCCTCCGAAGGCTTCCTGGCGTTCCAGGACGAGCCCGGCAACCCCGGCCTGCTGCTGCTGCTCGATGCCGGTATCTTCTATGAGTTTGTGCCCGCCGAGCGGTTCTTCGAGCCCAACCCGCCCCGCCTCACGCTGGCCGACGTGGAGCTCGACCGGCAGTACGCCGTGGTGCTCACCAGCAACGCCGGCCTGTGGGGCTACAGCCTCGGCGACACCGTGCGCTTCGTGAGCCGCTATCCGTTTCGGGTGGTAGTTACGGGCCGCATCAAGCACTTTCTGTCGGCTTTCGGCGAGCACGTTATTGGCGAGGAAGTGGAGCAGAGTCTGCGCGAGGCCCTGGGGGCCCATCCCGAAGCCGAAGTAACCGAATTCACGGTAGCCCCCCTGGTCAGCACCGACCCGGCCACGCCCTCGCGCCACGAGTGGCTGATCGAGTTTGCGCGTCCGCCCCACAGCTCTGGCGCCTTTGCTGCCGCGCTCGATGCCGGCCTGCAGCGGCGCAACACCTATTATAACGACTTGCGCACGGGCAATATTCTGGCTTCCCTGCAGCTTACCGAACTGCCCGCCGGGGCTTTCCAGCGCTATATGAAGGGCGTGGGGAAGCTGGGTGGGCAAAACAAGGTGCCCCGCCTGAGCAACGACCGCACCCTGGCAGCCGGCCTGACGAGCGTCTAAAGCTTCAGTAATGGCTGAAAAGAAGTTCTGCTACCAGTTTTTGACTGGTTTTCAGGACAAAATGCGCCTATATAGCGGTTCATTTGCAGCATATTTGATGTTAATTGCAATAAATGTTGCGGTAGTTCCTTACTTTTAGCGGAAAGATGGGGCATTGACTGCTTTTTTAGAAGTTAGAAGTTAGTCTTACCTTGTCGCCCAGTTCAAAATCCACCAAACTCTTTTTCACTCACATGCGGAAAGTTTTATTAACTGCGGCTCTGCTCGCGCCCGTCCTGTTGCAGCAGGCGGCCGCTCAGAACCGGCAAATCTCCGGGCGGGTTACCGACCGCGCTACCGGCCAGGGTCTGCCCGGTGTTACGGTGTTGGTTAAGGGTACTACCACTGGCGTATCCACCAACGCCGATGGTACCTACACCATCAGCGCCCCTTCTACTGCAACCGCACTCACGTTCTCCTCTATCGGTTTCGTAGGGGTTGAGCGTCCTATCGGTACGGCTTCTACCATCGACATCGGCCTCTCTACGGATGCCAAGCAGCTGGGTGAAGTAGTCGTAACCGGTGCCCTTGGCATTCAGCGCCAGGAGCAGCAGGTAGGTTACGCCACCGCTACGCTCGACACCAAGGAACTCACGCAGGCTCGCCCGACCAACGTCGTCAACGGTCTGACTGGTAAAGTATCCGGTCTGCAGATCCAGAACGTGAACAACGGTGTGAACCCGAATCCCCGCGTAACGCTGCGTGGTACCCGTTCGCTGCTCGGCAACAACGAGGCCCTGATTGTAGTGGACGGTGTGATTTCGACCAACGATGTGTTGGGTACGCTGAACTCAGATGACGTAGCGTCGATTTCGGTACTGAAAGGTGCTAACGCTGCTGCCCTCTATGGTTCGCAGGCTTCCAACGGTGCTCTGATCATCACCACCAAAAAAGGCTCGAACACCAACCGGGTTACGATTTCGCAGACCTCGCAGTTTGAGTCTATTTCGTTCCTGCCGAAGTTCCAGGACAAGTTTGGCAACGGCGCAAACACGTATACCAATACGCTGCCCGATTTCACGGCCGACAACTCCATCGATAACGATTACAACACGAAGTACCAGAGCTTCGAAAACCAGCAGTACGGTCCTCGCTACGACGGTTCGCTTCGCCCCTTCGGCGAAAAGCTGGCCGACGGTAGCATCCAGATGATCACCTTCGAGTCGCGGCTGGACGAAAAGCGTAAGTTCTTCAACAATGCTTACCAGGCCCAGAACGGTATTTCGTTCGCCGGTGGGGATGAGAAGACCAAGTTCTACGCCTCGTATCAGAACGTTCATAACAACGGTATTGTCCCCAAGGACAAGTACGACCGGAACAGCTTCCGCTTCAACGCTTCGCGGGAGCTTGGCCGCCTGACGGCTGGTTTCAATGTTTCGTACGTGCAGCAGCGTACGGACATTACGACCAACGATGCCCAGGCTAACTCGGTGTATTGGAACATTTTCAATACGACGGCAATGTCGCCTATTACCTCGTACAAAGATTGGCAGAACAACAAGTTCGCCAACCCGAACGGGTACTACAACGCCTACTACTACAACCCGTACTTCATCATCGACACGTACCGGACCAATGATGCCAAGAACACCATTCTTGGTAACCTGGACCTCACGTACAAGGTGACGGACTGGCTGAAGCTGAACTACCGGATTGGTACGACTTCTACCGACCAATCGAGCCTCATCTCCCAGAACAAGTTCAACTTCAACCCCTATATCCAGGCGCTCAACACCAACAAGAGCGGTGCGGGTCTGACGGGTGCCGTGACCGATATCAGCAGCAACCTGACCCGTATCAACTCGGATCTGTTTGCCAGCATGGATAAAACCTTCGGCGACGTTTCGGTGCAGGCAATTGTTGGTAACAACGTGCAGCAGCTAACCAGCCGTTTTAACTCGGTGGGCTCAACTGCTCTGGCTGTACCCGACCTGTTTAACCTGGGCAACCGTATCGGCAACCTGACGGGTGCCAACGCCACGGCTAAGTCGCGTCTGTACGCATTCTACGCCGACCTGACCCTGGGCTACCAGGACTTCCTGTACGTCCACGGCTCGGGCCGCTACGACAACACGTCGGTGCTCGATGCTAACAACCGCAGCTTCTTCTACCCAGGCGTTGACGTTTCGTTCATCTTCACCAATGTAGCGCCTGCTCTGAAGGATCTTGCCTTCCTCGACTACGGTAAAATCCGGGGTGGTATCTCTAAAGTGAGCCAGATCAACCTGGCAGGCAGTGGCCCCGGTGTGTATGACACGGGTGGTGCTTACCGCCTGGCTTCTACCTACTCGCTGGGTACAGGCTTCCCCTTCGGTTCGCTGGCTTCTTTCCAGGCCAACAACGGCCTAGTGCAGCCGGGTCTGAAGCCGGAAGAAACGGTTTCGATTGAAACCGGTCTGGAACTCAGCTTCCTGCAGCGTCGGGTATCGGGTGCCGTTACTTACTACAGCCAGAAGAGTAACAACCAGACTATTCCTACCAGCATCTCGAGCACGACCGGCTACACCAGCCTGTTGCTGAACGCGGGTGAGGTGCAGAACAAAGGCGTTGAAGTTGACCTGAACCTCGTGCCAGTTCGCCTCGAAAACGGTGTTACCTTCACTATCGGTGGTAACTTCAACTACAACCAGAACAAGGTTATTTCCTTGCCTCCAGGTCTGGATCAGTTGAACCTGTCGACGGGTGGTAACGCCCAGTTGTACGCCATCAAAGGCCAGCCTTATCCTATTCTGCGCGGTACTTACTACCAGCGTACGGAGGATGGCCAGATCAAAATGACCAAGGTGAAGGATCCGTTCACCGGTGAAGACCGTTACTTCCCGCTACGGGCTGCCGACAGCAAGGCGTTTGGTAACACGCAGCCTAAGTACCGTTATGGCTTCAACAGCAGCCTGACTGTGAAAGGGTTCACGCTGGCTGGCCAGGCTGAACTGCGCACCGGTTACGTTGTGTACAACTCCATTGGTGAGGACCTCGACTTCACGGGTGGTGGCGAGCGGAGCGTAAAGTACGACCGTCAGGACTTCGTGTATCCTAATTCGGCTATCCTGGGTGCCGATGGCAAAACTTACGAGCCCAACACCTCCGGCCTGACCCCCGGTGGCAGCGAGTTCTGGTCGAGCACTGCCTACAACCGCGGTGTCGCTGAGAACTACGTTACTTCAGGCAAATTCTTCAAAATCCGTGAGCTGACCCTGGGCTATGCCCTGCCAGCTTCTATGGTTTCGAAGGTGGGCTTTGTGAAGGGAGCTACGCTCAATATTTTCGGCCGTAACCTGTTCACGTGGGTACCGAAAGAGAATATCTACACCGACCCCGAGTTCAGCTTCTCGAATAGCAACGCTATTGGTATCAACACCAACCTGCAGACGCCTCCAACCCGTCTCTACGGCGCTACTATCACCGCAACTTTCTAATTTTCTGCAGCAATGAAAATACCATTCAAGATGCTGGCAGCGGTGGCTATGGCTACTGCCGCTACTGGCTGCTCGTCGTTCCTCGATGTGAACGACAACCCGAATAGCCCGACTACAATAACGCCCGATAACATTCTGGCACAGGCGCTTACTACTACTGCCTCCCTCTATACTGGCGGTAACCCCAGCTTCAACCACTACGGCAGCTTTGTAGCTGGCTACTGGGGCCGCTCGGGTGTGGTAAACGGTTATCAGGAAGAGACGACCATTAACTACACCAATACCTTCCAGCAGGCGTTGTTCAACAACACCTACGACAACCTGAATGATTACAACATCATTCAGACGAAGGGAATGGCTGATGGCTATCCTAATCACGCGGCAATAGCCCGGATTATGAAGACCTACCAGTTTCTGTTGCTGGTTGACGAGTACGGCGATATTCCTTATACGCAGGCTCTGCAGGGAGCTGCCGTAACCACGCCGGTTTACGACAAAGCTGCCGACATTTACAAAGATCTGCTTGTCCAGTTGAGCGGTGCCATTTCCGACATCAACGCAGTTGATCCGAACGCTCTGACAGTAGGCAACGAAGATGTCGTGTTCAAGGGCGACATGAAGAAGTGGAAGCAGTTTGCTAACAGCCTCAAGCTGCGCATTCTGCTCCGCCAGTCGCAAACTGAAGCTGGTGGAACTGCCAGTGCTGATGTAAAATCGCAATTGGCTGCTCTGCAGAGCGCTCCTGACGGCTTTATTGCCCAGGACGTAGTTGTGCAGCCAGTGTACGCTCAGGCGGCTGGCCAGCAGAATCCGTTCTACAACCGCTATGGCCTTACGGCTGCCGGTACCAATGCTACGGAGTTGCTGTACCAGATTCCGACCAAGTACATCATAGCCGTGTATGAGAACAACAAGGACCCCCGCGTTGCCCAACTTTATAAGCTGGGGTTGAGAAATGACAGCATTAAGTACATCGGTACCAAGTTTGGGGAGCGTAGCCCTCCTGGCTTCTCGGCTACTCAAATAGCTTCGCGCTTCCTGCCCAGCGGCGGTCTGCTGAAAGGTCCTAGCGCTCCTACGGTGCTTATGCTGCTCTCGGAGCACCTACTCTCTAAAGCAGAGGCGGAAACCCGCGGTTTGTTCACGGCTGATGCTGTTACCGCTGAGAAGGACTACAAAGACGGCATAAAGGCTTCCTTCCTGTACTTCTACCGCCCGGCTGGTGGTGCTATTATTACTCTGGCTGACGCTACGGATGCTACCCCTGGCGTAAAAGAGTACAACCAGTACATCGCCGCCAACCTGACCAACCCTAAGGTTGACTACAAACTGGCGCCTACAAAGCCTGGTCTTGGTAAGCAGGAAGTAATTATTTTCCAGAAGTACCTGGCGCTGAACTCGGTAGGTAGCATTGAGGCTTGGGATGATTACCGTCGCACGGGACTGCCTAAGTTCGACGCTTCTACGCAGTCGCAGTCGCCACGGGCTGATAAGCTGCCGACCCGCTTGCTGTACCCACTTTCGGAAAGCAGCACCAACCAGGCCAACGTACCTGTCGGTGTTGACCAGTACACCAAGATTTTCTGGGACGTAGTAGACTAACCGATTTCGGTATAGTCAGACTAAAAAAAGGGCTACCCAAATTGGGTAGCCCTTTTTATTTGGCCTCATAGCAGCGGGATTTTGAGGATAATATAATCCCGCAGTAAGGGAGAACTACGGGACTAGCTCTGCATCAGATACCCCTTGATGAACTCCTCCAGGTCGCCATCTAGCACGTTCTGCACGTCGGTGCGCTCGATACCGGTGCGCAGGTCCTTGATGAGCTTGTAGGGGTGGAGCACGTAGTTGCGGATCTGAGAGCCGAAGTCAATGCGCTTCTTGCCGGCTTCCACTACGTCGCGGGCGGCATTGCGCTTGTCCATCTCAATCTGGTAGAGGCGCGACTTGAGCATGCGCAGGGCGTGCTCCTTGTTCATGAGCTGGCTGCGCTCAATCTGCACGGCGATAATGATACCGGACGGGGCGTGGGTGAGGCGCACGGCGGTTTCCACCTTGTTCACGTTCTGGCCGCCGGCCCCGCCGGCCCGGAACGTGTCCCAGCTGATGTCGGCGGGGTTGATTTCGATATTAATGGTATCGTCAATCACCGGGTAGGCGAACACCGAGGCGAACGAGGTGTGGCGGCGGCCGCTGCTGTCGAAGGGCGACATGCGCACGAGCCGGTGTACCCCGATTTCGCTTTTCAGGTAGCCGTAGGCAAACTGGCCGTCGATTTCGAGTGAGGCCGACTTGATGCCGGCGCCCTCGCCGGGCTGGTAGCTGAGCTGCCGCACGGTGAAGCCCTGCTTTTCGCCCCACATGATGTACATGCGCATGAGCATTTCGGCCCAGTCCTGGCTTTCAGTACCGCCGGCACCGGGGTTGATGTCGATGACGGCCGAAAGCTGGTCTTCCTCGTCGGAAAGCATGCGCTTGAACTCCAGGCGCTCCACCGACTGCTCGGCGGCGGCAAACTCGCGCTGCATCTCGGCCTCGGGCACATCGCCTTCGCGGTGGAACTCGTAGAGCACCTCCACGTCATCGACCTGCTTTTCCACGGCCTCGTAGTCGTCGGTCCAGACCTTGATGCCCTTTAGCTCGCGCATGGTGGCTTCAGCCTGTTTCGAGTCGTCCCAGAAGCCGGCTGCCGTGGTCTGGGCCTCGATTTCTTCTACTTGTTTTTTGCGGGCATCGTAGTCAAAGATACCTCCTCAGGGCCTCAGCGCGGCCCTTCAATTCCTTCACCTGGTCGTGGGTCATAGGAAAAAAATGTGCGTTCTGAAATAGGAAAACCGCCGGCACAGTGGCTGGGCGAAAGGTAAAGGTCGTGAAAATACCACCGCTGAACGCAACAGAGCCGGTCCTGGCCCAAAAGCCAGCGACCGGCTCTGCACCGGAGTAGCCCCCGCCAGGGAGCTACACGAAAAGCGGACGGTGGCTATACGCGCACCATCCAGCCGTGCGGGTCAGGCGCATCGCCCTTGCGGATGGCGGCCAGCGCGGCAGTGGCGCGGCGCGAAAAGGCGTCGGCGGGCGGCGTGGGCAGCTCAAAATCTTCGCCCTGGTAGCCGATGGTGGCGATGGTGGCAATGGTGGCGGCCGTGCCTACGCCGAAGGCTTCCTGCAGGGTGCCGTTGCGCTGGGCTTCGAGGATTTCCAGGGCCGATACCTTGCGCTCCTCTACCGGCATGCCCCAGTCGCGGGCCAGCTGCAGCACGCTGCGGCGGGTGATGCCGTCGAGGATGGAGCTGCTCAGGGCGGGCGTAACCAGGCGGCCGTCGATGATGAAAATGGCGTTCATCGTGCCCGATTCCTCCACGTACTTGTGCTCGGAGGCATCGGTCCAGATAAGCTGGTTGTAGCCTTCCTGCTGACCCAGCTTGGTGGGGTACATGGCCGCGCCGTAGTTGCCGGCGTTTTTGGCCGCGCCCGCGCCGCCCTCGGCCGAGCGTACGTAGTGCTCCTCGAACCGCACGCGCAACGGCTTGGCGTAATACAGGCCCACCGGGCAGGTTATCACCATGAAGCGGTACGACTCGGAAGGCCGCACACCCAGCATGGCGTCGGTGGCGAACATGAAGGGCCGGATGTAGAGGGCGCTGCCGGGGTCGGTGGGCACCCAGCCGCTGTCGAGGCGGATGAGCTGCAGCAGCCCCTGCATGAAGACTTCTTCGGGCAGCTCGGGCATGCACATGCGGCGGGCCGAAGCGTTGAAGCGGTGGAAGTTGTCGAGGGGGCGGAACAGGGCCACTTCGCCGTCCTGGTTCTTGTAGGCCTTCATGCCCTCAAAAATCGACTGGCCGTAGTGAATGGCCGAGTTGGCCGGACTCACCGTCATGTCGGCGTAGGGCACGATGCGCGGCTCCTGCCACTGGCCGTCGTGGTAATCAACAACCAGCATGTGGTCGGCGAAAGTCTTGCCGAATTCGAGCTGGGCGAAGTCGATGCCGGGCAGGCGGGGCGCCGTGGTGCGCTGGGTGGAAATAGTCAGGGTATCGAGCATGAGGGTGGGATGGATGGGTAGGTGGGGAGAAGAAGCCGGCCGGCCCGCTGGCAAAAGCGAGGAACAGTGCCCGGTGCTGCCTGGCGCAGACCGGCCGTGAAAGTGCGGCGGACCGCCGGTAGCTATAGACGCCAGCCACTTATCGGCTGGCAGTAAATACGAAGGCGCGGCCAGCGGAGTTGAAGATGCGGGTTTCCGGCGTTGCTGCCGAACGTCCGTTAGCCATTGTGGGTTCGCGCAACTACATGCGCGGCTCCCACTTCACTTCCTCGGCTCCCAACTCGTGGGCCATCTGGCGGCTGAGCACGAACAGGTAATCGGAAAGGCGGTTGAGGTACATAATGACCAACTCGGCCACAAACTCGTCTTCGTTGAGATGGATAACCAGCCGCTCGGCCCGGCGGCACACGCAGCGGGCCAGGTGGGCAAACGACACCGACTGGTGGCCGCCGGGCAGCACGAACACCCGCAGCTCGGGCAGGGTCTCGTTCATGCGGTCCATTTCCTGCTCCAGCAGCGCCACATCTTCGGCGTGCAGGTCCGGAATCTTCATCTTCGACTTCTCGGGGTCGGAGGCCAGCGAGGCGCCCACCGTGAACAGGCGGTCCTGGATTTCCTTGAGCAACGACCGGCGCGCCTCATTTACCGGCTGGTCGCGCACGAGGCCGATGTAGGAATTCAGCTCATCGACGGTACCGTAGCACTCGATACGCAGGCTGGATTTGGGCACCCGCGTGCCGCCGATAAGCGAGGTAAGGCCTTTGTCGCCGGTTTTGGTATAGATTTTCATGGGTGGAGGTTGGTGGGTATGGAGGTAAGGAGGTGAGGGGGTAAAAGGTTTACTATCCTTCGCTCCGCAGACGCCGAATAAAGGATAACAAGGAATTTGCCTCCTCCCCTCAGCGCCCCATCGCCCCAAAAATCACCCCTTCGCCAACTGGCCCGAAACCACGTTCTCGTTCACTTCATCCGACTCCACCAGGCCGTCGCGCAGGCGCACGATGCGATGGGCGTGCATGGCAATATCCTCTTCGTGGGTTACCATGATGATGGTGTTGCCGCGGGCATACAGGGCCTCGAACAGCTCCATGATTTCGTGGCTGGTGCGGGTATCGAGGGCGCCGGTGGGTTCGTCGGCCAGAATGATGCTGGGGTTGTTGACCAGGGCGCGGGCAATGGCTACGCGCTGGCGCTGACCACCCGAAAGCTCGTTGGGCTTGTGCATGGCCCGCTCGGCCAGGCCCACGCTGCGCAGCGCCTCGCGGGCCATTTCGTGCCGCTCGCTCTTGCCGTAGCCGGCATAAATGAGGGGCAGAGCCACGTTATCGAGGGAGGTGGCGCGAGGCAGCAGGTTGAAGCTCTGGAACACGAAGCCGATTTCGCGGTTGCGCACGTCGGCCAGCTGGTTGTCGCTCATGTTGCTCACGTCGTGGCCGTTGAGCACGTAGCTGCCGCCCGAGGGCGTGTCGAGGCAGCCGATAATGTTCATGAGCGTAGACTTGCCCGAGCCCGAGGGGCCCATGAAGGCCACGTACTCGCCCCGCTGAATGGTGATGGAAACCGATTGCAGAGCGTGGATTTCCTCGGCCCCCATGCGGTACATCTTGGAAATATCGTCGGTCTGGATAATGGGAGGCTGCATAGAACGAGGGGCTACAGGTTAGTTCCAGGAGGCCTTACGGGCCGCCAGGGCCGCGTCGTACTCCTTGCGAAAGGTACCATAATCCGCTGCCGAAAGCAACGTGCCGAGGCGGTAGAGCGGCGCCTGGGCGTATTCCACCAGGCCCACCGGTACGGCCGCCAGCACGTAGGCCTTCAGCAGCGGCACCGATTGGGGGTTGTACTCGACGCCGCGCAGCAGCACGTCGTAGGCCGCCGGAAACTCTTCGCGCCGGGCATGGAAGGCCGCGGCGGCTACCAGGCCGTTTTCGACGAACGGGGCCTGCTGCACCAGTTGGGCGTAGAGGCGGCCGGCTTCGGCGGGCTGCTTAGCGGCCTCGGCCAGCGCTGCCCGGAAGTACAGCCGCTGGTAGGTGTCGAAGCCGGTAAAAGTGCCCTTCTGCACCAACTCGCGCAGCTGGGGCCACTGCCGGCCGCGTGCGTATAGCTCGCCCCGCAGCACGTTCCAGGCCGAAGCCCCCGCCGCCCCAACGGGTGGCGCCACGCGGGTCAGCGCCGCTCGCACGGCATCCAGCTGGCCGGCCTCCAGGGCGCGGGGCAGCTGGGCCAGCAAGGCAGTGGCTTGCAGCGGCGCAGCCGTTACAGAAACGGCCGCCGGCAGCAGGTCTGATGCCGGCAGCTCGTCGCCGCGCAGCACCAGGTACTGCGTTTTTACCGAGTCCGGGGCCTGAGCGTAGGTGGTGCGCAGCTCGGGCTGCAGCGCGGCCTGCAGCAGCCGAGCGGCCGCCCCGGCCGGCCCCCGGCCCACCACTTGCCGGGCCGAATCGGGCTGGCCGCTCAGCGCCAGGGCATAGGAAAGGGGGAGTACAGCCGAGGAGGCACCATTTTCGCGGGCCTCCTGGAGGCGGGCGGCGGCGGGAGCGGGCAGGCCCTGGTCGAGCAGCCACAGGCCCTGCAACTGCTGGTAGTAGGCCGCGCCCGCCCCCGAGCCGCTGGCCAACGGCAACAGGGCCTGCTGGGCGGCCACGGGCCGGCCGCCGTAGTGCTGAGTGAAGGCCCGCAGCAGCGTCAGCTGGTCGAGGAAGGGGGCGTTGGCGGGGTTGGCAGCCAGGGCGGGCAGCAGCGCCAGCAGCATGGTGTCGTGGCGGGCGGCGCGGCTCAGGGCATTGTGGTAAAGCCGGGCAAAGCGGGCATCATCGAGCGACTGGGTGGTATCGGGCAGCGGCATGGCGGCCGGCGCGTGGCCCGTGAGCTGGGCCAGCAGCAGGGCGTTGGCCTGGAAAGCAGGGGCATCGGCCGGGGCGTCTTTGGCCAGTTCGGCGGCTCCGGCCCAGTCCTGCTGCCGGATGCGGTAGGCCAGTTCGTTGGCGGCCAGCATGGGGTTGTTGGGCTCGGCAGCAGCGGCGCGGGCACGGTAACGGGCCACCGAGTCGGTGAGGGTGGAGCGGGAGTAGAGCTGGGCCAGGTCGGCGTTGAGGGCGGCGTTGGCCGGGTTGGCTTTCAGGCCATCCTGCAGAACGGCCAGGCGGTCGAAAAAGTCCTGGGACTCGTTGTAGAGGGCGGCCAGGCGCAGCGAAATGCGGGGCGAAGGCCGCCGCTCCAGCGCCCGGCGCAGAATGTTGATTTCGTTCTGGCGCTGCAGCCGGAAGCGGTAAAGCGCCGCCCGGCCCAGGCTGGCCTTGTGGTTGTGCTGGTCGAGCACGTCGCTTTCGGCGTAGTAGCGCTCGGCCAGCAGGGCCCGCGACATATCGTCGGGCGTCAGCTCGCTTTCCAGCCGGGCCAAATCACCCAGGTTATTGAAGGAGCCGGCCTGCACCTGGTCGAGCACGAAGAAATTGTTGCGCATGCTCACGCCCACCACGGCCACAATGCCCAGCGCATACATGGCGTAGAACGGAAACCGCCGGGGCTGAAACACCACCCGGTGCACGGCCTTCTTCTGGCGTAGCAGCGGCCCGAAATTCAGCAGCACATAAACCAGAAACGCTCCGCCCACGCCCAGCAGGGCCAGCGCCGTAAAGTCGCGGCCGGCCTGCAGCAGCGGGTCGTTGGCGGTGGCCAGGGCGTAACCGAGCGTACCGGTGGCCAGCAGCGTGAGCACCAGCAGCAGCGTGGCGGCCGCGCCCGGCGGCACCCCATCGGGCAGCGCCGCGGCCCGGCGCTCCTGGCCCAGCCAGGCCACTACCACCGCCGGCAGCAGCAGCAGGTAGGGGTCGAGGTAAAGGCCGGGCAGCACCAGCAGCTGGTTTTGGTTGAGATAGTAAAGCAGCAGGGCGCCCAAGTACAGGAGGCTGGCCAGCAGGAAGGGCCACAAGCCGTAGCGGCCGGCGGGCGTATCGGCCTGGGTGTTCAGCCACAGCAAGCCGTGTACGTTCTCGAAGGCCACCCACAGCACCAGCAGGGCAAATGCCACCGCGCCGGCCGTGGTGAAGTAGGCGCTCAGGTGCAGGGCCGTGTAGTCGGCCGGGTTGGGGTTGCGCAGAAACAGCAGCAGCCCCAGCCCCGTTACCAGCGCGGCAAAAGTGCCCAGCCGGGTGGTAAACGGTACCTCGGGCCGGAAAGCGTGGAAGTAGTAGGCCGGACCCACCAGCAGCGCCAGGCTCAGCAGCAGCACATACTGCCGGCCAACCACAAAGACGCCCAGCAAATCGGCATTGAGCGACATGAGCAGGAAGATGACCAGCGCCATGGCTGCCACAAAATACAGCCGGCTCAGGGGGCTGACGGCCGCCAGAAAGTAGGCCAGCGCCACGCCCAGCAGCGCCACCAGCCCCAGCGCCGCCCCGGGCCGCAGAAACGGGCCGGCCACGTCGTAGGTCTGGGTAACGAGGTAGCCGTTGGCCTGCACTGGCAGCCGCGCCAGCCCCACGGCCACCTCGGCCACGGTCGTGGGCACGGGCGTCAGCTGGGCCACGGGCCGCAGGGGCAGCACCGCATCGGTGGCCGTGAAGTAGTGCCAGCCGGCCAGCCCCACGGCCAGCGCGGCGCACAGAGCCAGCAGGAGCAATGGCCAGGGCCAGCGGCGGGTGGTAGGGGAGGCAGGAGAAACGGGCGAAGTCAAGCGGGGCGGGGGAGTGAATGAAGTTTTGAAACGTCATGCAGAGCGAAGCGAAGCATCTCGCGTGCTGACGTTGCGGTTACGTTGGCAACGTCAGCGCGCGAGATGCTTCGCTTCGCTCTGCATGACGTTTTTTTAGCTAACAGCTAACAGTGGCTTCTACTCCAGCACCTTCGGCACCCGGAAATAGTCGGAATCCTTGCGTGGGGCGTTGCTCAGGCCGGCCGCGTGGCTGACCGTGTTGTGGGCCTCATCGGGGCGCAGCACGTTGATTTCCTGGCTCAGGTGCACCAGCGGCTCCACATCGGTCGTATCGAGCTGGCGGAGCTGGTCCACCCAGTCGAGGATTTTGTTCAGGTCGCCGAGCACCTGCTGCTCGTTGGCGGGGTCGAATTCGAGGCGGGCCAGGTGGGCCAGGCCGCGCAGAGTAGCCAGGTCGGTGCTCATGGGAGCGGGGAGTTCAGAGGTGAAAAAAGCAGTTGATAGCCGCAAGATACGGCCCCCCGGCCGGTTGCGCCCGGCCTACCCCACCGGCTCGGGCCGGGTTGCCGGTACGGTGGGTTGCCCCAGCGGGGCCGCCACCGGCCGCCGCCAGCTGCCGGGGCCCGGTACGCCGCCGGCTTCGGGCCGCAGGCCGCTGGCAATCACGTCGAACACGCGCTGCTGCAGGGCCGGCGCATCGGCGGCCGTGAGGCCCGTAGTGCTGATGGGGGCGTGCACGATGATGGCCAGCCGGGCCCAGCGCACCCGCAAGCCGCCCACATCGGGCAGAAAGTGATGGTTGAGCGGCATGGTGATGGGCACGATGGGCACGCCCGCGGCAATGGCCAGCTGGAAGGCACCCTCCTTGAACGGCTCCAGCTGCTGGCCGGGATGGGCCGAAATCTGCCCTTCCGGAAAGATGATAACCGAGCGGCCGGCGGCCAGCTCCTGCCGGGCCCGCACCATCGAGCGGCCCCGGCTCACGGCACTGTTGCGGTCGACGGTAATGTAGGTGCGGCCGAAAATAGGGCCCCAGAGCGGAATTTTGGCCAGGGAGCTTTTGCCCAGCACGTTGGGCCCGCCGGGCAGGGTGCGAAACAGCAGCGGAATATCAATCAGGGAGCTATGGTTGGCCAGATACAGGCAGGGCTGGCCAGGGGGCACCGTTTCGGCGGCCCGCACGGTTTCCACCGGCACCCCCCACAGTAGAATAAAAAACCGCGACCAGGCTTTGTTAAGGCTGCGCAGGTAGGGCCGGCCGGCCGGCCAGCGGCTCAGGGCCCACTGCAGCGGGTACGTAACCACGAAGGGCGCCGCAAACCAGAACGTAGCCCAGCTGGTATAAAGGCGCTGACCGATATAACGAAGCAAGTGCATCATGGCCGCAAAATTACGCCGTAAAAATGAGCAGCGGATTAAGCGAGGAATCCCAGGGCGGCCTACACGCCCAGCAGGCGCCCCGCTTTGAGCAGGCCGGCTACGCTCACGGCGTCGGTGATGCGGCCGTCCATTACGAGTTGCACGGCGTCGGCCAGCGGGAGCTTCCAGAGGCGCAGGTCCTCGGTTTCTTCGGGCTCCGTTTCGCCCTGCTCCAGCTCCTGGGCCAGAAACACGAAGCCTTCCTCATCGGTCACCGAGTTGGAGGTGTGCAGGCGCATGATGTTGGTCCAGCGGCGGGCGAGCAGGCCGGTTTCCTCGCGCAGCTCGCGCTGGGCCGATTCGAGCACGTCGAGCTCGACCGGGCCGCCGCCCATCGGAATTTCCCAGCTGTACTCGCTTAAGGGGTAGCGGTACTGGCCCACCAGCCAAGTGTTGCCCTCAGCATCGACCGGCACAATGCCCAGGGCCTTGTTTTTCATCGTGACCACGCCGTAGATGCCGGGCGTGCCGGCGGGCGTAGTCACCTGGTCTTCGCGCACCCGAATCCAGGGGTTCTGGTACTTGATTTCGGAGGCCTGCACCTGCCAGGGGTTGTGGGTTTCGTCGAAATCGGTGGCAGCGTCGGCCATAGGAGGGGGGAGTGAGCTGGAAGCAGAAAGGGGGCAAAGATACGACGAAGGCAAAACCGCCGGCCCCGGCAAAACCTTCGCCGGGTAAAAGCGCGCATTGAGCGGGTGAAACTTTCTGTTGGGCCAAAAAATCCACTTGCCCCACCTGGTTCGTATACTTTTGACCTACTAATTATTCAGCGCTGGTAAGGTTTATGGAAAGGAAGGCTCTTACCGCGTAGTATTGGCATCATGGCAGCAATTAGTAGGGTGGATGAATTAACAAGCTGCCAGCCAGTATGACCGAAAAGGCCGCTACCCAGGGTAGCGGCTTTTTTATTGCCCGAATTTTCCGCCCAAGTAGCGGCCGGGGCCGGGCCAGCCGGGCCGTGGGCTGGCCGCCGGGGCCAACCCCGCGCCAAAGCGGTGCGTAGTCTACTACTGCCGGCCGTCCACATTCCGCCCGGCACCTTTCTTACAATGGCTAATCAACCCAACAAGCAGCCCGATAACAAGCAGAACGATAAGTCGCTCCAGGAAGGCGACCCGCTATTCAACCTCAAGCACGCCGAAGCCGAGTCGGCGCTGGCCGAGAAAAACGGCGGCCTGGGCCCCGTAACCAATGTGTACATGACGGAAGCCGAGGAATCCGACATCGACAACGGCCCCCGCGACAGCCAGGGCACCCGCCGCGGCGAGCAGGACCCCGCCCGCGAAGGCTCCAACGCCGGCACCCACCAGTAGATTTTTCGAACCCAGTTAGCACAACATTAGCGCTTAACGCCTGGCGTTCCGCCTGATGAAAGCAGGACCTTATTCTGCTATATGACCACCAAGGTGGCCGTATAGCAGAATAAGGTCCTTTTCTTTGCCAAGATAACGCGCCGACCAAGCGCCAACCTCTAAGCGCTAACTGCTGAAAATGCTACTGGTTTCCTACACTGGCGAGCCGCTCGAAGCCGGACTCGACGAGGCCGGGCGGGGCTGCCTGGCCGGCCCCGTTTTTGCGGCCGCCGTGCTGCTGCCGCCCGATTTCCGGTCGGAGTTTCTCAACGACTCCAAGCAGCTCACGACCCGGCGGCGCGAGTTGGTGCGCACCGAAATATGCCGCGAAGCCGTGGCCTGGGCCGTGGCGGAGGCCTCGGTGGCCGAAATAACCAGCCTCAATATTGCCCAGGCCAGCTACCTGGCCATGCACCGCGCCGCCGACCAGCTCCGGCCCGCACCCACCCACCTGCTCGTCGATGGCAACCGGTTCCGGCCGCACGTCGCGCTGCCCCACACCTGCATCGTGGGCGGCGACGGCCTCTACCGCGCCATTGCGGCGGCCTCGGTGCTGGCCAAAACCTTCCGCGATGACCGGATGCGGGAGCTGGCGGCCGCTTACCCAGCCTACGGCTGGGAGCAGAACGCCGGCTACCCCACCGCCGCCCACCGCGCCGCCATTCGCGAGCACGGCCCCACCGAACACCACCGCATGGGGTTCCGGCTGCTGTAGCGCTTTGCAGCGTATTATCCTGATTATGTTGCGCTTGGAACAAGGACGAAGGACCTATCCGGAAGCTATTCCCTTTTGAGGTTAGCTTCTGGATAGGTCCTTCGCAAGTTCAGGATGACGGGCTTTTAAGCGCTTAGCTTTTCAACTTCAGCAAATCCAGAAACAGGCTGAAACCGTCGACCGTGGTGCCGCCTTCGCCAAAGGTATCGAAGCTCAGGGGCTTGATGATGTAGCCGCTCACGGCCAGCTGCTGGGCCTTGAGGCGGTCGGTTTCGAGGTCGGAGGTGGTGGTGATGAACACGTTCAGGTCCTGGAATTCGGGGTCGGCGCGCAGAATTTCGAGCAGCTCCAGGCCGTTCATGCGGGGCATGTTCAGGTCGAGCATCACCACGCTGGGGGCCGGAATGCGGGTCTGGCCGTTTTCGCCCTTGAGCAGGTCGAGGGCCTCGCGGCCGTTGCGGGCCACGTGCAACGGCACGTTCACGTTGTTTTTGCGCAACTCGCGCTGCACGTTCATGATGTCGAGCTGGTCGTCTTCGACAAGCAGAATGGTTGGTTGCGGGGAGGAGAGGGGCATGGTGGGCAGAGCAGGTGAGGGCGGTGAGTTACTCGGCTATACGGACAACCGGCTCCGAAGGGCGCGCCAGCCGGGCCGATACATGTTTGGGCCAGGTGAAAATGAAGCTGGCCCCGGCTCCTTCGGCCGACTCGACACGGATGGTGCCGCCGCGGCGCTCCACGATCTTTTTGACGATGGCCAGGCCCACGCCGGTGCTTTCCAGCGTGTCGCGCTCGGTCAGGGTCTGGAAGATGATGAAAATCCGCTCGTGGTATTCGGGCGCAATACCCGGGCCATTGTCGGTTACCGAAAAAGTGTAGAAGTCGGATGTCTCGACGCAGCCGATGGACACGTGGGCGTGGGCCGGGTCGTGGTGGTACTTGGCGGCGTTGCTGATGAGGTTGGTGAACACCTGTTCGAGCTGCACCCGGTTGGTATGCAGCGTGGGCAGATAAAACGGCAGCTCCACCTCGAAACCGGCCGGCAGCTCCAGCGAGTCGATGATTTCGCGCAGCAGCTGGCGCACGAATACGGCCTCGTCGGCCTGGGGCGTGCGGCCCACCCGGGCCAGGTCGAGGATGCCGGTAATCAGGTGCTCCATGCGCCGCACCCGCGTGCGCATCAGCACCAGAAACTCGCGGATGTGCTCGGGTACATCCTGGCCCAGATCCTCCTCAATCCAGCGCGAAGCCGTTTCGATGCCCCGCAGCGGCGCTTTCAAGTCGTGCGATACCACGTAGGCAAACTGGTCGAGCTCCTGGTTGCGGCGCTCCAGCTGCCGGATGGTGGTATTGATGGTGTCGGTCATGGTGTTGAGCGAGGTGGCCAGCTTGGTCAGCTCGTCCTGCTCGGTGTCCGGAATGTGGGTGGCGTAGTCGCCGCCGGCAATGCGCTGGGCCTGCACCACCATGCCGCCAATGCGCCGCGAAAACTGCCGCACCAGGTAGGCCGCGTACAGCAGCCCCAGCGCAATGGTGGCCAGCGTAACGCCCACCGAGAGCACGCGGGTTTCGCGGATGCTTTTCTGCAGGCGCAGGCGCTGCTGGTAGCGGGTCTGGGCCTCGGCCCGGTCGAACTCGGCAAACAGCGCCCGAATCTGCTCCATGAGCACCTTGCCCGTGAGGTCGGAGGCCAGGTTGGCGTGCTCCAGGCCGTTGATGCCAACCTGCTCGGGGTTGCGGCGCAGGGCTTCGCGCTTTTCACTGATCAGCAGGTGCGAGTAGGAGTCCCACTGCTCGAACAGCCGCTGCGACTGCCGCAGCCGGTTGAACTGCTGCCCGGCCACCGGCATCTCGTTGCGCAGGCTGGCAAAACGGCCCAGCAGGTTGCGCTCCCCCTCGTAGTAGGGCACCAGCAGCACTTCGTTGTTGAGCAGCAGGTAGCCCCGGAAGCCGGCTTCCATGTCGATGATGTTGCGCAGCAGCGAGGTGGCCTCGTTGGTGATGCGCTGGGAGTTGGCCACCCGCTGCGAGTTGCGCAGCACGGCCCGCGAAAGCTGGTAGTTGAGAAATACCACGGCCGCGAACAGCGCCGAAATTGTCAGAAACCCTGCAAAGAGCTTGGTGGAGAGCTTAAGCTTGAGTTTCATAAGGTCGTAAGAAAAGGGAATAGGGTATCCGGCGGCTTACTTGGCCCGCAGCCGGGCTTCGATGGTGGTCAGCAGGGCCACAATATCGTCGGCGAGCTTGTTGATGTGGCCCAGCCCGCTGGTGGCCGCGTCCGACTGGCCGGCCAGGTGCAGGTCCATCAGGCGGCCGCCCTCGGTATGGATGAGCCGGTGCAGGCGGTCGAGCTCGTGGGTTTCGGGCAGGTGGCCGTAGGCGGGCAGGGCGCGCTCGGTTATCCAGTGGCCCATGGCACACTGCTCGGGGTCGCGGATGGGGCCCTGGGCCGTGTCGCTGCCGTAGAGGAAGGAGCGCAGCTTGGATTTAAAGAGCAGGTGCCGGATGCGGGCCGCGTCGAATTCTTGCTTGAGGTCGTCGGTCATGAAAAAAGAGGCCGGCAGAGGACAGATTGCCGGTGCAATGCACCCGCAGCCGGGGCCGGCCTGAGCCAAAGATAGGCAAGGAACTGCGGACCAGCCGGCCATAATTGGCTACTTTCGCCCCACCATCGGCCGGCCCCGGCAAGCCCGTTGCGGCCGGCCCGTTTCACCTTCCCACCTCACTTCCATGTCCGACACGCTCAAAACCGTTCCGCTCAACGACGTTCACCAGCAGCTCGGGGCCAAAATGGTGCCCTTCGCCGGCTACAACATGCCCGTGCGCTACTCCTCCGACCTCGATGAGCACCACACCGTGCGCCGGGCCGTGGGCATGTTCGACGTCTCGCACATGGGCGAGTTCCGGGTGCGCGGCCCCAAAGCCCTCGACCTGATTCAGCGCGTAGCCAGCAACGACGCCAGCAAGCTCGTGCCCGGCAAGGCCCAGTACAGCTGCCTGCCCAACCAGACCGGCGGCGTGGTCGACGACCTGCTGATTTACATGCTGGCCGACGAGGACTACCTGCTCGTCGTCAACGCCTCCAACATCGAGAAGGACTGGAACTGGATTCAGCAGTTCAACACCGAGGGCGCCGATATGCAGAACGTGTCGGACGAGCTGAGTTTGTTCGCGGTGCAGGGCCCCAAGGCCACCGCCGCCCTCCAGGGCCTCACCGACACCGACCTGAGTGCTATTCCCTACTACTCGTTTGTGCAGGGCACTTTCGCCGGCGCGCCCGACGTTATTATTTCGGCTACCGGCTATACCGGCGCGGGTGGCTTCGAGCTGTACGTGCCCAATGCTCACGCCAAGCAGGTGTGGGATGCCGTGATGGAAGCCGGCCAGCCCTACGGCCTTAAGCCCATCGGCCTGGGCGCCCGCGACACGCTGCGCCTCGAAATGGGCTACTGCCTCTACGGCAACGACATCACCGACGAAACCTCGCCCCTGGAAGCCGGCCTGGGCTGGATTACCAAGTTCACCAAGGACTTCACCAACTCCGAAAACCTGAAGGCCGAGAAAGCCGCCGGCGTACAGCGCAAGCTCGTGGGCTTCCTGATGGATGGCGCCGGCATCCCGCGCAGCCACTACCCGCTGGTAAACGAGGCCGGCGAGGTTATCGGCGAAGTCACCAGCGGCACCCAGTCGCCGAGCCTGAGCAAGGGCGTGGGCCTGGGCTACGTGCAAACCGCCCTGGCTGCCCCTGGCACCCCGATTTTCGTGCAGGTGCGCGGCAAAAACCTGCCCGCCACGGTGGTCAAGCTGCCGTTTGTGCCGGGCACGGAGGAGGCGTAGATGTTAATTATGAATTTTGGATTATGAATTTTGAATTGGCACAGATAGCGCAGCATATCCACGGTCCGCCCACACTAATTCAAAATTCATAATCCAAAATTCATAATTCTAAAAACCATGCCCTCCCTCGATATCTGCTTTTCCCCCGAGCTGCTGCCGCTCTATAACCTGCAAGGCAAAGTGGCGGTGGTGGTTGATGTGCTGCGGGCCACCTCCAGCATCGTTACGGCGCTGGCGGCGGGCGTTACGCACGTGGTGCCGTTCAGCGAGCTGGACGAGTGCCGGGCCCAGGCCGCGCTCGGCTACCTGACGGCCGCCGAGCGCGACGGCCGCCAGGCCGAGGGCGTGGATTTGGGCAACTCGCCCTTTGGCTACCTCGATGGCCAGGTGGCCGTAGCGGGCCGGGCCGTGGCCCTCACCACCACCAACGGCACCCGCGCCCTGCACCTGTCGGCCGCCGCCGATGAAATCGTGGTAGGCGCCTTCCTGAACCTGGGGGCCGTAGCCGACCACCTGCGCCGCCTGAACCAGGACGTGGTGGTCGTCTGCGCCGGCTGGAAGGGCCTGTTCTGCCTCGAAGACACGCTGTTCGGCGGGGCCCTGGCCGCCCGCCTGCAAGCCGATTTCGACACCACCAGCTCCGACGCCACCCTGGCCGCTCTCGACCTCTGGGCCGCCGCCGAACCCGACCTGGCCGGTTACCTGCTCCGCTCGGCCCACGTGCGCCGCCTCAACTCCCTCGAAGCCCACCAGGACATGGCCTTCTGCATCCGTCAGGATGAATACGACCTGGTACCAGTGTTCAAAAACGGCCAGATCACGGATGAGCACGGATTTCAGCGGATCACGGATGAGCACGGATTTTAGCGGATTTCACGGATTTTGTAGACGGTGTGGTCGGCGCGGCTAGCACGTTCGATTAGCCGTGCATCCACAAAAACACAAAGGCCACCTCAACTGAGGTGGCCTTTTTCAATCGTCTACAAAATCCGTGAAATCCGCTAAAATCCGTGCTCATCCGTGATCAGTGATTATTGAATTGCGCCTCCTCGGTGCTGCCGACCAGGGCGCCGGTGCTGGCGAGGCCGGCGGTTACTACGTTCTGCACGGCGTCGAAGTAGCCGGTGCCCACGAAGCTCTGGTGCTTGACGGCCCTGAAGCCCTTCTTCTGGAGGGCAAACTCGCGCTCCTGCAACTCCGAGTAGCCCGCCATGCCCCGCTCGCGGTAGGCCACGGCCAGCTCGAACATGCTGGTGTTGAGGGCGTGGAAACCGGCCAGGGTGATGAACTGGAACTTGTAGCCCATGGCGGCCAGCTCCTCGCGGTAGGTTTCCATTTCGGCTACGCTGAGCTTGGCGGCCCAGTTGAACGAGGGCGAGCAGTTGTAGGCCAGCAGCTTGCCCGGGAACCGGGCGTGGATGGCCTGGGCGAACTGGCGGGCCTGCTCCAGGTCGGGGTGCGAGGTTTCCATCCAGATGAGGTCGGCGTAGGGGGCGTAGGCCAGGCCGCGGGCAATGCCGGCCTCCAGGCCGCAGCGTACCCGGAAAAAGCCCTCCGAGGTGCGCTCGGCCTCTTCGAGCACAAAGGGACGGTCGCGCGGGTCGATGTCGGAGGTGAGCAGGTCGGCGGCGTCGGCGTCGGTGCGGGCCACTACCAGCGTGGGCACGCCCAGCACGTCGGCGGCCAGGCGGGCGGCTACCAGCTTGTTGATGGCTTCCTGGGTGGGCACGAGCACCTTGCCGCCGAGGTGGCCGCACTTCTTGGCTGAGGACAGCTGGTCTTCAAAATGCACACCAGCAGCGCCGGCCTCAATCATCATCTTCATCAGCTCAAAGGCGTTCAGGTTGCCCCCGAAACCGGCCTCGGCATCGGCCACAATGGGCACCAGCCAATGCACGTCGCCCTCGCCCGATACGCTCTGAATCTGGTCGGCGCGCAGCAGGGCGTTGTTGATGCGGCGCACCACGGCCGGCACCGAGTCGGCGGGGTAGAGGCTCTGGTCGGGGTACATCTGGCCCGAGTTGTTGGCATCGGCCGCCACCTGCCAGCCCGATAGGTATATGGCGTTGAGGCCGGCCTGCACCTCCTGTACGGCCTGGTTGCCGGTGAGGGCCCCCAGCCCGGCCACGTACTGCTCGGAGTGCAGCAGCTGCCACAGCCGCTCGGCGCCGTTGCGGGCCAGCGAGTACTCAATGGTCACCGAGCCGCGCAGCTTGAGCACGTCCTCGGCGGTGTAGGGCCGGACGATGCCTTGCCAGCGCGAATTCGTGTCCCAATCCTGTTCAATGGCGGAAATGCGTTGCTGCTTATTCATGGCGGTAGGGGTTGAGGAAAGTGAAAAGTATGGGCAAAGCGAGGCCGGATGGGGCAAAAGCAGTGTTTTGCCCCGGGGAGGGAAACCCGGAAAAGTTGAAGGGAAAGTTGCCCGGCGTAGGGGCGGGGCTTGCCCCCGCCCGCCGTTGGACGGTCCGATTGTGAATCGTTCAACGGCGGGCGGGGCAAGCCCCGCCCCTACGCCAGCTGCTCGTAGGCCGGCAGGGTCAGGAACTCGATGAACTGCTCGCTCATCACCAGCCGGTCGAAGAGCCGGGCGGCTTCGAGGTACTTGCCGCCGGCGTAGGCCGCGTCGCCGATTTCCTGGCGGATGGCTTCGAGCTGGGCCGGCAGTAGCTCGCGATACAGCGCCGTGGTGAGGGCGCGGCCGTCGGCCAGCTGGGTGCCGGGCGTGTGCAGCCACTGCCACACCTGGGCCCGCGAAATTTCGGCGGTGGCGGCGTCTTCCATCAGGTTATGAATCGGCACGCAGCCGTTGCCCCGCAGCCACGATTCGAGGTAGCGCACGGCCACATCGAGGTTGACGCGCAGGCCGGCTTCGGTGATGTCGCCGGTGGGGGCCGCTACCAGGTCCTGGGCCGTTACCTGCACATCGTCGCGCTTGTTGTCGATCTGGTTGGGCTGGGGCATCAGCTCGTCGAACACGGCCAGCGCTACCGGCACCAGGCCGGGGTGGGCCACCCAGGTGCCGTCGTGGCCGGCGCGGGCCTCGCGCACCTTGTCCTGGCGGACTTTCTCCAGGGCCAGCTCGTTGGCTTCGGGGTCGTTTTTGATGGGAATCTGGGCCGCCATGCCGCCCATGGCGTGCACGCCGCGGCGGTGGCAGGTTTGCACCACCAGCTGCGAATAGGCGCTCATGAAGGGCACCGTCATGGTCACGGCGGCGCGGTCGGGCAGGCGGTGCTCGGCGCCGAGGCCCAGCCGCTTGATGTAGCTGAAAATATAGTCCCAGCGGCCGCAGTTGAGGCCTGCCGAGTGCTCGCGCAGCTCCCACAGAATCTCGTGCAGCTCGAAAGCCGCCGGCAGCGTCTCAATCAGCACCGTGGCCTTGATGGTGCATTTGGGCAGTTTCAAGGACCATTGCGCGAAGCCGAACACGTCGTTCCAGAGGCGGGCTTCGAGGTGGCTCTCCAGTTTGGGCAGGTAGAAGTAGGGGGCCGTGCCGCGGGCGCACAGCTCGTGGGCGTTGTGGAAGAAGTAGAGGCCGAAATCGAGCAGCGAGCCGCTGACCGGCTCGCCGTCCACGAGCACGTGCTTTTCGAGCAGGTGCCAGCCGCGGGGGCGCACCATGAGCACGGCGGTTTGCTCGTTGAGCTTGTACTCTTTCTGGGGCGTGCTGATGGAGATGGTGCGGCGCACGGCGTCGCGCAGGTTGCGCTGGCCATCCACCACGTTGGCCCAGGTGGGGGCCGTCGAGTCTTCGAGGTCGGCCATGAACACCTTGGCGCCCGAGTTGAGGGCGTTGATAATCATTTTGCGCTCGGTAGGGCCGGTTATTTCCACCCGCCGGTCGAGCAGGTCGGCGGGCAGCGGGGCCACGGTCCAAGGCTTTTCGCGCAGCAGCCTGGTTTCGGGCAGAAAATCAAAGGCCTCGCCGGCGGCCAGCCGCTGCTGCCGCTCCTGGCGCCGCAGCAGCAGCGCCCGGCGGGTGGGCTCGAAGCGGCGGTGCAGCTCGGCCACGAAGGCCAGGGCCGAGGGCGTCAGGATTTCGGCGTAGGCGGGCGAGTATTCGCCCGTTACCCGCACCCGCTCGGGGGTGCGGTAGGTGGGGGCCAGGGTCTGGGGCTCGGCGAAAGGCGACATGCACGACGGGGTTGAAGTAGACGATAGGAAAGCTGCCCGGGGGCAGTGCATCAAATGTAGAAAAGCGAATTTTATCAAACAAGCGAAAATTCGCTAATTTTTCTGATGCCTCACAAAACCGTAGATTTGCGGTCTTGCAGCCCGTAAATCCGTGGCGAAGCCAACATGAACAACCGCTTCCAACAAGCCCGGAGCTGCTCGCTCCAGCCATCGGGCCCCGGTCAGGCACCATTCGCGCCGCCAGGCTCCGCACCATCAACTCACCACCTCACCATTTCACCACCTCACCTATGCTGAGCCACGGCCAGGTTGTTCGCTTGATTTTTGGCCTGAAGCTGCGCGAACTGCGGCAGGAGCGGGGCCTGACGCCCGCCGAGATGGCGCGGGCCTGCGATGTGTCGGTGTCTTACCTCAACGAGATTGAGAAGGGCAAAAAGTACCCCAAGGCCGACAAGATTCTGAGTTTGAGCAAGGTGCTGGGCGTGAGCTACGACCAGCTCGTGTCGCTGACGCTGAGCCGGCGGCTGGAGCCTATTTCGGAGCTGCTCCAGTCGGATTTGCTCAAGGAGTTTCCGCTGGAGATGTTCGGGCTCGACCCGCTGCGCATCGTGGAGCTGATTGCCAACGCGCCGGCCAAGATGAATGCCTTCATCAGCACGCTGTTTGAAATCGCGCGCAACTACGAGATGCGCCAGGAAAACTTCTTCCTGGCCGCGCTGCGCTCCTTTCAGGAGATGCACGACAACTACTTCGAGGAGCTGGAGCAGGACGCCCGCACTTTTGTAGTGGAGCACGGCCTGACCGCCGCGCCCTTCGACCGGAGCGGGCTGGAGCGGGTGCTCACCGAAAAATACGGCTACACGCTCGATAGGAGCGGACTGGCCGAGTACGCCCACCTGGGGCGGCTGCGGTCGGTGTTTCAGCCCAAGCCGCGGCGGCTGCTGCTGCGGCCCGGCCTGAGCGGGGCGCAGGAGGGCTTCGTGCTGGGCCGCGAGGTGGCCTTCAACTACCTGGGCCTCAAAGACCGGCCCTACGTGAATGCCTCGTTTCCTGTGCGCTCCTTTGAGGAGGTGCTCAACAACTTCAAGGCCTCCTACTTCGCCGGGGCCCTGCTCATGGACGAGGAAACGCTGGTGCGCGACCTGACAGCCCTGTTCGCGGCCCCCACCTGGGAGCCGGCCGCGCTGCTGGCCCTGCTCACGCGCTACGACGTGTCGCCGGAGATGTTCATGCAGCGAATCACCAACCTGCTGCCGCGCCATTTCGGGCTGCAAAGCCTGTTTTTCCTGCGCTTCGACCAGGCCAACGCCTCGGCCGACTACCGCCTGACCAAGGAGCTGCACCTCTCGCGCCTGCACAACCCCCACGGCAACGAGCTGCACGAGCACTACTGCCGCCGCTGGATTTCGGTGCGCCTGCTGGCCGAGCTGCGCCAGCAGCCCCCGGCCGCCGAAGGCCCCGCCTACACGCTCGGGGCCCAACGCTCGCGCTACCCCAACGGCGACGAGTACCTGTGCCTGACGCTGGCGCGGGCCGGCACCGTCACCGAGCCGGCCGTGAGCGTTACGGTAGGCCTGCTCTGCGACGAGACGCTGAGCCAGAAAATCCGCTTCGTAACCGACCCCACCATCATCACCAAGGAAGTAAACGAAACCTGCGAGCGGTGCACCATTCCCGACTGCGAAGTGCGCGCCGCCGCCCCGCTGGAAGTGGAGCGGCGCCAGCGCCAGCAGGAGCTACAGGCTGCCGTAGCGGCGCTGGTGAACGAGGCCTGAACGGCCAGCCGGGCCGACGGGAATAGCGCGCTGAGTGATGGCTGCCTGTGAAGCTCGTCCGTAGCGCATAAATGCGCTTATATCTGGCAGAATAGCAGGGCGATAAGGAGCGAAAAGCCTGCAAAAAGGGCTGAAAAGGGCGAAATTGCTTCAACGGGGAGGAACAGCCGTTGGCCGCGGGATAGGGGAAGTCTGTCGAAAATCTGTAGGACCCGCCTACCCGGTCGAGTAATATTGTATTGGCATAATGATAAAAGCAGCGGGCCTGGCCACTGCTTCAGGCTGCCCTTGCTTACCCTTTACGCTTTACCCTGTACGCATGCCGCTTACCACACACCCCTTCCATCCGGCCACCAACGAACTGCTGCCCACTCACCGCGACGCGTATCTGCGCGGCGACTTGTCGGGCAAGAATACCGAGCTGGTTGATGCTTATCTAAAGGCCAACCCCAAGTACGGTGATGCCGCATTCCAGCGGTTTTATACCATGAAGATGGAAGGCCACCAGGTGCGGCCGGTTGGCTGGCTGCAGCAGCAGTTCGAGCTGATCCGGACCGAGCCGGCCCGGTTCCGCAAGCGCGCCGGCAGCATTGCCCTGGTGGGCCTGCTGATTGGCGGCGCCGTGTTTGCCGGCACCAACCTGCCTACCGAAAATCTGCCTACCGATAACCTGCCTACCGAAGTACCGACTACCCTCGACGCGGCAGTTGCTCCGGTTGGGGCTGAAGCCGCCGTGGCCTTCACCACCCTGCGCGGCCGCATTCTGGACGAGAATGGCCACCCGCTGATTGGCGCCACCGTACTCGATAAACTAAACAAGCGCGGCGCGAGCACCGATGCCAACGGCAACTACGCGCTGCTGGTGCCGGCCAACCGCGCCTCGGAGCTGCAGTACGGCTACGCCGGCTACAGCGAGGAAGAGGTAGCCGTGCGGGGCCGCGTCGGCACCCACAACGTAACGCTGCTGCCGCGTGCCAAAGAGCAGGCCAAGCGCCGCTGGTGGCTTTTCTAAGCCTGCCGGTATTGGCTGGCAGGCTCAACTGTCGAAAAGGCAGAAAAACCTGCCCCATTCCCCTGGGTTCATGAACTTCCCCTTTTTCAACCGGCTACAGGTCCGGAAAATTACGGTAGCCGTGCCCGACGAGGCCGGCCGGCAGGCCAGCACCATCCTGGAAGGGCTGCTGCGGGAGCTGCCGGAGTTGCTGATGAGCTGCGTAGTGGATGTGCAATCGGGTAAAATCATTGCTTCCTACACCACCCACAACAGCTACAACCCCAACCACGTCAGTCTGCGCTACGCCCGGGCTTTGCGCTCTATGCAGGAAGCGCTGGCCCGCAGGGCCTGGCCCGGTGGCCCCCTGACCGATGTTTCGGTTTTGCTCGACGAGCAGCTACACCTGCTGTATCCGCTTGCCAACGGGCAGCGCTACTGCCTGCTGGTCGTGAGCACCACCGACGCTAACCTGGGCCTGGCCAAGGACATCATGCGCCGGTGCGTGGAGTAAGCACCTCCTTTTTTGAATCAACTTTTTTTCAACCTCATTATCATAGTACCTAATGTCAACTGCTAAAGACACCGTTCAGGGCATTATGGCCGAGCTGCCCACGCTGCTGGCCGTAGCCGTAGTGGAAACCGAAACCGGTATGCCCCTGGCCTCGCACGCCAACATTGCCGATTTCGACATTGAAACGGCCGCCGCTTACAACACCGAAGTGGTAAAGGCCAAGCTAAAAGCCATTCAGGCCCTGAAGCTGAACCAGACCGTGCAGGACATCCTGCTCACGCTCACCGACCAGCTGCACCTGCTCAAGCTGTCGGCCGACGGCTCGAAGTTCATCTACCTGGCCGTGAACTCGCGCGACACCAACCTGGCCCAGGCCCGCCAGATCATGAAGGCGCACTCGGCCTCGCTCAACTAAGGCTGCCGACTTCAACGAAGTCTGAAAGTCCTGCCGCCCACTGGGGAGGCAGGACTTCTTTGTTCGCCCCAGGCCGACGTGGCCCAGTGCAAATACTGTTTCTTTGCACTGCAATCCGCCATAACCTCGCTCTCACTTCTGCACTTTGCGCAAAACCTGGCTTATCGTTCTGTTGACCTGCAGCCTGCTGATTCTGGCCGGGCTGGGCGCCGCGTGGTGGCTGCTGCAGCGGCCCAACGTGCGCGAGTCGGCCTTCGGGCCGGCCTACCTGTACATTGCTACGGGGGCTGATTATGAGGCGGTGCTCGATTCGTTGCGCCACTACGAGCTGCTGCAGGACGAGCAGACGTTTGACCGGGTAGCCCGCTGGCAGAACTACCCCGCGCAGGTGCGGCCGGGGCGCTACCAGCTGCGGCCCGGCATGGGCAACCGCGCCCTGGTGCAAATGCTGGCCCGCGGCGAGCAGGACACGGTGGCCTTCACGCTCAACGCTTTCAAGTACAAGCCCCAGCTGGCCCGGCAGCTGGCCCGCGCCTTCGAGGCCGACTCGGCGAGCCTGCGCCGCCTGCTGAACGACAACGCCTACCTGCAGCGCCGCTACCAGCTCGATACCACCACCGTGCTCACGCTGTTTCTGCCGGGGCCTTACCACCTGCTCTGGAACTCCTCGGCCCCGCAGCTGCTCGACTCGGCCGCCGCCACCCACGCCCGGTTCTGGACGCCCGAGCGGCGCCGCCGGGCCGATTCGCTGGGCCTCTCGCCCACCCAGGTGCACGTGCTGGCCAGCATCGTGCAGCGCGAAACGGCCAAGCCCACCGACAAACCGATTATTGCCGGCGCCTACCTCAACCGCCTGCGCAAAGGCATGCGTCTGCAGGCCGACCCCACGCTGCTCTGGGCCATCGGCAACTTCGGCGTGAAGCGCGTGCTCAACAAGGACAAGCTGGTGGATTCGCCCTACAACACCTACAAGCACAAAGGCCTGCCGCCCGGCCCCATCACGTCGGCCAACCGCCAGAGCCTCGACGCCGTACTGCGCCCCACCCGCCACAATTACGTGTTCTTCGTCGCCCGCCCCGACGGCAGCGGCTTCTCCGACTTCGCCGAAACCTACGCCGAACACCTGCGCAACGCCCGCCGCTACCAGCGCCGCCTGGACAGCCTGGGCGTAAAGCGGTGAGGTTAGGAGTAAGTACCGCTCACCATCTCACCTTATACCATACACCCGCAGTTGGGCCGTGTCCTGGCGGGCCTGCTGTTGCCGGTGCAGGGTTTGCTCGTAGCTGAGGCCGGTGAACTCGGAGTGCTCCAGGAAGAGTAGGGGGGAGGTGAGGGCCGGCTCGGGCCAGGCGGCCAATGGCGGGCGGCGGCGCAGCGAGTCGAACTGCTGCACGTTGGTTACGCGCCAATAAGTATCGAGCAGCACGTAGCGGTAGCCCCGGCGGGCCAGGGCAGGCAGGGCAGCCTCGCGCGTTACTGATTGCACTGTATCGGGGTAGAAGGAAGTGAGGCCCAGGCCTACCGTGCTGGCGACGGGCCCGCCGCCATGGGCCGTGAGCCACGCGGCCACGGCCGGGTAGCTGGTGGGCCGGATGTAGGCGTACACTTCGCGCTGCAGCCGGTAGAAGTTGCCCGCCAGCGCCGCCAGCAACAGCGCGGCGAGTAGTGGGGCAGGCAGACGCCGGCCGCGCCAGGGCCGTGCCAGCATCAGCAGGCCCAGCGTGTACCAGAGCCCGTAGGCCCACAGCAGGCCCCGCGGCGCTTTTAGCAGCAGCGACATGCCCGCCAGCAGGCACCAGCCCCACACGGCCAGGTACAACTCGAAGGGCAGCGCCTGGCCCCGCCGAAGCCGCCCGGCCCGCCACTGCAGCCAAAGCAGCCCCAGCGGCCCCAGCAGCCCTACCCACACCAGCCACGACTCGAAATCGAGCAGGAAGCGGAAGTAGTACAGCAGGTCGGGGTGCAGGTTGGCGGTGCGGCCGGCGGCATTGGCGGCTCCCGGAAACAGCACGCTGTAGTACACGGCTCCCCAGGTGTACCAGGGCAAGCCCGCCAGCCAGCCTACCGCGCTTAGCAGGGTGAAAGGCGCGGCCAGCAGCAGAATCACCCGCCACCAATGGCCCCGCCGCCAGAGCAGGCCGTCGGCCTGCCACCATTCCAGCACGGCCAGAATAGGGAGCGTGAGCAGGAATTTGTAGTTGAAGCTCAGCCCCAGCAGCAGCCAGAGCGTGGCCCGGTAGAGGGTGGCCGGGCCGGGCTGCTGCAGCCGCCGGTAGTAGGCGGCCTGCAGCCCGGCAAAGCACAGCAGGCTGCCGGCGCTCATCGTGAAGTCGCGGCCGCCGAACGTAAGGAAGGTGGCCGAACCCATCAGCAGCGTGAGCAGACCGGTTTGCCAGCCCGGCAGCCGGGTTTCGCGGGCCACAAAGGCCGCCAGCATCCCTATCGGTACCAGCGCCAGCAGGGCGTTGAGTACCAGAAACACCCGATAATCAGCGGTGAGCCAGGCCACCGGGGCGTAGAGCAGCATGAACAGCGGGCTGGCGTGCCGAAACAGGTGGCGCAGGTCGCCGGCCGCTACCTCCTGCACAATCTGCCAGTTGCGCACCGAGTCGAAATCGGGCAGGGCCATTTGGGTGAGGCCGTGCAGGCGCACCGGCACCAGCAGCAGGAGCGCGAAGGCGAGGTAAAGAGCCGGCGAAATGGTGGATTTGCTGTTCAACTGGCGCTGGTTGGGGCAAGACGCGTAAAAGTACGCCAGATGCGCAATGACCAGCGTACTTTTACTCACCACTCACCACTCACCACTCCATGCGCCTAGTACTTCAGCGCGTCCGCCACGCCCGCGTTACCGTGGAGGGCCGCGTTACCGGCCATATTGGCCCCGGCCTGCTCGTGCTGGCCGGTTTCGCCCCCGACGACGACGCGGCCATCCTCGACCGGCTGGCCCGCAAAATGGTGCAGCTGCGCATTTTTGCCGACGACGAGGGCAAGATGAACCGCTCGGTGCAGGACGTGGGTGGTGAGGTGCTGGTTGTGAGCCAGTTTACGCTGCTGGCCGACACGCGCAAGGGCAACCGCCCGAGCTACATCGGAGCGGCTCCGCCGCCGCTGGCCGTGCCCCTCTACGAGCAGTTTGTGGTCCTAGTGGCCGGGTTGCTGGGCCGACCCGTAGCTACCGGCGAGTTTGGGGCCGATATGCAGGTAGAGCTGCTCAACGACGGCCCGGTAACCATGGTACTCGACAGCTAGCATAAGCCAAATTTCCCTCTATCACCCCGCAAACTCACTAATCCATGACTATCGAAGAAGCCCAGCAAACCGTAGATGCGTGGATTAAGACTACCGGCGTGCGGTACTTCAACGAGCTGACCAACATGGCCATGCTCACGGAGGAAGTGGGCGAGGTAGCCCGCATCATTGCCCGGCAGTACGGCGAGCAGTCGTTCAAGGAATCCGACAAAGACAAGGTGCTGGCCGACGAGCTGGCCGACGTGCTGTTCGTGGTCATCTGCCTGGCCAACCAAACCGGCATCGACCTCACCGCCGCCCTGCACCGCAACCTGGCCAAGAAAACCCAGCGCGACGCCACCCGGCACAAGAACAACGAGAAGTTGAAATAAGCAGTAAACAGCCTGTCATTCTGAGCGGAGCGAAGAATGACAGACGGTTTATAGCCTCGCTGTCTCACAGGTTTATCAACTCACCGCTCAAACGGCCCGGCTACGCGTGCAAAGTCCAGGTTGTGCTTCTGGGCGGTTTCGGCGAGCAGCTGGTGCTGCCAGGGGCGCAACACCTGGTCGGCGCCCTGCTCGATGATGTCGGTGATGAGACGGTTGCTGAGCACGAGGTTGGCCATGATGGGGCTATGGTCGGCGGCAACGTTGGTTTTGAGCGTGGTCAGCAGGGCTTCGCGGGCGTCGGCCTCGGCGGCTTTGGCCCCGCTCAGGCGGCGGCGCGAGGGGAAGCCGCGGCGGTCGGCGGGCAGGGGCGGCTCGGGGGCGCGGTCTTCCTGGCTCAGGGCCACGAGGCGGTCGGCGAAGGTGCCGCGCTTGAGCTCGGGGTGCAGGCCGTTGGCGTTGCGCAGGTGGCCGGTGCTCGTAACGGGTAGGCGCGTGAGCTCGGCCAGCCGGTCGTTGCTGGCAATCATGTACGAGGGCCGGTCGATGTGGCGGGCTACCTCATCGCGTAGCAGAAACAGGTCGCGGAACAGCGGCAGCTCATCGGACTGAATGCGGTATTTGCCCGCCAGGCGCATGTAGGGCCGCTCGTCGCGAGTGTAGCGCACGGCTTCGAGAGCCTCGTTTTCCTGCTCGGCCCAGGCCGTGCGGCCCAGGGCGGCCAGCTTGGCGCTGAGCCGGTCGGTGAGCTCAAACAAATACAGCACGTCGTTGGCCGCGTACTGCTTCTGCGCTTCGGTGAGCGGGCGCTTGAGCCAGTTCGATTTCTGCTCGCCCTTATCCACTTCCAGCCCCAGCTCTTCCTGAATCAGGCGGCCCAGTGAGATGTTGTTGTCGGCCTCGGCCAGCAGCGTGTGCTGCACGCTGGTATCCACAATGTTGCGCACGTGTACGCCGTAGAGCTCATCGAGCAGCAGAATGTCGGACTTGCAGCTGTGGAACACCGTCGTAATGGCCGGGTCGCGCAGCACGCCCCAGAGCGGTTCCAGGTCCTGGGCCTCGTTTTCGAGCTCCAGGGGGTCAATCAGGTAAACAGTGTGGCCGTCGAACACCTGAATCAGGGCCAGGTGGCGGCCGTAGCGGTGGCGCATGTCGTCGAACTCCAGGTCGAGGGCAATGCGGGGGCTTTGGTGGAGTACGCGGGCGGCTTCGGCCACGGCCGCCGCGTCCGTGATAAACTGAATATCGGGCATTAAGTAAGCAGCAAAAATGACAGCCCGCACCAGTTGGCGGGCCCTGGTAGTAAAGGTAAGAATTGGGGGATAAAGGCCCTGTCAAATAAGAAAATTGATGAATAGTTGCATAACTCGTAGTTGCCGTTGCAAATTGTAGAATCGTAGCAAGCCGATATACTTCGTGGGGCTATTGCAGTGGTCCTGTTTTACGGTTCGTTTAGCGGGTCTAGTTTCCGCTCCTGCTTAACCGGCGGCTTGTTTTTTTTCACTCCAGCCAGATTCTGCAAAGAGTCATCATGTATGAAAAAAAACTATTTACTGCCCCTCGCGGGTAGTCTGCTGATGGCCACCACGGCTTTCGGCCAAACCCGCACCGTAAACGGGCGCATAACCGATGCCTCCGGGGCCGGGCTGCCGGGCGTTACGGTGCTGGAGCAGGGTACTACCAATGGTACCAGCTCGGGCGTGGATGGCAGCTTCTCGCTGGCCGTGCAGCCCGGCGCAACGCTGGTGATAAGCTCTATCGGCTTCGATAGCCAGACCATTGTGGTGGGCAGCCGCAGCAGCCTCGACGTCAGCCTGAAAAGCAACGCCACGCAACTATCGGAAGCGGTGGTAGTGGGGTACGGAACCCAGGCCAAGGCCGAGCTGACGGGGGCGGTAACGCAGCTGTCTGCCCGCGACGTGGAAAACCAGCCGGTGGTTAGCTTCGAGCAGGCCATCCAGGGGCGTACGCCGGGTGTGGCCATCAGCCAGGGCTCGGGCAAGCTGGGCGCGGGCGTGCAGATCCGGGTGCGCGGCTCGGCCTCGGTAACGGCCTCCAACCAGCCGCTGTACGTGATTGACAACATCCCCGTCACGTCGCAGGACGACTCGCAGGCCAACGGCGACCCGGTGAACCCGATTGCCGACCTCAACCCCAACGACATCGAGAGCATCACGATTCTGAAGGACGCCGCCTCGTCGGCCATCTACGGTTCGCGGGCTTCGAATGGCGTTATTCTGATTACTACCAAGCAGGGCCGCCAGGGCAAAACCAAGGTGAACGTGGGCTACTACGTGGGCACCAGCACGCCCACCCGCCAGCGCAAATTCCTGAACTCGGCGCAGTACAAAGAGCTGTTCAGCGAAGCCATTACCAACGTGGGGCTGGTAGGGCCCGACCCCAACACCCAGTACCCGGATGTGGCCAGCGTGTTTGCCGACTACGGCGGCATCGATTTCAATGCGCCCTACGATACGAACTGGGGCGACCAGGCCTTCCGCGACCATGGCGCGGTGAGCCAGTACGATGTGAGCGTGAGCGGTGGCGACGCCAAAACGCGCTTCTACCTCAGCGGGACGTTCAACGATCAGAAGGGCATCATCATCGGCAACCGCTACCGCCGCGGCAGCCTGCGCCTCAACCTCGACCACAGTATTTCGGAAAAGGTGAAAGTGGGCGTCAACCTCTCGCTGACCCGCTCGGTAAACGACCGGACGTCGGACGACAATGCCTTCTCGAACCCGCTGCAGCTCAACGCCCTGCCGCCCCTGCAACCCGTCTACGACCCCGATACCCGCGAGCTGAACACCAACACGCTCTACTACAACAACCTGCTCGACCAGTCGTTGGGCAGCAACCGGGCCGGCAACTACCGCTCGTTCAACAATGTGTTCCTCAACTGGCAACCAGTGAAGGGCCTGGTACTGCGCACGGAGGTCGGCAGCGACTTTCTGAACCTGAACGAAGACCTGGTGCGCGGCGCCGGCACCCAGGACGGCGGCGCTACCGGCTTTGCCTACAACGCCCAGACCCAGACGGTCAACTACACCACCAACAACACGGCAAACTATACCTACACGCTCAACGAAAACCACCGGTTCGAGGCCCTGGCCGGCTACTCTTACCAGCGCTCCGATACCAAGCTGACGGCCGCTGAAGGGCGGGGCTTTCCTACCTCGGAGTTTACGCGCATTGCCAGTGCGGCCGTGAAAACCGGGGGCAACCAGTCGTTCGGGACGGGCTTTTCGTTTAGCTCCTTCTTTGGGCGGCTCAACTACAGCTTCCTCAACAAGTTCCTGCTCTCGGGTAGCGTCCGGCGCGATGGTTCGTCGCGCTTCGGAGCCAACAACAAGTACGGCGTGTTTGGCGCCGGCTCGGTAGGCTACGTGCTGACTGAGGAAAGCTTCCTCAAAGACAACGCCGTGCTTAGTCTCCTGAAGGTGCGCGCCAGCTACGGGCAGACCGGCAACGCCGAAATCGGCAACTTCTCGTCCCGCTCCCTGTTTGGCGCCCTGCCCTACGCCGACCAGTCGGGTACGGGCCCGAGCAACGTGCTGGGCAACCCCGATCTGACCTGGGAGACCACCAAGCAGGCCGATATCGGCCTGGACTATGCGCTGTTTAATAACCGTATTTCGGGCGAGTTCGACATCTACGAGAAGAAAACCACCGGTCTGCTGCTCAACCGGCAGGTACCCTACACCGGCGGCTACAGCATTATCACCGAAAACACGGGTAAGCTGCGCAACCGGGGCCTGGAGTTTTCGATAAACGGCCGCATTCTGGAGGGGCCCGTGGTGTGGACTGTAGGCGGCAACATCTCCTTCAACCGCAACGAAATTACCAGCCTGCCTCAGCCTATTATTCCGGGGGGCAATACGCTCAGCCAGGTGCGCCAGGGCGAGCCCATTGGCGTATTCTGGGGTAAGAAGTATGCCGGCGTAGACCCCGAAAACGGCGACGCCCTCTACTACAACGCCGATGGCAGCACAACCAACAGCTACGCCGCCGCGCCCAACCAGAAACTGGGCAACCCCAACCCTAAGTATACGGGCGGCGTGAACACGACAGCCTCCTTCAAAGGCTTCGATTTAAGCGCCCTCGGGCAGTTTACCTACGGCAACGACCTGTACAACGGCGCCGGCGTTTACCAGTCGGTGAACGGCGACTTCCTCGACAACCAGACCGTGGATCAGCTGCAGCGCTGGCAGAAGAAAGGCGACGTTACCAGTGTGCCCCAGGCCCGTTTCCTGGAAAGCAATGGTACCGGAACCTCGTCGCGCTGGATTCAGAGTGGCTCGTTTTTCCGCATCAAAAACATCACCCTGGGCTACAACCTGCCGGCTTCCCTGGCAAAGCGCGGCTTTCTGCAAACGGCCCGCGTGTACGTAACGGCTCAGAACCTGGCCACCTTCACCAACTATACCGGCTACGACCCCGAGGTAATTTCGGGTCTGTACAACCAAAATACGGTGCTCGGCCACGATTTCTACACGCCGCCGCTGGCGAAGACGTTCCTGGTAGGCGTAAACCTGGGCCTGTAATCTTTGACTTCTGCTGATATGAAAAAGACACTATTGTGGCCTGCCGTCCTGCTTCTGGGACTCAGCCAGGGCCTGACCAGCTGCAAAGATTCGCTGGAGATTCAGCCCCAACAAGGTATCGACTCAAGTGTGGCCCTGACCACGCCCGAAAAAGTGGGAGGAGCCGTGGTCGGCATCTACGCCAAACTCGACGACCCCCGCCTCTACGGCACCGACCTGATTTTGCTGCCCGAGCTGATTGGCGGCGACGGGTATATATTCTGGCAGGGCTCGTTCCAGAACTACCGCCAGATTGCCAACCGCACCCAGAATTCGCTGCTTTCCAACGCGGCCCTGGTGTGGGCCCGCGCCTATGAGGCCATCAACCAGGCCAACCTGGTAATTGATGCCCTGCCGGTGGTAACGGATGAAGAGCTGCGGGCCCAATATGAGGGCGAAGCGCTGTTCATTCGGGGCGACATGTATTTCGAGCTGGTGCGCCTGTATGCCCAGCAATACAAGGCTGGTGGAGGAAACACCCAGCCGGGCGTGCCCATCAATCTGGTGCCCAACCGTACGCTGGAAGAGGCTACTGTGAACCTGCCCCGGGCGTCGGTGGAGGAGGTATACCAGCAGGTAATTGCTGATCTGAAGGCCGCTGCCGACAAGCTGCCCGCCACCAACGGCACGCGCGCCACCAAGTACACGGCCCAGGCCCTGCTGGCGCGGGTGTATCTGCAGCAAGGCAACTACCCCCAGGCACTGAGCTACGCCGATGGCGTTATCAAGTCCAGCAATAAATCGTTGGCGGGCTCGGTGGCCTCGGTATTCGCCAACCGCAACGGCTCGGAAACGCTGTTCGAGATTCAGCAGAACGACCAGAACAACGCCGGCTCGGCCAACGACGGCCTGGCCACCTATTTCGCCAGCGACGGGGGCCTGGGCCGGGGCGATGTGCAGATACTGCCGGCCTTTGCCAACCGCTACGGCCCCACCGATGCCCGCGGCACCGATAACCTGCCCGCTTCAGCCACCAAAAAGCTTATCTATAAGGGCGACGGCGCCCGGCCCGGCCGCCTGCGCACGCTTAAATACCGCGCCTATGGCCAGAATATTCCGGTTATCCGGCTGGCCGAGATGTACCTGATCCGGGCCGAAACAAATAAGCGGTTGGGCAGCACAGTCGGGGCTACGCCCTGGCAAGATGTAAATACTATTCGTCTCCGCTCTCAGGCCGATACCCTTAATCCTGAAAAGATAACGGTAGGAGATAAGAAGGTGAATAATCCGCTTTTTGGAACGGTTACCGTCCAGGATGTGCTCAATGAGCGGCAACTGGAGCTGGCTTTCGAGGGTTTCCATATTTACGACCTCAAGCGCACCAATGCCGTTATTGTGCCCGCTCAGCCAGCTACCGACGACGAGCCGGCCGTACCCGCCGTACTCAGCTCCGATCCGCTGCTGATACTGCCTATTCCGCAGCACGATATCAACATCAACCCCAACCTGGCTCAGAACCCGGGCTACTAGCCTTGCTGAGTTATATGGCACACTAAAAAGCCCGTTCCGGTGTCGGAACGGGCTTTTTGCTTGTTGAGGTAGTCCGGTTATTCGTCATCGTCATCTTCGTCCCGACTGAAATCCAGCGTTGGAACCAGCTGAAGCGCTTCCTCGATAACGTCGTCCATAAGGCGTTGGGTGTCGGCGTCGAGGGTGCGCTCGAACAGGTGCAGCACCTGCTCGCCGTCTTCGTTTACGTAGAGGTTGGCGTAGAGGCGGTCGAAGGTGGTGGCGCCCTTCTGCATGGCCTTGTCGATGCCGGCTACGGAGGGGGCCTGTAGCGCGTTTTTCAGTACGTCGAGCACCTGGCGGGCTTCGTCCATGTCGCCCAGCTCGGCCAGCAGCCGCAGCAGCGCCAGCGCCACGCCCAGCCGCACCCGCTCGAAGCGGTAGGCCAGGTCGGCGGGAGCGGCCTGCCCGAAGGCGTGGTAGGCCTCGCGGGTGGTGGGGGTGAGGTAGCGGTCGGCGGCGGCTGGGTCGGCGGCAAAGGCCAGTTCGAGCAGGCGTTGGTAAGGAGAGGCGGGCATCGGAAGTAGGGGCTGCGCCGGAGCGGTGCGGGCCGGCAGTTCAGGCAGAATAAGGGAACCTTAGCCCGCGAAGGTACGATTACAGAAGCGGCAGTAGTCAAAAAGCCGGCGGGCCGGTTATCTTAGCGGATTCCCGCTCGTTCCGTTCAACCCCGCACTTGTAGCTCGATCATGACGCACAAAGAAAAATGGCTGGCCTTCGCCCCGGCCGGCCTCCTCACAATTGGTCTGGGTACCTGCCTGGTGCAGTGGGCCGCCGACAAAAAACGCCGCCGCGAATCGACCGCCGAATGGGTTTCGGCCGGTACGGCGGCCCTGCTCGTTGTAAACGCCGGCATCAGCCTGTTCGGCCGTGGCGTAGTCGAAAAAGTCAAGCACGACCTGCGCCACCAAATCCCCGAGCCTGACTACGGCAACATCGGCAGGCTGTGAGTTAGTATTGAGTAGTGGGTATTGCGTAATGAGATGACGTTTAACGGTGCCATATAAGGGCTATACCGTTAAACGTCATCTCATTACGCAATACCCACTACTCAATACTAACCTAAAGCACCCGCACTTTCAGCTGCGAGGCCTTTTGGGGCGAGTGGTAGAGGCGGTGGGTAGCCGTCTGGAAATCCTTTTCGTCGGCTTCGTTGATGTTGGGCACAAAGGTCTGGGGGTTGCGGTCGACCATCGGGAACCAGCTGCTTTGCACCTGCACCATCAGGCGGTGGCCCTTACGGAAGGTGTGGCACAGGTCCTGCACCGTGAAGGGCACGGCCGTTACCTGGTTCGGCACGAAGGCCTCGGGCTGGCTGAAGCTGTTGCGGAACCGACCGCGCATCACCTCCGAGCGCACCATCTGCTGGTAGCCGCCCAGCTTCACCGCGGGGTTCAGGCGCGGGTTGTCGGGCGTATCGTTGGGGTACACATCGATGATTTTCACCACCCAGTCGGCGTCGGTGCCGGTGGTAGCCACTTGCAGCAGGGCCTCGATGGGGCCGGCCAGGGTCAGGTCGTCGGTCAGCACGTCGGTTTGGTAGGTGAGCACGTCGGGGCGGCGGCTGGCGAAGCGCTGGTCGTCGGTCATGTACTCGCGGGTCATGCCCGTGGCCATGCCCTCGTTCGACGGCACCGGGTGGGCCGGGTCGCTCAGGTACTGGTCGAATTCGGCGCTGCCGGACGCAGTTGGCGCCTCAAAGCCGAGTTTGCCGTCGGCCTGGAAGTACATCGTACGCTCCCGGGCTTGCTTGGGCGGCCAGGCGTCGAAGGTGCGCCACTGGTTGGTGCCGCCCTCAAACACGGTGGCCTCGGGCACGTTGGGCTTCTTGTTGTCCTTGAGGTAGGCCTTGAAAAACGGCGCCTCAATTTCCTTCTGGTAATACAGCGAGGGCGACTCGCCGTAGGTCACGTTGCCCACCAGCTCGCCGGTGCCGCGGGCCCAGCCGCCGTGCACCCAAGGCCCCATCACCAGACCGTTCTGCATGCCCGGGTTCTGCTGCTCGATGCTCTTGTAGATGTTGAGCGCCCCGAACAAATCTTCGGCGTCGTTGAAGCCGCCCACGGTGAGCACGGCGGTTTGCTTGTTCAGGTTTTTGAGGTGGGGCCGCAGGTTGCGGGCCTGCCAGAACTCGTCGTAGTTGGGGTGGGCCATCATCTCGTTCCAGAACGCCACCTGGCCCTTGTAGTAGCGGGCATCGGCATTCTTGAGCGGGCCCAGCTTCATAAAAAAGTCGTAGCCGTCGGGCGTGCCGTGCTTGAAGCCGGGGTTGCCGGTGGGCGTGGGCGCGGGCCGGGGCAGGCCGAACGAGGCCAGAAAGTTGAAGGCGTGGGGCAGAAAGAAGGCACCGTTGTGGTGGAAATCGTCCCAGAACCAGTCGGCAATCGGGGCCTGGGGTGAGGAGGCCTTGAGGGCCGAATGGCGGCTGAGCAGGCCGGTGGCGGTATAGAAACCGGGGTAGCTGATGCCCCACTGGCCCACCCGGCCGTTGTTCCTGGGGCCCTTCTTCACCAGCCACTCGATGGTATCAAACGTATCGGTGCCCTCGTCAATATCGTTTTTGCCTTTGGGGTTGTCCTTCTCGGGCCGCATATCCACGAACGTGCCCTCCGACATGTAGCGGCCGCGCACGTCCTGGTAGGCGAAAATGTAGCCCTCGCGCATCATCGTGGAGCTGGGACCGAGGCTCTTCTTGTACTTGCCCGCGCCGTAGGGCCCCACCGCGTAAGGCGTACGATTGAGCATAATGGGGTAGCGCACCTTGTCGGCGTCGTTGGGCGCGTACACGATGGTGTAGAGCTTCACGCCGTCGCGCATGGGTATCTGGTACTCGGTTTTGGTGTAGTGCTGCTGGATATAGAGCGTATCGGCCAGCACCTGGGCCATCTGCTGCTTGTCGGCGTCGGAAGGCAGTGGGTACGAGACCGGCTGCTGGGCCTGGGCCGCGAAACAGCCGGCCGAGAGCAGCGCCGCCAGTACGGCGGGGCGGAGGTAGGAGTGGGGCATGGTGGGTGGAATTTGGTGGATAAGGTAGGAGCAGGTGGATTGGTAGCTGGCTTTTCAGCCACTGATCTGTAGTGAAAGATGCTGCTTAGCGGCCAATGTTGCGCCGCTGGCCTGCTCAAATATGCTTTCTTTGAGCCACAATCCCTTCGCCCTCCCGCTTTACTTCCGCTGCCTGATGAAAAACGCTACCCTGCGCATCCTAAGCCTGTTGCTACTGGGGCTAATGTCCTGCTTCAGCGCCCTGGCCCAAACGCCGACTCCGGCCACCGCGGCCTTTCCCAACCCGCTGACCGGCCCGGCCGATGGCCCGCTGCTAACGCCCGCCCAGTTTCTGGGTTATGAGCTGGGCGCCCGCTTCACGCCCCACGCCGAGCTGCTGCGCTACGTGGCCCACGTGGCGGCCCACAGCCCCGGCCAGATGCGGCTGGAGCGCTACGGCAGCACCTACGAAAACCGCCCGCTGGAGCTGGTCTACATTGCCTCAGCTGCCAACCTAGCGCGCCTCGACGATATCCGGCGCGACAACCTGCGGCTGGCGGGCCTCGAAACCGGGGCCGTGAAAGGCGCTACGCCGGCCGTGGTCTGGCTCAGCTACAACGTGCACGGCAACGAGGCGGTGTCGTCGGAGGCCGTGATGCAGGTGCTCTACGACCTGGCTGACCCGGCTAACACTACGGCGCAGGGCTATCTGCAGAATCTGGTCGTCATCATCGACCCCTGCGTGAACCCCGACGGACGCGACCGGTACGCGCAGTGGTACAACCGCGTGGCCAACCAGCAGCCCAACGCCTCGCCCCTGAGCTGGGAGCACCGGGAGCCCTGGCCCGGCGGCCGCTACAACCACTATTACTTCGACCTCAACCGCGACTGGGCCTGGCAGACCCAGCAGGAAAGCCGCCAGCGCATTGCCGTTTACAACCAGTGGCTGCCCCAGGTGCACGCCGACTTCCACGAGATGGGCCCCAACAACCCCTACTACTTCTCGCCCGCCGCCAAGCCCTTCCACGCCGACCTTACAGCCTGGCAGCGGCAGTTTCAGGACATCATCGGCGACTACAACCGCCGGGTGTTCGATAAGAACAACTGGCTCTACTTCACCCGCGAAACCTACGACTTGTTCGCGCCCTTCTACGGCGACACCTGGCCCAGCTTCAACGGCGCCATTGGCGTAACCTACGAGCAGGGCGGCGGCGGCGTGGCCGGCATTGCCTACGTCAAATCCGACGGCGACACGCTCACCCTGAGCCAGCGCATTGCCCACCACCACGCCACCAGCCTGGCCACGCTGCAGGCCGCCGCCGCGCGCCACCAGGACCTGACCCGCGAGTTCCGCAAGTTCTACGACGACGCCCGCACCAAGCCTAAGGGCGAGTACAAGTCGTACGTGCTGGCCGGCTCCTCCGACCCCGGCCAGGTGCGGGCCCTCACGCAGTACCTCGACCGCCAGCAAATCAGCTACGGTTTTGCCGCCAAGCGCAGCCGCCAGGCCGGCTACAACTACGCCACTGGCAAAACCGAAACCGTGCAAATCGAGCCCCAGGACGTGGTCATTAGCATGTACCAGCCCAAATCGACGCTCGTGAAAGTGCTGTTCGAGCCCCAGGCCCAGCTCGAAGACTCGCTCACCTACGACCTCACCGCCTGGTCCTTGCCCTACGCCTTCGGGCTGAACGGCTACGCGCTGAAGGGGCAGTTGTCAGTTGCCAATTCAGTTGTCAGTGGACAGTTGTCAGTTGTCAGTGAGAATAACCGGAACAAACTGACAACCAATAACCGACAACCAACAACTGACAACCAGCAACTGACAACCAACAATGCGCCCTACGCCTACCTGGCCCGCTGGAACAACTTACAGGATGTGCGCTTCCTGAGCCGGCTGTTGCAGCAGGGCGTGAAGCTGCGGGTGGCCGAGGAGCCGTTTGAAACCGAAGGCCAGAAGTACGGCCGCGGCACGCTCATCATTGCCCGCACTGGCAACGAGCGGCTGGGGGCCCGCCTCGATCAGCTGGTGCGCGCCCAAGCCGATTCGGCGGGCGTGCTGGTGCAGGCGGTGCAGTCGGGGCTCTCCACCACCGGCGGCGACCTGGGCTCGCGCTCGGTGCGGCCCCTCAAAATGCCCAACGTAGCCGTGCTGGCCGGGCCGGGCGTCGATGCCACGGCCTTTGGCGAAGTCTGGCATTTCTTCGAGCAGCAGGTAGGCTACCCCGTCACGGTGCTCGGCACCGATTATTTCGGCAGCGTGCCGCTCAGCAAGTTTGACGTGCTCATCCTGCCCGATGGCCGCTACGACGACGTGCTGAACGAGAAAACGCTGGCTTCCGTGAAAACCTGGGTACGCGCCGGTGGCCACCTCATTGCCCTCGAAGGCGCCTCGCGTTTCCTGGCCGGCCAGAAGGACCTGCTGCTCAAAACCAAGCCCTCCGCCGACTCGACGGCCACCGCCGCGGCCCGCAAAAAAGACCCCTACACGGCTCTGCGCCGCTATGCCGACGCCGAGCGTGAGAGCATCGGCGAGCGGGTGCAGGGCAGCGTGTTCCGGGTTCAGCTTGATAATACGCACCCGCTGGCCTTTGGCTACGGCAACACGTACTTTGCCCTGCTCCGCGAGGTGCCCAATTACAAGTTCCTGCCCGAGGGCGGCTGGAACGTGGGCGTGCTCAAAAAGGACAGCTACGCCGCCGGTTTCGCCGGCCGCCGCACCCGCCTCGGCCTCACCGATACCTTCGTGCTCGGTACCCAGGACCTGGGCCGTGGCCAAATCGTGTATCTGGCCGACAATCCACTGTTCCGGGCTTTCTGGCAGGGCGGTAAGCTGCTGTTCGGCAACGCCGTGTTCATCCTCTGATCAGTGGTTTTCGCCGGCTGGTTGCGCTGCAGCTTCGCCGTCCTCTGGTTCGCTGATTGTGGGCGTAAAAAAAGAGCTTGCCTTCTGGGCAAGCTCTTTTTTGTGTGAAATGCTGGAGCCAATTTAGTTGACGACGTCTACGGCTTTGTTTTTGACGGCTTTACCGGCCTTTTTCGTGGCGCGGGCGGCCTTTTTAGCGGCGCGGGCCGTCTTCTTTGCGGCTTTCGTGGCGAAGTTGCCGGTTGCCTGAGCGCCGGTTTCTACGGCGTCGCCGGTTGCGCGGGCACCCTTCTTCACGGCGTGGCCGGTTTTCTCAGCGCCGGTTTCCACGGCGTTGCCGGTTACCTGCGCGGCGTGCTCGGTGCCTTCCTTGGCGTCGTGGATGACTTCACCGGCTTTGGTGCGGTCTTCGGTGGTGGTAGTGGTTTGGGTGGTCTGGGCAGAAGCGGCGGCCGTGGTGAAAGCAAAGGCGGCGGCTAGCAGAAATATCTTTTTCATGATCGAAAGTCAAAAAGGAAAGCGAATGTAGTTGGGGCCTTATACGGTAGAATGCGGAAAGCAGCGGGAAAGTGCCCGCATAAAAAAGTGCCGCTCCTCTTCCTGAAAAGAGAAGCGGCACTTCCGGCCTCGTGGGGCTACATCGCCGCCCGCTTGCTGCTGTGCATCTTGTGAGCCATGTGGGCTGTGTGGGCCTTAGGAGCCGCCTTGGTAGTGCGGGTTTCCTTTTGGGTCGTTTTCAAAGTGCCGTCGGTAGCCTTTTCGGTCTTCTTCTCGGCTTTGGTTTCAGTTTTCACTCCCTGGGCGAAAGCCGGAGCGCAAACGATGGCCAGCGCGGCCACAATTGCCAGATTTTTCATGAGATGAGAAGGTTGAAATGGAAGAAATTACTATTCCAAAGATGCCATCTCATCGGTGAAGATGCGGTGAGCATTTCCGCTCCTTCCACCACTTATTTGTACATAATTCTGACTGTTAGTCAGTTGCTTACGGCAGCAGCAGCGACGAGTCGCCGTAGCTGAGGAAGCGGTAGTCGTGGGCCAGCGCGTGGTCGTACACGCGCCGCCAGTCGGGCCCGAGCAGGGCCGCTACCAGCAGCAGCAGGGTGCTTTCGGGCTGGTGGAAATTGGTGATGAGCCCGCGCACCACCCGGAAGCGGTAGCCGGGCGCAATCAGCAGCTGGGTGGTAGCGTGCAGCGTGTCGGAGCCGGTAAGCGCCAGCTGGTCGAGCAGCGCCGCCAGGGCCTGCGGGGTTGATACTTCTGCCCCGGTCTCGTAGGGCTGCCACTGGCTTACGTGCCAGCTGGGCAGCCGCGCCGGCTGCTGCACCAGCGCCGCGCCCAGCCAGTACAGGCTTTCGAGCGTGCGCAGGCTGGTAGTGCCCACTGGAATAAGCGGGTGCCCTTCCGCCAGGTGCGCCAGCAGCCGCCGCAGCGTGTCGGCCGTCACGCTGAACGGCTCGCCGTGCATGGGGTGGTCGGCCATCTGCTCGGCCTTTACCGGTTGAAACGTACCCGCGCCCACGTGCAGCGTTACGCGGGCGGCGGCGGTGCGGCGCTCGGCCAGCTCGGCCAGCACGGCTTCCGAAAAATGCAGCCCGGCCGTAGGAGCCGCCACGGCACCCTCGTGGGCGGCGTACACCGTTTGGTAGCGCACGGCGTCCACGTCGGTATCGGGGCGGTTGAGGTAGGGCGGCAGGGGCAGGTGGCCAGCGCCGCGCAGCACTTCGGCAAACGGCAGCTCGGCCGGCTCCCAAATAAAGGCAATCAGGGCGTAGCCGTCGTGCTGCTCGGTGCGCTCGGCGTGCAGGGTGGCTGGCTGGCCATTGGCCTCAAAGTCCAGCGTTACAGGGCCATCCTTCCAGCGGCGGCCATTGCCCACCAGGCATTTCCAGACGCAGGCGCCCGTTTGCTGCATGGCCGGCTCAATGGCCCGGTGCGGCGCCACCGGCTCCAGGCAAAACAGCTCGACCATGCCGCCCGTGGGCCGCCTAGCAAACAGCCGCGCCCGCACCACTTTGGTATCGTTGAACACTAGCAGGCTGTTTTCGGGCAGCAGCGCGGGCAGGTCGCGAAACGTTCGGTCGCCCAGCAGCCCCTGCTGATACACCAGCAGCTTCGACTGGTCGCGGTTGGTCAGCGGCTCGGGGGCAATGCGCTCGGGCGGCAGCTGGTAGGTGAAATCGTGAATGGAAAGCCGGCGCGGGTCAGTCATGGTGTTTGAGCTACAAGCCGCAAGCTACAAGCTGCAAGCTTTTTTGACGCCCTGGCAATCCATAAAACAGCCAAATAAGGCATAATAGCAGGAGTATGCTCCTGGAACATACTTGCAGTTTGTGGCTTGCAGCTGGCAGCTCAAAAATCACTTTTGAAAAAACAGCAAATGCTGCTGGGGCAGGGTTTCGACCGAGTCGGTGAGGCGCAGGCCCACGGCGGCCATTTCGCGGCGGGCCTGGGCTACGCTCATCTTGTGGATGCGCTTGATGGGTACGTTGGGGTCTTCGGCCCGGTACTCAACCAGGGCCAGCCGGCCGGTGGGCGAGAGGGCCTGCCGGATGGCGCGGGCCATTTCGCGCGGGTAGTCGAACTCGTGGTAGGCATCCACAATGAGCACCAGATCGACCTGACCAGCGGGCAGATTAGGGTTTTGGGTGGTGCCGCGCACCGGAATGACGTTGTTGGCCCCGAGCTTCGTTTTGGTTTCGCGCAGGCTGGCCAGCATTTCGGGCTGAATATCGACGGCCAGCACCTTGCCCTGGGGCACCAGTGGGCTCATCTTGAAGGTGAAGTAGCCCGTGCCGGCCCCGATATCGGCCACTACGTCGGTGGGCTTGAGCTTCAGCTCGCGCAGCAGCTGCTCGGTCCCTTCCTCGCTCGACCTCGCCGAGCGGTCGAGCCAGGCGGCCCCTTCGTGGCCCATTACGTGGGCAATCTGGCGGCCCAAGTAGTATTTGCCGATGCCGTTGAGGTCTTGGGGGGCGCGGCGCTCGTAGCCGCTGCTATCGGGCGCGGCGGCCCGGCGCTGCTCGGTAAGCTGGGCCGTGGTACCCTCGCTCATCGACTGGGTACAGGCGCCAGCCGCCAGCAACAGAGCTCCCAGCGCGCCGAGAGGCAGGAAAAGTCTTATTTGGTTGACCATAATCAGAAGGCAAATAACGGACTTGCGGCTAACAAAAAGCCCGGCGGAACGGTTCGGGGCGGCCCCAATTGCCAGCCGGTAGCGGCAGTAAGGCCCTGACTGGCTGGACCAAGTCGCGCCACTGCCGCGGGCAATTCAACAGTTTGTCTGGTTTTATAGGCTTATTTTATAATTTAGCCCGTACAAATTGCTATCACATCTTTCACTTTTCTTTCTTTCCTTATGAAACACCTGTCCAATCTGTTGCGCAAACTCACCGCGGTAGCGGCAGTAGGTATTGCCCTAACGAGCTGCAACCGCGCCGAGTATGCGATGCTGCCCAAAACGGGCGCTTCGGCCTACCATGGCACCCAGCGTGCTACCATCATCAAGCCCGCTCCGGCTGCTGAGGTGGCTGTAGCGCCGCAGGTTGCTCCTGAGGCCGTAGCTGCGCCCGAAGTTGTTGCTGCACCTGTGGCCGCCCCGGCTGCTAAGCCCGTAGCAGTTGCCAAAGCTGCCCCCGCTACGGCTAAGGCTGCTCCGGTAACTGCCGCTACTCCCGCCAAGGCCCCGAAAGCAAGCTTCATGCAGAAGGCGCTGGTGCAGAAAATTGCCAAGAAGGCCGATAAGCTGGCTGCTAAAGCGCAGTTGAACAAGGGCTCGGAAACGGCCGCCGCCAACCGCCTCGAAGGCAAGCTACGGCAGGGAGTTATTCTGCTGCTGGCCGGCCTGCTGATTGAGGTGCTGGGTGCCATCACCGGTATCGGCATCATCTACGTGCTGGGTGCCATTGTTGCCCTCATCGGCGTCGTGCTCATCATCCTCTACCTGCTCGACGAAATCTAAGCATCATCACTTCAATGCAAAACGCCCCGGTTGCCAGTTGGCAGCCGGGGCGTTTTGCGTTGGAGTGATGATGCTATGTGTGTTCTACATCGGGTCCACGTCGGCGGCCAGGCGCACCTGCTTGAACTCCTTCTGGTCGCGCACTACGTCGAGGGCAGCCATAATATCGGCCTTGGCGGCTTTGAGCACGGTGTGTTCGCGGCTGAGCTTAACGGTTATTTCCTGGAGGTAAAAGTTGCGGATGCGGAAGATGTAGGGCGCCTCGGGGCCCAGCACGGCCTCGCGGCCCAGCCGGTCGACCAACTCCTGGGTCAGCAGCAGCGCCGCCCGCTCGCCCACCGTCACGTCGACGTGCTTTACGGTAAGGCGGATGATGCGCATGAAGGGCGGGTAGCCGTGCTCCCGGCGCTGCGTTATTTCGTACTCGTAGAACTCCAGATAGTCGTTGCGCATCACCTTGTCGAAGATGACCTGCTCGGGGTCGGCCGTCTGGATAATCACGCGGCCCTTCTTGCCCTTGCGGCCCGCCCGCCCGCTCACCTGCACAAACATCTGGAAGGCCCGCTCGTGGGCCCGGAAGTCGGGATAGTGAATAATAGAATCGGCATTGATAATGCCCACCAGGCTCACGTTGGCGAAGTCGAGGCCCTTGGTGACCATCTGGGTGCCCACCAGAATGTTGGTTTTCTGCTGCTCGAAGTCGGAAATAATCTGCTGGTACGAGTTCTTGGCGCGGGTCGTGTCGAGGTCCATGCGCTGCACCTGGGCGGCGGGCAGCATCACTTTCAGGTCGTCTTCGATTTTCTCGGTGCCGAAGCCCACGGTTTTCACGTTGCGCGAGCCGCAGGCCGGGCACTGGGTGGGCATCCGGTCGTGGTGGCCGCAGTAGTGGCAGCGCAGCTCGTGGGCCTGCTTGTGGTAGCTCAGGCTCACGGCGCAGTTGGTGCACTTGGGAATCCAGCCGCAGTCGAGGCAGTTGATGAACGGGGCGTAGCCACGGCGGTTCTGGAACAGAATTACCTGCTCCTGCTGGGCCAGCTTGCTCTCCATTTCAGCCATCAGTTCGGGCGTGAAGTGGTTGAGCATGGTTTTCTGCTCCCGGCTCTTACGGGTGTCCACGAGCACGATTTCGGGCAGGCCGGCCTCGCCGAAGCGCTTGGTGAGGCTCACCAGCCCGTAGCGGCCGGCTCGCGCCTGGTAGTAGGTTTCCACGGCCGGGGTGGCCGAGCCGAGCAGGGTTTTGGAACCCTGGAAGTGGGCCATCATCAGGGCCACCTCGCGGGCGTTGTAGCGCGGGGCCGGGTCGTACTGCTTGTAGCTGCTCTCGTGCTCCTCGTCTACAATCGTGAGGGCCAGGTTATCGAACGGCAGAAACACGGCCGAGCGCACGCCCACTACCACCTGAAACCGGCCCGAGAGTACCCCGTTCCACACTTCCACCCGCTCGTTGTCGGAGAATTTGGAGTGGTACACGCCCAGCCGCGAGCCGAACACCCGCATAAGCCGCGTCACAATCTGGGCCGTGAGGGCAATTTCGGGCAGCAGGTAGAGCACCTGCCCGCCGCCATCCAGCGCCTGCTTGATCAGGTCGATGTAGATTTCGGTTTTGCCCGCACCCGTTACGCCGTGCAGCAGCACGATATCCTTGGCCTGGAACTCGCGCATCACCGCGTCGCGGGCCTCCACCTGCGTGTCGGTCAGCGTGAAGTGCATGTTGGCCTCGGCGTCATCCTCATCCAATGGGAAGCGCGACACAATCTGGTCGAACTGCTCCAGGATGCCGTTTTTGATGAGCGTGTTGACGGCGGAAGGCGACAGGTGCGGGGCCGAGGTGAGAGCCGCCTTGTCCATGCCGCGATGGTTGGCGTGCTCGTTCTGGTACACCGGCACCCGCTGCAAATAGCGCATCACCACATCGAGCTGCTTGGCCTTGCTGGCCAGCTGCCCGAACAGCTCCTCCAGCGCCGCCTCGGCCACGTAGCGGTGCGCCAGCCGCACTTTCTTCACCACCTTGGGCGCGTACTTGTCCTTGAGGTGCTCAAACAAAAACACCACGTCCTTCTGCATCAAGGACTTGATGTATTTGTGGAACGAGGCAATGCCCAGCACCTCGCCCACCTCGGTAAACGTCAGCGACTTGCCTTCCTCCTGGCCCGAACTCAGCGCATCCACCACCTTCTGCTCCTGCTCGCCGAGCGGGTAGGGGTGGGTATCGGGCTCGAAGGCCGGATGCAGCTGAACCCGGCTCTCGGAAGAAAGCTTGAGGGCCGAGGGTAAGGCCGCGTTAATGACCTCGCCCAGGGTGCAGAGGTAGTACTCGGCAATCCAGGCAAACAGCTTCAGCTGGGGCTGGGTCACAACGGGCGCGTCGTCGATAAACTCCAGGATGTACTTGGCCTGGTAGGCGGCGGGCGGCGTCTGGTGCACGGCCGCTACAATGCAGCTCAGCGTGCGCTTGGCCCCAAACTGCACCAGCACCCGGCCCCCAATCACCACCTGGTCGTTCAGCTCGAACGGCACGCGGTAGGTGTAGAGGCGGGGCAGCGGCAGGGGCAGAATAACGTCGGCAAACAGCGTGACGCGGTCGGCCGCTGCTTCCGGCGCGGGCTGCACAAAATCAAACGAAAGACTCAACAGAAGGCAAAAACAGAAAGAAGAACACCAACCGACGGGCGGCAGCCAACGGCGGCGGTACAGTTAGTAAAGATACAGCACCGGCCGCCCCCGCGGAAACCAAACCCCCAAATTCCGGCCGCCGCTACCGTCGAGCCAGTTGCTGGGGTGGCGGCGGAATATCCGGTTGGGCCCGCCAACACCAGCGCAGCGTCCGGAGGCAAGCGGCCGCAGCAGTGCACGGTACCGCACGGATTGCGTTGCCGATCCAGTTCGCTTTAAAAACGAAACCCAGCCGGCTGGGCTGGGTTTCGTTTTCTAGTTGTCTTCCGGAGTTTCGGCCCCGGCCTTTTTGGCTGGTTTGGCCGCCGCCCTGCTCCGCGGCTTGGTCGGTGCCTTGGCCGGAGCCGCTGGAGCCTCCGACGCTGCCTCGGTATCGGTAGCAGCCGGTTTCGCAGCCGGTTTAGCTTTGGCCGGCGCTTTTTTAGCGGCGGGTTTTGCCTTCGCCTTTGGGGCGGGCTTGGCAGCCTCCGGTGCCTGAGCATCCGGCGTAGCAGCCGAAGCCGGCGCTGAAACGGCTGTTGGAGCTACAGCAGCGGCTTTTTCGGGCTTGGCGGCAGCCTTGGCCTTTGCGGGTGCTTTGGCTGCTGCTTTGGGCTTGGCCGCCGGCTTGCGGGCCGGCGCTTTGGCCGGCTCGGTCAAGGCAGTGGTAGATGGTTCGCTGGCGGCTTCCGTGGTTACCGCAACCGTGGCAGCAGCAGAGTCAGCAACCGCGGGCTTGGCCGCCGGCTTGCGGCGGGCCGGTTTGGCGGGAACTGCTTTCGTTGCTGCCGGTTCGGCAGCGGCTGGGGCAACCGGGAGGGCTTCGGCAGGTGCCGGAGCAGTTGCCGCCGCCGGCTCGTCTATCGGTTCCTGGTTGGTTTGGGCTTTTGATGGCCGCTTTCTGGCAGCCGGTTTTCTGTCAGCAGTGGCGGGGGGAGTTGTAGCGGCCGGTACAACCGTAGCCGCCGGGGTTGCCACAACCGGAGTCGGCAGCACTGCCTCTGTAGTAGCCGAAGGAGCGACAGCAGCTGCCTCCTGCGGTACCGGGGCGGCCTCGGTAGATGGGGTTATCGTTTCGGCGTCAACCGCGAACAGCGGCTGGCGACCGGGGCGGCCACCGTAGCGCGGGGCCTGCTCGCGCTTGCTGCCCCGGCGGTTGTTGCGGCTGCGGCGGGCTTCCGGCGTCGCTTCGTCCGCTTCCGGGGTGACCTGCTCGGCTTCGTCGGTGCTGGCTGGCGTGGCCGGGGTGCTGGCGGCCGTGGGCTGAGGCCGTGGCTGACGCAACTGGGCCTCCGTTACGTAAACCACTTCCGATGCCGGCTCATCGTCGGAGTCGGCAATATCAGTCGGCGCAGCGGGCCGCGCTTCATCGGGCAACGGCGCGGGCGCAGTGGCCACGGCGCTGGTTTCGGGCTGACCTTCGGAGCCGCTCTGCTCGGCGGCGAGGCGGGCGTGCTTGCGCTTGGTGCGCTTGGCGCCACCCCGCGAGCGGCGCTTCTTGCGCCGGGCCGCTTCCTCGGCCGTTTCCGGCTCGCCCGATGCCTCGTTTTCGGCACTTTCGTCGCTGTCATCTTCCGTCTCGTCGGTCAGGTCGGTAACGGTAGGCGAGTAGGCATGGTCGTAGGCCGAGTCGCCCGACACAGTCGTTTCGTCCGTATCGGTGTCTTCCGTTTCCGGTTCCGTGTCTTCGGCATCCTCCACCAGCAGGCCGGCCCCGGGCCGGATAAGGCTGGCCTGGGAGGTAAGCCGGGTTTTGGCAAATACCGCCCGGTTGATCTCCTTCTTCCCGTCCGGCTTCCTGCCCGCGTCCTGCTTGGGTGCGGCCGGCTCCGTAGCGGCCACAGCGTCCTGCTTGGGAGCAGCCGATTCCGTAGCGGCCACGGCCACCTGCGCGGCGGCTACGGGCTGCGCTTCGTCCAGCGCGGCCTGGTCGTCGAACGAGCCAATATCAATGCGCTCCTCACCGTCATCGTAAACCTCTTCCTCCACCGGAGCTGTGCTCCTGGGGTCGGGCAGGTTGGCCAGCTCGCGCTCTACGTGCAGCAGCTCCATGCGGACATCGGCCGTGCCGCCGAGCTTGCGCAGGCGCTCCAGGGTGCTTTCGAGGAAGGCGCGATGCTCGGGCGCCGCCGGGTGCAGCGGCTTATGGCCCAGGTTCTGGCGGATACCTTCCCACTCCTTCTTGAAGCGGCCGAAAGCGGCGTCGAAGTAGGTGCGGGTAAACTTCTCCCACACGTAGTTCTCGCCCGTTTCCGAGAGGTGCAGCATGTCGGAGGCGTAGAAGCGGTAGTCGCGCAAGTCGTCCATCAGCAGCTCGTAGGCCGGGAAGTACGTTACGTCGGGCAGCAGCTCGCTCAGGTAGTGGCAGGCCACGCGCAGCATGGCCTTGCTGGCCGAGTTGAGCACCAGCGTGTCCTTGAGGTGGCGCACCGGGCTTACCGTGAGCACAAACCGCAGCTTGGGGTTGATGCGCCGCAGATACGCATGGGTTTCGGCCACGGCCGCAATTATCTCGTCGGCCGTCAGCAGCTCCTTATCGAACTGGTCGGCCGGAATTTTATGGCAGTTGCTCACCAGCTCGCCGGTTTCGCGCAGGCGGTAAGCGTAGGCCGAGCCCAGCGTGAGCACCACCACATCGGCCGTGGCCAGAAACACGCCCACCTCGCGGGTGAGCTGCTGAATGTGTTGCAGCAGCTCGACCGGCGAATCGGCCCCGATTTCGGCGTGCAGGTCGTAGCTCTGCCAGCGGCCGCGGGCCTCCACCAGATGCTGCTGCCAGTCCATATCCTCGCCGGCCGCCGCGCGCAGCAGCTTGCAGGCCGAAAGGGGGTTGAACACGGTGCCAAACGGATTGACCAGCGTCGCGACCTTGAACTCGGTCAGGCGCACGCCGATGGAATCCGAAAAACAGGACCCCAGCGTGAGCACCCGGGCCGAAGGCGGAAGCTGGTGGGGGAGGGGCGTAAGCGGGATTTCAGTACGAAACATTGGGCTGGATAGGGCCCCGGAGTGGGCCGGCGGGCGGCAGACAACCAACCAAACGGCCCGCGCCCGGCCAAACGGGCCGGTCAGCGGGGCGCATCACTGATAACAGGACGCGGCTCAGTTGCTGCTTTGAAGATGGGAGAGAAACGCCGCCGGCCGCCCCGGAAAGGCAGCCGACTCAGCGGTTTTACGAACAAAGGTCGTAATAAGTGCTGCAGTATACGGCACGGCCAACAAAGAAAACGCCCGGCTGCCAAAGCAAACAATGCAAAAGCACATTGCGTCCTAGGCGGCTATCGGGGCTGCGAGGTATCAGGGGCGTCCACCAAGGTTAGTGGGGTAACCCTGGCGATGTTCCTCTGCCGGGGCGCCAGCAGCAGAAGGCGTGGTTGCCATTGTACGTAATTCTACCAGCACATTACCGCTTTTATTGAAAACTAATACGATAAATCCTCCTGCTACATAGTTACTCTGATAAGTGGCAGGAGTCCAGTGGGGCATTGCTTTAACTGCCTCCAGGACAACGCTTCTCAATGCAACGTCACTGCTAGTGGCTTCTTTAATATTTCCCGCTGAGTCAAGCTCACATCGCACTACAGTTTCAGATGGTAACCGCTGATACCAAGGCTGGCCGGAATAACGGGCTAGGCTGCGTCGTAGTTTCGCTGCATACTCAGGAAGCGATAATGGATTGGTTGGAAACCGTAGCCCGGCCATTAACTTTTGCTGCTGCTCAAAGTGCTGGCGGGTTTCGCAGGACAACCCTATGTCAAATATGTCAGCGAATTTGCTTGGGCTTTCCAATGCAAACACCATACGTGGGGCAGTTAATGCTGCATTACCATAAACCGGTTTAGTTGCCAGCCGCCCACTGCGAAATTTACCCTCTACAAAATTTTCGATGGTGAAGGGCTTTCTATTGTGCCGCTGCAAACTCTGCCACTGGCCGTTTGGCACACCATTCACTATTTCGCCCTGAAAAATAAGGTTATTGGTATTACGTTTCACCTTGCCCCCGGGCAAAGTTGTGTAAGAAGAGGCCAGCGTGCCTTCCCAGCTACCATTACCGTTGGCTACTCTCTGAGTCCCGGTAGAATCCCAGTAAGATTCTATTCGTAAGTGACCATCCGGCGAGAACTGCACCACTTGCCGAAGCTGTGCGTTATCATACCAGTAACGCCACTCTCCGGTCGGATTGCCTGCAACAAGCTGCCCGCGCAGTTCCATCGCGCCGTTGGCGTGAAATTGCTCTATAAGGCCGTTTGACCGGGCATTTTCATACTGCAGACGCATCGCTAAATGGCCGGTGTCCATCCAATAGTCAAGCACCTGGCCCTTGAAGTCACCGTCAGCCGTCAGACGGGTGTGGCGACGGATGCTAGCGCATTGGGGAGGGGTAAGTATATAATTCGTATCGTAGTATAGTATAACACTATCATCCTTTATTATACGGTAGCAATCTTTCAATTCTGCGCTTGTATACAATACAGGGGTTGACTTCAGATGCTGAGTCTTGGCTACAAAAGGTAGTGTAAGCAATAAAAGCAGTAGGGTAGAGCGCATACAGGCAAAAGCACGACGATTGGAGCCGGGAAGATAAACAAAACGCCCGGCTGCCAAAGCAACCGGGCGTTTCGTGGGCCTTGATGGGGTTTCTGCGGCAGCTTACTCAGCTACTACGTTGAAGCGAATCTTGTGCTTCACCTCGCGGTGCAGGTCGGCCGAAGCAGTGTACTCGCCTACCGACGTGGGGTCGGAGTCGAACGAGAGACGCTTGCGGTCTACCTCGATGCCCTTCGCCTTAAGGGCGTCGGACAGCTGTAGCGTGGTCACGCGGCCGAAAATCTTGCCGCTTTCGCCCACCTTGGCCGGAATGTCCAGTACCATGTCACCGATCTGGTCGGCCAGGCCCTGAGCATCGCCTTTCACCTTGTCAGCTTTGTGGGCTGCCTGGCGGACGTTTTCAGCTACGATTTTCTTGTTGGTTTTGTCGGCCAGTACGGCCAGGCCCTGGGGCATCAGGTAATTGCGGCCGTAGCCGGGCTTTACCGTCACGAGGTCGTTCTTGTAGCCGAGGCCCTTAACGTCGTCTTTGAGAAATACTTCCATGTCTTTTTTGAGTTGCTAGTTGTTAGTTGTCAGTTGTTAGATTCACAAGGCCTGCTTCAGCTAACAACTGACAACTAACAACTAAATATCAACAACTTATTTCAACGAGTCGGTTACGTAGGGCATCAGGGCCAGGTGGCGCGCCTTGGCAACGGCCTGGGCTACTTTACGCTGGAACTTGAGGCTGGTGCCGGTGATGCGACGGGGCAGAATGCGGCCCTGCTCGTTGACGAACTTCAGCAGGAAGTTCGGGTCTTTGTAGTCGACGTACTTGATGCCGGCCTTCTGGAAGCGGCAGTACTTCTTACGGGCGTCCTGCTTGTGCAGACGCTCGTTGGCGAGACTCATTTTACGTTGCTTAGCCAACTGCTTCGGACGTTTTAGGTTTGGGTTGATTCATTTCGCCTTTGCGACGACGGCCCGCGTACTCTACGGCGAACTTGTCGAGCACCGTGGTGAGGAAGCGGATAACGCGCTCATCGCGACGGAAGGCCAACTCCAGCACATCGACGATGTTGCCTTCGCCGGTGAACTCCACGAGGAAATAATACCCGGTGTTTTTTTTCTCGATCGGGTAGGCCAGCTTTTTCAGGCCCCACGATTCAAGGTTGATGATGTCGGCGCTATTTTCCTTAAGCACCTGCGAGAACTTCTCGACCGTCTCTTGCACCTGGCTCTCGTTCAACACGGGAGTCAGAATGAAGACCGTCTCGTAATTTCTTACTGCCATTACGACGGGGTGGAATGTGATGTGAAAAAATAAATGAGGTGCAAAGGTACGTTTTTATACCACAATAACCACCTATATAAAAGGGCTTTGCCTTAAAAGATTTGCGGCCTGCTATTTTGATGGAGCCTGCCCAAACCTTCTCCTTATAGTATAGGTTTTTCAACCGGAGAAAATTAGGCCTGGCGCAGCAGAGAGCCGCCAGCGCCGAACGATACGAGTAATAGCGCTTTAGGCCCTGCCGAAGCAGGGTAAAGGCGCATTTAGAATGAATCTAAGCTTGTTAGCAGGGGCGAAAATTAGCCTGTTCAGGTTTGTCGTCTGGCTTTCCCAAGCTACATTTGTGCCCTTGAAGCACCCCCGCGTTTCTTTTTTTTAGCTAATCTGTGCGATGGATAGCATCCGACTACGTTCCCTTCCCCGCCTCTTTCTCGCTCTGCTTCTGTTCTTTGTTAGCTTTGGCTATGCCACGGCCCAGGGAGAACAGCCAGCTGCCGGTGAGGTAGGCACTTCTAAAAACCCCAGCGAGGCCGGCGTAACGCCCGGTGGCGTAGCTGCTGCGGCTCCGGCCGCCGCCGCTGGCACCACCACCGGCGACCCCGCCGCCATTGCCGCCGGCGATGCGCTGTTCAAGTCCAACTGCGCCCAGTGCCACGCCGTCCATGAGGTGGTAGTAGGCCCGGCGCTGGCGGGCGTCAGCAAAAAGCACAACATGCCCTGGCTGATTTCCTGGATCAAGAACTCCAGCAAAATGGTAGCCAGCGGCGATGCGGAGGCCGTGAAAATCTTCAACGAGTACCAGAAGCAGCAGATGCCCAGCTTCCAGCTCTCGGATGCTGAAATCACCTCAATCATTGCTTACGTTGATGCTGAAACGGCCAAGCCTGCCGGTACTCCTACTGGTCTGACAGCTGATTCGGGCGGCAACACCGTCGTAGACGGCACGGCTGCGGCCAACGGCGACTCGGGCAGCGCCATGAACATCCTGCTGATTGTGCTGGTGGTGGTGCTGATTGTGCTGGTAGTAACGCTGGTGATTATCGCCAACATCATGAAGGATGTGCTGCGCGGCCGCAAGGACCTCGACGGCCGCGACCGGGAGCAGATCGAAGAGCGTTTCGACTACAGCCGCATCTACAAGTCGACGGCCGTGCGCGGCATCGTAGGCACCGTGTTCGTGCTGGCCGTGCTCTACGAAACCATTCAGGGTGCCATGGGCGTCGGCCTGAGCCAGGGCTACCAGCCTACCCAGCCCATTGCCTTCTCGCACAAGCTGCACGCCGGCGAAAACCAGATCAACTGTGCCTACTGCCACACTTCGGTGTACAAGGGCAAATCGGCCAACATTCCGTCGCCTAACATCTGCATGAACTGCCACTCGCAGATCAAGACGGAGTCGCCGGAAATCAAGAAAATCTACCGCGCCATCGAGCGCAAGCAGCCCATCCAGTGGGTGCGGATTCACAACATTCCGGACCTGGCCTACTTCAACCACTCCCAGCACACCCAGGTGGCTGGCCTAGAGTGCCAGACCTGCCACGGTCCGATTGAGAACATGGAAGTAGTGTACCAGTACTCGGCCCTGACCATGGGCTGGTGCATCAACTGCCACCGCGAGACGCCCCTCAATACTAAGGGCAACGGCTACTACGACAACCTCGTGAAGCTGCACGACTCGAAGAACGGCGCCGTACCCTTCACGGTATCGTCGAACGGCGGCACTGAGTGCTCGAAGTGCCACTACTAAGGGTTTAAGCGCCTGGGCTGTTCGGGTTTCTGTTTAGAAGTCTGCTCCCCGGCTGCGCTAGCCGACCAACACATAACTTCCCAAGTCAAGACAAGCACCATCCTGCGGACTGAAGGGCGTCGAATCCAAGACCCCGCCTCCGCAAGAGCCCAAGCCCCCAACAAATGCAAGAGTCGCCTAAGTACTGGAAGGGAATTGAGGAGCTGGAAAACTCACCGGAGTTCATCAAGAACGCCATGACGGAGTTTGCCGACTTCATGCCGGTAAAGGAAACGTATGGTTCGACGGACGCTTCGGTGGCCCCGCGCCGCGACTTTCTGAAGCTCATGGGCTTCGGACTGGCCGCCGCTACGCTGGCCAGCTGCGAGGCGCCCATTAAGAAGGCCATTCCCTACCTCAACAAGCCCGAAGAAGTTGATCCCAGCATCGCCAACTTCTACGCCTCCACGTTCTTCAACGGCCAGGATTACAACAGCGTACTGGTAAAAACCCGCGAGGGCCGGCCAATCAAGCTCGAGGGTAACCCGGAGTCGCCCATCACCCGTGGAGGCCTCTCGGCCCGCGCCCAGGCTTCGGTGCTGAGCCTCTACGACAATGCCCGCCTGCAGTTCTTCACCAAGAAGGGCCAGCGCATTGCCACCGACCAGCTCGACCAGGAAGTACGCGCCGCGCTGGCCGGTGCCGGCCGCGTGGCTATCGTGTCGCCGACCATCATCAGCCCCTCGACCAAGAAAGTCATCAACGAGTTTGCCACCCGCTTCGGTGGGGCCGAGCACGTGATGTACGATGTGAATTCGAGCTCGGCGCTGCTGCGCGCCAATGGCGGCGTACTGCCGGCCTACGATTTCAGCAAGGCCGATGTGATTGTGGGCCTCGATGCCGACTTCCTGGGTACCTGGATTTCGCCGGTTGAGTTTGCCCGCCAGTACGTGGAAAACCGCAAGGTGTCGCGCGAAAAGCGCACCATGTCGAAGCACTACCAGTTCGAAACCAACCTCTCGCTGACCGGCTCCAACGCCGACGTGCGCGAGTCGCTGAAGCCCTCGGCTATGGGCGCGGCTACGGCCGACCTGTATAACGCCGTAGTAGGAGGGGGCGCTGCCCCGGCTTCCAAGAAGCTGGCCGAAGCCGCTGCCGCGCTGCGTCAGGCCGGTTCGCGCGGCCTCGTCGTATCGGGCATTAACGACCCCGGTATTCAGACGCTGGTAGCCGCCATCAACAAGCAGCTGGGCTCAGCCGCCGTTGATACGGCTAACCCTTCGTTTGTCCGCCAGGGCGACGACGCCCGCATGGCCCGTCTGATCAAGGACATCGTCGGCGGCCAGATTGGCGCGGTGGTTTTCTACAACGCCAACCCCGTATACGACCACCCAATGGGGGCCGAGCTAGGCAAGGCGCTGGCGACCGGCAAGGTGAAAACGAGCATCTCGCTCAATGACCGCCTCGACGAAACCGGCAAACTCTGCCTGTACGCCGCTCCCGACCACCACTTCCTGGAATCGTGGAACGACTACGAGCCCAAGCGCGGCTACCTGAGCCTGGCTCAGCCGGTGATTACGCCGCTGTTCGCCACCCGCCAGGCGCAGGATTCGCTCCTGACCTGGGCTGGTAACCCCACTACTTACTACAACTACCTGCGCCAGCAGTGGCAGGGAGTACTGGGCAGCGCCGGCTTCGTGAAGGCCTGGGACAAGGCCGTGCACGACGGCGTAGCCCGCGGCTCGGCTCTGCCCGCCCCGGCCGCGCAGCTCGAACCTGCCATGGATGTGAACAGCGCCATGAGCGCCGTCCGCGCCAACAAGGGCGGTGGCATCGAGCTGGCCATTTACGAGAAAGTGGGTCTTGGCAACGGCACTCAGGCCAACAACCCCTGGCTGCAGGAACTGCCCGACCCGATTTCGAAGGCTACCTGGGGCAACTACGTAACTGTAACCCGTGCCTACGCCATCGAGCAGAAGCTGGAGCAGGGCGACGTTGTGAAAGTGACGGCCAATGGCCAGAGCATTCAGCTGCCCGTCCTGATTCAACCCGGCCAGGCCGCCGGTACCATTGGCATTGCCCTGGGCTACGGCCGCGAGGCGGCCGGCAAAGTGGCCGACCAGATTGGTGCCAACGTGCTGCCGCTGGCTACCATGCGCAACGGTGCCATCAGCTACACCACTGCGGTGCAGATTGAGAAGACCGGCACCCAGTCGCCAATTGCCCAGACCCAGACCCACCATACCATCATGGACCGGGAAGAGGTAGTGCAGGTGGCTTCGCTTAAAGAGTACCAGGCCGACCCCAAGAAGGTAACAGAGTACGTAAAGATCCTCACCCCTGAAGGCCTGGAAGCACCCCAGAAGGTGTCGCTGTGGCAGGATTACGAGTACAAGAACCACCACTGGGGCATGGCCATCGACCTCAACTCCTGCATCGGCTGCGGCTCGTGCGTAGTTGGTTGTCAGGCCGAGAACAACGTGGCCGTAGTAGGCAAGCAGGAAGTGATCAACCGCCGCGAGATGCACTGGATGCGGATTGACCGCTACTACAGCTCCGATGCCACCCGCGAGGATTTCGAAACCAAGGGCAAGCTCGACACCTACGCGGCCATGGAAGATCCGTCGGCCAACCCGTCGGTGGTGTTCCAGCCCCTCATGTGCCAGCACTGTAACCACGCGCCCTGCGAAACGGTGTGCCCGGTACTGGCCACTACCCACAGCTCGGAAGGTCTCAACCAGATGACCTACAACCGTTGCGTGGGTACCCGCTACTGCGCCAACAACTGCCCTTACAAGGTGCGTCGCTTCAACTGGTTCTCGTACTACTCCAACGAGAAGTTCGAAACCGTGAACGGCCACATGTTCACCGATCTGGGCCGCATGGTCCTCAACCCCGATGTAACGGTACGGGCCCGCGGCGTGATGGAGAAGTGCTCCATGTGCGTGCAGCGGATTCAGCTCGGCAAGCTCGAGGCCAAGAAGGAAAAGCGTCGTCCGAAGGATGGCGAAATCGTCTCGGCCTGCGCGCAGTCGTGCCCCACCCAGGCCATCGTGTTCGGCGATATGCGCGACCCCGAGTCGCGCCTCTCGCAGCTGTTGCGCCGCGAGGATGGTGAGCGGGCTTTCCATGCCCTGAGCTCCATCAACGTGCAGCCCAACATCACGTACCTGACCAAGATCCGCAACACGGACCAACTTGATTTCAACGTTTAATCTCGGTGCTTAGCTTGTTGGGGATTTAGGGAGTTGGTTTTTAGCGCCAGTTCGCCCGCCACGAAGCCAAGTCCCCGAGTCCCTGAAGCCCCAACAACCAAATTCAACCACTATGCAGCACGTATCACCTGTACGGGAGCCGCTCGTTACCGGGGGGAAAACGTACCACGACGTTACCCAGGACGTGTGCCGCCAGGTAGAAGCCGCCCCGAATATTCGGTGGATGGCCGCCCTGAGCGTCGCCCTTCTCCTCCTCGGCGTCTTCTTCTATTCCGTTTACCGCACGCTGTGGTACGGCATCGGCGAATGGGGCCTTAACAAAACCATCGGCTGGGCCTGGGACATCACCAACTTCGTGTGGTGGGTGGGTATCGGTCACGCCGGCACCCTGATTTCGGCCGTACTGCTGCTGTTCCGTCAGAAGTGGCGGACCTCCATCAACCGCGCCGCCGAAGCCATGACCATCTTCGCCGTAATCTGTGCGGCTATGTTTCCGGTACTGCACATGGGTCGTCCGTGGCTGGCCTACTGGGTATTCCCGCTGCAGAACACGTTTGGCTCGCTGTGGGTGAACTTCAACTCGCCGCTGCTCTGGGACGTGTTCGCCATCTCGACCTACTTCACCGTGTCGCTGGTGTTCTGGTACACGGGTCTGGTACCCGACTTCGCTACCATCCGCGACCGGGCGAAGGGGCCCATTGCCAAAGTAGCCTACTCGATGCTCAGCATGGGCTGGAAAGGCTCGGCCAAGCACTGGAGCCGCTACGAAACGGTTTCGCTGATTCTGGCCGGTGTTTCGACGCCGCTGGTACTGTCGGTACACACCATCGTATCGATGGACTTTGCTACCTCGGTTGTACCGGGCTGGCACACCACCATCTTCCCGCCCTACTTCGTGGCCGGTGCTATCTTCTCGGGCTTCGCCATGGTACTGACGCTGATGCTCATTACCCGGGTTGTGTTCAAGCTGGAAGACTACATCACCATCGAGCACATCGCCCTCATGAATAAAATCATGATGATCACGGGCTCGATTGTAGGTGTGGCTTACATCACCGAGTTCTTCATCGCCTGGTATTCGCAGGTAGAATACGAGTCGTACGCCTTTATCAACCGCGCTACCGGTCCTTACTGGTGGGCTTACGCGGCCATGATGACCTGCAACGTAATTACGCCGCAGCTGGTGTGGTTCCGCCGGGTGCGCTACAGCATCCCGCTCACGTTCATCCTCTCGATTATCGTGAACATCGGTATGTGGTTCGAGCGTTTCGTAATTATCGTAACCTCGCTGCACCGCGACTACCTGCCCTCCTCGTGGGCCATGTTCTCGCCGACTATCATCGACATCGGCATTTACGTGGGTACGATAGGCCTGTTCTTCACCCTGTTCCTGCTGTTTGCCAAGTTCTTCCCGGTTATCAACATGGCCGAAGTGAAGGCAGTGCTCAAGTACACGGTCGACAACGGCCCGACCTACACCGGTCACGACCCGCACCACGCCCCTCAACCCGTAACCACTCACGGAGTGCCTGCCTCGGCCCCGGTAAACTACGATAAGCATGACTAAGCGCTTCGCTCTCGGTATTTTCGACGACGAGGACGTGCTGCTGCACGCCGTGGAAAACGTACGGGAAGCCGGCGTTAAAATCTACGAAGTCTTCACCCCGTTCCCCATCCACGGCATCGACGATGCTATGGGCATTGAACGGTCGCGCCTGCCTATTGCCGCCTTCTTCTTCGGCCTGACGGGTCTGGCTTTCGCCCTCTGGCTACAGATCTACACGCTGGGCTTCGACTGGCCGATGATTATCGGCGGCAAGCCGCACATTGCGCTGCCAGCCTTTATCCCGGTAGCCTTCGAACTGACCGTGCTCTTCTGCTGCCACGGCATGGTCATTACCTTCTACGCCATCAGCAAACTCTACCCGCGCTGGAAAACGCCAGTGCTGGATGTGCGCTCGACCGACGACAAGTTCGTGATGGCCATTGAGGTAAACGAGAACACCGATATGAACAAGCTCACGCAGATTCTGCGCGAGAACGGCGCATCGGAGGTCAACCAAAAAGAAATGTCCAAGTTCTAATGATGCACTCGCTGAAAATATCGCTGCAGGCGTCGGCGGTGCTGCTGGCCGCAACGCTGGCTACCGGCTGTAATCAAGCCAACGATCCGGGCCTGGAGTACGCTCCTGAGATGTACTCGTCTATCCCTTATGAGCCGCTGAGCCAGGTTGGTGCCAATCACATCAACCCAATGGGCATCAACGAGCGCACTCCGGCCGTAGGCACCATCCCGCGCGGCAAGCTGGCCTATTACACCCACATCGCCAAAGATGATGTGGCTACCGCCGAGGCTACCCTGAAGAATCCTTACGCCTACACCAAGGCGCATCTGGAGGAAGGCAAGGTACTTTACTCGCGCAACTGCCAGCACTGCCACGGTGAGCAGGGCGACGGTCAGGGCCCGGTAGGTATCAAGTTCAAGGGTGTGCCCAACTATTCGGCTGGCGCTTATAAAAACCAGAACGACGGTCACATTGTCCATGTAATTCAGTGGGGCCGTAACCGCATGATGCCGCACGGCTCGCAGGTGAACCCCGAGGAGCGCTGGAAGATTGCCATGTATGTGCGGGCATTGCAGCTCGGCAAGGGCCCCGATGGGCTGGCAGATATGGTGCAGGTTGGCAGCGCCAACGCCAACGTGCCCACGGCCGACTCGACTATGACGTCGGGACAGATGAAAACGAACCCTACCAAGGCTGGCTCAAACGAAATGTCGAAGAACCCCGGTGCGGGCGACCCGGCACGGAACGGCGAAGCTATTTAACCCCCTGCTATGGCAACTCTGACGCATCAGGAAAGCGTTACGGCGGAATACCTGGAGGTAACACCGGGCGCCCGTAAGACCTTTATGCTTATTATCATTGCCGGCGTAGCCGTGCTGATTCTGGGCGTTATCCTCTCGATGCTGGGCATCGGGAGCCACCATGAGGCGGCCGAAGGCGCTGCAGCTGCCCATGGTGCGGCTGCGGCCCACGGTGGTGCGGAGCACCATGGCAGCGCGCCCTGGCTCAAGCGTATTATTATCAGCCTGTGGCACAATAACGTGTTCTTCACGGGCGTGTCGGCTATTGGCACCGTGTTCATGGCCATCCAGTACGTGGCCTACGCGGGTTGGTCGGTAGTCGTGAAGCGCATCAACGAAGCCCTGAGCGCCTGGCTGATTCCTGGTCTGGTAATCATGCTGGTTGCTTTTGGCCTCAACTTCCTCAACCACGACCTGTTCCACTGGACCCTACCCGGGATCATGGAAAAGGGTAACGCTAACTACGACGCCATTGTCGCCGGTAAGTCGGGCTTTCTGAACATTCCGTTCTACCTGATTCGCACGGTTCTGTACCTGGGCCTGTGGATTTTCTTCACCAAGCGCCTGCGCGACCTGTCGCTGGCCGAGGACCTGCAGGGCGGCACCACGTTCTTCCACAAGAGCATCAATGTGTCGGCTGCTTTCCTGGTGGTTTACGCCGTAACCTCGTCGATGGCGGCCTGGGACTGGGTGATGTCGGTTGACGTGCACTGGTTCTCGACTATGTTTGGCTGGTACGTATTCGCCTCGTGGTGGGTATCGGGTATCGCGGCCGTTACGCTGTGTGCTATCCTGCTCAAGCAGGCCGGCTACCTGCCGCTGCTCAAGCCCGACCACCTGCACGACCTCGGCAAGTTCATGTTCGGCTTCAGCATTTTCTGGACCTACGTATGGTTCTCGCAGTTCATGCTGATCTGGTACGCCAACCTTCCCGAAGAAGCTGTGTACTTCAACCAGCGTCTGGGCGGCTTCAACGGGCAGTACACCTGGCTGTTCTTCGCCAACCTGGCTATCAACTTCGTCTTCCCCTTCCTGGTGATGATGACCCGCGATGCCAAGCGCCAGATGATCATGCTCAAAATCGTGAGCATCGCCATTCTGGTAGGCCACTGGTCCGACTTTTATTTGATGTTCATGCCCGGAACGATGAAGGGCGATAACGGGTTTATTATCGAGATTGGTATCGCGTTGATTTTCCTCGGTTGCTTCCTGATTTTGATGACCAAGCGCCTGGCGCAGGCTTCGCTGACTCCGGTACATCATCCCTTCCTCGACGAGAGCGTTCATCATACTACCTAATTTCAGATTTGAGTACTAAGAAGTGAGAAGTTAGACCTGACGGGATAACGAACCCTCACCTCTCATATCTCACCTCTCACTTCTAGATTTCGCTAATGACTACTCTGAGCATTATTCTGGTTCTGGCGTTGTTGCTGGTCGTATTCGGCCTGTTGTTTCGCCTCCAGATTCTGACTTCCATCTTCTCGGGCAGCTCTAATCGGGAAGTTGGCGTCAGCAACCGCGTGAATGCCATTCTGTGCCTGGTTTTCCTGGTAGTAGGTGGCGCTTGGTTTGCCTGGTCGTTCGTTGAGAACTTCGACAAGATGAACCCGCCGATTGCCTCCGTGCACGGCTTGGCCACCGACAAAATGTTCTGGGGTTCCATGAGCATCTTGGGTGTTGCCTTCGTGCTGACGCAGGTGCTGCTGTTCTGGTACTCCTACAAGTACCAGCACAAGGACAACCGCCGGGCTTTCTTCTTCCCGCACAACAACAAGATTGAGATTATCTGGACCCTGATTCCGGCCATCGTAATGGCGGCCCTGGTGTTTGCCGGCTGGAAAGAGTGGAGCCGCATCACCGGCCCCGCCCCAAAGGATGCAGTAGTGCTGGAGATAATGGGCAAGCAGTTCAACTGGCTGGTTCGTTACCCCGGCCGCGACCAGAAGCTGGGCATGGTTAACTACCGCCTGATTGATGCCACCAACGAGTTCGGGTTCGATCTAAGCGACCAGAACGGCATTGATGATTTCACGGCCGGCGAAATCCACATCCCTAAGGGCCACCCGGTGCTGTTGCGCATTCGTTCGCGCGACGTATTGCACGCGGTGTACATGCCTCACTTCCGGGTACAGATGTACGCCGTACCGGGCATGCCGACCAAGTTCTGGTTCACGCCTACCAAGACGACCGATGAGATGCGCGCCCAGACGGGCAACCCCGCTTTCAACTACGAGCTGGCCTGCAACCAGATCTGCGGCCGTGGTCACTTCGCCATGAAGATGAACATCATCGTGGATGAGCCGGACGATTACGTAGCCTGGTTTGCCAAGCAGGAGTCCTTCTCGTCGCAGAACCCGGAAGTATTGGCCAGCTTCAAACAGAAGTCGAATAAATTGGTTGAGAAAGCACCGGTCGCTCCGGGAGCCGCTGCGGTGGTGACTCCTACTGCTGCCAAGGCTTCGCTTTAAACATTTTTACTGCACGTTTTACCTATGGCAGCTAACTTTCCCACGCAAGAGCAGGTGCAGGGTGGCATCGGGGCAACCGAACCGGGCCACGACCACGCGCACCATGACGAGCACCACGAGCAGGGTTTCCTGTCGAAATACGTATTCAGCACCGACCACAAAGTAATTGCCAAGCAGTTCCTGATTTCGGGTATCTTCTGGGCTATTATCGGCGGCACGCTCTCCAGCCTGTTCCGTCTGCAACTGGGCTGGCCCGAGTCGACTCTGGAGTGGCTCACGCCGCTGCTGGGCAAATGGATTGAGGCAGGTAAGCTGAACCCCGAATTCTATCTGGCTCTGGTTACTATGCACGGCACTATCATGGTGTTCTTCGTGCTGACGGCCGGCCTGTCGGGTACGTTCTCCAACTTCCTGATTCCGCTGCAAATTGGCGCCCGCGACATGGCTTCGGGCTTCATGAACATGCTCTCGTACTGGTTCTTCTTTGTTTCCAGCGTGATTATGTTCGCCTCGCTGTTCCTGGAAACCGGACCTGCCGCTGCTGGCTGGACAATCTACCCGCCGCTGTCGGCACTACCCCAGGCCATTCCGGGCTCGGGTGCTGGCCAGACGCTCTGGCTGGTTTCGCTGGCACTGTTCATTGTTTCGCAGTTGCTGGGCGGTGTAAACTACATCACCACGGTTATCAACCTGCGTACCCAGGGCATGAGCATGAGCAAGCTCCCGCTCACCATCTGGGCCTTCTTCCTGACGGCGGTACTGGGTCTGCTCTCGTTTCCGGTGCTGTTCTCGGCTGCCCTGCTGCTGATCTTCGACCGTTCTTTCGGTACGTCGTTCTTCCTTTCCGATATCTACATTGCCGGTCAGGCCCTGCCTAACACCGGTGGTTCGCCCATCCTGTTCCAGCACTTGTTCTGGTTCCTGGGTCACCCCGAGGTATACATCGTGATTCTGCCCGCTATGGGTATGGTGTCGGAAATTCTGGCTACCAACGCCCGTAAGCCTATCTTCGGCTACCGCGCCATGATTGGCTCGCTGCTCGGCATCTCGCTGCTTTCGTTCGTTGTGTGGGCTCACCACATGTTCGTAACCGGCATGAACCCCTTCCTTGGTTCGGTGTTCATGTTCCTGACGCTAATTATTGCCGTGCCTTCGGCAGTGAAGACTTTCAACTGGCTGGCTACAATCTGGCGCGGTAACATCCGCTTTACCACGGCCATGCTGTTCTCCATTGGCTTCGTATCGTTGTTCATTGCCGGTGGCCTGACGGGTATCGTGCTTGGTAACGCCGCCCTCGATATCCAGCTGCACAACACCTACTTCGTAGTAGCTCACTTCCACTTGGTAATGGGTTCGTCGGCTTTCTTTGGCCTGTGGGCTGGTGTTTACCACTGGTTCCCGAAGATGTTCGGGCGCATGATGGACGAGAAGCTGGGCTACCTGCACTTCTGGCTGACCTTCATCGGGGTGTACCTGGTGTTCCTGCCGATGCACTACGTAGGTATTGCCGGCTTCCCCCGCCGCTACTACGCCTGGACTGGTTTCGATACCTTCAGCCAGTTCGCTGACCTGAACAAATTTATCTCGGTAGCTGCCATTGTGGCCTTCCTGGGTCAGTTTATCTTCATCTTCAACTTCTTCTACAGCATCTGGCGCGGCCGTCGGGCCACCGAGAACCCCTGGAACTCGAACACGCTGGAGTGGACGACGCCGGTAATCCCCGGCCACGGCAACTGGCCCGGCGACATTCCGGCCGTACACCGCTGGCCTTACGATTACAGCAAGCCCGGTGCCGAGCAGGACTTCATCCCGCAGAACGTACCCTACTCGCAGACGCAGTCGTCTAACCTGCCCTACGAGAAGGAAATGGAATAGTCGCCGTTTGGCGCAAGCACACAGGAGCAGGCCGCCGTACCAACGGCGGCCTGTTTTTTTGCTCCTCAGCAAGCAAGAGCCACTTCGCTATAAGAGGCTTAATAAGGTAGTTTTGAGGAAGCAATCTGCCGTTTTAATGGTTGTACAAGCAGGGGAGGAGTACCGGGGAAATTGCCCTGCATAGCGGGGTAGTTATCCGGTTGGAATCCGCACCTGCGCTCATCAAAGCTGGGCATCAATGGCCAGCCGCCAACAGTTTCTGAACTCATGGTAATTCCAGCTTTCGTTCGCCGCTTTCGGTTCGTGGGTATTCTGACCGTTGCGGCCGTTTACGTCCTGATTCTGATTGGCGGTATTGTGCGCAGTACCGGCTCCGGTATGGGCTGCCCCGACTGGCCCAAGTGTTTCGGTACCTGGGTACCGCCCACCAACGTCAGCCAGCTACCAGCTAACTACAAGGAAATTTACACGGCCCAGCGCGTTGCCAAGAACAAGAAGCTGGCAACCAAGCTCGAGAGCCTGGGTTTCCACCAGGTGGCGGGCGACATTTTCGCTCACCCTTCGCAGTACATCGAAACCGATTTCAACCCGGTAAAAACCTGGATTGAGTACGTCAACCGTTTGGTGGGCGCGCTGATTGGGGTGTTTGTTTTTGCTACGGTGCTCTTCGCCTTGCCGTACTGGCGGCGCGACCGGCCGGTGTTCTGGCTGGCGCTGGCCTCGTTTCTGCTCACCGGCGTGCAGGGCTGGCTGGGCTCGTTGGTGGTTTCCACCAACCTGCTGCCCATTATGGTAACGGTGCACATGGGGCTGGCCCTCGTGATTGTGGGGCTGTTGCTGTACGCCGTTATTCGCTCGCAGCGGCCCGGGGGCGTGGCCGAGGAGTGGGTGCGGCCTGTGCCGGGCCTGAAGCTGGTGCTGGCCGTAGCGGTGCTGTTTACCTTTGTTCAGATTGTGCTGGGCACGCAGGTGCGCGAGGAAGTGGACTTGCTGGCCTCCGCCAGCCACTACCTCGGCCGGGCTGGCTGGATAGATCAGCTGGGGCTCACCTTCAAGGTGCACCGCTCGTTTTCTATCCTGATACTGCTGCTGAACGCTTACCTCGTGTACCGGCTGTATACGCTGCCCTCGCGGGGGCTGCACCGCTTAGCTATGGCCATTATAGTGCTGATAGGGGCCGAGATTGTGGCGGGCATCACGCTGGCTTATTTCGCCTTCCCGGCCTTCGCCCAACCCATTCACCTTACCCTGGCCACCGTGCTGTTCGGGGCGCAGTTTCAGGCCCTGGTAGTGTATAACCGGGCCACGAAGATGCAGCCGCAGGCGGCTACTCCGGCCGTTGTTGCGTAACTTTGCAGCCCCGTTGGGCGGCGGTTCTTTGCCGCGTATTCTGTTTTTCTCCCGTTAATGAGTAAGGCTAAGGCGTACTTCCAGTTGATTAAGTTCCGGCTGGCCCTCACGGTGGCTTTCTCCAGCGCCATTGGCTACCTGCTGGGGGCCAACGAGCTGCACTGGGGGCGGGCGCTGCTGGTGATGTTGGGCGGGCTGGCCGTTACGGGAGCCGCTAACACCATCAACCAGATTTTTGAAATCGACCTCGACCGCCAGATGAAGCGTACGGCCGAGCGGCCGCTGCCTCTGGGAATCCTCAGTCCGCTCGAAGCCTGGGGTTTTACGTTCGTGCTGGGTGGGGCCGGGCTGGCGCTGCTGGCGCTGCTGTTCAACCCGCTGTCGGCGGCCCTGGCGCTGCTGTCGCTGATCCTGTACGGGTTTGTGTACACGCCGCTTAAAACCATTTCGCCTATTTGCGTGGCCGTGGGCGCCATTCCGGGCGGCCTGCCGCCGCTGATTGGCTGGGTGGCCGCTACCGGCTTCCTGGGTTTGCAGGGCTGGATTCTGTTCGGCATTCAGTTTATGTGGCAGTTCCCGCACTTCTGGGCTATTGCCTGGGTGCTGGATGATGACTACAAGAAGGCTGGTTTCAAGATGCTGCCCTCGCCCGGCAAGAAGGATCTGCGCACCGCCTTCCAGATAATGACCTACACGCTGGTGCTTATTCCGCTCAGCCTGCTGCCTTTCTACTTCGGCATGACCGGCACCGTGTACCCCATGGTGGCGGCCGTGTGCGGGGTGCTGTTCCTGATGCAGACGTTCTACCTGATGCGGACTGTGAGCAAAAAAGCCGCCATGAGCATCATGTTCGGCTCCTTCCTGTATCTGCCCATCGTCCAGATTGCGCTGGTGCTCGATAAAATGTAATTCCTGCTTAAGAAGTGAGATTTGAAACATAAGAAGTGAGACAAAAGGCCTCTCGCTTATGTTAAAAACCAGTACGCTCCCGGTCCGGCAACGCCAGCATAGCATGGCCGGCAAGGAGCGTCCGTCTCACTTCTCCTATCTCACTTCTCATTCCTAAAAATATGCTTGCTAACGAAGCCTTGAATACCAAGGAGCCGGCCACCGGAATACATCCGACCCGGTTTCTGCTCATGCTGATGATGGTCAGCATTTTCATGATTTTTGCCGCCTACACCAGTGCCTACATTGTGCGGCGCAACGAGGGCAACTGGCTTGAGTTCGATTTGCCGGCCGGTTTCCTCTACACCACCATTCTGCTGGTACTAAGCTCGGCCACGGTGCAGTGGGCCTGGCTGGCCGCGCGCCGCAACGACCTGCGGCAGGTGCGGCTGGCGCTGGTGCTCACCTTCGGGCTGGGCCTGGCATTTCTGGTGGGCCAGTGGCTGCTGTGGGGCCAGCTGATCGACCAGCGCGTGTTTTTTGCGGGCACCGATTCCAACCCTTCCGGCTCATTTCTGTATGTATTAACCGGAGTGCACGGTTTTCACCTGATTACCGGGCTTATCTTTCTGCTGATTGTGGTGCGGAAAAGCTTTAAGTATCAGGTGCATTCCCGCGAAATGCTCTCTATTGGTAACGTTACTATCTACTGGCACTTCCTGGGCGTACTTTGGTTGTACCTGTATTTGTTCTTACTTTTGAACCACTAGATTGTTGTAAAATCCCCCGCACGCTATGTCCACCATTTCCCCGACGACGCAGGCAATCCCCGACTCCGCCCTGGACAAGCCGCGCACCGGCACCTGGGACGGCGGCAACGAGCCCCTGAATGCCAGCTATGGTAAGCTGATGATGTGGTTCTTCCTGCTGTCGGACGCCTTCACGTTCGCTGCCTTCCTGACCACTTACGGCCTCATTCGCCACAAGTACCTGGCCTACACCGGCTCGGCCGAGGCGTTCAAGTTTTCGACGGCCTACTGGCCCATTCCGGAGAAGGTATTCAACTCCTTCCCTGGCCTGCATGGCGTCGATCTGCCGCTGGCTTTCGTGGCCCTGATGACGATGATTCTCATCTTCTCGTCGGTAACGATGGTACTGGCCGTAGAAGCCGGTCAGCGCTTCGACAAGCAGGATGTGCAGAAATGGCTGCTCTGGACGATTCTGTTCGGTACCATTTTCGTAAGCTGCCAGGCCTGGGAGTGGAGCCACTTCATCACCGGCACCGATGAGGGCACGCTGATGAACGACGGCACGGTGTTCCATGGCGCCAACCTAGCCGTGAACCAGTACGGACCGGTGCTGTTTGCCGACCTGTTCTTTTTTATCACCGGTTTCCACGGCACGCACGTATTCTCGGGCATCTGCCTGCTGATCTACTGCTTCATTGCCACCACCAACGGCACGTTCGAGAAGCGCGGCCACTACGAGATGGTGGAAAAGATTGGCCTGTACTGGCACTTTGTGGATCTGGTGTGGGTGTTCGTCTTCACCTTCTTCTACTTGGTTTAATTTTCCTGACCCGGTCGCCGACTGGTACCCTTAGGGACTACCAGTCGGCGGCCGCGTTTTTCCTCTCTACTCATGGCTAACCACACCACCCAACTACCGGCCCATCCCGGCGAGATTCCGAAGCCCAACACGGCCTGGATCTGGAAAACCTTCTGGGTTATTACGGCCATTACGGCGCTGGAATTCCTGATTGCCTTCACGATGCCTTCGAGCACGTTCCGCAATTCGATTTTCATCATCCTGACCATCTTCAAGGCCTTCTTCATTGTGGCCGAGTTCATGCACCTCAAGCATGAAACCAAGGGGCTGATCTGGACGATTATGATTCCGATGGGCCTGCTGATCTGGCTGCTGGTGGCTCTTATTACCGAAGGCAACGCCATCCATAGCGCCATCTTCTAACTCATGCGGCCCCAACAAGTTCTGCTGTTGGGCCTGATGTTGCTGGTACCGGTCCTGGCTTTTCTGTTTCTGAAAAGCTTCGGCACCAACCGTTACGCGCTGCCTTTTTACTTGCCCGAACGCGTCGATTCGACGTTGGTGGCCGGAAAATGGCAGCGCGATACTGTTTTCCACCAACTCGGCTCGTTTCAGCTGCGCGAGGGCGCGGGCGGCCGCGAAGTGTCGGAGCAGGAACTGCGGGCCCAGGGGCTGTACGTGCTGAGCACGCTGCCGCCAAACTGCCCCCCACAGTGCCAGCGCCAGACGGCCCAGCTGGTCCGGGTGCAGGAGAAGTTCCGGCAGGAGGCCCGGGTGCGGCTGGCCTCAGTACTCATCAGCCCCGACTCGGTGACGGCCGCCGCTGGCTATGCCGAGCAGGCGGGCGCCATTGCCGGCAAATGGTTTTTTCTGACCGGAAACGAAAGCGCGGTGACGCGGTTGTTAGAGCAGGAGCTGCGTCTGCCGTCCTTCGCGGCGGCGGCCGGCGCTTATCCCCTGGTAGTGCAGCTCGTCGACCGCGACGGGTATGTGCGCGGCCGCTACGACGGAACCAGTGAGCGGGATATGAACCGGCTCATCACCGAAATCGACGTATTACTGTATATCTATGACCACCCCTGACCCTGTTGTTAACCCTGCCGGTACGGCCAAGTACAAGCTGCTGGCCGCGGTATTGGGCGCCGCGGTGCCCCTGGCTGTGGCGGGGCTGTACTACTTTCCCGGTGTCTTTACCATTCCGGGCCTGAATGTAAAGGCCCTGCCCGCCGTGAATGCCGTGCTTAACTCGCTCACGGCCGTATGCCTGATGCTGGGCTACTACTTCATCCGGCGCAAGCAGGTGGCCCGGCACCGCGCCATGATGGGACTGGCGTTTCTGCTGGGCTCGTTGTTTCTGGTGTCGTACGTGGCGTACCACTCGCAGGTCGCCAGCGTTAGTTTCGGGGGCCAGGGGCTGATTCGGGGAGTCTACTTCTTCCTATTGCTGACCCACATTGTACTGGCCGCCGTTACCGTGGGTTTGGTGCTGTTTACGCTGTATTTCGCCCTTACCGAGCAGTTTCAGAAGCACCGCCGCATTGCCCGCTGGACCTATCCGGTGTGGTTGTACGTATCGGTAACGGGCGTGATAGTGTACCTCATGATTTCGCCCTACTACACCTCGTAGAAGTTGCCGCGGCCGAACCTTCGGGGCCCGGTTTGCGGTTATCAAGAAAACCCGCTTAACCCCTTTTCGCCATGAAAAAACTTGCCATAACGGGGCTACTTGCCCTGCTCGTAACCCTGCTGCTGAGCGTGCTGGTACCGGAACCCGCCCAGGCCCAGTGCACGCTGTGCAAAACCCAGCTGGTAGCAGGGGGTAAGGACAAGGACAGCTACGACACGACCGGCCTCAACAAGGGCATCGTGTACCTGATGACCATTCCGTACATTCTGATTGGCAGCGTGGGCTTTTTCTGGTACCGCCACACGCATCAGCAGAAAAAGAAAAAGGCGGCTGATGACCGACTCTAGCACATACCCCGCTCCGGCCGGCTCGACGCTGATGGGCATTCTGCAGCAGCGCTGCCCGCGCTGCCGCCGGGGCCCGCTGTTCACGCACTCGGCGCTCAACCTGGCGCATTTCACCGAAATGCCAACCAACTGCCCGGTATGCAACCAGGTTTACGAGCCCGAGCCGGGCTTTTACTGGGGCGCCATGTACATCAGTTTCGGCTTCTCGACGGGCATGATGCTGGTTATTGGCTTTCTGGTGTACCACCTGCTCGGCGACCCCGATACGTGGGTGTACGTAACGGCCGTAGCCGTTATAGCCGTGCTGATGACGCCCTTCAACCTGCGCTACTCCCGCACCCTGATGATTTACACGTTTGGCGGGGTGGATTACGACCCCCGCTACGCCGCCGGTACCTGATACTTTGGGCAGGGTAGGACACCCGTTTAAGCAACTGAAAAAAGCGCCGCCTTCGGGTGGCGCTTTTTTTGGCCCCAAGGTTGTAGGTTTACAGTAGCGCCTCACTAGCGGCCTTTTGTTTGAAACTTCGTCGTCATTTTCCGCTTCTGCTGTTGCTGCTGGGTTTGCAGTGCTTCGTGGCGGCTTACGTGAGCAACCGCTTTGGCCAAGACCCGCAGGTGGTACTGCGGACGTCGGCGTCGCGCCTGCAGGAGGTGCTGATGGAGGCCGAGTTCACCGGGGAGCGGGAATCGACTGATATGCTGCAGCGGCTGGCCACCGGCCGCGTGGATTTCCGCAGCCTGACGAGCCACACCACGTACCCGACCTTTGTGTTCCGGGGCGAGGAGCTGCTCTACTGGTCCGACCACTCCGTGCGCCCCGATGTGGAGCAGGCCACCCAGCGCTACCACGAGCGGCTGCTGGAAACCCGCTTCGGCCGGTTTCTGGTGCTGCGCCACGCCGAGGGCCCCTACGTGCTGCTGACCTACATTCCGCTCGAAATCAGCTACGGCATCAGCAACCGCTACCTGCGCGACGGCAACGGCCAGGGCATTTTTCAGGGCCAGAATGTGCGGCTGGTGGTGGAGAGAACCGACACCGGCCGGCCCCGGCTTGTATCGAACGAGGGCAACTACCTGTTTTCGGTGGAAAGCCTGCAGGCCGACGCCATTACGGGCAAATACCTGCCGCTGGGGCTGCTGCTGCTGGGCGTGGGCAGCTACGTGGCGGCCTGGCTGCTGTGGGCCCGCCGCCGGTTTGCCCGCGGCCACGCCCTGGCCGGGGTGCTGCTGGTGCTGCTGCCGCTGCTGGCCCTGCGCGGGGCGATGCTGCAGCTGGGCCTGCCTTTCTCCCTGCTCGAATTCCGCCTCTTCGACCCGCGGGTGTACGCCGCCTCCTGGTTGTCGCCCTCCCTCGGCGACCTGCTGCTGAACGCGCTGCTGCTGGCCTTGGCAGCCTGGTACGGGCTGCGGCTGTTCCGGCGCTACGGGCTGCCGCGCCGGGTGCAGCGGCTGCGGCGCTGGCCGCTGCGCATGGCGCTGGGGGCCGGCGTCGTGCTCAGCTTCTACGCGCTGCTGGAGCTGCTCTACGATTTCTACACCAGCAGCTTCAGCAACTCCCAACTGCTGCTCGACATCACCCAGGACATCCAGGTGAGTCCGTTTAAGGTGCTGCTGGGGCTGGCCATTGTGCTGCATACCGGCAGCTACGCGGTGGGCTTTTACCTGCTAGCGCAGCTGTTCGTGCGGGTGGTACGGCCTTCTACCCGCTACCTGGGCGCGGGGCTGTTGCTGCTGTCGGCCGTCGGGTTTCTGACGGCGGGGCTGGGCTGGCATCAGGTGCATTTTACGCTGCTGGGGCTCACGCTGGCCTTTTTTCTGGGGCTGCGGGTTACGGGGCTGGGGTCGGCCGCGGCGGCAGCACTGCCCTACCAGCTCTACCTGTTTGTGTTTGTGCTGCTGGGCCTGAGCTCGGCCGTGGGCGCGCTGGCCCTCTACGAGCATTTCAACCGCCAGCTGACCCTCAACAAGCAAAGCCTGGCCAGCAACCTGCTCACCGACAACGACCTGCAGGGCGAGTACCTGCTGGTGGAGCGCGGCCGCGAAATGGCCCGCGACCCGGTGCTGCGCACCATGCTGGCCAGCCCCTTCGTCAACCTCGACCTCATCAAGCAGAAGGTGGTGAAATACTACCTGCGCGACTACTTCGACAAGTACGAGGTGCGGGTGCTGCTGTTCCGGCCCGAGGGGCGGGGCGTGGCTATTGGGGGCAACCTGCAAACCACCCGCGACTACCTGCTGCGCAACGCCAGCCCCACCGACTACCCCAACATTTACTTGGTGCGCGACGGCAGCCGCGCTTTTAACTCGCGGCGCTACGTGGCCTTTATTGCCGTGCCCGCGCCCGAGGCCGAGCAGGGCAGCAGCACCATTGCCCTGGAACTGACGCTGAAAAAGCTGACGGCCAACAGCGTGGTACCCGAACTGCTGGTCGATCAGAAGTTCTTTCAGCCCCAGCTGGGTACCGACCTGAGCTACGCGGGCTTCGAGAAGGGCCAGCTGGTGTACAGCGAGGGCGACTTCGACTACATCAACGAGCTGCTGCCCCGCTTCTTCGACGACCCGCGCCTGTACTCCGCCGGCCTGTCAATCAATGGCTACCACCACTTGGCCGTGCGCAGCGCCGGCAACACCGACCGCCTGGTCGTGGTGACGACGGCTACGTACTCGTTTGCCGACTGGCTGGCCAACTTCTCGTTTCTGTTTCTGCTCTACAGCTTCTGCTGGCTGCTGCTGATGGGGGCCGTGCTGCTGGCCCGGGGCCGGTACCGCTCCATGCTGCGCACCAATTTCAGCACCAAAATTCAGGTGTTTCTGAACCTGGGCGTGCTCGTGCCGCTGGTGGTGGTGAGTGCCGCCATTGCCGGGCAGGTAACCAACTCCTACAAGCGCGACCTGCTGCGCTCCTACCTGCGGCGGGGCCAGGCCGTGCAGGAAAACCTGCTCAAGAACCGGGCGCTGCTGGCCGAAGATGCCAACCGGGCCGACCTCGTGGAGCTGGCCGAAAACGTGTCGGCCCTTACCGAAACCGACCTTAACCTCTACGATGCCCACGGTGAGCTGCTCGTTAGTAGCCAGCCGACCATTTTTGAGGCCAGCCTGCTGAGTACGCTCATGAACCCGCGGGCCATTACGGAGCTCAGCGAGGACGGGCAGCCGCGCGCCCTGCTCACGGAGCGGGCCGGCACGCTTTCGTTTAACGCGCTGTACCTGCCGCTGCGGGCCAGTGCGGTGCAAAGTGGCCGGCCCGGCCCGGTGCTGGGCTACGTGGGTATTCCGTTTTTCGATTCGGAAAAGGACCTCGACAACAAGCTGACCGAGCTGGTGAGCACCGTGCTCAACATCTTCACGCTGATGTTTATTCTGTTCCTGGGGCTGGCCTTCGTGGCCTCCCGGCTGCTCACCGAGCCGCTTAAGCTGCTCACCGAAAAGCTGCGCCAGACCACCCTGACGGGCCAGAACGAAATGCTGGCCTACGAGTCGGAGGACGAAATCGGGCTGCTGGTGCGCGAGTACAACCACATGCTGCTCAAGCTCGATGAGAGCAAGGAGGAGCTGGCCATTCAGGAAAAGGAGGCGGCCTGGCGCGAAATGGCCCGGCAGGTGGCCCACGAAATCAAGAACCCGCTCACGCCCATGAAGCTGAGCCTGCAGTTTCTGCAGCGCGCCATCCAGGACCAGCGCCCCAACCTGGAGGAGCTGCTCACCAAAGTATCACAGACGCTCATCACCCAGATCGACGTGCTGACCGATATTGCCACCTCGTTCAGCAACTTCACCAACCTGCCCGCCATGCGGCCCGAGCGGCTCGATGTGGTGCCCATTTTGCGCCGCTGCGTGCACCTGCACCAGAGCCGGCCGGGTGGTGGCGGCATCCGCCTGGCGCTTCCCCCCGCTATGGCCCCCGACCAGTACGTGGTATTTGCCGACGAAAGCCTGCTGGTGCGAACTTTCAACAACTTGCTTATCAACGCCCTGCAAGCGGTGCCTGAAGGCCGCGTGCCCGAAGTAGTGGCCATCCTGGAACCCCTGGGCGACGAGCCGGGCCAGGGCCGGGTGCGCATCTGCATTGCCGATAACGGCACCGGCATTCCGGCCGAGGTGCAGCCCCAGATATTCGTGCCCAACTTCACCACCAAAGAAACCGGCTCGGGCATCGGGCTGGCCGTGGCCCGCCGCGGCATCGAAAGTGCCGGCGGCCACATCTGGTTTGAAACCGAGGAGGGTGTGGGCACCCGCTTCTACATCGAGCTGCCGCTGGCGGGGTGATTCCGAATTGGAAATTAAAAGTGAAAAATTGAAATAGGGGTGATTGAAGGCGGGCCGGTGCTTTTGCAACGGAGAAAGGAATCCGGCGCGGCGCCGGATTTTATCCGGAGCAGCAGACGTTGCGGCTGAACCTGGCGTTGAGGAAAGGTCGAAAAAATGATTTCCGCTGGAATGGATGACGTTTAAGTTTTCGCTTTTACTTTTTAACCTGCTGCTGCTGTTGCTGCCGGCGGCTGCGTGGGCCCAGCAGCGGCCCGCGCCCGCCGCCGATGCGCCGCCCAGCACCCGCCGCTGCGTGTGGGTGCGGCTGGCGGTGGGGCAGGACACTACGCTTTTCAGCCTGCCCGATACGCTGACGGTGGTGCCGGCCTCGGTGAGTTTGAACGGCCGCTCGGTGGCCTACAACCCCGCCACCAACCAGTACCGCTATGTGCGGCCCAGCTCGCGCTTCCCCAGCCCCGAGCCCGGCCGGCCCGATATTGTGCTGCCGCCCGCCGGGCCCGACTCGGTGCGGGTGTGCTACCGGGTGCTGCCGCTGCGGCTGGCCGAGCCGCGCTTCCGGCGGCCCCGCAGCCTGCTCGACACGCTGCAGCTGTGGCAGCGGCCCGCGTTCGGAGAGCAGGATTTCTCGGTGAAGGAGCAGATTCTGAGCACGCCGGGCATCAACAAAACGGGCAACCTGTCCAGGGGCATCTCGTTCGGCAACGCCCAGAACGTGTTCGTCAACTCCTCGCTCAATTTGCAGCTCGAAGGCAAGCTCACCGACAACATCGACCTGACGGCGGCCATTTCCGACCAGAACGTGCCCTTCCAGCCCGAGGGCAACACCCAGCAGCTGCAGGAGTTCGACCGCATCTACATCACCCTGACCAACCCGCGCTGGAGCCTGACGGCCGGCGACGTGGTGCTGCGCAACAAGCCCGATTACTTCCTGCGCTACTACAAAAACATCCAGGGCGGCGCCGGCGAGGTGAATTTCGGGCAGTTGCCGGCCGGCGGTTTCGGGGGCGGGGCCGGGGCGGGCATCAGCAACCAGCAGCTGTTTCAGTACCCCAACGCGGCGGGCGGCAGCACGGGCACGTTCATCACTACTTCGCCCACCATTGCCCCAGCGGCCGGCTCGGGCCAGCAGCCCGGCCCCGGCACCACCCCCGACCCCTACGGGCCCACCGGCACTTCGGGTGGCGCGCTCACGCCCAACGGCCTCGGGCCCAACGCCAGCCAAAGCGTAACCACCCGCCGGCCCCCCGGGGCACGGGCGCCGCTGCTGTCGGTGGCGAAAGGGGAGGTCTTTGCTACCACTTCGGTGGCGGCGGGCGGGGCCAAGGGCAAGTTTGCCAGCATTGATATTGCGCCGCTCGAAAACGTGCAGGGCCCGTACCGGCTGCGCGGGCCCAACGGCGAGCAGTTCATCATTGTGCTGGCCAACTCCGAGCGCGTGTACCTCGATGGCCGGCTGCTGGTGCGCGGCTTCGATGCCGATTACATTATCGACTACAACCAGGCCGAGCTCACGTTTTCGCCCCGGCACCTCATCACCAGCAACACCCGCATCAAGGTCGATTACGAGTACTCCGACTTCAACTACGCCCGCTCGCTGGTGCAGGCCAGCCACTACCAGCAGCTGGGCCGCCTGCAGGTGCACGCCAATTTCTACCGCGAAGCCGACAACCCTGACAACTCGCCCAACCTCACCCTGAACGACGGCCAGAAGGCCCTGCTGCGCCGCAGCGGCAACGTGAGCCGCGTAACGGCCCCCGGCGACACGCTCGTGCCCTACGACCGGCGCCAGATTCAGTACCGCCGCGAAACCCTGCCCGACCCCGCCACCGGCCTGCCCACCCCCGTGTTCGTGTACCCGCCGCTCGATACGCTCAGCCTGGTGTACAACGTGCAGTTTACCAACCTGGGGCCGGGCCGGGGCTCCTACAACCTGGGCACCACGCCCGGCGAGGCCAACGCCAACGGCCGGGTGTACACCTTCGTGGGCACCGGCCGGGGCGCCTACGAGCCGGTGCGGGTGCTGCCCACGCCGCTTAAAAAGCAGCTCATCACGGCCGGGGCCAGCTACGCCCTCGACTCGACGGCCACCGTGTTCGTTGATGTGGCTTCGTCGGAGCTGGAGTTGAACCGCTTTGCCGCCGACGGGGCCACCGGCCAGGCTATGCGCGTGGGCTACGTGGTGCAGAACCGCCCCGTGAACCTGCCGGGCCTTGCCGGCTACCGGCTGCGCAGCCACGTCGATTACGAGTACACCAGCCGCCGCTTCACGCCCATCGACCGCTACCGCGACATCGAGTTCGACCGCAACTGGAGCACCGATAACACGCTCATCAGCAACAACCAGACACCCCGCGAGGAGAATATCTTCAATGCCGGAATCGGGCTGATTAAGGACGCCGACAACGCCCTGGGCTACCGCCTGAGCCGCCGCTACCGGGCCGGCGAGGTAAGCGGGGTGCAGCACTGGCTTGATGCGGCCCGGCAGTTTGGCCGGGTGCAGCTGCGGGGCAATCTGTTTTTGCTGAACTCGCAGGCCGGCCGGCGCGCGTCGGACTGGGCGCGGGGCGAAGCCTCGGCCCGCTACGTAGGCGGGGCCCTGGAGCCCGGCTACGCCTACCGCTTCGATAAAAACCGCGTGGCCCGGCCCGAGGGCGACTCGCTTACCTCGGCCAACTACTACGACGAGCACGCCCTGTTCGTGCAGAGCCGCGATACGGCCCGCCTCCGTTTCCGGGCCGATTACAGCTTCCGCCGCGACCAGACGCCCAACGCCGAACGCACCGGCCTGCGCGAGCGGGGCCGGGCCCACACCTGGCAGGCCACCCTCAACGCGCACCTGAGCGCCACCCAGGACCTCAATATTCTGGCTACCTACCGCGACCTGAGCGCCCGCGACACCACCGGCCAGACCCGCCCCGGCGCGCCCGCCCCCGGCTTCGTGCGCGACCGGACCGTGCTGGGCAAACTCGACTGGAACGCCAGCTTCTGGCAGAATACCCTGCGCTCGGAGCTGAGCTACGCCGTGGCTACCGGCCGCGAATTGCGCCGCGACTTCGCCTACCTGGCCGTGCCCAACGGCCAGGGCACCCACTACTGGAACGATTTGAACGGCAACAGCCGCCAGGAGAAAAACGAGTTTTTCGAGGCCCAGACGCCCGACGCGCAGTTCCGTACCTACATCAAGGTGTTCCTGCCCACCGACGACTACCTGCCCGCCTTCACCAACCGTTTCAGCTACCGCCTCACGCTCTCGGCCCCCCGCGAGTGGCGCGAGGCCACCGGCTGGCGGCAGCTGCTGGGCCGCTTCAGCACGCTCACCACCGTCACGCTCGACCGCAAAAGCACCGAAAACACGCTCAACGCCCGCCTCAACCCCTTCGCCTTCCAAACCGCCGATTCGCTGCTGCTGAGCCTGAACAAGCTGCTGCGCAACACGCTCTACTTCAACCGCTCGAATCCCATCTTCGGGGCCGAATTCACGGTGCAGCAAACCCAGCAGAAGGTGCTGCTGACCCAGGGCTTCGACACCCGCAACCTGGCCAGCCAGAACCTGCTGCTGCGCCGCACGCTGGCCCAGTCGTTTACGGGCCGGCTCAACGGTACCCGCGCCATCCGCGAAAACCAGTCCAGCTACCTGGAAACGCGTAATTTCCGGGTCGAGCAGTACGAGGTAGCGCCCGAAGTAAGCTACCAGCCGTCCACCGTCTGGCGCTTCACCACCACCTACCTGTTCACCACCAAGCGCAACCTGGCCGGCGCCGACGTGGGCACAAAGGGCACTTTCCACGAGCTGGGCCTCGAAACCCGCATCAGCCAGGTGGGCAAGCGCACGCTCTCGGCCACCGGGCGCTACGTGGGGGTGGGCTTCGCGGGAGACCAGAGCAGCCTCGTAGGCCTGGAAATCCTCAATGCCCTGCGCCCCGGCACCAACTTCACCTGGAACCTGAATCTGGAGCAGCGCCTGAGCAACGGCCTCAACATCACGCTGGCCTACGACGGCCGCAAACCTCAGGGCCTGGCCCCCATCCACACCGGCCGCATGCAGGTAGCGGTGCTGTTTTAGCAGCCAGTATAGCATTGTCAGCTTCTCGAACTAATTCAATTTTTCGGCTAAATAGTTCAAGAATTACATAGTCTTTTGTTATCTGAAATGTATGTTATTGTATTTTTCCGGCTAAATATACGACTGTAAAACCTACTATAATGGATGCGAAATACATAAGCAAAAAATCTGTCTTTTTGTAACTTGAATCGAGTTTTGCATTTAGTATTAAATATCTTTTACTTGAAATGAAGTACTTAAAGAGAAATATATAAGAAGTGCATATGCTGATACCGAACATAAAAATAAAGAACAAAATACCTGGGTCTTCTTTCTTGAATATAAGAGATGTTATAATCGTTAGAATACCCACTAAAATAACGCTCACTATCGTCGTTAGAAGTGTTAAAGCTCCCTTAGCTGTCAATAGTTTGTCTGGCCTTGCTCTTAGGTCAACAGCAGTTAAAGCATGTACATATAACTCATCTAATGCTTTCATGACTATCTACTGCAAATCAAGTTGAGGAATATTGCGAATTGCGAAAATGCTATAATCTATAAATCACTTCAACTCTACCAACCGCCGGATAGCCGGCAGCACGGCCAGTTCCGTCTGGCCGGCGGGCTTGTTTAGCGCATCCAACTGCTTCAATGCGCTGGCCTGCCACTCGGCGTCGGGCTTCTGCTGTTTTTTGAGCAACGCCAGCCGCTCCAGGCCCAGAGCGGCGACGGCGCTTAGGGTGGCCGAGAGCGGGGCATACTCGGTGAGGCTGGGGGAGGAGCCCAGTCGCGGAATCAGCCGGGAGTGGTTGGCCTGCCAGGTTTGCAACTGCTGGCGCATGGCTAGGGCAGTTCGGCGGCTGTCACCGACTAAGAAGATGGGCCCATAAGAGTCAGACTTTGCATATATGGTCAGGCTATCCACCATACAGTTGAAGTCGCGGGCCACGTCTGATTCGGCCGGGGCGGCATCGACGAGGCGGTTGAGGGGGGTGCCGGGTGTGTAGGTGAAGCCCTGGAAGTGGCGTTTGTACTCCTTGACGGGCTCCAGCACCTGGGCCAGCGTGCGCAACGGGGCCACATCGGTGGGGCCGGCCAGTTGGCGCAGCAGCTGTTCGGGGGCGCTACGGTGCTGCAGCCCCAGCCCCTCCAACTGCCGCGACACGATGGCCAGGCGGCGGTACATATCGGCGGAGTTGTTCACGTCGCGGGCCGACCACAGCCGCTCGGCCACAGCCGCGGCGCGGGGCCAGATGCGCGAATCGACAATCACGCTGTCGGCAAACTCGCTCCACATGGTGGCCTCGCCGCCCAGAATCAGCTTTTGCTGCGCCGGGGTCAGCGGGTTGTCGGCGGGCAGCGGGTCGGTACCGTAGGCGTTGGCGGCCGACAGGTACAGGTCGAGGTAGTAGCCGTTGGACAGGATGGCGCGGTTGCCCGCTTTGGCCGCATCGTAGAGGCCCTTTTTACCCCGCCAGCTCTGGATGATGGCGTTTTTGGGCAGGCCCGGACCCAGGATTTCGTCCCAGCCCACCATCTGCTTGTTGTACTTGGTGAGGATGCTGAGCACCCGGCGGTTGAAATAGGTCTGCAGCGCGTGCTTGTCGAGGGTTTTGCCATCCGGCTTCAGCATCTTTTTCGCCTTGGCGAAAGCCATGATGCGCGGGTTGCCCCGCCACTGCCGCCCGTCGTTTTCGTCGCCACCAATGTGGAAGTAGGGGTCGGGAAACAGGGCCGTCATCTCGCCAAACAGCGTATCGAGCAGCTTATAAGTGGTTTCCTTGGTGGGGTCGAAAGCGACGTTGGCCAGCCGCCAGCTCTGGTACACGGTTTTGTACAGTGTGTCGCCGGAGGCCAGAATGGGGTAGGCGGCCTGCCAGGCAATGGTGTGGCCGGGCACGTCGAATTCGGGCACCACCCGAATGCCGCGGGCGGCGGCGTAGCGCAGCACCTCGCGCACCTGCGCCTGGGTGTAGTACTGCCCGCTCACCTCGTGCAGCCGGGGCAGGGTTTTGCTTTCCACCCGAAAGCCCTGGTCGTCGGAGAGGTGCCAGTGCAGCACGTTGAGCTTGGTGGCGGCCATGGCATCGAGGTTGCGCTTGATGACGCTCACGGGCATAAAGTGCCGGGCCGCGTCAATCAGCAGCCCCCGCCAGGCAAAGCGCGGCTGGTCCTGAATATCGACTTCGGACAGCACCAGATGGCGGCCGGCCGCTTGGGGCAGCTGCTCCAGCGTGGCCAGGGCCCGCAGCACGCCCAGGCTGGTAGGCGCGTCGATGGTGACCCCGGTAGGCGTTACGCGCAGGCTGTAGCGCTCCTCATCGAACTGCTCGGGCCGCCCCACCTTGCCGTAGTTGATTTGCAGGGGCAGTACAGGAGTCGACTTTGCGCTTGCCTGCACCCCCATGCGGGCCAGCGTGCGGGTGACGGCGGCGGTCGTAACTGAGTCGGGCGGCCCCTGAAACAGCGGCCGCAACACCGTTTTGGGCTTCAGCGTGGCCGTACCCCAGCGGACCGTGGTAGGCACGGGCAGCAGGTTGCGGGTGTCGGCCGTAGCGGCGGGCTGGGCCAGTACGGCGGAGGTGGCCAGCAGCAGGGCCGCCGCCAGCAGGGCCGAAAACCGGCGGAGCAGCGCCGTCAGGTGAGGTATACGTAGCATTATAAAGGGGCAACAGGTGGAATGGCAAGGTACGCACGAGTGCCCAACGGTGTAGTGTATGTCTGGAGTTGCGCAGGGCGAAATCTGCACCAGGGAAAACTGCTGCTGCCCGGCCCGATTCTTTTCCCGGTTGTATTTTCAGGCCATGAAATCTGTTTCCTGGTGGGCCTGGATTGCGTGCGTGGCCCTGATTGTGGGCTGGGGCTGGTGGTATTACCCGCCGGCCCAGCCCCACCAGTCGCGGGTGCTGCAGTGGGATGCGGCCGGTTATTACCTCTACCTGCCGGCCATTTTCGTGCACCACGACCTGCGCGACCTTAACTTCCGCCACCAGCTCGTGCGCGACTACGCGCCCTCGGGCTCCGGCTTCGATTCGGCCTTCCCGCACCCCAGCGGCCATATGGTGCTCAAGTACCCTGCCGGTCTGGCCCTGCAGGAGCTGCCGTTTTTTCTGGTGGCCCACGCCCTGGCCGAGCCGCTGGGGTACGCCCCCGACGGCTATTCGGACCCCTACCAGCTGGCCATGAAGCTGGCGGCGCTGCTGGTGGCCATCCTAAGCCTGTGGCTGGTGCGCCGGGCACTGCTGCCGCGCTTCGGCGAGTGGGCCACGGCCGGCACCCTCCTGATTCTGGTGCTGGGTACCAACTACCTCAACTACAGCGCCGGCCAGGGCTCCCTCACGCACAACTGGCTGTTTGGCTGGTACGCGGCGCTGCTGCTGCTCACGCCCGCCTACTACGACCGTCCCACGGCGGGCCGGGCGGCCGCTATCGGGGCAATTATCGGGCTGATGACGCTCACGCGGCCCACCGAGCTGCTGGCCGTGCTGCTGCCGCTGCTGTGGGGGCTACGCTGGTCGCGGGCCGGCCTGCGGGCGCAGCTCGGGTTTTGGCAGCAGCATGCCGGGCACCTGCTGCTGGCCGCGGCCCTCGGGGCGGCAGTGCTTAGCATTCAGCCTTTGTACTGGTACTACGCCAGCGGCCAGTGGGTGGTGTACAGCTACCAGGAGCAGGGGTTTAGCTGGCTGAAACCCCATCTGTTCGACGGCATTTTCAGCTTCCGCAGCGGCTGGCTGATGTACTCGCCCCTGCTGATTACGGCCCTGGTGGGCTTCGGGCCGTTGCGCCGGCAGCAGCCCGCGGCGTTCTGGCCCATGCTGGTGTTTATGGGGCTGTTCGTGTATGTGGCCTTTGCCTGGGACGAGTGGACCTACGGCGGCAGCCTGGGCCAGCGGGCCATGGTGCAGACCTACGCCGTGCTGGCCTGGCCGCTGGCCGCCGCCCTGCGCTGGCTGCTGGCCCGGCCGGTGTGGGCCGCCCTCTACGGGGTGCTGGCCGTGCTGGGCTGCGCCTACGGCTTCTGGCTAAGCCAAATGGCGCAGGGAGGCGGTCTGCTGGCGGCCGGCGAGATGACGCGCACCTACCTCTGGCGCATCCTGTTCCGCTACCAGGTGCCGCTCGAAACCCGGCTGCTGCTCGACAGCAACTCCGACTTCACCGGCACGCCCCGCAACCTGCGCGTACTCTGGCAGCAGGATTTCGAGCAGCAGCCCGCCGCTACCTGCGGTACGCCGGCGCTGGCGGGCAACTGCTCGCTGCACCTGGATGCCGCCCACCCCAGCAGCTCCGAACACCGCCTGCCCGTCCGGCCCGGTACGTTCACCTGGCTGCGCGCCTCGGCCCTGGCCGGTGCCCCCGACTACGAGTGGGATGTTGGCCGGATGACCCAGTACGTGGTTCGTTTCTGGGACGGCCCCACCATCGTAAAAGAGCGCACCGTGCGCCTGCAACGGGCGCTGGAGCCCAACTTGTCCCGCACCCTAAGCTTCACCATCCGCCCCCCGCGCCAGCCCTTCGACCACGTTTCCATCGTGTTCCTCTACTACGGCACCACCACCAACCTGCGGCTCGATAACGCCCGGCTGGAAGCGTTCGACTGATCACGGATGAGCACGGATTTTAGCGGATTTCACGGATTTTGTAGACCATCAAAAAAGCCACCTCAGATGAGGTGGCTTTTTGATGAGGTAGCTTTTTTGGTATGTGATAAACCGAAAGCGGATAACCGGACCAGCTACAAAATCCGTGAAATCCGCTAAAATCCGTGCTCATCCGTGCTCAGATGAGCCCCCGGGCCTTGAACTCCAGGTATTTGTTGATGGTGTTGGCCGTGAGGTGCTGGGGGGCGGTGAGCAGGGAGTGGATGCCGTACTGGTTCAGCTCGCGCACGATTTGCCGTTTTTCCTGGGCAAATTTCTCGGCTACGGTCTGGTTGTACACGTCCTGCGTGGTGGTGGCGGGGGCCGTCAGGTAGGCGTTCAGCTCGGTGTTTTCGAAGAACACAACCAGCAGCAGGTGGCTTTTGGCCAATCGGCGCAGGTAGGGCAGCTGGCGCTGCATGCCGTAGAGCGTCTCGAAGTTGGTAAACAGAATCAGGAGGCTGCGCTGGCGGATCTGGTGGCGCACCGTAAGGTAGAGCCGCTCGTAATCGGTTTCGAGGTACTTGGTTTTCTGCCGGTACAGCACCTCCAGCAGCTTGCGCAGCTGCCCGCTGCGGCGGTCGGCGGCCACCATGGCGCCGGGCTGGTGCGAGAAGGTGATGAGCCCGGCCTTGTCGTGCTTGATAAGGGCAATGTTGCTGACGACCAGCGTGGCGTTGATGGCGTAGTCGAGCAAACTCAGGCCCTCGAAGGGCATGCGCATCACCCGGCCCTTATCAATCAGGCAGTATACCTGCTGGGCGCGCTCGTCCTGGTAGTGGTTCACGGCCAGCGCGTCGGCGGCGCCGGGCGTAGTGGCGCGGCGGGCCGTGGCCTTCCAGTTGATGCGGCGCGGGTCGTCGCCGGGCACGTAGGGCCGAATCTGGTCGAACTCCAGGCTCTGGCCCACCCGCCGAATACGTTTCACGCCCACTTCCGTGAGGCGGTTGCTGGCGGCCAGCAGCTCGTACTGGCGCATCTGCAAAAACGACGGGTACACCGGCACCATGCGGTTTTCATCGAACCGGAACCGCCGCCGCACCAGCCCCAGCGGCGAGGCGGCGTATACGTTCAGGGCCCCAAACTCGTACTCGCCCCGCTTGGTAGGCCGCAGCTGGTAGCGAATCACGCTGGTCTCACCCGGCCGCACCACGGCCCGAAACAGCACGTCGCGGCGCTGAAACTGGTGGGGCACCTCGTCAATCGTCTCGGTGCGTAGCGGAAAGCGGTAGCGGTTTTCGAGGTACACGGCCACGTCGTTGTCGGAGCCGTTGGCCAGCTTGTCGCCCAGCACTCGCCGCCCGAACACGTTGCCGCCGGTGCCATACAGCAGGGCCACATCGAGCAGGGTCAGCAGCCCCAGCAGGGCCAGCAGCAGCTGCAGCGGCACCAGCCAGGCCGGCAGGAAAAACGCCACAGTCAGCCCGATAACCAGCGCCGTAAGGGCCAGGAAGAAGCGGCGAGTCAGGAAGAAGCTGCGCAAAATGGGCATGATTAGAAACTAGAGCCAGAAGCTAGTTCCCCTCCTTGGAAAGGAGGGGCTAGGGGTGGTTGATGCTGCCAGAACGATGCTGTGGCAAGTTGTTCAACCAAACAACATCAGCAACGAGCCAACCACCCCAGCCGCCGCTTTGCGGCGGCGTCCCCTCCTCAGTTGAAGAGGGGAGTGAAGTTCAGGCAGTTTCCCGCCTATCTCGGAACATCCACGCTCTGCAGAATCTGCTTTACCACGTCGTCCGGGGTGCCGCCTTCCATCTCGCGCTCGGGCGTGAGCTGGATGCGGTGGCGCAGCACCACGGGGGCCAGGTACTGGATGTCTTCGGGCGTGATGAAGTCGCGGCCGCGCAGGGCGGCCAGGGCCTTGGCGCCGTTGAGCAGGGCCAGCGAGGCGCGGGGCGAGGCGCCCAGGTACAGGCCCTTGTGGGCGCGGGTCTGGCCCACGAGGCGGGCAATGTACTCCAGCAGCTTGGGCTCGACGTGCTGCCGGCCCACCTGCTCGCGCAGCTGCCGCAACTCGTCGGCCGATACGACGGGCTTTACGGCCTCCAGCGGGGTGCCGCCGAAACCGGCGTGGTGGCCCTGCAGAATGGCTATTTCCTCCTCCACCGTGGGGTAGCCCACGCTCAGCTTGAACAGGAACCGGTCGAGCTGGGCCTCGGGCAGCCTGTAGGTGCCCTCCTGCTCGATGGGGTTCTGGGTGGCCAGCACCACGAACGGCGCGGGCAGCGGGTAGCGGACGCCATCCTGGGTTATCTGCCGCTCCTCCATCACCTCAAACAGCGCCGACTGCGTTTTGGCCGGAGCCCGGTTGATTTCATCAATCAGCACCACGCTGGCGAAGATGGGGCCGGGCCGGAACTCAAACTCGCCCTTCTGGGGCCGGAATACCGAGGTGCCCAGCACGTCGGAGGGCATGAGGTCGGGCGTGAACTGCAGGCGGCTGAACGGGACGCTGAGGGTGCGGGCGAGCAGCTTGGCAGTAAGCGTTTTGGCCACGCCCGGCACGCCTTCGAGCAGCACGTGGCCGTCGGCCAGCAGGGCCGTGAGCAACAGCTCGGCCAGGTCGCGCTGGCCCACAATCACCTTGCCCAGCTCGGCCCGGATGGCATCGGCGTGGCGGCTCAGGGCACTCAGGTCGGTACGCGGGGTGAAGGCATCAGACGAGGTTCCGGAAATGGCCGTAGCCGCTGTGCCCACCGAGGCAGGCGTTGCGGCGGGGCTTTCGGCGGCGAGGGGCAGGCTGTCGGAAGTCGGAACCGGAGCGTTCGGTTGCTCAGCAGAATCCATGTGGAAGTTATTCTCCATATTGAGGCTTGATTGGCAAAGTGAGGACTTTATAATCTTAATCTGTTTACTTAATTATTGTATTGAAAAGGGTAATAAATCGTTGTAAAAAACATTATTGGAATAGTTATAAAGAAGAAAAATACAATTTTAGCTGATAGTGCAATTCTAGGCAGACTGCTTCCGGAACCGGCTGATGGCCCGGCTCAGCGCCAGGAGCTCCTCGTCGGAAACCTGGGGGGCGGTGAGGGTGCGGTTCATGCGGCGGACCAGCTCATCGAGCTCGGGGCGCGGTACGCCGGCTTTCTGGGCCAGCCGTTCGCGGGTGGGTTCGTCGCTCAGGTCGAGGCCCGGCTCGTGGTAGCGGGTGCGCAGGAAGTCCTGAAACAGCCCGATTTTCTTCTCGGCAATCAGCGCGTGGTTGCTGCCCTGCTGGTAGAGGCTGGCCACGGTGCTCGTGAACAGCAGCGTGGTGTTGGGCAGCGGCCGGATGATGGGAATGATGCGCTGCCTCCGCCGGGCCTCAAACAGCACAAACAGCGCCAGCCCCGCCAGCCCGACCCACAGGGCCCAGCGCAGCGGCTCGTGCGCCGCCAACACCCGCAACAACGACTGCTCGCCCAGCGGCCCCTGCTTCTGGTACTCGTCCCAGAACACCGGCTGGCCCGCCGGCAGCCCCGACAGCACCGCGAAGGCGAAGCCCGCCGTGGCCGGCCGCAGCAGCCGCAGGTTGCTGAAGGCAGCCGGCGTCGAGCTCAGCAGGATTTCGCCCCGGCCCACCGGCACGCGCACCAGCACCGGCCGGCGGCGGGCGTCGTGGGCCAGCACCGTAGCCCGGCTGCCAGTGGTGGCCTTAAAAAAGTACGCTACCTCGGCAGCCGGAAACCGGTAAGCTTTGGCCGCCCCGGCCGGCGGGTTTACCAGCGTAAGCGTAGTAGTGCGGGCCCGGGCACTTCCGCCCGCCGGCAGCCCGCCGCGCCGTAGCCGCCGCAACAACAGCAGGCTATCCAGCTCCAGCACCGGGCGCAGCTGCAGGTGCAGCGAGTCGAGCAGCGCGCCGCCAATGTTTTCGGCCGTTATCAGCACGTGGCTGCCGCGGGCCACGTAGCGCAGCAGCGCATCCTGGTCGAGGGGCGAGCAGAAGAAGCCGTCGTTGATGAACAGGTAGCTGGCCCGCCCGGGGCGCAGGGCGGGTGCGTCGCGGCCGATGGTGGTGTCGGGGTTTACATCGACCCCCAGGCCGGGCAGGAGCTGGTTGGCAATGGGCAGGCGTACGGTGCTGATGGGCTGGCCCGGAAACAGGGTCGGCAGCTGGTCGTAGAGCGCGTAGGTGCCGTAGGGAATTTTGTCGCGGTTGATGAACGTGGGGCGCCAGTCGGTAGGCTCCGGCCGGAAGTACTCCACTGCCACAAACGCCACGAACAGCGCCACCAACCCCAGCAGTAAAGCACGAAAACGAGTCATTTATTTGAGCTGTTAGCTGACAGCTTTTAGCCGTTAGCTTTTGTTCTGGTAGGCGAATGAGAAGTCAGGCGTGAAGAAAATGTACTCCTCTGTATAAAAGGATAGTGATTCAGTCGCCTAAAAATGCCAGAGAAGCTGTCAGCTAGTGGCTAACAGCCTGGAGGAAACCTGCCCGATAAAGCTCAACTGCTGCTCGCGCAGCTCCGGATACTGGCCGGCAGCCAGCGGCAGCTCGCCGTACCAGACGTATTCGAACTGCCGGGTGAGGGCGCGGAAATCAGGGGCCAGGCGCGTGCCGGCCAGCTCGCGCAGGTAGTCGTGGTTGGTTTTGTCGGGCTGCCACTGAATCAGGTTGCGGTCGGTGAGGTGGCGCAGGGTTTGCAGGTAGCCCAGGCGCAGGGCCAGACGGTAGTTGCCGGCCTGCTCGGCGCGTGCCAGCTCGGTCGCGAAATCAATGCCGCGAATGTCCTCGGTCAGCGCTTCGTAGGGGAGGGGGAGGGCCCGGCCGCGCCGGCCCAGCAGCCCCGTAACATCCAGCCGCAACAGACGCAGCAGCACGTAGCCGAAAGCGGCCGCAAACAGGGCGTACACCACGTAGCGGCCCCGGGTTTCGTAGGTTTCCCCCGAAAACAGCCCCGCTATCCGCCGCCATAGCTCCTGCCAGAATCGCGACCACAGGCTGTCGGAGGCGCTGCTGGGCTCGGGCTCCACATACTGAAACTCGGGCTGACGGCGCAGCTCGGCCAGCCGCGCGGCCGCCGGCTGCCGCAGCGTGCCGGCCGGGGCCGTATCGGCCCGCAGGCGCACGTAGCGCGGCGCGGCCGATACGGCCAGCGAGTCGGGGGCGGGCGGCAGCACCGGCGAGCGGGGCGCCGCCGGGCCCTGGGCGTAGCCGCCGCCCGCTGCCAGCAACAGCGCCAAGCCCAGCAGCCCGGGCAGCGGGGCGGGGCAGGAGCGGCGCAGGAGGCAGGGCTGGGGCATAAGTAAGGAAGAGCCGGCGCTAAACGCGCCGCTAGCGGCCTGATTAAGCGGGCGGCGACGAAACGGACCGCAAAGGCCGGTAAGGCTAGTACTCGCCCTCGTCATCGGGGCGCAAGGCCTGGGGGGCCAGTACAGGAGCCGGCTCGCCGATGGCATCGACCATCAGGCGGGTGCCGGTGCCATCGTGGCGCTCGACCAGGTTGAAGTACTGGAAGCTGAGGGCAATGAGAATGAACGGGTAATAAATCAGCGTAATCAGGCTCTGCAGAATAGAATATACAATCATCAGCACCCGCATAGATCCGGAATCCAACTCGCCGCCCATCATCCCGGCAAAGGGCAGGCCCAGCGCCGACAGCAGGGCGATGGACAGGAGCAGAATCAGGTACATAATGAACGTAATCACCATCAGCAGCCCGAACGTAGACCACCACTTGCCCCACGCCAGCCGGAAGCTGCGGGTGAGGCTGCCGAAGAAGCCCCGCCGCTCCCGCAGCCACACAATAAAATACAGGCTCAGCGGCACAATAGAGTAGAACATGGCGAAATAGAGCAACAGGACGAGGGGAAAGATAACCCAGGGAGACGAGCTCATCATTGACCCCAACCCGAAGAGTACGCCCCCGATAACCATGCTTCCTACCATAAACAGGAACCCCAGCCCAATAAACGAGCCCACCATGCCCAAGAACCGGGATTTCACCACCTCCCAGACCTCACCGGCCGTCACCGGCTCGTCGGTGGTGCGGTCGGCCTGCAGCACTACGTAGCCAAACACTACCAGATGCACCACCGCAAACAGCAGAATTCCCGAGAGCATCGTCAGCCAGAAAGTCGACGAGGTGAACACGTCCGGTACGATTGCACTGTTTAAGGTGCTGTCGGCGCTGGTGCGCTGTTTAAATACGCTCATCGTGCTCAGCATCTGGCCCTGCAGCACGCTGGTGCCAATGCCCGTGAGCAGCGCCAGTGGCAGCACCAGCAGCACCAGCACCCGCACCAGCGGCGTGGCGTGCGCCCGGATGAAATCGAAGGTGGCTTCCATTTTCTGGCTGAAGTCGCGGCGACGCAGAAAATCGGTGGGCCGGTTGAAGGCAAGGTGACGGCGCATAGGTTTTTGAGCTGATAGCTATTAGCTGCTGGCTGTTAGCTTTTTACGTTTGGTGATGGATGCAATGGAGTCGGTTTCGTTTTCCAGCTAACAGCTAACAGCTCGTCGCGAAAGCCACCAGGGGTAAGCCACGAAGTAGCCCAGGATGAAGGTAGCGGAGGTGCCGATGATGCTCAGGCTGGCGTAGAGCGGCATTTCGGTGTGGCGCGTCACGAAGCCTTCGAGGAAGCCGGCTACGATAAACACCGGCACCAGCGCCAGCACCAGCTTCATGCCGTCGCGGGCGCCACGGCGCAGCGAGTCGCGGCGCGAGTAGGTGCCCGGAAACAGCAGGCTTTGGGCCATAATAGCCCCGGCCCCGCCGGCCAGCACGATGGCCGAAATTTCGAGCGTGCCATGAATCCAGATGGTGAGCACCGAGGGCAGCAGCAGGCCTTTCTGGTGGAAGAAGAACTGAAAGGCCCCCAGCATCACGCCGTTGCGAAACAGCATAAAGAACGTGAACAGCCCCGCCGTAATGCCCCCGGCAAAGGCATACAGCGCCACCCGCACGTTGTTGAGCGTGATTTGCAGGAACATCAGGCTCTCGTCGGTGCCCTTGTAGATGGCCATGGGGTCGCCCTTTTCAATGTTGGCCAGCGTCCGGTTCACGTAGTCGTCGCCGAGTACCACGCGCACAAACGAGTCGTCGTAGGCCGCCGAAAGCGCCCCGATGAAGCAGGTAATCAGGAAGAAAACCAGCGTGGCCAGCAGCACCCGGTGGTGGCGAATAAGGATGAAGGGCAGCTCGCGGAGCCAGAAATCGGCGAAGCGGCCGGCCTCCTGCTTTTTGTTTTTATAGAGCGACTGGTGTAGCTTGCCCGCCAGCGCGTTCAGGTAGGCCGTAGTGGCCGACTCGGGGTAAAAGGTGCGGGCGTAGGCCAGGTCGTCGGTCAGCTCCACGTAGCGCCGGGCCAGCTCGTCGGGGCCGGCGGGCGGCTGGGCTTCGTAGCGTTGCCAGCGGGCTTCGTTGAGCCGCAGAAAGACCGTTTCGCGCATTACTTGTTCTGCTTGAAGAATAGGCAGACCCGGTCCGCCGGGCTAAATATACACGATTCCTGTGGGCCGTTGCGGCTCTTTTTTTACGCTTTTTTATGAGTACGATCCGCATCCAGACCACCCAGAACGTGGTGCTCGAATACGAGGCCGCCAGCGTGGGCGACCGGGTGCTGGCCCAGGTGCTCGATGTGCTGGTGATGATTCTGTGGGCGGCGGTGGTCAGCTTCCTGATTTCGGAGGCAACCAACTCGGGCGATGAGCGGCAGATTGCTTCCTACGTGCTGATTGGTATTCCGCTACTCATCTACCATCCGCTGTGCGAAATATTCTTTAATGGCCAGAGCCTGGGCAAGCAGGCCCGCAAAATCAAAGTCACCCGCCTCGACGGCACCCGCCCCAGCCTCGGCGACTACGCGTTGCGCTGGCTGATTGGCCTGTTTGAAATCGGGATGACCATGGGCTCGGTAGCCCTGGTAGCCACCCTGTTCAACGGCCGCGGCCAGCGCCTCGGCGACATGGCCGCCGGCACCACCGTCGTGAGCCTGCGGCCGCGCGCCCCCGATGTGCACACGCTTACGGCCGAAACCCAGGTGCCGGCCGGCTATCAGCCCGTCTTCCAGCAGGCCCGCGAGCTGTCCGACCACGACGCGCGCCTCATCCGCCAGCTGTTCCGGCAGGCCGGCGCCCAGGGCGACTATGCGCTGCTCAAAGAGCTGGCCGGCAAGGTCAAATCCGTCACCACCATCACCACCGACCTGCCCGACGAGCCCTTCATCCGCACCGTGCTGCGCGACCACGCCTACTTCGCCGCCCAGGAAAGTCCGCACGGCTAGCGGCGGTGATGGGGTGAATGCGTGAAAAGCAACCGTATTGCCAGCGACGCGCAACGCAATCCGGGGAAGCAAATCACCCTCATCTACGCGAAAAGCCCCTGACGCCAGCACGGACGTCAGGGGCTTTTCGCGTAGATGAGCTTATGGTTTGGGAGGAACATCATTGCGCGTAACGCAAAGCAACGACGTTCCTTTTCACCCATTCATCAAGGCATTTACTGAACCATGATGCGCTGCACGCCGGCCAGCTGGCCATCAACGAGCAGGCGCAGCAGGTAGATGCCGGCGTGGCGGTTGGCGGGCTCCCAGCTCAGCGTGTGGGGGCCAACCGCCCGGTTGCCCAGGCTCCGGCGCTCCACGGTGCGGCCCAGCGCGTCGGTCAGTACCAACTCGGCGGCGCCGGCGCTCGGCAGCCGGAAGCTCACTTCGGCCCGGCCCGCTACCGGGTTCGGGAACAGCAGGAAGCCGGTGGCAATGGCCGGGTTGCGGGTGCCGGTAGCCACGCCCGCGCCGGCTGCAATGGCCAGGTCGCGCACGGTCAGGCCCAGGCCAATCTGGCGGGGGCCGGTGGCCGCGCCGGTGGTCAGGTTGAGGTTGTAGAGGCTGGAGCTGGCCGATGTGCCGGTGGTTGCCACCAGGTAGGCCGTGTTGGTGCCCTCGGCGGTGCTGTAAATGTCCATGTCCACGTTCGGACCGGCCACTACGGTCACGCCCGAGGTGCCCACGGTAGCCAGCGTGCCGGCATTGGCGGGATTCTGGTTGGCTACAATGTTCAGGACCTCATCGTAGGCATAGAGCTGGGTGGTGCGGGTGGTGGTATTGGGCGGGTTGCCCGGACCGCTGTAGCTGTTGGTGTAGGCTACCGAGCCAATGGCCGGGGTGGCCGCGGCGTTGGCGTCGCCTGTTGCATAGGCCAGGGTGCCATCAATGATGGGGGCGGCGGCTCCGTCGTTGGGGTTAAGGCGGAAGTTGGCGCGGTTCACGCCCTCCACCCGAATCCGGTCGACGGTGGGGTTGAAATCAAAGGCCACGCTGCCCGTTCCCAGTGGCAGGTCCAGGTTGGTGGTGCCGCTGAGGTTGGTGGCCACGCCGGTGGTGGCGTTGATGGTGTAGAGCTGGCCGGTTTGGGTGGTGGCATTGTAGCCCAGCGCGTACAGGGCATTGTTGAGGGGCCGCACATCCATGCCCACCAGCGTCTGGCCGGTGGCCACACCCGTCACGCTCACCGAAGTACGGATGGTGCCGGGCAAATCGGTATCAAAGGAGAGCAGGTTGCCGCCGGCCAGCGCGTAGGCCAGGTTGCCGGTAATGGGGGCCAGCGTAGCGGGCCGCACAATCTGCAGGGCAATATCGGTAACGGCTACCAGCGGACCGGTACCCACGTTGCCCGCCAACGTGGCGGCGCCACTCGTCAGGTTTACCGTGTAGAGCTTGGTGGTGGCCGAGAAAGTCGCCACGTTGATTTCCGCCACCGTCAGATACGTTGTCTGAACGCCGTTGGTAGGGTTGAGGTAGATATCGAGGTCGGAAACGGTGGTGGCACCGCTCGTTGTAACGCCCAGCGGCCCCACGGTTACCAGCTTGCCTTCGTTGGGCGGGTCCTGCTTTACGAGGCGGTTATTGGCCTCATCGAGCCCGTAGAGCGTGGTAGCGGTGGTGCCGATGTAGCTGTTGGTGTAGGCCGAGGAGCCCACGCCGGGCGTCTGGCCGAAGTTGGCGTCGCCAGCGGCGTAGGCCAGCCGGCCGTCGGTGGCAGCCAGCGCACCGTCGTTGGGGTTGAGGCGGAAATCGGCGCCGTTGCCCGCCGTCACCCGAATCCGGTCAACGGTTGGGTTGAAGTCGAAGCCGATGCGGTTGAGGTCGGTGCCCAGATCGAGGGTAATGGCCGGTCCGGCGGGCGTTGCTACGGCCGTGGTGCGGCTGAGGCGGTACACCTGGGCCTGGGTGCCGGTGGCGTTGTAGCCCAGCCCGAACAGCTCGCCGGTATTGGGCCGGAAATCAATGCCCACCAGGTTCTGGCCAGCCGTGATGCCCGTAACCGGCAGGTTGGTGAGGAAAACCCCTGGGGCTGTCATGTCAAATGTCACCAGGCTGGTTGTCAGGCTGCCAGTTGGGCTGGCGGTCAGCGATAGGCCGAAGGCGGTGGTGGTAACGGTTTGGGCGGCCACCGGACCGGCGGCCAGCAGGCCCAGGGCGGCCAGCAACAGGCCATTGCGCCGACCCTGGGGCCGGAGAGTAGAGAAGGAGTGCATACGCGGGTAAAGGTTGGTGAATGGAGTGGACTGAAAAGCCTGCGGAACGGCCCGCCGCTTTTTTCACCTACGTGCCCGCGCGTGGCAGAGGATTGAGGGACCATGCTATTTAATCCGGCTTTAATCTAAACTCAGCGTCCGGCCCCTTTTTCAGCCAACCAGCCCCAAATTATGTTCTTCCCGATGAACTGAAAACCACAAAAGCCGCCCGCCATTAAATTGGCAGACGGCTTTTATGGTATGCCACCCGGCGCCTTACTCAACCACCATGCGCTGCACGCCGGCCAGTTGGCCGTCAACAAGCAGGCGGAGCAGGTAAATGCCGGCGCGATGGCTGGCGGGGGTCCAGTTGAGCGAGTGTGCCCCGACCGCCCGGTTGCCCAGGCTATGGCGCTCCACGGTGCGGCCCAGTGCGTCGGTCAGCACCAGCTCGGTGGCACCGGCGCCGGGCAGGCGGAAGCTAACCTGGGCCCGGTCGGTTACCGGGTTCGGGAACAGGCTGAAGCTGGTGGCAACGGCCGGGTTGCGGGTACCGGTAGCCACCCCAACGGGCTGAATGGCCAGCGCGATATCCGTTAAAACGGCCTTTGTACCCGTAATTACCCGGCCAATGATCGTACGTGTGCCAGTGGCTAAATCGAAAATCAAAATATGAGTTGTAAAATTGGCAAAGTCAGGGTCCGAAATACACATATATGCCGTATTCGCGCCGGAAATAGGGTCAGTGTAGATGTCCAGGTCGGCGGACGAGGAAGTGAAGATGTAAGGGCCTGTCCCGACGGTGCGTAACGTACCGGTGCTTGTAGTAGGCTGGACAGCTATTGTGGTGTATCCAGGGATGGGTTCGTCGAGGTGATAAAGCCTGACACCAGGGTAGCTCTGGTCGTTGATGTAGGCCGACGAGCCCACAAATGGCTGGTGCCCCGCATTAGGGTCGTCCGCAGCGTAAGCCAACGAACTGCCTGCGTCAGTAAGCAGTTTAAGGCCGTTTTCGCTGGAAAAGAAGAGGGCAGTTCCATTACTACCCGTTACCCGAATCATATTGTCCGAAGAAAAATCGAACCCAATACGGTTACGGTCGGACCCTAAGTCAATTTTTTGTACTGGCCCAACCATCGTGGCGGCAGCCGTGGTGGGGTCGAGGCGGTAGAGTTGAGCCTCCTGCCGGGTAGCATCATAGCCCAGTGCAAACAGTTGGCCACCCAGCGCTGCTAAAGCCCCTGTTGCGGGGCGCGAGTCGAGCCCTGCCAGAAACTGGCCGCTGGCAACCCCGGTAACCGGCCGGTTGAACGTGACTTTACTGTAGGCGACTGGGTCCGGCTGGCCCAGTTCGAAGGCTATCAGTACGGTTTTATCGTCTCCATAATCGGAGCCCAGCCCGTATACTTTTGTCTGGGCCTGAGCGGCCGCGGCTGTCAGGCCCAACACCAGGGCGCCTAATAGCCCGGCCCGGCTTGGTAGCAATTGTCGAATAAAAGTAGGAAGCATACACTTGACTAAAAAGGGTGGAAGAAGGAACCGGAGAGCCTGCTGTACCGGCTATAAACAATGGCGTAACTGACTGGAAATGTACAATTAAAAAAACCGCCTGCCAATTGCTTGACAGGCGGTTTGCTTCGAAGGTTGCGCGGGCCGAAAAGTAATTCGGCTCCAACGTTATGCCACCGTAATGGGTGGGTGCAGAGCCGAGGTTTTGGGGGCGCGCTCTTCGCCCTGGCTCAGCAGAGCATCGTCGCGCTCGGTTTTCTTCACCCAGCTCACCGAGTACAGGTCCTTGCGCCGGTCGCGCAGGTTGCGCACGGCTCCGCTGGTGTTTAGGTCCTTCAGCAAATCCAGGTTGAGGTCGGCAATGAGCGTCATCTCGGTGTTGGGCGTCGCTTCGGCCACAATGGAGTCGTGGGGGAAGGCGAAGTCGGAAGGGCTGAACACGGCGCTTTGCGAGTACTGAATGTCCATGTTCTCGACGCGGGGCAGGTTGCCCACCGAGCCGGTAATGGCCACGTAGCACTCGTTTTCGATGGCCCGGGCCTGGGCGCACAGCCGCACGCGCTGGTAGGCGTTCTTGGTGTCGGTCCAGAAGGGTACGAACAGGATTTTCATACCCTCGTCGCTCAGCATGCGGCTCAGCTCGGGGAACTCCACGTCGTAGCAGATGAGGATGCCGATTTTGCCGAAGTCGGTGTCGAAGCAGCGCAGCTGGTTGCCGCCGCGCATACCCCAGTAGCTGGCCTCGTCGGGCGTAACGTGCAGCTTGTACTGCTCGTCCACAGTGCCGTCGCGCCGGCACAGATAGCTCACGTTGTGCAGCTTGCCGTCCTCGTAAAGCGGCATCGAGCCGGCAATGATGTTGATATTGTAGCTCACGGCCAGTTCCATCATCTTGATTTTGATGGGCTCGGTGAAGGCCGACATCGAGCGGATGGCCACCGAGGGCGACTCCTCGTTGGTGAGAGCCATCATGGGCGCGTTGAAGAACTCGGGGAACAGCACACAGTCGGACTTGTAGCCCGACACGGTATCGACGAAGAACTCCATCTGCTGGAAAAAGTCCTCCAGGTCTTTGGTGGCGCGCATCTGCCACTGCACAATGCCAATGCGCACGTTGGATTTCTGGTTGCCGATGAGCTTGTCGGTTTCCTCCTCGTGGTACACGTTAATCCACTCCAGCAGCGTGGCGTAGGCCTTGCTCTCGGAGTCATAAGGCAAATAGCCGCGGATGATTTTGCGGACGTAGAAGTCGTTGGCCAGCTGGAAGGTGAGGATGGGGTCGGTGAGCTCCTTGTTACGCACCATCTCCACGTACTTGGCGGGCGTCATCTCGTTGGCGTAGTTGCTGTAGCCCGGAATCCGGCCGCCAGCCACCATGGCCCGCAGGTTCAGGTTTTCGCACAGCTCCTTGCGGGCATCGTAGAGGCGGCGGCCCAGGCGCAGGCTGCGGTATTCGGGGTCCACGAATACGTCCACGCCATACAGTGTGTCGCCGTCGGAGTCGTGGGTTTCGAACTTGCCGTTGCCGGTAATCTTGGCGTAGGTGTGTTTGTCGCCGAACTTGCTGTACTCCACGATAATGGCCAGGGCAGCGGCTACGATTTTGCCGTTGTCCTCGATGCAGATCTGGCCCTCCGGGAATTTGCGAACCAGGGCATTGTACTCGTCCTGGGCCCAGGAGCCCTCCATGTTGGAGTACACCTTGTCCATGATGGTTTTCACCTCCTTGAAGTCGGCCCGGCGCAACGTGCGCAGCACCAGTTTGTGGGAAGGTTCGGGCGTAGGCGTAACCAGTTCGGGATGCGCCGGCATCCCGGGTAAGGTATTCTTTTTGGCGGCTTTACCGCCGGATTTTCCGTGTGAACTCGCGGGCATATACTCAGTTTAATGATGCAGTAGAAACTATACAAAGGTACGGAAGCAGCGGCGAGGGGTTGGCGGGGCCACGAAACCATGGCCCGACTCCCTCCCTCGCCGTGCGTACCTTTGCCCCATGCCGCTGCCCTCGGAACGCCGTTTGCAAACCCTGGCCGCCGTGCTCGCAGACCCGCAGCGGTTTCCGGCCACGGCCTGGCTGTGCGCGCCGCCCCAGCTGCTGGGCTGGGCGCCCGAGAGCCCCGCGGCCGTGCTCATCACCGCCGCCCCCGGCCAAGTGGTGCCCTGCCCGCCCGGCCTGGCGCGCCTGCTGTTCATGGATGAAGTGCAGCTACTCATGGAGCGCCTGACGCGGCAAGTACCGGGCGCCACCGCCGAGCTACGCGTGCAAACCCTCTACCGCTACAAAACCCAGCACGAGTTTCCCGCCCTCACCAGCCACCCCGACGAGCTGGCCGCCCACCTGGCCGCCGCCGTAAAAGCCGGCTCCCTGCCCGCTCCCGAAGCCCTGGCCCACTTCCAGAAGTGCTTCTCCCACTTCACCCTCGAAGCCGCCCGCCACATCCTGGCCCAGGCGATGCTAAGAATTTAAGCTGTTAGCTGAAGAAACGTCATTCTGAGTGCAGCGAAGAATCTCGCGTGCTGACGTTAGGTTACCTACAACATCAGCACGCGAGATTCTTCGCTGCACTCAGAATGACGTTTCTTCAGCTAACAGCTAACAGCTAACAGCTAACAGCTAACAGCTAACTGAACTGACAGGCTAATTTGGTGTACAGAACGTCATTCAGAGCGCAGCGAAGAATCTCGCTCGAACAGACGTTGGACGAATTCAGGCGAGATTCTTCGCTGCGCTCTGAATGACGTTCCGCATACCAATTTATCTTGTCAATTCAGCTAACAGCTAACAGCTCAGATAGCCATTTCCGGCACTCCCCCTTCGGGAACAACCAGCTTGCCGGCGGTGGCGGCCTGGATTTGCTCCACGCTCACGCCGGGCGCCCGCTCGCGGAGCACGAAGCCCTCGGGCGTCACGTCGAGCACGGCCAGCTCGGTTACGATTTTCTTCACGCAGCGCAGGCCGGTGATGGGCAGCGTACAGGCGGGCAGTAGCTTGCTGGCGCCATCGCGGGAAGTGTGCTGCATGGCCACGATGATATTCTTGGCCGAAGCCACCAGGTCCATGGCGCCGCCCATGCCCTTCACCATCTTGCCCGGAATCTTCCAGTTGGCAATGTCGCCGTTTTCCGACACCTCCATGGCCCCCAGAATGGTCAGGTCCACGTGCTCGCCCCGGATCATGCCGAACGAGTCGGCCGAGCTGAACAGGCTGGAGCCGGGCAGCGTGGTGACGGTCTGCTTGCCGGCGTTGATGAGGTCGGCATCCACTTCGTCATCAGTAGGGAAGGGGCCCATGCCCAGCAGCCCGTTCTCGCTTTGCAGCTCCACGTTGATGCCTTCGGGGATATAGTTGGCCACCAGCGTCGGGATGCCGATGCCGAGGTTGACGTACGAGTTGTTTTCTACTTCCTGCGCAATGCGCCGGGCAATACCGTGTTTGTCGAGCATGGGGTAGGGCTTAGGAACTTAGGTCTTAGGGCTTAGGCCGGCAGACGTTTTTTTAGAGTTACAATGAACTGAGTAAGCATTTTCCGGATTTCCGTGAGCTCCTGCGCAATTGGCCGCCATTCCTGGTCAGACAGATCTGCAACTCATGCGATAAGAGCAACTGATAATCCAGTTCACTGGCTGAACCAGATGCAATAGTGAGAAAACGAGCCAGCTCCGCGTCGGAATTGCGGCCGCAGCCTTCCGCAATATTGGTTGGGATAGAAGCCGCCGCCCGCCGCATCTGGCTAACAAGGCCGAATAATTCTTCCCGAGGGAAGTTCTTTGTCAGCCCATACAACTGCAGCGTGAGTTGGTGACTGCGTTGCCAGATTTGCAAGGAACGGTAGTCTAGCATGAGGCAGGAGCCATGGCTTAGAGACCAGGGGTTCAGGTAGTAGGCCTTAGAAGCCAAGGAGGAAAATAGAAGTGCAAAAAAGCCTAATCCCTAAAACCTAAGTCCCTAAGACCTAACTGTTCTTTGTTCGATGCGCTTCTCGTAGTTCTTGCCTTCGAAAATGCGTTGCACGAAGATGCCGGGGGTGTGGATATGGTTGGGGTCCAGCTCGCCGGCGGGCACCAGCTCCTCTACTTCGGCCACCGTTATTTTGCCGGCCGTGGCCATCATGGGGTTGAAGTTGCGGGCCGTGCCCTTGAAGATGAGGTTACCGGCGGTGTCGCCGCGCCAGGCCTTTACAAAGGCGAAATCGGCGTGCAGGGCGTGTTCGAGCAGGTACATCTTGCCGTTGAACTCGCGGCTTTCTTTGCCCTCGCCTACCTCCGTGCCGTAGCCGGCCGGCGTGTAGAAGGCCGGAATGCCCGCGCCGCCGGCCCGGCACCGCTCGGCCAGCGTGCCCTGCGGAATCAGCTCCACTTCCAGCTCGCCGGCCAGCAGCTGGCGCTCAAACTCGGCGTTTTCGCCCACGTAGCTGGCAATCATCTTGCGTACCTGCCGGGTCTGGAGCAGCAGCCCGATGCCAAAATCATCGACGCCGGCGTTGTTGCTGATGCAGGTCAGGTTCTTCGCGCCCCGGCGCAGGATTTCCTGGATGGAGTTCTCGGGAATGCCGCAGAGGCCGAAGCCGCCGAGCATGAGCGTCATGCCGTCGGTGAGGCCCTCCAGGGCCGCCTGGGGGCCGCTTACTGTTTTGTTGATCATAGAGGTGGGTGGAATTTGGATTGGCAAGGTAGCATTTCCCGCAGAGGTGCGCAGAAGGACTCGCGGAGGCCCGCAAAGCTGTTCTGATATCGTTGAACGGCTCTGCGGACCTCCGCGAGTCCTTCTGCGCACCTCTGCGGGAAATGATTACAGCGCCGCCCGTGCTGCTTCGGCATCCTGGGCCAGCTGGGCCTTCAGGGCGTCGAGGCCGTCGAATTTCTGCTCGTCGCGCAGGCGGGCCACGAACTCCACGGTCAGGGGCTGGTCGTACAGGTCGCCTTCGAAGCCGAGTAAATGCGCTTCTACGGTCTGGGCCAGATTGCCGGCCACGGTGGGGCGCACGCCGATGTTGAGCATGGCGGGCCAGGTTTCGCCGGCCGCGGTGGTGGCGCGCACGGCGTACACGCCCCGGGCCGGCACCAGTTTCAGCTTTTCGGGGCACTCGATGTTGGCCGTGGGCCAGCCGATAGTGCGGCCCAACTGCCGGCCCTTTACTACAGTGCCCGTGAAGGGGTAGTCGTAGCCCAGGTAGCGGTTGGCAGTATCCACGTCGCCGGCCTCCAGGGCCCGGCGGATGCGGGTGCTGCTCACGCCCACCGCGTCCACGTCCTCACGCGGAATCTCCTCCACGCTCATGCCGTAGCGGCCCGAATGCGCGCGCAGGTACTCGAAACCGCCCTCGCGGTTGCGCCCAAAACGGTGGTCGTAGCCGATAACAAGCTTGCTGGTGCCCACCGTATCGAGCAGAATGCGCTGAATAAACTCCTCCGACGACCAGGACGCAAACTCGCGGGTGAACGGGATAATGAGCAGGTAATCGACTCCGAATTCGGCCAGCTTGGCGGCCCGCTCGTCGAGGGTATTGAGCAGGTAGAGGTCGAGCGGCTCGGGGTGGGAGGGCGGCGGGGCCAGCACCAAGCGCGGGTGGGGCCAGTAGGTGATAACCACCGCCGGGCCGCCGCTGGCCCGCGCCACCTCGCTGAGCCGCGCCAGAATCTGCTGGTGGCCCACGTGCACGCCATCAAAGGTGCCGCTGGTCACCACGGCGTTGCCGAGGTAAGGAAACTGGGCCGGGTCGTGAATTACCTCCATTTAATCACTGATTCGCACTGATTTTATTGATTACGCTGGTTCCTGCCAGAGAGGCGAAAGTACCAATTAAGCTTCAGTCGAACCTGGTTCAGCGGCGGGCGGATTGTTCGAATCGGAGCTGGTAGCTGAATCGGTGGGTGGGGCGGCGTGCGTGTTCTGAAAGTACTCCAGGCCGGTGCGGCGCTCGGGGCGGGGCTGCCGCTCGCGGCGGGGCGGCCTTACTTCGCGGCCCGCCGACTGTTCGCCCTCGGGGCGGGGCGGGCGCAGGGCCTCAATCCGGGCCATGGTGAGGGCATCTTCCAGGCGGTACTCGCCGATGCGGGTGCGCACGAGCTTGGTCAGGTGGGCGCCGCAGTGCAGGGCCGCGCCCAGGTCGCGGGCCAGGCTCCGGATGTAGGTGCCCTTGGAGCAGGCGATGCGGAAATCGATTTCGGGCAATTCCACGCGCGTCAGCTCAAACTCGGCAATGGTTACCTGCTTGCTTTTGATAACGGCCTCCTCGCCGCGGCGCGCCACCTCGTAGGCCCGTTCGCCGTTCACCTTCACGGCCGAATACAGCGGAGGCGTCTGGGTGATTTCGCCCACGAACTGCGCCACGGCGGCCCGGATGTCGGCCTCCGTGAGGTGCTCGTAGGGCCGCTCGGCATCCACGGGCGTTTCCAGGTCGAAGCTCGGCGTTGTCTGGCCCAGGCGGAACGTGCCGGTGTATTCCTTCTGCTGGGCCTGAATCAGGTCAATCTGCTTGGTTTTCTTGCCGGTGCACAGAATCAGCAGGCCGGTGGCCAGCGGGTCGAGGGTGCCGGCGTGGCCGATTTTACGGATGCGCAGCGCGTTTTTTACCTTGCGCACCACGTCAAACGACGACCAGGTGAGCGGCTTATCCACGAGCAGCACCTCGCCGGTTTCAAAATCAAAATCGGCCAACGTTTTCTCGCTCATATCAACTGTAAATCAATGCCCAGGCCAATCATTACCAGCAGAATGCCGCCCACGATGATGCGGTAGATGCCGAAAGCGCGGAACCCGAACTTGGTAACGAAGCCAATGAAGAGCCGGATGGCCAGCAGCGCCACCACGAAGGCCACCACGTTGCCGAACAGAATCAGCTTGACTTCGGCCCCGGTGAGGCGGCCGCCGTCCTGGTAAAAATCGAGCAGGTCTTTGGCGGCGGCAGCGGCCATAGTAGGCATGGCCAGGAAGAAGGCAAACTCGGCGGCGGCCTTGCGGGTGAGTTTCTGGGTGAGGCCGCCGATGATGGTGGCCGCCGAGCGGCTGACGCCCGGCACCACGGCCAGGCACTGGAACACGCCAATCACGAGGGCCTGCCGGAAGCTGGGCATGGTAACCGGGTGGCCGCCTTCCTCGGTGCTTTCCTGCGGAAACCACTTATCAACGAACATCAGCACAATGCCGCCCAGCAGCAGCATCAGCCCCACGGTCGTCACCGACTCCAGCAGAATGTCGATGTATTTTTTGAGCGTGAGGCCCACCACCACCACCGGCAGAAAGGCCACCAGCAGCTTGAGGTAGAAATCGAAGCTCTGCAGGAAGCGGCGCCAGTAAATAACGAGCACCGACAGAATGGCGCCGAGCTGAATAACAACCAGGTAGAGCTTGGTGAAGGCAGTAGCCGGAATGCCCATCAGGGCCGAGGCAATAATCATGTGCCCGGTGCTGGAAACCGGCAGAAATTCGGTCAGGCCTTCGACGATAGCCAGAATCAGGGCGTGCCAGTAGGTCATTTCAGGGGCTGAAAACGGGGTTGGGGGGCAAAAGTACGGTCATCCTGACGAAGAAAGGGCCTTATCATGCCAGAACAGTCGTCGCGACGACCGGTGCCAGCATCATAAGGCCCTTCGCCGGCCGGCGCCGGATGAGGGAAAAGCAGGATTCGAATGCCCGGCTACCGCTTGTAGGTAGGAGCCGTGGGGGCCGCAGGCGCAACGGGCGCGGTGGTGGCGGGCGGCACGGGCTGCGAGGGTACGGTGGTTACCGTGGCTTCGTCGCGGGCCACGGCGGCGGTGGCGCCGGGGCGGGCCATAATGGCCCAGAACTCGATCAGAAAGCCCACAGCCAGCAGAATCGGGCCCAGCGTAATGCCCAGAAATCCTTCGCCGTACTGTTCGGAGTCGAGCGTCATGGTGATAAAGCCGGCGGCCAGCACGGCCAGCCCGATAAACATAAGGCGGTAGTTGCGCGGCCCGAAGGCGAAACGGGGAGTAGTCGGTTCCATAGAAGCAAAGGTAGCGGAGTTGCGGCAAGCCGCCGCCGAAATTCAACCAATGAGGGTTTTGAGGGAACGAAGCGGGGGCTGGGGGGAAGCACTGTCGTCCTGAACGGCGCGAAGGACGACAGTACTTCCCCCCAGCCCTCATTATCCAGCTAATACAGCTCATCCAGCGACATGCCGGTGTATTTGCGCACGGCGCGCCACGAGCTCAGAAAGCCAATGCCCATACCCAGCACCACCAGCAGAATCCCCAGCGCGGCAAACAGACGGTTATCTTCGAGCAGGCGCAGCTCGTTGAGCTGCAGGTAAGCGTATTGCATGAGCGCGGCCAGCAGCAAACCCGCCAGAATACCACTCACCAGGCCCTGCCACACCGCCCGGCGCAGAAAGGGCCATTGAATGAAGCTGGGCGTAGCGCCTACCAGCTGCATGCTGCGGATAAGGAACCGCTGGGAAAACAGGGCCAACTTGATGGTGTTGTTAATGAGTACCACCACCACAAACGTGAGGATGGCCGCAAAGCCCAGCAGCACGAGGCTCACGGTGCGCAGGTTCTCGTTCACCGACGTAATCAGGCTCTCCACGTAATCCACCTCGAACACGCCCGGCATCTGACCCAACTCCTTTTTAATGCGGCTCAGGTTTTTGGTATCGGCGTAGTCGGCGTTGAGCTTGAGCAGGTAGGCGTCGCGCAGGGGGTTGTCGCCCAGAAACTGCTGGAAATCCTCGCCGGTCTGGTCGATGAGCTGGCGCGCGCCTTCTTCCTTGGAGAGAAAGCGCACCTGGGGCTCGTTGTTTTTGCGGGCCACGTAGGGCTTGCGGGCCAGGTCCTGCTGCAGCTGCAGCAGCTGGGTTTCGGGCAGGTCGCGCTGCAGGTATACCTGCATCTCCAGGTTCTCCTTCACCAGCGTCGACACCTTGTGGGCATGGATCAGCAGCAGTCCGAACAAGCCCACCACCAGCAGCGCCAGCGTAATGCTGAACACCACCATCAGGTGCGGATAACTACCGAGCTTCTTTTTGCGGGTGGGCTGCTTCACGAGGTGAGATGGTGAAATGGTGAGATGGTGAGTTGCCGTGTTGGCGGGCGCCTCACCCCCTAGCCCCTTCTCCGAAAAAAGAGAGGGGGGACTAGTTTTTAGATTTTTAGCGCTAGATGAAAGCTAGGATACTAGATACAAAGTTAGAAACTAGTTCCCCCTCTCCTTTTCGGAGAGGGGACTAGGGGGTGAGGCGCCCGCCAGCACGGCAACTCACAGCACCGTGCGCGGGTCGTTATCGACCTGTAGCTCGCGGGCTTTGCGGGCGTCCCGGTCGCGGCGGCTCAGGCGCTTGCGGGCAAACAGCTCGCGGAAAGTGTCGAACTGCTCGGTGTGCAGCAGCGAAATGCCGGCGCGGGCCTGGTTTACGCCCTGGCTCAGGCCCGTGAAGTCGCGCGGGGTGGTTTCGTAGCGCAGCTTGGCCCGGAACTTTCCGTCGGGCCGCAGGTAGTATTCCAGGCTCAGGTCGCCGATAACCGAGTTCTGGCCCGAGCCCACCGGCACGCCGCCGGGGGTGGTGCCCGAAGTGGTGTTGCTGCCGAAGCTGCCGTCGCGGGTGATGCGCAGGCGGCCGTTGAGGAAGGAGTAGCTCAGCCGCAGCTGCAGGGCCGCCAAATCGTCGGCCGAGAGGCCGTTGATGTTGAAGCTGATTTCCAGATTGGGGTCAATCTGCGAGGTAAGCAGCCCGAGCTGGGTGCTCAGAATCTGGCCCAGGCTGTTGCCCAACGCATTGTTGCCACCCTCCAGGCGGGTAACGGCCAGCGAGCCGGGGGGCGTGAGCTGCCGGAACACCACCAGGCTGAATACCTGCCGGTTCAGCTCCTGCTCGTCGTTGCGGATGGCCGACAGGAAGGGCGCCAAATCGCCTTCCAGCGATGAGGGAATGTCGTTGAATTCGAGGTTGAGCTTGATAATGGGCTGCAGAATGGGCCCGGTCAGGTTCATGACGGCCGTAACGGGCACCTGGGAGGTGTTGGGGTTAGTGCCGGCGGTCTGGAACAGCACGGGGGCCAGGCTGGTGCGCTGGGTGTAGGTGGCCGTCACGTTCAGCTCGCCGGCCAGCGGGTCGCCGTTCCAGGCAATGGTGCCGCCGGGCCGCACCACGAACTCCTTGTTTACCAGCCCCTGCAGCGTGAAGTTGTAGGCACCGCGCACAATCTCAATCTGCCCGTACATGTTGAAGTCGCCGCGGGTGTCGATGTTAAGCCGCAACTGGCCGGTAGCGGTGCCCCGCATAATGTCGCCGGTGCTTTCATCGAGCAGCAGCTCCACGTAGGCATCGGGCGTGATGTCGAGGTTCATGTTCAGCCGCAGACCCGACAAATCGACCTTGCCGGTGGTTTCGCCCTTGGGGTTGCGGGCCGCCAGCGCCGCCCGGGCCGAGTCGGAGAGGTTGCGGTTGACAAACTTGATGTAGCTGGCCTGCTCCGCTTTGGCGGCGTTATCAAACGGCAGCGACATGCGCGTGCCGGCCTCGCTGCGGGCCGTTACGTTCACGAACAGGTTGTCGGCCGGGCCGCGCACCACGGCCGTACCGGTGGCGTAGGCCTGCCCGAAGTACAGCTCGTTGTCGCGGCGGGTGGTATTGAGCACCTGCAGCCGGCGGAACGAGGCGCTCAGATCCAGCCGCGTATCCTGAAAGCCGCGCTCGTAAATGTTGCCGTTGATGACGCCCGTATTGCCCTGCAGGTCGCGCACCGTGATGTTCTGGAGGGCAATGCGGTCTTCCAGAAACCGGATGCGGTCGGCGAAGGTGTAGGTGGTGTTCAGGTAGATAAACGTAAGCTGCCCGTCCGACACGTCAATGTTGCCGGTGAGCACCGGGGCCGCAAACAGCCCGCCCACCCGCAGCGTACCCACGCCGGTGCCGCTCACATCTTTAAACAGCGTATTGAGGAAGGGCTCGGCCAGTTTTATCGGGGTTTTTTCCAGCACCCCGTTCAGGTTGAGCTGCTGGGTGTCGGAGCCGGGCGCGATGTAGCCCGTTACGGCCAGCACCCGGCGGGCGTCGCGGGCCACATTGAGGTTTACATTGAGCCGGTCGAGGGTGTTGTCCCAGTCGCCGCGGCCCTGCACGTCGCCAATCAGCGTCTGGTCCAGCGTCAGCGAATCCACCTTCAGCGTCGAGTTGATAACCAGCGGGCCGTACACGCCGCTGATGGTGCCCAGCGCATTCACCCGGCCCCCGAATTTCTGGTTGCCGGTGAGGCCGTTGAGGGTGGCCAGCTCGAAGTTGGTGACCGTAAGGGCCAGCGGCCTGGTGGGGTTCTGCGACACGAAGCCCTGGGCACTCACGCTCTGCTCGCCGTTGCTGAGCGTTACGTTCTGGAAGTCCAGCTCGCGCCCGCCACCCGAAATAATGAGCGAGTTATCGGGCGCAATCGTCCAGTTCTTGCCCAGCAGGTTCACGCCCGACTGCCGGAAAATGATTTTCACGGCATCCTCCAAAAACACCAGCGCCCCGTTTATCTGGGCTTTGTTGGTGGTGCCGGTCTGGGCCAGCGAGGTCGAGAAGTTGATTTTCTCCTGGTCCCACACGCCTTCCACGTAGAAGTTCTCGGTGTCGCCGAGCCCCGGCAGCCGCTGCCGCTCCGACGTGACACCGGCCTGGGCCAGGATTTCGGGCTGGTAGGGCAGCTTGGAGGTGGTCAGGTCGATGTTGGCGTCGAACACCTGCACGCTGTCGTACTGCACGCTGGCCACTTTTCCGCCCAGCTGGAAAATGGAGGTTTGCCCGTTGCGGAACGAGCCGTCGATGTGGGTGGAATCGGCAATGGTAAGCTGCGGCACAAACAGGTGCAGCACCGGGTTGGGCCGCTTGAGGTAGAGGTTGAGGCCAATCTGGTAGTCGGGCAGCGGCTGCTGGCGCTTGCGGCGGTAGTAGGCGGCAATGGCCTCGTCGTTGCTTTCGAAGTTGAGCCGGTACTCGTGCACCAGCGTCTTCACGTCGCGGATGACGGTAGTGGGCGTGAAGTCGCCGGCCAGGCGCAGGTTGAGCACTTCCGAGCGCACCTGCACCCGCCGCTCGCCCGCCTCCAGCTGGCTCAGCACATCGAGCGTGTCGATGGCCACGGTGCGGCCCGCGTAGCCCACTTTCGAGTTGCGCAGCCGGGCGTAGCCCAGCAGCGCGTCGAGGCGCAGGCCCTGGAACTTCACGTCGGCGGTGGTGGCGATAGTGACGCTTTCGTTGGTGAGGCCCAGGGCCCGCAGATCGGCTTTCTGCACCCGGGCCCGCAAATCGAAGGCCTGCTCGCGGGGCCGCAGGTTGATAGTGCCGTCGGCATCAAACTGCAGATTGGGGTCGTTGGCCGCGATTTTGCCCGTAAACGAGCGGCGGCTGAACACGCCGTTGGTGGTGATGTTGCGGTAGCGGTAGCCGTTGAGCCAGATGCTCTGCACGTTGGCGTTGGCCGTGAGGCGCAGGCTGCTGGCCTCGAAGCCCACGCCCTGCACCTGCCCGTTGAAGGCCACGTCGCGCACTACGCTTTCGTCGCCGAGCAGCTTGCCCAGCTGGAAGCCGCTGGTGCGCAGCTTGCCCTCGTAGGTTGAGTAGCGCGGGTTGTCCTTGAGCTTGATGTTGACGTCGGATACCACGTTGCCCAGAGCGGTCTGGAACGAGCCGTTGGCCACAAAGTCGTTGTAGAAACCCAGGAACTGGCCCTGCAGCTTCACCGTGCCCAGCCGCTGCACGTAGGGCCAGCCCTGGTCGGGGATGTAGCGCCGCAGGTCGGGGCCGCGCAGCACCGAGGGCTGCAGGCGCATCACAATAAAGCTTTCCTTGAAATTGGGCAGCCCCTCCACGTTGATGTCGCCGCGCACCTGCGTGCCCTGGCCGTAGCGGATATCGAGGTTTTTGGTGGTGAAGTTGCGCACGTAGCCCTTCGCCTGGCCCGAAATGAGCACGGTTTCGTGCAGGTCGCGCACGCTGGGCTGGGGCGCGAACTTGGCAATGTCGTCGGAGTAAATCCGGCTGGGCTGCAGCCGGGCAATAACTTTCACCGAGTCGTTGAAATCGGTGAAGTTGAGGAAGCGCCGGAACTCAAACCGCAGGTAGTCATGAATTTTACTGTCCTGCACCCGCAGCATCAGCTTATCAAACTCCCAGAACTTGTCGGCGTAGGTCATGTTGGCCGTCAGCTCGCGCAGGCGGGTGCCGGAAGGCGTATCCACGGTGCGCAGGCCGCTGATGTTGGCGTGGATGGAGTCGCCCCGCAGCCAGAGCTGGTCGGCATCGGCGTAGATGCTGTCGAGCTGCATGTGGGCGTAATCCATGGTGCGGCCGTACTCCGGAATGCGCGGCACGTCCTGGCGCTCCAGCACGAACTGCCCGTTGCGCAGGCTCAGGGCCTGAATCTGGAAGTCGAACGGCTTGCTGACCTTGGTGGTATCGGACGGCCCCAGCAGCCGCTTGACCGAGCTGATAAACTGGTCGAGGGTGGTGGAGTCGGGGTTGTTTTTATAGGTGACCAGATGAAAGCGCGGTTCCTCCAGCGTGAGCCGGCCCACGTGCAGGTGGCTGGGGTCGAAGATGCTGAAGAGCTTGATATCGGCATCGGCCCGGCCGATGTTGAACAGCTCGTTGCCACGCTTGTCGAGCACCCGCACCCCTTCGAGCAGCACCCGCGAGAAGGGCCGCACGTCCACCCGGTTCACCAGCACCTGCTGGCCGAGCTTTTCGGTGAGCACCCGCGCCGCCCGCTGGGCCAGGTTGGTTTGCACGCTGGGCACCCGCAGGGCCACCAGCGCGCCCACCACGGCCAGCACCAGCAGCAGCAGCAGGCCAAACAGCACTTTGAGAATAATAGACAGAAACCGGGGCACGGGACAAAGATAGGAGCTAGAAGCCAGGAGTTAGGAGCTAGAATTGGATAGGAACGACGTAGGGCTGGCCTGCTTCGTTGTAATTTTGCCACCAGCCAATTCGAACTTCTGGCTTCTATCTCCTAACTTCTCACAACATGACCATCCTCGCCATCGAATCTTCCTGCGACGATACCTCGGCCGCCGTGCTCATCGACGGGCAGATGCGTTCCAACGTGGTAGCCACCCAGAAAGTACACGAGCAGTACGGCGGCGTAGTGCCCGAGCTGGCCTCGCGCGCCCACCAGCAGCACCTGGTGCCGGTGGTAGAGGCGGCGCTCCGGCAAGCAGGCATCCGCAAAACCGACCTCGACGCGGTAGCCTTTACCCAGGGGCCGGGGCTGCTGGGCTCGCTCCTGGTGGGGGGCATGTTCGCCAAAACCCTGGCCCTGGCCCTGGGCAAGCCCCTGATTGCCGTCAACCACATGCGGGCCCACATTCTGGCGCATTTTATTGAGGAGCCCCGGCCCGAGTTTCCGTTTCTGTGCCTCACCGTGAGCGGCGGCCACACCCAGCTGGTGGTAGTGCGGAGCGCGCTGGAGATGGAAATCATCGGCCAGACCATCGACGACGCGGCCGGCGAGGCCTTCGACAAAACGGCCAAGCTGCTCGGCCTGCCCTATCCCGGCGGCCCCCACCTCGACAAGCTGGCCCGCCAGGGCGACCCGCTGCGCTTCCCGTTTCCGGTCGGCACCATGCCGGGCTACGATTTCAGCTTCAGCGGCCTGAAAACGGCGGTGCTCTATTTCATCCGCAAGGAAACGGCCAAAAACCCCGACTTCGTGGAGCAGAACCTGGCCGACCTCTGCGCCAGCATCCAGCACACCATCATCCAGACGCTGCTGCGCCAGCTGCGCCGCGCCGCCGCCGACCAGCACCTGACCCAGATTGCCCTGGCCGGCGGCGTAGCCGCCAACTCGGGTTTGCGCCAGGCCCTGCAGGACGAAGCCGCCGCCCAGAACTGGCAGGTGTTCATCCCTGCCTTCCAGTACTGCACCGACAACGCCGCCATGGTGGCCCGCACCGCCCAGTTCCAATACGAAGCCGGCGACTTCGCCACCCAGCTCGTCAGCTCCGACCCACGCCTGAAGCTGGGGTAAATCGAGTTGCCAGTTGTTAGTTGCCAGTTGTCAGTGGGAACGTCATGCTGAGCGTAGTCGAAGCATCTCTACCGCTTCGTTGCAGCCGACAGAGTTAGTGTTGCGGTAGAGATGCTTCGACTACGCGCTGAATGACGTTCCCACTGACAACTGGCAACTGACAACTAAAAAATGACCAACCCCTTCCGGCCCGGCGATGAGCAGACGTACCAGCTGACCGTGACGGCGGCTGATTTTGCGGTGCTCAACGGCCAGCTGATTCATCCGGTGCTCAGCACGTTTGCGCTGGGGCAGGCGCTGGAGTGGACCAGCCGGCAGTTTGTGGAGCAGATGCTGGAAGCGGGGGAGGAGGGCATCGGCACGCTGCTGACGGTGGAGCACCGCGGCCCGGCCTTCGAGGGCGAAACCGTGGAATTTAGGGCTATTTTTGAGCAGCTCAACGGCGCCGAGCTGCTGTGTCGCGTAGAAGCCCGGGTGGGTGCGCGGCTGGTGGCCACGGGCCGCACCGGCCAGCGCATCGTCAGCCGCGAAAAGCTGCTGGCCAGGTTCCGGGAGCTGCGGGGCGGAGCCAAAGGCGCGTAACCCGCGTCCGCTCCTCCTCAGTTGGCGGGAATAGCCGCCCAGTTTCGGCAAAACGATAATCAGCGAAATCAGCGCAAAAATCAGCGCCAATCAGTGATGAAGGAAGAAAAAGTCAAGCACATCAATATCCAGAACCGCCGCGCCCGGTTCGAGTATGCCTTTCTGGTTAACTACACCGCGGGTCTGGTCCTGAAGGGCACCGAAATTAAGAGCATCCGCGACGGCAGCGTGCAGCTCGGCGACGGGTTCTGCGTGTTCCACCCCGACGGCAGCCTCTGGGCCCACAACATCACTATTGCCCAGTATACCGAGGGCACCTACAACAACCACGAGCCCACCCGCGCCCGCAAGCTGCTGCTCAACAAGCGCGAACTCAAGCAGCTGGCCGCCAAAAACCAGGAGCAGGGCCTCACCATCGTGCCCGTGCGCCTGTTCGTGAGCGACCGGGGCTTTGCCAAGCTCGAAATTGCGCTGGCCAAAGGCAAGAAGCTCTACGACAAGCGCGACGACCTTAAGGCCAAAGACCAGAAGCGCGAAATGGACCGCGCCCGCGACTATTAAGCACGCCTTGCCCCTGATTTTTTTGAGTGCGCCGATTTCCTGATTGGTAATTGAGGCAGCCTTTTTTAAGCGGGTTGATTTGATATAGCCGCGCAAGTAAGGGCTTGTGCGCTGGCAGCGTGTACTTTTGACGCCGGATGACGCCCGCATCTGCGTCATCCATCATCTGCGCCATCTGTGATTTATGAAGTTTCTGCTTTCGATTCCGGCCTACACCCGCACCAACCCCATGACGCACTTTGCCGCCACGGCCCTGCGCCTGATGGGGCACGAGGTGGTGGCGTTCAACTACGAGCGCGAAAACCAGCTGGAGCGCATGCGGGAAAAGCTGGGCAAGGCAAAATTCCACGCCTATAAAAACCGGCAGCTGCTGGAGCTGGCCGACGAGGTGAAGCCCGACGTTTTCTTCACCGTGTACGGCCGCTACCACGATGCTGCCACGCTGCGCGAGCTGAAGCGCCGGGGCCTGCCCACCATCTGCTGGTGGCTCGATGATCCTATTTCGCTGGCCCACAAGTATATTCCGCTCGAAGAGTACGACTTCTTTTTTTCCAACAGCCACGGTACCCAGGCCGTGTACCGGCACTACCACGCCCGCGAGCCGCACTACCTGCCCGTCGCCGTCGACCCGGCCATTCATCGGCCCCTGGAGGGTGTGGAGCAGCAGTACGACATTGTGTTTGCCGGCGACTGGCACCCGGTGCGCGAGCGGGTGCTGCTGGAGCTGGCCCGCCACCACCGCCTCACGATTATCGGGCCCTGGCAGCGGAACCTGGCGAAAAACTCGCCGCTGCGGGAGCATTTCCTGCGTTTCGGCTACTTCACGCCGGCCGAAATGGCGCTGCTCTTTAACCAGGCGCGCATCGTGCTCAATGTGCACCAGTGGTATCAGCGCTGGCCCTACGGCATCAATCCGCGGCTGTTCGAGGCCAGCGGCTGCCGCGCCTTTCAGCTCAGCGACAACAAAACTGAAATTGCCGATTTGTACGTGCCAAGCGAGGAAATCGGGCTGTATGAGGATGCGGCCGAGTTGCCCGAGCTGTGCGCCCACTACCTGGCCAACCCGGCCGAGCGCAACCGCATTGCCGCCAACGCCTACGCCCGCACAATGCGCGACCACACCTACGTGCACCGCATGACCCACATGCTCCAGGTTTGCGGTTTAAGCTGAACAGGGCGCCCAGCCCGCCGCCAGCCGGCCCTGTGCAACGTCAAACTCACCATCTCACCATTTCACCACCTCACCTCTTGAACCACGGAATTTGTGCCCTGAGCGCCGTGCCGGTACGGGCGGAGGCCACCGATAAGGCCGAAATCGTTACCCAGCTTATTTTTGGGGAGTGCTACTCGGTGCTGCTCGTGCAGGGCAACTGGCAGCAGGTACGCCTGGCCGCCGACCAGTACGTGGGCTGGATGGACACCAAGCAGCACCGCCCCGTATCGGCCGACTACTTCCGGCGCTGGCAGGCCGAAGACCACCCGCGCACCCTCGACGTGGTGCAGATGGTGAGCGACGACAGCACTAAAATGCCCGTCACGCTGGGCACCCGGCTGCCATTTTTCGATGGCATGACGCTGCAGCTGGGCGAGCAGGCCTACTTCTACAACGGGGCGGCCACCAACCCGCGCAACGGCCACGGCCCTCAGGGCCCCGCCGAGGTGCGCCTGCGCCTGCTCCAGAAAATGGCCCTGCAATACCTGAAAGCGCCCTATCTGTGGGGTGGCAAAACCCTGTTCGGCATCGACTGCTCGGGCCTCGTGCAGCAGCTCTACGGGCTGGTGGGCGTGCAGCTGCCGCGCGATGCCCACCAGCAGATTGAAGTGGGCCAGCCGGTGCATTTCGTGGCCCAGACCCGCCCCGGCGACCTGGCCTTCTTCGACAACGCCGAGGGCCGCATTGTGCACGTGGGCCTGCTGCTGGAAGACCAGCAAATTCTGCATGCCAGCGGCGAGGTGCGCATCGACCCGCTCGACCACAACGGCATCTTCCGCCGCGACCAGCAGCGCTACAGCCACAAGCTGCGCCTGATCAAGCGCATCCTGAGCGAGGAGTAGATAGGAAGAACAGGGTAGATAACCGTCATTCTGAGCGAAGCGGAGCGTAGTCGAAGCATCTCGCGTGCCACGGTTATTCCTGATGACAGGGTTACTATGGCACGCGAGATGCTTCGACTACGCTCCGTTTCGCTCAGAATGACACGTTCTTCTCAACCGCTTTCTATTTCACCGTCTGCAACCAGAACCTTCGCCCGCTTGTTAATGCGCTTAGAATCATCTAGCTTTCTGGCAGAGTAGGTTCTTTTTCTTCGCGCTGTATGGACCACAAAGTGCTTGTACTAAACGGCGACTACACGGCCATTACGCTGTGCAGCGTCCAGAAAGCTTTCGTGCTGCTCTACCTCGAAAAGGCCGAGCTCATTGCCAAATCGGAGCACGGCGTGCTGCGCACCGTGAGCCGCTCGTACCCCAAGCCCAGCATCATCCGGCTGCAGCGCTACGTGCGCGTGCCCTACAAGGGCATTGCCCTGAGCCGCCACAACGTGATGAAGCGCGACAATTTCGAGTGCCAGTACTGCGGCTCGACCAAAAACCTGACGCTCGACCACGTGATACCCCGAAGTAGGGGTGGCGATTCGAGCTGGAGCAACCTACTCACGGCCTGCTCGCGCTGCAACCACGCCAAGGGCCACCACACGCCCCAGGAGGCCGGCCTCACCATCCGGCAGCAGCCCAAAAAGCCCACCCTCACCGGCTTCCTCAAACTCAGCGCCGGTACCCTCGACCAAAACTGGCATCCCTACCTACAATAAAACCCGGCAGCCTTGCGGCTACCGGGTTTTTTAGTGATTAACGGGTAGTACTTAGGGAGCCCCGGCTTTGCTGGCAAAAACAGCCGTCCTGTCAAATCCGGCCGGATTATGCTTTGGCTTTTGGCCCCAGCAATAGCCGTTCTCGTCTCCTACCACTCCCTAATACCTGTCGGCCGTTTTCTGAATGTCGCCGCCGTGCACGAAGGTGATTAGGTCGCGGTTGAGGCGTTCTTTTTCGGGAATGAACAGGCCATGCGGGGCGCCTGCATACTCGATGAACTCGGCATGGGGCACGAAATGCGTCATCCGCTCGCCGCTTACTTTCGGCGGCACCAGTGCGTCGTCGCCGCCGTGGATAACCAGCGTGGGCACCTGAATGGTGGTCAGGTCCTGGCGGAAATCGGTTTCCGACCAGGCGCGGACGCTCAGGATGGTGGCCCGCGGGTCGGCAATTTCGCACATGTGCTGGGTCCATTCGAGGGCGGCTTCGCTGACGGGGTTTCGCAGCAGGCCCACGCCGTAGAAGTTCTTGCCAAAGCTTTGGAGGAAATCGAACCGGTCGTCTTCCAGGCCGTCCACCATCTTGTCGAAGGTTTCCCGGTCGACGCCTTCGGGATTGTCGGCAGTTTTGAGCAGGAAGGGGGTAACGGCCGACACGAAAGCCACGCGGCTGACGCGGGCGCCGCCGTGGCGGCCCATGTAGCGGGCCACTTCGCCGCCGCCCATCGAAAAGCCCACCAGCGTCACGTCCTGCAAATCGAGCTGGTCGAGAATGGCCTTTAGGTCGTCGGCGTAGGTGTCGTAGTCGTGGCCCTCGAAGGGTTTGCTGGAGTTGCCGAAGCCGCGGCGCGTGTAGGCCACCACCCGGAAACCCTGCTCGGTGAGGGCCGTGAGCTGGTACTCCCACATTTTGTAGGTGGCCGGCCAGCCGTGGATGAGCACCACCGGTTTGCCCTGGCCGTGGTCGATGTAGTCGAGCTTGATGTCGTTGCCATGGGCGTCCTGCCCCGTAATGATGTGGTTCATAGGAAAGTGCGTTGAGAAGGAAAAGGAGCCGAAAAGGCCGGTCAGAATCGTGTCTGTACATACGCAGGGCGAAGCTGAACCGGTGAAATAATGCCAAGAAAATACACGGCCCCGGGCGAGTGCCGGCAATCTGTTTTCTTTGTAGACTATGAACGACCTTTCCCGCTTTCGTCCTTCCTCGCTGCTGCGGCAGCTGCCCGCTCCGCTGGCCCTCGGCCTGCTGCTGCTGAGCGCCTGTAATTCCGGCACCGAGCAATCGGGGGCAACTACCGATACTGCCGTTGCCGCGCCCGAGCCCACCAACGACACCGGCTCGTGGTACCGGCAGTACCGCGGCCTGCTGCCCGGCACCACCGACAGCGTAACGCTGCACCTGCAGCGCCTGGGTTCCGAGCCCGGCGCCGCCACCCCGGGCCGTATTGTGGGCTTCTACGCCGGCCGCGACGGCCACCCCTACGAGCTGGGCGGCGACACCGGCAGCCAGGGCGACAGCCTGAACCTGAGTGACCTAGCCAAAGGCCTGGCCGCCGCCGTAGCCAGCGGCAACGGCGCCGCCGCCGACGACGAGGACGAGCCCCTCGAAACCGGCCCCGAATGGCTGCTAAAGGAAGAAGCCAACCAGCTGGTGGGTACCCACAAGGGCCAGCCCGTGCGGCTGCGGCAGCTGCGGCCGGCCCAGGGCATCCGCTTCGCCGCCCGCAACTTTGTGGCCGATGTGGTGCCCCGTCCTGATCATCCCGAAGACAGCATCCGCGGGCACCGCGTGATGCACGCGCTGGTACCGTTTATGGCGCCCAACCAGGAGGTGCTGGCGGCCAACATCCTGCGCGGCCTGCACGGCGACACGCTCGATACCGCCCCCGTTCCGGCCCTCGATTCCATCTGGCACGAGCAGCTGCGGGCCTTCACCAAAGACTACCGCTCCGACGCGGCTCCGCTGCTGGCGGCCGCGGCCAAGGACAAGACCAAGGAGTATCGCCCCATCGAAACCCTGGCCTACGAGCAGGAGGTGAACACCTACGTGCTCTGGAACGAGGGTAACCTGCTGAGCATGGGCTTCTTCGGCTACGATTATTCGGGCGGCGCCCACGGCATTTACGGCACCTACGTGCAGAGCTACGACACGCGCACCGGCAAGTCGTTGCGCTACGACGACATTTTCCTGGCCAGTGCCAAGCCGAAGCTGGAGAAGCTGCTGGGCCAGTACGCCCGCCCGAGCCTGGGGCTGGGAGCCAACGAGCCGCTCTCGAAAACCCTGCTGGTGAAAACGCTGCCCGTAACCCGCAACGTGTACCTGACCAGCGGCGGCGCCGTTTTCGTGTACCTGCCCTACGAAATTGCCGCCTACGTATATGGGCAGATCAGCATATTCGTGCCGTTCTCTGAAATGCAGGGCCTGCTCAAACCGGGCCTGCCAGTGGGCGAAACCCGGGCCGTAGCCGCCCGCTAGTTCCTTTACCGGCAAACCGCGCAAGTCCGCGGCCCTCCGACCCGGGCAGCAGCCGGCCCCCGCGCCGGAGTTGCCTCGTCTGGAGGGCCGCGGCCTTCGGCGTTGCGGCTCTTGCTGTTTGTGCCGGGTGGCGGCGGAGCGTTGTGTAAAATACCGGGCTTTACCGGCCGAATGGCAACAAGCGCGGGGCTTGGCTGTATCTTTGTAGAGCTGGCCGTAGCCCCTGGGTGTCCCGGTCCAATCCGGCGTAACTGCCCTTCGCCAATCGGCTGGTTGCCGGCTTGGCAGCTTATTTCCTCCTCCCCATTCCCCCCCTCATGCACGCCCCCAAATTTGCGGCTTCCCGCTCCTTTCATCAGGAGCTGAAGCGGCGCACGGCCGCCTATTTTGCCGAGGCCGGCAAAACTACTACCGGTGGCAAGTCCCTGTTTTTTAAGGCGCTGCTGCTTACCAGCGCCTTTGTGGGTGTTTACCTGCACCTAGTGTTCTGGACGCCGCCGGCGCTCATCGGCATGCTCGAAGCAGTAGTGCTGGGCCTGCTGGGCGCGGCCATCGGCTTCAACGTGATGCACGACGGCGCCCACGGCTCGTTCAGCAAGCGCAAGTGGATGAATCAGTTCGCCTCCTTCACGCTCAACGTGCTGGGTGGCAATTCCTTCATGTGGAATGCCAAGCACAACCTCATCCACCACATGTACACCAATGTGGAGGGGGTTGATGACGACCTCGATGCCCAGCCCTGGCTGCGCCTGAGCCCCGAGCAGCCCCGCCGGCTGCTGCACCGCTTCCAGCACCTGTACTTCTGGTTCTTCTACGCGCTGCTGTTCATCGCCTGGATTTTCTTCATGGATTACCAGAAGTACTTCAAGGGTAAAATCGGCGACATAGCCATCAAGAAAATGACGGCTTCCGACGAGGGCGTGTTCTGGGGCTTCAAGGCGCTGCACCTGATTCTGTTCGTCGTCCTGCCCATCTGGACGGTTGGTTTCGTGGGCTGGCTGGTGGGCTTCCTGCTTTTTGCCGCAGTAGCCGGTTTCACGCTCAGCATTGTGTTCCAGCTGGCCCACACCGTCGAGCAGACCTCCTTCGTGGTGCCCCACGAAACCACCCGCAAAATCGAGGACGAGTGGGCCATCCACCAGATTCGGACCACCGCCAACTTCGCCACCGACAGCAAGCTCATCAGCTGGCTGGTGGGCGGGCTCAACTTCCAGGTTGAGCACCACCTGTTCCCCAACATCTCCCACGTGCACTACCCGGCCCTCAACAAAATCATCCGCCAGATGTGTACCGAGTTTAACGTCGAATATAACGAGTACCCCAAGATGCGCTACGCCGTAGCCTCGCACGTAGCCCACCTGCGCGAGTTGGGCCGGCGGTAGTGTTTTGATTTCAGGAAATTGTAGGGGCATCCGCTCCTGTTGTCGGCGCTGGAGCGCTGACGGCAGGAGCGGATGCCTCTTCAGTTACAGGCTGGGAAACTGTCCGTCTGGCGGCCCGCTCGGCTGCATACCGCTCGTCATCTTCCCGCTCCCGACGGCGACTTTCCGGTAGAACTACCAGTATGACAAGTAGCGTGGAAAGAAGCGGCAGAACCACAGCCGGCACTACCCACCACCACGTCCGGTTATAGGCTCGGGCAATGTAAATAGTGGTTAACGTTGAAAACAACCACCCGGCTTTCAGCATGTATATTTCCATCGGCAGGAGGAAATTTGCAATTGGAAGAACACCTGCAAAAACCTACCCCCGCACCTTGCCGCGCTTTACCAGGTAGGCGTGCAGCACTTTGTCGAACGGCTCGCGGATATCGACTGGCACGAAGTCGATTTTGTACTGGCCGCAGCGCAGGGCCAGCTCCTGCTCGTAGTGGCGCATGGCGGCCTGGTACTGCTCGCGCACCTGGTTGGGCTGCAGCTTCAGGGTCTGGCCGGTTTCGAGGTCTTCGAACAGGTAGGGGCGGTCCTGGAAGTTGAAATCGGCTTCGGTGGCGCGGTCCATCACGTGAAACAGCAGCACCTCGTGGTGCTGGTGGCGCAGGTGCTGCAGGGCGGCCAGGGTTTCGTCCTGCTCGGCGGGCGCCCGGCCGAGCATGTCGGAAAACAGGACCACCAACGAGCGTTTCGGGATTTGCTGGGCGATGGCATGGATGACGCCCGCCACGTTGGTGCCCGCCCGCCCGGGGCTGGCGGGCCGCTCCAGCAGCTGTTGCAGCGTGAGCAGCAGCGTGTGGCGGTGGGTGCTGGTCGAGCGCACCGGCGTCTGCAGCTCCACGGTATCGGCAAACGTGACGAGGCCCACGGCGTCGCGCTGCTTTTGCAGCAGCGTGGTGAGGGCCGCCGCGCACAGCACCGCAAACAGCAGCTTGTCGTGGCCGGGGGCGGGGTAGTACATGCTCGGGCTCACGTCGAGCAGCAGGTGGCAGCGCAGGTTGGTTTCCTCCTCGTAGCGCTTCACAAACAGCTTATCGGTGCGGGCAAACACCTTCCAGTCGAGGTGGCGGGTGCTTTCGCCGGGGTTGTAGAGGCGGTGCTCCGAAAATTCGACCGAGAAGCCGTGGTAGGGCGACTGGTGCAGGCCCGTAATAAAGCCCTCCACCAGCTGGCGGGCCAGAAATTCGAGGTTGGTAAAGGAGCGGACGGCGGCTAAATCGAGCGGTTGGGCCATAGCAGAAAGGGCAGGAGCAGGATGCAAGGCAAGGTACGGCCGAATCGGGTGCAACGGGAGCGGCAGCCGCGCGGCGAAACGGCCGGCGCGGGGACGAGGGCAGCCGGCCTACTCAATATAATCTTGTTTTCGCAGCGCGCCGACGTTGGATGACGTTCTGGAAAAAGCCGGTAGAATTCAATATAACGTCTCTTTTTTGAATTCCTGTCCCACAATTGGAAAATTACGGTCCTAAAACTTCCTAATATTGCGGTAACTCCGTATTTTGCGTTCAACTTCAATCATCTTGGAAAAACCAAACTTTAACGGATAGGCCAGTGGAAGACCGCTACGAACAGGAAGAAATTTACTCCCAACGCATTAAAGCCGGCAAGCGCACGTACTTTTTCGACGTGAAGGCCACGCGGGGGCAGGATTACTACCTCACCATCACGGAGAGCAAGCGCCGCCTGCGCGACGACGACACTTTCTCCTACGAGAAACACAAGATTTTCCTGTACAAGGAAGATTTCCTCAAGTTTGTCGATGCCCTGCAGGATGCAGTGGACTACGTGCGCGAGGAGCTGCTGACGGCCGAGGAAGTGGCCGAGCTCGACCGCCCGCGCCCCGCCTACGACGAGCGCGACGGCCGCGACAACCGCCCCGACGCCACTTACTAACCGCTCCCCTAAAGCCGCGCCTACCGAAACAAGCTTTACCCATTGCCCGCTTACCGCAGCGCGTGCCCGGCCTTGGCCGCGGCACGCGCTGCCGGTTTATGGCCGCCTCGTTTGGCCCGGCCCATACATTCCCCCAAAAAGCCCCGTACCTTTGCCCCCGAATTGCCGTTCGGCCTGCCCGTCCAATTCCAAATTCTTACTTCTCCATTCTTTAACGTACAGACCATGGGTCTCCGCTGCGGTATCGTCGGCCTGCCGAATGTTGGCAAATCCACGCTTTTCAACGCCCTTTCCAACGCCAAAGCCGAATCGGCCAACTACCCGTTCTGCACCATCGAGCCCAACGTGGGCGTGATTACGGTGCCCGACGAGCGGCTGCAGATTCTGGAGGAGCTGGTGAACCCCAAGCGGGTGCTGCCTACCATCATCGAGTTCGTGGATATTGCCGGCCTCGTGAAAGGCGCTTCCAAGGGTGAGGGCCTGGGCAATAAATTCCTGGCCAACATCCGCGAGGTCGATGCTATCATCCACGTGGTGCGCTGCTTCGACGACCCCAACATCGTGCACGTGGCCGGCGGCGTCGATCCGGTGTTCGATAAGGACGTGATTGATACCGAGCTGCAGATCAAGGACCTGGAGAGTATCGATAAGAAGCTGGCCAAGTCGGAGCGCTCGGCCAAGAGTGGCGATGCGGCTGCCAAGAAGGAAGTGGTGGTGCTGCAGAAGTTCAAGGACGCTTTGGAGGCCGGCCAGAACGCCCGCGCCCTCGACGCCACGCCCGAAGAGCTGGAGGCCGTGGCCGATTTGCAACTGCTCACCATCAAGCCCGTGATTTACGTGGCCAACGTGGACGAGGGCAGCATCCAGAACGGCAACGCCCACGTGGCCGCCCTGCAGGCCCACGTGGCCCAGGAAGGCGCCGAGGTGGTGCTGGTGTCGGCCGCCATCGAGTCGCAGATTGCCGAGATGGAGGACCCCGAGGAAAAGGAAATGTTCCTGGGCGAGTACGGCCTCACCGAGTCGGGCCTTAACCGCCTCATCCGCGCCTCCTACTCGCTGCTCAACCTGATTACCTACTTCACGGCCGGCGTGCAGGAAGTACGCGCCTGGACCGTGCACCGCGGCGACAAAGCTCCCGCCGCCGCCGGCGTCATCCACTCCGACTTCGAGAAGGGCTTCATCCGCGCCGAAGTCATCAAGCTGCCCGACTACCAGCAGTATAAAACCGAAGCCAAAATCAAGGAAGCCGGTAAAATGGCCGTCGAAGGCAAGGAGTACGTGGTGCAGGACGGCGACATCATGCACTTCCGCTTCAACGTCTGATCACAGATGTTGCAGATAATTGGATGCCGCAGATTGCGGTAGGCCTTATATCAAATGGGGTGGTGCCACGAATCGCCCGCAGGGCTTTGTGGCACCACTATCGTTATTACACATCCAGCTCAACAGTTAATTCCATGGACGTAAAGGACAGCAACGGCAACCTGCTCGCCGAGGGCGACTCGGTGACCCTGATCAAGGATTTGAAGGTGAAGGGCTCCTCGCTCACGCTCAAGCGCGGCACGGTGGTCAAAAACATCCGCCTCACCAACAGTCCCGCCGAAATTGAAGGCCGGGCCGGCGGCAGCACCATGGTGCTGAAAACCGAGTTCCTGAAGAAGGCCTAACGGCCCCGCGCCATGCCGCTGTGGTTTTGCCGCGTGTGCGGCCTGGATTACGACGAGTCGCCCTGGGGGCCCGATGAGCATACGCCCGACCATACGCTATGCGGCTGCTGCGGGGCCGAGTTCGGGTATCATGATGCCACGCCCGCCAGCGCCCGGCAGTTTCGGGCGCAGTGGCTGGCTTCCGGTGCCGGTTGGTTCTACCCCAACCTGCGGCCTGCTAGCTGGCAGCCCGCCGAACAGCTGGCCCAGATTCCGGTTGCTTATCAATAAGCCATAATTACCGCCCCGCTTCCTCATGGGAATTATTGATAACCTGCTGTTTGCCCTGCCCGTCTGCCTGCTTTCGGCGGTGATTACCGTCTACATTGCCCACATGTACGGGCGGCGGTTCTGGCCCTGGCTGCTGTTCGGCTTCTTCGTGCCGCTGCTCTCCACCTTCATTGCCATTGGCCTTGGCATCCGCGACGCCCGCCGCAATGGTGAATAGTCGGTGACTTGGTGAACTAGGAATACACAAGAACGTCATTCAGAGCGCAGCGAAGAATCTCGCGTGCCATGGTAACCCTGTCGTCAGGAATTACTGTGGCACGCGAGATTCTTCGCTGCGCTCTGAATGACGTTCTTGCGTATTCCTAGTTCACCAAGTCATCACTTCACTCCAACGACTGCCATAGGTACTTACTGGCCAGGGTGCGGTAGGGGCGCCAAGGCTCGGCCAGTTCCGTCAGGCGGCGCAGCAGGGCGCGGCCGGTTTCCTCGAGGCCGTAGTGGCGGCGCATGGCGTTCTGGATGCCCAGGTCGCCTTCGGGGAATACGTCGGGCATATCCAGCGCGAACATGCACAGCATCTGGGCCGTCCAGCGGCCCACGCCTTTTATTTGGGTGAGGTGTTGGGTCAGCTCTTCCTCGTTGAGCTGGCTGAGGTGGGCGTGGTCGAGCTCATCGCGCAGGGCGAAATCGGCAATGGCGCGCAGATAGCCGGCTTTTTGATGCGAGAGGCCAGCCGTGCGCAGTTCCTCATCGGAAAACGCCAGCAGCGCCGCCGGTTCGGGGTAGCCCTCGGGGCCGAACAGGGCTTGAAACTTGCGCCAGATGGCCGCCGCCGCCTTGGTGGAAATCTGCTGGCTCACGATGGCCCGCAGCAGGCCCAGGTACAGGTCTTCGTGGGCGGCCGGGGCAATGGGTCGGCCGGCATCAATCAGGCGGGCCAGCACCGGGTCGGTGGCGCGCAGGTGGCGCAGGGCGGCTTCGGTAGCGGGGGTAGGCATAGGGCAAAAACGTAGGCAGAGACTAATCCAGGTCGATATCGAGCGGCGAAGTGGGCACCGCGAATTCGGCCAGCACTTCGCCGGCCGCCGAGAGGCGCACCCCCGTCAGGCCCCGGTTCAGGTAGGCCCCGGTATCGACGTACAACGCGTTGGCCAGCGGGTCGAGCAGGATTTCGCCGTCCGGCGTGGGCGTGTGGCCCACCACCTGCCGCCGGTCCGCCAGGTTCAGCAGCGGCCCGCGCCGCCACAGCACACCGTCGTAGTCGTCGGGCTCCAGGGGCGTGGGCGTATCGGCAAAGCCGGCGTGGCTGATGACCAGATGGTCGTTGGCCCAGAACAGCGGGCGCTCGTGCAGCCAGGCCAGGTGCTCGCGCAGCATCTTGGGCCGGCCCCGGTACTGGTCGGCGGTGGCCTGGCCGCCCCAGCTCAGCCAGGCGCGGTGCGGACCCTGCGGGCCGTAGTGGCGCAGCATGGAGTGCTCGTGGTTGCCCAGCAGAAACACCGTGCGCCCAGGATGCGCGGCCTCCAGCTCGCGGGCCAGCGCTACGCACTCGGGTATGCCATGGCCCCGGTCTACCAGGTCGCCCACCTGCACCAGCAGCTCGTGCTGCGGCCGCCAATGCCGCAGCACTGCCCGAAAGGTGTGGTAGCACCCGTGCACATCACCGATGACGAATAGATCCATCTTTTTTGAGCTGTTAGCGGAGAGCCATTAGCTGATAGCTTCTCCGTTGAACGAAAGCTGTCAGCTAATGGCTCTCCGCTAACAGCTTCTCAACTCAATGCATTCCCGGCTCGGCTTCGGTGCTGAGGCCGAGTTTCTTAACCAGCGGCCCGATAGTGAGGCCCTGCACGATGATGCTGAAGACGACCACTACGTAGGTAATGCCCACAATCAGGTCGCGGGGCATGGTGGGAGGCAGCGACAGGGCCAAGGCCACCGAAATACCGCCCCGCAGGCCGCCCCAGCTTAGTACGCGCAGGGTGGGGGCGTTAAACGTTGTGTAGCGGCGCAGGAAGCTTAGCGGCAGGGCCACCGATACGAACCGGGCCAGCAGCGTGAGCACAATGGCGGCGGCCCCAACCAGCAGCACAGCATTGCTGATATCGAGCACCAGCATTTCGAGGCCAATGAGCACGAACAGCACCGCGTTCAGGATTTCATCCAGCATCTCCCAGAACTTGTCGAGGTACTCGCGCGTCAGGTCCGACATGCCCTTCTCGCGGCCCTTGTCGCCCACAATCAGGCCCGCCACCACAATGGCCAGCGGCCCCGACGTGTGCCAGGCCGAGGCCAGCGCCGTGCCGCCCATCACCAGGGCCAGCGTTATGAGCACCTCTACTTTGTAGTTATCAATGGTGCGCAGGGCCCAGTACGCGGCGTAGCCCAGCCCCACGCCCAGCAGAATACCGCCCAGCGCCTCGCGCAGAAACAGCTCGCCGATAAAGGCCGGGGTGGCCTTGTCGGTACCGTACACGGCAATTTCATAGAGGCTGATGAACACGACCACCGCAATGCCATCATTGAAAAGCGACTCGCCGACAATCTTGATTTCCAGGCTCTTGCTGATGCGGGCCTGCTTGAGAATGCCCATAACGGCAATGGGGTCAGTGGGCGAAATCAACGCCCCAAACAGCAGGCAATAGATGTAGGGCGTATCGAAGCCCATCAGCGGCAGCAGGTAGAAAATGCCCGTAGCCACGAGCAGCGTCGAGAGCAGCGTGCCCACCACGGCCATGGTGCCCACGGCCCAACGCTCGTTGCCCAGCGTGCGCACATCTACGTGCAGGGCGCCGGCAAACAGCAAAAAGCTCAGCATCACATCCATGAGCACATCATGAAAGTCGATGTTGCGCACGAGTTCGCTGGCGCTCATCACCCAGGGTACCCCCAGCCGCCCCAGGGCAATGGCCACCAGCGAGGAAACCAGGGCCAGAACCATCAGGCCAATGGTAGCGGGCAGGCGCAGGAAGCGGTGATTGATGTAGCCGAAAGCTGCCGCTATTACCAATAGCAGCGTCAGGGTATTATATAATTCCATGCGGTGGAAAAGGGAGGAAGAGGGTAGTAAATGACGTGAATTCAGAATAAATAGGCGAGGCAGTGCCGAGCTGTAGAGCAGCAGTTGATAAATCGCAGCTGATAAAAGTGCGTCATTCTGGGCATGCTGCGCTTAGAGCAGCATGCTCAGAATGACGTTTCTTCACTACTCACTACTCTACAGTTCAGCCAGCGCCGCTTCTACCCGTGTCAGCATGGCGTCGTCGATGTCGAGGTGGGTTACGAAGCGAATCAGCTGGGGGCCGAAGGAGGAAGCGCGGATGCCGCGCTGCTCCAGGTGGGCCAGAAACTGCTCGGCGGGCAGGGTGTCGGCGAGGCGGAAGATGACGAGGTTGGTTTCGACGGGCAGCACCTGCGTTACGTAGGGGCGGGCGGCCAGCGCCTGGGCCAGCTGTTGGGCGCGGCGGTGGTCGTCGGCGAGGCGCGCCACGTGGTGTTCGAGGGCGTAGAGGCCGGCCGCGGCCAGGTAGCCGGCCTGCCGCATGCCGCCGCCCATCACCTTGCGGATGCGCTTGCACTTCTCGACAAACGCCCTGGAGCCCAGTAGCACCGAGCCCACCGGCGCACCCAGGCCCTTGCTCAGGCACACCGAAATAGTGTCGAACAGGCGGCCGTACTCGCGACCGTCCTGGCCGGTGGCCACCAGCGCATTGAACACCCGGGCGCCATCCAGGTGCAGGGGCAGGTGGTGGCGGCGGGCTACGTCGGCCAGCGCTTCCAGTTCGGGCAGAGCGTAGCAGCTGCCGCCGCCGCGGTTGTGGGTGTTTTCGAGCGAAATAAGGCGGGTAATGGGGTAATGCACGTTTTCGGGCCGGATGGCGGCTTCCACCTGCGTGGCCGTCAGGCGGCCCCGGTCGCCGGGCAGCAGGGCCACCGAAGCGCCCGAGTGGAAGGCAATGCCGCCCACTTCCCACAGATAAATGTGCGAAGTCTGCTCGCAGATTACCTCGCTCATGGGCTCGGTGTGGGCCTTGATGGCCACCTGGTTGGTCATGGTGCCGGAGGGGCAGAACAGGCCGGCCTCGAGGCCGAAGCGGGCGGCCGTTTCGGCCTCCAGGGCCCGCACAGTGGGGTCTTCGCCGTACACGTCGTCGCCGACGGGGGCGCGGAACATGGCCTCCAGCATGGCCGGGGTAGGGCGGGTAACGGTGTCGGAGCGCAGGTCGATGGGGGGCTGGGTCATGGGAGGTAGAAAGGGTAAAATCGGAGAAAGGTTTTCGGGTGTCAAATTTAGTCGTTACTTTTGCCCCTCAATTACCGAAAGACTTAACCGACCCGGAAAAAATGAGCGTTACCCGTCTGAAGCGGAAGCACCGCAAGAACATTGCCCGCGCCAACAACAAGCAGCGCATCATCAAGCAACTCCTCCTGACCCCCGTTCTCAAGAACGTGGACCTCGACGAGCTGAAGTCGCGCTTCGGCCAGAGCGAAGCCAAAACCGAAGCCGCCGCCTAAACCGCGCCGCCGTTGGCTGCCCGTATCCCGGCGTCGGTGGGTTTGCACGCCAGCTTTATCAAAGTGCCTTCTCTGTTCTAGAGAAGGCACTTTTTGCTTGTTGGGACTGCCAGCAAGCCCCAGCCCCCGGAGGGGCAGTGCGCCTCACTCGGCCCCGCGGGGGCCCAGCTCCACGGCCCGCAATTGCTGCACTTTGCCGGCTTCTACCTCAAACAGCAGCAGGGTGCGCACCTTATGAAACCCGTGGCGGCCGGCCGCGCCGGGGTTCAGGTGCAGCAGGCGCCGGGTCTTGTCGGGCATCACCTTGAGAATATGCGAGTGGCCGCTGATAAACAAACCCGGCCGGTGCTGCTCGATGAGGGCGCGGCCGGCGGGGCTGTAGTGGCCGGGGTAGCCGCCAATATGCGTTATAAGCACTTGCAGGCCCTCCAGCTCGAAGCTTTGCACCAGCGGCTGGCTCAGGCGCACGTCGCGGCCGTCGATGTTGCCGTACACGCCCCGCAGCGGCGCCAGCTTCTCCAGCTGCTCCACTACGGCCGCGTTGCCGAAGTCGCCGCCGTGCCAGATTTCGTCGCAGCCGCGCAGGTGGTGCAGAATCCGGTCGTCGAGGTAGCCGTGAGTGTCGGAGAGCAGGCCGATTTTTTTCATGGAGCGAAGGTAAAAGGTGAAATGGTGATATAGTGAGCTGGTGAGTTTGACGTTCCGGGGGCCTGATTGCGCCACCTGCGCCGGTAGGGCCCCGGAACGTCAAACTCACTATTTCACCAGCTCACTATCTCACCTTTTGTCGAACCCAACCGGCAACTTCGCGTATCTTGCCCGGCCCGGCCGCCTTTTCGTTTCCGGAGAAATATGCTGTGCTTTGCAGCCAGACGCTTTCGTTTTCATTTGCCTCCTGCTCACCCCGCCGCGATGAACGTTTTCATCAACGACATTCCGCTGATTATTAAAAAAAACAGCGAAAAGATTTACAAGCACAAGTACGACCTGATTCTGAATCCGGAAGACGAATTCTCGTCCAAGGACCTGATTGGCGACGTGCTGGTGCGCGACGTAACCGATGGGTTCGTCGACCGGCTGCTGCGGCTGATGGAGGTGAAAAAGCTTAAAAAGCTGACTTCCCTCACCCTGCTGGCCCGTAAGAAGAAACGCCTCATCCTGCACCTCAAAGACCAGTTCCGCATCGTGAAAGCGGCCGGCGGCCTGGTCGAGAAGGATGGCATGGTGCTCATGATTTTCCGCCTCGGTAAGTGGGACCTGCCCAAGGGCAAGCTCAAGAAGGACGAGGACCCGGCCCTGGGGGCGGTGCGCGAAGTGGAGGAGGAGTGCAATGTGAAGATTGAGCTGGGCGAGAAGCTGCCCAGCACCTGGCACTCTTACGCCTACAACGGCAACAAAATCCTCAAAAAAACGAACTGGTATATCATGCGCTGCCTCGACGACACGCTCATGAAGCCCCAGGCCGAGGAGTACATCGAGGAAGTGCGCTGGATGACGCCCCAGGAGGCCTTGGCCGTGCTCGACAACTCCTACGCCAGCATTGCGCTGGTTATGCGCCATTACCTCAGCAAAATGGCCGGCCAGACTTCGCCCAGCCCCGAAAAAACCTCTTAGCCTTAAGCTTTTGCCCATGCGCCCGAACCTGTACTTTGCCTTGGCCCTTCTGACGGCTCTCACCAGTGCCTGCAGCGGCTCGCAGATGGCCGGCGGCGAAAAAAGTGGCCCCTCGACCGGCACCACCGAAGCCGGCCGCAACGCCACCGTCGACGTGCCGGCCCTGGTGGGCCGCAACATTGATCAGCTGCGCCGTACTATGGGCGCCCCCAAGGAAACCCGCGAGCAGGCCATCGGCCTGGAGCCCACCGCTGCCCAGATGAAGGCCACCAAGGGCCAGGATTGGATTAATACCTTCGAGCGCAACGGCACCACGCTGGTGGTAACCTTCGACGCCAGCACCCGCAAAGTGCGCGACATTGTACTGCTCGGCAGCGACGAGGATACGCTGCTGCGCGAGGCCAACCTAAGCCTGACTTCGCCCGAATACCTGGTGCTGCCCGTCATGAGCCCCGGCAACAGCACCGAGCTCATCGGCATGCGCGTGGTAGCCCGGCGTTAATTTCTGAATATCAAGGAGAAAACGTAAAAAGTGAAAGCCGTTCAGTTTGCCCATTAGGGTAGCTGAACGGCTTTCACTTTTTACGTTTTCTCCTTGATATTCAAGGTTTAGGCAGGGTGTAGGGCACGAAATCATCAACGTTGCCGCCGAAGCGGTGAATTTCGCGGATGATGGTGCTGCTGATGGCCGCCAGGGTGGGGGAGGTGATGAGGAACACGGTTTCGAGGGCCGGGTTGAGGTGGCGGTTGGCCTGCGCAATGGTGTTCTCGTACTCGAAGTCGGTGGTGTTGCGCAGGCCGCGTAGCAGAAACCGGGCATCTACCTCGCGGGCAAAATCGGCCGTCAGGCCCTGGTACTCCCGCACCGATACCCGCGGCTCGTCGTGGAATACGCCCTCAATCAGCTCTGTCATCCGCTCCACGGGCAGGTAGCGCTGCTTGCTGCTGTTGTTGCCAATGGCAATGATAACCTGATCGAACAGCGCCGTACCCCGCCGCACCACATCGAGGTGGCCGTTGGTAAACGGGTCGAAGGAACCGGGAAACAGGGCGATGCGCATAAGGCGGTGATTTGGTGAGTGGTGAGATGGGGATTTGATGTTCGAAAAGCCTTCTTGGTGCGTAAGCGGCGCGAATTAAATCAAAGCTGCCAGCCGCGCACATCGCGCAGTCAGGCTTCCTGGACATCAACTCCCTATCTCACCTACTCGCAGAGATGCAGGGCGAACAGCTCGAAGTAGCGGTACTCGAACAGGTCGTTGAGGCGGTAGCTGTAGCCCAGGTCGAAGGGGCGGTTGCCGAAGCGCAGGTGGCGGATGTACTTGCGCAGAATCGTGAACAGCTCCGAGTCGTGCATCAAATCACCCCAGATAACTACCGGGTCCTGGTCGGGGTCGAGCTGCAGCTCCTGCATCACCAGAATCACGTAGTAAATGAGGTCTTCGGGGGTGCTGAAGGGGTACACGTTGCACAGGCGGGGCTGCTTGCCCTGCATTACGAGTACCGTAAGCTGGCCGGGGCCGATGCTGAGGTAGATGCGGCTGGCCCCGCTGGCCTCGCTCTGCTGCACCACGCCCTGCAGCAGGGGAGTGGTGCCGTGCACCAGCCGGCCCGCGGGGTACGTGTGCCCGAACCAGTCCGTCAGGTCGCGGTCGGCGGCAAACAGGCTCACGATATCCAGCCCGCTGTGCGCATAGGCGTGCACCGACTCGCGGCCGGGGTTCAGGGCGTGATGCAGGCTCAGGTAAGCCGTTTCGTCGCCGGGGCGGAACAGGGCGGCGGGCAGTAGCGTGAAGGCGCGGTTGTGCACCGCCAGGCGTACGCGGTGCCAGCCACTGCGGCCCAGCAGGTCGTGCTCGGCAGCCAGCGCCGCCAGCTGCTGCGCGTAGCTGAGGCCGGCCTCGGGGGCAGCATACTCTTCGAGGGCCAGAAACTTATTGCGCCGCGCATCGGCCACGCCCAGGCGCAGGCTGGCCGGGCCCGCCGTGATATACAGGTTGTAGGCCGCTAGCTGCTCGGGGTCCAGCGTTTCGTCGCGCAGGCGGTGCAGGGCCGCCGGGGCCAGAGAAGCGGGAGCAACAGAAGACAGCATGAGCAGCAATAAAGAAAAGAGAAGCTAAAAAGGCCCGGCGCGCCGTTCAGGCAACGTTCCGGCCCTTAAAGGTACAAAGGGCCGGGTTTTACTGAAACCGGATTTGCGGAATGAACACATCGTCGGGGCTGATGAGGTCGCGTAGCACCGGATGTACCTGCCGCGGCAACAGCAGCCCCAGCTGCCGCGGGCTCACGAACTCCAGGTGGGTCAGCAGCTGCTCATCGGGGCCGTGCTCGGGGTCGCGGCCGAGGCGGGGCACGGCGGCGGCATCGAGCGGGAGCACCTCGAAGAACAGCTCCAGCGCCTGTAGCCCCGGCCCCTGGTACTCGTGCAGGTGCAGAAACCGGCCTACCGTTACGGCCAGACCGGTTTCTTCGGCAAACTCGCGCTGCAGGCCCTGGTGCAGGGTTTCGCCAAACTGCCAGCCCCCACCGGGCGGCGACCAGAACGGCAGCCCGTCGGGCAGCAGGCCCCGGTGGGCCGTGAGCAGCAGCGCGCCCTCGCGCATCAGCAGGCCGCACACCCGTACCCGGGCCCGGCCGGCGTAGGCCTCCAGCAGTTCGGTGGGCGGGGTAGAAGAAAGTGCACTCATAGAACGGGCAAAGCTACAGTACGCGGGGTAAACGCATCTGCCCACCCAATATTTCGCCCGCCCTTCACCACCGCCGCCGCCGCGCAACCCGCCGAAACCCCCAACTTTGCTCCATGAACCCGACGACGACCCCCGACGCTCCCAATTCTCCCGAGCCCCTCGAAGCCCTGCAAAGGCGCATCCGCCGCAAGCTGGTCCGCCAGCACTTCATGCACCACATCGGCGCCGACCTCACCCTGATTGAACCCGGCCGCATCGAGGCCGAATTGGTGCTCGAAAAGCAGCACCAGCAGCACACCGGCTTCGCCCACGGCGGCCTGGTAGCCACGATGGCCGACTTAGTTGCCGGTTTCGCAGCCGTTACGCTGGTGCCCGATGGCACGGGCGTGGTGACGGTGGAGCTCAAAACCAGCTACCTGCACCCCGGCATTGGCCAGCGCCTGCGGGCCGTGGGCTGGGTGCTCAAAGCCGGCCGCCGCCTGCACTTCTGCGAGTCGGAGGTATGGTGCGACGACAAGTTGATTGCTAAGGCCACCGCGACAATGGCCGTGGTAGAGCCGCATTAGCAGTTCGTAGCCCGACGTAGGGGCGGGGCTTGCCCCCGCCCGCCGTTGGCACCGTGTAAACCATTCCGTTTAACGGAGGGCGCGGGGCGGGTGTCCGCACCATTTCAACGACAGTCGTTTAACGGCGGGCGGGGGCAAGCCCCGCCCCTACGTCGGGCTGTAATAAGGTATCTTTGTAGAGTATGCTAAGTGTCAGAACTCCGTCCGTCCGCGACTATTTTCCCTTTGAGCCCACTCAGGACCAGGCCGCCCTGTTTCAACAGCTTGATGGGTTTTTGAAGGACGATTTACCGGGCCGCAAGGCGTTTGTGCTGCGGGGCTACGCCGGCACCGGCAAAACCACCGTGGTAAGCGCCCTCGTGCAGTGGCTGCACCAGATGGGCCGCAAATACGTGCTGATGGCCCCTACCGGCCGCGCCGCTAAGGTGATGGGCACCTACTCGGGCGTGGCGGCCAGCACCATCCACAAAAAAATCTACCGCCAGACCAGCGGCCAGCCGACCCAGGGCCTCACCTTCCAGCGCCAGCCCAACCGCGCCCAGGATACGCTGTTTATTGTCGATGAGGCCTCGATGATTTCCGACGAAAAAGCCTTCGGCTCGACCGGCCTGCTCGACGATTTGATGAGCTATGTGTTTGAAAAAACGTCGAACCGCCTGCTGCTCATCGGCGACACGGCCCAGCTGCCGCCGGTGGGCCAGCTGCTCAGCCCCGCCCTCGACCCCGACCTGCTGCGCGACCGGTTCCGGGCCGAAGTGGGCTCGGTGGAGCTGCGCCAGGTGATGCGCCAGGCCGAGAAATCGGGCATCCTGATGAACGCCACCGTGCTGCGCGAGGAGCTGCGCCAGGATAATCCTAACATCCAGTTCTTCACCAAAGGCTACCCCGATATCTTTTCGATGGGCACCGATAAGCTCGAAGATGGCCTGCGCTGGGCCTACAAACACTTCGGCTACGAGAACAGCACCATCATCTGCCGCTCCAACAAAAACGCCAACCAGTACAACCAGTACATCCGCCGCATCCTGTTCGAGGCCGAAGACGAGATTGAGTCGGGCGACTACCTGATGGTGGTGCGCAACAACTACTACTGGCTGCCGCGCGACTCCGATATCGGCTTCCTGGCCAACGGCGACTTCGTGCAGGTGGTTAAAATCATCCGGCTCACCGAGGAGTTCGGCTTCCGCTTCGCCGATGCCCGCGTGCGCCTCGTGGATTACCCCGACGAGCCCGACCTGGAAGTAAAGCTGCTGCTCGACACCCTGCACACCGAAAGCCCCGGCCTGCCCGCCGACCGCAATAAGGCCCTTTATGAGGCCATCAGCGAAGATTACAACCACCTCACCACCAAGAAGGAGAAGAGCGCTGCCCTGCGCAAAGACCCCTTTCTGAACGCGCTGCAAGTCAAGTTCGCCTACGCCCTCACCTGCCACAAAGCCCAGGGTGGCCAGTGGCAGGCCGTTTTCGTCGACCACGGCTACCTGAAGGAGGACATGGTGAACTCCGAATTCGCCCGCTGGCTCTACACGGCCGTCACCCGCTCGTCGGAAAAGCTGTTTCTGCTCAACTTCAACCAGAAGCTGCTCGGCGACCCGGCCGAAGAGTAAGGACGGGCTCCGCCTTCTCCCGATGAACTCCACGGCCCGTTGTGCGCGTTAGGCGGGGGCCAGATTGGCCCGAAACTTGGCAGGTTGCGCTCCGGTAGAATCTTTCGTACTTTTAACTGTCATTTACTCACTTGTCTTATGAAAAATGTTCTTTTCCTGGCTCTGTCGCTGTCGGTGATGGGCCTGAGCGCGCAGGCGCAATCCGTGAAGCCGGCCAATGCCCAGGCAAAAGTGGCGGGTCCGCAAATTCAGTTTGAGGAAAGCAAGTACGAGTTCGGCGCCGTGCCAACTGGTGCCGTGGTCGACCACACCTTCAAGTTCAAGAACGTGGGCACCCAGCCGCTGGTTATTTCCAACATCGGTGTTACCTGCGGCTGCACCACTCCTGAGTGGACGCGCGAGCCCATTATGCCCGGTAGGTCGGGTACGGTAGTGGCTAAGTTCAACACGGCCGGCAAGTACGGCATGCAGAACAAGGTGCTCACCATCGAGTCGAACTCGGTAGGCGGCAACGCCATGGTGGCGCTGGTAGGCGACGTGAAGGAAGCCGGCGCTGCTGTTCAGGCCGCGCCCGCCAATGCGGCCGAGTCGGCTGTGAATCAGGCGGCTCCCGATGGCAAGCAAAAAATGAAAATGGACGACAGCAAGATCAAGGTAAAGAAGAAGTCGTAAGGCTGCTTTGACTGAACAGAAAAAGGCGCTTCCCTGCAAAGGAAAGCGCCTTTTTTATGGTCATTAGTAACTATCAGAACAACAGCTGTCAGCTAAAAGCCAATAGCTAACAGCTTGCCAAAACCTACAGCTGCCGGGCGGCCAGCAGCAGCATAATCCAGCCGGCAATGAAGAGCACGCCGCCAATGGGCGTAACGGCGCCGAGCTTGGTGATGCCCGTCAGGCAGAGCACGTAGAGCGAGCCACTGAAGATGATAATGCCGCCCAGCCACAGCCAGGCCACGGTGCCCAGGCTCTTCAGCTCCGGCCGCAGCACTAGCAGCACCCCAATACCCAGCAACGCCAGCGTATGGAAGAATTGGTAGCGCACGGCCGTTTCAAACGTCTCGAAGCGCCCGGAAGCTTCCAGCATTTTGCGCAGCCCGTGCGCCGCAAAGGCTCCGATGCCCACGCTCAAAGCGCCCAGCAGCGCCGCCAGTTGAAGGATGATTTTAGCAGTCATGTTGGTTGGTTTTTGGCTGACGTTCGATAGGAAAAGGTTCGGAAAAAGCCTGTCATCCTGAGCGGAGCGAAGGACCTTATCACGCCTGAACAGGTCGTTGTGGCGTGATAAGGTCCTTCGCTCCGCTTAGGATGACAGATGGACTCATAACTAACACCTAGCGGCGCCCAAAAATAGCGCTGCCCACCCGAACCAGGGTGCTACCCTCGCGCAAAGCCAGCGGGTAATCGGCGCTCATGCCCATCGAAACTTCTTTAAATGCAGGCTCATCGGCAAAATACAGGCTTTTGAGCTTGTCGAAGTAGCCCCGCAGCTGCCGGAACTCGCGGCGCACCTGGTCCTCGTCGTCGGTGTTGGTGGCAATGCCCATGACGCCGGTCAGGCGCACGTGGCGCAGGGCGCGGTACGCCTCGGAGCGCAGGATGTCCTCGGCTTCGGCCAGCGTGAGGCCGGTTTTGGTATCCTCGTCAGCAATATGAAACTGGAGCAGCCCTTCAATTACCCGGTCGTGCTTGGCGGCCTGCTTCTCCATTTCGAGCAGCAGCTTCAGGCTGTCCACACTCTGAACGGTGTGCACGAAGCCGGCAATGTACTTGACCTTGTTGGTTTGCAGCTGCCCGATGAGGTGCCACTGCACGTCGGCGGGCAGCTGGGGCTGCTTGTCGGCCATTTCCTGGGCCCGGTTCTCGCCGAACAGGCGCCCGCCGGCGTCGTAGGCTTCCTGTAGCAAGGCTACGGGGTGGGTTTTGGTAACGGCCACCAGCCGGGCGTTGGTGCCGGCCAAGGTTGCTTCGATGCGGTGGAGGTTTTCAGCAATAGACATGCGGGCAAGTTCGGGGTTTCGGTGGGAAAGGGCGCTGGGGCGGTCCGGGGGGTATTCTGAGCGCAACTGCTTCATAAGCAACCAGAGAAGTGGCGAATCGGTTGAGAACGTGGGTTAACAGCTCTAAAATTATTTGTTTAGATTGGGCTATGGAAAGACGTCATACTACCCAGTTGAAGACGCTGTTTATCATAGTATTGCTTTGTGTTTGGGGGCAGAACGCTTCGGCGCAACAAGGCACAATTGAGGGCGTCTTATTTAACAAAGCCGAGCAAACAGGCTTTGGAGGCAGAGCGACGGTACTGTTACCCGAGTTAAAAAACGGTGCTACTTCGGACGAGAATGGTAGCTTCCGTATTCTTAATATACCTGCTGGCACTTACCAGCTAAAAGTAGAATGCATCGGATATCAGGACACAACATTTCAAGTGAACGTGGTTGCTGATGAGGTTACGGCACTTAATGTTAATTTCCCGATAGGTTGTCACGTCCTAAATCATAAAGGAAAAACTTGTCCCTACTGCCACAAGAGCGACGAAGCTATTCCAGTGGTATATGGTATGCCAGATGAGCGAACCTTGCGGCGGGCGAAAGCAGGCAAATTGAAGCTAGCAGGCTGTAATATGACTGGTTGCGACCCAAAATGGTACTGCAAACGCGACGAAAAGAAATTCTGATAATTCCTGTCTAAAAGCAGTTCGCAACTCTGCCTCAAACTCCGTATCTTTGCGGCCCTGCCAGGGTGGCAGGCCGGCGCTTTAGCGTTGGGTATCAAGCAAAAACGCGTTCCGGGGGTGGGCCCTGCGCCGGACGTGTACATAAGGGCCACTGCAACCATCATGGCAGAATTAGTTGACAATTTCGACTGGGACAACGTAGACGCCAGCGGCTTCGGAGGTAACTATACCGCTGAGCAGCGCGCCGAAATGGAAGAGATGTACAGCGGTACACTCACCACCGTTCAGGAAGAAGAAGTAGTAACCGGCACCGTAGTTGGTATGACCGACCGCGACGTGATCCTGAACATCGGCTTCAAGTCCGATGGTCTGGTGCCCCTGTCCGAATTCCGCGACCTGCCCGACCTGAAGGCCGGCGACACCGTCGAGGTATTCATCGAGGAGCAGGAAAACGCCAACGGCCAGCTTATCCTGAGCCGCAAGAAAGCCAAAATCAAGCAGGCCTGGAAAGCCATCTACGACGCACTGGAGAACGATTCCGTACTCGAAGGCGTGGTAAAGCGTCGCACCAAAGGCGGCCTGATCATGGACCTCGACGGCGTAGAAGCCTTCCTGCCCGGCTCGCAGATTGACGTGAAGCCGATTCGCGACTTCGACATCTATGTGGGTCGCCGCATGGAAGTGAAAGTGGTGAAAATCAACGCCGCTTTCGACAACGTGGTGGTATCGCATAAGGTGCTCATCGAGAAAGACCTCGAGAAGCAGCGCGAAGCCATCCTCAACAACCTGGAGAAAGGCCAGATCCTGGAGGGCGTTATCAAGAACATGACCAACTTCGGCGTGTTCATCGACCTCGGCGGTGTCGACGGTCTGCTGCACATCACCGACATCTCGTGGGGCCGCATCGCCCACCCGAGCGAAGTATTGCAGCTCGACCAGAAGCTCAACATCGTGGTGCTCGACTTCGACGAAGCCAAGAAGCGTATCAGCCTCGGCCTGAAGCAGCTGACCCCACATCCGTGGGATTCGCTGCCCGAGGACATGGGCGTGGGCACCAAGGTGAAGGGCCGCATCGTGAACGTAGCCGACTACGGCGCGTTTATGGAAATCATCCCCGGCGTAGAGGGCCTGATCCACGTGTCGGAAATGAGCTGGAGCCAGCACCTGCGCAACCCGCAGGACTTCATCAAGCAGGGTGACGTAGTAGAGGCGCAGATTCTGACCCTCGACCGCGAAGACCGCAAGATGAGCCTCGGCATCAAGCAGCTCAGCGAAGACCCCTGGACCCGTGGCGACTTCGCCGACAAGTACGCCATCGGCAGCAAGCACAACGGCCTGGTGCGTAACCTCACCAACTTCGGCCTGTTCGTGGAGCTGGAAGAGGGTGTCGACGGCCTCGTACACGTTTCCGACCTGTCGTGGACCAAGAAGATCAAGCACCCCTCCGAAATGGTGAAGGTGGGCGACCGTCTGGACGTGGTAGTACTGGAGCTGGACGTGAGCAACCGCCGCCTGGCCCTGGGCCACAAGCAGCTGGAGGAAAACCCCTGGGATACGTTCCAGACGGTGTTCACCCCCGGTTCGGTACACACCGCTACCATCATCGACAAGAACGACCGCGGCGCGGTGCTCGAGTTGCCCTACGGCATCGAAGGCTTCGCTTACCCCAAGTCGCTCCAGAAGGAGGATGGCTCGATGGCTGAGAACGGTGAGTCGCTCGAATTCCGTGTGATTGAGTTCTCGAAGGACGACCGTCGCGTAGTTCTTTCGCACCAGGCCGTGTACAACAAGCAGGCGGAAGAGGAAGGCCGTTCGGCTAAGTTCGCCAAGAAGAAGCCGTCGGCTACCGGCGCTGCTGCTTCGCAGGGCGAAGGCAAGCTGAGCGACATGAAGAAGACCACCCCGGCCGAGAAATCGACCCTTGGTGACCTCGACGCCCTGTCGGCTCTGCGCGACAAGATGATGGACAACGAGTCGTAAGCCAACCCGGCTTATGGCAAGTAAAAGAGGCCCCGGCGCAAGTCGGGGCCTCTTTTTTTGCTTCTGGCGAAGTACTGTCATTCCGAGCGAAGCGAAGAATCTCGCTCGCAATCGGTGAGTCGCTACAACAACTGCGCGCGAGATTCTTCGCTTCGCTCGGAATGACGTTCTTCCTCGTCACTAATTCCCAAAAAGAAGCCGCACGGCCCCAACGACTTACCAGCGTTCAGGCCGAAAAAGCAGCTCAGGCTTTGGCCTGCTTCGGATAAAGGCGTATGTTTGCATCCTCAAAGCCCCTATGGTGACGTGACCGAGCGGCTAGGTAGAGGTCTGCAAAACCTCCTACGGCGGTTCGAATCCGCCCGTCACCTCTGTTCTGAGTTATTGCCCGAACCCCGGTTGATTTGTTTCAATCGGGGTTTTTTGCGTCGAAATAAATCTGGCCGCCGGAGCCCGCCGGAAGTTGGAAGTTGAGGCTTTGCGGGCTTAAATTGTACGGGATTTAGCGGCCCTGTCGTGGTTGAACCGTGCTTTATCCCTACATTCCGTTTCCGCGTAGCCCGCGTCCCTGACCCGTATTTCCTCTTCTCTCTTCCTTTATGAAAATTGTGAACCTGCGCACTATGCGCGGCCCCAGCTTCTGGTCTGTTAAGCATTACCGTCTGATTGTAATGAAGGTGGATCTGGAGGAGCTGGCCGATAAATGGTCGAGCAGCATTCCGGCGCTGGCCGAGCAGCTACCCCAGCTGCTGCCCCGGCTGACCGATGCGCCCCCCTCCGACGCCGACAAGGCCATCCTGAAGAAACCCCCGCTCACGGCTGCTTTGCTGAGCGATGGGGAGCCGCTGGGCTACGTGATTCAGCACGTGGCGCTGGCGCTGCAGCGGACCGCTGGTATGCCCGTGTTCTGGGGCAAGTCGTATCCGGCCGAGCACGAGCCGGGCGTGGAGTTCGTGGTATTTGCCTACCAGGAGGAGCGGGCCGGCCGCGTGGCCGCCGAGGCCGCCGTGCAGCTCGTCGACGACCTCTGCCAGGGCCGGCCGGTGAACATCGAGCGCACCATTGAGGAGCTGCACGAAATCCGGGAAGAGGAGTTCTTCGGGCCCAGCACCTGGAGCATTGTGTCGGAGGCGGCCTCGCGCAACATTCCGTACATCCAGCTCAAAAACAGCAATATTATTCAGCTGGGCTACGGCGTCAACCAGAAGCGCATCTGGGCCACCACCTCCAGCTACACCAGCCACGCCGGCGTGGAGGTGGCCGGCAATAAAAACCGCACCAAGGCCATGCTCGACGGGGCCGGCGTGCCGGTGCCCAACGGCACCACCGTGTATTCGGAGGACGAGCTGCGCGAGGCCATCGAGGAGCTGGGCTTCCCCATCGTCACCAAGCCGCTCAACGGCAACCACGGCCGCGGCGCCACCATCGGCATTAAGAGCTGGGCCGAGGCCGTGGATGGCTTCCAGGCCGCCCGCGAGCATTCGCGGGCCGTTATCGTGGAGCAGCTGGTGCAGGGGCACGATTTCCGGATGCTGGTGGTGAATGGCAAGCTGATTGCCGCCGCCAAGCGCACCCCGGCGGCCGTAACCGGCGACGGCCAGCACACCGTGCAGGAGTTGATTGACCTCGTGAATCAGGACCCGCGCCGCGGCGTGGGCCACGAAAAGGTGCTCACCAGCATCAAGGCCGACCAGCACACCCAGGATTTGCTGCTCACTCACGGCCTGACGCTGGAGTCGGTACTGCCCGAAGGCCAGGAGCTATACCTGAAAACGACGGCCAACATCAGCACCGGCGGCACGGCCACCGATGTAACCGACCTCGTGCACCCCTACAACGTGCTGATGGCTGAGCGCGTGGCCGGCATCGTGGGCCTCGACATCTGCGGCATCGATTTGTTGACCTCCGACATTGCCATTCCGCTCAACGAAACCCGTGGCGCGGTTATCGAGGTAAACGCCGCCCCCGGTTTCCGCATGCACATTTCGCCCACCCAGGGCCTGGCCCGCAACGTGGCTGCCCCGGTTATCGACATGCTGTTTCCGGCCGGCAGCAAGGCCCGGATTCCGATTTTTGCCGTTACCGGCACCAACGGCAAAACCACCACCACGCTGCTGCTGGCCCATATTGTGGCCTCCAAGGGCTATAAGGTAGGCCACACCACCACCAACGGTATCTACATCCAGGGCGTGCAGCTGCAAAGCGGCGACTGCACCGGTGGCCAGAGCGCCGAGTTCGTGCTCAAGGACCCCACGGTGAACTTCGCGGTGCTCGAAACGGCCCGCGGTGGCATGCTGCGCTCGGGCCTGGGCTTCCATACCTGCGACGTGGCCGTGGTTACCAACGTAGCCGCCGACCACTTGGGCCTGCGCGACATTTACACCGTGGAAGACATGGCGGCCGTGAAGGGCGTGCTGCCGCGCACGGTGCGCAAAAACGGCTGGGCCGTGCTCAACGCCGACGACGACCTGGTGTACGCCATGCGCGAAAAGCTCGACTGCCGGGTGGCACTCTTCAGCATGGACGAGCACAGCCCCCGTATCCGCGAGCACGCCGAGCACGGCGGCCTGGCGGCCGTGTACGAGGAGGGCTACATTTCCATCTACAAGAACAGCTACAAGCTGCGCATCGACCGGGCCGCCGAGTTCCCGGTTACCTTCGGCGGACGGGCGACCTTCAACATCGAAAACGCTATGGCCGCTGCCCTGGCCTGCTACTGCTACGGCTTCGATAAGGACGAAATCAAGCAGGCGCTGCGCACGTTTGTGCCTTCGAGCGTGAAAACGCCGGGCCGCATGAACGTGTACAAATTCCCGCAGTTCGAAGTGATTGTGGACTACGCCCACAATGCCCACGGCATGGAGAAGTTCGCCCAGTTCCTCGACGCCACCGAAGCCACCCACAAGGTAGGCGTGATTTCGGGCCTCGGCGACCGGCGCGACGAAGACACGCTGGCCTTCGCCCGCATCGTGGGCCGGGTGTTCGATGAGGTGATCCTGCGCCAGGACCGCGACCTGCGCGGCAAAACGGCCCAGGAACTCAAGGACCTGATGACCGAGGGCCTGCGCCTCGACGCCCCCGATATCCCCATCACCTACATCGAAAACGAGATGGATGCCATGGATCACGTGCTGCAAACTGCCCGCCCCGGCTCGCTCATCGCCATGTTCACCGAGGACATCAAATCGACGCTCCAGAAGCTCGACGAATTCGAATCACTGATTAGCGCTGATTAATCGTGATTACGCTGATTTTTACGTTCTACGACTGAATGCACAAAAAAAGAGCCGCTCCTATCAGGAGCGGCTCTTTTTTTGTGAACGGATTCTGATTACCGAACATAGAAATCAGTGTAATCACGATTAATCAGCGCTAATCAGTGATTTTATTTGAGCGTGAAGGTCGTCTTGCCGATCAGCACGCCGCCCTCGTAGAGCTCGACGGTGTGGAGGCCGGTTTTGTAGGGGGCTCCTTTGGCGTACACGAACTGCACGGGCTGGCGGGTGTTATCGTACACGAGGTCCTGCTTGGCGGTGTAGAAGGCCTCCGAGCCGTCAATCATGAACGTGCCGCCGCCGGTGCTCAGGTTGTAGAGCGCGGCACCATCGGGCTCAATCAGGCGCATCATGATTTCCTTGGTTTCCTTGGGCGACACGTCGTTGCGGCCCAGGTTGAAGGTTACCTTAATTTTCTCGACGCGCTTGGCTTTGAACTCGTTGTCGGAGTCTTCCTTCTCCTTTTCGCGGCTGTTGATAACGCCCACGCGGATGTTCTCGGCCTGCAGGCGCGAGGCCACGGCCACTTTCTGGCTCAGCTCCTGGTTGGAGCGCACCACCGACGAAATGGTGTCGGTCAGCTTGTTCTGGCGCTCCTTGAGGGTGGTAGTTTCGGTGTAAAGCGCTTCGTTATCGGCCTTGAGCTGGGCAATTTCTTCGTCTTTCTTGCGCAGCTGGGTTTCGAAGTTGGCGGCCCGCTGCTTGAAGCGACGCTGCTCGGCCACGCTGAAGCTGCTGGCGCGGAAGGAGCGAAGCTTGAGCAGGTCGGAGTTGATCTGGGCCAACTTGGCCACCAGCGAGTCGTTGGCCAGGCCCATGCCCTGCACTTCCTGGCTCTGGCGCTCGTAATCGGCCTTCAGCGACTCGTACTGCTTGATCTGGTCTTCCAGCTTGGCATCCTTGCTGACCACATCAGCCTGCAGTTTTTCATTCTGCTGGCTCTTCTGCTGATTCATGTAAAACAGAAACCCGTTGATGCCCAATAGCACCAGAATGAGGGCCCCAATGAGCAGCAGGCGGTTGTTGTTCTTTGGTTCGGGGCTCTGATCTTGTTCCATACAGAAGGGGTTTTGGTGGAGGTCCGGACAGTCCGGACACGGTAGTACCTTTGGGCAAAAATAACGGAGTTTGCCACCCCGGCAAGTGCCGAAGGTACAACCCCGCCACGAAATGCAGCCCGTCCCGCCCCTCGACACCACTTACTGGCAGCAGCGCTACGAAATCGGCCAGACCGGCTGGGACACGGGCGCTATAACGCCGCCGTTGCGCGATTATTTCAACCAGCTGGGTTTGCCCGACTCGCGCCGCATCCTCATTCCGGGGGCCGGCCGCGGCTACGAGGCCGAATACCTGCACCGCGCCGGCTGGCCCAACGTGCTGGTAGCCGACCTGGCCCCGGCCGCGCTGGAGGCTTTGCAAACCCGCGTCCCCGGCTTCCCGGCGGCCCATCTGCTGCTGGCCGATTTCTTCGCCCTGGCGCCCACCCCGCCCTTCGACCTCATCGTGGAACAGACCTTCTTCTGCGCCCTCGACCCCACGTTGCGGCCGGCCTACGCCCGTCAGTGCGCCCGGCTGCTGCGGCCCGGCGGTACGCTTATGGGCCTGCTCTTCGATACCGAGTTTTCGCAGCCCGGCCCGCCCTTCGGCGGCTCGCGCGCCGAGTACCGCGCTTACTTCGAGCCCTACTTCGATTTCGTGCATTTCGATACGGCTACCAACTCGCTGCCGCCCCGCCAGGGCCGGGAGCTGTTTATCTGTTTGAAACGGAAGGCCGTGTTGGCTCAGGATGACAGATAAGCCAGCTTCAAGCTCATTCAGACCTCATTCCAGTCTCTTAACAACCCGATCCTCATGCTAGACGCCCTCGCCAATGTGCTGCCGCACTTCCGTAATACCAATTCCGGTCAGTTTTTTCTGATGGCCGGCCCCTGCGTGATTGAGGGCGAGGACATGGCCCTGCGCATTGCCGAGCGCATCCGGCACCTCACCGACAAGCTCCAGATTCCGTTCATCTTTAAGGGCTCGTATCGCAAGGCCAACCGCTCGCGTCTTGACTCCTACACCGGTATTGGCGACGAAAAGGCCCTGCGCATCCTCCAAAAAGTAGGCCGCGAAATCGGCGTGCCCACCGTCACCGACATCCACGAGTCGGATGAGGCTGCTATGGCCGCCGAGTACGTCGATGTGCTGCAGATTCCGGCGTTTCTGTGCCGGCAGACCGATTTGCTGGTAGCCGCCGCCCGCACCGGTAAGGTGGTGAACGTAAAGAAAGGCCAGTTTCTGAACGGCGAAGCCATGCAGTTTGCGGTGGACAAAGTGCGCCAGTCGGGCAACGACAACGTGCTGCTCACCGACCGGGGCAACTCGTTCGGCTACTCCGATCTGGTAGTCGATTTCCGCAACCTGCCCGCCATGCGCGAATTTGGTGTGCCCGTAATTATGGATGTCACGCACTCGTTGCAGCGGCCCAACCAGAGCAGCGGCGTAACCGGCGGCCAGCCGGCGCTCATCGAAACTATTGCCAAAGCCGCCATTGCCGTGGGCGCCGACGGCCTGTTCATCGAAACCCACCCCACCCCCGCCACGGCCAAATCCGACGGCGCCAACATGCTCCCGCTCGACCAGCTGGAAGATCTTTTGGTGAAGTTGACCCGGGTGCGCGAGGCAATTCGTTGAGTTGTCAGTTGCTAGTTGTCAGTTGTCAGTTGTCAGTTGTCAGAACTGCCTGACAACTGACAACTAGCAACTGACAACTGACAACTAAATCACGCCCCAAACACGCGGCTTAGCTCCAGCAGCTTATCCAGCGGGTTATCGAAGCGTAGGGTGAAATGCTGGCGGGGCAGGCTGGGCCGGAAGAATACCAGGCCGATGTAGAACAGGTCGATAGTGAGCCTAACATCCGGGTGCCGGCGGATAACCTCCCAGGCCTGCTCCATTTCCCGCGACCAGTGGATATCGTCGAGCACGAACACGCTGTCGGGGGTGCGGTGGGCATTGAGCTGCTCGAAGTAGCGCAACGTGGGCTCGTAGCGGTGGTTGCCGTCGAAGAAGGCGAAATCGACGGGAGTAGGCAGGGCCGCCAGGGCAGGGGCGAGGGTGTCGTCGAGGTTGCCTTCGACGAGCTCGACGTTGCTGGCGCCCACGGCCCCGAAGGTCTGGCGGGCGACGGCGGCCGTGGCGGGGCAACCCTCGAAGGTGAGCACCCGGGCCCGCGAGTCGGCCCGGGCGAGGTAGGCGGTGGTGAGGCCCAGGGAGGTGCCCAGCTCCACGATGGTGCGGGGGCCGAAGTGGTTGACGAGCCGGAACAGCAGTTGCCCCAGCTGCGGGGGCTTGGCGGCGGTGCGGGCAATGTCGCGCAGGCGGCGCAGGCGGCCCGCCCCGGCCACCCGCGAGCCGGCCCCGAAGTCGCGCACCGTAATGGCGGTAGCATCGGCGAGTAAGGCGGCCCGGCGGGCCTCTACAGCCTCATAGGCCGCAAACCGGCCCGAGTGGTTGACTACGTGCGCGTACAGCCCGAACACGAAAGGCGAATGCAGCCCGTGGGCATTGCCCGAGCGCCCCAGGAAACGGAGGTAGCTAAGAATCTGGAAAAGCAAAACGCAGTTGCGGGAAAGGAGGGTTGAAGCCGGAAAGGTAGAAACAAAAAAGCCGCCCGAAGGCGGCTGTAAGCAACTCAAAACGTAACCTGCCCCGCTAATTCAGGCGGTAGGGCACGATGAGGGTGAACTCGGGAATCTCCACGTCGAACTCGCTGCCGTCCATTACGCGCTCCATCTGGTAGGTGCCGCTCATCTTGCCCACGCCCGATTTCAGGTTGCAGCCCGACACGTACTGGTGCGACTCGCCGGGTTCGAGCACCGGTTGCTGACCCACTACGCCTTCGCCTTCTACTTCGCGCACCACGCCGTTGGCATCCGAGATAAACCAGTGGCGGCGCAGCAGCTTCACGGTATATTCGCTGTTGTTGCGAATATCAATTTTGTAGGCAAAAACGTAATGCTCCTGACCCGGGCTCGAATAGTCGGGCAAATAGTTCGTAGTAACGCTGACGGTTACGCCCTGAGTGGTGGTCGTATTCATAACGGCGGAGTTCCAAAAGAGAAAAAAGCTAACAGCAGGGGCCCGGGTTTGGTTTACTTCCTGGACTTTACGCGGGCCGGGTTGCCAATGTCGTCTCAAACTAACAAATAATCTTGGTTCCTATGTCGGTTAAGATGGAAGAAAGCTGGCGGCAAGCGCTGGCTCCCGAATTCGAGAAGCCTTATTTCCAACACCTGATTGCCTTTGTGAAGGGCGAATACGCCACGGCCGAGGTGTTTCCGCCCGGTCCACAGATTTTTCATGCCTTCGAGGCCTGCCCGTTCGATGAGCTGAAAGTAGTGATTCTGGGCCAGGACCCCTACCACGGCCGCGGCCAGGCCCACGGGCTGAGCTTCTCGGTGGCCGAGGGTGTGCGCACCCCGCCTTCCCTCCAGAATATTTTCAAAGAGCTGGCCACCGACCTGCCCGACACGGCCCCGGCCCCCAACGGCAACCTCGACCGGTGGGCCCAGCAGGGGGTGCTGCTGCTCAACGCCACGCTCACGGTGCGCGCCAAGGAGCCCGCCAGCCACCAGAAAAAAGGCTGGGAGCAGTTCACCGACGCCGTTATCCAAACCATTTCCGACCAGAAAGAACACGTTGTGTTCATCCTCTGGGGCGCCTCAGCCCAGAAAAAGGGCGAAATCATCGACGCCCGCAAGCACTTGGTCCTTAAAGCCGCTCACCCCTCGCCCTACGCCGCCGACCGGGGCTTCTTCGGAAGCCGCCCCTTCAGCCAGACCAACGCCTACCTGGAGCAGCACAACGAGGCCCCGATTAATTGGTAAATCACAGATGGTGCAGATGAAAAGGATGCCGCAGATGATGTGCAATGGCAGATTTGCTCGTTGTTGAGAGGCGAGGATTAAAAACACCAACGCCAGCCCGGATAGGCTGGCGTTGGTGTTTTCAGAAGCCTGCAAAGTCACTCAGTAGTTGCTGAACGTCATCTGTGGCATCCTTTTCATCTGCAACATCTGTGATCTAGTGGACCAGGTTGAACAGGCGGTTCCAGCGGATTTTGCTCAGGAAGCTGCCGTTGGGGTCGACCGACATCCAGATGAGCACGGCCTTGCCCACGATGTGGTCTTTGGGCACGAAGCCCCAGAAGCGCGAATCCAGCGAGTTGTGGCGGTTGTCGCCCATCATGAAGTAGTAGTCCTGCTTGAAGGTATAGCTCGTGAGCGGCTGCCCGTTCTGCAGAATCCGGCCCGCGCCATCGACGGTGATGCCCTCGTTGTGCTCGTAGCGGGTGATAATTTTCAGGTATTGGGGCGTGTTCTGGGCCGTCAGCTGCACGGTCTGGCCTTCCTTAGGAATCTGCAGGGGGCCGTAGTTGTCCTTGTTCCAAGTAGGGTAGGGCGGGTTCTGCAGGGCCTGGCTGTAGGGGTAGTCGGGGTTGTTGGGGAACACCTCCTGGCCCTCGCGCTGGCCCACGGGCGTTTGCAGGTTGATGATGCCCTTCACGTAGGGCTGCTGCTTGAAGTAGGCATAAGCCGCCGGGGTCATGCTGATGAGGTAGCCGGGGCCGTATTCGGCGCTGTTTTCCTGGTAGGGCATGCCGTCGGGCGTGTTGTACTCCACAATGCCGTGCTCCTTGAAGGCCGTCATCAGGTCGTCGTTGGCCTGGGGCACCTGCAGGTAGTAGCTGCTCTGCATCTCGGGGAAATTCTCGGCGGGCTTCCCATTGATGAACACCTGGCTCTGGCGCACCTCCAGCACGTCGCCGGCAATGCCGATGCAGCGCTTGATGTAGTTGGTGCGCAGGTCGGCGGGGTGCTCGGCCTCGAAGGGCACGTTGAACACCACCACGTCGTTGTTTTTCACTTCCGAAAAGCCCGGCAGCCGGTAGCTAGGCAGCTGAATGGCATCGGAGTAGCTTTTCAGGTTGGTCCCCCAGATGGTCTGGTGCGTGAGCGGCACCTGCAGTGGCGTCTGGGGCGTGCGCGGGCCGTAGTGCAGCTTACTCACGAACAGGTAGTCGCCCACCAGCAGCGTGTGCTCCATGCTGGGCGTCGGGATGGTGTAGGCCTCAAACGTGGCCCAGCGGATGAGCGTGGCCGCAATAACGGCGAACAGAATAGCGTCGCCCCACTCCCGTACGGGGCCCTTGCGCTTCTTGGGCACGGGCGCGCCGGCCGGAGGCGTACCCGCCGGATTCTTTTCGAGGTATTTCTCCCAGGATTGTACTGCCATGATGCAAATGAGCCAGAAAAAGCGCAATTACCGGCCAGAACCGGGGCGCTGCGGTTTAAACGTTGGAAGATGCGAAATAATGCGCGAACTGTGATTTGGCGGTTTGGTGATTTGGCGAATGGCAGAACGATCAACCAATTCATTGAGTCGCTAAATCATCAAACCACCAAATCACAGCCCCAACAAATCCTTCATGCCAAATACGCCCTGGCGGCCGGGCAGCCACTCGGCGGCCAGCAGCGCGCCCTGCACAAATCCTTCGCGGGTGTGGGCTTCGTGTTTCAGCTCGATGGTGTCGGCGGAGCAGGAGTAAGTAACGAGGTGGGTGCCGATAACCGCGCCCTCGCGCTCCGAGAGCACCGCCAGCTCGTGGGCCTCGGTGGTGGCTTCGTTGCGCCAGGTGGTTTTGCCGGGGAAGTGGCGCAGAATGCCTTCGGCCACCGTCAGGGCCGTGCCGCTGGGCTGGTCGACCTTCTGGGTGTGGTGGATTTCGCGCACCTGCACATCGTAGCCGCCGAACTGGTGCATTTTGGCCGCCATGTACTCGCTGAAGTGGAAAAACAGGTTCACGCCCACGCTGTAGTTGGAGGCGTAGAACAGCGGCGTGCCGGTTTGCTGGCTCAGGGCCCGGGCCTCGCCAAAATGGTGCAGCCAGCCCGTCGAGCCGCACACCACCGGCAGGCCGGCCCGCAGGCACGCCGCCACGTTCTGGAAGGCCGCGTCGGGGTGGGTGAACTCGATGGCTACATCTACCTGGGCGGGCGTGAAATCGGTGATGCTGGCGCCGGGCCGCGAAGGGTCGACGATGCCGGCAATCTGGTGGCCGCGGGCCCGGGCCTGGGCTTCGATGGCCCGGCCCATTTTGCCGTAGCCAATCAGGAGAATATTCATGTTGTGGAAGAAGCTAGGCGTTAGAAGCTAGTAGATAGGAGGTAATGGGGGAGAATGTGATGGGGTGGGAGGTAATGAGGTCGGTTCAGAAGCTCAGTCAGGTAAAAGCACCGGCAGAACAGTATCCCCATTCTAACTCCTGGCTCCTGGCTCCTAACTTCTATCTGACAGACAGCGTGAGGGCCAGGCCGGCGCGCGGGGCTTGGCCCGGAGTGGGCAGCAGGGCCGGGTCGAGGCGCAGGCTCAGGTCGTCGCTGATGTCGAAGTTGCGCAGGTGGGCATCTACCAGCGCATCGAGAATGGTAATGCCGTACACCACGGCCGTATAGGCGATAAACGTGTCGCGGTTGCGGCGGTAGAAGTTGATGCCCCGCTGTACGTTGGCTTCGCTGGTTTCCTGCCGCACATCCTTGCCACTCAGCTCGCCGAGTTTTTTGCCAGCAATCAGCTCGTTCTTGCCATCCACGTATTCGCGGTAGAGGGTCTGGTAGTGGTATAAGCCGTAGCCCACGCCGCCCAGCCCGCCATACACCAGCGGCAGCTTCCAGTAGCGGTGGTTGTACACCTGGCCCGCGCCGGGCAGCGCCAGCGCCAGCAGCGCCGCCTTCTGAGGCCGCGTAACGCGCATGCCCAGCAGCCGCTCCGTGCGCCGCGTCGAGTCGGCCGTAACTGGCCGACTGGCTACCTGCACCGAGTCGGTGCCGGCCGTAACCACCTGGGCCGAGGCCACCGACGGGGCCAGGCCAGCCAGCGGCAGGCTTAGGGCGAGAAGCAGGGAATAGCGGAAATCAGGCATACAAACAGAGCAGGAAAAGGCCGCGCGGGCCAGTGGAAAACCGGACCAATAGGGCCGGCTCCTGAGCAACGCGCCGTGCCGGGGCCTTGGTATAAACTACCCGCCGCGGCTAGGAGGGCTGCAGAATGTGCAAAATGCGCTGCATATCCTCCACCGAGTCGAAGGCAATCTTGATTTCGCCCCGGCCCTGGGGCCCCGGCTTCACCATCACCCGGCTGCCAAAGCGCTCCGACAGGTGCCGCTCGGTGCGCTTGATTTCGGCCACCGGCACCACCGGCTCGGTCGGATTTGTGGTTTTCTTCTCGGTTTCGCCCCCCGCGCCGCCGCGTACCAGCTGCTCCACCTTGCGCACCGACAGCTCCTCGGCCACAATGCGGCGGAACAGGGCCAGCTGCTGGTCCATGCTCTCGATGCTGATGAGGGCGCGGGCGTGGCCCATGCTGATAACCGTGTCGCGCAGGCCAATCTGAATATCGGGCGGCAGCTTGAGCAGGCGCAGATAGTTGGTAACAGTCGAGCGGTTTTTGCCCACCCGCTCGCCCAACTCCTCCTGCTTGAGGTTGCACTCGCTCACCAGGCGCTGGTAGCTGAGGGCAATTTCGATGGCGTTGAGGTTTTCGCGCTGAATGTTCTCAATCAGGGCCATTTCCAGCATCTGCTGGTCGTCGGCCTTGCGGATGTAGGCCGGAATGGCATCGAGGCCCGCCAGCTTGGAGGCCTGCAGGCGCCGCTCGCCCGAAATGAGCTGGTAGGAGTTGGTGCCCGTCTGGCGCAGCGTAACAGGCTGAATGATGCCCTGCACGCGGATGCTTTCGGCCAGCTCCTGCAGCGCATCCTGGTCGAAGTGGGTGCGGGGCTGGTAGGGGTTGGCCTGGATGTGTCCGACCGGAATCAGGCCAATCGAGTTGACGGGGTGGGGCACGAGGCCCAGCCGCTCGCTCTTCTTCTCGTAGCTGCCTTCAATCAGGGCGTTCAGGCCGCGGCCCAGGCCACCTACCCGGCGCTTGGGAGTTGCCGCGGCAGCGTTTTTCTCTTCGTTTTTTTCAGACATACCAGCAAGCCGCCCTCACCCAATAGCACGGAGCAAAAGCGGGAGTCAAAAATACACAAACAAGCGGGAAGCCGGGATAAAAATGTTCCACGCGAAGAGAAAAACCGTGAAACACGCGGCCACGAGCCACTTACCCCGCAAAATTTGCCGGCCGCTACGGTCGAGGTTGCAACCCAGCCAGGAGAAAAACCGCCCGCCGGTGCGGCCCGGGGCTACGGCTGCCCGAAGGGCCGGCGCTTAAAGCTGACGTTGCTCTGCAAATCCTTCTCGTACACGGCCAGGCACTTAGCCTGGAGCTCGGGCGCGAAGGGCACCGGCCCGGGTTGCAGCGCCCGGGGTGCGGGGCCGGCGGCGGAGAAGAAATACACCCGGGTGTTGCCGTACTTAGTGTGCGGCATGTACTCGCCGTACTGCTGCATCTCGGCCCAGCGAACGGTGTCGGCCACCGTAACGGCATAGATGCGCTGCACCGGGCCGGTGTTGTTCTCGTTGCGGTACAGTGCCACTTCGGTAAAGTCCCCATCGAGGTCCTGGGGGCCGGGCTGCGTCAGCGCATCAAACACGAACCACAGCAGGAGCAGGGCGGTGGCCGCGCCCAGCAGGTATTTTATGCGTGGCTGCATGCTTGTAAAGCTTAATGGTTTCTGTTTTCTGAGGCGGGTTGTAGGGGCGGGGCTTGCCCCCGCCCGCCGTTCACGCCGTGTCAACGGATTCGTTCAACGGCGGGCGGGGGCAAGCCCCGCCCCTACAATTTCGTGCGTTTCCTACGCCGCGGCGTCTTCCGGCTCCTCGTTGCCGGTGCCGTTGAGCACCTCGATGTTCTTTTCCACGATTTCGCGGGCCAGGTTGAGGTAGCTGATGCTGCCCTTGCTTTCGGCGTCGTGCAGAATGACCGGGATGCCGAAGCTGGGCGACTCGCTCAGCTTCACGTTGCGCGGGATGATGGTGTCGAACACCAACTGCTGAAAGTGCAGCTTTACTTCCTCGACCACCTGATTGCTCAGGCGCAGCCGCACGTCGTACATCGTGAGCAGGATGCCCTCGATTTCCAGCTCCTCATTCAGGCGGCTCTGGATGATTTTGACGGTGTTCAGCAGCTTGCCCAGGCCCTCCAGCGCAAAATACTCGCACTGCACCGGAATGATAACCGAGTGCGCGGCCGTGAGGGCATTAACCGTAATCAGGCCCAGCGAGGGCGAGCAGTCGATGATGATGAAGTCGTAGAGCTCGGCCAGCGGGCGCAGCGCGTCCTTCATCTTCTCCTCCCGGTTGGGCAGGTTGATCATCTCCACCTCGGCGCCCACCAAATCGATGTGCGAGGGCATCAGGTCGAGGTGGGGCAGAATGTTGGTGGGCAGGATGATATCCTGGGCATTGATGCCGTCCACCATGCACTCGTAGATGCTGTTGCTGATGTCTTTGGGGTCGAAGCCCACGCCGGAGGTGGCGTTGGCCTGCGGGTCGGCGTCTACCAGCAGGGTCCGATATTCCAAAGCGGCCAGCGAGGCAGCGAGGTTGATCGAGGAAGTGGTTTTGCCCACGCCGCCCTTCTGGTTGGCTACGGCAATGATTTTGCCCATGAGGTCGAAATAAAGCTGTTAGCTGATGGCTGCTAGCTGTTAGCTTAGTTCAGGTAGCGGCGGCCGGATTGGCGCAACGCGGGAAAGCGGCGCCGAAGCAAATCCCGGCCGGGAAGATACCTTTGGCAAATATACACGGTTTGATGGTTACCCTGCTTCCAATTCTGCCCCGCGCCGCGGGATTTGTGCGTTTTCAGCGGCTCAGGCCGTTGCTGCTGGTCCTGCCGCTGCTGCTGGGGCTGGGCGCCTGCACTGGCCCCGGCACCACCACCGATGAGCGCCGGGTGTTCCGCTACAACCAGCCCGAAAGCCTCACCTCCCTCGACCCGGCCTTCGCCCGCAACCAGGCCAATACCTGGGCTACCACCCAGTTGTACAACGGGTTAGTGGAGCTCGACGACAGCCTGCGCCCCGGCCCCGGCCTGGCCCGGCGCTACGAAATTGCGCCCGACGGCAAAACCTACACCTTCCGGCTGCGCTCCGACGCCCGCTTCCACGACAACGCCGTGTTTGCCGGCGGCCAAGGCCGCCGCGTAACGGCCCACGATTTCGTCTACAGCTTCCGGCGCCTGCTCGATGGGGCCACCGCCAGCCCCGGCGGCTGGATTTTCCGGGGCAAGGTGCTGGAGCAGGCCGGCGGCGAGCCCTCGGATACCTGCTTCGTGGCCGTGAACGACTCCACGCTGCGCATTCACCTGAAAGAGCCGTTCATCCCGTTCCTGGGTATCCTGACCATGCCCTACGCCTACGTGGTGCCCCGCGAAGCCGTGCGCAAGTGGGGCAAAGACTTCCGGGCCCATCCGGTGGGCACCGGCCCGTTTATGTTCAAGGAGTGGGACGAAGGCAACGCCATCATCTACCACCGCAACCCCAACTACTGGAAGAAGGACGCGCAGGGCCGCCGGCTGCCCTACCTCGACGCGGTGCAGATTACCTTCATTCAGGACCGCAAAACCGAGTTCCTGACCTTTATGCAGGGCAAGCTCGACTTTCTGAGCGGTATCCGCGCCGGCTCGCGCGACCTGATTATGTACCCCGACGGCACGGTGCGCGAGGATTTCCGGGGCAAGTTCCGGCTCCAGAAAGTGCCCTACCTCAACACCGAGTACATCGGCATGCAGCAGGACCTGACCAACCTGCGCGGCGACAATCTGGCCACCGGCCGCGCCTTGCAGGACCTACGGGTGCGGCAGGCGCTCAACTACGCCCTCAACAAGCCCGAGCTGCTGGCCTACTTCCTCAACAACGTGGGCCGGCCGGGCAATTCGGGCTTCGTGCCGGCCTCGCTGCCCTCGTTCAGCGCCGCCAAAGTGCCCGGCTACAGCTATGAGTTGGCCAAGGCCCGGAAGCTGCTGGCGGCGGCCGGCTACGGCCCAGGCAAGCCGCTGCGCCTGCGCCTGAACACCGTGGCCGAAACCAAGGAGCTGTGCGAGTACTACCAGAAAAAGTGGGCCGAGGTGGGCGTGCTGGTCGATATCGACGTGAACCAGGGCGCCGCCCACGGAGAAATGATTGACAACGGCCGCGCCGCCTTCTTCACCCGCAGCTGGCTGGGCGACTACCCCGACGCCGAAAACTACCTGGCCCTGTTCTACAGCCCCAACTTCGCGCCCGCCGGCCCCAACAAAACCCACTTCAAAAACGCCGCCTACGACCGCCTCTACCAGCAGGCCAAACTCGAACAGAACGACACCCGGCGCTACGCCCTCTACCAGGCCATGGACCGTATCATCGTGGCCGAATGCCCCGTTATTGCGGTGTACTACGATGAAGTGGTGCGCCTGACCCAGAACAACGTGCAGGGCCTCACGCCCAACCCCATGAACCAGCTGGTACTGGAAAAAGTAAGTAAGAATTAGGAATTACGTCCTCCCGTAGCGCCTCACCCCCTAGCCCCCTCTCCGAAAAGGAGAGGGGGAACTAGCTTTTAGTCTTCTAGCAATAGATCAGCCACCACTAGGCTAAAAATTAGTATCTAGTTCCCCCTCTGCTCTTCGGAGATGGGGCTAGGGGGTGAGGCACCCTCCTAGGGATTCGTGCTCCACATGCTGGCTTCCTTGATGAAGATGCGGCGGTTGAGGCGCAGCTGGCTGATGACGATTTCGGCCAGGTCTTCGGGCTGCATCACTTTCTCGGGGTTGCCGTCGGTGAGGTTATTGGTGGTGGCCAGCTCGGTGGCCACGGTGCTGGGCGTGAGGGCCGACACGCGGATGTTCTGCTTGCGCACTTCCTGCATCAGCGCCTCGGTGAGGCCCATTAGGCCGAACTTGGAGGCGCTGTAGGCGCTGGAGCCGGCCGAGGCCCGCAGGCCCGAGGTAGAAGCCACGTTGATAATGTCGCCGGTCTGGCGCTGCTGCATCTGGGGCAGCACGGCGCGGGTCACGTAGTAAGTGCCCAGCAGGTTCACCTGAATGATGTGCTCCCAGTCGGCGGGCTCCATGTCCATGAACTTGCCGAAAGTGCCGATGCCGGCGTTGTTGATGAGGATATCGATGCTGCCCAGCTGCTCCAGGGCCTGGGCCACGGCGGCGTCCACGGCGGCGCGGTCGGCCACATCGGCCGTTACCACCACGGCGGGCGGGCCGCCGGCGGTTTCAATTTCGTGGGCCACGGTTTGCAGGTCGGTTTCGGTGCGGGCCAGCAGGGCCACGCGCACGCCCTGGGCGGCCAAGGCCAGCGCAATGGCGCGCCCGATGCCTTTGCCCGCGCCCGTTACCAGGGCCGTTTTGCCGGTTAAGTCTTCCATAAGAGTTGCGGTTGGTTGAGTGAGGCTTTATAACTCAGGCGGCCGGCAAAGGTTGACTTAGCCCTATAGTTCTGCTTCAAAACGTGCTTACCTTTCCGCAGCAAAAAAGGCTTGTCTAGTGGGTGATTCAGGGTAGCACTACCCCGCCCACCGAGCCTCCGAAGGGGCGCCTACGAAATCCGTGCAATCCGCTGAAATCCGTGCTAATCCGTGATCCGATGAAGAACCTTATCCTCCCCGCACTGCTGGCCGCCGCGCTGCTGAGCGGCTGCGACCAGCAGCAAAAAGCCGCCGACGAATCGGCCGCTTACACCGCGCCCAACCTGAAAAACGTAAAGGATATCAACAAGCTGTTTGACTACTACTGGGAGGAAAATTCCCGGCTGTTTCCGTTGGAAGCTACCACCCAGGGCGACAACCGTTTCAACGACCAGCTGCCCAACGACGGTACCCGGGCCTTCCGGGAGCAGCTGCGCGCCTTCTACCAGAAATACCTCGACGGCCTGCACCAGTTCAAGCGCGAAAAGCTGTCGGTGAACGACAAAACCAGCTACGATATGCTGGAGTACGACCTGCAAAACAAGCTCGAAGGCCTCAAGCTCAATACCTGGATGATGCCGTTCCAGCAGTTCTGGGGCCTGCCGCTGAGCATGGGCCAGTACGGCTCGGGCGAGGGTGTGCAGCCCTTTAAAACGGCGCAGGACTACGACAACTGGCTGGGCCGGGTGCACGGTTTTACGGCCTGGACCGATACGGCCATTGCCAACTTCCGGCAGGGCATGGCCGCCGGCGTGGTGCTGCCCCGGGCGCTGGTGCTGAAAATGATTCCGCAGATGCGGGCCATGGAAACCAAGGACCCCACCCAGAGCCTGTTCTACGGCCCCATCAAAAAACTGCCCGCTAACCTGCCCGCCGCCGACAAGCAGCGCCTCACGGCCGCTTACCAGACGGCCATTCTCACGGAGCTGGTGCCGGCCTACAAGAAGCTGGGCGACTTCCTCGAAACCGAATACTTGCCCAAAGCCCGCGCCAGCACCGGTATTTCGGCCATTCCGGGCGGCCCGGAAATGTACCGCTACCTGGTAAAGACGTGGACGACCACCGACAAAACCCCGGAAGAAATCTACCAGACCGGCCTGGCAGAAGTGGCCCGCATTCGGGGGGAAATGGAAAAGGTGAAGCAGCAGGTAGGGTTCAAGGGCGACCTGAAGGCCTTCTTCGCGAGCCTCAAAACCGACCCTAAGCTAATGCCCTACAAAACGCCTGAGGAGGTGCTCGATGGGTTTCGGGCCATTCAGGCCAAAATGGAGCCCAACCTGAAAACCATGTTCGGCCGGGTGCCCAAAACGCCGTTCGAAATCCGGCAGACCGAGGATTTTCGCGCCGCCTCCGCCTCGGCCGAGTACAACCAGGGCTCCCCCGACGGCTCGCGGCCCGGTGTGTTCTACCTCCCGATTCTCGACGCCACCAAGTTCAACATCACCTCGGGCATGGAGTCGCTGTTTCTGCACGAGGCCATTCCGGGCCACCACTACCAGATTTCCTTGCAGCAGGAAAACACCGAACTGCCCAGGTTCCGGCGCTTTGCCTGGTACGGGGCCATGGGCGAAGGCTGGGCGCTGTACGCCGAAAGCCTGGGCAAGGAGCTGGGCCTCTACACCGACCCTTACCAGTACATGGGCTCGCTGGGCGACGAGATGCACCGCGCCGTGCGCCTGGTGGTAGACGTGGGCATGCACACCAAGAACCTGACCCGCGAGCAGGCCATCAGGTACATGATGGCCAACGAAGCCATCAGCGAAGACGGGGCCACGGCCGAAATTGAGCGCTACATGGCTATCCCGGGGCAGGCGCTGAGCTACAAAATCGGGGCGCTTAAAATCCGGGAGCTGCGCCAGAAGTACGAGCAGCAGCTGGGCGGCAATGCCCACCGCCTGCGCGAAGAGTACGCCGGCCAGAACCGCGCCCATTTCAGTCTGAGCGACTTCCATGATGAGCTGCTGCGCGACGGGGTGATGCCGCTGGCCGTGCTGGAGCGCAAAATGGACACCTGGGCGGCGAATGAGAAATGAGGTTTTGAGAAGCTAGATGAACTGACAGGCTAATTTGGTGTACAGAACGTCATTCAGAGCGCAGCGAAGAATCTCGCTCGAACAGCCGTTGGACGAATTCAGGCGAGATTCTTCGCTGCGCTCTGAATGACGTTCCGCATACCAATTTACCTTGTCAATTCAGCTAGCAGTTAGAAGATAGAAGCGGCCGTCGGCCGTGCTGGGCCGGCCCCAAGAGCTGTTTCGTTGAAATGCTTCGTTGTTACGGCCGGTTTTGCGTAGAAAGGTTTTTCGGCGAAGTAGAGCGGCAGACGTTTGCTTCTATCTACTAGCTCCTAACTTCTAGCTTCTTTATATCATGACCAAATACCAATGGCAAACCATCGGGCTGGGCACGCTGGCGGGTTTCCGCAGCATGACGGCCCCGGCGCTGCTGAGCAGCAACCTGCTTACCTATCACCCCAAAGCCCTGGCCGGCTCGCCGCTGCGCTACCTGCAAAAAAACTGGGTGGCCCAGGGCCTCAAGCTGCTGGCCGCCGGCGAAATGGTGGGCGACAAACTGCCCGCCACTCCCGACCGCATTGCGGCCCCGGTGCTGCTGGGTCGGATGGTATCGGGGGGCCTGGTGGGCGCCACCATTTTCCGTATCAACCACGATAAAACCCTCAACGGGGCCGTTTTAGGCGGTTTGGCCGCTATTGCGGGTACTTACCTAAGCTTCTTCCTGCGCAAGCAGGCAACCCAGGAATCGGGCCTGCCGAGCGCAGTAACCGGCGGCTTCGAGGATGCCCTGACAGTGGGCATGGGCCTGGCCCTGACCAAGGGCACCGACGTCGGCAAGCCCCAACCCCGCGCCTGGGATTTATAAGCGGCCGCCTACCGCTACTGTTCTTCAACTCAAATGCCCCGCCGGATAGTCCGGTGGGGCATTTAAGTTACTAGTGGCGGAAAGGAGAGCGGATAGGTAGGGCGGTAGAGCCGGAAAAATCCGGTAAGCGGGTGCGGCCGGGCCGCGGTTAGTTTTCGCGGGTCGTGGACTTGGCTTCGTCGTTGGTCTGGGGCATCGAACCGGTAGGCGAGGTGCCGGCAGCGGCCTCTACAGCCGAGTTCGTAGACGTTTTCTGGTCGGCGGCCGAGCCTTTGCCGATGGGCGTGTAGGCATTCTGGCTCTGGCTCACGCTGTCGAGGTCGGTATCGGCGGCGGTGGCTTCGGGGCCGTTGGTGAAATCCTGGCTGAACTGGGGCTCCTTGCCGGGGCCGTTATCGTAGTCGCAGGCGGTAGTGAGGCCGAGGCCCAGGGTGGCAAGCAGGCAGAAAGAAAACAGGCGGTTCATAGGACGTAAGGTCAGGGGAAGAAAGTAAGAAGCGGCTACCCCCGGCAAACGTGCCGCATGGGCCCGGGGTTGCATTGGGCCGTACCTTCGCCCGATGGCAATTCCGACGCTGATGAACTGGAGCGGGGGCAAAGATTCGGCCCTGGCGCTCTACCACGCCCTGCGCGACCCCACCCTGCATATAACCGATCTGCTCACGAGTGTAAACGCCCACCACGGCCGCGTTTCCATGCACGGGGTGCGCACGGCGCTGCTCGAAGCCCAGGCCCGGCGCATCGGCCTGCCCCTGACGCAGCTGCTGCTGCCCGAAACCCCCGACATGGCCGCCTACGAGCAGCTGATGCGCGCCACGCTGGCCCCGCTGCTGGCGCGGGGCGTCGCGCGGTCGGTATTCGGCGACATTCATCTGGAAGATTTGCGCCGCTACCGCGAGCAGCAGCTGGCCGCGCTGGGCCTGGAAGCCGTTTTTCCGCTCTGGCAGCGGCCCAACGCCGAGGTGCTGGCCGAGTACCTGGCGCTGGGCTTCCGGGCCGTGGTGGTGTGCATCAACGAGCGGCACCTCGACCGCAGCTTCTGCGGCCGCGAGCTGAACCAGGAGTTTCTGCGCGACCTGCCGCCCGGCGTCGACTCGTGCGGCGAAAACGGCGAATACCACTCCTTCGTGTACGACGCACCCTACTTCAGCAGCCCCCTTGCAGTGCAGCGCGGCGAGCAGGTGCGCCGCACCTACCCGGCCCCGGCCGGCAGCGGGGCCCCAGAAGCCGCCTTCTGGTTCCAGGATTTGTTGTTAACCGAGAACACATAGCTATTAGCTGACAGCTTCCGTTCATTCAGCTAACAGCTATACTCATTACAAGGTGGTTAGCGGGAACGGGGTAGAGACACAATATTCTGTGTCTCCTCGTTGAACGGCTACGCTGGAACCGTCAAGGCATATCGTTCAACAACGAGACGCAAAATGTTGTGTCTCTACAAAAGCCCTGATTTTCGCCAACCAATCTGCAACGACTATAGCAGCTGAAAGCTCAGAATATGGTGATTCTCTTTGATGGCGTTTGTAACCTGTGCAACGGCTTTGTGCAGTTTGTTATCCGGCACGATGCGGCCGGGCAGTTCCGGTTTGCCGCGTTGCAGTCGGCGGCGGGGCAGGAGTTGCTGCGGGCCCACCGGCTGCCCGCGCCTCCCGAGCCCGACTCGGTGGTACTGCTGGCCGACGGCCGGGCCTACACCCATTCGGCGGCGGCGCTGGAGATTCTGGCCCGGCTGGGCGGGCGCTGGACCGCATTGGCCCGGGCCGGCCGTTGGTTTCCGCGCCCCCTGCGCGACGCCGTGTACCGCCTCATCGCTCGCCACCGCTACCGCTGGTTTGGCCGCCAGGAAAGCTGCTGGCTGCCCACCCCGGCGCTGCAAAGCCGGTTTCTGTAGCTGATCCGTAGAAAAGAACGCCATGCTGAGCCCCGCAAAGCATCTCGCGTGCTGACATTGCGGCTAAGTTGATCAGCCAGCAGTAGAGATACTTCGACTCCGCTCCGGTGCGCTCAGCATGACGCCCGTATTTTTACTCACTACTCACTACTCACTACTCACTACTCACTACTCACCATCTCACCATCTCACCATCTCACCTCATGCAAGCTCTCGTTCTTTCTGGTATCAACCAGCCCGTAACCCTGCAAAATGTGCCTACGCCCACGCCCGGTGCCGGGCAGGTGCTGGTGCAGCTGCACGCCGCTGCCCTCAACCACCGCGACGTCTGGATTCAGAAGGGCCAGTATGCCGGCCTCAAATTCCCCATCATCCTCGGTTCTGATGGCGCCGGCACAGTAACGGCCCTGGGCGAGGGCGCGCCCGCAAGCCTGCTGCACCAGGCCGTGCTCATCAACGCGGGCCAGGGCTGGGGTTCCGACTCCCGCGCCCAGGGCCGCGACTTCCGGATTCTGGGGCTTCCCGACGATGGGACGTTTGCCGAGTACGTGGCCGTGCCGGCCGCGGCCGTACGGGCCAAACCGGCGCACCTGAGCTTCGAGCAGGCCGCCACCCTGCCATTGGGAGGCCTCACGGCCTACCGGGCCGCCTTCACGCGGGGGCAGGTGCAGGCCGGCGAGCGGGTGCTTATCAGTGGCGTGGGCGGTGGCGTGGCGCTGCTGGCCCTGCAGATGGTGGTAGCCGCCGGTGCCGAAGCCTGGGTAACGTCGGGCTCGGAAGAAAAAATTGCCCGGGCCGTGAAGCTGGGCGCCAAGGGCGGCATCAGCTACAAAACCGAAAAGTGGCCCGCTACGCTTACCAAGCAGGCCGGCGGTGGCTTCGACCTTATCATCGACAGCGCGGCCGGCCCCGGCTTCAACGACCTGATTGACGCCGCGGCCCCCGGCGGCCGCATCGTGTTCTACGGCGCCACCCAGGGCGACGTGCCCGAGCTGGCCGCCCGCAAGGTGTTCTGGAAGCAACTTTCGCTGCTGGGCTCCACCATGGGCACCGAGCAGGATTTCGCCGATATGGTCGACCTGGTGGAGCAGCACCAGCTGGTGCCGGTGGTTGACGAAACCTTCGCGCTGGCCGAGGGCGAGCAGGCCCTGCGCCGCATGGACGAGGGCGTGCAGTTCGGCAAAATCGTGCTAAAAATAAAGGCCGCTAAGTAGCGGCTGAATGTATCTTTACGGCCGGAAATAACGTCTATGGAAGGAATTAAATAGCTGCTAATTTAGTTAGCTTTACATCCGCTAACCACGAAGTTTTCTGCCCTATGAAGATGCCCGCCGAATACCTCGCCTGCCCGGTTTTTGAGCTGACCTACCCAACCGGTGAAGCTGCCGAATCGGTGCCGGTAGTGGCCTACACCGATGCGCTGCAGGCCGTAGAAGCTGCCCTGGCTGATGCCGAGAAATACAAGTACCTGCTCATGCGGGCCCTGCGCCGTAGCACCCCGGTTGCGGCCCAGCAGTATCCCGAGCTGCCCACGCTGCCCTTCCCCGAGCCCGGCACCGATACCCGCGTGCTGCCCCTCTACCCGCCCAGCGAGCTGGCGGCCTGAGGTAGCTGCCCGGATGCAGTAATTCACGGGTTTCAGCCATGAAAAGCCCCGCTCCCTATCGGTTAGGAGGCGGGGCTTTTTGCGGATGAAGATTAATGGGACGCTACACCCTGGCGTGCTCCAGCTGCCGCAGCCGCTGGCCCAGCAGCCGCGCCAGCGTTACGGCCTGGGCGCGTAGCTCGGGCACGGCCGTCGACTCGAAGTAGGCGGGGCGGCGGCTGGGGCCCAGGGTGAATAGTATTTCGGAGGGCTGACCATCTGCGTCGAGCAGGGCGCCGTCGGCATCAGTCAGCATGCCCAAACCCAGCGGATCGGGCACCAGCTGGCCGGCTTCGCGCAGCTGCACTACCAGCGGCTCCTGAATGCGGCTGTAGTTAAGCAGCGGGCCGGTGCAGGTGATGACGTGCCGGGCTGTAATCGGCTGATCGGGGTAGCCGGCGCGGCTTACCGTTACCAGCAAATCCTCGTCGGCCGGCACAATTTCGCGCGCCCGGCCTCGCAGCTGCTGCACCCGCCCCGAAGCCAGCAGCTGCTGAATAATTGCGGCGTTGCCGGGGGGGCTGCGGTGGCGCAGCACCGACCAGATGCCGGCCAGATGCCGCAAAAACCGCGACTGCTCGGCCAGCGGCCAGCCGGCCCAGATGCGCGGCAGATCGGGGCGGAGCGAGTCGAGCACGGGCTGCCAGGGCAGGCCCTGCGCCCGGGCAGCCGCCACGTGCCGGCGCACGACGCGCAGCACCGCACCCACGCTGGCCAGGCCGGCCAGCTCGGGGGCCCAGAAACTGGGGTAGGCGCGCGCGCCGGGCACAGCGGCAGTGGGCCAGCGGCCGTGCTGCGAAACCACCGTCAGGCGGCCCTGGTGGCCATCGGCCCGCAGGCCCAGCAGCACATCCACGGCCGTCAGGCCCGAGCCGAGCAGCAGCACATCATCGGTGGGCTTGATGCTCGATAGCGCCCCGGCGGCCCAGGGGCTGCCATGGTAGCCGGGGTGGCTGACGTAGTCGTGGGGCAGGGGCGTGGGCACGGCGGGCGGGAAATTGCCCAGTGCCAGCACCACCAGATCGGAGCGGAGAAGCTGGCCGTTGCGCAGCCGCACGACGGCACCCGGCCCGCTGGGGTCGGGCTCCACGCTCAGGGCCGACGAATTGTGCCACTGGCAGGTCATGCCATTCATGGCGGGCCACTCCAGCACCTGGCCCACCAGCTGCTGCAGGTAGCGGCCGTAGCTCTGGCGGGTGCAGAAACCATCCTGGCAATCCTGCTCAGCTCCGGTAATGCGCAGCCAGTTCTCGAAGTGGTCGGGCTGCTCGGGGAAGGCACTCAGGGCCTTGGCGGGCACATTCAGCAGGTACTCCGACCGCCGGGCAGTATAGGCCAGGCCCGGGCCCGGCGCGGGCCGGGGCTCCACCAAATGCACGTCGCAGTGAAAGGGTTGCCCCGGCAGCTGGGCCAGTTGTACGGCCAGCATGGAGCCCGAAAATCCGCCCCCAATGATTGTAATGCTCCTGCGCTGCATGGCCCGATTGTTTAGGAGCTTTTAAGATAGTACTCTCGCCGGAATGTTTGGTAGAAAAAGTCTGGCGGCCATTGATAAGCGCCAGAAACGGTGGTGATTCACAAGCCGGCCACCAGCGGCCGGCTTGTGCTTAATAGTAGGTGCCGGGCACCAGGTAGTTGCGCACGTAGTCGTTGATGCCGTCTTCGAGGCGGGTAAAGGGCCGCTCGTAGCCGATGCCGCGCAGCTTGCTCATATCGGCCTGCGTGAAATACTGGTAGGTGTCGCGGATGTCTTCGGGCGTGTCGCGGAAGTGGATATCGGCGGTGCGGTCGAGGGCGGCGAAGGTGCTCAGCGTGAGGTCGAGGAAGGTGCGGGCCTCGCCGGTGCCCAGGTTGTAGATGCCCGAGGCGCGGCGGGTCTGCATCAGAAACATGCACACGTCCACCACATCCTTCACGTACACGAAGTCGCGCTGCTGCTCACCGTCGGCAAAGTCGGGGTTGTGCGAGCGGAACAGCGTCATCGAGCCCGTTTCCTGAATCTGGCGGAAGGCGTGCAGAATCACGGAAGCCATGCGGCCCTTATGGTACTCGTTGGGGCCGTACACGTTGAAAAACTTCAGTCCGGCCCAGAAAAACGGCTTCTCCGGCTGCTGCACGGCCCAGTTGTCAAAGTCGTTCTTCGACTCGCCGTAGGGGTTGAGCGGGCGCAGCAGCGGCAGCAGCACGTCGTCGTCGGAGTAGCCCAGCGTACCCGAGCCGTAGGTGGCGGCCGACGAGGCGTACACCAATGGCAGCTGGTAGCGGCAGCAGGCCAGCCACATCTGCTTGGAGTACTCCAGGTTGAGGATGTTGAGCAGGTCGCGGTTGGTTTCGGTGGTGTCGGTGCGGGCGCCGAGGTGGAAAATAAACTCCACGTCGGCGTGGTGGGCATCGAGCCAGGGAAAAAACTCTTCGCGGTCAACGTACTCGGTCAGGTGCTTGCCCGAGAGGTTGAGCAGCTTCCGCTCGTTGGTGAAGTTATCGACCACCACGATTTCGTTGAAATTGGCGGCATTGAGGCGGGCGACGAGGGCACTGGCAATAAAGCCGGCCGCTCCGGTAACGACGATCATAAGGTAGAGTGTTTAGGTCCAAAAGTAACCAGCAGACCGCGAATGGCCGGCAAATGGCGGGGGCCGGCGGAAGATAGCAGGTAGAGAACGGGCATCCTGCGCAGCGGTTACCTTTGCGCCCATGCTCCGCCATTTCGTCTGCCGCTTCGCCGGCCTCAGCCTGCTGCCCCTGCTGCTGGCCACCTGCCGCCCCGATACGTCCGAAACCACCGCTCCGCCCACGGCGGCAGCTGCCACCCAGCAGCTGCACGACGATCTGGGCCGTTCCCTGACTGTGCCGGCCAACCCGCGCCGCATCATGGCCCTGGCGGCTTCCATGACGGAAATGCTCTTCGCCGTGGCCGATACGGCGACCATCGTGGCCCGCACCCAGGTCTGCGACTACCCGGCGGCCGCGCTGCGCAAACCCGTCGTCAACAGCTACCCACTCGATCTGGAGCGCCTCGTAGCCCTCCGGCCCGATATCGTGTTCACAACCACCGGCATCACCTCCGAGGCCGATGCCCAACGGCTGCAGGAGCTGGGTATTCCGGTCTATTATCAGCAGTACGAGAAGGTGGAGGATATTTTCCGGGGCCTCACCGACCTGGGCCGCATTCTGGGCCGCGTGCCTCAGGCCCGGCAGCTGGTCGATTCGCTGCGGGGCGAGCTGCGGACGCTGGAGGCGCTGCCCAAACCGTCGCCGGCCCCCACGGTGCTGGCCATCACCTGGACCGACCCGATTTACGTGTACGGCCAGAACACGCTGTTCACGGATAAAATCCGGCTGGCCGGCGGGCAGAACGCGGTAACGGAGCAGTTCGCCCAGCCTTACCCGGCTCTCACCCGCGAATACATCCTCAAGCTCAACCCCAAGGTGCTGCTCGGCGGCTCGTTCGGCAAGCTCGATAGCACCTTTTTTCGCCTTTACCCCGAACTCAAACGCATCAAAGCCTACCAGACCCGCCGCATTTACGACCCCGCCGGCGACCTGATGGCCCGCCCCGGCCCGCGTGTAGTGGAGGGAGTTCGGGACCTGCGGCGGCTCATCTGGGCGCCGCCCGCACCATGAGCCGCCCCGCGCTGCCCTACATTCTGGCCAGCCTGCTGCTGACCGTGGGCCTGCTGGCTGTGGGTCTGCGGGTGGGCAGCTACGAAACCGACTACGCCCTGATTGGTCGGGCGCTACTGCACTACGACGCCCGCGACCCGGCCCAGCTGGTGCTGCTGGAGCTGCGGCTGCCGCGGCTGCTGCTGGCGCTGCTGGCCGGCGCGGGGCTGGCCCTGAGCGGCTACGTAATGCAGGCCATGGTAAACAACCCACTGGCCGACCCTTACCTGCTCGGCACGGCCTCGGGCGGGGCGCTGGGCGCCAGCCTTACCTTCCTGTTTCTGCCGGGCCTCACCCTATTCGGCCTGTACGCGCCTCCGCTGGCGGCCCTGCTCGGGGCGCTGGGCGTTACGCTGGTGGTGGTGGTGATTGGCAGCCGCCGGGGCCGGGTGGTGCCCACGCTGCTGCTGCTGGCCGGCGTGGCCATGGGTTCGTTGGTGACGGCCGTGGGCGGGCTGCTCACGTTTCTGGCCGCCACCGAAGAAAAGCTGCGCACCATCACGTTCTGGTCGCTGGGCGGATTCGAGCGGGCCAGTTGGGCTACGCTGCCTTACCCGGCCGCGGCCGTAGTGCTGGGCCTGGGGGCACTGGCGCTGCTGCGCCCCCGCCTGAATCTGCTGCTGCTGGGCGAGGAGCGGGCCACGGCCCTGGGCCTGCCGGTGGCCCAAACGCGCTGGCTGCTGCTGCTTATTGCCTCGGGCCTGACCGGGGCCGTGGTAGCGCTGTGCGGGCCCATTGGGTTTGTGGGGCTGGTGGTGCCGCACATTACGCGCTGGCTGCTGGGCACGGTAGGAGGGGGCAATATGCTGTTCTGCGCGCTGCTGGGCGGCAATTTCCTGGTGCTCTGCGACCTGCTGGCCCGGGTGCTCTACCCGCCGGCCGGCCTGCCCGTGGGCCTGGTCACGGCCCTGTTCGGCGTACCGTTCTTCGTATATTTGCTGCGCAAACAAGGAACTTAGGGGCTTAGGGATGTAGGGACTTAGAGACGGTTTGACGGTGTATTTCCGCTCCAAAATCCATCTGCTCAGGCCCCACATTCTTATTTAGAACATCATCTAGGGCCCTAAGCCCTAAGTACCTAAAACCTACAAATGATTTACATCAGCCGCCAGGAACACTTCAACGCCGCCCACAAGCTCCATAATCCCAAGTGGAGCGACGAGCGTAACGCGGAAGTGTTCGGCCCCTGCGCCAACGTCAACTGGCACGGCCACAACTACGACCTCATCGTGACGGTGAAGGGCCGCCCCGACCCGGATACCGGCTTCGTCATCGACCTCAAGCAGCTCAGCACCCTCATCCGCACCCACGTTATCGACCAGGTCGACCACAAAAACCTGAACCTCGACGTGCCCTTTATGGCCGGCCAGCTGGCCAGCACCGAGAATCTGGTGGTGGCTTTCTGGAAAATACTGGCCCCCGAAATCGAAGCCATTTCCCCGGGCCGCCTGCACTCGCTCAAGCTCTACGAAACGCCCCGCAACTTCGTAGAATACTTTGGGGAGGAATAATTATGAATTATGAATTATGAATTATGAATTATGAATTATGAATTATGAATTATGAATTATGAATTATGAATTATGAATTATGAATTATGAATGCACTTTTCTGAAAGCTGAAGAAACGAAAACGAATTATGAAGCTGAATAATGGATGGAACGGCGCAACCTGCCTGGTCCAATTCATAATTCATAATTCATAATTCATAATTCCAAAGAATGAAGTACTACCTGATAGCGGGCGAGCGGTCCGGGGATTTTCATGCTTCCAGCCTGATGCAGGAGTTGCGCCGGCAGGACCCGGAGGCCGAGTTTCGCTTCTGGGGCGGCGACCTGATGCAGGCCGAGGGCGGCGAAATGGTGCGCCACTATCAAGAAATGGCCGTCATGGGCTTCTGGGAGACTGCTACCAGCGTGCTCAAGTTCCGCGGCTACCTCAAGCAGGCCCAGCGCGACCTGCTGGCCTGGCAGCCCGACGTAGTGATTCTGGTCGATTACGCCGGCTTCAACATGCGGGTGGCCAAGTTTGCCAAAGCCGCCGGCCTGAAGGTGTTCTATTACATCTCGCCTAAAATCTGGGCCTGGAACCAGGGCCGGGTCCACCAGGTAAAAAAGGTGGTCGACCGCATGTTCGTCATTCTGCCTTTCGAAAAGGAATTCTACCAGGGATTCGATTACAAAGTCGACTACATCGGCAACCCCATTGCCGACAGCGTGGGCGAGCACCAGAAATCGGCCGATTTCTACCTGCGCAACCAACTCGACCCCGAGCGCCCTATTATTGCGGTGCTGCCCGGCTCGCGCAAGCAGGAAATCGAGGAAATGCTCTACGAGATGCTGGCCATCCTGCCGCCCTTCCTCGACTACCAGTTCATTGTGGCCGGCGTCGATAACCTCGACCGCGGTTACTACGCCCACTTCGAGCGCAACAACGTGCGTATCCTTTTCGACCAGACCTATGACCTGCTGGCCCACGCCACGGCCGCCCTGGTTACCAGCGGCACGGCCACCCTCGAAACGGCCCTGTTCCGGGTGCCGCAGGTGGTGTGCTACCGCACCAGCGCTGTATCGTACGCCATTGGCAAGGCCGTTATCAAGGTGCCCTACATTTCGCTGGTAAACCTGATTGCGGGCAAGGAAGTCGTGAAGGAGCTTATTCAGAGCGACTTCAACTCCCGCAACCTGGTGGTGGAGCTGAAGAAAATCACCGCCGACGAGGAGTTCATTGCCCGGCAAAAGGCCGGCTACGAGGAGCTATGGGAAAAGCTGGGCCAGCAGAAATCGGCCGAGAAGGCCGCGGCCCTGATGGTGGGCTACCTGCAAGGCTAGCGTTGCCTGTATAGCCTACGGCCCGTACGTACCAGGGACTTGAAGAGGCATTGTCCTTACTTCTACTAACCCAACGCGCCTTGGCCGGGAAATTTCAAGTACCATCTCAGCTATGTTGTATTATACCGCTTAATTCTTTCCTAGATGATTCGCTTTTCGGCTCCTTTTTTTTCCGGTAGTAAGAACATAAAAGATCTGCTGCCCGCTATGTTGCGCCGTCGAAAGTCGGAGTGGGTTGGGAAAGCTATTCTGGATGTGCCCGCTGGCAACGGTGATACCTCGCACCTGCTGCTGGAATTAGGAGCCGAGGTAACGGCTTCGGACCTATACCCGGAGTTCTTTCGCTATCCTAATATTTCCTGTGTGAAGGCAAACCTAAATGGCACTTTGCCCTTTGCGGCGGCCAGCTTCGATGTAGTCATCTGCCAGGAAGGTATCGAGCACATGCCGAACCAATTGCATTTGTTTCAGGAAATGAACCGGGTGCTGCGGCCTGGCGGACGGGCCATTATCACCACGCCAAACTACTCCAACCTGCGTACCCGCTTAAGCTACTTGCTGTTAGAAAGTGAGGCCTACCGGCTGATGGCTCCTAACGAGGTAGATTCGGTCTGGGCCTCGGAGCAGGCCCAGACGATCGACGATGTGTATTTGGGGCACATCTTTTTCGCCAACGTAACCAAGCAACGGGTGCTGGCTGCACTCTCCGGCCTGCACATCGTCGAAGTTCACCCGACCCGGGTGAATTACACGTCGCTGCTGCTACTGCCTTTTTATTATCCCTGGATGCGGCTGGCCGGCTGGCTGGCTCGTCGGCGGGGATTACGGCGGAAGCCTTCTACGCCCAAGCGGGCCGCGGCGTACGCCGAACTGGCGCAACTCAACCAAAGCCTAACCGTGCTCACGGGTGGGCACCTAATAGTGGAGTATGAAAAATGCGCGGAGGCCCCTGAAGTGGTAGCTGGGCTGAGAGGAAACCTCGACTTGGCAACGGCTAAAACCTAAGATAGGAAGTTTTCCGGCCTCATTCTCGGAAACCCCGGGGCCAATTGCCGCCATTCAGCATTGGTATTACAGGCAATGCCACACCTGCTGCTTACGCTCGTAGCCATTTGCAAACGCCCTAACCTACGTTCCTTTGCTTCTATCGGCGCAGTACTATCATTCCGGCCGTTTGTCGCAGCATTTATTGTGGCTGGCCTCACTTGCGGGAGTCGTAGGGCTGCTGTCTGCTAGGGCCTTGGTGGCACTCAGCCCCCTAGTAGGAGTGCTGGCGGTGCTGGCTAACCCGAACCTGCGCCACGATATTAAAAACTACCTGCGCAATGCGGCCGCTATGCGGGCCGCGGCTTTAGTTGGGTTCTTACTGGTAAGCGGCGTTTACACCAGCGAATGGGCCGTGTGGCGTCACGAGCTATTTCGGAGCCTGACGTGGCTGGGCGTGCCGCTGGCCTTCGCCGTGGCTACGCCTCTGTCGGCAGCGCAACGCCTGAGCGTAGGCCTGGCCTTCGTTGGCGGCACGGCACTGGTAGCCCTGGCCACGCTGGCCCAGTACTTTGCCGACCCAGCCGGTGCTAATGCCGCCATCAGCATTGGCCAGAACATGCAGGCCATCACGCGCATTTTTCATGTTCATTTTGGGCTGATGCTGTCGCAGAGTTTCTTCTGGGGGCTACTGCTGGTGCGTCACCCTCTGGCCCGGGTCTGGATGAAGGCCCTGATGCTGCTGGCTAGTATTGTGGCGGCTCTTACATTGCATATTCTCGCCTACCGTACCGGGCTGCTGGTGTTTTACACTGGGCTGGTGGCCTACACCGTGTGGCTGCTGCTGCGAGGAAGCGTAGTACTAGGAATCGGGCTGGTGCTGCTGTTGGGTATGGCACCTTTGGGCGCATATTATACCTTGGATTCAGTACGTGACCGAGTAGCTTCTACGCACTATGACATCGAGCAGTATCAATACGAGAAAGATATCAATACTTACTCCCTGTCACGCCGGCTGGTGGCCGTAAAAACGGCCAAAAATATTATTCAACAGCATTGGCTGCTAGGGGTGGGGCCCGCCGATGCTGCTGCGGCTATGAAGAGACAGTATAGCTGGCGGGATTTTGGTTTACGACCTGAAAACTTAGTGTACGTGCACAACGAGTACCTCAGTGCGATGTTGGGTGGGGGCCTGGTAGGGCTGAGTATTTTGCTTGCTATTCTCTGCTGGCCCCTCACGCAGGCTGTGCTACGGCGTAATCCCTACGTTTGCTTTTTCATTCTGACCCAAGCCACTGTAATGATGGTCGCCGATATTCTAAGCCTACAAATTGGCCTGAACCTCTTCGTTTTCGGTTACGGTTTCCTGGTGGTAGCAAACGAACGCAATGTCAAGCTAACGTCTTCTCCCACCTGACGATACCATTCTGCCTGCCAGGTATTCGTTTCCTGAATTTACCGTCTGGCTACTACTGCTAAACAAAGGCCGGCTACGACGAAATCTGGGAAAAGCTGGGCCAGCAGAAATCGGCCGAGAAGACGGCGGCCCTGATGGTGGGTTACCTGCGCGAGCCGAAGACGGCGTAGTAAACCCTGCACGTTAGTGAGCTCCCGACACTATTTGGGCCACTCAATGGAATTTGCCTTAAACTAAAACGGGCAAGTGGCTTCCCCGAAATTTCAGGGAAGCCACTTGCCCGTTTTAGTTTACGACGACTTGTCAGCCAGAGCCAATTCGAGCATGTAGGCCACCGAACTGCTGTAGCCGTTGGTATTGGCGAGCAGTGTGGTAAGGTCGGCGCGGGCGGCTTTGCGCCAGGGAGCGTGCTGGCTCAGGTGGCCCAGCAGCACCACGGCCCACTGTCGGCCTAGTTCGGTAGCTTGGTCGTCTTGGGCTATCTGCACCAGTACGCTTCGCAGCCGGCTGATGAGAGAGGCGGGCAGGGGCGCGAGCAAAGCCAGCAGAGCGGTCCGCCCCACCGGGTCGTCTTCGCCCCGGCCCACAGTTTTCAACATGTCTTCCAAGTGCCGCCGCACCTCGTGCGAGTGCTTATTCATCTCAAAGAGGTTGTATTCCTCCCAACGCGCCGCCAGCGCTTCCTGCTTCTCAAACCCCGTTACCAGATACTCCACAAATGCCTCTGCCGATCCAAAATACGCGGTGGCTCCGCGCTTGGTAAATCCCAGGCGCGAGCCCGGGTCGTTGGGAGTGCCATAGTACCAGCTGGTCAGTTTGTTGAAAACCTCCTTCTGAATTTTAGGGGGAGCATCGCCCACCTGCACAATGTCGCGCAGAAACTGATGCAGCCGTAACCGCTCGGCGTGGGGCGCCGCCGCGAGCCAGTACGTAACCATGTTTAGCAGACCAGGACAGGCTCCTTCGGGGGCGGTGCGCAGGTTATCGAAAAGCAGCTGCATAGGCAGGGCCTGTTGCTCCAGCAAGGCCCGGAGTGCCGGCAGCTTATCAAACAGGAACAGGTCACGCTCAATCAGGTCCTGGGCCAGCTCCCGAACATCGCCGGGCGGCAGTGCAGGCCAGCCAAGGATAGAGTTGATGTAGGAGCAGTCCTGCCCAAACCTGTATGTGCTGGGGTCGGCTACCGTCTCGCGTAGTAATTCGCGGGCATCGCCGGGCTCCAAGTTGAGCACCCGCATATTTTGCAGCGCCCCCCGCAGCTCTTCCGACAGGTCGGTGCGCCGCCGCAGCGGCTGCAGAAAGGGCCGGAGTCGCAGGTGCGGCAGCCCGCGGCGCAGCATAAGGCTGAACAGCGTGACCAGCCGTTGGTCGTCGAATTCTGCTAATAGAGGGCCCAGTTCAAATTCCTGATCTGTTTTCAGCAGCACCAGGGCCGCGGCAAACTGCCGGCGGGGGCTGCGCAAGGCCGCGTGCAACGGGTCGGGTAGGGCCGCTGCCAAGGCCACTCCAAAGGCCAGGTCGTCGTCGCCGGTGGTCAGCGCCTCGGCCGGAATGGGTTCGGATTGCCGGCCCCAAGCCGTGGCCAGCAACGCGAGCCCTACCGCCGCTTCGAGCGGCAGCTGATCCTTTATCGCGTAAAGGGCGGAGCGGAGCTCAGTATCATAAACTCGAAAATGCAGGTTGGCCAGAAAGTGCCAATGGCTCATAACCAGGGCTGCTTCCAGGCGCAGGGCTGCATCGTCCAGCGTCAGGGCCGCGTGCGCCAGCTCAATATCAGGGTGGTAAGCCTCGTCGTAGGCAGTTGGCTCCAGGGCCCAGATGCGCAGGCGGGCCAGCGCGGCCAGCGTCCGGGTTCTACTGAAGGGCGAGTTGAGGCGAGTTTCAAGTAGCTTTTCGGCCTCGGTAGTGCCTTGGTGCGGCGGTAGCTGCAGGGCCTGCAGCTGGTCGTCGGGCAGAGGCAGCAGGGGTAGCAGGTGCGCTTCGAGTGCCTGGGCCCAGCCCCGCTGCCGGAGTTGGCTTTCGGCCCGCACGAGGTCGTCGATATGGCGCTCGATTATTATTGCGTGGCGCTGGTAGAGGCGGTTGAAATGGTCGGCCTGCTCGGCAGGCATGGCCGCCAGCCGCTCGGGTATCACAAACTGGTCAGAGCCCAGATGCTTGAGCCAGCGGGCGGCTCCGTACCGCTCGTCGGGCACTAGGCCGGCCCCACACTGGCGGCAGTAATTGCCCTCGGGCGTTAGTTCGGTGCACCAATGGCAGCGTTTTTCGCGGCGCACAGCGTGGCCACAGCGGCCGCACAGGTCGCCGGGTTTCCAGTCGGGGGGCTGTACCTGACTGCAATTCTCACAAGTAGCACGCATTATATTCCGGGCTTCAGCTGCTTAACATCAGATGCGGGCCCGGCGGACGCGACCCCACATCTGGTCTTTGTCTTCGGCCGTAGCTTCGGCCAGCCGGCGCGGAATATCATCCTTGGCCAACCCGTCGCGGCGTAGCAGCAGGGCCAGGGGCAGTTCGGCTACCGGCACGAAAACGGCCCCGCAGTTGCGGCAGCGGCGCCCGGGGCCGCTGGCCCCGCACCAGAAGCACTGCTCTATTGGTTCGGCCTGCCGGCCGCAGTTCACGCACAGGTCGCCGGGGGTGTAGTCTTTGGGCTGCTTGTAGTTGCAGCTGGCGCAAAACACGGCATCGGAAGAGTCCACGTTGATGGTCGGGGTCACCACCGCAGTCGGTATTGGGGCTTCGGTGGCTACGGCCGTTGGCACGGCCCACTCCAGTACCCGCGTGGCCACGGCCGGATCGAGTTCGGGCAGCAGTTCGAGCAGCGTGAGCACGGTGCCCACTTCGGCGAAACTGGCGCGGCTGCTAACGCCCATTCCGACCAGGCTGGTGAGTTGGTCGTCAGTCAGGCCTTTGGCCTTGAGAATGTTGCGTTCTAGTAGGGTGAAATCGGAATCCATAAACAAGATAAATACTAGGTGGAAGATCAGAAAGGTAGGTAAAAGCAGGTCAGCAGCAGATGCCATCTTTCAGCTAAAATTGGCCGGAGCCATGGCAGCGGGCTTGGCATTTAAAGTTTGTCGTTGCGGGTGAAATGGGAGCGCCCTATCTTGTTGACCACTTGCTGGTTCAAGCGGCTGTGTAATTACTCGTTTATGAAGGCTTTCTATCTGCTTTTGGCCCTGGCCCTGCCGGCCGCGCCTACGGCTACGGCGCAAGGCCTGGCTTCATCAACAAGCCTGAAAAATACTCCGCCGCACTCCCCCAAAACTACCAACGAGCTGTACCGGGCGGCGGAAGAAGCGGCCCGGCGCAACGAGCCACGACTAGCGCTTCGACAGTTGAAGCAGGCCGTAGCCAGCGGGTATATCAAGGCCGGGAGTATCGAAGAAAACCCCATTTTCGCGCCGTTGCACAACCAAAGCGCTTGGCCCCGCCTGCTCAACCAGGCCCGCGTCCGCCAGCAGCAGCACGAGGCGACTTTCGACCCCCAGCTGCTGGCGCTGATTAAAAAAATCCACTACCAGGACCAACACTACCGCAGGATAGCCACGGCGGCCGAGCGGCAGTACGGCGTGGATTCGCCCCAGGCCCAAGCGGCTGACCGCGAACAGAGTAAGCTTGACCCCCAGCTTATCCGGCAAGTCGACAGCCTGATTGCTATTCACGGCTACCCTGGGAAAAGGCTGGTGGGTGGTTACCAAACTGATGTAGCCTTTTTCGTTATACAGCACAATCCCGATGAAAAGTATCTGCCGCTGCTTACTGCTGCCGCTGAGAAAGGTGATATCAGGCCATCGGAGCTAGCCATCTTCACCGACCGCATCAGGGCACGGAAAGGAGAAAAACAGATTTATGGCTCCCAATTAGGGCCGGCCGTGAAGGGCAAGTACACGCTCGACCCCATCGAAGACGAACCCAACGTAAACGGGCGGCGGGCGGCGGTGGGTTTGGAGCCGCTGGAAGACTACTTGAGCAAATACTACAACATAGCCTACCAGGTGCCCACCGCCACCCATAACCCCAACCCGCCCGAACTTTACACCCAGCCCCACACCGACAAGTCGCCGGTGGAGCCCATTGGCGGCTACGAAGCCATCTATGCCCGCCTGCAATACCCGGCCGAAGCCACGCCAGAAAAACATCAGCGGTAAGATTACGGTGCAACTTACCATCGACCCCCAGGGGGTGCCGCAGAACGTAGCCGTGGTGCAGGGCCTCGGGGCCGGCTGCGACGAAGAAGCCCTGCGCGTTATGCATGCCGCCCGCTTCACCAACACCAGTGGCCAGGACCATGAGATTCGGATGCGGCTCCCGTTTCCGTACGTGGCGGCGGCGGGAAAGTAAGCCGTTTTGGTTGGGTGGCCCCAGTAGTCACCCGACCTGCTTGCTACCGCACCGTTACCAGCTCCGGGCTTTCCAGCATCCGGACGGGCGAAATCGCCCGCTCATTCAGCGGCAGCTGCCTGCCGTACCGCTCGCGCATTTTGGCCTGCACGGCCGGGTGAGAGAGGTCGAACTCGCGGAGCCGCTGGAGCTGGCCGATTTCGCGGCCAGTGGCCTGCTGGTACATCTTCCAGATGAGTTCTGAACAATAGATGCGCTCATCCGACCAGCCGAAATACAGGTCGTAGTCGCGGCCCCGGTACTGCTCGCCGGCAGCCCGCAACTTGCGCAGTACGGGCGGCGTGAGCACCGTTACGGCGTCGCGCAGGCGCTTTACCACGAACTGCCCGTCTTTTCCCCGGGCCACCCAGGCCGCCAGAGACGTTTCGCTCACCGGCTGCACGGCCTCGAACACGCGCCACTCGCCGTTTTTTTGAAACAGGATGCCGCAATGGCTGTAGGCCGAGTGCGTAGCCAGTTGAATAGCTTTACTCTGGGCGGATTGGGACGTCTGGAAAATCAGGTCGCCATCGTGCAGCCGGGGAATGATGGTCGCTACAGTTTGGGTCGCAGCTTCAGTAGTTTGATAACGCTTAAAATGGCGCGCGGCGCGTGGGTAAGCGGCCACCGCAAGGGCGAATAGCAAGGACAGCAGTAACACTCGGCGCATGGTGGTTTGGATAAAAGTGAAGAACGGGCAAGTGAAATCCGGCAAATTTTACAAGCTTACTCCTCAGTATCGGCGCAATAGTTAGGGGTTTTTGCTTTAAAGGCGGCTATCAATCTCACACTACTGATAGGGGCTTTCAGCCGTGATTCAAATGCTCGAAGTCGCCGCTAAAAAGTAAACCCGATGCCGGCCTCACGGCCAACATCGGGCAAAAAACCAGGCTAACACTCGCTTACGTCAGCATGCCGCCATCCACCTGCAACACCTGGCCCGTGATGTAGGCCGAGTCGTCGGAGGCCAAGAAGGCGGTGGCTTTGGCTACGTCTTCGGGGGTGCCGCCGCGGCGCAGCGGGATGGCCTTACGCCACTCATCGACCTGCTTGGCGTCGAGGGCGTCGGTCATTTCGGTTTCGATGAAGCCGGGGGCCACCGCGTTGCAGCGGATGTTGCGCGAGCCCAGCTCCAGGGCCACCGATTTGGTGAAACCGATGATGCCGGCCTTGGAGGCCGCGTAGTTGGCCTGCCCCGCGTTGCCTTTCACGCCCACCACCGACGACATATTGATGATGCTGCCGGCCTTGGCCCGCATCATGGGCTTGGTGGCGGCCTTGGTCAGGTTGAACACCGACTTCAGGTTCACGGCCATTACCTGGTCCCACTGCTGCTCGCTCATGCGCATCAGCAGCCCGTCCTGCGTAATGCCGGCGTTGTTCACCAGAATATCGAGCTTGCCGAACTCGGCCACTACGTCTTCCACTAGCTTTTCGGCCTCAGCATATACTGAAGCGTCGGAGCGGAAGCCTTTCACCTTGGTGCCCGAGGCGGCCAATTCTTGTTCCAGCTGCTGGCCTTTCTCCACGCTGGAGAGGTAGGTGAAAGCCACCTGGGCGCCCTGCTGGGCAAAATACGCGGCAATAGCGCGGCCAATTCCTTTAGATGCGCCCGTAATCAGGGCCACTTTTCCGTCGAGCAGTTTTGTCATTTGTTTGGAGCTACAAGCTTTAAGCTGCAAGCTACAAGCTTTGCCGTATTTGAACTGAAGGTTGCCGGCTGTAAGCTACTGCCAGAACCTAAGCTTGCAGCTTGTAGCTTGCAGCTTGAAGCTTTATTAAAAATGACCATCTGCATTCTCGGGGCGGGGCCGGGCGGGGCCACGGCGGCCCTGCACCTGGCCCGTGCCGGCCACCGCTGCCTGCTGCTCGACCGCGCCACCTTCCCGCGCGACAAAGTGTGCGGCGACGCGCTCAGCGGCAAGGTGCTCAGTGAGTTGCGCCGCATTGATGAGGCGTTGCCTGCTAAACTGGCCGCCGAACCCGCCCAGCTGCCCAGCTGGGGCATCGATTTCTACGCCCCCAACGGCCGCCGGCTGGCCGTGCCCTTCAAGCCCCACTACAACCCGGCCACCGACCGCGCCGCCGGCCACATCAGCAAGCGCATTGATTTCGATAATTTCCTCATCGAAGAAGTGCGCCGGCGGCCCGAAATCGACTTCCGCGAAAACACCGATGTGGCCGCCCACGAGCAGCTGCCCGACGGCCGCTGGCGCCTGCTGGGGCCCGATAAGCAGGAAATTGCCACCGCCGACGTGCTGCTGGTGGCCAACGGGGCCCAGTCGAACTTTGCCCGGGTGGTGGGCGGGCACGTGCTGGAGCCGGCCCACCACTGCGCCGGCCTGCGCGCCTACTACCGCGGCGTAACCGGCCTGCACCCCGACAACTTCATCGAGCTGCACTTCATTAAGGAGTTTCTGCCCGGCTACCTCTGGATTTTTCCGCTGCCCGACGGCCAGGCCAACGTGGGCGTGGGCATGCTCTCCGAAGCCGTAGCCAAGAAAAAAGTAAAGCTGCGCGAGCGGCTCGACGAAATCTTGCGCACCCACCCGGCCCTGAAGGGCCGCTTTGCCACCGCCGAGCGGCTGGGACCGGTGCGCGGCTTCGGGCTACCGCTGGGCTCGAAGCGCCGCCCGCTCTCGGGCCCGAGCTACCTGCTGCTCGGCGACGCCGGCTCGCTTATCGACCCGTTTTCGGGCGAGGGTATCAGCCACGCCATGGTGTCGGGCCGCCACGCCGCCGACTGGGCCGCCCGGGCCGTGGCGGCCCGCAACTTCACGCCGGAGTTTCTGAAGGGCTACGATGCGGCCGTGTACAACCGGCTGTGGCAGGAGCTACGCCTGAGCCGGGCTATGCAGTGCCTGCTAGGCTACCCCTGGCTGTTCAACTTCATTGCCAACCGCGCCGCCAACAACCCCACCCTGGCCGAAACCATCAGCAACATGTTCCTGGATTTAGACCTGCGCGAGCGGCTGCGCCAACCCAGCTTCTACCTGAAACTGCTGCTGGGAAAATAGGGGAGGAAGTAAAGGGTGCAGAGGTGATAGTGTAAGAAGGTTGTTATTCAGAGCGGAGCGAAGAATCTCGCGTGCCATAGTAACCCTGTTATCAGGAATTACTATGGCACGCGAGATTCTTCGCTCCGCTCAGAATGACAGGTGCTTTTTACCTCATCACCCCATCACCTCCTGCCCTCATCACCTACTTATCCTTATTACCCACATAGCGGCGCAGGCTTTTTTCGGCGGCGGGGTTGAGCTGGGCGGCTTTTTCGAGGTCGATGCGGGCTTCTTTAAACTTGTTGATCGACGCGTAGCTGATGCCGCGGTACTCGTAGGCGTCGGCGTAGTTGGGGTCGAGGGCAATGGCCTTGGTGAAGTCGGGAATGGCTGAGCGGTAATTAAATATCTGCATCTTGGCCGAGCCCCGGCCGAAGAACGCGTCGCGGTCCTGCGGGTTGTACTTGGTGGCCTTGCCGAAGTCCAGAATGGCGCCGCTGTAATCCTTGGTTTCCAGGCGGTTCAGGCCCCGGTTGTAGTATACGTTGCTGTTGGTGGGCTCCAGCTGAATGGCCGCATTATAGTCGACCATGGCCGCTTTGTAGTCTTTCAGCTCGCTTTTGGCCCGGGCCCGCATCAGCAGGGCCTCCACGTTGCGGGGTTCGGCTTCCAGCGTGGCGTCGGCCAATTTAATGTCCTTGCGGTGGTCGGGGGCCGTTTTGCGGGCCGCCGGATCGATGTAGGCCGAGGAGCCGGACGATGAGGGTACACTGGCGCCCGCGTCGGTTTCGGCAGTGGTACCGCGGGCCGAAGGACGCTCGATGTCGGCGGTGCTGCTGCGGGCACAGGCGCCGGCCAGCAGCAAAGTGGTACCGGCAAGTAGGGAGAGGAAGTGTGCTTTCATGAAAAAGTGATGCATAGCGGGTGGAAATGGCCACGCTAACCGGCAGGCTAAAGTGGCGGCGCGCCTTTGTACGGCCGCCGCCGCCAAAGGGGCAAAGACGGGGCCGTAATTTTGAGCCGTCCATTTCAGGCTCTCTTACAAAGCACCCCGCGCCCGACTGCCCCGCCCTGCCTATCTTTGCCCGGCCGGCCGCGGGCGTTGCCCGGGGGCAGGTTCTTCTTTTACTCTTCAACCGAACACAATATGGCATTGCAATACGACCTGGTCGTTATCGGCAGCGGCCCGGGCGGCTACGTAGCCGCCATCCGGGCCTCGCAGCTGGGCTTGAAAGTAGCCGTGATTGAGCGCGAGTCGCTGGGCGGCATCTGCCTTAACTGGGGCTGCATCCCGACCAAAGCCCTGCTCAAGAGCGCCCAGGTATTCGAGTACCTCAACCACGCCGCCGACTACGGCCTGAGCGCCGAAAACGTGAGCTACGACTTCGGAGCCGTTATTCAGCGCAGCCGGGGCGTGGCCGATGGCATGAGCAAGGGCATCAACTTCCTGTTCAAGAAGAATAAGATTGACGTGCTGATGGGCACCGGCAAGCTGCTGGCCGCCGGTAAAGTGGAGCTCACCAAGGCCGACGGCGGGAAGGACACGGTGGAAGCCAAGTCCATCATTCTGGCCACCGGCGCCCGCTCGCGCGAGCTGCCGGCCCTGCCCATCGACGGCAAGAAAATCATCGGCTACCGCCAGGCCATGGTGCTGCCCGAACTGCCCAAGCGCCTCGTGGTGGTAGGTTCGGGCGCCATCGGCGTCGAGTTTGCCTACTTCTACCGCACGATGGGTTCGGAAGTAACGGTGGTGGAATACCTGCCCCGCATCGTGCCCGTGGAGGACGAGGAAGTGTCGCGGCAGATGGAAAAGTCGTTCCGCAAAATCGGCGTGAAGGTGCTCACCAGCGCCGAAGTAACGGCCGTTGACACCAGCGGCGCGGCCTGCCAGGTAACCGTGAAAACGGCCAAAGGCGACCAGCAGATTGAGTGCGACGTGGTGTTGAGCGCCGCCGGCGTAGTCACCAACCTCGAAAACCTGGGCCTCGAAGAGCTGGGCATCAAGGTGGAGAAAGGCCGCCTCGTAGTCGACGACTTCTACCAGACCAACGTGCCGGGCATCTACGCCATCGGCGACATCGTGCCCGGCCCCGCGCTGGCCCACGTCGCCTCGGCCGAGGGCATTATCTGCGTGGAGAAAATTGCCGGCCACCACCCCGAGCCGCTCAACTACCAGAACATCCCCGGCTGCACCTACGCCTCGCCCGAAATTGCCTCCGTGGGCATGACCGAAGCCGAAGCCAAGGAGCAGGGCTACGACGTGCTGGTGGGCAAGTTCCCGTTCTCGGCCTCGGGCAAGGCCTCGGCCGCCGGCGTGAAGGACGGCTTCGTCAAAGTTATCTTCGACAAGAAGTACGGCGAGTGGCTGGGCGCCCACATGATTGGCGCCAACGTGACGGAAATGATTGCCGAAGTGGTGGTAGCGCGCAAGCTCGAAACCACGGGCCACGAAATCATCAAGGCCGTGCACCCGCACCCCACCATGAGCGAGGCCATTATGGAGGCTGCCGCCGCCGCTTACGGCGAAGTGATTCACCTGTAAGGCAAAATCCCTTACATAACGGACTGAAAAAGCGTCCCTTCCGTTAGTCGGAAGGGACGCTTTTGTATATTGGGGCTCCTTCCACTTAACTACCGCCCCCTGCTATGAAATGGCTGCCCTCCTTCGTCCGCTTGTTTATGCTATTTGTTCTTGGCCTGTTGCTGACTTTTTTCGGCACGATGGGCTTTATGAACAATCTAGGCGGAGAGTCAAGCACCTTGTATAGTTTTGCCCGGATTTTTGGGCTGGTCCTAGTTGTAGTCTCCCCAATCTTGATTGGGCTGAAGTTTTTCAGCCGGCTTGATCAGAAAAGCTAACGCAGCCTACTGCGCCTGGTACTTGCTCTTGATGAAGCCGGGCATATCCTGGCCGTAATCCTCGGTTTTGGTGGCTTCGGTTTTCCAGAGCGCTTCTACCAGCAGCAGCAGTAGCGCCGTTTCCTTGTCGGGGTCGGCGTATTCGAGCTGCTCGAAGGCCTGCCGGAGCCGGACCGGCAGCGGGCGCATAAACCGCTCGTGCTGCTGGCGCGCCATGTCGGAATCGGCCAGGCGGTATTGGAGCTTCCAGAAAAACGGCTCGTCGCGCACGAGCTTGAAGGGTAGCTCGATAACGCTGTGGATGAACGTAAGCGGGTCGGGCTCGGTGAGGCCGCCGCGGTTGGCTTCGATGATGCGCTTGTAGCCGCTGCGGATAACGAACTCCAGCAGCAGGTCCTTGGAGCCGAAGTGCTTGAAAATAAGTGCTTCCGAAACGCCGGCCTCGCGGGCAATCAGCTGGGTGGAACTGTTGTCGAAGCCCCGCTCCCCAAAGAGCCGCAGGGCCACGTCGGCAATGTGCTGTTTGCGGTTGGTCATGGCAGGCGGGCAGGGAAGGCGTCCGGGGTGATTGAACCCGCAATTACGGGCGCAAAAGCCTAAATTGGTACAGCCGCCGCAAAATAAGTGGCTGCCGGAAGCCCAAAAAGAAGCCGGCCGATTCGGGGATTCCGAATCGGCCGGCTGCGTTTGTTCCGAAAGCCAGCGGGCGGCAGCGCCGGGGCAGGGCCGCGCGGCTTTCGGAGAAGTCCGGCTGTGGGTGGGAGTACAGCCGGGTAATCGGGGCGGGGAATTGGCTTACGGTGCCTAGTGGGAGTCAGCAGCCGTTAGCGAGAGCAAACTTACGCAAACATTCCGAAAGCCAGTAAGTGTTAGCTCACTTTCGGAGGGTGAGCAAACACTCACTCTATGAAATGAAGTGATAAGCTACTGACTGCGGAGCGTTTACCGGCAGGTGCAAAATTTTGGCCCAGGTGAGTTACACCGGTTTTTAGGTCAGTATAGAACTTGCGGGACCGGCCGGTAGTAACGCGAACTACAAAGTTCGCGTCGTCCCCGAACGGCACGCGGCCGCGAACTGCAAAGTTCGCGCTACATCTCCAACGACCGGAAAAACTCTTCTAGTTGCCCACCGGTGCCTCGCGGAGGTGACTATCGGCCCGAAACCGCGCCACTTTGCCCCGGATTTCGGCCAGCCCCAGGTTGTGCACGCTGCCCAGGTGCGTAGTCTGGAACTCGCGGTGGGGCTGGTAGGAGCCATCTTCCACGGCCCGGCCCACCTGCTGGTAGGCCTCGCGGAACGGCACCCCGGCCTGGATAAGCTGATTGATGTTTTCGACCGAAAACACGGCATCATACTTGGCCTGCTTCAGCAAATCGGGCTTGATGCGCAGCTCAGGCAGGGCAAACAGCACGATGTCGAGGATGTCGAGCAGCTGCGTCATGGGGCCGAACAGGGTTTCCTTGAGTAGCTGAAAGTCGCGGTGGTAGCCGCTGGGCAGGCCGGCGGTGGCCAGCAGCAGCGTGTTGGGCAGGGCCTGGAGCACCTGGCAGCGCCCCCGAATCAGCTCGAACACGTCGGGGTTTTTCTTGTGGGGCATGATGCTGGAGCCGGTGGTAAAGGCGGCCGGCAGCTCCACGAAGGCTAAATCCTGGGAGTTGTAGAGCACCAGGTCGTAGGCCATTTTGGCCAGCGTGGTGGCCATGCCGGCCAGGGCGAAGGCGAGAGTGCGCTCGGTTTTGCCGCGCAGCATCTGCGCTCCCACGCTGCTCACGGCCAGGTTGCCGAAGCCCATTTCGCGGGTCGTCATTTGGCGGTCGATGGGGAAGGAGGAGCCGAAGCCCGCGCCCGAGCCCAGCGGGTTCTGGTCGGCCACGGCGTAGGCGGCCTCAAACAGCGAAAGGTCGAGCAGCAGGTGCTCGGCGTAGGCCGAGAACCAGAGTCCGAACGAGCTGGGCATGGCCGCCTGGAAGTGGGTGTAGCCCGGCATCAGGTCGGTCTGGTGCGCTTCGGCCTTGATCAGCAGCACCTCCACCAGCTCCAGCGTGCGGGCGGTAGTGCGGCGGCAGTAGTCTTTGATGAACAGCTGGAGCGCGGTGAGCACCTGGTCGTTGCGCGAGCGGGCGGTGTGGATTTTCTTGCCCGCGTCGCCAAAGTGCTCGGTCAGGTAGGCCTCGATTTTGGAGTGCACGTCCTCGTACTCGGGCTCGATGACGAAGGTGCCGGCCTCCAGCTGTTGTTCCAGCTCGCCCAGGCCCTGCTGGAGCTGCGCGTTTTCATCCGCTGATAATAAGCCCGCCGAGGCCAGCATGTTAGCCTGGGCCCGCGAGGCCCGCACGTCGAACGGCGCCAAATACAGGTCCAGCTCCCGGTCGTAGCCCACGGTGAACTGTTCAATCTTCTTATCGACGGCAATGCCTTTATCCCAGATTTTCATAGAGGAGTGTTAAGCTTTTAGCTGACAGCTGCTAGCGGTTAGCTGATGTTGCTGCGGGTTGGGCTGAATGCCTGACCGTTCAAACGGGTTTTCTCGCAGAGGTTCGCGGAGGTATGCGCAGAGGTTAAAAGGAGGTCGGGCAGCCGGTGCTCATAAGGTTTCAAGCACGAAGCTAACGGCTAATAGCTGTCAGCTAACAGCTCAAAAGAGGCCAGCAGCTCCACGTAGCCGCGTACGCCGGCCCGGATTTCGCTGAGCAACACGTACTCATCGGGGGTGTGGGAGCGGGCCGAGTCGCCGGGGCCAATTTTGACGGTGGGGAAGGGCATCATGCTTTGGTCGGAGAGCGTGACCGAGCCGAAGGTACGGCGGCCCAGGGCCAGCCCGCGCTGCACCAGCGGGTGGTTGGGGGCGATGCGCGAGGAGTTGAGGTGGGTGGAGCGCGGTACTACATCGGCGCCAATCAGCCCGCGCACTATCTCCACCACCTCCTGATTGGTGTACAGCTCGTTGGTGCGCACGTCGACCACGAAGGTGCAGCGGTCGGGTACCACGTTATGCTGGCTGCCGGCCTCAATTTGCGTCACCGTCAGCTTCACCGGGCCCAGCAGGTCGGAAACCCGCTCGAACTGGAACTCGCGAAGCCGCTGAATATCGTCGAGGGCTTTGTAGAGGGCGTTGTCGCCCTCGTCGCGGGCGGCGTGGCCGGTGCGGCCATGGGCGGTGCAGTCGAGCACCACGAGGCCTTTTTCGGCAATGGCTAGGTCCATCTGGGTTGGCTCGCCCACGAGGCCGAGGGTAATTTCGGGCAGCAGCGGCAGCAGCCGGCGGATGCCGTTGGGGCCCGAAATTTCCTCCTCGGCCGTGATGGCGCAGATGAGGTTGAAGGCGGGCGGGTGCTGCTCGAAATACAGAAACGTGGCCAGCAAACTCACGGCCGCCGCGCCGGCGTCGTTGCTGCCCAGGCCCGTGAGCTTATCACCCTCTAGCGCGGCCCCGAACGGGTCGGCGGTCCAGCTGGGGCCGGGCTGCACGGTGTCGTGGTGGGAGTTGAGCAGCACCGTGGGCCGCTGGGGGTCGTAGTGCCGGCTCACGGCCCACACGTTGTGGGCGTTGCGCTCGGGCCGGACCCCGTGGAAGGTCAGGAAGCGCACGATATGAGCGGCCGTCTGGTCTTCCTGCCGCGAGAAGGAGGGCGTCTGAATCAGCTGAGTCAGCAGCTCGATGGCGTCGTTGGTGAGCTGGGTCAGCAGCGGTTCATCTAGCTCCGGCATAGCACGGTTTTTACGGGTTCGTTGAGGCGGAGCGCGTTTTCGATGACCACGCGCGCCACGCCGGCTTCCAGGGCGGCAAAGGCATTATCGAGCTTGGGCACCATGCCGGCGGCCACCGCGCCGGCTGCTTTCAGCTGGGCGTATTCGGCGGCCGTGAGGCGCTCAATTACCGAGTTGTCGTCGTTGACGTCGGCCAGCACGCCATCTTTCTCGAAGCAGAAATGCAGCTCCACGGCGCGGCGCGGCGCCAGGGCCACGGCTACGGCGCGGGCAATGGTGTCGGCGTTGGTGTTGAGCAGCTGGCCCTGGCCGTCGTGGGTGATGGCGCAGAGCACGGGCAGCAGGCCGGCGCGCAGCAGCAACTCCAGCAAGCCGGTGTTCACGGCGTCGGCCGGCAAATCGCCCACGAAGCCGTAGTCGATGGCGCCCACCGGCCGGCGCACGGCCCGGATGGCGTTGCCATCGGCCCCCGACAGGCCCAGCGCGTTGGCCCCCGCGGCCTGCAATCCGGCCACGAGCTGCTTGTTGGTTTTGCCGGCGTAGAACATCGTCACGATGTCGAGCGTGGCCGCGTCGGTGATGCGGCGGCCCTGCACCAGCTGGGGCTGCTGGCCCAGCTGCGCCAGCAGCTGGCTGGCCCCGCGGCCGCCGCCGTGCACCAGCAGCTTGGGGCCGGCAACCTGGGCCAGCGCGGCCACGAAGCGGCTCAGTTGGGCCGGCTCATCGAGAATGGCGCCGCCGATTTTAAAGATTTTCAGGGTTTCAGCCATAACAAGGGTACAAACGGGAGGGCGAAGCAGCGGACGGGAGCCGCCTTGCGGAGCCGCATCTGCCGGGACCGGCAAAAAAACTTGCGCGGCCACTGGGGCAAAGTTTCCGAAAAAAGATTTACGTTTGTCTCGCTTTCCAATCCTGTCATTGCTGAAAGCCAACCTGCCGCCCCGCGGCCCGCACATGATTCACCTCTCTACTACTGCGCTGTTGCGACGACCAAACCTGGTCGTGCGAATTATGCCAGCTTAAGCTGGCCGCACTGGTATTTCCGTGTTCTTCGTCGCCGAAGAGCCGGTTCGGAGCCCGCCCAACGGCCCGCCCCCGAGAAAATTTCTGAATCAACTGCCCTTAGTCCGAGTGTAATCTTTCGCGTGTTTTCTTTCGGCCCGGTGTCGGAATGCGCTGCCCTCCCGGTTCGCCGCTACCGCGCCCGCTACCCGAGCGTTGCGGCTGGTTGTTTTTGGCGCCTGCCCCGCCTACGGGGCCCGCGCCGTCTGCTTTTCGTGTTTCACGCCTGCTGCCTTGTTGCGCAGCTAACTTCTCCTCCGTCATGTTGCTCCGAGTTGCCGAAGCTGCCGATGCGCAGCACGCCGAAACCCTATGCCAATGGTACGCCGAATCGGCCCGGCAACGGGGTGTTGGCATTGCCAAGCGCCAGCCCGAGTACCTGATTAACAAGATGTTGAAAGCCGATGCCATCATTGCCTTTGTAGAGGGCCAGCTGGCGGGTTTTTGCTACATCGAAACGTTCGAGGACGCCAAGTTTGTGGTGAATTCGGGCCTGATTGTGAACACCGAGCTGCGCCAGGAGGGGCTGGGGCGCGCCATCAAGGAGCGCGTGTTCGAGCTGTCGCGCACCAAGTACCCCCAGGCCAAAATCTTCGGCATCACGACCAGCGCGGCCGTGATGAAGATTAACTCCGAGCTGGGCTACCGGCCCGTTACCTTCCCCGAGCTCACCCAGAGCGACGACTTCTGGAAGGGCTGCGCCAGCTGCAAGAACTACCCGATTCTGCAGGAAAATGAGCGCCGCATGTGCCTGTGCACCGGCATGGTCTACGACAAGCTGAACGACCGTTTCAGCCAGCAATCCATCTCAGTATTGAGTAATGAGACGTGAGTAGCGAGACAGAACGTCATTCAGAGCGGAGCGAAGAATCTCGCGTGAAGTCGTCCAACGGCTGTTCTAACAAGTTCGAGCGGGGTTCTTCGCTCCGCTCTGAATGACATTCCATCTCACCTCTCACTTCTCATCTCTCACTTCTCATCATCTCATGTCTACTAAGAAGAAAGTAGTTCTTGCCTACAGCGGCGGCCTCGATACCTCATTCTGCGCGGTTTACCTGACCCGCGAGCTGGGACTGGAGGTGCATACGGTTATCGTGAATTCGGGCGGGTTTTCGGCTGCCGAGCTGGCCACCATTGAGGCGCGGGCCTACGAGCTGGGCTCCAGCCAGCACGAAGTAATTAATGTGACGACGCGCTTTTACCAGCAGTGCCTGCGCTACCTGCTCTTCGGCAACGTGCTCAAAAACGACACCTACCCGCTGAGCGTGAGTGCCGAGCGCATGTTTCAGGCTTTGGCCCTGGCCGAGTACGCCCGCGAGCACCAGGCCGACTACATCGCGCACGGCAGCACCGGCGCCGGCAACGACCAGGTGCGCTTCGACGTGGCCTTCGCCGTTATTGCGCCCGACACCGAAATCATCACGCCCATCCGCGAGCTAAAGCTGAGCCGGCAGCAGGAAATCGACTTTCTGCAGCAGCACGGCTTCGAGATGAGCTGGGAGAAGGCGAAATACTCCATCAACAAAGGCATCTGGGGCACCAGCGTGGGCGGGGTCGAAACCCTGACTTCGCACGAGGCCCTGCCGGAAAGTGCCTACCCGTCGCAGTTGCAGCGCCAGGATTCGGAGCGCGTGGAAATCACCTTTGAGAAAGGTGAGCCGGTGGCCCTGAATGGCGAGACGCTGGACCCGGTGGCGCTGATTCAGCAGCTGAACGAACTGGGCGCGGCCTTCGCCATCGGCCGCGACACGCACGTGGGCGACACCATCCTGGGCATTAAGGGCCGCGTGGGGTTTGAGGCGCCCGCGCCGCTCGTGCTCATCAAGGCCCACCACTTGCTGGAAAAGCACACCAGCACCCGCTGGCAGCTGCTGCACAAAGACTACATCGCCAACTGGTACGGCACGCTGCTGCACGAGGCCCAGTACCTCGATCCGGTGATGCGCGACATGGAAGCCTTCCTCGAATCGTCGCAGCAGCACGTTTCGGGGACGGTATTCGTGCAGTTGCGGCCCTACCGGTTCGAGCTGCTCGGCATCGAGTCGAAGTACGATATGATGCAGTCGAAGGTGGCCACGTACGGGGAGGAGAACAATGCCTGGGATTCGCGGGATGCCCAGGGCTTTATCAAGATTTTCGGCAATCAGCTGAAGATTAGTGCGAGTTTGAACGGGTGAGGTGAACTAATAGCACATGCAAGACACCAAAATCAAAGTAGGCATCGTGGGCGGGGCCGGCTACACGGCCGGGGAGCTGCTCCGCATTCTGCTGCACCACGAGTTCGTGGAGCTGGGCGGTATCGTGAGTTCTTCGAACGCCGGCAACCCCGTGCACCAGGTACACGACGACTTGGTGGGCGACACCGAGCTGCGGTTTGCCTCCGCGCTGGCGGGCGACGAGGACGTGGTGTTTCTGTGCCTGGGCCACGGCAATTCCAGGGCCTGGCTGCTCAAAAATGTCCTTTCCGAAAGCACCGCCGTTATCGACCTGAGCAACGATTTCCGGCTGGCGGCAGATGCCGAATTTGAGGGCCGCGAGTTCGTGTACGGTTTGCCGGAGCTGAACCGGAGTCGCATCCAACAGGCCCAGAGCATTGCCAATCCGGGCTGCTTTGCCACGGCTATTCAGTTGGCGCTGCTGCCGCTGGCCCAGGCCGGCCGGCTCACCGACGACATCCACGTGTCGGCCATCACCGGCTCGACCGGCGCGGGCCAGAGCCTGGCCGAAACGGTGCATTTCTCGTGGCGCAGCAACAACGTGTCCGTTTATAAGCCCTTCACGCACCAGCACCTGGGCGAAATCAGCGAGAGCCTGGCGCAGCTCCAGTCGCAGTCGGACGTCGAGCTGCACTTCATTCCCTACCGCGGCAATTTCGCGCGGGGCATTTTCGCCACCGTCTACACGCCCTCGGAGTTGACGCAGGACGAGGCGCAGGCGCTATACCAGCAGTTTTATGCCGACGCGCCGTTCACCACGGTCTCGGATAAGGAAATTCACCTCAAACAGGTGGTGAACACCAACAAATGCTTGCTGCACGTGCAGAAAGTCGGCAAGCAGCTTTTGATTACTTCGGTGATTGATAACCTGGTGAAAGGCGCCTCGGGCCAGGCGGTGCAGAATATGAACCTGCTGTTTGGCCTGCCGGAAACGACGGGGTTGGGGTTGAAAGCTTTATTTTTTTAAGCAAAATGTGATGCTTCATCTGGTATTCACCTGTCGATGTGTCTCTGCCTATTTGCTAACTAGTTAATCAAAAATATATAATAATGCGTGTTCTGAATTTAGGGGTATTTATTATGATGTGCTGGGTATTTTTTGCCTGTAAAAGGCAAAGTAATTCCGGCGTAGATGCTTCTACATGGGTTGTATATGAGCTTGATGATGTTTGGACGTTCAATGCGCCAAAAGGCACTAGGTTAATCTATGAGAGAGGAATAGATTCGACTCCTGGATATATCATCTTAGCTACAAATGATTCCTTGAATCTAGAGTTTGATAGTGGTTTCGAGTCCGCTGCTATGGATACAGTCTGCAATTTAGGTAGTGAGATGGTATATGCTAAACAACGAATTGCGCGAGGTAATTATAAATATCTGGATAAGCCAGATACGTTGCATCAAGCAAGGGTTGATACAATTAATGGCTTGGCGGTAATTATGATTTTGCCTGAGAAAGCCGGGACTGGAACAACTGAAGTATCTATTTCAAATTGTAATTCTAATAGATGGCTTGCTATCTACGGTAAAAACATTCCTGCTGATAAGCAGGAATTGGTTCTAAAAATATACGCAAGTATACGGCAGGCAAAGATAAAATAAGGTCTTTTTTTGGAGCTTAAGCGCTTAAATCAATATGGAGCTTTTCAACGTTTATCCCCTCGTCAATATCACCCCCGTGAAGGCGCTTGGCGCGAAGCTGTGGGACGACCAGGGCCAGGAATACCTGGATTTCTACGGCGGGCACGCCGTTATTTCCATCGGCCACAGCCACCCGCACTACGTGCAGCGCCTCACCGAACAGCTGCAGCGCATCGGCTTCTACTCTAACTCGGTGCAGATTCCGATTCAGACGGAGCTGGCCCGCAAGCTAGGCCGGGTGTCGGGCTACGAGGACTACACGCTGTTTCTGTGCAACTCGGGGGCCGAGGCCAACGAGAATGCGCTGAAGCTGGCCTCCTTCCACACCGGCAAAACCCGCGTGGTGGCGTTCAAAGGCGCGTTTCACGGTCGCACCAGCGGCGCGGTGGCGGCCACCGACAACCCCAAAATCGTGGCCCCCTTCAATGCCGGCCACGCCATCAGTTTCCTGGAATACGACCTGGCGGCGGTGGAAAACGCCCTACAAGGTGGGGACGTGTGCGCCGTCATTATCGAGCCGATTCAGGGCGTGGGCGGCATCATCAGCCCTTCCGATGAATTCCTGCAAGGACTGGCGGCGCTGTGCCGGCAATACGGCGCGCTGCTGATTGCCGATGAGGTGCAGAGCGGCTACGGCCGTAGCGGCAGGTTTTTCGCGCACCAGCACGCCGGCATCCGGCCCGCTATTATTTCCGTGGCCAAGGGCATGGGCAATGGCTTTCCTATCGGCGGCATCCTGATTGCGCCCGAGCTGCAAGCTTCCTACGGCCTGCTGGGCACCACCTTCGGCGGCAACCACCTGGCTTGCGCCGCCGCCCTGGCCGTGCTCGAAGTCATCGAAGACGAAAACCTGCTCACCCACGCCACCGAGCTGGGCGACTACCTCCGCCAGGAATTACTGGCCCACGCCGGGGCCAAAGAAATCCGCGGCCGCGGCCTGATGGTGGGCATCAAATACCACTTTCCGGTGAAAGAGCTGCGCGATAAGCTGCTGGCGGAGCACCACATTTTCGTGGGCAATGCCTCCGACCCCACAGTGCTCCGGCTCCTGCCGCCGCTCAATATTACCAAGGCAGAAGTTGACCGGTTTTTGGAGGCTCTGTATACGTTACGTTAGTGTTTTCACCGCAGAGGACGCAGCGGGTTTCCCAGCAGAAACGCAGAAGAACATGCATGAGAACGAAGTTTCCTTTTCGATTCGGCAGGCGGCTTACACGGTGCATGTGGCACTGGGCCAGGGCTGCTGGAATCGGCTTAGGAGGCGGCACTTATGCATGAGCTGCGGCTGACGGGGCTACCGGCGTACCCGGCCAGGAGCTGTACTCGCACCGCCCGTGCCCCTTGTTCTTTCGTAGTGTCGCTTAACCAATCGGACGCAGACCAAGCGCCTTACCCCAAATGAAAAATTTTACCTCCTTCGCCGATGCGGGCGACTATCACGCCCTGCTCAAGCAGGCGCTCGAAATCAAGGCCAACCCCTATGGCTACCAGCATATTGGGCGTAACAAAACCGTCGGGCTGATTTTCTTCAACCCCAGCCTGCGCACCCGGCTTAGCTCGGTGAAGGCGGCCTACAACCTGGGCGCGCAGGCCTGGGTGCTCAATGCCGGCACCGATTCCTGGACCCTGGAAATGGCCGACGGCGCGGTAATGAACGGCTCCAGCCAGGAGCACATCAAGGATGCCATTGCCGTCATGAGCCAGTACTGCGACGTGCTGGGCGTGCGCACCTTCCCCACGCTGACGGACCGCGAGGCCGATTATGGCGAAGTGTTTTTCAGCAAGATTATGACCTACGCCACCGTGCCCGTCATCAGCCTCGAAAGCGCCACACTGCACCCGCTGCAAAGCTTCGCCGACCTGATTACGGTAGCCGAAACCAAGCGCACCGAGCGCGTAAAAGTGGTGCTCACCTGGGCCCCGCACGTGCGGGCGCTGCCCCAGTGCGTGCCCAACTCGTTCTGCGACTGGTTTTCGGAAGTTGATTGGGTGGACCTCGTTATCACCCATCCCGAAGGCTACGAACTGGACCCCAAATTTACCCGCGGCGCCCGCATCGAGTACGACCAGCGCAAGGCCCTCGAAGGCGCCGACTACGTGCAGGCCAAGAACTGGAGCAGCTACTACGACTACGGCCAGGTGCTCAGCACCGACCCGGGCTGGATGCTCACGCCCGCGCACATGGCCCTAACCAACGACGCCCGGTTCCTGCATTGCCTGCCCGTGCGCCGCAACGTGGAAGTGTCGGACGCCGTGCTCGACTCGCCCAACTCGCTTATCATCCAGGAAGCCGGCAATCGTACGATTTCCATGCAAACCGTGCTGCACGAGCTGCTGAAGTAGCGTGCATAATTCGGGTAAAATACAACGGTAGGCCGGGCATCTCGTTGAAGTCCTGAATTCGAAATAGCTGGTCAGTTATTTCGCAATCTTCACGCTAATTCCTTCCTGCTCATGAAAAAGTTATTTGTTCTCGCTGCTGTATTCGTATTGGGTGCTACTGCCGCTAACGCACAAACCACCAACACCACGACGACCACAACCACGCCGCCCCAGCAAAGCACGACTACGCAGACGGATCCTGCTACGGGCACCATCAATTCTACCACGACTACGACTCCCGCTGCCACGACCACCGTGGAAACGAAGTCGGATGCCAACGTAATGTCTTCAACCGATGCCGATAAAATGCCGGCTGATGTGAAGGTGAAAGACAAGAAGAATAAGACCAAAAAGAAGATGAAAGCCAACGACTAATGGCGCAACGTGCGGACCACCGCATGCTATAAAGAAAGCCTGATTGCCCTAGCGGTAGTCAGGCTTTCTTTTTTCGCTTCATTGAAGGTAAAGTGATGCGCGAATAATGCCGGGAGACGACCCTGCATATGTAGCAATGCCCTGTTTAATGCTGGCTTGACTCCCAGTTTACTAGCAGCAAGACCTCAAGCCAGCAGCCAGAAGCCGATGCCCTGCTGAAGCTGAAAGCCGCCTAAGTTACTTTCGCTTACTGCAAAACAAGCCAGCAGATTAACTCGTAACGCCGGGTGGCTTCCCTACCCGTTGTAGGTCTGCACTAAAGAGCAAACAGCCGGCCGAAATGCCCTGGTGTCGGCTTTTTAGGCCTAGATTTGCGGTAATGCTCGTATTGCCTGCCCCCGCCCGCCCGCTTGTTCTGTTACTGATTGCCTGCCTGCTGACTGGTTTGCCGCTGGCCTCCTGGGCCCAGGAGGCCGGGGTGCCGCCAAAACGGGAGCTGCGGGGGGTGTGGATTGCGACAGTGGAAAACATCGACTGGCCCAGCAGCCGCAACCTGAGCCCCGAGCAGCAGCGCCGGGAGTACCGCCGCATCCTCGACGACCACCAGCGCACCGGCATCAACGCCGTGTTTGTGCAGGTGCGGCCCGCTTCGGATGCTTTTTACGCCAGCGAGCTGGAGCCCTGGAGCAAGTGGCTGACCGGCACCCAGGGCAAGGCCCCGGCGCCCTACTACGACCCGCTACCCTTCCTGATTGAGGAGGCCCACAACCGCGGCATGGAGTTCCACGCCTGGTTCAACCCCTATCGGGCCACTATGGACACGCTCACGCGCCGGCTCGCGCCCAACCACCCGTTCCGGCAGCATCCGGAGTGGTTTCTGCGCTTCTCGGGCAAGCTGCTCTACAACCCCGGCCTGCCCGAAGTGCGCGCCTACATCAACCGCGTAATCATGGACGTGGTGCGCCGCTACGACATCGACGGGGTGCATTTCGATGACTACTTCTACCCGTATCCGGAGGCCAGGCGCGTGATTGAGGACCAGGACGCCTACGCGCGCTTCAACCCCGACAACCTCAAGCTGGCCGACTGGCGGCGCCAGAACGTGAACCTGCTCATCCGCGACCTGCACGACTCGATTAGCAGCACCAAACGCTGGGTGAAGTTCGGCATCTCGCCCTTCGGCGTGTGGCGCAACCAGCGCACCGACCCCAACGGCTCCGATACCCGCGCCTTCGAGGGCTACGACGGCCTGTACGCCGACGCGCTGGAATGGACCCGCCAGGGCTGGGTGGATTACGTGCTGCCGCAGCTATACTGGAGCACCGGCTTCGCGGTGGCCCGCTACCCCACGCTGGTGGAGTGGTGGGCCCGCAACGCCAACGGCCGCCACGTGTACATCGGCCACGGGGCCTACCGCATGCTCGAAAACACTAAGGCCGATACCGTGTGGCGCAACCCCCGCGAGCTGCCCCGGCAGGTGCGCCTGAACCGCACGTTCCCTTCCGAGCTGCAGGGCAGCGTGTTCTTCAGCTCGAAGTCGCTCCTGGCCAACCCGCTGCGCACCACCGATTCGCTGCGCCAGCACGAGTTCCGCTACCCGGCCTTGCCGCCCGCCATGCCCTGGATTGACGCCGTGCCGCCGCTGCCCCCGGCCCGCCTGGCCCTCACGGCCAGCCCCGCCGCCAACGTGCTCACCTGGCAGCCCGCCCCGCCTGCCCCCGACGGCGACCGGGCTGCCTACTACGCCCTCTACCGCTTCACGCCCGAGCAAACCCCGCGCCCCGACGACCCGCGTAACCTGCTGGCCCTGGTGCGCCCGCGCCCCGGCACCGGCCTCGTTTTTGCCGATACCACCGCCCGCCCCGGCCAGGCCTACGCCTATTACCTCACCGCCCTCGACCGTCTGCACAACGAAAGCCGCCCGGTGTGGGTGCGCACCACCGGCCGCGCCGCCGAAGTAGTGGTAGCCCAGGCCCCGCCCGAGCCAGCGCCCGCGCCGGCCCCGGAGCCAGTAGCTGCGCCTGCACCCCAGCCAGCCACGGTTCCATCCGGCGAAAACCCGCCGCCGCGCCCGCCCGTTGCGCGGCCCGCTCCAACTACTCCGGCGCCTACGAAAGTTAAAGTGAAAACCAAGACCCGCAAGCGCGGCGGCTTCTTCGAACGCATCTTCGGCGGCCGGCGGTAGCTTCTTTGGGGAGCTGATAGCTGTTAGCCTTCGTTCAGGAAAATCGTCAGCCCGCATGAAAAAAAAGGGCGCCGCAATCAGCTGAGTGCGGCGCCCTTTTCGTTTTTTCAGCTAACAGCTAACAGCTAACAGCTAACAGCTAACAGCTAACAGCTAACAGCTAACAGCTAACTGACAGGTTAAGTTGGTGTATAGAACGTCATTCAGCGCGCAGCGAAGAATCTCGCGTGAAGTCGTTCAACGGCTGTTCGAGCGAGATTCTTCGCTCCACTCTGAATGACGGTCTGCCTACCAATTTAGCTTGTCAATTCAGCTAACAGCTAACTTACAGGGTTTTCACAGCCAGCGTGACGGCTACATCGGTAGTTGAGGTGCGGTTTATGCCGGTGACGGTGAAAATGGCGTACTGGTCGAGGCCGCGCAGGCGGGCGATGATGACGTCGCCGACGAGCACGTTATCTAGTTGGGCTACTTGGTTAGCGGCGGCCGTGGCCTGGTAGGCCTGGCGAATGCTGCTGAGCGTAGCGTTGGTGTAGGCCGCCGCGCCGCCGCTGGCTACGCGCACAAACCTGGTGGTGTTGAGGGCCTGCAGGCGCACGGCGTTGCCGGCCGTGCTGGTAATGGCTACGTCTTTGGCCGTTACGGGCTCCGCGGCAGCCACTGGCGCGAAGGTTGTCAGGTCGAAGGCGGCCAGGTCGCCGCCGGTGGTGCCGGTGTAGCTAAGCGTGGCAGTGCGGGCCGCCGCCAGGGGCGTAGCGGCTACGGGTGTAATAGCCGGCGCGGTAGCCGAGGCGGTGCGGAAGCTAGGGGCCAGCGGCGGGATGCGGTCCTGAAAGCGGCTCTTGGCCTCGAAGCGGTAAACGACCGACTGGCCCGCACTGCCCGCGGGCAGGGCCACATCCACGTTTACGGTGGTGGCGGCCCCGCTTTGGGTGCCGGCTACCGGCACGCGCTGGCGGGCAAAGCGCCGCTCGGCCGCCGTGCCCACCTTTACGTAGGTAATCAGGCTGTCGATATTGTTGTAGAGTGTGCCGGTGGCCGTGAGCGAGGTGGCCGCGTTGATGCCGCCCTCATTAAGCAGCACCGGAAAGCGCACCACGTCGCCGGGAGCCGGGGCGGCCCCCGCGGGCAGCGTGACGTTGCTGGAGGCTTTCAGGCTGATGGTAGGCGTGGCTTCGGCCAGCCGGAAGCTGAAGCTGCGGTCCTTGGTCTGGCCATTATCGCTCACCAGCACGGCATCCACCTTCACGTTGGCTTTGTTGGCACCGGCCGGAACCGTGTAGTTTACCACCAGCGTATCGCTCTGGCGGATGCGCGAAAAGGCCGCCGCGTACGGAATGGTGCGTACCAGTGTCGAGTCGCGGCCGGGCTCCACTTTCTGGTACAGCCGGATTTCCTTCAGCGGGGCGCTCTGGGGGGCAAAGCGCAGCTCGAACTGCACCACCTCGCCGGGGGCGTATTTGCTGGCCGTGCCTAGGGCGTTGGCCGTGAAGGTGGGCAGCTGGGCCCCGACTTCGGAATAGTACGTATCCAGCTCCTTCTCGCAGCTGCTCAGCAGCAGCACCGCCGCCAGCGGCAGCAGCCGGGCCGGGCGGGAAAACAAGGATGTAGGGTTCATATCAGCAGGGAAAATAGCGGGGAGAAAATAGAGGAGGGCCGGTTATCCGGAAAAGCCCGGCCCGGGCGGTTAGCGGGCCGCAGGCCTTAGGGCCGGTCGAACCACAGCGGCTTACCGATGTAATCGTCGTTGGTGGTGGCGCCGGCTTCGGCGAACTGGCGGGCCACTTCCTCGGGGTTGTAGAGGGTTTCGGTGGCGCCCGGCAGCAGGCGGCGCGGGAAGCGCAGCTTGGGGTCGGGGTTGGCCGACAGAACCGGATTTACGCTGTTGCCGGTGGGGTACTGGAAGTTCACGTACACGTCGGAGCTGAAATCGTAGCGCCGCATATCGGTCCACGATTCGGGGTTGAGGAATAGGGCAATGTACTTCTGCTCCATGATGGCGCGGGGTACGGCGGGGTTGCTGGTCGAGGCCAGCTGCTCGGCCGTCTGGGCCACAGCGCTGCTGCTCAGGTAAGCCGTAATCTGGGCCGGCGTGATGACGGGGAACGTCACGGCTGGCGCGGCAAAGGTGCCACCTACCCCAATTTTGGCCATGTGCGCCCGGATGCCCTCCTTGTAGGCCGTCAGGGCCCGGGCCTTGTTTCCGGCCTTGAAGGCGGCTTCGGCCTCAATGAACTTGAGCTCGTGGTAGGTAATCACCTCGAAGTAGCCCAGGTCGCGGGCGTACCAGCTGGCGTAGAAATCGGTGATGGTGCTGCCCGGCGTGAGGTTGGTGCCGGCCGGCGTGCCTGCCCCGGGGGCCGCCCCGGTGCTGGTAGTGGGGGCCATAATGCCGAAGCGGGGGTCGGTTACGCCCGGGAAGGTGGTGCCGTCGAGGTAATCGATGAAGTTGTTCGAGAACGTGGCCGTGCCGAAGTTGGCGCGCGTGGTGCCGAAGATGTTGGTGGTGTTCACCAACGGAGCCACGGCCGTCTGGAACTGCAGCTGGGCATCGTCGGCACTGCTTTTAAAGCCCTTATCAACCAGCGCCAGCACGGCGTTGGGGTCGTAGCTGGCCTTTTTGGTGAGGTGGTTGAGCTGCCGGGCCTTGAGCGAATAGGCCAGTTTAACCCACTTGTCGGTTATGCCCTTATACAGAATGTCGCCACTCTCGCTGGGTGAACTGCTGTAGAAAGCCCGCTTGTTTTCGCTTGCCGGCTTGCTCATCTCCACAATGCCCTCATCAAGCAGCTGGTTGATGGTGGCGTAGAGCTGCTCCTGCGAGTCGTACTTGGGCTTGAAGTTGGCCCCGCCCTGGTACGCTTCCGAGTAGGGCACGTCGCCCATCATGTCAGTGAGGTGGGCCAGAATCAGGGCCTGCATAATCTTGCCCGCGCCCACGTAGTACACCGAGCCCTCGGCCTCGGCCGCTTTTATCATAGGCGGAATGTTGCCGCCCGACTGAAAGTAGGAGTAGTTGAACGTGTTGGTGCTCTGGGCGTTGGTGAAGCGGTACTGGTCGTTGCCGCCGCTGTTCACGGTGCGGCTCACAATGTACTGCTCGATGTAGGGCGTGCGCAGACTGGTGAACATCTGCGTTTGAATACCATTGCTGATGATGTTGGGCAGCAGGAAGTTGGGCGTAGTATCGGAGGGGTTATTGGGGTTGTCGTTCACGTCGAGGAAACTCTCGCACGAACTCAGTGCCCCGGCTCCACCCACGAGCAGCCCCAGAAACAAAAGATACTTTTTCATCGGTTAAATCAATTTTAAAGCTAATAGCTGATGGCTGGTAGCTTTCAGCTGCTGGCAGGGGCTTTTCCATAGAAAAGCTAATGGCTAACAGCTAAAAGCTAACAGCTTAAAAAGTGACGCGCAGGCCCATGTCCACGCCGCGGGTGGCGGGCACGTTGCCGTAGTCGAAGCCGTTGGAGCCGCCGCCGCGTACGCCCGAGCCGGCCGCGGCCGTTTCGGGGTCGGCGCCGCTGTACTTGGTCAGCAGCAATAGGTTGCGGCCGGTTACGTTCAGCTCCAGGCCCTTGATAACGCCGGTGCGCTCGAGCAGCGCGGCTGGCAGCGCGTAGCTGAGCGTGGCGTAGCGCAGGCGCGTCCAGGAGGCATCTTCAATGAAGGGCGTACCTACGGCGCCCAGAATGTTCTGGTAGTAGCCCTGGGTTAGCTCGGCGGGGCGGGTGTTGGGCGAGTAACTGCCGTCGGCGTTGGTTACTACGCCATCAAACACCACTTCCTTGTAGCGCTCGGCCGTGCGGGGGCTGGTGCCGGTGCCGGTGCTGTACAGGTCGTTGCCATTCACCACTTTGCCACCCACCCGGAAATCAAGCAGGAAACTCAGGCCCAGGCCCTTGTAGCTGAACGTGTTGGTGAACTGGGTAGTGAAGCGCGGCGCCCGGTTGCCCACGTAGGTAAAGGTGGTGCCCGGAATGGGGTAGCCGGTAGTGGGGTTGATGAGCAGCTTCCCGTAATCGGGGCTGCTGGGGTTGCTTACGCGCTGGAAGTCGTAGGCCGCAATGCCCGTAATCGGGCGCCCCAAAAAGGCGCCGCCCTGGTGCACATTGGTAATAAAGGCATCCGACTGGAACACCACCGTCAGCGGGAAAGGCAGCGACTCGGTTTTGTTGGTGTTGTGGTAGAAGTTGGCCAGAATATCCCAGTTGAAACCCGAGGCCGAGCGAATGGGCGAGCCGTTGAGCGTAATTTCCTGGCCTTCGTTGGTCACTACGCCGCCGTTGATGTACTGCAGAATAAAGCCCGTGGCCTGGCTTACGCGCGGCGCAATGAGCTGGTCTTTGGTGCGCGAGAAGTAGTAGTTGAAATCGAGGCCCAGCCGGTTTTTAAGGAACTGCAGGTTGATGCCGGCCTCGTAGGAGCGGGTCTGCTCGGGCTTGAGGATGGGGTTGGAGCCGAAGAAGTCGTTGCGCGAGCCGCCCCCGATGTAGGTGTTGGTCGTCAGCGGCGACTGTACCCGGTAGGGGCCCGTGTCGCGGCCCACCTGGGCTACCGAAGCCCGCAGCTTGCCGTAGTTGAGGATGTTGTTCTGCTCCAGGCCCAGCGTGCGGGTAAACTCGTAGCCCAGCGCCGCCGAGCCGTAGCCAAACCCTTTGCCGAAATTCTTGCCCTCATCGGGCCGCGGCAGCGTCGAGGAGCGGTCGTAACGGCCCTGCAATTCCACCGTCACCTGGTCGAGGAGGGTGGCGCTGAGTTGGGCAAAGTTGCCAATCAGCCGCCGCATGGCCACGCGTTGCAGCGCGCCCCGGTTCACGGTGTTGTTGATGCTGATAAAGTCCGGGTTCTGAAAAATCAGGCCCGTGTAGTCCACCGCCTCGTCGCGGCTGTGCTCGATGGTGTTGCCCAAAACCAGCGAGCCGCGCAGGTTTTCGCTGAACGTGTGCCGGAACGAGGCCAGGGTGGTGGCCGTAATCAGCCGGTTCAAATCCACGGTTTCGGCAATGCCACCGTTCTGGTTGCCCACCTGCGAGGTGCCCACCGCCCGCACCGAAGTCGAGTGCGTGCTGGCCACGTCGGTGCCGATGTTGTGGCTGAGCGTGAGGAAGGGCAGCACCTTGAAGTTGAGCTGCGTGTTGCCCAGAAAGCGGTTGGTGCGGTCGGTTTGGGGGTTAAAACGGGCCGACCAGTAGGGGTTGTCGGCGTCGACGTCGGTGCCGTTGTTGGGCGGTAGCAGGCGGCGGCGGGTGCCATCGGCATTCAGGTAGTTGCGGGCGTCGTCGTTGCCGGGCCAGTTAAGCAAGCTCAGCAGAAAGCCGCCCGACGAGCCGTACAGGCCCGGCCCCTGCAGGGTGCGCCGCCCGCCCGAGTTCAGGTACTGGGCCGAGGCCGAAACATCAAACTTGGGCGAAAGCTGGGCCGTGCCCGACAGACGCACCGTGGTTTTGTCGTACTTGTTTTCGGGCGTCACGCCGCTCTGATCGAGCCGCGAGGCCGACACGAAAAACGTGGCCTTCTCGGTGCCGCCCGACATATTCAGGAAGTTCTGGAAGGCGTAGCCCTTCTCGAAGAAGTTCTCCACGTTGTCGTAGCGCGGCTGGCCCGGCGTAAAGCGCGGCCCCCACGAGTTGCGGGTGGTGGCGTCGAACACGCCGCCCGAACCCTGCTGGTACTGGTCCTGGATTTTGGGCAGCCGGTTCACCTCATCCACCGAAAACTGCGTGCGGTAGTTGATGGTGGTGCGGCCGGCGGTGCCTTTTTTGGTGGTGATAACTACCGCGCCGTTAGCGGCCCGCAGGCCGTAGAGGGCCGCGGCGGCCGGGCCTTTCAGCACTGTCATGCTGGCAATGTCTTCGGGGTTGAGGTCGCCGGCGCGGTTGGGCGTGCCCACCGAGCGGCCCAGCAGGCCGTTGAACTGCGAGCCCCCGCCCGGCGCCGTGCTCTCCTGAAACGACGAGTTGTCCATAATCATCCCGTCGATGATGAACAGTGGCTGGTTGTCGCCGTCGAGCGAGGTGCCGCCCCGGATGACGATGGCCGTGCCCTCGCCCGGCGAGCCGCCCGAGGACGTGATGTTGACGCCCGCCACCTTGCCCTGCAGCGCATTCACGATGTTGGTCTGGCGCGAGTCGATGATGTCCTTGGCCTTCACCTCCTGCACCGCCGTCACGATGTCGCGCCGGTCCTGGGCAATGTTGTAGCCGGTAATCACCACATCGTTGAGGGCCGTGGTGTTTTCCTTGAGGGCAATGCTGATGGGGCCGTCGCCGGCCTCCACGGCCCGCTCCTGGGTGGTGTAGCCGATAAAGCTGAACGAGAGCGTGCTGCCCGCCGGGGCTGCCACCGAGAAGCGCCCTTCGGCGTCGGTAGTGGCGCCAACGGTGGTGCCCTTCACGAGTACCGTGACGCCGGGCAGCGGCGAGCGGTCGAGGGCGGCCGTCACGACGCCGGTTACGGTGCGCTGCGCCGTTGTCTGAGCCCAGGCCGCCTGGAGCGGCGACAGAGCCAGCGCGGCCCCCAGGGCAGGGGCCAGCCAGTAGAGTTTTTGCATGGTGCAGGGAGAAATAGTGGGAAAGCGGGAGGAGCGGACTGCGCGGCCGGTTGCGGGGCCGCGCCAACTGGTGCCCGGTGTGCTGCGGCCGGAGCGTAGTCCGAAAATAGCGAAATGGATTAAAGCAGCACCGAAAGTTGTGAAATTGCCATTAAAGTTGAAAACTGCCTAATGTCAAATTAGCTATATTCGGTGGTATTCTCCCTGCCGGTTTGGGGTTGCCCGGGCCAGCGCTTTCTGTAACAACTGCTTATGTCTGCTGCTGCCACCCCGCCCGTGCCCCACGTGCCCGTCCGTATTTTCCCCGATTCTGAAGCCGCTTCGGTGCAGGTTGCCCGCGAGCTGGCCACGTTCATCCGCGAGCGGGCCGCCCAGGGCCGGTCGGCAGTGCTGGGCCTGGCCACCGGCTCGTCGCCGACGCGCGTGTACGAGGAGCTGGTGCGCCTGCACCGGCAAGAGGGCCTGAGCTTCCGGAACGTCATCAGCTTCAACCTCGACGAGTACTACCCGATGGCTCCCGACTCGCTGCAGAGCTACGTGCGCTTCATGCACGAGTACCTGTTCGACCACGTGGATATTGCGCCCGGAAACATCCACATTCCCGACGGTACCATCGCCGCCGACCAGGTAGCCGACTTCGGCCGCCACTACGAGGAGCAGATCCGGGCGGCGGGCGGCATCGACTGGCAGCTGCTGGGCATTGGGCGCACCGGCCACATCGGCTTCAACGAGCCGGGCTCGGGCCCGGCCTCCCGCACCCGCCTCATCACCCTCGATCACATCACCCGTACCGACGCGGCTTCCGACTTCTACGGCGAGGAAAACGTGCCCCGCCGGGCCATTACCATGGGTGTGGGCACTATTCTGGAAGCCCGCCACGTGGTGCTGCTGGCCTGGGGCGAGGGCAAGGCCGCCGTGGTGAAGCGCCTGGTGGAAGGCGAGCCCACCGACTCGGTGCCGGCCACCTACCTGCAGCACCATCCGGCCGTGCAGGTAGTGCTCGACGAGGCCGCCGCCGCCGAGCTGAGCCCCCGCAAAACGCCCTGGCTGGCGGGCGAGCCCTGCAACTGGCAGCAGCCGGCCCTGGTGCGCAAGGCCGTTACGTGGCTGGCCCGCGAGCTGGAAAAGCCCATCCTCAAACTCACCGACGAAGACTACAACGAAAACGGCCTCTCCGACCTGCTGGCCAACTCGGGCGAGGCCTACACCATCAACATCCGGGTTTTCAACGAGTTGCAGCACACCATTACGGGCTGGCCCGGCGGCAAGCCCAATGCCGACGACACCTACCGCCCCGAGCGGGCCACGCCCTTCCCCAAGCGCGTGCTCATCTTCTCGCCGCATCCCGATGATGACGTGATTTCGATGGGCGGCACGCTACTGCGCCTCGTCGAGCAGGGCCACGAGGTGCACGTCGCGTACCAGACCAGCGGCAACATTGCCGTGTTTGATGAGGACGTTATCCGGTTTGCCGAGTTCGTGGCCGACTACGACGAACTGTTCCGGTTCGATGAGCAGCCGGCCGAAAACCTGTACCAGCGGGTGGCCGATTTCCTGCGCAACAAGCAGCCCGGCCAGGTCGATTCGGAGGAAGTTCAGCAGATCAAGGGGCTGATTCGGCGCGGCGAGGCCAAAAGCGCCCTGCGCTACGCCGGCCTCGACCCCGACACGCGGGCACACTTCCAGGATTTACCTTTTTATGAAACCGGCCGGGTGCGCAAAAAGCCGCTGGGCGAAGAGGATATCCGGCTGACGATGGCCCTCCTGGAGCAGCTGCAGCCCCACCAGATTTTCGCCGCCGGCGACCTGAGCGACCCCCACGGCACCCACCGCGTATGCCTGGCCGCCATTATGCAGGCCGTGCAGCGCCTGCGGGCCGAAGGCTGCGCGTGGCTTTCCGATTGCCGGGTGTGGCTCTACCGCGGGGCCTGGCAGGAGTGGGACATCGACCAGATTGAAATGGCCGTGCCGCTGAGCCCCCAGGAGCTGACGCGCAAGCGCCGGGCCATTTTCAAGCACCAGAGCCAGAAAGACCGGCCGCTGTTTCCGGGGGCCGATCAGCGCGAATTCTGGCAGCGCGCCGAGGCCCGCAACCGCACCACCGCCCGCCTTTACGACCAACTCGGGCTGCCCGAATACGAGGGCATTGAGGCCTTTGTGGAGTGGATCACGGATTAGCACGGATTTTAGCGGATTTCACGGATTTTGTGGACGGACCTGTCCTGCCGTAACCGTAGTATTCTTATCCCTATCATTGCCGAAGTTGCGACGACAGCGTTACTGACAGCTGCTGTCAGGGGCTTTAAGGCCGCGCGCGGACCAAGTCATATGTCCGTGCGTAGTACCTGTTTCGTCCACAAAATCCGTGAAATCCGCTGAAATCCGTGCTAATCCGTGATCCACTGCCTGAGCCGGCCCGCCTCATCAGCCTCGATGTGTTTCGGGGCCTCACGGTGGCGGCCATGATCCTGGTGAACAACCCCGGCGACTGGGGCCACATCTACGCCCCGCTGGAGCACGCCGAATGGCACGGCTGCACGCCCACCGACCTGATATTCCCGTTTTTCCTGTTCATCGTGGGCGTCAGCATCAGCTATGCGCTGAGCGCGGCCCGGCAGCAGCCGGGCACCCACGCGGCGGCTATGTGGCGGGTGCTGCGGCGGGCGGGCGTGCTGTTCGGGCTGGGGCTGCTGATGGCCTTGTATCCGAAGTTCGAGTTTGCTACGGTGCGCATTCCGGGGGTGCTGGCCCGCATTTCGTGGGTGTTTCTGGCCTGCGGAATCCTGTTTCTGAAAACCAGCCGCCGCCAGCAAATCGGACTGCTGGTGGGGCTGCTGGTCGGTTACAACGTGCTGCTGCAAGTGGTGCCGGTGCCCGGTTTTGGGGCGGCCAACCTGGCGCCCGAAACCAACCTTGGCGCCTGGCTCGACCGGCTCGTGTTCGGCGAGGCGCATCTTTGGAAGAACAGCCGCACGTGGGACCCCGAGGGCCTGCTGGGCACGCTGCCGGCCATTGCCACCGGCCTGCTCGGGATGCTGGTAGGCCAGCTGCTGCGCCGCCGCGAGCTGGAACCCGCCGTGCGGGTGGCCCGGCTGTTCGTGGCCGCTATGGGCCTGACTATCGCGGGGCTCGTCTGGAATGAGTGGTTTCCCATCAACAAAGCCCTCTGGACCAGCTCCTACGTGCTGTACACCGGCGGGCTGGCCACGGCCACGCTGGCGGCCCTCTACTGGCTCTGCGACGTGCGGGGCCACCGCGGCTGGTGGACCAGCTTCGGGCAGGTGTACGGCGTAAATGCCATCACCGTGTTCTTCCTCTCGGGCATCGTGGCTAAAACGCTGAACGCGGTGCACGTGGGGGCCGATGTGCCGCTCAAAACCTGGCTTTACAACACGTTTTTCACGCCCTACTTCAGCCCCGTAAATGCCTCCCTGGCCGGCGCGCTGGTGTGCGTGCTGATTTGGTTTGGGGTGCTGTGGCTGATGTACCGAAAGGGCGTTATTATCAAGGTGTAGTCGGGGAATGAGGCAACCCCGTCCCCCAGTCCCTCAGTCCCCCGCCCCCCCGAACGAATACCCCGCGAAATCCTCACGCAGCTGGGTTTTGCGGACTTTGCCAGTGGCCGTGTGGGGCAGCTCCTCCACAAACTCCACGGCCTCGGGCAGCCACCACTTGGCCACCTTGCCTTCGTAGAACGCCAGCAGCTCCTGGGCTGACACCTCGTGGCCGGGCCGGCGCACTACTACCAGCAGCGGCCGCTCGCTCCATTTGGGGTGAGGCCGGCCAATCACGGCGGCTTCGGCCACGGCCGGGTGGCCCACGGCCAAGTTTTCCAGCGCGATGCTCGAAATCCACTCGCCGCCCGACTTTATCACGTCCTTGCTGCGGTCGGTTATCTGCATGAAACCGGCCGCATCTATGGTGGCTACGTCGCCGGTGCTGAACCAGCCGTCGGGCGTGAGCTGGCCGGGCGTATCGGTGCCGAAGTAGTCGGCCACCACCCAGGCGCCGCGCACCAGCAGGTCGCCGAAAGCCACGCCGTCGTGGGGCAACTCCTGGCCGGCGTCGTCCACAATCTTCATATCTACCCCGTAAATTACCCGGCCCTGCTTGGCCAGCAACTCGGCCTGCTCGGCTGGGCTCAGGTTTAGCTGCTGAGGTTTGAGGGTGCTCACGGTGCCGAGGGGTGAGGTTTCGGTCATGCCCCAGGCGTGGCGAATTTCCACGTTCAGCTCGTCGCCAAAGGCTTTGAGCAGCGCCGGCGGGCAGGCCGCGCCGCCCACAATCATCTTGCGCAGCGTGCTGAACTGCCGCTCCTGGTCGCGCATGAAGGCCAGCAGCCCCAGCCAGATGGTGGGCACGCCGGCCGAAAACGTTACGCCTTCCCCCTCAAACAGCTCGTAGAGGCTGGCCGCATCCAGCCCCGGACCCGGCAGCACCAGTTTGCAGCCCAGCATGGGCGCCAGGTACGGAATGCCCCAGGCATTGACGTGGAACATGGGCACGACGGGCAGAATCACGTCCTGGGCCGAGCAGTTGAAACAGTCGGGCAGCCCGGCGGCCAGCGAGTGCAGCAGCGTGGAGCGGTGGGAGTAGAGCACCCCCTTGGGCTCGGCGGTAGTGCCCGAGGTATAGCATAGCGAGGAGGCCGTATTTTCATCGAACTCGGGCCACGCATACTCGGCCGATTCGGCGTCGAGCAGGTCTTCGTAGCAGTATAAATCGGGCAGCGTAGTCGTTTCGGGCATATGGGCCCGGCCCGTCAGCAGCACCCAGGCCCGCACGCCGGGGCAGGCGGGGGCCAGCTTTTCGGCCAGCGGCAGAAAGGTCAGGTCGAAGAAAATGGCCTGGTCCTGGGCATGGGCTATGATGTAGGTGAGCTGGCCGGCAAACAGGCGCGGGTTGATGGTATGGCACACCGCGCCCATGCCCGACACGGCGTAGTACAGCTCCAGGTGGCGGTGGTTGTTCCAGGCCAGCGTGCCCACCCGGTCGCCGGGCTTTATGCCCAGGCGGGCCAGCACATGGGCCAGCTGCCGGCTCCGGCGGCCCAGCCCGGTGTAGGTGTAGCGGTGGAAACCGCCCTCGGCCAGTCGGCTCACGATTTCGGTGTCGGCGTGCCACTTTTCGGCGTGTTCGAGCAGCCCGGCAATGCGCAGGGGCTGGTGCATCATGAGTCCTAGCATTGATTTCGGCGCTTTTGTGGAGCTTTAAACTAACGATTTTTCCCGCAGAGGAGCGCAGAGACTAAACGCAGAGGTTCGCAGAGAACAGCCTCCACGAACCTCTGCGTCTAGTCTCTGCGCTCCTCTGCGGGAGCCCGGCCCATACCTACTCCTCCACGCTCGTCTCCACCGACACCCGCCGGATGCTCTCTAAGGCCACCTGCAGCACATTGGTGCGCACATTGAGGCTGGAAATCTTGTTGTTGCGGCGCGTCGGGTTCACGCGGTTGGTGAGCACGATGCAAATCAGGTCTTCCTTGGGCTCCACCCAGAACATGGTGCCCGTGAAGCCGGTGTGGCCGTAGCTGGCCGGCGAGGCACTTTTGGCCGTGTTCAGGCCGGGGTCGGTGGCGGGCCTATCGAAGCCCAACGCGCGGCGGTTTTCGGGGCAGAACTGGCAGCGGGTGTACTCGGCCAGCGTGGCCGCTTTGAGGAGTTGCTGGCCGCCGTAGCGACCCTGCCAGGCGTAGAGCTGCACGAGCTTGGCCAAATCGTTGGCCGAGCCGAACAGGCCCGCGTGGCCCGACAAGCCCCCGAGCAGGGCCGCGCCCTCGTCGTGCACCGTGCCGTGCAGCTGGCCGTGGCGAAACAGTGAATCGTACTCGGTGGGCGCGATGCGGCTAAGCGGGAAGCGCCGGGTGGGGTTGAAGCCCAGCGTGGTGGCGCCCAGCGGCCGGTACAGCTCGTCGCGCACAAACTGATCGAGCGGCTTGCCGGAGGCCGCCCGCACGAAGCGCGGGTACATGATGAACGACAAATCGGAATACACGTAGCCGGGCTTCTCATTGAGCGGCGACTCGGCAATGGCCTTGGTAATGCGCTCCGGAAAATCCTGGCGGGCCCACAGCCCCGGCCCGGCCGGCAGCGGGAACCGGGCCGACGAATCGGGCCGGAAGTAGCGGCGGCTCATTTCGGCGGGCTCGGTAAGCGAAACCTGGCTGGCGGCCGGGCTCTTGCCGAAGAGGGCGTTGAACAGGCCGCGGGGTTTGGTGTAGTCTTTCCAGAACGGAATCCAGGCCTTGAGGCGGGCCTGGTGGGTGAGCACATCGCGCAGCTTGAGGTCCTGCTTGTTGGTGCCCCGGAACTCCGGGAACAGTTGGCCCAGCGTCATGTCGGGCGAGAATTTGCCCTCGTCCTGGAGCTTCATCAGGGCGGGCAGGGCGGCGCTTACTTTCGTGAGCGAGGCCAGGTCGTAGAGGTCGTCGTTGCGCACGGGGCGGGCGGCGGGGCCGTAGGTTTGGGCGCCGTAGCTTTTGCGCAGCACCACCGTGCCGCGGCGGGCAATGAGCACCTCGCCGCCCGGAAAGGCCCCGGCCGCCAGCGCCCCGTTCATGATCGAGTCGACCCGGCTTTCCAAATCGTTGCTCATGCCCACGGCCTCCGGGAAGCTGTAGCGCAGCCGCGTGCCACCCGCGGTGGCCAAGCCGGCCCCGTAGCCGTAGGTGCGCGACACGGTAACCGGCAGCTTGCCGCGGGCCGAAACGCCGCCAAAAATGGCCTCGGCAGCCACTTCCTGGGCGTTCTGGCTTTCCTGATAGGCCAGCACCACGGCCCCGGCCCGACTCACATCGCGCAGCCGGTCCACGGCGTAGGCCGTGCCAAACACGCTCACCACCAGCTGCTGACCCTTGCCGCCCAGCTCACGCAGCAGCACGTTCATTTCGGGCGTTACACCGAAGCCGGTGGCGGACTGCCGGCCCAGGTTGTTCACGCCCACCAGCACCAGGTTGTAGGCTTTCAGGGTTTCACGCATCTTCGTCAGCTCATCGAGCGAAGGCGTGGCGGGCAGCCAGAAGTGGCGCACCGGCGCGTAATCGGCCACCCGGCGCTGGAAGGCGGTGGTATCGGTGGTGCCGAGCGTGAGCGTGGCCAGCCGCAGCGTGTCGAGGCGTTGCAGCGGCAGCAGGCTCTGCTGGTTGCGCAGTACGGTTACGCTCAGCTCCGAGAGCTGCCGGCTCAGGTACTGGTCGTGGGGCATGTTGAGGTCGGCAATGAGGTTCTTTAACTCGATGGGCCGGTAGCGGTCCAGGCCTGCCCACTGCTTAAGGGCCAGCACCTTGCGGCAACGCCGGTCAATTTCGGCTTGCGAAATTTGCCCCTTGTTGATGGCCTCGCGCACCATGCGCAGGGCCAGCGGAATGTTCTCGCTGAACTCCAGAATGTCGTTGCCGGCCAGCAGGGCCCGTACGTCGGCCTCGCCGGCGGGGTACTTGCTCGTCACGCCCTTCATGTTCATGGCGTCGGTGAAGATGATGCCCTCAAAGCCCATCTTCTGGCGCAACAGGCCTTCGATAATCGGCTTGGAAAGGGTGGAGGGCACGCCCGTGGTGTCGAGGGCCGGAATGTTGAGGTGGGCCACCATCATGCCGCCTAGGCCTTTCGCCATCAGCTCCCGGAAGGGGTACAGTTCCAGCGTATCGAGCCGCTGCTTATCCACGCGCAGCAGGGGCAGGGCCAGGTGCGAGTCCACGTCGGTGTCGCCGTGGCCGGGGAAGTGCTTGGCCACGGCCAGCACGCCCGCGTCCTGCATGCCCTGCATGTATTGCAGGCTCTTGGCCGTTACGTTCTCGCGGTCTTCGCCCCAGCTTCGGAAGCCAATGACCGGGTTTTGGGCGTTGTTGTTGACATCGACCACGGGCGCGAAGTTGACGTGCATGCCCAGCCGCTTGAACTGGGCGGCCACCTGCCGGCCCATCTGGTAGATGGGCGCATTATCCTGCAGCCCGCCCAGGCTCATCTGGTACGGGAAGCGCACCACGCTGTCCAGGCGCATGCCCACGCCCCATTCGGCATCCATAGCCACCAGCAGCGGCACCCGGGCCTGGCTTTGGTAGCGGTTCAGCAGCCGGCTCTGGCGCACGGGCCCGCCCTGGAAAAAAATCAGCCCCCCAATGCCGTACTTCTGGATGAGCGCCGACACCGAATCCTCGTCGGCGCGGGTGCGGTTGGAGTAGGCGGCCACCATAAACAGCTGAGCCACCCGCTGGTCGGGCGTGAGCGTGCTCATCACCGAATCAACCCAGCGCGAGCCGGCCATTTGCCCCGCAAACGGCACCGGCTGGTTGCGCGGAGCGGCCGGTTTGGTAGCCGGGGCGGCAGCTTGGGCAGGGCGGGAAGCCGCACGGCGCTGGGCGGCAGCGGGCGGAGTAGTGAGCAGCAGAAGCAGCAGCGGAAGCGGCAGAAATCGGAGCACGGCAGCGGGGGTTAAGGCGCCAATTTACGGTATGCGCCCGTAGGCCGGTAAATTTCCTGCCGCCCGGCCTCACTTTTTCTGGCCCGACCGGTTACTTGCCCATGCCTGAAACTCCTGAGCCCCGCCGCGCCTATCACTCCAACAGCGACGTGCGCCTGTTTAAATTCATGGGTATTGGTCTGGGCTGCGCCTTCCTGGCCGGCCTGGTGCTGCTGGGAGTGGTACTGTATTTCAGTCTGTAAGATAGGGGCTGAGGGTCTGAGAAGGCCGTCATTCAGAGCGGAGCGAAGAATCTCGCGTGCCAAAGTAATTCCTGACGTCAGGTTTACTTTGGCACGCGAGATTCTTCGCTCCGCTCTGAATGACGTTCTGCTCAGTTCATCAGTCCCCTACTTCCGCCCCTTTTTCACCATCGAGCCGAAGGCGCCCTTCTTCTCGAAGGCGGCTACCACTTCATCCTCGGCGGGCGTGCGCTTTACCACCGGGTTGTTGGCCCAGAACTCGGGGTCGTAGGGCTTGGCCCGGATGGCGTCCAGGTCGCGGTCGGTGAGGCTGGCGCGGGCGTAGGGAATGCGCTGGGGCGTGGTGCTCTGGTCGTAGAAGTACGTGAACGACGACACGTTAACGGCCAGCGGCTCCTTGCCCGGCTCGGTCAGGTCGGTGGTCAGGTCCATTTTCATCAGCTCCAGCGGGGCCACGCCGGCCGTGCCGGCCGATTTGAAGGCCATTTCGATGGTCAGCTTGGCATTGGCGAATTTCTGGCGCGGGTTGCTGGTGCTGCCCGTAAAGCTGGGCTGCACCACCCGGTAGCGCACTACCTGGTTGGTTTCCAGGTCAATCCAGACGGTTCCCTGGGCCCGGTACTTAATTTCGGGGCGGGTTTCGAAGCTGATTTCAGCTACCCCGCCGGTCGAGTCTTCGCCCAGAATACCCTTGAGCTCCAGCAGGTAGTTTTTCTCCACGTTGGGGCTGAACAGGGCGAGCGAAGTGGTGCTGTCCTGCTGAATGTCGAACAGGCCGTAGCGGCGGGCGTACACCGAGAAGTTGCTCAGGCTGATGGGGGCCTGCACGCCGGCGTAGCGGCCCTGGACCAGCGTGGTGCCTTCTATGCGGGCCGGGTTCGACTTCACGTTCCAGACCACTTCCTGCAGCTCGGTGGGCTCGTCGTCGATGCGCGTAATCTGGCGGTAGAAGGCGCGGCCGTAGTAGGTGCGGCGGTAGTTGCGGGCCAGGTTGCGGAAGGCCCGGTCTACGAGCTGGAACGGAAAGCTGGCCACCTTCACCTCGGGCAGCGCCACGGCCGCCGAAGCCAGCGTAATCGTCAGCGGCTCGGCGCCCGATGTTACGCGCACCGTGTCGCGGATGTGGCCCAGCTCCGACACCAATAGTTGTGCGGGCAGCTGCTTCACCACGAGCGTAAACTCGCCCTCCAGGTTGGTGGTAGTGCCGTTGGTAGTGCCCAGCACGGCAATACTGGCGAAGGGCAGCACTTCCTGGGTTTCCCGGTCGCGCACCACGCCGCGCAGCTGCACCTGGGCCTGGCCCAGGTGAGCGAGGCCCAGCAGCACCAGCAGCAAAGTCAGAAAACGAACGGAAGGCAGCGAAAAACGGAAAGTCGACATACGCATAGTAAGGGGAGAGGCCGCCGGGCAGCAGCCAGAAAAAGGGTAACGCGGGCCGCTCCCAAAACCGTGCCCGACGGCGCAAAAGTACGGCCAAAACCGAACCAGCGGCGGCAGTTATGGTTAAGCACTGGTATATTGGTCCGATGTTGGCCCCGCACGGCCCGGGTTTGGGAGCCGGTTTTTGGGCCGGCCCCACCCGACTCCGGCAGCCGATTGGCGGCCTTCGGAACGAACCAATTGGCGCCGGAAAACGAATAACAACCTACGAAACCCGAAAAGCCCCTTCCTATGATCAAGCGTGATTTCCTCAAAACCGGCCTGCTTACTGCCCTCGGTGCGCTGGTAAGCCCCGCCCTGCTGGCCGCCGCTCACGACGAAAAGCTGCTGCGCGAAGCCCGCGCCATGCCCATGGCCGACGGCCCCTTCACGCTGCCGCCGCTGCCCTACGCCTTCAACACCCTGGAGCCCCACATCGACGCCCGCACGATGGAAATACACCACGACGCCCACCACAAAGGCTACGTGAGCAAGCTGAACGCGGCCGTAACGGGTACGCCGGCCGAGAAAATGAGTCTGGCCGAGCTGCTGGCTTCCGTCAGCAAGCAGTCAGAAGCCGTGCGCAACAACGCCGGTGGCCACTGGAACCACTCGTTTTTCTGGCAGATTATGGCGCCCAAAGGCGGCGGCCAGCCCACCGGCACTCTCAAGGCGGCCATCGACAAAGACTTCGGCTCGTTCGACAAATTCAGCGAGGCGTTTACCAAGGCCGCGAGCAGCCGTTTCGGCTCGGGCTGGGCCTGGCTGATTGTGGACAGCAAAACCGGCAAGCTGGCCGTTACCTCAACTCCCAACCAGGACAACCCGCTCATGGACCTGCCGGGCATGCAGCGCGGCCTGCCCGTGCTGGGCCTCGACGTGTGGGAGCACGCCTACTACCTCAAGCACCAGAACAAGCGCCCCGACTACATTGCCGCCTTCTGGAACGTTGTGAACTGGAACGAAGCCGGCGGCCGCTACGACGCCACCAAGAAAGGCTAACCGAACCCGGCCAACCCATAAAAAGAGGAGCCCAAGCGCACGCAATGCGCTTGGGCTCCTCTTTTTATGGGTTGTTGCTAGCGGCCGACTTACCGGTCGGCCGTCGTGCCCACGGCCTTCTGCACTTCCCGGTCGAGGTGGTCGAAGAGCTTCTGCAGGCCTTCGGGGCCGCCTTCATCCACGCGCACACTCTTTTGGCCCTTGGCAGTAGTGATGGTGAGCATGGTGGACGGCAAATCGAGCGTGCCTTTCGAGTACACGTCGCGCATTTGGTAGAAGCCGATCTGGTCGGCCTCACGCAACAGCTTCTGCACCACGGCCGGGTTGAGTTTTACCGAGCGGTTGCCCTCCACCGGAGCGTGCGTGCGGCCCTCATACTCCAGCCGGCCATCGGCAAAAAAGCGGGCCGTGTAGTCGGGGCAGGTGCCGAAACAGGCGGTGCGGCCGAATAGCAGAACCGGCTCCTGCTGCTGGGGCTGCGGGCTATCGGCGGTGGCAGCAGAGGCAGTGGCAGCAGGGCGGCCGGCTTTGCAGGCGGGCAACGCGGGCAGGCTTAGGAGCAGCGCAAGGAGGGGAAACAGGAAAACGCGCATGGGCAGGGGAGAAGCAGGGAAGAAAAGCAGGCCAATATAGTAATTCGACAATGCCAAAGTTCGGGCCAGAAGCCACCAAAAAGCCCCGCGACCGTAACGGGCGCGGGGCTTAAGCGTAAATACGACAGTTCTGAATGCTTACGAGCGACGGGTTTTGCGCGGTTTCTTGGGGTTGGTTACATCGTCGGCGCCGGTGCCGGGTTCGGCTTCGTCCGCGTCGTCGTTGCTGGCGGCCAGCTTCTTGCTGCCGCCGGGCTTGGTCTGGGCGTCGCGCTCCTGGGCAGCCTTCATGGCATCGGCCAGGCGGGCCGAGAAGCCGCTGGGCTTCTTGTCCTTGTTCTTCACCTTGTTGGCTTCGAGCTTGGCGCGCACCTTGTCGTCGTCGATGAAACGGCGGGTAATAGCTATCTGAGCCAGTGTTACGAGGTTGGAAACCAGGTAGTACCAGGTCAGGCCGGCAGCGAAGCTATTGAGGACGAAGAAGAAAATCAGCGGCATCAGGTAGCTGTAGAACTTCATCGGGCCCTGCATGGCCGAGGGGTTGTTCTGGTTCGTCTGGTAGGTCATGGCCAGCGTCGAAAGCGTCATCAGCACCGTGAACAGGCTGATGTGGCTACCCATGAACGGCAGGGCGAAGGGCAGGATAATCGGGTTGTCGTAGGTGCTCAAATCCTTGGCCCACAGAAAAGCTTCCTGCCGCAGCTCAATGGCGTTGGGGAAGAACTGGAACATGGCGAACAGAATCGGCATCGTCAGCAGCGTGGGTATGCAGCCACTCAGCGGGTTCACGCCCACGCTCTGGTTGAGCTTCATGGTCTCCTGCTGCTGCTTCATCTGGTCGTCGGGGTACTTCTCCTTGATGGCGTCGATTTCCGGCTTGAGCACCTTCATCTTGGCCTGGCTCTCGTAGGTTTTGTACGTCAGGGGCCAGGTAACCAGCTTGATGAGCAGCACCAGCAGCACGATAATCAAACCGTAGGAGCTGATGTACTGCTGCAGGAAGTGGAACACCGGCAGCACCACAAAGCGGTTCACCCAGCGGAACAGACCCCAGCCCAGGTACACGTTGCGGTCGAAATCGGGCGCCACGGTTTTGAGCAGATTGAACGAGTTAGGGCCGAAGAAAAACCGGAAGTTGGCCTTGCCCTGCTGCACATCCGTCACCGGAATTTTCAGCGTGCTGCTCAGCGTCTTGATATAAGTCGAGTCGTTCAGGTCCACCGTCGAGTTCAGCTGGCCCGAGGTGAACTCGTGGTCGGCAATGATGCCGGCAATGAAGAAGTCGTGCTTGTGGGCCGCCCATTTCAGCGGCTCCTCTACCTTAAGCTCCTCGGGCTTCTCGCCGGTTTCAACCAAAGCGGTGTGGTCGCCCGATACCAGGTAGCGGTTGATGGTGGTATGGTTGCGGTTCTGGGTGCGGTCCTGCTCGGTCTGGCGCACGTTGTCGACGAACGTGAACGTGAGCGGCTCCTGGGCCAGCGTCTGGCTCAGGCCGTTAAAGCGCAGCTGGTAGCCCACCTCGTACGAGCCGGCGGCCAGTGTGTAGGTCTGCTCAATCTGCCCGCCGGCCACGTCGGCCACGAAGCGCAGGGCGTTGCTGCCCTGGGGCTCAGCCCGGAAGTAGAGGTCCGACAGCTTCACCTGCTGGCCACTGATGGTACGGAAGCGCAGATCCATCCGGGCGCTCTTCGCATCGAAAATATCGAGCGGCTGGCCTCCGAAGGTTTTGTACTTGTGCAGGCGCACGGCCTGGGGCTGGCCGCCCTTCGAGGAGAAGGTGACGGTCAGCAGCTCGTTTTTCAGCTCCGTGGTCTGGGCGGTGCCTTGGGCGGCGGCGGCAAACGAGCCCAGCTGCTTGGCCAGCTGCGCCGAGTCGGGCGCTACGGGCGCGGCGGCCGCGCGGGCCGAATCGATGCCCGCGGTGGCCGACTTGGTCGTTTTGGCCAGCTCGACGGCGGCGGGCTCGGGTTTGGGCGCGAACTGAAGGTAAATCAGAAGCAAGGCCGCCATCAAAAACAGGCCGATTGCTGAATTTCTGTCCATTTACTAGAAAGTGTGCGGAGTCGCGCCGGGGCGCTTCCAACGGAAAATAAAGAGCCGGGCGCCCGCCGAAGCCAGTCACCCGGCCGCAAAGGTCGGACTTACGCGCCGAATATTTTTCGGCGGCGGGATTTTGCGTGAGGATAGTTGTAAAACGCCTGTCTCCTGAGCGCAGCGAAGGACCTGAACAGAAGCCATATCTATTGATTAGCTTCTGCTCAGGTCCTTCGCTGCGCTCAGGATGACAGACGTTTTTTACGCACTAAACCTTGCCCTACAGCCCCTTGCGGTACTGGATGGCCGCTTTCACGAAGCGCACGAACAGCGGGTGGGGATTCTGGACGGTGCTTTTCAGCTCGGGGTGAAACTGTCCGCCCACAAACCAAGGGTGGTCCGATAGCTCGACCACTTCTACCAGTCCGGTTTCGGGGTTGCGGCCGGTGGCCTGCATGCCGGCGGCCTCGAAGCGCTCCAGGTACTCGTTGTTGAACTCGTAGCGGTGGCGGTGCCGCTCGCTGATGTGGTTGCGGCCGTAGGCTTTGGCCGCCTTGGAACCCCGGCGCAATTCGCAGTCGTAGGCGCCCAGGCGCATGGTACCGCCTTTCTGGGTGATGGTTTTCTGCTCCTCCATCATGGCAATAACGGGTTCGGGCGTCTGGGCGTCCATTTCCGTCGAGGAAGCCTCTTTGAGGCCCAGCACGTTGCGCGCGAATTCCACTACGGCCACCTGCATGCCCAAACAGATGCCGAAGAACGGAATGCCGTTTTCGCGCACATATTTCACCGCGGCAATCTTCCCCTCGAAGCCCCGCTCGCCGAAACCGGGCGCCACCAGCACGCCATGCACGCCAGCCAGCTGCTGGGCCACGTTATCGGCCGTCAGGTTGTCGCTCTGAATGCTGCGCACCGTCACCTTGCACTCGTTCTGCGCCCCGGCATGAATGAACGACTCGATGATGGACTTGTAGGCATCGGGCAGCTCCACGTATTTGCCCACCAGCGCAATCGTCACCTCCTCGGTCGGGTTCTTGAGGCGCCCCAGAAAGTCCTTCCAGGCCTCCAGGTCGGGCTGGGCGGCGCCGCCTTTCAGGTTGAGCTTCTTGATCACGCGCTCATCGAGGTGCTCCTTGAGCATGAGCAGCGGCACCGAGTAGATGCTGTCGGCGTCGAGGCTCTCGATAACCGAGTTGATGTTGACGTTGCAGAACAGCGCGATTTTGCGGCGCATATCAGCCGGAATCGGATATTCGGAGCGGCACACCAGAATATCGGGTTGCAGGCCGGCGCTACGCAAATCGCGCACCGAGTGCTGGGTGGGCTTGGTTTTGAGCTCCCCGGCGGCCTTCAGGTAGGGCAGCAGCGTAAGGTGAATCACGAGCGAGCTGCTCTCGGGCAGCTCCCAGCGCAGCTGCCGCACCGACTCGACGAAGGGCAGGCTTTCAATGTCGCCAATCGAGCCCCCGATTTCGGTAATCACCACGTCGAACTGGCCCGTCTGGCCCAGCAGCAGCATGCGCCGCTTGATTTCGTCGGTGATGTGGGGCACGACCTGCACGGTTTTGCCGAGGTAGGCGCCCTCGCGCTCCTTGGTAATCACGTGGTCGTAAATGCGGCCGGTGGTGACGTTGTTGGCCTGCGAGGTGGGCACGTTCAAAAACCGCTCGTAGTGGCCCAGGTCGAGGTCGGTTTCGGCCCCGTCGTCGGTCACGTAACATTCGCCGTGCTCGTAGGGGTTGAGCGTGCCGGGGTCGATGTTGATGTAGGGGTCGAACTTCTGGATGGTGACCCTAAAGCCCCGGGCCTGCAGCAGCTTGGCCAGCGAGGCCGAGATGATGCCCTTACCCAATGACGACGTAACGCCGCCCGTTACGAAAATGTACTTGGCCGTTGCAGCCGCGGAAGTGGAATTTCGGTCTGGCATAACGGGAAACAAAGTTAGGCTTTATCTCCGGCCGCCGGCCGTTGCATTTTGTTTTCTTTTGACTTACGGATGCGCTGCACCGGGCGCAGAGCAGTAGAGAAACAAAAACAGCGTAGTGAATCAGCAGGAAGTAGCCGCTATCTTATGGGCTGCATACTTATTGGTAGTAAATGAAACGTTGGCAAATTGAGTGGATCACGGCTATTTTAGTAGTTCTGGCACTGTTAAGCACCGACAGTCGGGCGCAGTCAGTTGTGTTGCGCGGCACGGCCACTGCCACGGGTGGCCGCTCGGTTCAAATTGAAGTGAACGATACCCTACGTAAAATATGGCAGGCAATACCAGACCAGCCGGTATTTTCCCAGCACCAAAAGGAATTGGCAGATCAGGCACTTAAGCAGATCCAAACGATTATAACTACAGGCCGATACGTGCTGGCTACCGACTCGGCTGGCCAGTTCAGCCTAACCGTCCGGCTGCGCGACTCCGTGCAATTTTCCGCGTATCGGCATTTTCCGCAGAGGTTTGCGGTGCGTGATCTGCAAAGTCAACCTCAGATTCGCATTCAACTAGTTCCACAGCCGTGCAAGGAATACATGCCTTGCCAGGAAGATGCCCCGGCAACTTTCGTATTCATTGGCCGGAAAGTTCGGGTGAATCGTGCTGAGCAGCCCTACTACTGCAACCGCATTTCTATGGACAGCAAGTTTGTGGGGCGGTACCAGGTCCTCTCCAATGTGTCTGGATTGCTGCCTGACTCCGTACTGGAATTCACGGCATACGACCACTATGGCTGGCCCGGTTTCAGCCGCTACGAAACTGTACTACTATTTGTGAGTCGGTATTGTGGGGAGTATGTACAGCAGAAATACATGTATTATCCACTGTACAAAACCATCGACGGTCGGTGGGCTTCACCGGTAATGGCCAGCGACCTGAAGCATCCGATGGCCAAGAAAGCGCCCAAGCCGCATAAAATTGCGTTTGCAGCTCCGGTTGAAATAGACATAGCCAACTTTGATGCTGAGTGGGTAAAGGAGCAGTACCCCGCGCCATACTACCGGATAGCAAGTGGGAAGGCTATAGCCGAATACGGCAATTTTGTGGATGAGCTGGTGAAAATTCAGCAACAAACTGTGCTGAAAGCCCGGGGCGTTAAACTAAAATAACCCAGACCATCACTGACCTGGGTTATCGTATGCAGTTTCTTGGATAGTTACTCGTGCTGGCCGCTACCGCTACTCCACCGACGACACGCCGATTACTTCCTGAACCGGGCCGGTGCTGAGCAACTGCTGGCGCAACGTATCGGCTGCTTCCTCCAGCTGGGGCCGGATCTGGTCGAGGGCCAGGCGCAGGCTCTGCACGTCGGCGAGGCGGGCGGCGTGGCCGTGGCCCTGGCCGTAGCCGTGGTACATGGCTACGCGCACCTTGCTGCGGCCCCGGCCAGTGTAGGTGCCGATAACCTCGCCGCGGGCGTCGATAATCTGCACTTCGGCCTGTAGGTCGGTGCGGTACCACTCCAGCGGGATACCCAGCAGGCTGGGCGTCATCAGCGTCAGAAGCTGGAAAGCCTGCAGCACCCGGCCCGTGCGCTGTTGCTGGGCCTGCGTAATCTGGAGCTTGGCGTAGCCGTACTGCACGCTGTCGAGGCCCACGTCGAGGCCCGTGGCAGCCGATTCGGCCAGGTGGTAGGACAGTTCCTGCCGGAACACTTTGCCCGGGTCTTCGGGGTAGCCGTCTTCCGAGTTGGTGGTGAGCGGGCCGGCGTCTACCACGGCTTCCAGCTTGGGCAGCGTACCGAGGGCCACCGAGTTATTAGCCCGAATGGTACGGAACACGGCTTTCTCGGTCGATTTGCAGCCGCCCAGACTCAGGCCGGCCAGCAGTAGCATAAGGGTTCCACGGTATAGATTCGGCATACGCACTCTAGTCAGGAAGCTGTGAGTCAGATAGAAATACAAAAATACGGGGAAAGTGAGGGAAATGACTTCGTGTTCCGGAAGAAAAAGAAGCCCTCGATAGCACTCCAGAAACAAAAAATGGAACTGCTGCCGGATAATTCAGCTGCCCCTGTTTTTTGGACAAAAAAAGGCCCGCCGGTTTCGCACCGGCGGGCCTTTGCAATCAAGGAATGGGGAGCTTCGTGGCCAAGGCTAGTGGCCGTGCTGCAGCAGGGCGCTGTCGGCTTCGGCCAAATCGTCAACCGGGTCGGGAGCCACGTAGTTGTCGATGAACTCGCCTTCCCAGCGGGCTACCACGGCCGAGGCCAGGCAGTTGCCGGCCACGTTCACGGCCGTGCGGGCCATGTCCATGAGGGCGTCAATACCCAGAATAATAAATACGGGCCAGGCCGGCAGGTTAAACGAGGCTACCGTAGCCAGCAGAATCACAAGCGAGGCGCGGGGCACGCCGGCCACGCCCTTGCTGGTGAGCATGAGCGTGAACACCATCACCAGCTGCTGGCCCCAGCTCAGGTCGACGCCCGCCGCCTGGGCCACGAACACGGCCGCCAGCGACAGGTAAAGCGTGGTACCATCGAGGTTGAACGAGTAGCCCGTTGGCATCACGAAGGCCACAATGCGGCGCGGCACGCCCACGCTTTCCATGGCTTCCATGGCCCGCGGCAGCGCAGCCTCCGACGAGGTGGTGGCGAAGGCAATGCTCACGGGCTCGGCAATGGCTTTCACGATGCGCATTACGGGCAGGCGCGCAATCAGGGCTACCGGCAGCAGCACCACCAGCACGAATACAATGAGCGCCGCATAAAGCGTCAGCAGCAGCTGGAAGGCGTTGAACAGCGGCCCGAAGCCCATCTTGCCCACCGTGTAGGCAATGGCCCCGCCCACACCGATGGGAGCGAAGTACATCACCACGTTGGTGAACTTGAACATCACCTCCGACAGGCTCTCGGTAACCGTGAGCAACGGCTGGCGGTGGCGCTGATGCACCATGGCCAGGCCGATGGCGAAAATAATGGCAAACACCACCACCTGCAGCACTTCGCCGTTGGCCACCGACTTGGCAATATTCTCGGGGAAAATGTGCAGAATAATGTCGCTGGTGCTCTGCTCCACGGTTTGCAGCTGCTCCATGTCGGCGGCAATGCCGGTGCGGTCGATGCCGGCGCCGGCCTTGGTCAGGTTGATGGCGGCCAGGCCGATGAACAAGGCGAACGTGGTGACTACTTCGAAGTACACCAGCGCCTTGATGCCCATGCGGCCCACCTGCTTGAGGTCGGCGTGGCCGGCAATGCCCACCACGAGGGTGGCAAAAACCAGCGGCGCAATAATGGTTTTCACCAGGCGCAGGAAAACGTCACTCAGCACCTTCAGGTTCACGGCCATAGCGGGGAAATCGTTGCCGATTTCGGCACCCACAAACATGCTGATGACGATCCAGAACGTGAGCGAGCGGCGCTGCCAGGCCATGTAGGTGAGGGCGACCAGAAACAGCCAGCGGGCGGCCAGTGCCACCGTGGGGTCGAGCAGGGGCGGGGTGCGGCTGGCCAGCACCGTGAGGCCGGCCGCCAGCACGAGCAACACGAGAACGAGAAGAGTGAGTCGGGATATTTTCATGCAACAGTGGTGGCGCGGGGCACGCGCCCGCCGGTTTGGTGGGAGGAGAGATGGAGCGCAATAAGTGTGGTGGCCAGTAAAGGCCACTTCCAACAAATATAGGCGGCCCAGCCGGAGAAACGCGCCCGAACCGTTAGCTTCGGCCGCGGCTTGCCCACCACCCGGCCGCCCCGCCCCATGCTTACCTGGACGCTCACGCCCCTGGTGCTGCCGCTACGCTTCACCTGGAAAATTGCCCGCAACGCCTCCACCACCAAAACCAACCTGCTGGTGGCGGTGGCGGGCGGCGGCTTCTCCGGCCGCGGCGAGGCGGCCCCCAACATCCGCTACCACGAAACGCCTGAGGGCCTGCAGGAGCAGTTTGCGCAGCTTCAGGCTGCCGGCCTGGGCGCTTGCGAAACGCTGGCCGAGCTGACTGACTTCCTGACCCGGCACCCGCCCGCCGCCGCGCTGCGCTTCGCCCTCGAATCGGCCTTTGTGCACCGCGAGGCGGCCAGGCTGGGGCAAACGGTGCCCGACTATCTGGGGGTGTCTGCCCGGCCTCATCCAGTCCCCACCGCCGCCACGCTGCCCATTATGGAGCCGGGCGCCGTGGCCGCTTTCGTGCACGAGCAGGATCTGAGCCGCTTTCCGCTGCTGAAAATAAAGGTCAACCGCGAGGGCGGCCTCGACCTGCTGCGCGAAGTAACGCGCCTGCTGCCCGGCCACCCGCTTATCATCGACGGCAACGAGGCCTGGCCCGACGCCGACAGCCTGCGCCAGAGCTGGGAGCAAATCCAGGGCCTGCCCGGCCTGCGCGTGCGCCTGCTCGAACAGCCGCTGCCCGCCGCCTGCGCCGCCGACTACCGCGCCCTCAAAGGCCAGCTCGGCTGCCCGGTTTTTGCCGACGAATCGGTGACCGATGAGGCCGACTTCGCCGATATTTCCCGGCAGTTCGACGGCGTGAACATGAAGCTGATGAAGGCCGGCGGCTACCGCAATGGCCTGCGCATTCTGCGCCAAACCCGCATCCACGGTCTGCAAACCATGCTTGGCTGCATGGTCGAAACCTCGCTCGGCATCTGGTCGGCCCTGCAAATCAGCGCCCTGGCCGACGTGTGCGACCTCGACGGCTTCTGGGTGGTCCGCGACGAGCCGTTCGGTCTGGTGCGCGAACAGAACGGGTTGCTGACGGAAGGGACCAGGAACTGAGAATTTAGGACGTTAAAAGACGGCTGTCATTCTGCGCTTGCGCAGGATGACAGCCGTCTTTTCCGTCAGCGTCAATCAGTTCAATGTCTCAATACCTGATACCCCAACGCCAACCTACTTCAGCCTGGCGTCGATGGCCTGAATCTGGCTGTCCAGCGCCGAGGTGTCGGCGGCTTTGCCGCTGGTGCTGAGCAGGCTGATTTTCTGGTTGAGCAGGCCGATTTTCTGCGCCATAAGGCCGATTTTACCGTTCATCTCGTTCAGGCGCGCCTCCATGGCCGCGGCGTTGCCCGGCGCCGGCCGCGGGTCGGTGTAGTTGCTGAACTCGGTGGCAGTGGGCACCGAACTGTCGCCGCGGGCCTGGGCGGCGCTGGCCGGCGAGCCAAACACGATGTCGCCGTTGGGCCGCACGTAGTCGCCGGCCTTGAGGGTCGTGATTTTGCCGCCCGGCAGCTCCACGATGCCGTTTTTGTAGTTGATTTTGGTGCCGTTGCTCAGCAGCACGTTTTTGGTGAGGGGCATCGGGCGCCGGCCACGGACCTGCACCACTTGGCCGTCTTGCAGCATGAAGCGGTCGGTGGGCTGGGTTTCGACGGGGCCGGCCACTTCAGCGGCGGGCTTGGTCTGGGCGTGCAGGGCCGGGGCGGCGGCCAGGCCCAGCAGCAGGGCGCAGAGTATTTTTTTCATGGGAATAAAGTTAAGGCAGAGAATGCAGGTGCTTACGGTATTCGGCCCGCCGCGTTGGGCCACAGCGGCCTGGTTGTTGCCTGCCCTGACCGGCCGCTGGCGGAACTGTAGTGGATTATTAAATGTATGTACATATATTTGCAGCCAGTTCTGCCTTTTCCCACTGCCCATGAAGATTGAGGACGAAATCAAGCAGGCCGCTTTCCGCGACGACCACCAGAAGGCGCACGTCAACCTGATTTTTACGGCCAACTGGCTGCAGCAGCAGCAGAGCGCCTTTTTCAAGCCGTTTGGCCTCACGCTGCCCCAGTTCAATACTCTGCGCATTCTGCGGGGCCAGCACCCGCGGCCTGCCACCGTTAATCTGCTCATTGAGCGCATGCTCGATAAAACCAGCAACGCCTCGCGCATTGTCGACAAGCTCGAAGCCAAACAGCTGGTAACGCGCTGCGTGTGCCCCAGCAACCGCCGGGCCGTCGATATCCGCATCAGCCCCGACGGCCTGGAGCTGCTCGGCCGCCTCGATGTGGCCATGGCCAACGAGCATCTCGGGGTGCAGAACCTCACGTCTGCCGAAGCCGCCCAACTCAGCAATCTGCTCGACAAAATCCGCGACTAGCGGCACTTTCTCCATTTAACATTACTCTTTTCACCTCCTTGTTTTTTGTTATGAACAAATTCTTCCTGCCGGCCCTGCTGGCTGCCTCGCTGTTGGCTGCTGCCCCCGCTTCGGCCCAGAAAAAAGCCAAAGCCGCCCCGGCTTCCACCGTTGCCGCGGCTGGCTACCAGCTTCAGCCCCAACTCAGCACCTTGGGCTGGGAAGGTAAAAAAGTAACCGGCGCCCACAACGGCACTATGCAGTTCCAGAGCGGCAACATTGCCGTGCGCGGCAACCAGGTAGTGGGCGGCAAGTTCGTGGTCGATATGAATTCGCTGAAAGTAGACGACCTGAAGGACGCCGAATCCAACGGCAAGCTGGTGGGCCACCTGCGCTCCGACGATTTCTTCAGCATCGATAAGAACGCCACCTCCACGTTCACCATCACCAGCATCACGCCGTTGCGCGGCGACGCCAAAGGCAACAACTCCACCGTTACCGGCGACCTCACCATCAAGGGCATCACCCAGCGCATCAGCTTCCCGGCCAAAACCGGCGTGAAGAACGGCGTAGCCTCGGCTACCGGCGTAGCTACCGTCGACCGCACCAAGTTCGACATCAAGTACGGCTCGAAGTCGTTCTTCGAAAGCATCGGCGACAAAGCCATCATGGACGAGTTCATGCTCAGCTTCAACGTAATTGCCAAGAAGTAAGCAACCATTTCGCTGCTAGCGTTTAGCCTGAATACAGGACAGAGGCCCCGCAACAAGTGTTGCGGGGCCTCTTCTTTTGCTAAAGAGCAGCTTATTTCAGGCGACTCTGGCGGTGGAGCATCTGCTGTTGCAGGGCCTCGGCGAGGGCCAAACTGGGCAGCCTGACCGGCGGAGTGCGGAGGTTGCGCAAATCAAAGCGTAGCCAGTAGGGGCCGTCGGCGTGGGTGAACCTGCCGTCGCGGTCAGTGTCGGGCCGCACCTCAACCAGCAGCAGGCTGGTGCGGGGCAGAATGAGACGCGAGCCCAGCTGAGTGCCGTCGGGCGTGAGCTGGCGCAGTTGCTGGCCGCTGCGGTCGGAAATAAACAGCGCGCTGGCGTCGTCCGCGCCCTGCTCCCCGTCGCGGTTCGTGTCGGCTTTGATGAAGGAGTAGAACAGGTAGGGCCAGCGGCTGTCGGGCTTGTGGTCGGTGTCTATTTCCGCTAGCACAAAGCGCCCGTGGGGCAACAGGGGCCGTTGCTGGCCGGTTTCTTTGTCGAAGAAAAGCACATTATAGCAGGTGCCTTCAATGCTGCCGGATTGCTCCCCGTAACCCTCGTAGGAGCCACTGGAAAACATCTTACTCCGGCCCGCCTGCTCCTGCGCCACCACCGAAACGGGCACGTAGTAGAACCCGGTACTGTCGAGGTCGACGGGTGAATTGTAATGAACCCGAAACTTTTGTGCTGCCTGCCGCAGGGCTACGGTATCGGGTGGGGCCCCGGCCGCTACCGGGTTGGCGGCCGCCGGGCGGCCGGGGCCATCGGGCGAGCAGGCGGCCAGAGCTGCCAGGGCGAGCAGGGCGAATAGAGTGTAAGAACGAGGCATAAAGCGGCTATTTCTCCGCAAGAAAACCGTTAATCCGGCAACTCCAATTCCCGGGGCAGCTCGAACTTGAGGCTGCGGCTCTTGCTGCGGGCGTGCAGCTGCTGTAGGAAATCGTCGAGGTCAGCCTTGTATTCAATCCACAGGTCTTCGTGCAGGTTTTTCCGGACCAGCTGCGTGGTGCGGGCTGCCAGCCGGGCCGTGGCCGTGTAAAAGCCCGCGTAAGGACTCTCGAACTGGCCGGTATAGTTCTCGAAGATATGGCGCAGCGCGTACAGGTTCAGGTCGATTTCCAGGCGCTTGTCCTTGGTAATGCGGCGGGCACGGGCCACTTCCTTCACCGTTTTGCTCAGGGCCTTGGTGAGGCTGCGGTTGAGCAGCCGCCCGGTGGCACCCACCGCAAACAGTTCATGAATCTGGTCGGAGGCCTGCTCGTACACCGTGGCCGCATCCACGTCGGGCAGCAGCTCGAAGCAGAGCGTGTCGTAGAGCTCGGCGTCGCGGCGGGCTGCCCGCAGCAGCAGGGTTTCCTTTTCTTTCTCGGAAAGCTGTTTGAGGGCGCGCTTGAAGTCGGCGGACGGAACGGGCATTTTTTTCAATTAAAAATTAAAAGTGAAGAATTATAAGTTGCCGTGCCCAGTGCCGGGGTCGCAAAACCCCTGCGCCGGCTCGTTCAAAACTCTTTTACGAAGCTCGGAAACGAATCGTCGCGCCGCCCTGTTATACCCGGCTGCCAGGGGCGTAGCAGCCAGTTTTCTGGCCGGTTTTTCGTATTTTTGTACCATGAATAGCAACCCGCAAATCGAGTACGACGAGGACGTTCTGCTCCTGGAAGAGACGATTGATGTGCGCGACCTTATTGTGTACAACGATGACCACAACACCTTCGACCACGTGATAAAAACGCTCGTTGATGTGTGCGGCCACCAGCCCGAGCAGGCCGAGCAATGCACGCTGCTCATCCACTATAAGGGCCAGTGCACCGTCAAGCACGGCAGCTACGACGAGCTGGCCGGCATGTGCACCGCCATCCACGACCGCGGCATTTCGGCCGACGTCCTGTAATATCAGTTGCCAGTTTTCAGTTGCCAGTTGTCAGGCCGTTCTACTACTGCCCGAAAACTGACAACTGAAAACTGGCAACTGGCAACTCAACTTAAATGGAGTTTCCTTCCAAGCTAATTGAAAACGCCGTCGGGGAGCTCTCGAAGCTGCCCGGCGTGGGTAAGAAAACCGCCCTGCGGCTGGCTCTGCACCTGCTCAAGGCCGAAACCGACACCACGGCTTCGCTGGCCGAGGCGCTGGCCAAAATGCGCTTCGAGATTCGCTACTGCGACACCTGCCACAATATTTCCGACACGCCCGAGTGCGCCATCTGCGCCAACCACCTGCGCGACCAGAGCACGGTGTGCGTGGTGTCGGACATCCGCGACGTTATTGCCATCGAAAACACGGCCCAGTACCAGGGCATGTACCACGTGCTGGGGGGCGTCATCTCGCCCATTGAAGGCATCGGCCCCGGCGACCTGACCATCGATTCGCTGCTGGAGCGCGTCACGCGCGAGGGCTCCGAAATCCGGGAGGTTATCCTGGCCATCAGCCCCACCATGGAGGGCGATACCACGGCTTTCTACCTCTCGCGCAAGCTGCGCGACCAGCCCGAGCTGCACGTGAGCAGCATTGCCCGCGGCATCCCGATGGGCGGCGAGCTGGAGTACGCCGACGAAATCACCCTCGGCCGCAGCATCGTCGATAGGCAGCGCCAGGCGCTTTAATTCGGTAAGGGAAGGATAAGGGATAAAAGGATGAGGGATGAAGGACTGCTTGTAGAGTCTTTCATCCCTTATCTTTTTATCCTTTATCCCATACTCATCCCTCATCCTTTTATCCCTTATCCAAAATCCCTTCTGCGTAACTTTCGCGGCCCTAACCGCCGACGCTCCGCCCCGTGCCGCCCGAAGAAGTTGCCCTGTCCGTTATTATCGTCAACTACAACGTCTGCTACTTTCTGGAGCAGGCGCTGCTGTCGGTGCGGCGGGCGGGCGAGAAGCTGGGCCGGCCGCTGGAAGTATTCGTGGTCGACAACAACTCGGTCGATGGCTCGGTGGCCATGGTGCGGGCCCGGTTTCCGGAGGTCATCCTGATGGCCAACCACGACAACCCCGGCTTCTCGAAGGCCAACAACCAGGCTATGCGCGTAGCCAAGGGCCAGTACGTGCTGCTGCTCAACCCCGATACGGTGGTGGAGGAAGACACTTTCCGGCTGTGCTGCGAGTTCATGGATGCGCACCCGCGCTGCGGCGGGCTGGGCGTGAAAATGCTCGACGGCCAGGGCAAGTTCCTGCCCGAAAGCAAGCGCGGCCTGCCCACGCCGGCAGTGGCGTTCTACAAGATATTCGGGCTGGCGCGGCTGTTTCCGAAGTCGCGACGCTTCGGGCGCTACCATCTGGGCTTCCTCAGCCCCGACGAAACCCACGAGATTGAGGTGCTCAGCGGCGCCTTTATGCTCATGCGAAGCGCCGCGCTGGCCGAGGTGGGGCTGCTCGATGAGGACTACTTCATGTACGGCGAGGACATCGACCTCTCGTACCGGCTCACGCAGGGCGGCTGGCAGAATTTCTACTACCCCGGCACCCGCATCATCCATTACAAGGGCGAAAGCACCAAGCGCACGAGCGTGAATTACGTGTTCGTGTTCTACCGGGCGATGGTCATTTTCGCCCGCAAGCACTTTGCCCCCGAGCGGGCGGGTACGTTTTCGGTACTCATAAACGCGGCCATCTGGCTGCGGGCGGGCGCGGCGGTGGCCCAGCGGCTGCTGCTGCGCGCCGCCCCGGTGCTGCTCGATGCCGGCCTGATTTACGCGGGCATGTACGTGCTCAAAACCTACTGGGAGCACAACCACAAGTACGTGCGCGAGCCTTATCCCGCGCAGTACATGCTGGTGGCGGTGCCCGCCTACATTGCCGTGTGGCTGGTTTCGGCGTTTTTGAGCGGGGGCTACGACCGGCCGTTTCGGGCCGGGCGGCTGGTGCGCGGCATTGTGGTGGGCACGCTGTTGATTTCGGCCCTGAGCAACTTCCTCGATGCCTGGCGCTTCTCGAAGGCCCTGATTCTGCTGGGCGGCATTTGGGCGGTGGCGGCGCTGCTGCTGCGCCGGGCGGCGGGCAATTTCGTGCGCTACCGCCGCTTTGGCCTCAGCGAGAACCAGCAGCGCAACGTGGGCATCGTGGGCTCGGCCGAGGAAAGCCACCGGGTGCGCCAGCTACTGGAGCAGGCCGCCGTACCGGCCCGCGTTATCGGCTACATCGAGCCAGCCAGTAACGTTGGCGGGGCCGAAGGGGCCGTAGTAGCCGGGGTAGTAGCCGGGCCTGCTGCGGCTGGTGCGGCTGGCAAAACCGCCGCGCCGCCGCCCGACGATTTGCTGGGGGAAGTGCGTCAGCTGGAAGATATTATCCGCATCTACGGGCTCGACGAGCTGGTTTTCTGCGGCCGCGACCTGCCCGCCAGCCAGATTATCGGGCTGATGGCCGGCCTGCCCCAGCACCCGCCGGTGGCCTTCAAAATCCTGCCCCCCGGCAGCCAGTACATTATCGGCAGCTCGGGCAAAGATTCGCCCGGCGACTACTACGCCCTCGACATCACGCTCAACCTGTTCCGCCCCGAGCAGGTGCGCAACAAGCGCCTGCTCGATATTGTGAGCAGCCTGCTGCTGCTGGTGCTGAGTCCGGTATTGGTGTGGTTTGAGGCCGACAGAGCGGGTTTTCTGCGCAACTGCCTGCGGGTGCTGGCCGGCGCGCGCACCTGGGTCGGCCTGCGCCACGCCGCTGCCCCCCAAACCGCCACCCGCGCCATCCTCTCGCCCGCCGACGCCGTACCCGCCACTACGCCACTCGACGAAGCCACCCGCCGCCGCCTGGAGTTGCTCTACGCCAAGGACTATCACCCCGCCACCGACTGGCGCGTTATGGCCCAGTGCTTTAGGCAGCTGGGTCGGGAGGAGTGAGGAATGAGGAGTGAGGAGTGAGAAAGAACGTCATTCAGAGCGGAGCGAAGAATCTCGCGTGCCATGCTAACTCCCAACGTCAGGTTTTACTTTGGCACGCGAGATTCTTCGCTCCGCTCTGAATGACGTTCTTTCTCACTTCTCACGCCTAGCTTCTAATTTCTCCGTTCTACATTTACCATCCCACCCAACCCCACCCGATTATGTCCGTTACTGCCGCCCCGCTTGTTCTTTCCGACCGCATCAACGCCATGCAGGAGTCGCAAACCATTGCCATGGCCAAGAAGGCCCGGGCGCTGGCGGCCGAGGGCATCGATGTCATCAGCCTGAGCTTTGGCGAGCCCGATTTTCAGACGCCCCAGTACATCAAGGACGCCGCCAAGCAGGCCCTGGATGAGGGCTACACGTTTTACACGCCGGTACCCGGCTACCTGGAGCTGCGGCAGGCTATCTGCGACAAGTTCCGGCGCGACAACCAGCTGGAGTACCTGCCCGAAAACATTGTGGTGAGCACCGGCGCCAAGCAGGCGCTGGCCAACGCCGTGCTCAGCCTGATAAACCCCGGCGACGAGGTGCTGGTGTTTTCGCCCTACTGGGTGAGCTACGAGGAGATGGTGCGGCTGGCCGAGGGTGTGAGCATCCCGCTGATGGGCACGCTGGAAAACGACTATAAGGTGACGGCCGCCCAGGTGGAAGCCGCCATCACGCCCCGCACCCGGCTCATCATGTACTCCTCGCCCTGCAACCCCACCGGGGCCGTTTTCAGCCGCGACGAGCTGGCCGCACTGGCCGCCGTAGTGGCCCGCCACCCCCACATCCATGTGGTGGCCGACGAGATTTATGAGTACATCAACTTCGTGGGCGAGCACGTGAGCCTGGCGCAGTTCGACGAGGTGAAAGACCAGGTTATTACCGTCAATGGCTTCTCGAAGGGCTATGCCATGACCGGCTGGCGGGTGGGCTACCTGGCCGCCCGGCGCGAAATTGCCGCCGCCTGCGAGAAAATCCAGAGCCAGATTACCTCCGGTACCTGCTCGATTGCCCAGCGCGCCAGCATTGCGGCCCTGGAAGGTGGCCGCGCCTCGGCCGACGAAATGGTGGCCGCCTACCGCCGCCGCCGCGACCTGGTGCTGGCGTTGGTGCAGGATATTCCCGGCTTCCGCACCAACGTGCCCAGCGGTGCCTTCTACCTGTTTCCCGACGTGAGCGGCCTGTTCGGTCGTACCACCGCCACCGGCGAAACCATTGCCACGGCCGCCGACCTGGCCATGTACCTGCTCAACGACGCCCACGTAGCCGCCGTCGACGGCGCCGCCTTCGGAGCCCCCGACTGCCTGCGCTTCAGCACCGCTGCCGCCGACGATAAGCTCCGCGAGGCCTTCGCGCGCATCAAGACTTCGCTGGCCAAGCTGAAATAGTATTGAGTAGTTGGTATTGAGTAGTGAGACTTTATTGGTTTACTTGAAGATGACAGAGCATCACCTCACTACTCGATACAAGCTACTCAATACTGCCGCAAGGCCTACCTTTGCGGCTTCTTACCCGAATCAACCTTAAATGCCCGTTACCCCGCCGCCCACCTCGCTGCCCGACCTGTTTGCCGCTTTCAACCAGCTCACCGTGCTTATTGTGGGCGATGTGATGCTCGATGCCTACGTGTGGGGCCGTTCGGTGCGCCTCTCGCCCGAGGCGCCGGTGCCGGTCGTGAACGTGAGCCGTACCGAGCAGCGGCTGGGCGGGGCCGCCAACGTGGCCCTGAACGTGCAGGCCCTGGGGGCCACCCCGCTGCTGTGCGCCGTAATCGGTGAGGATGCGGGCGGCGACCAACTGCTGGAGCGGCTGGAAATAAACGGGCTGTCGGCCGAGGGTATCGTACGCTCCGGCGCCCGGCCCACCACGGTAAAGCAGCGCATCCTGGCCCAGGGGCAGCAGTTGCTGCGCATCGATTCGGAAGTGGAAACCGACCTCGACGCTACCGAAAATGCAGCTCTCACGGCCCGCTTTGAGGCGCTGCTGGCCCGGGCCGACGTGGTGATTTTCGAGGATTACGATAAGGGCGTGCTCACCGAAAGCAACATCCGCCATTTCATCAGTCTGGCCCGCGAACGGGGCGTACCCACGGTGGTCGACCCCAAGAAAAAGAACTTCCTAGCTTACGAATACTGCACCCTGTTCAAACCCAACCTAAAGGAACTGCGCGAGGGCCTCAAGCTGGAATTCGGCGACCCTGGCACCGACCGGCCCGGGTTCGAGGCGGCCGTAGCCCGGCTGCGCGAGCTGCTACAGCCCGATACGGTGCTCGTTACGCTGTCGGAGCACGGCGTGTTTGCCCAGCAGGCTGATCAGAAAACCTACCTGCCGGCCCACCTGCGCACCATTTCCGATGTATCGGGTGCCGGTGATACCGTCATCAGCATCGCCGCTTTGTGCGTAGCCCTGGGCCTGCCGGTTCCGGCCACCGCCGCGCTGGCTAACCTAGGCGGTGGCCTCGTCTGCGAGCAGGTTGGCGTTGTGCCGATTGAGAAAAACCTGCTGCTATTGGAAGCCGAGGAAGTCGCGCTTCGCTGGTAGTGTTCTGAGGGGCAGCTAATCAGGGTTTGTAGGCCAGATACTGCGGGTCGTTTCCAGAAAAGCTGCCAGAAATAATGCGCGTCACTTATGGAATAGCCCCAACCCGTACGGAATCGAGGCCGAACCAGGTTGCCAGCCGGGTGTTAATGCCGTAGTCCGGACTTTCCGCCAAACCCAGAGGTGGCAAAACTATCTGGCGGTTGATGAGCACTGGCTGCGGTTGCAGAGTAAGTTCGCTATGCGGTGTACGCCCGGCCTGCTTTAGGGCTGCGAAACGGTTCTGCCATTGGGTGGCAAATGCCGGTGCTTCGTGCCTTAAGTCCAGATAAGCGTGGCCGCTGGCCATAAGTACCACTACTGCCAAGGCCACACCCAGCAGCCCTCGGGCGGCAGTTGGTACGGGGGCGACAGCAGCAGGATCAACTGGCAGACTGGCCCAGCCGGCCATCAGCCACCCCAGCAGCCACCACCAAAGCAGTATGTTCGCGGCCCGCGGGACAAGTGGTACTCGCGCCCAGGTCAAGGCGTAAGGCAGAGTTCCCACGATTAAACCCAACACCAGTACAGCCGCACTTAGCAGCAGCGGTATTCGCAGGCCCGGGGGGCGAGCGGACGCTACTTGGGCCGCTATCGGACGCAATAGCAGAACGAAGGCCGGAACTACAAGGAACGCAGGACTGGTAAGCAGCTGGCGTAACAGGGAAAACAGGCGGACCAGAACTTCCTGAATGGAAGCAGTAGGCCGTAGGGAGCTATCCAAAGTCATGCGGGCGGTGTTACCGGGGGCTAATAAGGCTACTGTGCTAGCTACAACTAATAGGGCACCTAGTCCCACCCACACCCGGGCGCTTTGCCACTGACGGCGCCATAAGCTCACTCCAGCGCCTAAAAGCATTACCACCGACAATAGCACTATAGTAAGCTCGGTAGAACCAGCTATGGCTATGGTGCCGGCCGCGGCCAACAGGCTCCAAACCCACCGCGCACCGCGGCGCGGCGCCCGTTGTAGTCGGTCAATGGCGAGTGGTACGAGTAGCAGCAGCCATGCCGGAACCTGATACACTGCTAGGTCAGTGAAATAGTAAAGCGCCGAAAACGCAGAGGGAGCCAAGCTGCTATAGACCAGTGCCAGACTCGTTGCTAGAAGGCCGGCGTCCCGGCGACGTATTTGGTCCCCAGTTATCAGGCGTACTGCAGCATATAGCACAGCAATGCGCACCAACTGGCCGACAATGGCAGTCAGTTGTACTCCTTCTAGCCAACGATAATTCAGGGGGTTGCCAACCAGTAGGAGCGCATTGGTAAAATAACGGCCCGACCAGTTAGCGAAGAGGTGTTTTTGGGCAATCCAGAATCCGTAGGTTTCAACGTCGGGAGTGAAGGAGAAATCGTCGGAGTAGGGTTGATTGTAACAACTCAGCAGCAGTAGCGGCAGCAAACCCAACGCCACACCAATAGCCAGTAAATGCCACCAGTGCCGTGCTACCCAGCGAGCCAAACGCCAATTCGAGAGCTGCACTCCAGGTATCAGGTAAATGTAAAAAAAGGGTGCCCGAAGTTGCCTGGCTTGCGGGTGGGCCGGGTTCAACCTCTTGTCAACCTGAAAAATAAATCAGTTGGCAGTCAGGCGACCGCTCAGCCAGACTACCCCCGCATCCGCGTGCTATGCTCCTTCACTGTTTCGATGAAGACCTTCACGTTATCGGGGTTGGTGTCGGGGTAGACGCCGTGGCCGAGGTTGGCGATGTGGCGCTGGGGGCCGAACTGGTCGAGCATGGCGCGGGTGGCCGCCTGCACCTGGGCGGGCGTGCCGTAGAGGGCGCAGGGGTCGAGGTTGCCCTGCAGGGTTTTGTCGCCTACCAGCGGGCGCACGGTGCGCGGGTCCTGGTTCCAGTCGAGGCCGATGGTACGGCAGGGCAGGGCGGCGAAGTCCTCAATGGCCCAGAAGGCGCCTTTGGCAAACACCGTTACCGGTACATTGGGCAGGGCCGCGCAGATTTCGGCAATGTAGCGCTGGCTGAACTCCTTATAATGCGCGGGCGGCAGGATGCCGGCCCAGGAGTCGAACACCTGAATCAGGTCGGCGCCGGCCGTTACCTGGGCCTGCAGGTAGGCAATGGTCGTAGCCGTGATTTTGCGCAGCAGCTTGTGGGCCAGCTCCGGCTCCTGGTACAGCATCCGGCGGGCCTTGCTGAAGGTTTTCGAGCCGTGGCCCTCCACCATGTAGGCCAGAATAGTCCAGGGGGCGCCGGCAAAGCCGATGAGCGGCACCCGGCCGTTGAGCGCGCGCTTGGTCACGCGCAGGGCCTCCAGCACGTAGCCAAGATGCTCCTCGGGGTCGGCAATGCGCATGCGGGCCACGTCCTGGACCGTTTTAATGGTTTCGGGGAACAGTGGGCCTTTGGCCTCCACCATCTCATAGGTCAGGCCCATGGCCTCGGGCACTACCAGAATATCGGAGAAGATGATGGCCGCGTCTACGTCGAGCGCATCGACGGGCTGGATGGTGACCTCAGCGGCCAGCTCCGGCGTTTCCACCAGCTCCTTGAAGCCGCTCAGGCGGCCCCGCAGGGCGCGGTACTGGGGCAGAATGCGGCCCGCCTGGCGCATGAGCCACACGGGAGTACGTTCGGTTTCTTCGCCGCGGGCGGCACGCAAAAGCAGGTCGTTTTTGAGCACAGGTTTTTGGAGCTGCAAGCTGCAAGCTACAAGCCGCAAGCTATAAGTCCGACCATTCAGTTGTTAGGGGGTCAGGCTTGTAGCTTGCAGCTTGCAGCTTGCAGCTCAATTAATAAACAGGGCCTTAATGGCCGTCATGATGAAGTTTACGCCGATGGCCAGGGTGATGAAGCCCATGATGCGGGCCAGCGCCGCCAGCCCCGGCCGGCCCAGAAAGCGCGTGAGCCGCAGCGACGACATGAGGATAATGTACACGGCCAGCGCCACCAGCACGAAACCGATAAAAATCAGCCCCATATCGAAATACGTGAGCTTGCTGGTGTAGAGGCTGATGCACACGGCAATAGCGCCGGGGCCCGAGAGCATGGGCATAGCCAGCGGCGTGAAGCTGATATCGTCCTTCTCGCGGCTGGCCTCAATGGTTTCCTCCGATACTTTAGTGCGGTTGCCGCCGGGCGTGAGCAGGTCGAAAGCCGAGCGCATCAGCAAAATACCGCCCGCAATGCGCAGGTGATGGATGTTGATGCCGAAGAAGTTGAGCACGTACTGACCCGCGAAAAACGACACCGACAGCACCGCCAGTACCGACAGGCAGGCTTTCAGGCCGATGTTGGCCCGCTCGGCCGGCGTGTCGCTTTCAGTCAGCGACAGAAAGACCGGCATGGCCCCGAATGGATTGACCACCGAAAACAGCGTAGTGAACGTGGCGAGCAGAATATCCATAGGCGCGGGCAGGGTATGGCCGGCAAAGGTACGAGCCTTTGTGGCACCAACACGGGAGAAATCCTACTTTTAGCAAAAACAACCCCCGCATCGTAGCCGCGTAAAGGCTAGCCTTATCTGCCTCCCCACCCCAAACTTCCTGCTTAGTGTTCAACTCCTACGATTCTGGTTGGCTGCTGCTGGTACAGGGCCTCGTGCTGCTGCTGGCGGCCGCTGCCCTCGTGGCCACCCTGCTGCCGCTGGTCCGCCAGACGATCTGGTGGATTCGCATCTTCGATTTTCCGCGCCTGCAGATTGTGGGCGTACTGCTGGTGGTGCTGGTGGCCGGCTGGCTGCTGGGCTGGCACCAGCCTACGGAGGGCAGCTACTGGCTGCCGGCGCTGCTGGCGAGCCTGGGGCTGGCCGCCACCTACCAGGCCTACCGCATTATGCCCTACACGCACCTGGCCAGCAAGCAGGTGGGCGACAGCACCCCCGCCAGCAGCCGGGGCCACCTGAGCCTGGTGATGATGAATGTGCTGCAGTACAACAAGCAGAGCGACAAAGCCCTGCAGGTACTGCGCGAGGCGGATGCCGACATTATCATGGCCGTGGAAACCGATGAGTGGTGGCATCAGCAGCTGAAGCCGATGGAAGAAACCCATCCGCACACCTGCCACGAGCCGCTCGACAACACCTACGGGCTGCTGTTTTTCTCGCGCCTGCCCCTCGACGGCTGCGAAATCAAGTACCTCATCGACGACGACGTGCCCAGCCTGCATACCCGCGTGCAGCTGCCCGACGGAAAAACCTGGGTGCGCGTGTACGGCCTGCACCCCAAGCCCCCGGCACCCGCCGAGTCGGAAACCAGCACCCGCCGCGACGCTGAAATTCTGCTGGTGGGCCGCGAACTGGAAAAGCGCGACGAGCCCACTATCGTGTTCGGCGACATGAACGACGTGGCCTGGTCGCATACCTCCGAGCTGTTCCGGCGCATCAGTGGCCTGCTCGATCCGCGGGTGGGCCGCGGCCTGCTGCCCACTTTCCATGCCGAGTACCGGCTGCTGCGCTGGCCCCTCGACCACGTCTTCGTCTCGCCCCATTTCAAGGTCGATGATATGGAGCGGTTGCCCTACGTGGGCTCCGACCACTTTCCGATCTACATCAAGCTCAGCTTCGAGCCCCAGGACAAGGCCGAGCAGGAGGAAAACCTCGAAGAGGCGGATGCGGCGGATGAGCAGGAGGCCGTAGAAAAAATTCGGGAGGGCCGGCAGGAAGAACGCGAGGAAGAAGCCAAGGAGGCCGTTCAGGCACAGCGCTAGAAGCAGGGCATTCGCACTGCGACCCGGCGGCCGTACCTTTGCCCCATGCCCGAGCAAGCTGCCACCGACGACATTCTGCACGTGCTGCGCCAAACCTGGGGCCACACCCGGTTCCGGCCGCTGCAGGAAGACATCATCCGGTCGGTGCTGGCGGGCCAGGATACGCTGGCGCTGCTGCCCACCGGCGGCGGCAAAAGCATCTGCTTCCAGGTGCCCGCACTGGCCCGTCCGGGGCTGTGCCTGGTGGTGTCGCCGCTGATTGCGCTGATGAAGGACCAAGTGGAAAACCTGCGCCAGCGCGGCGTGAAGGCCGAAGCCGTGTACGCCGGCATGAGCCACCAGGAAATCGATCAGACCCTCGATAACTGCGTGTACGGGCCGGTGAAGTTCCTGTACGTAAGCCCCGAACGGCTGCTAACCGACCTGTTCCGGGTGCGGGTAGCCAAGATGAAGGTGAGTTTGCTGGCCATTGATGAGGCCCACTGCGTGTCGCAGTGGGGCTACGATTTCCGGCCGCCCTACCTGCGCATTGCCGAGCTGCGCGAGCTGCTGCCGGGCGTGCCCTGCATTGCCCTCACGGCCACCGCCACCGAGCAGGTGCGGGAGGATATTGTGGAAAAACTGGTGTTTGGGGCCAGCCACCGCGTATTTCAGCAGAGCTTCGCCCGGCCCAACCTTTCGTACTCGGTGCTCGAAACCGAGGACAAGTTCCGGCGCATGCTGGAGGTGGTACGCGGGGTAGGAGCCGATAAAACGAGCATTGTATACGCCCGCACCCGTCGCCAGACCGAGGACGCCGCCGCCTACCTGCAGCAGCAGCGCCTGTCGGCCGCCGCCTACCACGCCGGCCTGCCCGCCGACCAGCGCACGAAAGTGCAGCAGGACTGGATGCAGAACAAAACCCGCTGCATCGTGGCCACCAATGCCTTCGGCATGGGCATCGATAAGCCCGATGTGCGGCTGGTGCTGCACCTGGAGGCCCCCGACAACCTCGAAGCCTACTACCAGGAGGCGGGCCGTGCGGGCCGCGACGAGAAGTACGCCTTTGCCGTGCTGCTGCGCGGCCCCGCCGATGCCGATGAGCTGCGCCGCCGCACCCGCCTAAGCTACCCGCCCCTCGATACGGTGCGCCGCGTGTACCAGGCGCTGGCCAACTTTTCGCGCACCGCGGTGGGCGGCGGCGAGTTAGTGGCCTTCGATTTCGACCTGCAGCAGTTTGCCGAAACCTACCGCATCAAGGCCCTCGACGCCCACAACAGCCTGCGCACCCTGGCCCGCGAGGGGTTTGTGCAGCTCAACGAGGCCGTGAACAACCCCGCCCGCGTCCATATTCCCATCGACCACACCGACCTCTACCGCTTCCAAGTGGCCAACGTGCAGCACGACCAGCTCATCAAAAGCCTGTTGCGCCTGCACGGGGGCGAGCTGTTTGCCGGCTTTCAGCGGATTTCGGAGAACAGCCTGGCCCAGTACCTGCGCCTGAGCGTGGTGGAGCTGCGCAAAATGCTGCTGTTTCTGCACCGCTCGGGCATCATCCAGTTTCAGCCCCGCCACGAGTCGCCCCAGGCCCTGTTCACCACCCCCCGCCACGACGCCGACAAGCTCCCGCTGGACCAGAAGCGCCTGACCAGGCAGCGCGACCTGGCCACCCACAAAACCGATTCAGTTATCCGTTATGCCGCCGGGGGGCGCTGCCGCCAGCAGCTACTACTGGAGTACTTCGGCGAGTTGGAGGCGCCTGCCTGCGGCGTCTGCGACTTCTGCCTGGCCCGCAAAAAGGCCCGCCAGGAATCTGTCCCGATGCCCGAGCTGCGCGCCCAATTGCTGGAGCTGGTCAAAGCTACGCCCCAGACGCCCCGCGAGGTGCTTGCCCGCTACGCCCCCGGCCAGGCGTCCGCCGTCACGGCTTTGTTGCGCGACCTAGTGGAATTGGGGGAGTTGCGCTATGCCACGGATGGGCGGCTGAGTGGGTAGGGGCGGGGCCACGTAGTGGTGCCTGGGTGTGGTGCCACGACTTTTTCAGTCGTGGTACCACTATCGTTGCGCCGATTGTATATATTGTCGTAGCCTCATATAACCAGCCATTTATGCACCTGGAGCCCGGCCACTGCTACCACATTTACAACCGAGGCAACAACCGGGAGCTGATTTTCTACAGTAAGGAGAATTACATCTACTTTCTCTACAAAATCAGAAAGCATCTGCTGCCTCAAATGCGAATTTTAGCATGGTGTCTGATGCCCAATCATTTCCATTTGCTTGTGCAAGTGCGTGAAGAGGTCACCGCTGCCAAGTGCGGCAGCGCTTTTCGGGTGCTGCTAAGCTCCTACACCCGCGCTATTCAGAAACAGGAAAACCGAACGGGCTCTTTGTTTCAGCAACAGACTCTTGCCAAAGACATGCGCGACGGAACAGCGGATTATAGCTTGGTGTGCTTCTGCTACATCCATCAGAACCCGGTACGGGCTCAGTTAACAGCAACGCCTGAAAAATGGCCCTGGTCGTCGTATGCTGATTATCTGGGTGTGCGCCAGGGTACGCTTTGCGACCAAGAAATGGCGAGGATGCTGCTGAATTTGCCAGCTGAAGCGGCAGAGCTAGCTCAACTGACGGACGATATAGTACCAGCAGACAAAATCGAACGTTTGTTGTAACGCAGTTGGGCAACGATAGTGGTACCACGACTGAAAAAGTCGTGGCACCACACCCGGTAGTACCCCTGCCTCGTACCTTCGCCCTCATGAACCCCACGACTCCCACCGCTCCCGACCTCAGCACCCGCCCCATCGGCGTATTCGACAGCGGCATTGGCGGCCTGACGGTGGCGCGGGCCGTGGCCCGGGTGCTGCCCCACGAGCGGCTGGTGTACTTCGGCGACACCGCCCACCTGCCCTACGGCGACAAAAGTACGGCTGCTATTCAGGCCTACGCCGTAAAAATCTGCGACTTGCTGCTGCGTCAGCAGTGCAAGGTTATCCTTATTGCCTGCAACTCGGCCTCGGCCGCCGCCTACGAGCTGGTGCGCGAGTACGTGGGCTCCAAGGCCCAAGTGCTAAACGTTATCGACCCCATCGTGGCGCACGTGGGGCAGCAGTACGCTGGCCGCGTGGTGGGCCTGATTGGCACCAAGCAGACGGTCAACAGCAATGTCTATAAGAAGAAGGTCGACGACCTGGATGCCGGGGTAGACCTGCGCAGTCTGGCCACCCCGCTACTAGCTCCTATGATTGAGGAAGGCTTTTTCAACGATACCATTGCCGGCAACGTCATCGAAACCTACCTTTCCAACCCGGCCCTGGAGGGCGTGGAGGCCCTGGTACTGGCCTGCACCCACTACCCACTCATCAAGGACCAGATTGCTGAGTTCTACCAGGGCCGCACCGAAGTGCTTGATGCCTCCGACGTAGTGGCTCAGCACGTGCGGCAGTACCTCGAAAGTCGGCAGCTATTAGCAGCTGCCGCACCTACTCCGCCCCGTCACCATTTCTACGTGTCCGATTTCACCCGCTCATTCGAGGAAAGCACGCGCATCTTCTTCGGTCAGGAAGTGAATCTGGAGCATTATCCGCTCTGGGAATAGGAATTTATAGTGTACATCCAGGCTTGAAACAAAATTAGTTATATTCATATAGTAAATACTTACATTTAGGCACCGAAAGGATTGGCCCTCCCTGGTCTGACCTTTCCGTTTGTTGCTCTTAGGCTTCGGCGGTGCTATGATGAATCTGCTTGCTTTCTGGCGTAAATGTGGCTGGTGGCTATTGCCGGGCCTGTTGCTGCTTGCTCCGGCCGCTTTGGCCCAGGGCGTGCGGCAGCCTCCGGCCCGCGTGAAACAGCAGGGGGGCACGGCTCCGGCGCAGGCTCCCACCAACGAAAACAAGGCCTCGCCCCTCACCCCCAAGCAAGTGGAGGAAGCCCTTCGGCTGCTGCTGCAGGTAACGGCCGACTCGACCAATACCGGAAAAATCCAGCGCGGCCTTGAAATTGATGGCCTCGTCGTCGATCAAACCATCAGCAAGCTGGGACGCGACTTTTATAGCCTGTTTTTCAGCTCTTTCGAGGCCCCGGCGGGTTCGGGCGACTATGTGGTTACCATAACCGAGAAACCTGCCCGGGGCACCAGCATCCTGGTCACGGTGGCTGTCAACAATACCGACTTGCTCGAAATGCCGCTTCAGCCAAACGAAGAATATATCGAAGCGGCTTCCAATGATGCCGTTGCCACGGTAACTCAGTACCTGATCGAAAATAACCGCCTGGGCAACGAACTCGAACAAGGCAACAGCCAGCCTCTGGAAGTTTACTGATTGTCCCTGCCTTTACCTCATACCTGTTTCCGCCCCCAACCCACTTCGCCATGAAATACCTCTACTATCCTGTCTTCGCCCTACTGCTGGCCCTGTGGTCTGCGCCCGCTGCCACCGCCCAGGATTTTGTGTACGAGCCTATCAACCCCAATTTCGGAGGCAACACCTTCAACTACTCGTCGTTGCTGAGCGCGGCTACTGCCCAGGACACTTACAAGGACCCCAACGCTGCCCGCGCCCAAACCGCCGAGGACCCACTCACTTCCTTCGCCACCAACCTCAACCGGCAGATTCTGAGCCAGCTCACCGACCGCTTTATCAGCGACCAGTTCGGCAAGGGTACCGTGAAGGCCGGCACTTACTCGGTTGGCGGGTACCAGATACAGGTAACGCCCGGCGCCAACGGGGTCGTCATCGTCATCGGCGACCCCGCCACCGGCAACCAGACCACCGTCACCATTCCTAACCTGCCCTAACGGCCGGTTGTAGGTCCGGCACGGGCGCTGCCGCCCGTCGGTTTTGGCTGCTTCCTGCACTGTGCAGCACAGCTTTTATCCCTCTTCCCCTCGACAATAGTCGCTGTTTCTTCCTATGAATACTGCTACTGCGCGCTCCTATACCTACCTGTTGTGCTTGCTGGCCGGAGTACTGCTGGCCGCCTGCAGCCCCTACTTTCATCAACCCTTTGGCCCCGAGCGGGCCCGGCTGGGGGCTGAGGTGAATGGCAACGCCGACATGCAGCGGCTGCCCGTGCCTAAGACGCGCACGGTGGTAGCTGTTTATAAATTCCGGGACCAGACCGGCCAGTACAAGCCCCAGATTAATGGCTCGAGCTTCTCGACGGCCATTACCCAGGGCACGACTACCATTCTGTTGCGGGCGCTCGAAGAGTCGGGCTGGTTTGACCCCATCGAGCGCGAAAACCTGGGCAACCTGCTTAACGAGCGTAAAATCATCCGCTCTACCCGCGCCGAGTTCACCGAGCAGACCGGTGTAAAGCAGCCCGTACTGCCGCCGCTGTTGTTTGCGGGCGTGATGCTGGAAGGCGGCATTATTTCCTACGATGCCAATATGCTCACCGGCGGGGCCGGCCTGCGCTACTTCGGTACCGGCGCTTCGGGCCAGTACCGCCAGGACCGCGTAACGGTGTACCTGCGGGCCATCAGCACCAGCAACGGCAGGATTCTGCGCACCGTGTATACCTCCAAAACCATTTTGTCGCAGCAGATTCAGGGCAGCCTGTTCCGGTTCGTTAGTTTCAAGCGCCTTATGGAAGCCGAAACCGGCTTCACTTACAACGAGCCCAGCGAAATGGCGATTAAGGAAGCCATCGAAAAAGCTGTGCAGGCCCTTATATACGAAGGCATTCAGGACGGACTGTGGCTGCCCAAGGATTCGACGGAGGCTACCGGCCCCAAAATGCTGCAGTACGTAAGCGAGCGGGAATACGGGAAGTACTACGACGTGCTGGGCCGACAGGTGCTCAACCGCGAGCGGGGCCTGCTGGCTACAGTTTCGGGCGGGGGCCAGCGGTATGCCGGTGATTTCGCCTCGCCCCGTACCACGGCCATCACCCAGCTGCAAGTCGCCTACCAGCCCGCTGGTGGATTTCTGAACCCTTACGTAGCTATTGGGCAGAGCCGTCTGGCTGCTCGCCGGTACTTCGACCAGAAGTTTTACTTCACCGAAGCCGGCCTGATGATGCGTATACTACCGACTGACCGCTTTACGCCCTACCTACAACTGGGCGCAGGTGTTACGACCAGTGGCAACAGCTTATCTACTGTGGGCGCATCCGGGCGGTTCACGCCGCATGTATCAGCCGGTGCTGGCCTCGAGTACCGGTTCAGTGTCCACTGGAGCATGCTGGGCGGAGTGGATAGCCGCCTGTTTCTGCGCGATGACATTGATGGCGCTGACGTTGGGCGCTACAACGACAACACCATTGGAGCCCGGTTAGGCCTTACTTACCAGCTCAGCGCGCGCCGTAAAAAAGCAGCAGCCAAATAGGAGCGTAGCCGCTTCGGGGCCGGGCTAGCTACAGCAAGCCTATTTACAGCCTTTATAAGCTTGTAAGTATACTGAGACTATACCCGCTTTAAATATCGGGTAACCACCGTCCCACCATAGCAGCCCTTTCCTGGCTGTTATGGTGGGACGGTGGCTTATGTGGCGTCTGGACTAATAGCTTCTCTGATAGATTAAGGGGCTTATGCGTGCCCTGTAGCTATTCAGGGCATTGCAGATGGCTCTTGATATTGCCCGATGAGTTGATATCATATTGATTTATAAAGTGATAAGCCCATCTCTGTGAGTTGCAGATCGGTCTTGGCTGCTTAAATAGCTAAGCAAAATAATATGATTAAAAAAATAAAAATTTATATTTAATTCATTTTTCACTGGTAATGAGAGACATAAGTAAGCTAGCAACAGTAAGAAGCTTGGATTTATGATATAATCATTAAAAAGTATAACAAAAAAACGCTTGCCTCCTATTGCTTGTTGATTATTCTAATTTATATTTGTCTCAATCAAAGGGCAAGGATAATTAAAAGAGAGAATAGTTTCTTTTGCCTAGCTGCCCTGACTGACCTAAATTTTTCCTCATTTTTCACCCTTTTCCCCTACCACCATGAAAAAAGTACAACTCCTAGCCGCCGCTGCCGTCCTGTTCGCCAGCTCCGCTTACGCCCAGTCGGGCACCCGCGATACCTTCCGCGCAATAAACGCCTGCCAGGGCTGTGAGCCTGCCGCACCGTCTATCCGTGAGGCCAGCCAGACGAACCCTAACGGCACGCCCGCTCTTGCCGCTATCGACAACTGCTCGGTGGTAGTACAAGGTGGTGCGGGTGTTATTCTTGCTGGAAACGACAACCGGGCAGTAGTTGAACAGTCGGGTACTGGCAACCGTGCCGCACTCTATCAGCGTGAAGGCGACCGTAACTACGGGCTGCAGGTGCAGGTGGGTGCTTCTAACCAAGCCAATGCTAATGTATATGGTGACCGTAACACGACCCTGCAGTTCCAGACCGGCGACCGTAACAGAGCCGGTATCAACGTAGACCAGATTGATGGGACGCCGCTACCCCGGGGCACTGCAAACGGCAACCGCAACTGGGCTGAGCAGAACCAAAATGGTAACGACAACAATGCCGATATCAAAACCTACGGCAACGACAACTATGCCTCGCAGAACCAGGTTGGCAGCCGTAACAGCGCTGGTATCATGCAGCGTGTGAATGGCAGCGCCGCTACCCAGTCGCAGATTGGCAACGACAACACTGCCGTAACCATGCAGGGTGGCCTGAGCAACGTGGCTTCCACTATCAGCGGTCAGCGTAGCTGCATCGAGCAGGGTGGCAACAGCAACCAGGCGCTGGTAATGCAGAACCGCCGCTAGGCCCTCGGGTGTAGCAAAGTAAGCCTGCATAACAGGTAGTAACGGCCGGGCCCTTTTCTCGCCGGAGAAAAGGGCCCGGCCAATATCTGCTACCATCCGGCAGGCCATCTATCAAACTTTGCTTACTTTCCCTTCTTATGAAACAGCTCCGTTTTTTCGCATCTTTCGGCCTGCTGACCTGGCTGCTGAGTTGGGCCAGTGTGGCGCAGGCGCAGCAGGAGGGCCACAGCGAAGCCGGAAGCGTCTCGCAACGCCTGGTCGAGGATTTCGGCCTCTCCGCCAATGATCGGTTATTGGGGCCCTCAGCGGCCAACACCCGGAATCTGGCAGAGTTGGTGCAATTGGGTAATTCCAACAAAGCCAAGGCCAACCAAAACAACCCCGGTAGTGTAGCCAACCAAGCCTATATTACGCAGGTAGGTTCATTCAACGAGGCAACTCTAGCCCAGCGGGGCAGTGGCAATACCACTGTCATCAACCAACTGGGGCAAGACAACAAAGCCACAAGCAAGGTGAGTGGTGATAACAACAACACCAAGCTCAACCAGATTGGTAATCGCAACGAATTTGAGCGTGATGTAACTACCAACCAGACCGATTTCAAACTCACTCAGTTTGGGAATGGCAACAAGCTGCGGCAAACTGGTACCGAGTCGTTGGCTCCTCCGCGTTATGAAGTGGAGATGCGTGGTAACGGTATTCAGCTCTCTATTCAGAACGGCCGCATTGGCCAATAGCCTTGTGGCTGGTTGCTGCTCGCCGGTCAGCTCAACCACACAGACACCCGCCCTGCTGAAGTGGCGGGTGTCTGTGTGTTTAGGGTTCTGGCTAAGTGAAACAGGTAACTAAAGCATCCCTCTAAATAATTAAGCCTAAATGTTACACTGTTTCTGAAAAAAGGTATATTTGGCGTTCGTAAAAAACAATAAAAAACCATGCACACTGCCTTACTATTTCTGGTTGGCTGGGCCGCTTTGCTTGGAGCCAGCCAAGCTGCCTCGGGGCCGCCTTGCCGGGTCTGGTTACAGGCTACGCCTCGTGGCAACATGCTGGAGCTGGTCGGTAATTGTAGTAGTCTGACCGGAGCCGCTGGCCACTACCGCTACGAGATGAGCCTAGAGCGGCAGGCTTCCGGTGGCCGCTCGACCAGCCAGCAAGGCGGCGAGTTCGACTTAGCCGCTGGTCAGTCAGTGGTGCTGTCCAGCACGCAAGTAAACATCGATGGTCAAGCTACCTATGTTGGTCATTTACGCATCTTTGATGCGCACAATGTTTTGCTAGCGCAGGATTCCGTGCGCCATACGCCCGACAATAAGTAGCTTTAAGCGGACCGCCTCTGCCCAGCCGTACTGGGGCGCAGTAATACAGCCGCTTTTATTTTTCACTGCTCTATGCTTTCATCCATGTTGCTTCCCACCCGCTTCCGAATGCTGTGGCTGTTGTTCGGCTTCTGTACACTATGGCTCACAAGCTGCGAGGATACAGCCGTTGAGCCCTTACTGTACGGCAAAGTAACCGGCACCGTGCGCGATGCCCGCAACAACCAACCGCTGGCCAACGTCTCCATCACCTCAACGCCGGCTACCTCTTCGGTGGTAACCGATAACCAAGGCAACTTTGAGTTGACAGGCGTACCCACCGGCCGCTTAACCATTGTGGCAACTAAAGCCGACTACCGCTCCGTAACGGTAGCGGTAACGGTAGAGAACGAAGCCTCCGTGGCAGTAGCCGTTGTGCTAGAGCGAAACCTGTCGGGTACGCCGCCCAGCGCCCCGAACAGGCCCGCCCCGGCTGACCAGGCGACCGTACCTGGTCCTGATGTGAAGCTGGAGTGGCACCCCGTAGGGAATAGCCAGGGCGATTCGCTCCGCTACGATGTAGTGCTGTACCAGGGTACCAATGGCAGCGCCCGTAATCTGCTTACTAACAGTCGCGATACCACCGTGCGGGCTACGCAGCTAAGCTATAATACCGCATACTTCTGGCAGGTAACCGTGCGCAACACCAGCGGAGCATCGGCCCGCTCGCCGCTGTGGAGCTTCCGGACCGGACCGCAGCCCGACAACCGGTACCTGTTTGTGCGTACTGAAAATGGCAACACCGACATTTATTCGAGCAACGAAACAGGGTCCACGCTTACGCGCCTGACTACCTCGGCCTTCGTCGAAGCCAACCCCCAGCTTAGCCCCAACCGCGACCGGATTGCTTACACCTCCAACGCAACGGGGCAATTTCAGCTGTATACCATGAACCGCGACGGCTCCGATGCGCGGCAGGTAACGTTGCAACCCGTAGATGGCTACTTCAATCAGGGAATCGGCTACCGCTGGTCGCCCGATGGCGGACAGCTCATTTATAGCAGCTACAACAAGCTCTACCGCATCAACCGCGACGGTACCGGCCTAGTGCTTCTGGCCACCGCTCCGCCCGACCGCCACTTCCGCGAGATGGACTGGACGGGGCAGGGTAACCGCATTGTAGTCCAAACGGTAGGCGTAAGCATCTACGATTCGGAGTTCTACCTGCTCAATACCGACGGTTCGAACTTCACTCAGTTGATCGGCAACCTGCCTGGCCGCCTCGATTCCCCTTCCTTTAGTGTCGACGGACAGCGTATTGTGTATACCCGCGACGTAGATGCCTTTAACGACGGGGCTGGCCGCCAGTTGAACGCGCACATCTTCACGCAGAATCTCGACGGTAGCGGACAGATAGATGTTTCATCAGGCTCGGGTGGTACTGCTAATTCCACTAAGCCTCTCGGTTTCAACGACGTATTGCCGCATTACTCGCCTGATGGAGCCCGCATAATCTTCGTGCAGGTAAATAACGTGGCGCAATCAGTACCAGAAATTTTCACTGTTGATCTGAACGGTCGTAATCGGGTCAGGCTGTTCGAAAACGCTACGATGCCCGACTGGAAATAGCAGACCGAAAAACCAGCGTAAACCAGGACCGCCAGCAGCAATGCTGGCGGTCCTGGTGCGTTTATAGGTGCGCCATTAGTAGATATTGATAGCAGCGCAGTTCGTTTGCCATGTAGCGAACAAATAATGCTGTATATAAATCGTTATATAACAACTAGGACATTTTATCGTGATTATATGGGGAAAGGTGCCTAGCTTTGTGGCTGTTAGGAGTGGGGTAGAGCCGAATGAGATAAGCATTAAGCTTCATTTATATTGTGAAATTCTAATAAATATAATGTAATGTTTTGACTAATAGGCATTTGAATTGATTCTTTGCACTGCCCCTCTTCAAGTGATATGCCTGATGCGCTACTGGTCAGTGTAATGCTTCGGTGCTGTATTACTAAGATCGGGGCGAAATGCGGGTTTCGAGGATATAAAAAATGTATGACAAGAACAGGGATAAATCATAGTCCTGCACAACATTAAACTCGTATAAAGCGTTGGCCAGCTCTTAGTAGGGGCGTTCCATTATAAAAGATGGCACGTTCGTTGCGCAAAATGTCCTTCGCATTTCAACCTGCTCTGAAAACAACTTCCTTTTTGTAAACAATCCGTTCACCATACTCATGAAAAAGAAATACTTACGCAACGTCAAGCCTGGTGCAGCCAGTCGCTTGTGGGCCTTGCTGGCCCTGCTTTGGTTTGCTCCGTTGCTGGGGCAGGCACAGAGTCTTACTTTCACTGCTCAAGACCCCAATCTTAATCCAGGAGCAAACGGTTCTGCTAATCCGCAGTATTTTGGTCAAGTGGCTGTGGGCAACTCTTCGGCTTCTAAAGCTTACACAGTATCAGGTTCAGGCTTGGATGCTGGCGCCAAAGTAAGCATCATTATTCCTGGCGATTTTCAGGGTAGCACTAATAACAGCTCCTTTAGCACGAACACAATCATGTTTACTGCTGATGGTTCTGGCAACTTAAATGCTACAACCCTCTACCTGCGTTTCTCTCCTACTACGGGGGCTGGCACTACCATTAACCGCTCGGTATTTGCTCAGACTGTTTTTGATGGTGATCCTATAACCTCTTCACCTACCGTGAGACTACGTGGTGATGCTGTTGTCGGCACGCCGACTATAACAGTAGATCCAACATCACTTTCTTTCAGTAGCCAGCAGATCAATAGCACCTCGGGCCCAATGCCGGTAACTGTTAGTGCTACCTCACTGAAGGCTCCTGTTACTGTCACGGCTCCAACTGGTTTTCAGGTGAGCTACGACGGTAGCCCATATGGCACTACAGCCACAGTGCCGCAGGATGGAAACGGTGCGGTTACTAATGCGGTGGTAAATGTAGTATTTGCGCCAACTGCTGCTCAAAACTACGTGGGTAATGTCACGTTCGCCAGCACAGATGCTGCTACGCGCAATACCGGTGTTTCTGGCGTGGGCATATTGCCTCCCGCTTCCCTTTCTTCTACCCCCGCCTCGCTGAGCTTCCCAACGTTGCAGGCTGGTCAGATTTCGGAACCCCAAAACTTTACTGTTAATGGCAGCAATCTTACTTCTGTGGTAACCGTAACCGCCCCCGCGGGTTTCGAGATTCGGCTTGGTGCCAGCGGACCTTACTTCCAGTCGCTTACGCTGAATCCTAATAACAATCAACTCAACGCCAATCTGCAGGCTCGTTTCAAGCCTAACGCAGCGGGCAGCTACACCGGCAATATCACGGCCACTACTACCGGAAACGGTGGAGCTACCACCTCTGTGGCTGTGTCGGGTACTGGTACCCCCGTACCAACCGGGCCGTTTATCGTGGTCAGCCCAAATACCCTGGATTTTCAAACGGTTTCTGGTAGTGGCTCGGCTCAGACGCTAGCCTTCTCCATCAACGCTGCCAACCTGAAGGCTCCGCTTGTGCTAACGGCCTCTAACGGCAACATCGCATTTCGGGACGCCTCGGCTGGAGGGAGCTTTGTAAACGGGCCTCTCACTATTGCTCCTTCACCAGACGGCACAGTGTCATTGCGCGAGATTGAAGTGCGCCTTATTGCTCAGGTAGCTAGTGGTGTATTTAGCGGAACCATCACGGCATCAAGCGAAGATGCCACAGACCAGGTCGTAACAGTTTCGGCCAACAGCATCGGTGGTAACTCTACTATCAACGTTGACGGTGTATTGGAGCAGTTCTCCACGGTACCAGGGGTAGCTTCCGCTGTACAGTCGTACGTCGTAACCGGTACTAATCTGTTGGAAGGGTTGCGGGTAGCAGCACCAGCGTCTTTTCAAGTCTCGCTCAGCCCTACTTTCGCGGGTGTTACGGGTACCGGAAACTCGTTTGTTATTCCCCAGATGCCGAATGGCGATGTGCCCAGAACAACCGTATATGTGCGTTTTCTGCCCTCTTCGGCGCTCAGCATAACCTCAGTTATCCTTAACTCGAGCAGCCCTGCTATTTCGCAGGCCGTCTCGGTCAATGGTACCAGCGAGCCGAGCATCCAGATTGCTAATCCCTTCGTGGAGGTAACCAAGGTAGTGCTCAACACCAAGTCAGCCTCGCAAGCCCTCAACATTAAGGCCGACCGAGTGTTGCAACCGATTACCATTTCCAGTCTGCAAATAGAGAACCCGCTGAACGTCAACAACACGCCGCAGTTCCAACTCTCGCTCGATAACGTGACGTTCAACAGCTTCGTGGTTCTGATGCCTAATACCTCGACCTACAAGGTCGATCAGCCCTTGTACGTGCGTTATGCTCCGACTTATCTGGGTACCGGTCAGGCAACGCTGCAATACCAAAGCAACGATTTCGCCGATAAGTCGACGCGGTCGATTGGAGCCAATGACCTGTTGTCGGGCAAGTCGATTGATGTGGAGCCTACCTTGCGTAGTAATGCTGTGGTAACGCGCAGTGGAGCCACGGCTACCGTTACGTTCAATCTGCCAGCCAACTATGCTGCGCTGGGCTACGGCGAGGGCCGCCTGATTGTGGCCAGTGAAGTGGCAAAACTTCCGGGCAACATTCGCCCTGAAGATGGTGTTCCGTACACAACGGGTAACCAGACCTATGGATCAGGACCAGAGCTTACTTCGGGTTTCTTCGTAGTGTATTCCGGTTCCAATAACTCGATCGTTATCGACGGGTTGAACCCGGCAGTTACTTACTACTTCTACACGTTCGAATTCAACAATATCCAGAATAACCTGAATACGGCTGTACCCGGTGCTGAGAACTACCTCTCGCCGCCAGTGCCAAATGAGATTCCGGGTATTGTTGCCCCTGGTGAGCCTCCACTGCCCGTAACCTTGGTGTCGTTCTCGGCCAAGACCAGCGGTTCGCAGGTAGCTATCCGTTGGGAAACCGCTTCCGAGCTCAACAACAAGCAATTTGAAGTAGAGCGCAGCCGCGACAGCCGCACGTTTGAAACCATTATCACTCGCGCCGGCCGAGGCACTACCAACGCTACTACCGTGTACAACGAAGTAGACCGCAAGCCCCTGAACGGTTTGTCGTACTACCGCCTCAAGCAGGTTGATTTGGATGGCAAAACCAGCTACAGCACTATTGTACCGGTAAGCTTCCTCAAAGCCGGTGAAGCCGTGATGTATCCTAACCCGGTTACCGATCAGCTCACTATCACGCTGGATGGTGGTACCGAAGGTGTAGCGGCTACTATCACCGACCTGTCGGGCCGTACCGTACGGACCCAGCAACTGCGCGCTGATGGCAAGCTGGATATGGCTAGCCTGCAGGCTGGCACCTATCTGGTAACCGTTGGTAACGGCAAAGCCAAGGTAACGCGCCGCATCGTGAAGCAATAGCCCTCAAGGCACGCCGATCGGCCAAAAAGAAAAGCGCTTCCCGAAACGGGAGGCGCTTTTTTGTTTTAAGCCATAATTTTTTTTGACTTTGTATGTAATAATAATATGAAAAATTAGTATAATTACCAAAGGAATAAGGGAGTTGGTCTTATATATTCACTGCATTGCTATGAAACTGTTCACTACTCTTCCTCTTGAACAAGTGCGCCGGAGAGTGCTACAGAAGGTGCTACAGGACTTACTACTCATCCTGTTGCTTCTATGCCCAGTAGTAGGATGGGCAGTGCCAGTGGATGCCGGTTGTACCAACACGCCAACTGGCAACGGCATGCGCCCCAATGCTGTAATAGAGGCTGTCATTGTGAGTAGCGTACACGAGGTGCTATGGTTTAAGGCCTCTCGGAATACCGAAAATCCGCCTAAGACGTTAGCACCACTTGCGGACTTAATGGAAGACTTTGAAGTAGGTACGAAGGCTGGGTACGCCCAGGGAAATGTGAGTCTTGCCAGCGGCGAATGGACCTTTGCAGAGGCGCTTATCGCCAATGTGGGCGGGACTGATAATGACTTGGGTAGTGGCAGCCGAACTTCGCGCATTCAAACAGGGGGATACCTAGCAATGAATTCCGATAAACCGAATGGTGCGGGCATAATTACTCTAAAAGCAGCAGCATTTAGCAGCGATGCAGTGGCTAATCGGATGGCCACTTTCTGGGTGGAAGTATTTGATAACGGAGCCACAGTTGGACCGCCTGCCTACAGGAGTAGCGTGATGACAGTAGGCAGCGGTTTGCAGACATACACGTTTACGGTCAATGTGAGCGGGAGCATCCGGGTGAAAATTACTAGCCAGGATAAAAGCAAAGACTTTCGATTCAATATCGATGATATTGCTATATCGTCTATTGGCAACCAAGCTGCCAACGCCTATACCTGGACGGGCCAGGGCAATGATGGCAGTTGGAGCAATTCTGCCAACTGGTCGCCTGCCCGCGCAGTCCCTGCGCCTACTGATGTTATAATATTTGACGGGACCGTTGCCAGTCCGGCAACTGTATCACTCGATTTCACTGCTCCCACTCAGCTTATTGGACAGTTGCAATTGCGCAACTTGGTTAGCGTAGTCTTTCTGAATTCTGGCACTGCCCGTGCGCTCAGCCTTGACGGGGGGGTATCCGGTGACGACCTTACTGTTGGAGCCGGATCGGTGCTGACACTACGTGGGGGCAGCGGAGCCGAGATAGTGCTCAACGTAACTGCCGGCGAAACAGCGCTTATTAACGGCCGGGTGGCTTCGGAAACAACTGGTACCGGGAGCGGCGCGGGCAACAGGCTAACGGGCCAGACTCCGGGGGCTATTGTGTTTGAAAAGAATTCCTTGTTTGAGGCCGAAGCAGGCGTTACCGGCAGTCCTTTCGGAAGCGTAGTTGCCAACCAGCAAGCAGTGTTATTCAAGGCCGGAGCAACCTTCCGGCAGGAAGGAGGGGGCAGTGCTTTTGGCTCAAATCAGACAAATCCCGCTGCTGTTTTTGAGATTGGCAGCACCTATCAGTTTGCTGCTTCCGGTAGTACGCCTTCTGTATCTGGACGGACCTACGGCACTCTCGAAATAAGCAATGGAAACACTACTCTGACAAACATGACTGGCTCTGCACCTCTGGTGATTCAAAATGATCTGAGGATTGGTACTAACGTGAAAGTGGGCCTGAATCTGACCGGCGGCATTCGTATTGGCGGCAACGTTGTGGTGGAGGCGGGGGGCACTTTGGACTTCGCCCCTACGAGCGTCAACACTATTACGCTCAATGGCATTCGGGAGCAACTACTTAATGCACCTAGCCCCATCCGGTTCGGCGCGCTGACTACACTTAGCCTCGATAATGCCGCCGGCGTTCGGCTCCAGGCCCCAATTGGGATAAGTGGAACGCTCAACCTGCAAAAAGGGGTATTAAACTCTTCGACCACGAACCTGCCCACGCTAGCGGCCACCACCACTGTGTCCGGTGGCAGCAGTAGTAGCTACGTGAGCGGGCCGGTAGCCCGGCAGTTGCCCGTTGGTACTACCACGGCGCAACTTTTCCCGATAGGCAAAGCCGGCAACTACCGCCCCGTTACCCTTCAGCCCATCCAGTCCGACCGCGAAACGCTGGTAACGGTAGAACAGCAGGAAGGGAAGGCAGCCCCCCTGGCTTTCAACGACGCCATTCAGCACGTGTCGCGGGTCCGGCGTTATGACATCAGTGCCTCACCGGCCCTGAATGCCACGCAGTTTATTGGTACTGTTACACTCAGTTTCACCTCCGACGATCAGGTAACCGACCCCACGGTGACTTCGTTGGTAGTAGCCCGCACCGATGGCACCGGTTGGAACAGCCTGGGGCACTCGGCCAGTAGTGGTACAGCCGGTATCCCAACCGGCACGTTTGTAGCCGGTACGCTTACCTCGGCATCGTTTATGGGGCTCGGAGATTTCCAGACCTATACCCTGGCCAGCACCGACCCCGATGCAACCGTTAACCCGCTGCCGGTACAATTGCTGAGTTTTGCCGCCGAACGTCAGGCCGCAACCGTCCGCATTCACTGGGCAACAGCAACAGAACTCAACAGCGCCAGCTTCGAAGTGCAGCGCTCGGCTACGGGGAAGGATTTTCGCACCATTGCTACCCTGGCAGCGCAGGGTAACAGCACCAGCCGCCACGAGTACGCTGCCCTCGACCGACAGCCGTTGCCCGGGCTCAGCTACTACCGCCTGTGGCAACTGGACCTCGATGGCAAAGAGGCTTACTCGGCGGTGGTAAGCGTGGCCGCGCCGGGGGAGGTGCGTGCGTACCCGAACCCCGTGAAATCGGCCCTGACGGTGGAGCTACCGACTGCGGGGGGGCGCTACCGCATTATCAGCCTGCTGGGAAGTGTACTTATGGCCGGAGAAATGCCCGCCAGCATGGCCGTACTTGATATGACCGGCCTACCGGCCGGCCTCTATCAACTGGAAATAACGACTCCGGCCGGGCGCGACATCCGCAAAATTATCAAGCAATAGATCTGACTGCCTATTGGCCCTAAGCCATGAAAAAAGGGTTCTACCAAGTGGTAGAACCCTTTTTGTATAGAGCAAAGCAGGCGTATGACCGCTATACCGAGAAACTCTCGCCGCAGCCGCAGGTGCGGGAAGCGTTGGGGTTATCGAAGTAGAAACCCTTGCCGTTGAGGCCGTCGGAGAAGTCGAGTTCGGTGCCGGCCAAGTAGAGGAAGCTTTTCATATCCACTACCACCTTCACGCCCTTGTCTTCAAACTCCTGGTCCATGGGCTTCACTTCGTTGTCGAAATCGAGCTTGTAGCTCAGGCCCGAGCAGCCGCCGCCGGCCACCGAGGCCCGCAGGCGGTAGGTTTCGTCGAGCTCGGCATCGTGCATGAGCTTCTCTACTTTCTCCTTGGCTTTATCCGAAACGGTAATCATGGCAGTAAGGCTTTAAAGCTGATGGTCGGGAAAGGCCAACCGCTGGTAGCTACAGGGCTGTCAGCCCGCAGTAGCTAGTGGTGCGACTTGGCCATTTCCAGCTCGGGCATCCCGTTTTTCACGCGGTAGTCGTTGATGGCCGACTTGATGGCGTCTTCGGCCAGCACCGAGCAGTGGATTTTAACGGGCGGCAGAGCCAGCTCCTCCACAATCTCCATGTTGTCGATGGCCAGGGCCTCGTCTACGGTCTTGCCCTTCAGCCACTCCGTTGCGAGCGACGAGGAGGCAATGGCCGAGCCGCAACCAAAGGTTTTGAATTTGGCATCGGTGATGGTATTGGTTGCCTCATCTACTTCGATTTGCAGACGCATGACGTCACCGCACTCGGGGGCGCCCACGAGGCCGGTGCCCACGCTTTTTTTGCTTTTGTCCAGCGTGCCCACGTTGCGGGGGTTGCTGTAGTGGTCGATTACTTTATCGGAATAAGCCATTTTTTTGTCAATTAAGAATGTTGAATTATGAATTATGAATTAAGCAATGAATTGTACGAACGGCTTCAACGGCCAATGCATAATTCATAATTCTTAATTCATAATTAACTCTAGTGTTCTGCCCACTCGATTTTGTCGAGGTCGATGCCGTCCTGGAACATCTCCCACAGGGGCGACATTTCGCGCAGCTTCGTGACGGCTTCTTTTACGTGGTTGATGGCGTAATCGATCTGCTCGTCGGTGGTGAAGCGGCTCAGGCCAAAACGCAGGGAGCTGTGCGCCAAGTCGTCGCTCAGGCCCAGGGCCTTGAGCACGTACGACGGCTCCAGCGAGGCCGAGGTGCAGGCCGAGCCCGACGATACGGCCAGGTCCTTCACGCCCATCATCAGGCCCTCGCCTTCTACGTACTTGAAGGAGATGTTGGCCACGTGCGGCAGGCGGTGTTCTACCGAGCCGTTTACGTAGCTTTCCTCCAGTGTCAGCAACTCTTTTTCGAGCCGGTCGCGCATGGCGCCGAGGCGCGCGGCATCGGCGGCCATTTCCTGCTTGGCCAGCTCGCAGGCCTTGCCCAGGCCCACAATGCCTGGTACATTGAGCGTACCCGAGCGCATGCCACGCTCGTGGCCGCCGCCGTCCATCTGGGCCGTTACCTTTACCCGGGGGTTCTTGCGGCGCACGTACAGGGCACCTACCCCCTTGGGGCCGTACATCTTGTGAGCCGTGAAAGCCATCAGGTCAATACCATCATCCTGCACATCCACCGGAATCTTGCCCACGGCCTGGGTGCCGTCGGTCATGAACAGGGCGCCGTGCTTGTGGGCAATGGCGGCAATTTCGCGGATGGGCTGGATGGTGCCCGTCTCGTTGTTGCCGTACATGATGCTTACCAGAATCGTCTGAGGCGTCATGGCCGCCTCCAGTTCTTCGAGGTCGATGAGGCCCTCCGAGTTCACGGGCAGATAGGTCACCTTGCCGCCGATTTTCTCGATGTGCTTGCAGGTATCGAGTACCGCCTTGTGCTCGGTGGTGGTGGTGATGATGTGGTTGCCCTTCTGGGCGTACATCTCGAAGATGCCCTTGATGGCCAGGTTATCCGACTCAGTGGCGCCCGAGGTGAAGATAATCTCCTTGGGGTCGCAGTTGATGAGGCCGGCAATCTGGTCGCGGGCGTAGTCAACGGCTTCCTCGGCGGCCCAGCCGAAGGGGTGGTTGCGCGAGGCGGCGTTGCCGAATACCTCGGTCAGGTACGGCATCATGGCCTCCAGAACCCGCGGGTCGAGGGGCGTGGTGGCGTTGTTATCGAGGTAAATGGGTAATTTGAGCATAGCCCGGAGTTCTGGTTTTGTCAGCGGAGAATCATTCGTAGGTAGAACACGCAACCCGGCAAACAGGTTTAGTTTCGCCCTACATTCGTACTACAAAAGTAGAACAAATCCAAAGAAGCCGCGCTATGCCCTGGCGGCGCCCTTTCCCCTTTTTACGCCATGTTTACCAACCTCGAACACCTCGGCCTGGCCGTCAACGACCTCGAAGCGGCCACGGCCCTCTATACCACGCTGCTGGGCCAGCCGCCCTACAAGCGCGAACACGTGGCTTCTGAAGCCGTAGACACGGTTTTCTTTCAGGTCGGCGGCTCCAAAATCGAGCTGCTGGCCGGCACCTCGCCCGACAGCGCCATCACCAGGTTTCTGGCCAAAAAGCCCGAGGGCATTCATCACGTGGCCTTCGAAGTGCCCGATATTCGGGCCGAGATGGCGCGGCTGCGGGCGGCCGGCTTCACCTTACTTAATGAGGAGCCCAAGCGCGGCGCCGATAATAAGCTGGTTTGCTTTGTCCACCCCAAGTCGGCCGCCGGCGTGCTGGTCGAGCTGTGCCAGTCGGTAGCGTAGGGGCCGGGCAACTACTTGTCATCCTGCGCTTGCGAAGGACCTGCTCAGAAGCCAACTCTGATAGACTCCCGCTGGATAGGTCCTTCGTCCTTGCTCCAAGCACAACATGCTCAGGATGACAGTACCTCTTCCAGCCTCTTGCCATCACCCAACTTCCTTGCTAACCCCCAAGCTATGACGCCCAAATTCCTGCGTTCCGAGGCCGATGCGGCCGTGGACGCGCTACTGCTGCAACAGGTGATACTGTATCCGACCGACACGGTGTGGGGGCTGGGCTGCGACGCCGAGCTGCCCCGGGCCGTGGAGCAAGTATATAAGCTCAAGAACCGGCCGGCCGAAAAAGCCTGCATTGTGCTGGTCGCCGATGAGGCGATGTTTGCCCGCTACGCCGAAGTGGTGCCGGGCAACCTGCCCGCGCTGCTGGCCGCCCAAACCCGTCCTACCACCTACATTGTGCCTGGCAGCCGCCACCTGGCGCCCAACCTGCTGGCCCCCGACGGCACCATAGGCCTGCGCGTGGCGCTCGGCGACGAGTTCTGCCGGCTGGTGCTGCGGCGGCTGGGCCACGGGTTGGTCTCTACCTCCGCCAATATTAGCGGGCAGCCCACCCCGGCCGTGTTCAGCGAAGTGGCGCCCGAGCTGGTTCGCAAAGTCGATTACGTGGTGAACTGGCGGCAGGACGACGCCACCCGGGCCGCGCCCTCGCGGGTGGTGCGGGTGCTGCCCGACGGCACACTGGCAACGGTGCGGGAGTAGCCGGCCAGAAAAAAAACAAGCTCGACAGCGGGTTACGTTTGGTGGGTGAGTGGTATGAAACCCAAATCATACCATCACCTTTCTACTAATTGACCATGAAATTCTCGTTCAAATCCCTGCTCGTACTGGCCGCTTTCGCTCCTTTCGCTCTGGCTTCGTGCTCGGAGAAAACCCAGGAAAACGCTGAGGCTACCGCCGATAGCGCCGCCAACGATGCTGCCAACGCCACCGACGCTGCCGGCAACGCCATCGAAAACACCGCCGACAAGGCTGCCGCTGACATGGCTCCTGAGCCCGGCGATACGGCTGTAGTACGCAACGTACCGGCCGACAAGCTGGTAGAGGAAGTTCCTGCCAAGCAGTAATTGCCCGGCCGCTAACGGCCCCGCAAGAGCGCCTTCGGATTGTTCCGGAGGCGCTTTTTTGTGCGCGGTCCGCCCGTGTCGTTTACGCTGCCGCTGAAAACCGGCGTTTTGCACCGGGCTATAAATGTGCGTGTCTGACTGCCTACAGAAGTAGTTGGATGCAGGTTAGGGCTGAGCTGAAGGGGGGGGAAGGCTGATTGCTGGCGGCTAATGGCTCAAAACTTACCTTTGCCCTATGCACACGCCGCAACTCCCCGACCTGCCCCTGTTCCAGACCATTGCCGCCGCCGCCGCCGCCCAGGGCTCGCCGGCCTACGTAATTGGCGGCTTCGTGCGCGACCTGGCCCTGAACCGGCCCAGCAAGGACGTGGACGTGGTGTGCGTGGGCGATGGTATCGCGCTGGCCCAGGAGGTGAGCCGGCGCCTGCCCGGCAAGCCCCGCGTGACGGTGTTCAGGAATTTCGGCACCGCCATGCTGCCTACGCCCGACATTGAAGTGGAATTTGTGGGTGCCCGCCGGGAAAGCTACCGCGCCGAAAGCCGCAAGCCCGAAGTGGAGGCTGGTACGCTCGAAGAGGACCTAGCCCGCCGCGACTTCACCATTAATGCCCTGGGCCTGAGCTTGAACGGGGCCGACTTCGGCGCCTTGGTGGACCGCTACGACGGTATGGGCGATTTGGCCCGCAAGCTCATCCGCACCCCGCTCGACCCCGATATTACCTTTTCCGATGACCCCTTGCGCATGCTACGGGCCGTGCGGTTTGCGGCCCAGCTCAACTTCGATATCGAGCCCGATACGTTCGATGCGCTGGCCCGCAACAAGGAGCGCATTAAGATTGTGTCGCAGGAGCGGATTACGACCGAAATCAATAAGATGCTGCTGGTACCCAAGCCCAGCTACGGTTTCAAGCTGCTGTTCAGCAGCGGGCTGCTGACCCTCATCTTCCCGCGTATGGCCCAGTTGCAGGGCGTGGAGAAAGTGGGCCAGCACGCGCACAAAGACAACTTCTACCACACCCTACAGGTGCTCGACAACGTGGCCGCGGCTGGCGGCGACCTGTGGCTGCGCTGGGCCGCCGTGCTGCACGATATTGCCAAGCCCGCCACCAAGCGCTACGACAAGCGCGTGGGCTGGACGTTTCATGGCCACGAGGACAAGGGCGCGCGCTGGGTGCCGGGCATTTTCACCGATTTCAAGCTGCCGCTGGGCGAGGAGATGCGCCAGGTGCAGAAGCTCGTGCGCCTGCATCTGCGGCCCATTGCGCTGGTAAAGGAAGTGGTAACCGACTCGGCCGTGCGCCGGCTGCTGTTCGAGGCCGGCGACGACATCGACCGGTTGATGCTGCTGTGCCGGGCCGATATTACCAGCAAGGACCACAGCCGCGTGGCCCGCTACCTGCGCAACTTCGATGTGGTGGAGCAGAAGCTGAAGGAAGTGGAGGAAAAGGATAGCCTGCGCAACTTCAAGCCCGTCATCACCGGCGAAATTATCATGGAAACCTTCGGCCTGAAGCCCAGCCGCGCCGTGGGCGAACTGAAAGAAGCCCTGCTCGAAGCCATCCTAGAAGGCCGCGTACGCAACGAGTACGACGAGGCCTACGCGCTGCTGCTGGAGCTGGGTGCAGCCAATGGGCTGGCCCCGGTAGCGGGGTAGCGGCCGGGGTGCGGGTGTGGGCAACGCCTGCTGCTGCAAAACTTATTTCGCTGCCCGCCAACTCAGGCCCCAGCACCGCGCACCGGGCTTGTCATTCAGCTTTAAAGCCAACGGCCGACCCCACATTGGGGTCGGCTGTTGGCTTTAAAACTGAATGGTGGGCTAAAAAAGAAAGCCCCGACCCTCCTGTTGCAGCAGGGTAGCAGGTCTGGGCTTTCTTGGGGTCGCACTTTTTCACTCACATACGGACCCTTATCCATCGCGCCGCGGGGCGCTGTATTAAGCAGATGTAAAAACCGGGCCAATAGTTGTATGCCCGGCTGCAAGCTTGTTGTTTCGGATATAGAACGGCTGAAAGGCCAGCGGGTTACAGTAAATCGGGCGGGGCAGCTACAAGCGGCCTGTCGGGCCTGCCAGCCGCTTGTAGCTGCCCCGGCCAGGTGGGCTGGCCTTCGCCACAACCGCCTACTCGCGCACTGCCCGCACGCTGGAGGCACCCACGGCGCTGCGGCGCACGTTGGTAGGCGAGCCGCTGTACTCGATTACGCTGGCGCCGGTGGCGCTGGCCCGCAGGTCGCCGGTTACGTTTAGGCGAACTTTGCTGGCGCCCACCACATCGATGTTGGCGTTGCGGGCGGTGAAGCGCGGGGCGGTGACCTCGCAGGCTCCGGCCCCGTCAATTTTCAGCTCGCTGGCTGAGCCGCGCAAGGCGGCCCGGCAGCCGCCGGCCAGGTCCATGCTCAGCTCGTTGAACTTGCCGTCGAGCAGCAGCTGCGCGCCGCCGGCCTGCTCCACCTGCAGGTCGCCGGTACCGAAGCCACCCACCTGGGCGCGGGACCCGCCCACCAGCTCCAGCTTGTTAAGCTCGGGCAGCTCTATGGTGATCAGCACGCGGGCGTTGTCCGACGAAAAGTCGCCCAGCCGGAACAGGCTGCGGTTGCGGGGCTTGATAACCAGCTCGCTGCCGTCGCGCTCCACTACCAGCTGGCGCAGGGCGTTATCGGAGCCGGCGGCCCTGATGGAGTAGCTGTTGCCGGGGCGCACCACCAGCCGGTAGGGGCCGGCCACCGATACGTGGTCGAAGTCCGACTCGGAGTAGCTGCGCCGGCCGGCGCCGTAACCGTTTTCGGAGGTATCGAAGCTGTCTACGCCGCCGAAATCGAGGCTGATGTTGGCATCGGCGCGGCCCTCGTTATAATCGGAGCTTTCCTCGATGTCGGCATCATCGGTACGGCCGCCGCGCAGGTCGGCATCGGTACAGTTGAGGCACTGCAGCCGGTTACCCACCATCCGGTACACGAAGTTTTCGGGCTTGTAGGGCTGACGGTCGCTCACGTAGTCATCAGCATCAAGCCAGCTGGCAAAATCCTCGGTCATGCGGAAGGTGCGGTTGCGGGGCATAAGCAGGCGCAGGCGCATCTGCTGATCGCGCAGGCGGGCGCTGGGCTGGAAGGTGAAGTGGTCGTCGATGCTCAGGGTTGAGTCGTTGAGGATGCGCAGCTGGTGGGTGGTGGAGGTGGCGGCGGTACGGCGGGCCACCGAATCGGAGGAGCCTTTGGCCGAGATGATACGCTCAAAACGCGGGGCCTGCGCACTGTCAATGGCAATCAGGTCCAGGCCGACCCACTGGTCGTTGTCGAGCTGGCGGCGCTCCAGCAGCAGCCGGGGGCTGGTCAGGCCGTTCAGGGCCACCGTTTGCGTTACTTCCGACTCGCGCTGAAACTCGCGGCCCACCCGGATGCCGGCCACCGAACTGCCCACGATGCCCAGCAGCCACAGGCCCAGCAGCGTGAGGTTGGCGGCCCGCGACAGTACCGGACGGCGGAGCATCAGGCTCAGGCCGGTAAGTAACAGGCCCAGGGCGGGAATGCCAATGAGCAGGAAGAAGGACAGCACGGCCCAGACCGAAATGTCGTTGAAGAGCAGGAAGGGCTGCAGGGGGCCGAAATCAACCCAGTTGGGCGAGGAAGTCAGCCCCAGGCCCACGCCCAGCCCCAGAATAATCGGCAGCAGCAGGCTGAAACCAGTCAGGATGAGGATGCCGCCCACTATGGCCCGGATGATGCCACCCAGTCCGTTCAGGACCGGCCGGATGTTGCTGAACGAATCTTCCAGAAACGTGCCGACGGGCCGGTTGTTGGGCACGCTGGCGTCCGAGCCGGCCGCGTAGGGGTTGTCGCGCAGGTTGCTGTCGAGGGCCGAGAGGGTCACGGCCGAGCCCCGCATGCGGAGCCGGTCGGAGGCCGTTTTGGCCTCGGGCAGCAGCACCCACAGCGCGATGTAGAGCGGGAAGGCGAAGCCGCCGGCAAACAGGCCGACTAGGAACAGAATCCGCACCAGCACTACATCAACCTTGAAATAAGCGGCCAGGCCGGCCGAAACGCCGCCTACTTTGCCGTTGTCGGTGTCGCGGTAAAGCTTCTTGAAGGCCGGGTCCTCATCGGCCGGCGTGGCGTCGTAGCGCTTGGGCAGGGCAATCCAGAGTACCACGTAAGCGAGCACCGCGAAGCCACCCAGGCTGAAGCCCTCGAACCGGTAGAACCGGTCGTCGAAGTCGAACACGCCCCGGATGATGGGCTTGATGAGGGCCAGGGCCAGGAAACCCAGCCGGATCCAGAGCGGATTGACGGCGAAGTAGCGGGCAATGCCGGCGGCCACGCCCGCCACTTTGCGGTTGGCCATGTCGCGGTACAGGCGCTTGGGGCCGGCCTCGGTTTCGTCCGGAGCGGCGGCGGCCGGCCCGTCGGTGGTGGCGCTGCCGCCCGTGGGGCCCGAGTAGGTGCCGTAGGCCGAGCCGTTGGCTACGGCGGCGGCCAGCAACTGCTCGTCGTCGTCGGCCTCATCGGCGGGCTGGAAGTCGCTCACCCGGCCCATTTTGGCCGTCATGCTCTCCACGTCTTCCAGGGTGATGACCTGCTTGAGCGGGGAGAGGCGGGCGGCGAAGAGCTCGGCAATGCGGCCTTCGATGTCGGCCACGATTTCCTCGTGCCCGCGGTAGCCGCTGAAATGGGCTTTCACCTCGGTCAGGTAGCGGCTGAGCACTTCGTAGCCGTCTTCCTCAATGTGGAAGATCATGCCCTGGAGGTTGATGCTGATGTTCTTTTTCATCGTAGTTGCTGCAACAAGTCAACAATAGGAAAGGGGAGGAGCGGGAGAGGGGGCGGCGCCTAGAGCGCGGCCACGGCGCCGGGCTTCAGGCGGATGATGCGCACCGACTCCTGGACTTCTTCCCAGGTCAGGCGCAGCTGGTGCAGAAACTCCTGCCCGGCTTCGGTGAGCGTGTAGTACTTGCGGGGCGGCCCACTCATGGATTCCTTCCAGGTGTAGTCCAGCAGGCCCGCGTTTTTGAGGCGCGTGAGCAACGGGTAGAGCGTCCCTTCCACGACCAGCATGCGGGCCGCCGTCAGCTCCTCGAGCATGTCGGAGGCGTAAACCTCGCCGCGGGCAATGATTTCGAGGATGCAGAACTCCAGAATGCCCTTCCGCATCTGCACTTGAGTGTTCTCGACTTTCATAAGTGAAGGCAGATTGGGGGTGAAGAATGAGTCAAAGGTAGCAAAAGGTACTATGTAACACAAGGTACTGTTGAATTATATTTTTGGTTGCCTGAATTTTCCGGCTGCCCGGCCCTGGCGGGCCGGCAGCTAAGCCGCAGGGTCGTATCTTTGAGGAGCCGTTTTTGGCTATTTTCCGCAACGCGCAATCCACGACGCACTATAAGTAAGTATCTTGCGTTGCTGCCGGACCGCGCTTTTTTTCTTCTGCTAGCTTTTTATTTGGCCCACTCTTCTATGCCCCACTTCTCCTCTTACAAGGCTCTGCTGCTGGGTGCGGGCCTGAGCCTGGCGGCCCTGGCGCCGGCACTGGCCCAGACCAAAACGCCCAAATACAGCAACGAATTTCTGAACGTGGGCGTGGGCGGCCGGGCCCTGGGCATGGGCAAAGTGCAGGTCAGCCTGGCCGACGACGCCACGGCCGGCTACTGGAACCCGGCCGGGCTGGTCAACCAGAAAAACAAGTACGACGGCGTGCTGATGCACTCGGAGCTGTTCTCGGGCATCGTGAAAAACGACTACGCCGGCTTCGGCATGAAGCTCGACGACAAGAGCGCGCTGGGCGTGAGTTTGATCCGGCTGGGCGTGGACGACATTGCCGACACCCGCAACCTGGTGAACGAGTACGGCTACATCGACTACAACAACATCCGGTATTTCTCGGTGGCCGATTACGCGCTGCTGCTCTCTTATGCCCGCCAGATCGGCTCTGTTGAAGGCCTGCAGGTGGGCGCCAACGCCAAAGTCATCTACCGCAACATCGGCTCGTTTGCCGATGCCGTAGGTTTTGGCATTGATGCCGGGGTGCAGTACCGCCGCAACGGCTGGCAGCTGGGCCTGATGGCCCGCGACATCACCACCACCTACAACGCCTGGACCATTCACCGCGACCAGTTCGAGGGGCCGGCCAACGCCCTGGACCAGATTCCGGAAAACAGCACCGAAATCACGCTGCCGCTCTTCGTGTTCGGCGGCAGCCGGCGCTTTCAGCTGCCCGGCGAGTTTACGGCCCTGGCCGCCCTCGATATGGAGCTGAGCACCGACGGGCAGCGCAACACGCTGGTATCGAGCAAAGCCGTGAACCTCGACCCACGGGCCGGCCTGGAACTGGGCTACAAAAACCTGGTGTACCTGCGCGGCGGCGTGGGCAACGCCCAGCAGGTGCAGTCGTTCACGGGCTCCGAAGCCTGGAAAGTGCAGCCCAGCCTGGGCCTGGGCGTTGCCCTGAGCGGCCTGCGCCTCGATATGGCCCTCACCCGGCTAGCCGTCGAAAAACTCGGCCAACGCTCGCAGCCCACTTCCATTATTATCTCGCTGGGCTACGGCCTTAAATGAGCTGTTAGCTGGGAGCTATTAGCTATTAGCTTTTTCGCTAACGGGCTGCTGCCAAAAACTATAACCCACTGCTCAGCCAGCCGCTTTGGTATGGCTGGCTGAATTCCAGAACGAAAGCTAATAGCTATCAGCTTAAAAGAAGTATGAAACAACATTACCTGAAAACCGCGTGGCTGGTGCTGCTGCTGAGCCTGCTGGGCGCAGCCTCGGCCCAGGCCCAGTCGGGGCCCTACGGCAACGAGTGGCTGGTGCCGGGCCAGCAGTACTACAAGATTAAAGTAGCCCGCGACGGTATTTACCGGCTTGACTACGCTTACCTGCAACGTGCCGGGCTAAGTGGTGCCAACCCGCAGCGGTTGCAACTCTGGCGCCGCGGCAAGGAAGTAGCTATTCATGTAGGCGGCAATGCCACGGCGCTGGAGGCCGGCTCGTTCGTAGAGTTCTTCGGCCAGCGCAACGACGGCCAGCTCGACCGGGGCATGTACAAAGACCCGGCCGCCCAGGTGCACAGCCTTTACAGCCTCTACACCGATACGGCCGCTTACTTCCTTACCGTTTCGCCTACTGCCCCGGGCAAGCGCATGGCCCAGCCCCAGGCTACGGCCGGCACGGCGCACGCCAACTGGCTCAAGCAGGATACCCAGCTTCAAACTGCTACCTGGTCGAGTATCAGTGAAGACTTGCTGATATACCAGCCCTGGATGGAGTCGGGGGAAGGCTTCTTTTCGACAAATATTGGGTACCGCGACCAACGCCTGGTGGGCGAGGGTAATTATGTGCTTGACTCACTGTTTGCTGTGGTTGGCACCCCTTCCTTGGAGTTGGTGGTAACGGGAACCAGAACCGTTACCCGTACCATTATCGTGTCGGTGGTGTCGGGCAGCAACCCCCGCCAGGTAGGTAGTTTTCCTTTGGTTGACTATGGCAAAAAAACGTTCCGGACTACTCTGCAAGCTTCCGACATTGGGGCCGATGGTAAACTACAGGTAAAAGTAACCGCCCCGCAGGTACCCGGTTACACCAAGGACAATTTCGTGCGCGTAGGTTATGTGCGCGTTACGTATCCGCAGGCCCGCCGCTGGGTGGCAGGCCAGGCAGGGGTAGCTTTTCTGGCCGATTCGACGCTCAGCAAGCCGATTACATATCAGTTCAATAATTTGCCCGCTACCGTAGTAGGCTACGACGTAACTGACCCCGCCGCCGTCGTGCGCGTTTTGCCCCAGACCGGAGGCAGCACCTCGGTATTCGTATTTCCGGCGGCCGCCACCCGCTCCCCACTATTGCGCCTGCACGATTTGGCCCGTGCCCTGGTGCCGCCGCTGCCAGCACAGCCGGTGCGCTTTCAGACCCTGCCCATCACGGCCAATTTCCTGATAGTGAGTGCCCGGGGACTTATGAGCCCTTCCGGCGACGGCACCACAGGCAATGCCGTGCGCAGCTACGCCAGCTACCGGGCTTCGGCGGCGGGTGGCAAGTACGATACGCTGGTAGTCAGCACCGAGCAGCTCTACGACCAGTTTCACTACGGCGAGAAGTCGGCCCTGGCTATCCGGCAGTTTGCGCAATGGATGCTGGCGAAAAACCCCGCCTTGAAGCGCAACCTGCTGCTGCTGGGCAAGGGCTATGAAACCGGTACGCGTGTCAATGGGCTGTTTCATCGCCAGGCTACGCCCACCCAGTTCGGCGGCACGCCCGACTACGTGCCCACCAGCTCGCGCGGCGCCTCCGACATCTTCTTTACCGCCGATTGGCAGAATGGAGACTATGTGAGCCGCATGGCTACCGGACGCGTAGCGGCCAACACGCCTACCCAGATCATGAACTACCTGGGCAAGCTGCGCGAGCATGAGGCTCTGGGGCTGGAGCCCTGGCGGCGCAATGTGTTGCTTATGGCCGGCGGTGAAAATCCCGGTGAGCCGGAGGAGTTTAAAGGCTATCTGGAGGATTACGGCCGCATTATGCAGAAACCCTTCTTCGGAGGACGCATCGTGCGCTTTATCGACCGAATCGGCCGGTTAGGTTATGAGCCGGTAATTGTAGACATCGCACCCCAGGTCAACGAAGGCGTATCCATTATCAGCTATTTCGGCCACGGCGGCCTGCGCGACTTCAACCTGACACCCACCAATATTCTGGCTCCGGCCAGCGGCTACGCCAACAAGGGCCGGTATCCAGTGATTTTTATGAGCGGCTGCGTGGCGGGCAATGCCTTCACTGGCGAAGGCTCGATGGGTGAAGACTGGATGCTGGCCGCCAACAAGGGGAGCATTGGCTTCATGGGTAACTCCTCGCTCGATGTGGCGCCCAACATCGACCAGGTAGATAAGCTGACGTACCGGCTGCTACTCAACGACCCGCAGTGGTATGGTAAGCCTGTGGTGGAAGCGCAGGCCGAAGCATTTCGGCGGCTGCAGACCAAGCTGTTGGCGGAGAGCCAATTCGCAGTGCCCTCGCTGATGAGCACCATCTGGCAGGGCGACCCGGCTCTGCGCCTGTTCTCGCCCGAGCGGCCCGACTTTCAGACTGCCGACAGCCGCCTGCAACTCGCGGCCGCCGTGGTGCAGCCTACACCGGGCGCCACGTTCGAGCTGAAACTGGGCGTGAGCAACCCCGGCAAAATCACCGTTGGCCAGCTCCCGATTCGCGTAACCCGCACGGTAGGCAGCAATACCAGTACCTTCGATTTTGTGGTGCCCCAGGCCCGCCAGGATACCACCTACACGCTGGCTCTGGTTAACCCGGCTACGGGCAGCGTAGCCGGCCAGAATACGTTTCAGGTAGATATTGACCCCGATAACGTCATTCCCGAGCTCGACGAAACAAACAACCGTGCGACGCTCAACTACACCTTCCTGACGGGCGGGGTTACGCCGCTCAGCCCACCCGAATTTGCCATTGTAGGCTCTAACGACGTCCGGCTGGTGGCCCAGAGCAATTTGCCTACCACCGTCAGCCGCGAATACGACCTGGAGCTTGACACCACCCAAGCCTTTACCCGCCCGTTGCGGCAGGTGCGGCTGAGCGCTGTAATGGTGCCCGAGTGGACGCCCGGGCTGCCTACGCTGCCTGGCCAGCCCGATAGCGTAGTGTGGTACTGGCGCGTGCGCCTGCACGCCCCCCAGGGCGACGAAAGCCCCGACTGGGCCACCAGCTCGTTCCGTGTTATTAAGGGCCGCAGCCAGGGTGGCTGGTCGCAGAGCCACCCCGGCCAGTTCCGTCGCGATGAGCGAAGCGGGGTGGAGGTAGCCGTGCCCGGGGGGCAATGGAGTTTCGACGAGAATACGCGGCAGGCCACTATCACCTCTACCCGAATCGGTCCGGCCCGGCAGTGGGAAACCCTGTACCACACCATCCGCACCGACGCGGCCACTGGCTACACGCTGAAGTTGCTGGGTATCGACAGCCTGGGGAGCACCACTGTGCTCGACCCCAACGTTACGAGCCGGGCGCTGGCGCTGAATAACGTGTCAGCCAAGCTATACCGCTACCTGCAGTTGCAGGCCACTTTCACTGCCGACCAGGCCGGCCAGACTCCGCAGCTGCGGCAATGGTTGGTTACCTACCAGGGAGTTCCCGAAGGAGTGGTGCGGCCCAGTGTCACGCCCCTCACGGCCGCGCAACTGACGGAGCAGGCTCAGAAAACCGGCTCGGTTACGGTGCCGGTAGATTTTCAGAACGTGTCGGATTTCGATTTCAAGGCGCCGCTGGTGGGCTACATTGTGCTACGCTCGGGTACGGCCGGCGCCCCGCGCGAGCGGTATTATGCGCTCAGCGGTCCGGCCCTGCTGGCTCATACCCAGCAAACCTATAACGTTACCGTTGACGCCCGGGGACTCTACGGTCCGCTCTCGGGCCAGGTGGTGCTCAACCCGCGCCGCCAGCCCGAGCTGCAGTACTTCAACAACGAGCTGTCTCTGGCGCCCTTCGAGGTGGTGAACAACGACACCCCACCGGTGCTGGATGTGGCCTTCGACGGTCGCCACCTGCTCAACGGCGAAATCGTGTCGTCGCGGCCCAGCATTAGTGTGCAGCTGCGCGACCTTGATAAGCTGCGTCCGGTTACCAGCCGGGGCAACTTCCTGCTCGTGCTCACCCGCCCTGGTGGGTCCGGGCAGGCCGTAGATTTGAACGGAGCCAGCATCACGTCCTTCCAGGCCGACTCGGCCCAGGGAGTAACCCGGCTGGTGTTCGAGCCGGGTAAAAGCCAGCCGCTTGCCGATGGCATTTACACGCTGGAAGTGCAGGGCAAGGACGGCAGCGGCAACCCGGCCGGCACCGAGCCTTACCGCATCACGTTCGAGGTTATTTCCAGCGCCGGCATCACCAATGTTTTCCCGTATCCGAACCCGGTAACGAGCAAAACCCGCTTCGTCTTCACCCTGACCGGGACCACGCCGCCACGCAACATGAAGATTCAGATTGTGAGCCTGACGGGCCGGGTGGTGAAGGAGATTATGATGGAGGAAATGGGGCCGCTGCGCATCGGCAACAACATCACCGAGCAGTACTGGGACGGCACCGACACCTACGGCGACCGGCTGGCCAATGGCACCTACCTCTACCGCGTGGTGCTCGACGACCCCACGGGCGAGTTCAAACAGCGCGCCACTGCCGCCGATAAAGCCTTTAAAAAGGATTGGGGCAAGCTGGTATTGCTCCGGTAGGCTGCTACCTGTTTCACGACTAAAAAAGTCCCTGACGCCAGTATAGGCGTCAGGGACTTTTTCTAGCTAATGCTTTAAAAAGGCTGAATAACCTCGACCAGGCTTCGGATTGACAGCATAGTTGCTGAGTACGGAAGCTGGCAGCTCATCGCCGCCGCAGTGTAACGAAGCTGAAGGCGTACTCATGGGTGGTGTCCGGCTCGTGCCGTTCGCGGCTTTCCTCGCGCCATTCGCCGGGGTGTAGCTCAGGGAAGGTGACGTCGCCCTCGAAGGCGTGGTGTACCTCGGTCAGGTACACGGTGTCGGCGGCGGGCAGGGCCTGCTGGTAGATTTCGCCGCCCCCGATGACGAAGATGTCCTCATCGGTGGTGCGGGCCATTTCCAGCGCTTGCAGCACCGATGCGGCCGTTTCGCAGCCCTCCACCTGCCAGTCGGCCTGGCGCGTGACTACAATGTTGCGCCGCTTCGGCAAGGCCTTCCCGATGCTCTCGTAGGTGCGCCGGCCCATGATGATGGGGTGGCCCAGCGTGAGCTGTTTAAAGTGCTTGAGATCCAGCGGCAGGTGCCAGAGCAGGCGGTTTTCGCCCCCGATAACGCCGTTATCGGCCACGGCTACAACGAGTGCGGTCATGTAGGTGAGGTGGTGAGTTGTGAAATGGCAAGTTGCCGTGCGGTGGGCAATCAGGCGAGCAGCTTTACGTCGAAGCCACGCAGAAAATCCTGGATGGGCAGGCGCTTCTTGCCTTCGAGCTGCACGTCGAGCAGGTCGAGCAGGCCATCGGTGGTTTGCAGGCGCAGGTAGTTACGGCCGTCGGTGTGCCACTGGCCGGCGCCGCCCATGTCGGGGCCGCTGGCTTCTTCGTCGCTGAAGGGCTGGGCGCGGAAAACCTTGAGGGTACGGCCGTCGGGGAGCTGGAGGAAGGCGGTGGGGAAGGGGGCGAGGCCGCGCACAAGGTTGGTCAGTGCCGGCGCCGAATGCCGGGTGGGGTCGAGGCGGCCGGTTTCCTTCGTGAGCTTGGGAGCGGGCCGCAGCTCCGGCAGCTCGGGCTGCGGAATGCTGGGGGCCTCGCCGGCCGCAATGGCCTGCACCGAGCGCAATGCCAGCTTCGCGCCGGCAGCCTGCAGTTTCTCGTAGAGCGAGCCAAAGTCGTCTTCCGGCGCAATATCCACGGCATCCTGGTAAATCAGGTTGCCGGTGTCGATTTCGTGGCGCAGGAAAAAGCTCGTCACGCCCGTTTGGGTGTCGCCGTGGATGAGGGCCCAGTTGATGGGCGCCGCACCCCGGTACTGGGGCAGCAGCGAGGCATGCACGTTGATGGAGCCCAGCGGCGGCATGTTCCAGACCGCCTCGGGCAGCATCCGGAAGGCCACCACCACCTGCAAATCGGCTCCGTAGCCCTTCAGTTCGGCCTGAAACTCGGGGTCCTTGAGGTTGGTGGGCTGGAGAACCGGCAAACCGTGAGCCTCGGCGGCCGCCTTCACGGCCGAGCCCTGCAGCTGGCGGCCGCGCCCGGCTGGCTTATCGGGTGCCGTAACTACGGCTACAACCTGGCAACCGTCCCAGTTTAGGAGGGCTTCCAGCGTCGGCACCGCGAATTCGGGCGTGCCCATGAAGATGATGTTCAGCATTGATAAGGAGTGAATGAGTGACTCGGTGACTGAGTGAATGACAGACGCACTCACTCACCGGCTCAGTTGAAATCCGGGTACAGCAGATACTTCTTCCGCAGCACCTTATACGCACCCAGCGCCGGCTCCCAGGAGGCCCGGATTTCGGCTTCCGACTTGCCGGCAATGATTTGCTGGCGGGTGGTGGCCGTGCCCATCAGGCGCTCGAAGCCGGCAGTGAAGAACTTGTCTTTGGCCGTGCTCTGGTTGTAGTAGTCGATCAGGTAGGAGAGCGTAAAGCCGATTTCGCCGATGCCTTTCAGGTCCTGGCCGTAGCAGCGCTTGCCGTTCTGGGGTGGGGCCGTGGAGCCGGGGTTGGGCGTGGGCACGAAGCTGAACGGGCGGCTGGCGGGCTGGGTAGGCGCCCCGATAACTTCGAAGGGCCGCTCGGTGCCGCGGCCCACGCTCACGTCGGTGCCCTCAAACAGGCACAGGCTGGGGTACAAATCCACGCTGTGGGCGGTGGGCAGGTTGGGGGAGGGGCGCACCGGCAGCTCGTAGCGCGTGTCGTGGGTGTAGCCTTCCACCGGAATCACCGTCAGGCGGCACTGCTTGCCGCCGGCCAGCCATTTTTCGCCGTTTATCATCCGGGCCAGCTCGCCCACCGTCAGGCCGTGCACCACCGGAATGGGGTGCATGCCCACGAAGGTTTTGTACTTGGGCTCCAGCACCGGCCCGTCTACGTACCAGCCGTTGGGGTTGGGCCTATCGAGGATGATGACCTCCTTGCCCTGCTCGGCGGCGGCCTCCATCACGTAGTGCATCGTGCTGATGAAGGTGTAGAAGCGCGCGCCCACGTCCTGAATATCGAACACCAGCACGTCGATGTCGCGCAACATCTCGGGCGTGGGCTTTTTGGTAGCCCCGTACAAACTCAGGGCCGGCAGGCCGCTGCGGGCGTCGCGGCCGTCTTTAATGGTGGCCCCGTCGGCCGCCTCGCCCCGGAAACCGTGCTCGGGCCCAAAAATCACTTTCACGTTCACGCCCTTGGTCAGCAGCGTATCCACCAGAAACGCCTGGCCCACGCGGGCCGTCTGGTTCACTACCAGCCCCACGCGCTTGCCTTTCAGCAGCGGCAGGTAGCGGCCAAACTGTGCGGCCCCCACCTGCAGCGGCGCGGCGGCGGGCAGCACCACCTGCGGCGGGGCCGCTACCGCCTGGGCAGCGGGGGCGGCGGGCGTGGTGGCAGTGGCCGAAGCAGCCTGGGGCGGGCGGGTGCAGTCGGTGAGCAGCAGCGCGAGGCTGAGCAGACCCTGGGGCAGGAAAGAAGGCATGGGGCGGGGCGGAAAACTAGCGGGATTCATCTAGCTTTACGCCAGTGAACGTTTCGCAGTACATATCTCACAAGATTGACGGGGCCGACGCCGGGTCGTTTACCTCGTCGGTGACAAAGATAGCCATCATCAGCATTGCCATGGGATTGGCCGTGATGGTGGTCTCGTTTGCTATTCTGGAGGGTTTCCGCAACGAAATCCAGAACAAAATCTTCTCCTTCGGCTCGCACCTGCAAATCAGCAAGTACGACACCAACAACTCGCTCGAAGCCGAGCCCATCGGCCAGCCCCGGCTGCTGCGCGAGCTGCGCGACAACCCCCAGGTAGCCACCATCCAGCCGTTTGCCCGCAAAACGGCCATCATCAAAACCAAGGATGAGGTGCTGGGCGTGGTAATTAAGGGCATCGACGAGAAAACCAGCCCTTCCTCGATGCGCCAGAACCTGGCCGCCGGCAAGTTCATCACCTTCTCCGACTCGGCCGCCAGCAACGACGTGCTGCTCTCGCGCAAGGTGGCCGATAAGCTGCGGCTCAAGGTCGGCGACAAGGCCCTGTTCTACTTCATCCAGAACCCGCCCCGGGTGCGGCAGTTCGTGGTCAGCGGCATCTACCAGACCGGCCTCGACGAATTCGACGAGGCTTTCGTTATCGGCGACATCCGCCAGATCCGCGACCTGAACGCCTGGCCCGATACGCTGGTAGGCGGGCTGGAAGTGACGCTCAAAAACTTCAACCGCCTCGACCCGGTAGCCGACAACCTCTACGAAAACCTGCGCTACGACCTCAAGCTCGACAAGATTACCGAGCAGTACGTGCAGCTGTTCGAGTGGCTGAAGCTGCTTAACCGCAACGTGGTTATCTTCCTGGTGCTAATTATTTTCGTGGCGACGTTCAACATGGTAGCCACCATTTTTATCATGATTCTGGAGCGCACCAACATGATTGGCGTGCTCAAGGCCATCGGGGCCACCGACAACCAGATCCGGAGCATGTTCTTCTTCCGGGGGCTGAGCCTGACGGTGCGCGGTATTTTCTGGGGCAACCTGATCGGGCTGGGTTTCTGCGCGGTGCAGTACTTTTTCCATCCCATCCCGCTCGACCCCGAGAACTACTACATGGACCGCGTGCCCATTCACTGGGACTGGTCCATCATCCTGCTGCTCAACGTTGCCACGTTCCTCACGTCGCTGCTGGCCGTCCTTATCCCCACCTACCTGATTGCCCGCATCAAGCCCGTAGCCGCCATCAAGTTCGATTAGCGGGCTCCAAGTAGTTTTCCCGCAGAGGCGCGCTGAGGAAAACCGCGGAGGTCCGCAGAGTCGTTCTCGAACAGCTCTGCGGACCTCCGCGATTTACCTCTGCGCGCCTCTGCGGGAACCCGCTACAACCACTTACTCTGTAAGATTAAGTTCGGGTCGGGGCAGAGGGCGGCCCAGGTTTCGCGCTCCGATACCAGCCCGACGCCCGGAAAGTCGCCCGTGCGGCCCTGCAAATCGGCTAGTACCTGGAAATGCAGGTGCGGCGGCCAGTCGCCGTTTTCGGGCGCGGGGCCCACTTCGGCGAAGGTGTCGCCCTTATCGATTACCAGGCCGGGGCGGAGCAGGGCGGTTTCGCGGCGCGTGAGGTGGCCGTAGAGCGTGTAGAAAACCGTTCCTTCCAGCTCGTGCTCCAGAATGACGGTGGGACCGTAGTTGCCGTGGCCTTCGTTGTCGGCGAGGCTGTGCACGGTGGCCGGCAGCGGGGCCAGTACCGGTGTGCCGGCGCGCAGCCACACATCAACGCCCAGATGCAGCGAGCGGGCGGGAGCCGCGGGGTCGGCGTCGAACAAGCCGGGGCTGCGGCGGTAGATAACCCGGTCTTCGAGGTAGCCGCCCACGCCAATCAGCGCGTTTTTATCGGCCAGCAGCCGGGCTACCAGCTGGTCGAAAGTGGCCGTGTCGTGCAGGTTGGCCGCCGTGAGCAGCGGGTTGGCAGCCGTGAAATCGAGGCGGGCCACATCGGGCGAGCTGAGGTCGACGGGCAGCACGGGGCCAAAATCGGCCTGGTGGCGGAGCAGGAGGTCGGAGAGCATTGGGATTCTGGTGGGTGGAAAGGACGGTGTCATGCGGAGCGCAGTCGAAGCATCTCTACTGCAATGCTAACCAAACGTCAGGATTACTACTGCGGTAGAGATGCGTCGGCTGCGCTCCGTTGCGCTCCGCGTGGCACGTTCTACTTCCCCGGGATTACGTTCTACGCGGGAAACAAATATCGAATTACGAACTTTGTGTTCATACCCACCCCGTAAGTTGTCATTGCCCTTATGAGTAGCCCCTACCTGACGCTGAATGTTGTTGAGCTGACCCAGGAAACCCCCGACGCTGTTACCATCCACTTCGAGCGGGCCGACCGCCAGCCCGTGGCCTGCCAGCCCGGCCAGTTCCTGACCCTGATTCTGCCCTGCGGGCCGGGCGGCAAAAAGGAGCGCCGGGCCTATTCGCTCAGCAGTACCCCCGGCGAGGCCCCGCGCCTGGCCGTTACGGTGAAGCGCGTAACCGGCGGACTGGTGAGCAACTACCTGCTCGATACGGTGCAGGTGGGCCAGCAGCTGGAAGTAATGGCCCCGCTGGGCAACTTCACGCTGCCCACCCAGCCTCAGGCGGCCCGCTCCATCGTGCTGGTGGGCGCCGGCTCGGGCATCACCCCGCTCATGAGCATGCTCAAGGCCATTCTGCGCGAAGAACCCAAAAGCCACGTGCTGCTCGTGTACGGCAACCGCAATGAGGATTCGGTGATTTTTGCCTCCCAGCTACGGCAGCTGGAGCAGCAGTACGCCGGCCGCTTCCAGATTGAGCACGTGTTCACGCAGCCGCTACGGCCCTCGGCCGAGCACAAGCACACCGGCCGCCTCAACCGCACCACGCTGCTGCGCATTCTGGAGCAGCGCCACCAGTTTCCGGCGGCCCAGGCCGAGTATTTCCTCTGCGGCCCCGATGGCATGATGGTGGAGGCGCAGTCGGCCCTGGAGCTGCTGGGCGTGCCGGCTGCCCGCGTGCGCCGCGAGAGTTTCGTGGCCGCCGCCGAGTCGGCCGAGGCCGCGGCCGCTCAGCCCAACGGCCACGGCGACGTATCGGCTGCGGCTGATGACGACCAGAGCGGCAGCCGCAACGTCACCATTCACTACGAGGGCGCCGAGTACCAGTTCGAGGTCAGCCCCGAGCAGACGATTCTGGAAGCCGCCCTCGACCAGGACATCGACCTGCCCTACAGCTGCCAGGCAGGCCTGTGTACCGCCTGCCGCGGCAAGTGCCTGTCGGGCAAAGTCCACCTCGACGAGCGCGAGGGCCTCTCAGACTCCGAAATGAACCAGGGTTACGTGCTTACCTGCGTCGGCCACCCGCTCACGAGCGACGTGGTGATTGAGATTGGGTAAGTCTTTGTGAAGAAGCTGGAATCGTTTGTTATTCTGAGCGCAGCGAAGATTCTCGCGTGCTCATGTTGCGGCATGTTTGTTCAACGACTTCAGCCAGTATGCTTCTCTGCGCTCAGAATGACCAATAACTCCAGCTTCCTTATACCATCTTCTAGCTGCCAATAATGTCCTTTTCCACTCCCGCCGCCGACCTCGCTACCGATACCCAACGCCCGGCCCGCCAGTATTTGCCCGAGTCGTTTACCGTAACCGACTGGGCCGCCATCGAGCCTTATTTCGTGGGATTGCGCGACCGGCTGCTGTGCTCGGCGGCGGAGCTGGAGCGCTGGCTGCTGAACCGCTCGGAGCTGGAAGCGGCCCTGAGCGAGGACCTGGCCTGGCGCTACATCCGCATGACCTGCGACACCCAGGACCCGGCCCGCACCGAGGCCTTCCAGTTCTTCGTGAACGAGGTGGAACCCCACGTGGCACCCTTCGACCACGCGCTCAACGAGAAGATGCTGGCTTCGGAATTTCTCTCTCAGCTCGATGAAAACCGCTACCGGGTGTTTATCCGCTCGGTGCGGCAGGCGCTGGAAATCTACCGGCCCGAGAACGTGCCGCTTAAAACCGAAATCAGCACCCAGCAGCAGCAGTACGCCGCCCTGGCCGGAGCCATGACCGTAACGCTCGACGGCGAGGAGCTGACGCTGCCCCGCGCCGCCGACCGCCTCAAAAGTCCCGACCGGCAGGTGCGCGAAACCGCGTGGCGGGCCATTCAGGAGCGCCGCCTCCAGGACGCCAAGCCGCTCGACGAGCTGTTTACCCGCCTGATTGGCCTGCGCCACCAGGTAGCTTTGAACGCCGGTTTCGCTAACTTCCGCGACTACATGTTTGCCGCGCTGGGCCGCTTCGACTACACGCCCCAGGATACGCTGGATTTCCACCGCGCCATCCGCGAAACCGTGGTGCCGCTCATCGACAACCTCGACCTGGAGCGCCGCCAGGACCTGGCGCTGGCCGAGCTGCGCCCCTGGGACCTCGACGTGGACGTGTCGGGCCAGGCGCCGCTGCGGCCGTTTGAAACGGGGGAGGAGCTGCTGGCCAAAACCACCACCGTTTTCGACCGCCTCGACCCGTTTTTGGGCCAGTGCCTGCGCACCATGGGCCAGATGGGCAACCTCGACCTGGAAAGCCGCAAGGGCAAGGCCCCCGGCGGCTACAACTACCCGCTCGACGAAACGGGCGTGCCCTTTATCTTCATGAACGCCACCAGCAGCCTGCGCGACGTGGTGACCATGCTGCACGAGGGCGGCCACGCCGTGCACAGCTTCCTCACGCGCCGCCTGCCGCTGAGCGCCGACAAGCACCCGCCCTCCGAAGTAGCCGAGCTGGCCTCCATGAGCATGGAGCTGCTCAGCCTCGACCACTGGGACGTGTTTTTCCAGGACCCCGAGGAGCTGCGGCGGGCAAAGCGCACCCACCTCGAAAGCGTGCTCGAAACCTTCCCGTGGGTAGCTACCATCGACAAGTTTCAGCACTGGGTGTACGAGCACCCCACGCACACCGAGGCCGAGCGCCACGCCCGCTGGGTCGGGCTGTTCGACGAGTTCAACCAGCGCACCGTGAGCTGGCAGGGCCTGGAGCACATCAAGCCCTACCTGTGGCAGAAGCAGCTGCACCTCTACGAAGTGCCCTTCTACTACATCGAGTACGCCATGGCCCAGCTCGGCGCCATTGCCGTGTGGCGCAACTACCGCCAGAACCCCCAGCAGGCCCTGGCCGGCTACCAGCGGGCCCTGGCCCTGGGCTACACGGCCCCGATTGGCGAAATCTACGCCGCGGCTGGCATTCGCTTCGATTTCAGCACCGGGTACCTGCGCACCCTGGCCGACTTCGTGCAGGACGAAATGGCCAAAATCTAACGGCGGTACTTTCAAAAGATAGCGTAACGGTTGTAAATAATTCGATTGAAAGTCAGGGTATTGGCCGATAAGCGGGGCGCGTGGTCGGGGAAATTGCCCGGTTCGCTTGCACCGCCCGAATAACCCTGCTACTTTTGCACTCCCTTCTGAAAAGGCTTTGGCCCTTGCGAAGTGGACTGATTCTGTAGCTCAGCTGGTAGAGCAATACACTTTTAATGTATGGGTCCTGGGTTCGAATCCCAGCGGGATCACCAAAACCCTTCCTACGCTTCGTAGGGAGGGTTTTTTCGTTTCCGGGGTGGTAGGCGGCCGGTCGCGTATCTTGCGGCCATGAAAATTCTGCTGGTTGAAGACGAGCCCAAGGTTGCCGCGTTTCTGCATCAGGGCCTGAGCGAGCAACACCACCACGTGGATCTGGCCGCCGACGGCCTGCTGGGTTTGCGCCTGGCCCGCCAGGGCGGCTACGACCTGCTCATCCTCGACACGCTGCTGCCGGGCCTGAGTGGGTTGGAAGTCTGCCGGCAGGTGCGGGCCCAGAACACTGGCGTGCCCATCCTCATGCTCACGGCCCTGGGTGAAACCGACGATAAAATCCGGGGCCTCGACGCCGGCGCCGACGATTATCTGGTGAAGCCCTTCGCGTTTCAGGAGCTGCTGGCCCGCATCCGGGCTCTCACGCGCCGCCGCCACGATGCGCCCCCGGCCGGCAGCGTCCTGCAACTGGCCGACCTCACGCTCGATCCGGCCAGCAAAATGGTGCACCGCGCCGGCCAGCCCATCCAGCTCACGGCCCGCGAATTTGCCCTGCTCGAATACCTGCTGCGCAACCAGAACCGGGTGGTGTCCAGGGTCGATATTCTGGAGCAGGTCTGGGACACGAGCTTCGACACCGGCTCCAACGTCATCGACGTGTACATCAACTTCCTGCGCAAAAAACTCGACAAGGACTTCACCCCCAAGCTCATCCACACCCTCGTCGGCATGGGCTACGTGATGAAGGAAGAGTAAGTGAGTTGTTAGTTGTCGGTTGTTAGTTGTTCATCCGTTCGCCGCCAACCACCAAGCCAACTAACAACTGACAACTAACAACTAACAACCAATGACGATTCGCGCGCGGCTTACGGTGCAGTTTGCGGCCATTCTGGTAGTGACGCTGCTGCTGTTCGCGGCCGTGATTTACTTCTTCACCTACCAGTCGCGGCGCGAGGCGTTTACCGAGAGCCTGTTTGCGCGGGCGCGGGTGGTGGCGCACGTGTACCTCGATGGCACCCGCCGCGGCGACGAGCGGAGCCGGGCCTCGTACCGGCGCTACCTGCGGCAGTTCTACCGCACGCTGCCGGCCGAGGAAGTACACGTGTTTGATGCCCGCAACCAGGTGGTGTTCCGCGAGGGCCGCGAGGGACGGGCCGTGCCGGCTGCGCTGCTGGGCCAGGTGCGCCGAACCGGCCGCGAGGTGCGCTTCGTGAGCCGCTTCCGCCAGACGGTGGGCCTGCTCTACCAGGAACCCGGCCGGGGCGACTTCGTGGTGGTAGCCTCGTCGGTGGATGATGACAGCCGCGAGAAGCTGGACAACCTGCTGACGGTGCTCCTGTTCGGGCTGCTGGGCTCGTTTGTGGTGGTAGGCATCGGGGGGCTGATTTTCGCCGGCCAGGCCCTCAAGCCCATGAAGCGCATCATCCGCGAAGTCGACAGCATTACGGCTTCCGACCTGCACCAGCGCCTGAGCCCGGGCCAGGGCCGCGACGAAGTGTCGCTGCTGGCCCAGCGCTTCAACAGCCTGCTCGACCGGCTCGAAACGGCTTTTGTGGGCCAGCGCACTTTCGTGCGCGATGCCTCGCACGAACTGCGTACGCCGCTGGCCGCCATTATCGGGCAGCTCGAAGTGGCCCTGTTGCAGCAGGAGCGCACGCCCGCCGAGTACCGGCAGGTGCTGCGCGGCACGCTCGACGCGGCCCGGCTGCTCAAGGACCTCACCAACGGCCTGCTCCAGATTGCCCGCGCCTCCGACGACCCCAGCCAGGTGCCGCGCACCCGCCTGCGCCTCGACGAGCTGCTGCTCCAGGCCCACGAAGAGCTGCACCGCCGCCACCCCACCCGCCGCATCGACCTGGACTTCCGTGAAGCGCCCGGCCTCCCGGCCGTTGCCGCGCCGTTTGCCGTGCTCGGCAACGAGGCGCTGGTGCTGGTGGCCTTCCTCAACATCCTCGAAAACGCCTGCAAGTTCACGGCCGCCAACCCCGCCGCGCCCATTGTCGCTACGCTCACCGCTACCCGCGGCCAGGTGCAGCTGGCCGTCGTCGACCAGGGGCCGGGCATCAGCGAGGCCGACCGGCAGCAGGTGTTCGTGCCCTTTTTCCGGGCCGAAGCCGTGCGAACCGTGCCCGGCCACGGCATCGGCCTGCCGCTCACGGCCAAAATAATGGAGCTGCACGGGGGGCGCGTGGAGGTGGCCAGCACCCTGGGCCAGGGCACCCAGGTGCTGCTCGATTTCCCCGCCGCCAGCTGAAGCCGCCGCCGACGGTAGCACCGGGCCGCAAAACCCACTGGCCCACGCCTCCGCAACCGTTGGGTACGGGCCGGATGAGCCGGGCAACGCGGGCCGGGCTATAAAAATAATAGCGGTGGCTACCCAGTTTAATGAGCTGCACAATAAGCCTTTAGCTAGCTTTAATTGGGTTTTAACTTGCTTTTAACCAGAGGTTAACGGGCCCGCCGTACTGTTGTATGGTTCGGCGGGCAGCTCCTGGTTTGGGAGTGCGATGCCGGCTTTCTCTGGCTTGCTTCCCGCTTATATGTTGAAAACTGCTCCGGTCCCGCCGGCGTCGCCCCCGGCGGCGATGCCCGACCACTCTCCGTCGCCGCTTAGCTCGCTGAGCCAGGATTTGCCGGCCGGGCTGGTGGTGTTTCTGGTGGCGCTGCCGCTGTGTTTAGGTATTTCGCTGGCCTCGGGCGCGCCGCTGCTGTCGGGCGTTATTGCCGGTATTGTGGGGGGCGTGGTGGTGGCCTGGCTCAGCGGCTCGGCCCTGAGCGTGAGCGGTCCGGCCGCCGGCCTCACGGCCATTGTGGTGGCCGCCATGGCCACGCTGGGCTCGTTCGAGGCCGTGCTGGCCGCCACGGTGCTGGCGGGCCTGCTGCAAATTGGGCTGGGCCTGGCCCGGGCAGGCATAATCGGGCTATACTTTCCCACCTCCGTTATCCGCGGCATGCTGGCCGCCATTGGCCTGATTCTGATTCTCAAGCAGATTCCCCACTTTCTGGGGGTGGATGCCGACTATTTCGAAGACCTTAGCTTCAGCCAGGCCGATGGCCGCAACACGTTCAGCGAAATCGGCAATGCTTTCCAAAACCTGCGGCCCGGTCCGGCCCTGGTGGGCGTGGTGGGCCTGGGCCTGCTGCTGCTCTGGGATAAAGTGCTGAGCAAGCGCCTGAAGCTGGCCCGGCTGGTGCCCGGGGCGCTGGTAGTGGTGGTGGCGGCCATTGCCCTCAACGAAACTTTTCGGGCGCTGGCCCCGGCCCTGGCCATCGGCCCCGACCACCTGGTGCGCCTGCCGCCCATCAGCTCCTGGCGCGATGCGGCCGGCCTGATTACTACGCCCGACTGGACCGCATTCAGTCGGCCGGCCACCTACACCGTGGCCTTCACCATTGCCATTGTGGCCTCGCTCGAAACCCTGCTCAGCGTGGAGGCCGTCGATAAGCTCGACCCGCATAAGCGCACCACGCCCACCAACCGCGAAATGCTGGCCCAGGGGGCGGGCAACATGCTCAGCGGCCTGCTGGGCGGCCTGCCCATGACGGCCGTTATCGTGCGCAGCTCGGCCAACATCAACGCCGGCGGCCAGACGCGCATGGCCGCCTTTTTCCACGGCCTGCTGCTGCTCGTGAGTTTGCTGTTTCTGGGGCCGCTGCTCAACCGGATTCCGCTTTCGGCGCTGGCCGCCATTCTGCTCGTCATCGGCTACAAGCTCACCAGCCCGGCCCTTTACCGCAGCCAGTGGCAGCTGGGCTGGCAGCAGTTTCTGCCCTTCATCGTTACCATTGGCGCCATTCTGCTCACTGATTTGCTTAAGGGCGTGGTGCTGGGCCTGGTAGTGGGCGTGTTCTACATTCTGAAAGCCAACTATGACGCGGCCTATTTCCGGAGTGAGCCCCGGCGCGCTACCGATGGCCCAATTATTCTGCGGCTGGCCGAGCAGGTGTCGTTTCTCAATAAGGCCAGCATCATCCGGGCCCTGGCCGAGGTGCCGCGCGACGCCTCGGTTGTAATCGACGGTTCCGACTCGCTGTTTGTCGATTACGACGTGCTCGAAGCCATTGAGAACTTCCGGCAGGCGGCCCCCGAGCGCGGCATTAGCCTGGAAGTAAAATGGCGCGAAGGGCAGCTGGTGAGCTAGCGCGCGGCGTACTTTTAGCCCCGTATCTTCTTGCTCCCGTGCCCCCGGCGCCCGGCCGCTGTCAACCCTCTGTTTCACCATCTCACCCTTGCCCCTTTGCAACGAATCCTGGAAAATAACCGCCGCTGGGTGGCCGAACAGCGGGCCGCCGACCCCGACTTCTTCAATCGGCTGGCGCAGGGCCAGAAGCCCAAGTACCTGTTTATTGGCTGCTCCGACTCGCGGGTGCCGGCCTCGACGATTACCGGCACCGGCGCGGGCGAAATGTTCGTGCACCGCAACATTGCCAACCTGGTAGTGCCCACCGATTTCAACCTGCTCTCGGTGTTGCAGTATGCCGTGGAGGTGCTCGAAGTGCAGGTCATCATTGTGTGCGGGCACTACGGCTGCGGCGGGGTGGCGGCGGCGGCCAGCAACAAGCAATACGGCCTGCTCGACGGCTGGCTGACCAGCATCCGCGACGTTATCCGGGTGCACGAAACCGAGTTCCTACGCATCAGCGACGAGGAAGCGCGCCTGCGCCGCCTCGTGGAGCTGAACGTGATTGAGCAGGTGCGCAACCTCACCAAAACCAGCATCATCCAGAACGCCCTGCGCCGGCCCAACCCGCCCCAGCTGCACGGCCTCGTGTACGATATCCGGGAGGGTTTGCTGATTGATTTGAAGGTGGAAAACGACGGCCTGTCCGACCTCGACCACATTTACGCCACCATGGCCGCCGAGCCCCAGCCGGCCCCGAAAGCCCCGCCCACCGCCGCTGCTGCCCCCGCGCCAGCTGCCATCGATCCGCTGCAACCCGCCCGCCCGGCTATGCAGAAGGCCAGCTAACCGGCCGGCCTGTTGCCACCTTCGGAGGCGTAGGCTGAGGGGCCTGCTCTTCCGATAGCCGAAACCGCCGCATCCATTGGATGCGGCGGTTTTTTTGTGTTGGCCGGATGGGCGGCGCCGAAACTTTTGGCAACACCCGGCGGGCGGGCAGCCGTAAGGGGTAGAGCCGAAAGGCGTAAGACGGCGCGCCGGGTATTCACCCGCTCCGCGCCTGCTGCTTGTTCAACTCACCTTTTTTCTGTCGATTCCCATGAACGCCATTTACTTCAACGAATACGGTCCGGCCGATGTGCTGCGCTACGGCGAGCAGCCCACGCCCACGCCCAAGCCCACCCAGATTCTGGTGCGGGTGCGGGCCAGCAGCATCAACCCCATCGACTGGAAAGTGCGCCGGGGCGACATCAAGCTGCTGACCGGCTTCGATTTTCCGATGATTCCGGGGCGCGACGTGGCCGGCGAGGTGGCCGCCGTGGGCAGCCAAGTGGTGCGCTTTGCGGTGGGCGACCGGGTGTACGGCATGGCCGACGGCGGCACCGGCGGGGCAAACGCCGAGTATGCGCTGCTGGCCGAGCCGGCCGCGGCTTTTATTCCCGAAAAGCTGAGTTTTGAAGAGGCCGGCGCCGTCCCGCTGGCGGCCCTCACGGCCCTCCAGGCCCTGCGCGACCAGGGCCAGCTGCTCTCGGGCGACCGGGTGCTCATCAACGGGGCCTCGGGCGGGGTAGGCGCGTTTGCCGTGCAGCTGGCTAAGGCCCTGGGCGCGGGCGAGGTAACCGGCACGGCCGGCGCCGACAACCTGGAGCTGGTGCGCAGCCTCGGCGCCGACCGGGCCCTCGATTACAAGGCCCACGATTTCACGAAGGACCTGAGCCGTTACGACCTGATTTTTGACGCGGCCGGCAAGTCGAGCTTCGTGGCCAGCCAGGGGGCTTTGCGCCGCAACGGCCGCTACGTGAGCACCGACCCGCAACCGCTGACGGTGGTAACCGACAAGCTGGCGGCGCTGCTGACCACCAAATCGGCCCACGTGCTGCTGGCCGACCCCAGCGGCCCCGACCTGGCCCTGATTTCGGCCTGGCTCCAGGCCGGTACGTTGCGCGTGATGGTGGATAAAACCTTTCCGCTGGCCGAAACTGCCGCCGCCCACCGCTACAGCGAGCAGGGCGAATCAAGCGGAAAAATTGTGCTGACGGTAGGGGAGTAGGGACTGAAGAACTAAGGGCTTAGAAGAACGTCATTCAGAGCGCAGCGAAGCATCTCGCGTGCTGACGTTGCCATACTAATTCAACGTCAGCACGCGAGATTCTTCGCTGCGCTCTGAATGACGTTCTTCTAAGTTCGATTACTCTTTCCCCGCCGAAAAGGCAATGAGCACGGCCCCGCCGGCCATGAGCACGGCGCCGGCCACGAGCTGCCAGGTTACTTTCTCCTTGAGGAAAAACACGGCCAGCAGAATGGAAAAAACGAGCGAGATTTTATCGAACGACGAGGTGCGGGAGGCCAGGCCGAGCTTGAGGGCCTGAAACGAGAACAGCGACGAAACGCACGTAATCACGCCGGCCGCAATCAGAAACAGCCAGGTGCGCCGGTCGATTTGCTGCACCTGCCCCAGGTGGCCCTGCCAGGCCACCACGCCCCAGGCCACGCTCACAATCAGCACCGATTGAATGGCGAAGGCCAGGCTGGACTCAATATTCTTGACGCCGACCTTGGAGAGGGTGACGACGATGGCGGCCGACAGGGCGGCCAGCAGCGAAAAGACAATCCACATAAGCGCGGGACTGAAAAGGGTGCGACGGATGTACGGCCGCCTGGGCCCGTGGGGCTGGCGGCGGAGCTAAAAAAAGAACTCAACGGCAATTGTTTAGCAGCTAACCTTTTGGAAGTCAGTGCTTCATTGGTTGTTCATGTAACCAAAGCCTTTTAAAGGCAGTCTAGCCCTTAGCTCCGGTCCTGTTTTTTTTCCTGCTTTTCAACTTCTTCGCCATGCCCGTAACCCCTTCGGCCAACCGACTCCAGAACCAGATTGCCCTGATTACGGGCGGCAGCTCCGGCATTGGGGCGGGCGTGGCCAAGTCCATGGCCGCCGAGGGCGCCTCGGTTATCGTCAACTACGCCCACAGCGCCGATGAGGCGGCGGCCGTGGTAAAGGAGATTACCGGGGCCGGCGGCCAGGCCGTGCCGTTTCAGGCCGATGTAAGCCAGGAGGAGGACGTGCGGCGCATGTTCGATTTCATCCGCGAGCAGTTCGGCACCCTACACATTCTGGTCAACAACTCGGGCATTCAGGTGGACGCCAAGTTCGTGGACATGACGCTGGCGCAGTGGCAGAAGGTGATTGACGTGAACCTGACGGGCCAGTTTCTGTGCGCCCGCGAGGCGGCCCGCGAGTTTCTGCGCCGTGGCCCGCAGCCGGATGTTTCGGTGGCCCTGGGCAAGATCATCTGCATGAGTTCGGTACACGAGGTGATTCCGTGGGCCGGCCACGTGAACTACGCCGCCAGCAAGGGCGGCATTATGCTGCTGATGAAAAGCATGGCCCAGGAGTTGGCGCCGCACAAAATCCGCATCAACAGCATCGCGCCCGGCGCCATTGCCACGCCCATCAACCTGAGCGCCCGCGACACGCCCGAGGAGGAAAAGTCGCTGCTCACGCTCATTCCCTACGGCCGCATCGGCGAGCCCGCCGACATCGGCAAGGTAGCTGTCTGGCTGGCCTCCGACGAGTCGGACTACGTGACCGGGACCAGCATTTTCGCCGACGGCGGCATGACGCTTTATCCCGGCTTCGCCGATAATGGGTGAGGCGGCAGTATCCAGTGTCGAGTTGCCAGTATCCAGTGTCCAGCTGCCAGTGTCCGGTTGCAGAACGAACTCGCAACTGGCAACTCGACACTGGCAACTGATTAAATATCTACTAAATGAACCAGGAGCAGCAACGGCAGCAGGAACTACGCGACGGCAAGGTTGATTGGCACCGCTTCGGGCCCTATGTATCGGACCGGCAGTGGGGCACCGTGCGCGAAGACTACTCGGCCGACGGCCAGCCCTGGACCTACACCACCCACGACATGGCCCGCTCGTACGCCTACCGCTGGGGCGAGGAGGCCATCGGCGGCATCAGCGACGAAAAGCAGTTTCTGTGCCTGGCACCCGCTTTCTGGAACGGGCAGGATGCCATTCTCAAGGAGCGGCTGTTTGGCCTGGCCGGCCCCGAGGGCAACCACGGCGAGGACGTGAAGGAGCTGTATTACTACCTCGACAACACGCCCACCCACTCCTACATGCGGATGCTGTATAAGTATCCGCAGCACGCTTTTCCGTACGACTGGCTGGTGACGGAAAACGCCCGCCGCGGCCGCGACAAGCCCGAGTTCGACCTGATTGATACGCTGGTTTTCAGGCAGAACCGCTACTTCGATATCTTCCTCGAATATGCCAAAGCCGGCCCCGACGACCTGCTGTTGCAGATTACCGTGCACAACCGCGGCGACCAGCCCGCCCAGCTGCACGTGCTGCCCCAGCTGTGGCTGCGCAACACCTGGGCCTGGGGCTACGAGCAATACAAGCCCGAGCTGCGGGCCCCCGAGCCGGGTTCCATTGCCATCGACCATGCCAGCCTGCCCGCGCTGGAGCTTTACTACGAGCAGGCCGATGGGCAGCCGGCCGAGCTGCTGTTCTGCGACAACGAAACCAACACGGCGCGCCTCTTCGACACCAAAAACCCCACAACCTACTGCAAGGACGGCATCAACGACTACCTGCTGCATGGCCAAACGAAAGCGGTAAACCCGGCCCACCGCGGCACCAAGGCCGCCGTGCACTATCAGTTGCAGGTGCCCGCCGGCGAGAGCCGCACCGTGCGGCTGCGGCTGGCGGCCTGCGGGCTGGCGCAGCCCTTCGCCGACTTTGCCCAGCTAATCGAGCAGCGCCAGCAGGAAGCCGATGCCTACTACCACGACCTGCAAAAGGGCGTGGAAAGCGCCGACGCCCGCAACGTGCAGCGCCAGGCCCTGGCCGGCATGCTCTGGAGCAAGCAGTTCTACTATTACGACGTTACGGAGTGGCTGTGCGGCGACCCGGCCCAGCCTACGCCGCCCGCCAGTCGCCTGCACGGCCGCAACCACAACTGGAAGCACCTCAACAACGCCGACATCATCTCGATGCCCGACAAGTGGGAGTATCCGTGGTACGCGGCCTGGGACCTGGCTTTCCACTGCCTGCCGCTGGCCATGGTGGATGCCGACTTCGCCAAAAACCAGCTCCGGCTGCTGTGCCGCGACTGGTACATGGCCCCCAACGGCCAGCTGCCGGCCTACGAGTGGAAGTTTGACGACGTGAACCCGCCGGTGCACGCCTACGCCACCTGGCGGGTGTACAAAATCGACCAGAAGCAGCGCGGCGGCCACGGCGACACGGCGTTTCTGGAAAGCGTGTTCCACCGGCTGCTGCTCAACTTTACCTGGTGGGTGAACCGCAAAGACCGCGACAACCGCAACGTGTTCGAGGGCGGCTTCCTGGGCCTCGACAACATCGGCGTCTTCGACCGCTCGGCCCCGCTGCCCACCGGCGGCTTTATCGAGCAGGCCGACGGCACGGCCTGGATGGCCATGTTCGCGCTCAATATGATGCGCATTGCCCTGGAGCTGGCCCGCACCAACCCCGTGTACCAGGATCTGGCCAGCAAGTTCTTCGAGCACTTCCTCTACATCGCCTACGCCATGGCCAACGTGGGCGAGCAGCAGATCGACATGTGGGACGATGAGGACGGCTTTTACTACGACGTGCTCAATACGCCCGAACACGGCCGGTTCCCGCTGCGGGTGCGCTCCATGGTGGGCCTGATTCCGCTGTTTGCCGTTGAGGTACTCGACCTCGGGACTTTGCATGATGTGCCCCGGTTCGTAAGCCGGCTCAACTGGTTTCTCGACCACCGCCCCGAGCTGGCCGCCCTGGTAAGCCGCTGGCAGGAGCCGGGCAGCAGCCAGCGCCACCTGCTGAGCCTATTGCGCGGCCACCGCATGAAGCTGCTGCTGCGCCGCATGCTCGACGAGGCCGAATTTCTCTCCGAGCACGGCGTGCGCAGCCTCTCGCGCTACCACCTGCTGCACCCGTTCGTGTTCGAGCACGAGGGCGGCGTGAATGCCGAGGTGAATTACGAGCCGGCCGAGTCCACTACCTCGCTGTTCGGGGGCAACAGCAACTGGCGCGGCCCCGTCTGGATGCCCACCAACTTCATGATTGTGGAGTCGTTGCAGCGGTTTTACTACTACTACGGCCCCGAGTTCAAGGTGGAATACCCAACGGGCTCGGGCAAGTACTGCACGATTCTCGAAATTTCGGAGGCCCTGTCGGCCCGGCTCATCAAGCTGTTTCTGCGCGATGAGAACGGCCAGCGCGCCTGCTTCGGCACCAACCAGCAAATGCAGACCGACCCGCATTTCCGCGACCATCTGCTGTTCCACGAGTACTTCAACGGCGACACCGGCATGGGCCTGGGCGCCACCCACCAAACCGGCTGGACGGGCCTGATTGCCAAGCTTATCCAACCCCGCACCAATGAAGTTCCCGGTATCTGATAGCGGGTTTTCCGGATGAGGTTTTCCCGCTAACAATCAACTGCTAAACACCAGAAATATGGATTGGCTTGACTTTACTACCACCATTACCGACGGCATGGCCTACTGGCCCGACAACGCGCCGGTGCACATCAAGCGCACCCTCAGCATGGCCGATGGGGCAGCGGCCAACGTGTCGGAAATCAGCATGAGCGTGCACACGGGCACCCACGTAGATGCCCCGCTGCACTTTTTGGCCGACGGTACCGACGCCGCCCAGCTGGATTTAAGCAAGCTGATGGGCCCGGCGCTGCTGGTAGCCGTGAATTCGGAAAAGTTCATCAGCCGGGCCGATGTGGAGCACTTGCAGCTGAAACCTGGCAGCCGGGTGCTGTTCAAAACCCGCAACTCCGCCCGCGAGTGGTCGACCGAGCCCTTCAACCCCGATTTTGTGCGCGTGGGGGCCGATGCCGCCGCCTGGCTACAGGAGCAGGGCGTGGTGTGCGTGGGCGTCGATTATCTCTCCGTGGGTGATGCCCAGGCCCACAACATTCTGCTCGGCGCGGGCATCAGCGTGATTGAGGGCCTGGCCCTGCAACACGCCGAGCCCGGCGAGTACGAGTTGCTGTGTTTGCCCCTGAAAATCAAGGGTGTCGATGGGGCGCCGGCCCGGGTGCTGGCCCGGCGGCGGTAAGCGGCCGGCCGCTTTTATCTTTTCTCCAATCACCATTTCCCTATTCTCTAATTTATTTAAGCTGAACGCATGAAAAAGACACAGATAGGCGTGATTGGCCTGGGTAAGATGGGCGCGGGCTTGGCCCAGCAGGCCGCCGAGAAGGGCTACCCCGTTGTGGGTATGGATATCCGGCCCCGGCCCGACCTCGAAACCGACAACCTGCGGGTGGTGACCACCGTGGCCGAACTGGCCCAGCAGCTGGAGCGCCCGCGCAAAGTGTTTCTCTACATCCCGGCCGGCGCCGCCGTCGATGGCCTGATTGACCAGCTGGAGCCCCATTTCGAGGAGGGCGACATCATTGTAGATGGCGGCAATTCCTACTGGGGCGACTCCATCCGGCGCGCCGACCGGCTCCAGCGCAAGGGCATCTACTTCATCGACTGCGGCACCAGCGGCGGCCCCACCGGCGCCCGCAACGGCGCCTGCTACATGGTGGGCGGCGAGGAGGCGGCCGTCAGCCAGCTCAAGGATTTCTTTGTAGAAACGTCGGTGCCCGAGGGCTTCCTGCACACCGGTCCGGCCGGCACGGGCCACTACGTGAAGCTGGTACACAACGGCATCGAGTTCGGCATGCTTCAGGCCATTGGCGAGGGCATGGGCATGCTCACCCACTTCCGCGACAAGCTCGACATCAGCGCCATTCTGGGCCTGTGGAACAACGGCTCGGTGGTGCGCTCGTGGCTGGTGCAGCTCATGAAACAGATGTACGACCAGCAGGGCCAGAGCTTCGACGTGCCCAGCTACATCGAAGACACCGGCGAGGTAAACTGGCTCGTAGCCGACGCCCTGCGCATGGAAGTGCCCATTCCGGTTATCTCCCAGTCGATTATGCAGCTTTTCACCTCCCGCGACCAGGACCCCACCTGGGCCAAGGCCATTGCCATGATGCGCCACGGCTTCGGCGGCCACCCCTACGGCGAAGACGAAGGCCTCAAGCACGAGCGGCGCTTCGGCCGCGTAGGCGAGTACGAAATGCCGAAAGTGGTGAAAGGGAAGGGGAAGAAGGGGTGATGGGGTGAGGAGGTTGTCATTCTGAGCGGAGCGAAGAATCTCGCCTGCAATGGTAATTCCTGACGACAGGATTACTGTGGCACGCGAGATTCTTCGCTCCGCTCAGAATGACGTTCTTTCTTACCCCATCACCTCCTCACCCCATTACCTCATCACTCTATCACCCCAAAACCAACTATCCTTCCGATTACGCTGTTCTCCTTCCGTGACTGACCCAACCGCTACTCCTTCGCCCACCCGCCCCGACCTGCTGCGCATCCCCTACGATGATTACCGCGCCCTGCCGGCCATTGCTAACTCCGACCTCTCGCGCCTGCGCGACGCCCTTAATGGCCGTCCGCCGCGGCCCCACTCCAGCGTGGGCGGCGCGCTGGGCCTGGGCACGGCCTTCCACACGGCCCTGCTCGAACCCGACCTGTACGAAGCCGGCCAGCCCGGCATCAACGACACCCTTATCTGGTGGATGGTGGAGGGCGTGCAGCTCGACCCCGAAGTGAAGGCGCTGCTCGAGGTGGGCACGCCCGAGCCCAGTTGCATTTTCACCGAGCCCACCACCGGTACCCTCTGCAAGCTGCGCGCCGATCTGGTCGTCGACCACCCCGGCCACCCCTACACCGTCGTGGATTTCAAAACCACCATGGCCCGCGACTACAACCACTTTGTGGAGCAGTGCACCTACTACGACTACGACCGCCAGGCCGCCTTTTATGCCGATGCGCTCCAGGCCGAGCGGTTTTTGCTGGTGGGCGTGCAGAAAACCGAGCCGTTCAAAGTGTTCGTGTACGCCGTGCCGCCGCTGATGCGCTCGGAGGGCCGGGCCAAGTACCTGCGCCTGCTGCACCTGCTGCACCCCGAGGCGCCCGTGCCGTTGTCGGTGCTGCCGGCGGTGCGCGAAGTGCGCCACGCCCTGAACGGCGGCCCCGACGATGCTCAATAGCCGCAGAGGCACTATTTCAAGGTTGAATAAAAATAAATGAATAAATAGTTGCGAATATTCCGGGAGCTGACTATACTTGTGAGCTCCTGAAAAACAACGGAGTCTTCCGATGCGCCAGTTTTGCAATAACCGCCAGAATAATAACTCGAATAATAATCTTATTCGGGACTGGAAGGCTATTGCTCCCTGGGAAAAATAAAAATCAAAACTTGATTTTTTTCTCAAGCCTTCCGCTCCGGAAGGCTTTTTTTATGCCTTCGCCGCCAGTAGAGCCCGTTAGCGGGTAATTGATGGGCCGGGACCGCGCTTGAATTTCCTGAAATAAAAAGCAGAAAAAATGCTCCAGTTGGAGCAGGGGAACCTGTGTGCCCTTTCGAAAATAAAAATCCACTGAAACCATTTAAAAAACCACACTATGACCACCGCCGAAATGACCACCACCGACCTGCTTGAAACCGAAGAGGCCATTAGCCTGGTGAAAAGCGTATTTGCCCGCGAACTAGCCCGCCGCCTGCGCCTGAGCTGTGTTTCGGCCCCCATTGTCGTGCTCGACGGCACCGGCATCAACGACGACCTGAACGGGGTGGAGCGGCCGGTGGCTTTCCCGGTGAAGGCGCTGGCCGAGCGCCGGGCCGTGGTGGTGCATTCGCTGGCCAAGTGGAAGCGGCTGCGGCTGCGCGAGCTGGGCATTGCCGCCGGCCGCGGCCTGCTCACCGACATGCGCGCCCTGCGCCCCGACGAGGACTACTCGCCCATCCATTCCATCTACGTCGACCAGTGGGACTGGGAGCAGCACATAGCGGCCGAGCAGCGCACGCCGGAGTTTCTGCGCGCCACCGTTGAGCAGATTTATGAGGCGCTGCTGGCCACCGAGGCCGAAGTAGCGGCTCGCTACCCCGATATTCTGCCCGTGCTGCCCGGCCGCATCACCTTTCTGCACGCCGAAGACCTGCTGCGCCAGTACCCCGACCTCACGCCCAAGCAGCGCGAGCACGAAGCCGCCCGCCAGTACGGCGCCGTGTTTCTGATGGGCATCGGCGGCGCGCTCAGCCACGGCGAGGCCCACGACGGCCGCGCCCCCGACTACGACGACTGGAGCACCGAAACCGCCCCCGGCTACCAGGGTCTCAACGGCGACCTGCTGGTGTGGCACCCGGTGTTGCAAACCGCCCTGGAGCTGTCGTCGATGGGGATTCGGGTAGACAAGCTGGCGCTGCGGCGGCAGCTGGTGCTGCGCGGCTGCGAGCAGCGCCAGGAGCTGGATTTCCATGGCCGGCTGCTGCGCGATGAGCTGCCCGAGAGCATTGGCGGCGGCATCGGGCAGAGCCGGGTGTGCATGTTTATGCTGCGCAAGGGCCACATCGGGGAAGTGCAGGTGAGCATCTGGCCCGAAGAGGTGCGCCGCGAGCTGGCCGACACGGGCATAACGCTGCTGTAAGCGGCCGTTGCGCAGCGGCCATCCGAAGCTGAGCCATAACGGCGGCTCCTGGATTTGCGTTGAGGAAACCCGGCCGTTTCTGCGGCCGGGTTCTTCATTTTTTACCCCCTTACCCTTCGCAACTATGGCCGCCAAAGACCACAAATCCGACGACGATATCTACACCGAGTTCAAAAAAGAGGTAAACATGACGGCTTCCGAGCTGGAAAAGTGGCTGAAAACCGACGAGTCGAAGTCGGTGGGCCAGGACAGCGGCGACGGCAGCAGCATTGGCCACCACTCGGGCGAGAAAATCGTGCAGATTCTGCACAAGAAAAAGGCCGACCTCACCGAAGCCGACTATGCCCACATGCACAAGGTGCACAGCTACATCAGCCGCCACTCGGCCCAGGGCGGCCCCGACGACAAAAGCGAAACCAAAACTTCGCCCTGGCGCTACTCCTTGATGAACTGGGGCCACGACCCGCTGAAAAAGTAGCCGCTAAAAGCCCTGTCAGTCAGCCAACGGCGTACTCTGTTAATCTCTAATCACCAACCCCTAAAAAGCTGTCTGAGTTGACCCGGCACGCTGTAGAGACGCATAGTTGCGTCTCGTCGTTGAACGGCGACGCCAGACGGACAACATCAGCAACGACGAGACGCAACTATGCGTCTCTACATCGTGCCGTCGCCCTTTAAAGTCACTTCACAGCTTCTAATCCCTACACGTGCACTGTGAGGACGGGTGGGGCGGCGTGCAGGGCCACGGCCTCGGAGATGCTGCCCTGCAACAGGTGGCTGAGGGCGGAGCGGCCGTGGGTGAGCATGACTACCAGGTCGGCGTGGGCCTGCTCGGCGAAGCGCGGGATGCCGGTGCTGGCCCGGGGCGCATCGAACACGTCGGGCTCGTAGTGGCTGAACTGGTGGCGCGCGGCAAAGGCGCAAATGGCCTCCAGGGCCTGGGCGTGGTTGCCGGCGGCGGGTACTACATCGAGCAGGTGCAGCGTGGCGGCCGGGAACAGGGCCAATAGCTGGTGCAGGGTGGGAACGGCCTGGTCGGCCTCAGCCGAAAAGTCGGAGGCAAACACGAGGTGGCGCACATCGAAATGATTGACCGGGTGCTTAACGGTGAGCACCGGGCAGGGGGCCTCGCGCATAAGCTGCTCGGTGTGTGAGCTGAGGAAAAAGCGGGTCCAGGAGGTGTTTTCGTGCGTTCCCAGTACCACCAGGTCGATATCCCGCTCCCGGATTGTCTCGGTAATGGCCGTGTCAGGCTCGGCGGTAAGCACCAGCTCGTGCACCGGTACTTCGGGCGCCAGCTCGTGGGCCTGGGCCATCAGCTCGTGCATGCGGCGCTTAACTGCCTGCAAACTTTTGAGCACATACACATCGTTGAGCCCGTGGCCGCCCACCAGTCCGCCGGTGGTGGAAATGTGCGAGTCGGTAGGGGGCACGAAGCAGTGCAGCAGCAGCAGCTGCCCGCCGCCGCGCTGCGCCAGCTGTAGCGCCGCATCGAAGGCGTACCGGGATTCGGGGGAGAAATCGGTGGGGACCAGAATGTTTTTCATGGCGCGGCGGGAAAAGTTGAGCGGATACCGCGGCTAAACGGCAGCGGGCGAGTGGTTTAATATATAGATAAAAGAATCTATTTGCAAGCGCCAACGCCCCGGCAAACCGGGCAGTGCTGGCCTATGATGCGCCTGAACCAGCAAATCGGCCCGGCTGCCCGTTACTTTGCGGGCCGTAGTCTGTTAAGGAGCCTACTATGACGAATTCTTCTTTGGTGATAATACTGGGGGCCGGCCTTTCGGGCCTGGTGGCGGCGCGCCGGCTGGTAGCGGCCGGCCGGCCGGTGCGGGTGCTGGAGGCCCGCGACCGGGTAGGCGGCCGCACCCACGCCGTACCCGCGCACCCCGCGGCCGGCGCCGGGGCCCTCGCCGACCTGGGGGCTACCTGGGGCTGGCAGCACCATCCGCAGCTGCTGGCCCTGGCGCGGGAGCTGGGCTTGGCGCCGTTCGAGCAGTTCAGCGCCGGCGCCACGGCCTACGAAACCGCCGGCACCGTGCACCGGCTGCCCCACCCATCGGGCTCGAAGGGCTACTTACGGTTTGCGGGCGGCGCGGCGGCGCTGGCCCAGGCCGTGGCGGCCGCGCTGCCGGCCGGCACCGTGCAGCTCAGCACCCGCGCCACCGGGCTGCGGCAGCTGGCCGATGGGGTAGAGGTGACGACCGAGGAAAATGGCCAGCCGCGCACTTACCACGCGGCCGCCGTGGTCGTGGCCTTGCCGCCGCGCCTGGCCGCCCACGGCCTGCAATTCGCGCCCGCGCTGCCCGCCGCCGTGCAGGCTGCCCAGCACCAGTCGCCCACCTGGATGAGCCACGCCATGAAAAGCCTGATTACCTACGAAACGCCCTTCTGGCGGGGCCTGGGCTGGTCGGGTTTCGCCGTGAGCCAGGACGGGCCGCTGACGGAAATCCACGATGCCAGTCCGCCCGAGGGCGCGCCGGGCGTGCTGTTCGGGTTTTTCGCCGCGGCGCATCCGTTGCGCCACGCCCCACTTGCGGCCCGCGAGGCGGCCGTAGTGGCCCAGCTGGGGCGGCTGTTCGGACCCGCCGCCCGACCGCTGGCCTACCAGGAACTCGACTGGACCCGCGAGCCTTATACCAGCACCCCCGCCGACGAGGACCCGCCGCTATCCGTGCCTTTGCAGGGCCCGCCCGAGTTGCGCGCCCCGCTCTGGCAGGGCCGCCTGGTTTGGGCCGGGGCCGAAACCGCTACCGGTGAGTGGGGACGCCTCGACGGAGCCGTGGAAGCCGGCACCCGGGCCGCCGGGCAGGTGCTGGCCGGGCAGGCCCGGGTGTTCCAGATGCCCCAGGGCTAAAGCCCTGGGCTACGCAGCGTTTCAGCAAGGATTTCGTTTCAAGCACTAAGCACTAAGCACTAAGCACTAAGCACTAAGCACTAACCCATGCCTCAACGTCTCGAAAACGCTACGTTTACCAATTCCTTTGTCGATGAACTGGCGGGCGACCCCTCGCGCGAGAACGTGCCGCGGCAGGTACCGGGCTACCACTACTCGCCGGTGGTGCCCACGCCGGTAGCCCAGCCGCGGCTGCTGGTATGGTCGGATGAAATGGGGGCGGAGCTGGGACTGGCGCGGCCGTCGGATCAGGGCGCGGCCGTAGAGTTGCTGGCTGGCAACCGGGTGGCCGACTCGATGCGGCCCTACGCCGCCCGCTATGGTGGCCATCAGTTCGGCAACTGGGCCGGCCAGCTCGGCGACGGCCGTGCTATTTCGCTGGGCGAGCTGCCGGGCCAGCAGGGGCGGCGCTGGGAAATCCAGCTGAAGGGCGCCGGCCCTACGCCCTACTCGCGCCGCGCCGACGGCCGGGCCGTGCTGCGCTCCTCGGTGCGCGAGTTTCTGTGCTCCGAAGCCATGCACCACCTGGGTGTGCCCACCACGCGGGCGCTAAGCCTGGTAAGCACCGGCGACCAGGTGCTGCGCGACATGTTCTACGACGGCAACGCCCAGCACGAGCCCGGGGCCGTGGTGGCCCGGGTGGCGCCCTCGTTCGTGCGCTTCGGCAACTTCCAGATTCTGGCCGCCCACGAAGAAACCGACAACCTGCGCGCCCTGGCCGATTACGTCATCCGCCACCATTTCCCCGAGCTGGGCGCCCCCGAAAGCCCCGAAGTGTACGTGGCCTGGCTGACGGAAATAGCCCGCCGCACGGCCGAAATGGTGGCGCACTGGCAAACTGTAGGCTTCGTGCACGGCGTGCTCAATACCGACAACATGAGCATCCTGGGCCTGACCATCGACTACGGCCCCTACGGCTGGCTGGAACCCTACGAACCCGGCTGGACGCCCAACACCACCGACTTCACCAACTACCGCTACGCCTTCGGCCAGCAGCCCCAGGTCTGCCTCTGGAACCTCACGCAGCTGGCCCAGGCCCTCACGCCCCTGGTGCCCGACCCCGAGCTGCTGCGCCCCGCCCTCAACCAGTACGTGGCCACCTTCAACCGCAGCCACCACGTGCGCCTGCTGGCCAAGCTCGGCCTCACGGCTTCTGCTGAGGAAGAGGCCGACAAGCAGCTCGTGGGCTCCCTGCTGCCGGCTATGCAGGCCGCCCAAGTAGACATGACGCTCTTCTACCGCCACCTGTCGCACCTCACGGTGCGGCTGCTGGCCGATGAACCAGTAAAGGAGCTGGCCACGGAGCTGTTGAGCGCCGTTTCGTACGCCGCCCCAGCGGCCGAAGCTGCCGCGCCGCTACGCGCCTGGCTGATGCAATACGCCGCCCGGCTGCGGCAGGAGCCAGCCACACCCGAGGCCATCCGGGCCGGTATGCTGGCCGTGAACCCTAAATATGTACTGCGCAACTACCTGGCCCAGCAGGCCATCGAGGCCGCCGAAACTGGCGACCTGGCCCCGCTTCACACCCTGCACGAGGTGCTGAAACGCCCCTTCGACGAGCAGCCCGAACATGAAGCCCTGGCCGCCCGCCGCCCCAGCTGGGCCGCCACCAAGCCCGGCAGCGCCACCCTCTCGTGCAGCTCGTAGCGGGTGAGATATGAGTACGGAGAGGTGAGAGGTGAGCAAGGTATGGGAATCGCAGGTAAATAGAACGTCATTCTGAGCGAAGCGGAGCGAAGTCGAAGAATCTTTACCGCGTCGTTGCAGTCAGCAGGGATTACCACTGCACGCGAGATTCTTCGACTTCGCCTCCGGCTTCGCTCAGAATGACGTTCTTTCTTACCTGCGATTCCCGTACCTCATTCACTATTCACTATTCACTATTCACTATTCACTATTCACTATTCACTGCCGGACGAGCCAGGTATAGGCTGAGGCTACGTCGTCGAAGAGCAGGACAGTGGGCGCGGTTACGAAGTGCATGGCCGCCTCCATGCTTCTGCGCGCCGACCAGCTCGTGGGGCAAACCCAGGCCACGTAGCGCATTTGCAGTTCGGCCAGGCGCTGGTAGTACTCGCCTCCAACCCAGCGGGCGGCCTGCTCCCATTCGCTGGTTACCTGGGTGTTGTCGTTGAGCATTTTGTGGCAGGGCTGCCGCCGCAGGCAGGCCAGCACCTGCTCGCCGCCACTGCGGGCGCTGGCAGCCGTGTGGTTGCCGCGCCATTCCACGTAAAGGCACTGCTGAACAGGGTCGTAAGAAACAGTCAGCGGCGGCGAATCATAGAGCACTTCCATGACTGGGACGATTCGGAGGGTATTTTCAGGGGTAAATATAAGGTAATGGAAGAGCTTGACCCGCCGTTGCTGCGCTGGCGCGACGTGCTTACGTACGCCCGCTACGGCAACCCCGAGCCCCCGCGCCGGCTGGAATTGCCGGAAGCTGAGTGGGCCGCCCGGCTCACGCCGCGGCAGTTTCAGGTGCTGCGCAAGGCCGAAACCGAGCCGGCCTACCGCAACGAATTCTGCCGCTCCTACGCGCCGGGCCGCTACGGCTGCGCCGGCTGCGGGCAGCCCCTATTCGATTCGGCCACGAAGTACCACGCCATTTCCGGCTGGCCCAGCTTCACCCAGCCCGCCGCCCGCGCCGCCCTGCGGTTTCAGTTCGACGACAGCCACCACATGCAGCGCGTGGAGGTGCGCTGCAACGTGTGCGCCGGCCACCTGGGCCACGTATCGGCCGATGGGCCGGCGCCGGCCGGGCTGCGGTTCTGCATCAACTCGGCGAGTTTAGTGCTGGAGGCTGGCTAACGGTGCGGCCGGCTTTCCCGCAGAGGTTCGCGGAGGCATGCGCAGAGGAAAAGCAGAGCCGTTCTGAGGTAAAGCCGCGCTGGCTCGGCGGAAAGGGTAACTCCTGCGTACTACAGGGTTCTACTTTACGCTGAATGCATGTCGGAATCGAAAGCTGAGCAGTCAACCACGGGCTTCGTGCAAGTGCGCGGGGCCCGCGAGCATAACCTGAAAAACATCGACGTGGACGTGCCGCGCGACGCGCTGGTGGTCTTTACCGGCGTGTCGGGCTCGGGCAAGAGCAGCCTGGCCTTTGGTACCTTGTACGCCGAGGCCCAGCGCCGCTACCTCGAGTCGGTGTCGCCGTACGCGCGGCGGCTGTTTCATCAGATGGCCGTGCCCGAAGTCGACTCCATTGAGGGGCTGCCGCCGGCCGTGGCCTTGCAGCAGCAGCGCGGCACGCCCACCACCCGCTCGTCGGTGGGCTCGGTTACCACGCTGTCAAACCTGGTGCGCATGCTGTACTCGCGGGCCGGCGACTACCCCAAGGGGCAAGGCATTATCTACGCCGAAGCGTTTTCGGCCAATACGCCCGAGGGCGCCTGCCCCACCTGCCACGGGCTGGGCCGCGTGTATGAAGTCACCGAGGCCAGCATGGTGCCCGACCCCACGCTCACCATCCGGGAGCGGGCCATTGCCGCCTGGCCCCAGGCCTGGGGCGGCCAGAATCAGCGCGATATTCTGGTAACGCTGGGCTACGACGTGGACACCCCCTGGCTGGATTTGCCGCAAAAAGACCGGGACTGGATTCTGTTCACCGACGAGCAGCCGGTGGTGCCCGTGTACCCCGGCCTCTCGCCCGAGCAAACCCGGCGGGCCGTGCAACGCAAGCAGGAACCCAACTACATGGGCACCTTCAGCAGCGCCCGGCGGCACGTGCTCTACACCTTCGGCAACACCCAGAGCGCGAGCATGAAAAAGCGGGTGCAGCAGTACATGCTCAGCACCGTGTGCCCCACCTGCCACGGCAAGCGCCTGCGCCAGGCCTCGCTGAGCGTGACGTTTGCGGGCCTTGATATTGCGGATTTCTCGGCCCTGCCGCTCAAGCAGGTGGCCGCGTTGCTCCAGCCCTACGAGGCCGGCACCGAAACCGGCCACGCCCGCCACACCGCCCACGACCCGGCCCAGGTGGAGGCCGCCCGCCGCATTGCCGAAGACCTGCGGGCCCGGCTGGCGGTGCTGCTCGATCTGGGCCTGGGCTATTTATCCCTAGAAAGAAGTACGCCCAGCCTCTCGCCGGGTGAATTGCAGCGGCTGCGGCTGGCCACTCAGCTTTACTCCAACCTGTTCGGAGTCGTGTACGTGCTTGATGAGCCCTCGGCGGGCCTGCACCCGGCCGATACCGAGGCCCTGCTCACGGCCCTGGCCAGCCTGCGCAGCGCGGGCAACTCGCTGTTCGTGGTCGAGCACAACCTCGACGTAGTGCGCCGCGCCGACTGGCTCGTGGATGTGGGCCCGCAGGCCGGCGAGCAGGGCGGCCAAATCCTGTACAGCGGCCCGCCCGAAGGCCTGCGGGAAGTGCAAGCGTCTCAGACGCGGCGCTTTCTGTTCCCCGGCGAAGAAGACCAGTCCGCCGCCAAAGCCGAACCCCGTGTGCCGGCCGGCTGGCTGGAGCTGTCGGGCATCACCCGCCACAACCTGCACGACCTTACGGTGCGCTTCCCGCTGGCCGTGCTCACGACCATCACGGGCGTGTCGGGCTCGGGCAAATCGAGTCTGGTAAGCCAGCTGCTGAAGCTGGAAGTCAGAAGCGCCCGCGAAAAGGCGCCAACAGAAGACGAGCCGGAAACGGCCGACGAGCTGCTGGCGGCCGAAAACGACGACCACGACGAGGGCGGCGGAGCCTTGAGCTTCAGCTTCTCGCCCGACGCTGTCCCGCTCACCCGGCTGGTGCAGGTCGACCAGAAGCCCATTGGCCGCACGCCGCGCTCCAACATGGCCACCTATACCGGCCTGTTCGACCACGTGCGGCGGCTATTCGCGGCCACGCCCGAGGCCCGCCGACGCCGTTACGATGCCGGCCAGTTCTCCTTCAACGTGAAAAAGGGGCGCTGCCCGAACTGCCAGGGCGAGGGCTTCGTGATGGTGGAACTGCTGTTTCTGCCCAGCGTGTACGCGCCCTGCCCGGTCTGCCACGGCACCCGCTACAACGACAAAACCCTCGAAATAGAGTACCACGGCCAGAACATTGCCCAGGTGCTGAACATGACGGTGGATGCGGCCAGCGAATTTTTCGCCGACGAGCCGCCCGTGCACCGGGCCCTGACGGTGCTGCGCGAAGTGGGCCTGGGCTACCTGCGCCTGGGCCAGCCGGCCACCGAGCTGAGCGGGGGCGAGGCCCAGCGCATCAAGCTGGCCACCGAGTTGCAGCGCCCCGCCCGCGGCCACACCCTCTACGTGCTCGACGAGCCCACCACCGGCCTGCACCCCGCCGACGTGGAGCGCCTGCTGGTGCAGCTCCAGGCCCTGGTTGCGGCCGGCAACACGGTAGTGGTGGTAGAGCACGATATGCGCGTAGTAGCCGCCTCCGACTGGGTAATCGACATGGGCCCCGGCGCCGGCGACGAAGGCGGCCAAGTGGTCGCCGAAGGTTCGCCGGAAACAGTCGCCAAGTCGAAGGCCAGCAAAACGGCCCCGTACCTGCGGCGGTTTATGGAGAGGTAGCCGGGAGCTTATGAAGAGGCAATTCCGCGCATTTTACCGTATCACCTGCAGCCAACCCTTGTACGCGAGGCCGCTGGCCGCCTGCCGGAGGGTGTAGAAATACGTGCCCGGCGCGGCGGCCGGACCCCACTCGTGTCGGTAAGATTTGGTGGCGTACACCTGGCTTCCCCAGCGCGAATAAATCGTCAGCTCCCAGTCGTTGCCGCTCAGCCCCGGGATGACGAAGTACTGGTTTTGCCGGTCGCCGTTGGGGGTGATGATGTTGGGGATGGTCAGGCAGGGGGCTACGCTTACGCGGCGGCGGGCACTTACCGAGGTGCAGGCGATGCTTATCTGCACCGAATAGTCGCCGGGCTGCTGCACGAGCAGGGTGGGGCCGGTAGAGCCGTCGGACCAGCGGTAGGAGGCCGCGCCGGCCACGGGCGGGGCCTGCAGCCGCAGGGTCTGGCCCTGGCAGATGGTGGTGTCGGGACCCAGCACGAGGGGCGGCAGCGGCGGTACCGCGCGCACGGTTTGGGTGGCCGTGGCAGTGCAGCCGCCCGCGTACGTGGCCGTAACCGAATACGTACCCGGCTGGCTGACGGCCAGCGTGCTGGTAGTGGCTCCCGTGCTCCAGCGGTAGGTGAGGGCCGCCGCGTCGTGGGCCTGCAGGCTCAGGGGGGCGCTGCCGCACAGCACCGAGTCGCCGCTGATGCGCAGGGCGGAGGCGAAGGGCAGCACCTGCCGCTGGGCCGTGGCGCTGAGCCCGCCCGGGAAAGTGACCGTGACGGTATAGGTGCCGGGCTGGGTTACCGGCAGTGTGGGCGTGGCGGCGCCGGTGTTCCAGCGGTAGCTTAGCGGAGCCGTGATGGAGTTGAGGCGCGGAACCAGCGTGACCTGCCGGCCCGCACACACGGCCTCCACGGCCGGCAGGCTGACTTCGGGCGGCGCCACCCCGAGCTTGAGCAGCCAGATGTTGGGCGTGTTCATGGTGCCGATGTTGGGCTGGGTTTTGTCGCCCGAAACTCCCGAGAACGACATGCCGCCCAGGGCGTAGCCGCCGTCTTTGGTCGGGAAGGCGTCGGTGAGAACTTCTATGTCGGCGCCACCGAAGCGCTGGTCCCAGCGCAGTGTGCCCTTGTCGTCAATCTGCACCAGCCAGTAATCGGCACGCCCTAGCGAGGGCTGGGTCTGCTCGCCCGAAAGGCCCGACTCGGAGGTGCCGCCGAGCAGGTAGCCGCCATTGGCAGTAGGGGCAATAGACGTCAGCTCGTCCTTGCCGTCGCCGCCGTACGTGCGCTCCCACTGCAACACGCCTGTGGCACTAAGCTTCACCACCCAGTAGTCGCCCCCGCCGCGGTGGCCTTGCAACTTGTCGCCCGAAGCACCGGAGTAGGAGATGCCCCCGAGCAGATAGCCACCATCCGGCGTTGCGCACATAGTCTGGAGCGACTCCGACTCGGACCCGCCCACCGACCGCTCCCACTCGGGCTGGCCGGCGGCGTTCAGCTTGATGGCCCAGAAATTGGCGGCGCCGGGTCCGCCGGGGCCCGGTACGGAGATGTTGCCGCTGAGCAGGTAGCCGCCATCCGGCGTGAGCAGCAGCGCCTGCAACGAGCCCACTTTAGCGCCGGGCAGGGTAAGGTCCCATTGCGTGCGGCCGGCGGCGTCGAGCTTAACCAGCCAGGGGGCGCTGCCTGGGCCGGCGGTGGGGGCTGTTTTATCGCCCGAAACCGGAGACGAGGAGTTGCCGCCGAGCAGGTAGCCCCCGTCGGGCGTCTGGTGCAGGGTCGTGAGCTCGTCGTGGCCGCTGCCGCCCAGCGTCCGTTCCCACCGCGTGCGGCCCTGGGCATCGAGCTTGACCACCCAATAATCCGATCCGCCCTGGCTGGGCTCGGTTTTGTCGCCCGAGGCGCCGGAGCGCGACCACCCACCCACGATGTAGCCGCCGTCGGTGGTTTGCGCAATTTCGACCGGGTACTCGTCGTCGCTGCCGCCCAGCACCCGGTCCCACTGCTTGTCGCCCCGGGGGCCGAGCTTGACCACCCAGAAATCGATAACGCCGTGGTGCGGCTGGCTGATTTCGGGGCCGGGGCTGGGGTCGAGGTGGGCCCCCAGAATGTAGCCCCCATCGGCAGTGGGCCGCAGCCGGTCCAGCGCGTTGATGCCGGTGTTGCCCAGGGTGCGGTTCCACTGCCGCGGCAGCGTTTGGGCGGCGGCCGGGCGTGGGCCCGGCAGAAACAAAAGCAGCACAAGGCCCAGCAGCGGCCCAATCAGGGGTAAGGATAGACGCATAAAAAATAAAGGGGCGGCTGGCGGCCGGAGTGTAAGCGGGGTGGTCCCGCGGATTGCCGGTTCAAACTTTGCCGCAAGTAAGCGAAAGGCCCCCAATACTGCCCCCCCGGCGGCTTTGCCGAAACCCGGTAGTCATGGCGGCAAAGCTCTTGCAGCCGGCGGCCCGTACCCGGCGCTCGGCGTACTGCTGAGGCCCGTTAGAAGCAGAGCCGGCCGAAGTTGGCTGGAAAATGCCGACCTTCCGGGACTTTGGTGAACCGGGCGCAGCTGTGTAGGCTCCCCGCGCACTGCGGTAGTGGCTTAGCGCCCGGCCGTCTGGCCCCGCGTCCCGTTTCTGGGTTCTCTCTCCATGGATTCTTTTTATCAGCCCCCGGCCGAATTGCTGGCCCGGTTTGGCTTTCGCAGCAACGCCTCCCCGGCCGGGCAGGTGCGCTATAGCCGTCCCAGCGAGGTAGGCCAGGAAACGCTGGTGCTCTACACCGATGGCGAAATGACGCTGCTCGAAGCCGTAAATGGCCAGCTGCTCTACTGCTTTCAGGGCCGCGTGGCCTCCGAGGCCGAGTTGCGGGTGCTGCTGCGCCAGGTAAACTGGCCCGCCGAGGTGGCGGGCTGAAACATGCGCCCCCGCCTGTCATCCTGAGCATTCCGCGCATCAAGCGGCGACGAAGGATCTTCCTACGGTAGCACATCTGTCCCAATAGTTTATGCTGGCGGAAGCAGGTCCTTCGTCGCCGCTTGATGCGCGGAATACTCAGGATGACAGGCGGCTTCGTAGCTCCCTAATCCCTAATCCCTAATCCCTAATCCCTAATCCCTCATAAAATGACCGATTCCTACCTCCGCAGCCTGGGCTTTGCCAGCACCGACGAAACCCACGGCAGCCATCCGCCCTTCGAGCAGAACTGGCGCTACCAGCACGAAAACCAGGCCGCCGACGGCACCCGGCTCTACGCCGAACACCCCTTGGGTGTGGCCGCCTGCCGGCTGAGCGCGCTGGCGGCCCCGCTGGCCGCCGCCGACGTGTGGGCCAGCGTGGATCTGCACGACCGGCCCGCACTCGAAGCGGCCGTGGCCTCGTTTTACGCGGCGCACGGCGGCAAAGGTACTGTGGTGCCGGCGCTGGTGCCGCACGTGTTCCGGCCCTACCGCCGGCTGGAGTAGCCCGGCCGCTTTTTCTTTTATCCCTCAACCCTCGCATCCTTAATGGACCAGGACCTGCAACTCAGCTTAGCCAACAACGCCAAGGAATGGCTGGCGCTTTCGCTCTCCATCTCGTCGGCCGAAAAGCTGGCCTTCGACAAAATTCACGACGGTTTTTTTACCATGTACGGGGCCGATTTCATGACCCATGTGTACCGCATGACCTTCGAGCGGGCCCTCCAGCAGCTGCCGGAAGTGGAGCGCGACAAGCTGCTGCTGTCGTTTAAGGCCGCTATGGATAAGGCCATTGATGAGCACTATTCGCGCATGTAAACTGGCGGCAGCCGCCCGCGTAAACCAGCCGCTTCGCTCTTGAAGCAGCGTTAAATAGAAGCCGAAAAGCCCGCGTCCCTCCCTGTTCAAGGAGGGGCGCGGGCTTTTCGGTAGTTACTGTCGGTTGTTGCCGACGGCTGGGCGGGTCTTATTCGAACACGATGGTTTTGTTGCGGTGCACGCACACCTGCTCGCGGCAGACCAGCGTGAGGGCGCGGGCCAGGGTAAGCTTCTCCACGTCGCGGCCGGCCTGGGCCATGTCGCGGGCGCTCTGGGTGTGGTCGGTCGGGATGACGCTCTGGGCGATGATGGGGCCCTGGTCGAGCTGGTCGGTGACGAAGTGAGCGGTGGCCCCGATGCTTTTCACGCCCCGCTCGTAGGCCTGGGCGTAGGGGCTGGCCCCGATGAAGGCCGGCAGGAAGCTGTGGTGGATGTTAATGAGGTGGCCGCTGAAGTGGGCCACGAACTCGGGCGACAGAATGCGCATGTAGCGGGCCAGCACCACGTATTCGGGCTCGTAATGCTGAATCTGGGCCAGCACGGCGGCCTCGTGGGCCTCCCGGCTCAGGCCCTCGGCGCTGAGGTGGTGGTACGGTACATCGAGGCGCTCGGTGATGGGGCGCAGGTTGTCGTGGTTGCTGATGACGCCCAGAATTTCGGCGTGCAGCTGCCCGAAAAAGTGGCGTACCAGCAGCTCAGAGAGGCAATGATGCTCGCGGGTAGCCAGCACCACGATGCGGCGCGGCTGGTCGTTGCGCAGCCGGATAGTGGTGCCGGGCGGCAGCACGGCCTGTAAGTCGCGGGTGAGGGCGGCCGGGTCGCAGGGGCCGGTAAACTCGGTGCGCATGAAGAAGTGGGCGTCGTGGGGCTCCACGAATTCGCCGTTGCGCAGGATGTTGAGGCCGTGGCGGAACAGCACTTCGGAGGTGCGGAAAACGAGGCCGGGCTCGTCGGGACAGTCAATCAGCAGGTAGTGGGTCATGAATAAGGCAGAAGTGCGGGGCCGCAAGATTAGGCATTGCCGGGCAGATTCTGCCGGCTGCCGGAGGGGCCGGAAATCTGCCGGGCCATTCGGGGGAGAGCTGCGGCCGGCGAAACCGCCGGGCCCGGGCCGCTGAACCCGGCCCGCCGGGGGCCGTTAGCCAGGTATGGAAACTCCGTTAATCGACCCCCAATATCCCATCGGCAAGGCCGAGTTGCCCGCCCGCCCCCTCACGGCTGCCGAGCGGGCCGGCTATATTGAGCAGCTGGCGGCGCTGCCGGCCGAGCTGACGGCGGCGGCCCGGCAGGCCGGGGGCGTACGCCTGGAGCAGCCCTACCGCCCCGGCGGCTGGAGCGGCCGGCAGGTAATTCATCACGTGGCCGACGTGCACCTCAACTTCTACCTGCGCTACCGCCTGGCCCTCACCGAAGACCACCCCACCATCCGCCCCTTCGAACTGAATGCCTGGGCCACCCTGCCCGACAACGACGCCGTGCCCGTAACCGTGTCGTTGGCGCTGCTGGAGGCGCTGCACTCGCGCTGGGTAACGCTGCTCTGGCACCTGACCGACGCGCAGTGGCAGCGCACCTTCTACCACCCGCTCCAGGACCGCAGCTACTCGCTCGACCAGGCGCTGGTGCTCTACAGCTGGCACGGCCGGCACCACACGGCCCACGTGGCCCTGCTGGCCGAACCAGGGGCGCCCTGACGAAACAACCAGCCGAGTGCCCCGGCTCGCGGCAATGCCGCAGCATTAAACGCAAGCAATGAGTGGTCAGCAACGATGCGCGGAGCCAGGCGCTTCGCTATGCTGCGGGGTACGCAGCAGCCACTGTGCGTAAATCCTGTTGTTGAGGTATGCAACCATGATATGGAAAACGGTATCCAATCGAAACACAGCCTATTTGTAAATTCACTTTTACTTTCATCGCAACTATGAAAATCTCGCAGGCATTACTCGGCGCCATGTTGGTTGGCTTGGCCGCCCCAACTACCAGCTGCACCAAGAAAGGCGACCCTACGCCTAAGCAGGAAGAGGGCAAGCAGAAAAAAGGTGAGAGCACCAAGACGCCGGACTCTTGCCCGGCCTGCGGTATGGGCTAGCGCTCAATAGTTGTCAAACCACTTTCGTTGCAGCCATGAAAATCCCACAAGCAGTACTCGGCGCCCTGCTGGTTGGGCTGGCAGCGCAAACCACCGGTTGCATCCAGAAGAACGAACCCGTGGTGAAGCAGGAGCAAGCCAAACCGAAAGCCCCGGCCCCCGAGCCCTATTCGGACCCCTGCCCCGCCTGCGGGATGGGCTAAGCCACAACTTTTTCCTTACGCAACGGCCCTGGCCTCGCGGGTGCTACCCAACTGGTAGTCCGGGCCGTTGCTGCCGCTTGTTCAACCAGTGAGTCGTGGCTTCTACTCCTTCATCTGCAACCACCCCCGCAAGCCCGGTACTAGCGGCGCTGGCCTGCAACCTCGACGCCGACCTGCTGACGGCTGCTTTTCCGCTGCTGGAGCAGGGGCGGGTAGCGGCGCTGGAGTGGTCGTTTGATGCGCTGTTTGCCGTGGAGCAGGTGCCCGAGTGGTTCCAGGAGCTGCTGCGCGCCTATAGCGCCCAGGGCCGGCTGCTGGGCCACGGGGTGTACTGCTCGCTGCTCTCGGGCCGCTGGACCCACGCGCAGCAGCAGTGGCTGACGCAGCTGCGCACCCTGGCCCGGCAGCTGCCCTTCGACCACGTGACGGAGCATTTCGGCTTTTTTACCGGCGCCAACTTTCACGCCGGGGCCCCGCTGCCCATTCCGTACACCAGCGCCACGCTGCGCCTGGGCCAGGACCGCCTGCAACGCGTGCAGGCCGCCTGCGAGTGTCCGGTAGGCCTCGAAAACCTGGCCTTCGCCTACTCGCTCGATGAGGTGCGACGGCACGGCGAGTTTCTGGAAAAGCTGGTGGAGCCGGTGAATGGCTTTCTGATTCTGGACCTGCACAACGTGTACTGCCAGCTGCATAACTTCCGGCTGCCGGCCGACGAGCTGCTCGCGCTCTACCCCCTGCACCGGGTGCGGGAAATCCACCTGTCGGGCGGCAGCTGGGCGGAGTCGGGGCAGGAGCCGGGCCGCCAAATCCGGCGCGACACCCACGACGACGCCGTGCCGGCCGAAGTGTTCCAGCTGCTGAAGTGGGCCCTGCCGCGGTGCCCCAACCTGAAGTACGTGGTGCTGGAGCAGGTGGGCGGGGCCCTACGCACGGCCCGCAGCCAGGCGCAGTTCCGGGTCGATTTTGGCCGCATGGAAGCGCTGGTGCAAGAGTACCAGAAGGGTTCGGCCCGGCAGCCCGGCAACGCCTTCCGGCCCCGGCTGCCTCTGGCGCCGCCGGGTCCAGTAATCGAGGACGAGCTGCTGCACACTCAGCAGCGGCAGCTGGGGCATATTCTGGAAACGGCCGCTTCCTTCGAGCAGGCCCGGCAGCGGCTGCAAGCTTCCTCGTTGGCCCACACCGCCTGGCAAATCGAGCACTGGGAGCCGGCCATGCTGGAAACGGCCATCAGCATCGCCCAGAAGTGGCAGTAGGGTGGGGGTATTGCCAGTGACTATGAATTAGATGAACTGACAGGTTAAGTTGGTACATAGAACGTCATTCAGAGCGGAGCGAAGAATCTCGCTCGAACAGCCGTTGGACGACTTCAGGCAAGATTCTTCGCTCCGCTCTGAATGACGTTCTGCATACCAATTTAGCTTGTCAGTTCATCTAGCTTCTAATTCACCCCAAATACCCCAACCACCACGCCCCGCACCATCCCTAAGCCCGGCCGTAGCAACGCTAGGCCCAGGTTTTTGCGTAAGTGGTTGACTGTTCTTTCAACCTCATACGCACCATGACTGACAACGAAACCAACCTCAGCCGCCGCCGGGCCGTGAGCGGCCTGGGCGCCGCCGGCCTGGCCGTGGCCGCCGGGCCGCTGCTGGCCGCCGACGCCGCTACGGGCGGCAGCGGAGCCGCCGCTACGCCCGCCGCCGAGCCGCTGCAAAACCCGCTCACCAAGTACCCGCGCCCACCCTTCAAAAAGCAGGAAACGCCCTGGCCGGGGCTGGCCTCCAAAATGGACCCGCTGCCCGACCACGGCGAGCAGAGCTACAAAGGCTCGGGCCGCCTGAAAGGCCGCCGCGCCCTGATTACGGGCGGCGACTCGGGCATGGGCCGCGCCGCCGCCATTGCCTACGCCCGCGAAGGCGCCGACGTGGCCATCAACTACCTGCCCGCCGAGGAGGAAGATGCCCGCCAGGTTATCGACCTGATTAAAAAAGCCGGCCAGAAAGCAGTAGCCATTCCGGGCGACATCCGGGAGGAGGCGTTCTGCCAAAAGCTGGTGGCCGAAGCCGTGCGCCAGCTCGGCGGCCTCGACATCGTGGTGAGTAACGCCGGCCGGCAGCAGCAGCGCCAGTCGATTCTGGACCTGACGACCGAGGATTTCGACGCCACGATGAAAACCAACATCTACGCGCCGTTCTGGATTATCAAGGCTGCGCTGCCCCACCTGCAACCGGGCTCCTGCATCATCGGCACCACCTCCGAGCAGGCCAACGACCCGTCGCCCAACCTTTATGACTACGCCCAGACCAAGGCGGCCACCACCAACTACGTGCGCAGCCTGGCCAAGCAGCTGGCCCCGAAAGGCATCCGCGTGAATGGCGTGGCGCCCGGCCCCATCTGGACGCCGCTGCAAACCAGCGGCGGCGCGACCCAGGAGGACCTGGTGAAGTTCGGGGCCAAAACCCCCATGGGCCGCCCCGGCCAGCCGGTGGAGCTGGCCTCCATCTACGTGCAGCTCGCCGACCCCCAGGCCAGCTACGCCACCGGCCAAGTGTACGGGGCCATGGGCGGCAACGGCACGCCGTAGCACCTCACCCCCCGGCCCCCTCTCCCCAGGGAGAGGGGGAGCCTGATGATTGAACTTGATATGCGAAGCGCCCCGGCAACTGCCGGGGCGTTTTTGGTTGGTGTTGGCGGGGTTGACGACCTGGTTGGAATACCTGGATGGCCGGCAGGCGGCCGTATGGATTGTAAAGATGGGGGGGTACAGGAAGTAGTATGGGAGGCAACACCATGAAGTTGTATTCGTACTTTGTCGGACACTAACTTTTTCATCCTATGAATACTAAGTGCTTCTTGGTAATGCTGCTGGCCTTGGCCGGCACTGGTAGCGCCTGCTCTCCGGCCGATTCTAAACAGGAGGTGTCCTACTCGGACGTGGGAGCGGTTCAGTCGGCTGATGAAGCAGCTTCGGCCAGTACAGTTGAAGCAGGCAACTCAGGTGGCTCGATGGTTAACATACAGGATGCGGAAGACATTATCATCACCGGCAATGGGTCTACGCAAACCCGCACGGCGACGGGGCAGGACATCCAAGTGCTGGGCAACGACAACAAGACAACGTTTAAAGGGCAATGCCAAGAGTTCTACGTAGTAGGCAACGGCAACGTGATAGAGTTGGAAAACGTGGCCAGCATTCAGGTAACGGGCGACAATAACCGGGTAAAATGGTATGGCAAAGAGCCCACCGTCAACAACCTGGGTAAGGGAAACGTACTGGAATCGGCAGGCAAGTAACTAGGTGAAATCTGGCGCTACGCCCGGCAGAGCGGCTACGGTGCTGACCAAACACGAAGACTTTTTGCGGCTGGTGTTGGCCGAGGGCTTCCCGCCCCTTGTGGTAGCCGTGCAAAACGCCCAAGTACCCGTTGCCCAACTTGCGGAGTTCCTGTTGGCCCGGTTGCCGCAGCTACGCGAGTTTCTGGGGGAGCAGCGGGAGTTTGGATTTATATTTTTACGGGTTGAGTAGAACAGCCACAGCCAATTTCCAGGTGAGCAGCGGTGCCACCCAGAAGGACTTAGTGAAGTTCGGGGCCAATACCCAGCCGGTGGAGCTGGCCTCCATCTACGTGCAGTTGGCCGACTCGCAAGCCAGCTACGCCACAGGCCAGGTGTACGGGGCCATGGGCGGCAATGGCACGCCGTAGCACCTCACCCCCAGTTCCCTGTTCTCGGGGAGAGGGGGAGCGTGACGATTTTCGGTAATAAGAAAGGCCCCGGCGCGGTTGCGGCGGGGCCTTGTTTGTGGTAGGCCTTGTCTCTACTTATTCTACAATGCAATATACTCGTTAGAAATTATAAGAACTATTATTATTTGTTAGCTGCGTTAGCAGCCAATTGAGAGTCGAACTAGCACTGCTAATTACATCATTAAATGTTAATATCTTTATTTTTTCTCCAGGATCATATAATGAATCTATCTTCGATTTTCCTCCTAATACAATTATGTCAATAGCAGATCCTGTTAAAAACGGTGTTATTTCTTGTCTGTAATCTGCTGCTTGAGCAATATCTGTTCTGCTGAGACTATGAGATGGTCTTTTAAATTCAATTAATAAGTAGTGGCCAAGAACATTCTGAGTCAAAAGTAGATCTGGTCTGTTGTTAGCATATTGCCCCTCATAGTGGTTTTTTCCAGTTATTCTTTTGACCACAGTTCTCAGTGTCACATTTGATGACATTATTGAGTATTCTGGTCCAAGTATCCAAAGGTTTGTTTCAATGGCTTTGTGTATCTCCTTTTCCTCAGTTTTTGGGTCGTCTACTAGTTGTTGAAGTTTAGATAAAAAATTTAAGCGAGATGCCGTTTGTTTAGACATCATTGCTAATTCAACTAAGCCAAATAGATTTAGTGCGTCGGCAAAGCTAGAGACGTCAGAATGTTGCGCTTTATCGAGTGCTTTTATTACCTCCCAATATTCATCTTTTTCTATTGTGTCCAAAACTACACTTATAAGTGCTCTGATTTTTTGCTCTGGTAAAGAGTAAAAATTGTTTATTACTTTGTCTAGAGCCTTTTTAGCATAGTCTCTTTTGTATTCGGGTAATCTTTGTAATTCAATATGAATCTGCTTTTGCATTCTAGCTTTTGCTAGAGATATTTCATTTTTGTACGCATCTCTAATTGCGTTTTCAATCTTGTTACTTGCAAAACTGTGAAGTGCTGAGTAGGCGCGGCTATTCTCAATTACTGCTCCCCAATCTGCGGTTACATAATCTAATAATTCGTCAGCTTCAACTTCTCCATATAACTTCTTTAAGAGTTTAGAAGGTATATCAGGGTTATTCTTGTCAATATCAAAGAATGTGGGCTTACCCACTGTCTTGCCACCTACACGTATAGATATACCTGGTTGACGCAGCTTGTGGCTAGTTTCGCTAAGTACAAATCGTAAATGGATATTGCCTAGGTCGCTAATAATTTCTTCGTAATCGAATGATTTGCCTTTAACATCTGTGACATCAAGCTTTTCGTTGTTAACATATATGTTGAAATTGTCTTGACGTCCATATTCCATAATTAGTATCAATTTCAACTTGTCTGGATTTGGATATAATAAATTTTGATTTATATTATAGATTATTATAGTTGTGCCATCATCTTCATTGCAATCATATACTTCGATTGGAAAATCTATGTCTTCAATATCCTTCCTTGCCTTGGATAACTCGTCTTTTTCGATAGTTAAAACTGTTTTCTTCCCTCTGGCTATGGTTTCTAGCCGCATTGTAGACCCAACAAATAAGCCCGCAAATTTTCCTATTCCCTTTCGGCCTTTTACTAAACGTCCTATAGATGTATTGTCGCCCTTTCGCTCGCGTCTATTTCGAGCAATGGTCATGTATTCACTGCGGACTTCTTCTGTCGTCATTCCCGTCCCATCGTCCATGAAAACGACCTTAAAGTCGTCTGCATTAGGACTTGGTAGTAGCGGTAGAGATATCCAAACATTCTTAGAATCAGCATCCCAAGCATTGTCTACCAGTTCACGCAGCGCATGTTCAGATGAACGATAATTCTCGCCTAACAAACCAGCTATTTTAGCGTCAACTTTAAATCGATTTGTAGACATATTGAGACTTTTATGATCTTAGAGAGTTCAGGCTAAGCTAAACATTATTTCCCGGCCCCCGCAACGCCTCCTTAATCCCGCTCAGCCCGCCCGTAATGCCTTCCAGCTTTTCCAGTAGCTGCAGGAGCTGGCCAGCGCCGGAGTTGCGCAGGTTGGCGCGGTAGGTGGTTTTGATGTCCTCCCAGCGCTGGGCATCGGCGGGCGTGAGCCAGCCCAGCAGCTCGCGGAGCTTGAGCAGGTTGGCCTCGGTGGCGCTGGTCAGGGTTTGGGCCTCGCTGGCGTAGTGAGCGGCCAGCAGGTCGGTTATTTCCTGGTCGTTCATCACGGGGCGCACCTTTTCGGCCAGCTTGTTCATGTTGCGGTACGAGCCCTGGAGCTTGAAGGGCGGCTCGGTGCGGTAGGCGTCGGCCTGGGCGGCGCTGGCGATGTAGGCGGCGTTTACCCGGGCCACTACGTCGCGCAGGCGCAGCAGCTGGCGCAGCACGGCCACGTACTCGTTCAGTTCCTCGGGCGAGTGGTTGCCCTCGAAGCTGAGGCCCTCGGCCGAGTTGGTTTCGGCCAGGCGCAGCAGCGCGGGCACGTCCTGGGGGCTCTGGGTGGCCAGGCGGGCCAGGGTGGGGTGGCTGGTGAGGGCGTTTTCGAGGTAGGAGAGGCGGAAAGCGGCCTCGGAGCCGGCCGTAAGGATGTCGCCGAGGTTATAGATGTCGGCGCGGTTGGCCAGCATGTCTGGCAGCTGGAACACGTCGCCGCTTTCGGTGTAGGGGTTGCCGGCCATCACCACGGCCACCTTGCGGCCCCGGAAGTCGTAGGTGCGGGGGCGGCCCCGGTACACGCCCTCAATCTGGCGCTGGGCGTCGCAGAGCGAGATAAACTTCTGCAAGAACTCGGGGTGGCAGTGCTGGATGTCGTCGATGTAAATCATCACGTTGTCGCCCATCTCGAAGGCCAGGTTCAGCTTCTCCAACTCCTGCCGTGCCCCGGCGTTGGGGGCCTGGGCCGGGTCGAGGCTGGTTACCGCGTGGCCGATGGCCGGGCCGTTGATTTTCATGAAGATGAGCCCCAGGCGGTTGGCCACGTACTCCATGAGCGTGGTTTTGCCGTAGCCGGGGGGCGAAATCAGCAGCAGCAGGCCCATCAGGTCGGTGCGCTTGCCCTCGCCGGCAGTGCCGATTTGCTTGGCCAGGTTGGCCCCAATCAGCGGCAGATACACCTGGTCGATGAGCTGGTTGCGCACGAAGGACGTGAGCACCCGGGGCCGGAAACTCTCCAGCCGCAGGGCCGCCGTAGCCTCAGCCACCCGCTGCTTTTTCAGGGCCTGGAAGGCTTCGAATTGCGGCACCGTGCGCTGGTCGTAGCGGAGCAGCCGGCGGCGGAAGGCGGGAAAATCGAGGAGGTAGTCGGTACCGTTGAGGCGCGGGTGGGTGCCCTGGAAGCCGGGGAGGGTTTCGCGGGTAGGCGTGGGCACGATGCGGGCGGCGTCGAAGGAATCGGTGAGGAGTAGGAGGGCCACCTCACCCCCCGACCCCCTCTCCTCGGGGAGAGGGGGAGCCTGACGATTGGTATCGTCGGAATCGTTGGGCGACTTCTCGTCTTCGTTTTGAGAAAGAGATGTTGATTGTGTTTTTAAAGTAGAAGTAGAACTCGGTGCCGAGCCGTCTGCTAACGACTGGCTCCCCCCTCTCCCCGAGGAGAGGGGGGCCGGGGGGGTGAGGTGCGACGCCGCCACCCACTGCCGCACCAGCGCAAACTGGGCCACCGGCTGGCCGCCCAGCGCCGCTACCGACTGCTCGAACAACTCGCCCGCCCGCCGCTCCTGGAGCTGCTGCTGAAACTGCCGGTACAGCTCGGCCGCCTCCTGGGAAATAGGGAAGGGGTTGTCAGTTGTCAGTTGTTGGTTGTTAGTGGTGGGCTGGTTTTTGGCGTCTTTCTTCTTGGTTTTGACTGGCTCGGGAATATCAATCGGCTCAGTGGAAAGACCATTTTTAACTTTTAATCCTTCATTTTTAATTAAAGAGCTGAACAGGAATTCGCCCGCTTCCTGCACTTCATCCAGCGTGAACAGGCCGGTTTGCTGGGCGAAGTGCTCGACGGCGGTTTGCAGCTCGATTTTCAGCGAGTTGAATTGCTGAGAATCGGGGAAGACTTGTAGCAGCGTGCTGATGCCCTGGAGCTGGCGCTGCCAGTGGGCGCGCTGGGCGGGGTCGGCGAAGCGGAGCCAGAACAGGGCGGCGGCGGTGCGGGTGTCGGCGGGGTAGCGCAGCAGGTCGGCGGTGCGGGTGAGGCGCACCAGGGCCGCCAGCAGCTTGGCCGCGTCGTGGTCGTGGACGCCCTTGAGGTAGCCCTCGGCGTAGCGCGGGGCCATAAACTGTTGCACGTAGGCGAGCAACTCGGCTTCGCTCAGGTGCGAGAGGTCGGTTACTGATAGCACGGCCGCGTGGCCGGCTTCGGGGTTGGCGGGGCGGGGGTGGTGGGCGGCTTGCAGAATGCGCCAGGCCAGGAACTCGGCCCGGTACACGTCGGGGCTTTCCGATACCACCGTCTGGTCCCACACCGGGCGGGCGGCCAGCAAGGCCTCATCTTCAATTCGCTGGAAAAAGTTGGTGCCGGTGAGGTGGTAGAATAGGGCGTCGTCGCGCTGCACCACGGTCAGCTCCAGCGGCTGGGTGTTCACGGTGAAGGCGTAGGGGCCTAATTTGATGGTCTGGCCGCCGTCGGCGTAGAGGTCGGCCCGGTCGCGGAGCTGGCGCACGGCGTTTTCGCGCAGGGTTTTCAGGCGGCTCTGCACGTCGTCGGCCTTCACCGGGTCGCCTAGCTCCAGCAGCTCGCGGGCGGTCTGGCGCACCTTCTCCACCATTAAATCCGCCGCGAAGTAGCCCCCGATATCGGCCACCGACTCTAGGCGGGCCAGGCGGCTCTGCACGGCTTTCAGCAGCCGCTCGGCCGATTGCAGCAGGGCCGAGGCCCGCTGGTTGCGGGCGGCCACCAGGGCCACTTTCTTGGCCTCAAAGGCCTCCACCACCTGCTCGCGCCGGGTGGTGAGCTGCTCGATGAACTGGTCGAAATCGGGGTAGCGGCCCTCCAGCTCTTCGAGCTGCACCATGAGCTTGGTTTGGTACTCGTCGCACTTGGCGGGCGTGTCGGCCAGGTCGAGGTAGTTGGTGAGGGCCTGCTCCAGCAGCTTGAGCTGGGCCGTGAACTGGGCCTGGGCCTCGGTGCCAGCCAGCGCCTGCCGCCGCCGCTTCAGGCTGGCCCGAATCTGGTTGAAGCGGGCGTACACCGTCGAAATCCGGTCGATGATGGCCGTGGTCTGGGTGGGGTCGGGGATGGGCAGATTGCTCACCACCTCAATCAGCAGCTCCAGCTCCTGGGCCAGGGCCGTGGTTTCGCGCTCCCGCTCGTCGGCCTCCACGGTTTTGCTCACCTGCTCGGCCGCGTCGGCAATGGTTTGCACGCGCTGCTCGTAGGGGGCCAGCGCGTCGTCGCGGAGCAAAAATTCCACCGTCTGCTGGGCCACCTCCTGGCTCAGCGTTTCAAGGGCGGCGGCCTGCTCCTCCACGGCCGGCAAATCGGCGTAGCGCAGCTCTTTTAGCCCCACTACGGCCCCGCGCACCGTGCGCAATTCGCCCAGCAGTTGCACGAAGCCCGTTACGTCGTCGGGGGCGGTGCGGCGGATGCGGTCGGTCAGCTCGGCGGCCTGGCCCAGCACCTGCTGGGTTTGCTCGGCGGTGCTTTTGCGGATGGCCCGCACCTTCTCGAACTCCTCGACGGCGGCCGTGGCCGCTTGACGGATGGCGTCGAGCGGCTCGGCCAGGTTCTGGGCGGCGGGTTCGCGCAGCCAATGGTAGGCGTCGGTCAGGGCAGTGGTCTGGCGGATAAGGTCGAGATAGAGGCCGGCGTACGAATCGTCCTTGCCCGTGAGCGTGAGCACCTCCTGCACCTCGCTCATGGCCCGCACGATTTCCTTGTTGCCCAGCTTGTAGAGGTAGGAATCGGAGGTAACCGGCAGCTCAAAATCCGGCCCCGTGAAGGGCGTCTGCCAGATTTGCACCGCGTGGTGCTTCTTGGGCTCCTCGTCGGTGCGGAAGTAGCACAGCTCCCCGTTCTCAAACACCGCGTAGCCGTGGCACACGATGGGGTTATCCACGCGCTGGGCGATGCGGTTGTAGCTCAGCAGCAGGTACAGGCCGCTGTCCTTGTTGTAGAAAACGTACAGGAAATCCTCGCCGTTGGGCGAGGTCAGGCGCTTTTCGAACAGCATGTCGCGCAGACCGTTGTCGAAGAGCTTGTTGTCGCCGGTCTGCAGGTAGAAGCCGTGCGGGAAAATCAGGCCCTGGCCATCGGGCAGTAGCACGCAGGCATCGGCCAGCGCATCGAGCCGCTGGGCCTTTTTAAGCTTGTAGTTGAAGATGAAGTAGCGGTACTGTTGCTCCTGGTAGGGCCGGATTTTGAGCAGTACCAGGTTGCCCACCACCGCGTAGTAGATTTCCGAGTCGTCCAGGGTCTGGTCCTTGTCATCAACCGGCTCGCTCAGAATGCCCTGGCCGGTGGCGGTGTTGTCCTCGACTTTGATGGTGAGGTCGCCGCCCACGGTTTCCACGAACACCTTGTCTTCGATGCTGATGTGCGGGTGCCGGCCGCCGCGCTGCATGTCGCGGGTGGCGCGCTGCCAGGCAAACTCGTGCTGGGGCGGAAACGTGTACTCGTGGTCGGAGCGGTTGTCGAGGTACGTCAGCGTCTCGCCCCGCATCAGCCACTTAAACGTCTTCACATCCGAGGCGCCCTTGCCGATACGGAACACCATGAACAGGTGAGCCCCCAGCACCGCGAACTTCACGAACTGGGTGTTCTTGTAGTAGCGGTACAGGTTGCGGAACTCCTCCAGAAACGTGGGGTGCGCCAGCAGCTCCAGCCCCAGCGGCCGGAAGTCGTGGTCCTGGTACTGGTACACGCCGAACACATCGGCCAAATCGGGCTCGGTTTTAAGCCCCAGCACCACGTTGTAGCCGAAAATGAACTGCTGGCCCACCGGCACCAAGTCCCAGGCCACGCAGTTGTGCTCGGTCGTAATGCGGCCGGTGCCAATGAGCCGCGTGTCCACGGCCCCGAACACCTGCTTGCGCTCGGCGTTGAGGGCGTTCAGGCGCTGGCGCAGCTCGTCGCCGCTGCTTTGCAGCCGGTTGCGCAGGATTTCGTAGGTGCCGGTTTCGAGTTGGGTGGTTTGTTCCATCGGTGCGCCTCACCCCCTAGCCCCCTCTCCAGGGGGAGAGGGGGGACTAGCTTTAGTTTTATAAACTAGAAACCAGCCGGTGACAGTTAGAAATTAAAAGCTAAAAACTAGTTCCCCTCCTCAGCTGAGGAGGGGCTAGGGGTGGTTGAAAATGGCAGAACGACCCGTTGAAAAGCCGCCTGAACAGCTGCCAACACGCTTTCCAGATGATTCAAAACCAGCTTATTCTCGAATCTTAAAACCCGGAAACCCAGCGAAGTCAGATTGGAGTCCCGCTCCGCATCCTGGCTTTCGCCGCTGGCCGTAAAATGCCGCGCTCCGTCCAGTTCCACTATCAGCTGTTCCGCCGCACAGTAGAAATCCACAATGTACGGCCCGATGCTGTGTTGCCGCCGGAATTTGCGGCCGGCCAGCTGACTGCGTTGCAGCGCCTTCCACAACACCGTTTCCGCCTGGGTCAGGTTGCCGCGTAGTATCCGGCGGTTGGCTTTCTGGTACCCCAGGCTGTGAACGTGGTTGGTTGGGGGCTTGCCATCCATTGCGCTAGAAAGCTAGAAGCTGGTTCCCCTCCTCAGATGAGGAGGGGCTAGGGGTGGTTGATGATGCGTGAAGGATGCTGGAACTGGCGGTTGGTTGACGTGCAACACTAATCAACCACCCCCAACCCCTCCTCATCTGAGGAGGGGAGCTAGTTTCTAGCACTAGCTCTAAAAAACCAGAAACTAGTCCAGGGGGCTAGGGGGTGAGGCGCACCGCTAGGGCCTTACATCAACCCCCGCACCATGGTATCGCCAATGCCCAGCGCCTTGGCCGTGCCCGTGAGCTGCTTGATCGTGTTGCGGGTGGCGTCGTCGTTGGCCTGGCTCATGAGCTTCAGCAGCAGCGCCGAGACGCTCAGGTTCTTCAGCTCGTCGGAGCTGAGGCCGAACTGGTCGATGAAGCGGCGCAGGTTGGCTTTGAAGTCGCCGCCGCCGTTGCCATCCTCGCCGAAGAAGGTGTGCTGCACGGTGCTCAGCACCTCGGAGTTGTGCACGGCGCGGTCGACCATTTTGCCTTTCGTAATCGAGCCGATAATCTGGTCGAAGAACATGGTTTCGCCGCCCACGATATCGATTTTGGCCGCCTTGAGGGCCGCGCCGATAACCTCGGCCTGGCTGGCGGCAATGTCCTTCTGGATGCTGATCTGGGCCAGCTCGATGGATTTCTCCTTGTCGAGGCGCAGCTTGAATTCCTCGTGGTCCTTGCCTACGCCGTCGAGCTTGCGCATGGCGTCGGCTTTGGCTTCTATGCCCTTGGCTTCCACGGCGTACTTCTGCTCCGATACCGCGGCTTCGGCCAGGCCCTTTTTCTGGTCGGCATCGGCGCGGGCCTGGATGATGTCGGCGTCGGCGAGGCCTTTTTCGCGGTTTACTTTGGCGGCTACCAGCCCGATTTTCTCGTCGGCTTCGGCCTGGGCTCCGGCTTTCACCTGGATGCCCTGGGCCTCGGCCTGGGCCTTGGCCTGCATCACCTGGGCTTCCATCTCGCCTTCCTTCTGGCGAGCTACCGCCTTCGACTGCATTACCTGGGCCTCGGCCTCGCCTTCCTTCTGGCGGGCCGTGGCCTTGGCCTGCATCACCTGGGCCTCGGCCAGACCGATGGCGGCTTCCTTGCTGGCTTCGGCTTCGGCCAGCGTGCGGATGGCCGAGGCCTTGAACTCAGCCGCGGCCTTTTCGGCCTCGGCGTCGATGAGGGCCTGCCGGGCGCGGAATTCGGCGGCCTGCTTTTCCATGTCGGCGCTGCTCACCATGCTCACCGTGGCGGCTTCGGCCTGCTGCTTGGCGGCCGTCACGGCTACCAGCTTCTCGCGCTCGGAGAGGGCTTGGGCGCGGGTGTCCTTGATTTTCTCTTCCTCGATTACGGTGGCTTTCTCCACCGTGATTCGCTCGCGGATAATAGTCTGGATGTTCTTCTTCTCTTCTTCCAGCGCCTTTTCCTTTTCAATCTGGGCCAGAGCTACAATCCGCTCCCGCTCGTTTACTTCGAGGGCCTTGGCCTGGGCCACGCGCTCGGTTTCCACGGCGTCGGTGCGCTCCTTGTTGCGCTCGGCCACCAGCACCTGCCGGTCGCGGTTCTGCTCGGCAATGCCCACTTCCTCCTCGGTGGCAATGCGGGCCTTCTCCGACTTCAGCGTTTCCTCCTGCTGTACCTTGGTCGACTCGGCATTCTCGCGGGCCCGGATGTTGGCCACCTCGCGCTTCTGCTTTTCCTGGTTTTCAATCAGCTGCTTTTCCAGCTCCAGAATGGTTTCCTGGGCCTCTACGTCCTGCTTTTTAATGGTTTTCTGCTTCTCGCGCTCAATCGAGTTGGCCTGGATTTTCTGCTCCGAGGTCAGGGCGATAATCTTCTTGATGCCCTCGGCGTCGAGAATATTGTCCTGGTTGAGGGCCGTCAGCGGCGTCTGCTCCAGGTAGTCGATGGCGCAATCGTCGAGCACGTAGCCGTTGAGGTCGGTGCCGATGATGCGCAGGATTTCCTGCTTGAACTGCTCCCGGGAGTTGTAGAGCTCAATGAAATCGAAGTGCTTGCCCACGGTTTTCAGCGCCTCCGAGAACTTGGCGTCGAACAGGTTTTCCAGCGCCAGCGGGTCGGAGGCGCGGTGCGCGCCGATGCTCTGGGCCACGTTTATCACGTCGTCGTGGGTTTTGTTGACCCGCACGAAGAAGTTCACCTTCACGTCGGCCCGCAGGTTGTCTTTGCATACCAGCCCTTCGGAGCCGGCGCGCTGGATGATGATGGTTTTGAGCTTGATGTCCATCACCTCCAGCTTGTGCAGCACGGGCACCACGAGAATGCCGCTGAACGACACCTTGGTGTCGCCCATGCCGGTGCGTACCAGGGCCTCGCCCTGCACGGCTTTTTTGTACATCCGGGCCACAATGGCAATAAAGCCCAGCACGAAAACGGCGATGATGACGAGCACCACCAGGGAAAGTTGGTCTAACATGAAAGTAGGGAGTAGGAGTGTTTCAGAGAGTTGGGATTTTAGGGTCTGGGAGCTTGGGGACCGGGTAACTGGGAGAAAAACAGCGTCATGCTGAGCGAAGTCGAAGCATCTCTACTGCAATGCTAATCCTGTCGGCTGGCTCCCCCTCTCCTTTTTCGGAGAGGGGCCCGTGCCCCGTAGGGGTCTCGTGAGGCGCGACGCGAGAACGAAGCGGTAGAGATGCTTCGTTGCCTCAGCATGACAGCCTGCTACCCCTGCCCCGCCCCTACGTCAGCAGCCAGTCGGCGAGCCAGTTGAAGAAGTCGGCCAGCAGGCCGTCGAGCAGCACCTCGCCGAGCCAGCGGAGCGCGTTTTGCAGCAGATGGAGCAACTCAGTCATGGCGGATGGCGGGGTTGAGGGTTAGTAGGGCCGCCAGGAAACCGGCCCGGTCGGCGGGCGAAATCAGCACGAAATCATATTTACCGTAATAAATTTTGAGCCGGTCGAGCGAGAGGGCCGGGGAGCTGAGCAGGTTATGCGATTTTTCAACCTGCGTGATATCTGCCACCCGCACCCGCCAAACCAGCGGCCCCGACACAATGCGCAACAGCTGCTGCGCGGGCTGCACCTCGTAGTAGGTGGAGCGAATCAGCCAGATCGTAAATCCCAGCGCCGCCAGCATCGTCAGCCCGCTCAGCCACGACTGTTCCAGACCCGCGAAGACGGTGGAGCCCAGCAGCAGGACCAGCAGCGGCGCGAACAGCCACCAGCTGACTGCGGACGGAAAAATCTGTTTCATACTATAAGTAGTAGGCGTTAAGTACCAAATAGCGGGATGACGTTCGGATAAGTAATAAGAGGCTCAGGAAGTCAGCTCAAACGGCTCAATCAGGTAGCAGCGGTGCAGCTGGTCGTAGTCGATGATGAGGGCCGTGTCGCCCTTGCGCAGCTCGGCCGACTGCGAGGCGGCCCGCACGTTGAGCATGAGCGGGGCGCCCTTGCGCAGCCGTACGCTGGCCTGGCCCAGCTGCTCGTGGGTGGCGGGCAGCAGCAGGGTGCACACCTTGCCCACCGGCGAGTTGGCGCCTTCCGAATCGGCTTCCATGGCCGCAAACAAACTCACGAAGGGCGTGGTAAGCACTTTCGATACCAGCATAGCGCCCAGCAACAGCGGTACAAGCAGCACCGCGCCCACCAGCAGGCCCTCGTTGCCGAGGTAGTAGTTGGCCAGAATGCTGCCCACCCACCACGGCAGCACCACGAAGCTCACAAACACCATCAGCGGCACGCGGCCCAGGTTGAAAAACCCCAGTACGCCGTTCATAAACGAGGTGCCCGACTCGCCCGCGTGGCCGTGGGCCCCGGCGTGGGCATCAAAATCGGCGTCGGTATCAGCGTGCACGTCCAGGTCCAGCGACTTGAAATCGAGCACACCCAGCACGACCGTCAGCCAGTACAGCAGCACGAATACCAGCACGCCCGTGGGCAGCAGATTGGCCGGCGCAACGGCCGCGTGGAGCAGTTCTTTCATCAGGACAGGATTAGCGACGGGAAGGTACGGGAATTGCCGAGGCGGCCCAAAAACGGCCGCAGTCTGGCGAGTCAGGCGTGCCGCTTAGCGCCGGCCCGACTCGTTTTGCTGCTGGTTGCGGCGGTAGAGCGCGAAGGCCGATGCCAGGAAGCAGAACCCGCAAATCAGCAGCAGCGGAGCCCAGCGCATATTTGCTCCCTCTATAAAGCGCAGGCTGGTACTGGCCACCAACAACAGGGCCGCCAGTACAAAGAATACGTTGGAAGAGCGTCTCATCGGAAGAATGAAGATTAGCAGCCGTTAGCAGCGCGGCTCAGCTTCCAGTTCCTCGATGCGCTGCCGCAGCCGGCGGTTGTAGCGGCTCTGCGCGTTAAATTGAAGCGCCGCACCTATCAGTATCAGGAAATGGGACTGTTCCGACTCGATGGCGTGGGAAACCCGCGCCAACGCCGAGCCCAAAATGAGCGCAACACCAAAGTAGAATAAGAACTTTTCGAGGGTCGTCATGGCTCTGTTGAAAACGGGCTTTATAATTCGGAACTGCCCAGCTGCTTCTGCATGCCCAGCCGGGCCTTGAGGGCCAGCAAATCGGCCGAGGCCTGGCTGCTGCCGTCGGCGCCCAGGGCCTTGTCGATTTCCTGATCGACTGACTTGCTTTCCTGGGCTAGCTGGCCGTACGATTCGGCCAGCGCCTCCTCGGTGGCAATCTTTTCCTTCATGCGCTCCAGCAGGCTCACCGTGCCCGACGAGTCGAGCTGGGCCATTTGCTTATTGATGGTTATGGTGGCCGTGCTCACCGTGACGCGGGCTTTCAGCGTCCGCAGCTCGTTGTCCCACTGCGAAATGGTTTGCTTGAGCTGCTGCACATTCTGGTTGAGCGTGGCGGCCGAGGCCTCAAACTTTTCCTGGTCGTGGCCGGCGCGGGTGGCCTGGGCCTCGTGCTGGGTTTTCTTGGTCAGCGCCTCGGTGGCCAGGCGGTCGGCCTCGGTGGCCTCCAGCTCCTGGCGGCTGGCCTTCTGGAGCAGCAGCACGGCCTTGTTCTCGTAATCGAGGGCTTTGCTGCGGGCGGCTTCGGCGTCGTTGCGGCTCCTGATGGCCAGGGCCTTCACTTCGGCCAGCGCGTGCAGGGCCTTGTCGAGGTCCTCGCGCAGGTCGCGCAGGCCCTGCTCGGTCATCTTGATGGGGTCTTCGAGTTGATTGACGGCGGAATGGGCTTCGGCCTGCCCGATTTTGAAGAGACGGTTGAGAAAGTTCATGGTAGCAGGGTTTTGAGGGGGAACAGGGATTTGGGAGGATGACAGTTCTTTTCCAATTCCCTAAGTGCCCGATTTAGAAAATTCAATCAGCTCGTCGCCAAACTCGCTGAGGACTAAGGCCAGGGAATTGAGCACGGCTTCGAGGGCGGCGCGGTCGAGGAAATCGAGTTGGAGCGTGTCGCGGTAGATAACCTTGCGGCCCGATTCGTCGAGCACGAAGGCGCCGTGGATGATGTCGCGGTTTTTCTGGAGCAGGCGCTGGTAAATGTCGCAGTTGGGAGCGGGCAGCTCCAGCAGGTACTGTTCCATAATCAGCAGCGGTTCGCCGCAGCCCAGCACCAGCTGATGAATGCCCAGCTCCGGCCGGCTCACTACCAGCAGGCCGCTGGCCTCATCCTGATGGTTGATGTCGAAGCCCAGCTCCAGCAGGTAGGTTTGCAGCAGGGCGAAATAAGGAGTAGACATAGCAGGGCAGGAAAAGGGAAGGTGTTAGCGTCGACAACTTAGGTAAATCAGCCGGATAAGCAGGCCAGTGGTGCGGGATAAGGCCGGTGGCTCAAAAAAGTAGCTGCCCGATTGAATGACTAGCCGGATTGTGGTAGCTTTACGATGCAATGGTAAGCAAAGTTTGCTATGTGCTCAAGTTTTGAGCTAAAAATATTTTCAGCCATGTCGAACGTTGGTAAGAACATCCGCAAGATAAGAACTGTTAAAAAGCTTAGCCAGGCAGCATTTGCCGAGCTTTTTGGGCTGGCCCGGCCCAGTGTGGGCGCTTACGAAGAGGGCCGCTCGGAGCCCAAAATGGAAACGCTGATGCAGATTGCTCAGTATTTTGGCTTATCAGTCGACCTGCTACTTACGAAAGAGCTGACCGTAAATGAGCTCTACCGGTTCGATATCTTTCAGTCGCAGGCTGCCGCCGCGGTGGGCACGCCGGCCGCCGCCGAGGCCGCCGCGCTGGCCGACCAGCGGCCCCAGCTCACGCCCTACGTGCCCCAGGCCCGGCTGCTCGAATACATCGTGCGCCACCACGATTCGGCCTTTATCGACGCGCTGCCCCCGCTCACCTTCCCGCACCAGCTGGGCCCCGCCACCCGCGCCTTCGAGCTCAACGGCCCCGATATGGCGCCCACCCTGCGGCACCAGGACGTACTGCTCTGCTGCCGCGTCGATAAGGCCCTGCCCCGCCTGCACAGTGGCCGGGTGTACGCCCTGCTCACCCAAAGCCGCCTGCTGGTGCGCCGCCTCCAGGAGCAGCTGCCCGGCCAGCTGCTACGCCTGCGCGCCGACAACCCCGACTATCCGGCCCAGGATTTTCACCTGCCCGAGGCCCTCGAAATCTGGGAAGTCCATGGCAGCTTCAGCACCCACCTGCGCCGCCCGGCCCTGCTCGAAGAGCGCGTGGGCCTGCTCGAACAGCAGCTGGCGCAGTTGCAGATTCGGCTGGATGAAAATCCGCCAACCGGCCGTAACTAAAGAACGATGCAGAAGCGTGGGTTTGCGCATCTGCATCGTTCCGGACCACTTTTGCCAGTAAGTCGGGCTGCCCTACATGAGAACCGACGCGGTGCTGGGGCGCCGCGTCGGTTCTCATGTAGGATCAGGAAGAATGCCCGCCCGGGATAATCGGGGAGTCAGCAAAAACCCGGCTCTGTTGGGCCGGGCTGGAATAATGGGGCGGTTAGGTTTACGTGCGGGGGATAGTAGTGGTGCGAAACAGGGCTAACACTTCGTCGGTCAGGGAGACGCGGGGAGTGGACTGCGGCCGGTTGGCGGCGCCAACCAATAATAACGCGAAGAGGAGGAAGAATCGAAGGAAGGTAGTAAAACGTTGCATGTTATGGTAAAGTGCGAATCGGGGCAGTAGGCCCAACGCAGGGCCGTGCCGCTGCATACGGCAAAGGTACAGCTTCGGGTGCCGCCCCGCTGCTGTTAATTGGTGAGCAGCCCCTGATTCTCTGCCAGCGACAAAAAAAAGTCGCCAGTCGCCACTATGTTCCGTGCGCGGCCAACAGGCCGGCTTGGTCCGGTCGGGGTAAAACCAATATCTTGTCGGCGCGGTCCGCCTTTCCCGTCCGCCTTCCCACTATGCCTCATTCCGCCCTGCAAACTCCCGAACTCAACCTCGAAGCCACCTCCAAATCGGCGCCCGCAGCGGCCGGTAGTCGGCCCATGTATTACGAGTACCAGCCCGAGGAAACGGTGAAGGCCCAGCACGGCAGCACGCTGCGCTGCAAAACCTGGGAGGCCGAGGCGGCGCTGCGCATGCTGGAAAACAACCTCGACCCGGCCGTGAGCCTCGTGTACGACGAGCTGATTGTATACGGTGGAGCCGGCCGCGCCGCCCGCAACTGGAAGGAGTACCAGACCATCGTGCGTGCGCTCAAAAACCTGGAGCCCGACGAAACCATGCTCGTGCAGAGCGGCAAGGCCGTGGGCGTGCTGCGCACCTGGGCCCACGCCCCGCGGGTGCTCATCGCCAACTCCAACCTGGTGCCCGCCTGGAGCACCCAGGAGTATTTCGACGAGCTCGACAAGCTGGGCCTGATGATGTACGGGCAGATGACGGCCGGCTCCTGGATTTACATTGCTACCCAGGGTATTTTACAGGGCACCTACGAAACCTTCGCCGCTGTGGCCGCGCGCCACTTCGGCGGTACGCTGGCCGGTACGGTAACCGTAACGGCCGGTCTGGGCGGCATGAGCGGCGCCCAGCCGCTGGCCGTCACCATGAACGACGGCGTGTGCCTGGTGATTGAGCCGATTGAGGAGCGCGTGCGGCAGAAGGTGCGCGAAGGCTACCTCGACGAGCAGGCCCGCGACCTGGACCATGCCCTGGAGCTGTGCGAGCAGTACCGGCAGCAGCGCCGGGGCTGGAGCATCGGCCTCACCGGCAACGCCGCCACGGTGCTGCCCGAGCTGCTGGCCCGCGGCTACAAGGCCGATATCGTAACCGACCAGACCTCCGCCCACGACCTGCTCGACTACATTCCCGAAGGCGACATTGCCACCGTGCTACAGCTGCGCCAGAACGACCCCGACGAGTTTCGGCGCCAGGCCCTGGCTTCCATTATGAAGCACTGCCAGGCTATTATTGACATGCAGACGGCCGGCGCCGTGGCCCTCGACTACGGCAACAACTTGCGCGGGCAGGCCGAAAAAGGCGGGATGAAAGTGCGCGACGAGCACGGCCAGTTTCTGTATCCCGGCTTCGTGCCCGCTTACATCCGGCCGCTGTTCTGCGAGGGTAAGGGCCCGTTCCGCTGGGCGGCCCTTTCCGGCGACCCCCAGGACATCCTGCGCATCGACCGCGCCCTTCTCGAAACCTTCCCCGACGATAAGCTGCTGGCCCGCTGGATTGAAAAGGCCCAGGCCAAGGTGCCCTTCATCGGACTGCCGGCCCGCGTGTGCTGGCTGGGCTACGGCGAGCGGGAGAAGTTCGGCCTGGTCATCAACGACCTCGTGGCCCGCGGCGAGGTGTCGGCCCCCATCGTCATCGGCCGCGACCACCTCGACTGTGGCTCGGTGGCCTCGCCCAACCGCGAAACCGAAGGCATGAAGGACGGCTCCGACGCCGTGGCCGACTGGCCCCTGCTCAACGCGCTGGCCAACTGCGCTTCGGGTGCCGACTGGGTGAGCCTGCACAACGGCGGCGGCGTGGGCATCGGCAACTCCACCCACTCGGGCATGGTGATAGTGGCCACCGGAACCCCCGAAAAAGCCGAACGCCTCAAACGCGTTTTGACAACCGACCCCGGCATGGGCGTGCTGCGCCACGCCGACGCCGGCTACGAGCTGGCCCAGGACGTGGCCCGGGAGCGGGGTGTGCAGATTCCGGGAATGGAATAGACCACTTGCTGCTGCGCGAGGCTAAGGATTTATCAGTAGTATTGGCACCTCGTTAGCGCCCGTTGCGCCGGCCACTCTATTCTTACGCCATGCGTTTACTTCTCCATCTGAGCGTACTCATCGGCTTGCTGGGCGCGGCCCCGCGCCCGGCCCGCGCCCAGCAACCCCTGGAAGTGGTGATTCTGGCCGCTTCCCACTACAATGGCAGTCTGGCCGCTACCTATCAGCCCATCATCAAAAAGCTGCGAGCCTACCAGCCCGACATGGTGTTTGGCGAATACCTCACGGCCGCCGATGCCCAGGCGCTGCCCGCTACCAATCAGTACCAGCAAGCGCACCAGCGCCGCGTAAGCTACCTGCGGCGGCGCGCCCTCACCACCGACCCGCTCACCAGCCGGGCTGCCGCGGCCGCCAACCGGCAGCTGCGCCGCCAGCCGCAACTCGTGCGCCCGCGCATCGACTTGGCCCGCTACTACACCTTTGCCAACGACCGGGGCAACGCCGAGTACCAGCTGTACCTGCTGGAAGAACCGCTGAAAAAGAACCTGACTGCCGCCGACCAAGCCTATTACACCCAAGCAATGGGGCCGGTCGATTCCCTGCGCAAAGTACGGCTGGTACGGCCCCTGACCGAATACCACAAAATCATCTTCCCCCTGCTGACGGAGATGGGTCAGGCGCAGCTCTACGGCATGGACTGCCAGCGCTACGATGAGCCCTGGAACGAGGCATATGGCCAGGCCATAACCCAAAACAACGCGCTGAAAGCCGCCTTTCTAATCGATTCTTCCACTGCCCAGGCCGATACCTACCGGCGCATGGTCGCGACCCGTACGGCCTACTTCGCCTACCTCAACCAGTCTGATGACGATGTGGAGGTGTACCGCCTGCTCAACTCGCCGGCCTACGAAAAAATCGACGAGGCCCTCAATTTCTTCGGCGGCGAGGCGCTGTACGGCGCGCCGGGTTTTCCCACGGAAGCGGTGCAGGAAATGCGGCGGCAATGGGTATTGCGCAACCAGGGCATGTGCGACAACGTGGTGCGCCAGGCCCGGCAGCAGGGCGCCCGCCGCGTGCTGGTCGCCGTAGGCGCCTCGCACGGCCAGACAATGCGTTTGCTGCTGCAAAAGATGCCCAACGTACAGGTTCGCACTTTCAACGACCTGCCATAAAACGTCAGCTGACTGGAACTCCTACGCCGCTTTTCTGCCCCCGCCCTCGTTGTGCGGCTATGCACTGGCCTGGCAGATAGGCTGGATATGGAGGCCAGTTTTTGTGGTCGTTTTGGTTCAAGAATAAGTTTTGCTCCAGACATATTGATTGGCTTATGGATATCGAGATAAAGGTCTTCCTAGGGGCCTTTGGCCTGGTGGTGATGGCCGTAATAATATTCGCCTATCTGAAAGCAAAGCGGCATTATGACCGAATGCAGCAGCATGGCCTTCGCGCAAATGGTGTGGTTGTTCGTAATAAGATTAGCTGGGGGCAGAATACCACTGTTCGACCCATCGTGCGATTCGTGACGCAAGACGGGCAGCCTATCGAGGGCTTGTCCACTGCCGGGGTTGCTTTTGCCATGCCGCGTTACCCGCAAGGAGCCAAAGTCGCGCTTCTGTATGACCCAGAAAACCCGCACGACTTCACGATAGAATCTGCTGACCGAAGCTACATCTGACGGATCCTACCATTACACCGGGCCGCCGCAGTTCCAGCAGAAGCCGGCGTCGGGGCGGTGGCCGGCGGACTGGCAGCGGGGGCAGCGGGCCTGCTTGTAGGCGGGCGCGGCCGGAGCTGCGGTGGCCTCGGCCACTGCCGCGGCGGCGCCGGCAGCCGCAGTGGCCGAGGCGGCGGCGTTGCGCGACATCTGGGCCGAGACGATGCCGGTGGGTACGGCAATAATGGCGTAGCCCATAATCATGAGCAGCGTGGCCAGCGTCTGGCCCAGTATGGTGGTGGGCGAAATATCGCCGTAGCCCACCGTGGTCAGGGTTACTACGGCCCAGTACACGCTTTTGGGGATGCTGGTAAATCCGTTTTCGCCGCCTTCGAGCACGTACATAAACGTGCCCATCAGAATGGCCAGCGTGAAGAGCGACGACAGAAATACCAGAATTTTAAAGCGGCTGGCCTTCAGGGCGCTCAGAATAAACTCGCCCTCGCCAATAAACTGCCCCAGCTTGAAAATGCGGAACACCCGCAGCAGCCGCACGGTACGCACCACCAGCAGGTAGCGGCTGCCCACCATCACCAGCGCCAGCAGCGAAGGCACCACGGCCAGCAAATCAACCAGGCCCAGCCAGCTCAGGGCGTAGTGCAGCGGCCGCCGCACCACCAGCAGGCGCATGAGGTATTCGACCAGAAACACGCCCGTAAATACCCACTCCACCACCCGCAGCGCCGGCCCGTATTGCGCGTTGATGCTGCTCACGCTTTCCAGCATCACGGCCAGCACGCTCAGGACAATGGCCAGCAGGAGCAGAATGTCGAACAGCTGACCGGCCCGCGTGTCGGCTTCGAAAACGACGCGGTAAATATTCCGCTTCCAGAAGGGAGCAGTAGGAGAGGGGCGGTTGTCCATGAGCGCAGCTGATGAACCCGCAAAGCTACGGCCATCAACCCAATGCCGCGGCCAGGCGGGCCGCTTTACCGGTTCGCAGCCAGCATTTCCTGCACCGTCGTCCATTTCAGGTCGGGGTAGCGGTGGTTGTCGAGCGGGCCTGGCAGCTTGGCGTCACCGCTGAGCATGTTGTGCAGGTACTGCATGCCCTGCCAGGGCGGAAACACGTCGTTAGAGGCCGGGGCCAGGGTTTTGGTGAGCTTGATGAGCGTGCTCAGCAGTCCCAGGCTGCCGGGGCGCAGCAGCCGGAAGCGGTGCCCGGTGGCGGCGGTGGCGGCCTCGCGCAGCTGCCGGGGGCTGGCCACGTCGCCGGCCACGCGCAGGTAGCGGGGCGTGCTGGGGTCGAGGGCGGCGGCGGCCGTAAAGTCGGCCGTGTCCTGCATGGTGGTGAAGTCGAGCGGCTGGTCGGCGTGGCCCCAGTAGAGCACCAGCCGCGGGCCGGCCAGCACCACCGGCGCCGTGCCGCGCAGCAAATCCATGAACATGCCGTTGAGCACCGAGGTAGCCCGGATGGGCGCTTTATCGAGGTGGCGGGCAAACTCGCGGCGTAAATCGAAGTTGCGGTTCGAGCCCTCGGGCACCCGGGTGAAATCGGCCGCGAAGTCGGACGGAATAAAGCGCGGCACCCCGGCCGCCACGGCCGCGTCGAGCAGCCGGCCCTGGGTTTCCACCATAACGTCGCGCAGCCCGTTCAGGGCCGACACCACGCAGCCGGCCCCCTGGCAGGCGCGGGTTAGGTCGGCGGTGCTGGCGTAATCCACGCCCACTACCTCCACGCCCTGGCGGCGCAACGATTCGGCCTCGGCGCCGGCTAGGCTGGCCGGGCGCACCAACGCCCGCACGGAAGCCCCGCGGCGGCGCAGCTGGTGGGCAATGAGCAGGCCCAGGGCCCCGGTGGCGCCGGCCAGCACAATCAGCGGAGTATTTGGGGCAGGAGTGGTTGGCTCAGTCATGGAATAAAAAGGAAAATCAGAAGCGAGGTTGTGGCGCAGCCAGGGCCGGGCGCAACGGCGGCGGCATTCGGGCGAACAGCTGCTTTACCCGGCCGGCTCTTATAAAGTTGTAGCCCCGGCCGCGGCGGCCGCAAAATAACTACCGCCGCAGGCCGCCGGGCCCGGTACATTTGCGGCCGTATGCAAACCCTGCTTAAGCTGCTGGTCGGCCTGTTCGACGCCCTCGTGGTGTTATTTATGAGCGTCAGCCGCGGGCTGGGGCTGAGCTACGCCGAGCTCAATATTCTGGTGTACTGCGGGCTGGTACCGCTGGGTTGGCTGGGACTGGTGGTATTGCGGCAGCGCCGCTACAAGTGGTTGCTGCTGGCCGGCACGCTGGCGCTGGTCGGGTTTGCGTGGCTGCTGCGGCAGCCCGGCAGCACCGGCCAGGGCTTTTACAACTACAATATCCGGCTGCTGGAGCAGCTGGGCCGCACCACCGGCCTGGGCTACGTGCTGGTTTCGCTGCTCATGGGCGTGCTTATTCCGGCGGTGGCGGCGGGGCTGCTGCTGCTGGTGCCGCGGCGCCGGGCACTGTTGCTGTGGGCGGGGCTGCTGGCGTTGCTGCTGGCCTATTTCTGGCTGGGCACGCGCCTGGCCTGAAAATGCTGATGGCCTCTGGAGGCTCTGGCCGCCGCTTTGCAGGGGTTGGTGAAAGCCTGGCCGGCTACTTCCAAAAATAAAGTCTATCTTTAGCACGTTAAAAGGCAACTTGTCAACGAGTCATCAACTTGGTTTAGCCCCGCTGAACTGAGCCACCCGGTTCCGCTGCTGCTTGCTTTATCATCTTCACCTCCTACCAAGCATCATGCAGACGGGAACCGTAAAATTTTTCAATGAGACCAAAGGGTTTGGTTTCATCAACAACGCCGAAACCGGCGAAGACATCTTCGTACACGTAACCGGCCTCATTGACGAAATCCGCGACAATGACAAGGTAGAATTCGAAGTAGAGCAGGGCCGTAAGGGCCTGAACGCCGTTAAAGTGCGTCGCGCTTAGCCCTACCTGCTTCTGTAGCTACAAAAGGCACGCTCCCAACTGGGAGCGTGCCTTTTTTTGGTCCCGAAAGTGGCTACGAGCCTTGCTAACGCAGGCAGATTAGGCGTAGTTTGGGGCCATGAAACAAGCAGCTTCCACCATTTTTGTTGTGCGGCCTACCCACTTCGGGTTCAATGCCGAAACGGCCGCCTCCAACCACTTCCAGCAGGCCCTGGCCGACCAGCCGGCCGACCAGACGACGGCCCGCGTCGCGGCCGAGTTTACCAATCTGGTCGAAACGCTCCGGGGCCGGGGCATGCAGGTGCTCGTATTCGATGATACGCCGGTGCCGGTGAAGCCCGATGCCGTTTTTCCGAACAATTGGCTCAGCCTGCACGCCGATGGCCGGGTGCTTCTCTACCCCATGTGCGCGCCCAACCGCCGCACCGAGCGCCGTGCCGATATCGTGGAGTCCCTGGCCCGGCAATTTCAGGTGACGGAAGTAGTGGATGTGTCGGGAACGGAGGCGGAAAACCGCTTTCTGGAAGGCACGGGCAGTATTATTTTCGACCATGAGCACCGCCGCGCCTACGCTGGCCTCTCGCCCCGTACCGAGCCGCAGCTGCTGGCCGACGTTTGCGCCCGGCTGGGATACGAGCCGGTTGCGTTCCGTTCCGTGGATGGCCGGGGACAGGAAATTTACCATACCAACGTAATGCTGAGCATTGGCCCCGGTTTCGCCGTCGTATGCCTGGAAAGCATCATCGACCCGGCTGAGCGCAGCGCCGTCGTGCATTCGCTTACCGAAACCGGGCACGAAATCGTAGCTATTTCCCTTGAGCAGGTAACCCATTTCGCCGGCAACATGCTGGCCTTGCAACCCGAGGGCGGTCCGGTGCTGCTGGCCATGTCGCAAAGTGCCCACGATGCCCTCACGGCCGGGCAGCGGCAGCAGCTGGGCCGCCACGCCGAGCTGCTGCCGCTGCCCATCCCCACCATCGAAACTATCGGCGGGGGCAGTGTGCGGTGCATGCTGGCCGAGGTGTTTCTGCCCGAAGCAGCGGCGCGGTAAATCCGCTAGGCCGGCCCTTTTTCCGGAGCGTATGCGTCTGGAAAGAAGGGCCGGCCTTTTGGCCGATTCGGGTTTGAATTTGCCCGTTTATTCAGGCCAAAAGGGCTTTTTGCGGAGTTTTTCAGGGGTGGTTTGTGTTATCTATCCGATGACGCAAACCACCCTTTTTCCTTCGCTCGACATCCTGCCCGAACCCGCCGCCGCCCCGCGCCAGCACGCCGCCAGGCTGTGGCTGCCCAAGCGCGTAGCCTTCACCCCGGCGGCCCTCGACGAACCCTTTGGTCAGCAAATCCTGGCCCGCGCCAAAAGCCACCACCTGGAAATTGAGCTGCTCAAGAGCAACCGCCTCACCGGCCTGCGCGGCGACGATGCGCGCGACACCTACCGCCGGGCCAAAAGCACGCTGGCGGTAGTGTGCGCCCCGCCTGGGGCCCTGCGGCTCCAGCCCACGCCCCCCTCGGCCGACTGGCAGATGAACCTGGCCGAGGGCTGCCCCGCGCATTGCCAGTACTGCTACCTGGCTGGCAGCCTCAGCGGTCCGCCGGTGGTCAAGGCCTTCGCCAATCTGCCTCAGCTGCTGGCCAACACCCAAAATTACGAACGGCCCGGTCGCACTACCAGCTTCGAGGTAAGCTGCTACACCGATGTGCTGGGCATCGAGCACCTCACCGGCTCGCTGGCCGAGTGCATCCGCTACTTTGGCCAGCGCGAAGGCACCCACCTGCGCTTCGTGAGCAAATACGACCACGTTGACTCGCTGCTGGCGCTGCCCCACCACGGCCGCACCCGGGCCCGCTTCAGTTTGAATGCCGAGCAGCTGGTGCGCCAGTTGGAGGGCGGCACGGCCTCGGTGGAAGCCCGAATCCGGGCGTTGCGCAAGCTGGCGCTGCCCCGCGCGCAGGGTGGGGGCGGCTACCCGGTGGGCGTGGTGCTGGCCCCCATTATGCCGCTGCCCAACTGGCAGCACGAGTACCGCCTGCTACTCGACCGGCTGGCAGCGGCCCTCGATTTCGACTGCGACCTGACGGTGGAATTCATCACCCACCGCTTCACGCCCGGCTCCAAAAACGTGCTGCTCGACTGGTACCCCAACACCAGCCTCGACCTCGACGAAGCCACCCGCGCCGTGAAGCGCAACAAGTTCGGCGGCACCAAATTCGTGTACCAGCCCACCGATATGCGCCAGCTCAAGGAGTTCTTCTACGCCCAATGGCAGGCCCGTTTCCCCAACGCACCATTGCTGTACTGGACGTAGGTCTGCTTGAGAAGTTAGGACTTAAGCAGCTAAGAGCTAAGCCAGAATCGAACTGTCATCCTGAGCTTGCGAAGGACCTATCCAGAAGCTAAGATCAATCATTAGCTTCTGGATAGGTCCTTCGCAAGCTCAGGATGACAGCTAATTTCTTCTAGCTCCTTACGAAACCCCTAATTCTGCCGGCGTTACCAGCCCCAGGATGGTGCTGGTGCGGGTGCGCGTCTTATTGACCAGCTCCGGCTCATCGGCCAGCGTGTGGCCCAGCGTGGGCACCATCTCGTGGAATTTGGCCTGCCATTCGGGGGTAGCCGACTGCTGAGGGAAGCACTTCTGTACCAGGTGCAGCATGATGCTGACGGCGGTGGAGGCCCCGGGCGAGGCGCCGAGCAGCGCGGCAATGGTGCCGTCGGCGGCCGTAACCACTTCGGTGCCGAATTCAAGTACGCCGCCCTGCTTTTTGTCCTTCTTGATAACCTGCACGCGCTGGCCGGCAATGGCCAGCTCCCAGTCCTGGGCCTGGGCCTCGGGCATATACTCGCGCAGGGCCGCCAGCCGGTCGTCGGGCGACTGGCGCACCTGCTGGATGAGGTACTTGGTGAGCGACAGGTTTTTGAGGCCGGCCATAATCATGGGCTTCACGTTGCCGAACTGAATGGACGCCGGCAAATCGAAGTAGGAGCCCGTTTTCAGAAACTTGGTGCTGAAACCGGCGTAGGGGCCGAACAGCAGCTGCTTTTCGCCGTCAATCACGCGCGTATCGAGGTGGGGCACCGACATGGGCGGCGAGCCCACCGAGGCCTTGCCGTACACTTTGGCCGCGTGGCGCTCAATTACGGCCGGGTTCACGCAGCGCAGCCACTGCCCGCTCACCGGGAAGCCCCCGTAACCGTCGGCCTCCGGAATGTGCGACTTTTCGAGCAGCGGCAGCGAGCCGCCCCCGGCCCCGATAAACACGAACCGGGCCTGGGTTTCCACTTCCTGGCCGCTTTCGAGGTTTTTGGTTTTCACCCGCCAGCTGCCATCGGCGTTGTGGTGCAGCTTCTCCACCTCGTGGTGGAAGTGCATGGTTACGCCGGGCTTTTCCTGAAGCAGGTAGAACATGCCGCGGGTCAGGGAGCCGAAATTAACGTCGGTGCCCAGGTCCATGCGGGTGGCGGCCACGGTTTGCTCCGGGTCGCGGCCCTCCATCACCAGCGGAATCCAGCTTTCAATTTCGGCCCGGTCGTCGGTGAATTTCATACCCTTAAACAGGGCGGTTTGGGTGAGGGCGGCGTGGCGCTTGCGCAGAAACTCCACGTTTTCGCGGCCCATCACAAAGCTCATGTGCGGAATGTAGTTGATGAACCGCTCGATTTCCTTCACATCGTATTTCTCCGTCAAAAAGGCCCAGAACTGCTTGCTCTGCTCGAACTGCTCGGCAATTTTGAGGGCCTTGCTGATGTCGATGGAGCCATCGGGGCGCTCGGGCGTGTAGTTCAGCTCGCAGAAGGCCGAGTGGCCGGTGCCGGCGTTGTTCCAGGCGTCGGAACTCTCGGCGGCGGCCACATCGAGGCGCTCAAAAATGCTGATGGTCAGCGTCGGGTCGAGCTCCTTGAGCATCAGGCCCAGCGTGGCGCTCATAATGCCGGCACCAATCAGCACCACGTCGGTGGCGGGCAGGGAAGGGGTAGTAGAAGTCATAAGGGAAAGAAGCTAGGGTGATAGGTACGGACGGCAGCCCAAAAAGATAGAAGAAGCGCCGCGCTGCGCCTGCTGCCAGCGGTGGCGCTTGCCTATGTATCTATAAAAGTGTATATTGACTTTCTGCCCCGGCCCGTTTGGCCGCGGGGCACGGGCCCGGCCGCACGGCCAAACGGGGCCGTGTAGCCGGAATATGAACCAAAGCCAGGAGCCATGCACCACATTGTTTATTCGAGCCAGGTAGTGGGCGAGTTAAGCGAAGGCCTGCTGCGCGAAATGCTGGTGCAGTTCCGCACGAAAAACCGGCAGGCCGACATTACGGGCATTCTGCTGTACTGCGACGGCCAGGTGCTGCAAGTGCTGGAGGGCGAGCGGGCAGTGATAGAACAGCTCTATGGCCAGATTGAGCGCGACTGGCGCCACAGTGGCGTAGTGAAGCTGGCCGACGGCCCGGTGAGCTGGCGCGAGTTTCCCGAGTGGTCGATGGCCTTTGCCGTGGCCTCGCCCGCTACCTTTGCCTCGCTGGCCGGCTACTGCAACCCCGACAACCCCTGGCAGCCCCGCAACGAAGCCGGCCGGCTGGTTCGGGAGCTGATCCGGGAGTTTATTCAACAGGCCCAGCTTACCGTTTGATGAGCCCGCCCCGCCACCTGCCCCCCGCTGTTCCGGCCGATTACCTGGAGTTGAACCGCCGCCTCTGGAACGCCAAAACGGCGTTTCACCTCCGGTCCGATTTCTACGACGTGGCGGGTTTTACGGCGGGTAAAACCTCGCTTAACCCGCCCGAGCTGGAGCTGCTCGGCGATGTAGCCGGGCAGCGCATCCTGCACCTGCAATGCCACTTTGGCCTCGATACCCTTTCGCTGGCCCGGCTGGGCGCCCACGTTACGGGCGTCGATCTGGCCGATGAGGCCATTGCCGCCGCCCGCGCCCTCAACGAGCAGCTGGGCCTGGCGGCCGGGTTCGTGCAGGCCGATGTGCTGGCCCTGCCCGCCTCCCTCGACGGGCAGTTCGACGTGGTGTTTGCCCCCTATGGCGTGCTGGGCTGGCTGCCCGACCTGACGCAGTGGGCGGCAGGAGTGGCGCGCTGCCTGCGCCCCGGCGGCCGGCTGGTGCTGGTCGAGCTGCATCCCGCCGTCTGGATGTTCGACAACGACTTCACCCGCGTCGAGTATTCCTACTTCAACCGCCAGACCATCATCGAGCAGGAAACCGGCACCTACGCCGACCGCGCCGCGCCGCTGCACGAAACGTCGGTATCGTGGAACCACAGCCTGGGCGAAGTAGTAGGCGCGCTGTTGGGCCAGGGCCTGGCTATCCGGCACTTCGAGGAGTATGATTACTCGTGCTACGACTGCCTGAACGGTCTGGAGCCGGCCCCCGGCGGCGGCTACCACCTCGCCAGCATGCCCGGCAAGCTACCGCTGATGTACTCGGTAGTAGCCCAGAAACCGTAGGTTTTACAAGGAAACTGTCAGGCTGAGCAGCGCGAAGAATCTGGCGGGCAGCGGTAATCCTGTCGTAAGGGGCTACTCCGGCACGCCAGATTCTTCGCGCTGCTCAGCCTGACATTCACCTCTAGGCATTCACCTCGGCCGTCGTGACGAACCGCGCTCCGCGCTCCAGCAGGTCGGTGCGGGCCTGCTGGTAGCCTTCGGGGCTGATGGCGCGGGTGGCATCCTCTACGAAGTACACGGCGAAGCCTTGCTGAAGCGCATCAAGCGCGGAGAAATAAACGCAGAAGTCGGCGGCCAGGCCAGCCAGGTACACCGCGGTTACGCCGCGGCCGCGCAGGTAGTCGGCCAGGCCGGTGCTTTTGCGGTGGCCGTTGTCGAAAAAGCCACTGTACGAGTCGATGGCCGGGTCGGTGCCCTTGCGGAAGATGGCCTCGATGCGGTGCTGGTCGAGGCCGGCTACGAATTCGGCGCCGGGCGTGCCCTGCATGCAGTGGTCGGGCCAGAGCGTCTGGGGCAGGCCGTGCAGCTCGCCCTGCTCGAAGGGCTGGCGGCCGGGGTGCGAGCTGGCGAAGCTGCCGTGGCCGGCCGGGTGCCAGTCCTGGGTGGCCACTACCAGCCCGAAGTGGGGCTGCAGCTGGTTGGCCAGCGTCACAATGGCGTCGCCGCCGGCCACGGCCAGCGCCCCGCCGGGTACAAAATCATTCTGGATGTCAATCAGCAGCAGCGCTTTCATCGGGCAAATTTGAAAAGTAAGCGGCCCCCGGCAGCGGGCCTATTTCAGGAACAAAGGTGCGCCGGACGGTCGGGCAAACTTAGCCTAATCTGCTTAATCCAGAGTGGGCCGCCCGATTCGTGCGTACTTTGCCCCGAATTGAGGGCCGGGCCCGACCCGCAACCCGAAAGCACCCGATAGATAATGACAAAGTTTTTTCTGGTGAGCCTGGGCCTGCTGCTGGGCGGCTGGCCGCAAGTGGCCGCAGCCCAAATTCTAACCCCTGCTTCAGCCCTGGTTTCGGCTTCCGAGCCGGCCGCCCGGCAGGCCGTGGCGGGCACAAGGGTGTGGCTGGTTCCGCCTCCCGGCTTCGGACCGGCCGCGGGCCTCACGGGGCTGCGCCGGGGCCCGGCCGCCCTGCAGGTGATAGAAATGCCCGGCAGCAATTACTTCCGGCAGGCGGCTGGCTTTAGTCCGGCCCGCTTTACGGCCCGCGGCGGCACGGTTGTCAGCTTCAGCACATTGCTGGTGGATGGCTATCCGGCGCAGCTGGCGCGGGTGCAGCTCAGCCCCACCCAGGAAACCAGCCAGCTGCTGTTCGGCGACTCGACCTTTGTGGTGCTGCTCGACGCCCGCTATCCGGTGGCCGACACGGCGGCCGGCGGGGCGCTGCGCCGTAGCCTGCGCTCGGCCAGCTACCGCCCCATCGGGGCCGATGCGCCGGTTACGCTGGGCAACACCGTGTTCGTGCTCGACGAGCGGAAGTCGCCCTTCGCGCTGGCCCTGGCCCGGCAGGGTACCTACACCTACACGCTGGGCGGGCAGCGCAAGCCCGATTACGGCCCCGAGCCGCAGCTCACGGTCAGCACTTACCCCTACAACCCGTCCATCACGGCCGCCGACATCAGCGCCCAGGTCCTGACCCGCCCCGAGGGCCCCCGGGCCTACAAGCCGCGCAAAATGACTTCGGGCAAAATAAACGACCTGGTAACCTACGAAACCGAGGGATTCGCCCAGCTGCAGGGCCAGCGGGTGCTGGTGTATCAGCAGGTAACGGTTATCGGCAACACCGCTGTGGCCCTGCAGGGCATTGCCCGCCAGGATTTTGAGCAGGCGCTGGAGCAGTTCAAAAGCCTGACCCACACGATTAAAGCGAGATAGTGAGCTGCTCAGTATTTCACTTCTTCAAACGGAAACCGGGCCAGCGCCTCCCAGGGGCCGCCGCGGTAGGCCCATAGGGCCAGGCCGGTGCCGGTAATAGCGTAGGGCTCGAAGTTGGTGGCAAGCTGCTCGTGCAGGGCGCGGGCTACGGCGGGCGCTACCTTGTTCTGCACCGTAATGTGGGGCCGCAGGGGCTGCAAGTCCTGAGGCCGCAGGTGCTCGGCCCAGCGGGTCTGCAGCTCCCGGTGCAGCTGCCGCAGTTGGTCGTTTTCGAGCGAGTACGCTACCCCCTGGCCCAGAAACCGCACGCCCGCCACGCGCAGCGGCAGGGGAGGAGTATCGGCGGCAACGTGCTGCAGGTGCTGGGCAATGGTGGCATAATCGGCACCCGGCAGATGGTGGAAAAGCGTGACGTGGGCCCGCAGGTAATTACGGGCCGGCGGGAAGTGTGCCGTGCGAAGTTCGTCGAAGTGCTGCTGGGCTTCTTCGTCGAGGGTAAGCGTCAGAATCAGCGGGGCTTCGATGGCGGCGGGTGGCAGCTCAGGCATACGCAAACAAATACCCCGATACGCAGCCGGGGCGCATCGGGGTACAGAAACGGGGTGCGCTGGCAGATGGTGGGCTGCTGATACCTGGGCATGGCGGCCACGAGCTTAGTTTTCCAGTGTCAGGCGGGTAGTGGTGGTGGTGCCCGCCTGCTGCACCCGCAGCAGGTAGAGCCCGGCGGGCAAATCGGCCATGGGCAGCTCCAGCGAAGCCGGGCCGGCCGGGGCGGCGAGCCGTCGGACTACCTCACCGCGGGTCGAAACCAGCTCCAGCGTAGCCGCCTGGCCGGGCGCCGGTAGCTGCACCTGCGCCGCGCCGCGCACGGGGTTGGGATATACGGTGGCGGTGGCCGCGCTGCGCACCATCTGAATGCTGGAGTAGGTTACGGTGCCGTCGCGGTCGTGCATGGCCAGGCGGTAGTAGGCCACGCCGGGCAGCGGGTGAGCGTCGGTGGCCGCGTATTGCTGGCCGGTGGCCTGATTGCCGGCCGCCACCCGCGCCACGCTGCTCCAGGCGGTAGCCGTAGCGCTGCGCTCAACTTCGAAGTGGCTGGCGCGCTCTTCGGAGGCCGTGGCCCAGCTCAGGCGCACGGTGGCGCCGGCCGCCGCGGCCTCGAAGCGGGTGAGCGTTACGGGCAGGGGCAGGGCGTCGGCGAAGCTCACGGCGTCGCCGCGGCTGCAGCCCAGCGCCGAGCCGTACGTTTTGCCGGTCCAGTTGCCAGTGAGCCGATCAATCTTGTAAATAGTGCCCACATCGGCCGTTACAGCATATATTCCGCCCTGGCGGTCGGAGAACATGGCGCCAATATCCTGGGTGGCGGGCAGCGGCGTGGTGGGGGTGGTGGTAACGGCTACCGGCGAACTGCTGATGCCGCTGATAGAAAGAAACTTGTGGTCCTGGCCGATGTAGCTGACCAGATTGCCGGAGAATGGGTCGAACACCCAGTCCTGGATTCCGCCGGAGGGGAGCGGACCGGTATTGTTGTTCTGACCAAGCAGCGTAATATTGTTGAGGTACGCCTGGGTCTGAAGTCGGAACGTATTGATCAGGGTGGCCGTTGCCGGGTCGCTGACATCGAGTAGCCGCCAGATAGGCGTGGCGGTAGTGAAGGGCGTGAGCTTCACCTGACCCACATAGAAGCGGAAATCGGTAATGGTGCTGGCGCTGGGGAAGAAGATGTTTCGGTTGTAATTGAAGGACACGCCGCCCACAAAGTAGCTTGACGAGTTATCTCCGTCGCCGATGAAGTTGAGTGTTTGGTTGTAGGTAAGCGTCAGATATAAAATGCCGGTGGGGCCGGTAGTGGCAGGCGCCGGGGGCGGCCCTGTTACCGGCCCCAGGTTGGTTGCCTGAGCAGTGGTAAGGCTCACCTTGTATAGGTTGGGGGGCGTAACAATGCCCGCCAACGTAAACGGCGCCACATTCATGGCATACAGATTAGCGCGGTCCTGCTGGTCGTTGCCCAGCGCATTAAGCACGAGGGGGGCGTTACCGTCGCTCACCGTGCCAATCAGCGTCAGCGAGCCATCCACATTGATGCTTTCGAGCGTGGAAGGGTTGTTGGCGCTACCCGGGCAGGCCGAGCGCACGGCAAAGCTGTTAGAGGGAAACTGCGCCTGCGCCGACCAAGCCAGCAGGGAAGACAGGCACAATAGTACAAGTCGTTTCATAATGGGAAAGGAAGGAAGTTGAGGAGCGGCTTTGTTATGTAATATAAGAAAAATAGATAGTTATATATCAACACTGTAACAACTATTTACGGTTGGGTCCCGAATCAGGAAACGACACTTTAAGCCTCGCTTCGGCTACCGGCAGATCTGCTCCTGTGGCCGGGCCTACGCGGCTTCTGTGCATCTTTAGGGGGTGAACTCCCTGCCGCCTCCGCCATGCCCTATACCCTCCTGATTCGCCACTGCGGCCAGCTCCTGACCCTGGCCGGCCCGCCCGCTACCCGCCCACTGGCTGGCCCCGACCAGGCCAACTGGCGCATTATTGCCGATGGCTACGTGGCCTGCGAGAACGACCGGATTGTGGCCGTCGGGCCCATGGCCGAGCTCGATGAAGGCCAGCTGACGCCCGCCACCCGTATCGTGGAGGCGCACGGCCGCGTGGTGATGCCCGGGCTGGTAGAATGTCACACGCACCTCGTGTTCGGGGGGCAGCGGGCGGCCGAGTTCGAGCGCAAGCTGCGGGGTGAATCCTACCTCGATATTCTGGCCGGCGGCGGCGGCATCCTCAGCACCGTGCGCGCCACCCGCGCCGCCTCCGAGGCCGAGCTGCTGGCCGATGCCCTGCGCCACCTGGCCGATTTCCGCCGCTACGGCGTTACGACGCTCGAAGCCAAGAGCGGCTACGGCCTCGACGCCGAAACCGAGCTGCGGCTGGTGCGCGTGGCCCGCGAGGCCGGCCGCCAGCAGCCCGTGCGGGTGGTGCCCACCTTCCTGGGGGCCCACGTGCCCGGCCCCGAGTACGCCGGCCGCCCCGCCGATTACCTGGCCATGCTCGTGGCCGACGTCCTGCCCCGGCTCGACCCCGCCGAAGTGCCGTTCGTGGATATATTCTGCGAGCAGGGCGCGTTCAGCGTGGCGGAATCGCGCCAGTACCTGGCGGCGGCCCGCGACCTGGGCTTCGGGTTGAAAATCCATGCTGAACAAATGCACGAGCTGGGCGGCTGCGAAATGGCCGCCCAGCTAGGCGCCATCAGCCTCGACCACGCCGACTACCTTTCGACGGCGGCGGCGGCCCGCATTGCCGCCGCTACGCAGGGGCGCACGGTGGCCGTGCTGCTGCCGCTGGTGCCGCTGTTTCTGCGCCTGGAGCAGTACGCGCCGGGCCGCGCGTTTATTGATGCCGGCCTGCCGGTGGCGCTTAGCACCGACTTCAACCCCGGCTCGTGCCCCAGCAAAAACCTGTGGCTGGCCCTGAGTATGGGCTGCCTGAAAATGGGCCTGACGCCCGCCGAAGCCGTGGCCGCCGTAACGCGCAACGCCGCCTGGGCCATCGGCCAGCAGCAGGAATGCGGCAGCCTTGCGCCGGGCCTGCGCGCCGATGTGCTGGTGCTGAACGTGGCCACGCTGCCCGAAATCCCCTACTGGCTGGGCGACAACCCGGTACGCCAGGTGTTTATCGGCGGCGAGCTGGTAGCGGAAAACCCATGAGCAGGGACGCCCGGCCCCCGGCGGAGCCGTCTGGGTTGCAGTTCGGCCGGGGAGCGAAGCCCGATTTGCCGGGTCAGATGCGCTGCAGGTCGGCTAAGAGCTCCGCGGCCGTGGTTTCGAGCAGCGGCGGGCTGAAAGACTGGTTGGGCTGCACTGTGTCGTCCTGCCGGCCGTAATAGATTTTTCCGTCGATGGTGCGGATAACGACCACGCTTACCCGGGCCCCGGCCGGAGCGAAGCGGGCGGTGAAGATATCGGGCTGGGTGTAGTCGCAGAGGGCCAGCGCGCCGTTGAAGTCGCGGAACACCACGAAAACGGCGGTGTTGGTGGGCTCGATGCCTGCCCCCCGAACCTGCACCACAACCGGCAGCGAAGCCCCCGCGCCGTAAAACCGGTCGCAGTTGAACCAGCCGTAGCCGTTGTTGTAAAGGGCCTGGCCAATGGTAAGGATATTGCCGCCGGCAATGGGCGTCAGGTCGGAGAAAGCGTCGCTGTAGAGCGTCCAGCCAAAGCAACCCGGCGGGATGAATGGCGCCACAAACAAGCGCATCGAATCGGTACTGGCCAGGTTAGGCGGGTTGGGCGTTTGCAGACGGATGACAACTCCCGGCGCCAGCCGCAGGCTCGTATCCTGGTCGGCCCGCAGGTATACCTCGCCCGCCGATTCGAGCACCGAGCCGCGGGTGGTCACGGTAGGCGTGTTGCTCAGCACCATCGTGGCCCGGTCGTACACTTCGCGCAGCGTGAGCTGCACGGGGGTAGTAACGGGCCGGCCAAACTTCTGGAAAGCCCCGGCCGGGATAGTGACGATGGTGCCCTTGGCGCCGGTAAACGTGTTGGTTTGTCCGGGCTGGTAGGTAAACGTCTGGCGCGGCGCACCCAGCTGGGTTTGCAGGTCGCGGATGGTGGTGGGTACCCGGGGGCCGGGCGTCGTGCCGTCGTCGCACGCAACAATACCGGAATCGAACTGGCAGGCGGCCAGCAGCACCAGTAGCAACAGGCTGGACAAGGAGGAGTAGCGCATGGGCGTAACGGTATAGAGTGGATGGCAGAGGGAAAAAGTAGACTCAGACAGAAGTCGGCCGGAAAAACCGCGGGGTACCTGCTAAGCGGGCAGCACCGGCCGACCCCGCACCTCAGCGCCGCCGCGGGGGCAGCTCCCAGCGGTAGCCCAGTTGCAGGCCCAGGTTCCAGGGACGGCGCGCGGCGCTGCCGGCGGCGTTTAGCGGGTTGGCAAACAGCTGGGCCTGGGGCTGGATGGTAAGCCACTGGCCCGGCCGGAACTGGTAGCTGGCAAAGGCCCCGGCCGTGAGGGCCAGGTTAAGACTACGAAAGGTGCTGTCGGAACCCGGGGCTGAGCCCAGCCAGCGCTGCTGCCGACAATAGCAGGGCGAGCCTTCGGTGGTGCGGGCGCTGGTTAGCACAGCCAGTTCGGCCCCGCCCAGCACGCCGTAGCGCCAGCGGTGGTTGCCGCCCAGCGCCAGCCGGGCCTGCACGGGCACCGTTAGAAAGTGGTACTGGTCGCGGAAGTCAACGGCGGCTACCACACTATCGGGGCGCCTGCTGGCGAGCTGGTAGCGCAGCGTAGTAGCGTACTGCGCATAGCCCAGCCCGGCCGCCAGCGTAAGGCGGGGCGAGAAGGTGTAGGCCACCATAAGTTGCCCGCTGAAGCCGGCTGCTGGTCGCTCTAGGCGCTGCAGCTGGGTGGCCGACCGACCCAGCAATCGGTACGTGAGGCCCGGCCCGGCCAGTACCTGCACACTCCAGTCGGCCGGCAGCCGCGGCAACTGCCCGGCTTCGGGCTGCTGCTCCACGGGTGGCAGCCCCGAACCCGCCGGTTGCCGGGCGGGTAATTCCAGCAGCGCCCTACGAAAAGCCAGCGGGCGAAAACCGTCTGCCAAGGCCCGCCCGGCCCGACGATAACGAGAGCTGCCTACGGCGTCATCATCAAGCGCTGGGGTGAAATGCAGGTAATCCGAATCGGCGGCAGTTGCGGGCCCGGCCGAGCCAGCCACCGGCCCGGCCTGCGCCTGCGGCCACCTGGCAGCGCGGCGCGGCCTGCCGGCGGGAGCCAGAGCCAACAGCGCTTCGGCGCGACGACGCGCTGAAGAAGCCAGCGCGCCACCGGCAATGAGTTGCGGGGCAGCGGGTTTGCGGTGCAACGCTTTGGCCGCCGCTCCGCGGGCAGTAGGCTGCACCGGGTCAGGCGTGCCGGCGGCCAGTGGCTTGGCCTCGTTTTCGGGCGGCGTAGTGAGTTTGGGTAAGCCCGTGGGCTGCGTGGAGCGGTTGGCCGGGCCAGCGGGCTGGCCCGGTTCAGCATTGAAACCCGCCGGCTGGGTACCAGCCGGCTGGGCGGCGCGGCTGGCAGCTGCGGGCGCTGCCGGATGGAACAGGGGCCGCCAGTAGCGGGCCGTGAACGTGAGGGTAAGCACCAGCAGCGCCAGTAGCGCGGGCAGCCGCCAGGGCCGGGGGGCACGCGGGGCGGGTACCTGCTGCCGGATGCCGGCCCACACCGACTCGGGCGGCGGCGGGCCGTAATCGTGCAGCTGGCGGCGCAGGTGGTCGAAAAGGGGGTCGTGCTCAGTCATGATGCGGAGAAATAGCGGCCTGGCGGCTCAGGCGGGCTTCGAGCAGGCGGCGGGCCCGCGAGAGTTGCGACTTGCTGGTGCCTTCCGAAATGCCCAGCAGCTCCCCGATTTCGGCGTGCGAGTAGCCCTCTACGGCGTACAGGTTGAGCACCGTCCGGTAGCCGGGCGGCAGCGTGGCGAGCAGGTCTACCAGGTCGGAGGCCGAGAGCTGGTCGAAGGGCGTGCCGTCGGGGTGGGGCAGGTGCTCGGCTTCGTCGGTGGCGAGGTGCGGGCCGCCGCGTTGCTGGTGCTGCTGCCAGAGGTTGAGCGAGGTGGTTACGGCAATGCGCCGGGCCCAGGCCTCGAAGGGCCCCTGGTGGCGGAACTGGTCGAGGCGGCTGAAAATTTTTACGAACGTGAGCTGTAGTGCGTCTTCGGCCTCCTCGCGGGAGGGGCAGTAGCGCAGGCACACGCCCATCAGCGGGGCGCCCAGCCGCTCGTACAACGCCCGTTGCGCCGTTGGCTGGCCCCGGCGGCACCCTTCCACCAAAGCATCAATCGGTTCGGCCATCGAGCGGGCAAATAAAGAACATTATCAGCGCGTAAGTCGGTAATCTACTCCATGACCGGCTGCCCCCGCCGCCGGGTTGCGCGGGGTATCTAAATTATTTTCCCGGAGAGAAAATTACCTGCCGCCTCGTTCCCCGGCGTTTGTCGGCCTGCCGTTCGCTAATGGCGGGCAATAGCCGCCGAAACCGTAGTTTCGCCGGGCCGCCGGACTGCGGGGGCCCTGGTTCTCCTTCTCTGCTTTATTATGCTGCTACCCCTGTATCAGGTCGATGCCTTTGCCGACCGCCCGTTTGCCGGCAACCCCGCCGCCGTGTGCCCTCTCACCAAGTGGCTGCCCGAGGCTACTATGCAGGCCATTGCCGCCGAAAACAACCTCGCCGAAACCGCTTTTTTCGTGCCCAAAGGGGAAAACGAGCACGAGTACGAAATCCGCTGGTTTACGCCGGCCGTGGAGGTCGAGCTCTGCGGGCACGCCACGCTGGCCTCGGCCCACGTGCTGTATCGGCACCTCAATTTTCAGCCCGATGAAATCGTATTCCACTCAAAAAGCGGCCCGCTGCGCGTGAGCAAGACCGATAACGGGATGCTGACGCTGGACTTCCCGGCCCGCCCACCAAAGCCATTGCCGCAGCACCCAAGTGGCCTGATTGACGGCCTGGGCGCCACCCCGCTGGCCCTGCTGGCCGGCCCCGACCTGGTGTGCGTATTCGCCACCGAAGCCGAAGTGCGGGCCCTGCGCCCCAACCAGGGCCGGCTGGCCGAAGTGGAATTCCGCGGCATCATTGCCACGGCGCCCGGCACCGACGGCATCGACTTCGTGTCGCGCTTTTTCGGCCCCCGCGTAGGCGTGCCCGAAGACCCGGTAACCGGCTCGGCCCACACCACGCTGGTGCCCTACTGGGCCGGGCGGCTAAACAAAACCAGCCTCCGCGCCCGCCAAGTATCGGCCCGCGGCGGCGAGCTGTGGTGCGAGCTGCGCGGCGAGCGGGTGCTGATGAGCGGCCACTCCGTCACCTACCTCAAGGGCGAAATCGAGCTGGGGCAGATGTAAGTTAAACCAGTGAGCAGCTGTGGCGGCTATCAACCCCGCAGCTGCTCGCGCCCAAAGCCGCCGCGCTCCACTACCTGCTCCACGAACAGCGCCTTGCCCGGCACCTGCAGCAGGGCCTGGTGCAGTTCGGCGGGCACGCCGGTGTAGCGCACCAGCCCGCCGTGGCGGTACTCAATTTCCAGGGTTTGGGTGGCCGGGTCGTAGCCCACGGCTTTGAGGGAGGTGGAGCGGATAGGTCGGCGGAGCATAGGAACAGGTAATCAGGTAAGGGAAATTAGAACTATTCTTTTATAATGGAAAGAATATATTCTATTTTCGCCCCGCCTTAGCCTGACAAGCGGTTGGCGGGCAATTTCTTTCCTCAGTTCCCCTTTCCCTTTTCCCTTTCCCTTATCTATGAAATCATTTACCAACTTGCTGCTGGGCAGCCTCACTTTCCTGGCTGTTGCCAGCTGCTCCAAGGATGATGAAAAAGTGACGCCTACCAGCGGGCCCAGGGAGTACAATGTCGAGTATAAAATCACTTCTTCCACTGGCTCACAGGCCGATTTTGTGTTGTACTACAACGAAACGGGAGGACAAAGCCAGTTTGCCGATGTGAAATTGCCCGTTACCTATAAGTTCAAGCGGACGATGAAAGCGGGTGATATTACGTCGATTGGTGCCAGCCTGGCCAACACTACCGCCAATTCTGAAATCACGACCACCATCCTGCTGGATGGCAAGCAGGTTGATACCAAAACGGCTCGTGGTACCGGGCTGGCTACGGCGATTTATATAATCGGCCAACCATAAATCCGCTGCTGTCGAATTGCGCGTGGAGCAACCGGCGGCCTGCTATGCTAGGCCGCCGGGTTTTTTTTGGCCACCGCTTTCTTGGTTGCCACGGCCGCTTTCTTGCCGGCCACCGGGGAGGCCAGCTTGGTGGGGTTGTCGGCCAGAAACTTGCCCCAGCTTTTGCCGCCGGCCTTCACGTTGTTGCCCTTCTGGTAGTGGTGGCACAGGGCCACGCCCAGCGCGTCGGTGGCGTCGAGGAACTTGCTGGCCTCGGCGATGGGGGGCAGCGTGAGGGTCTGGCGCAGCATGTGGGCCACCTGCTCCTTGGTGGCGCTGCCCGAGCCCGTAACGGACTGCTTTACCTTGGTAGGCGCGTACTCCACGTACGGAATCTGGCGCGAGAGGCAGGCGGCAATAGCCATGCCCTGGGCCCGGCCCAGCTTGAGCATGCTCTGCACGTTCACGCCGAAAAACGGGGCTTCAATGGCCAGCTCGTCGGGCAGGTACTCATCAATCAGCTCCAGCATCCGCTCGAAAATGCGCTTGAGCTTGAGGGCGTGGTTGGTGCCCAGCTTCTGCATGTCGATAACGTCGTAGCAGAGCACCGTTACCTTCTGGCCGCGCACCTCAATCACGGCGTAGCCCATGACGGACGTGCCGGGGTCGACGCCCATAATCACCTTGGGCAGCAGTTCGGAAGAGGAAGCGAGGGGGAGAATCATTGGGTTTGAGCTGCAAGCTACCAGCCTCAAGCTACAAGCTTTATGGTAGGTAGATTTTGGGTCGCTTGATTTAGGCGGAAAGCTATTGAGCGGCACTGCCTCGAACGATGAGCCTACGGCAAACTTGCCGCTTGTAGCTTGAGGCTGGTAGCTCAAACAAACACGCTAACTTGCCGAAATTACGCAACCCGCCGCTATTTTGCCCGCCTCGCCGACCCAAAGCTACGTCCAAACTGCTGCCCGCTCGGCAACCCGGCCGGCCCCGGCCCGGCGGCGCGGGGGCTGGGTAGTGGCGGCCAAGCTGGGTATTACGCTGCTCACGCTGGGCTTGCTCTGGCATTCGCTGGTGGATAACGAGGCCACGGCCGCCGCGTGGCGGGGGCTGCTGGCCCGCAGCCTGGGCGGCACCGGGCGCGGGCCGGTGCTGCTGGCGCTGCTGCTGGTACCGCTCAACTGGGGCCTGGAGGCCTGGAAGTGGTGGCGGCTGGCCCGGCACCTGGAGCCCGTCTCGTTCCGGCGCAGTTTCCGGGCGGTGCTGGTAGGCCTCACGCTGGGCTTCGTGACGCCCAACCGGGTGGGCGACTACGCCGGCCGCATCATGGAGCTCAAAAGCCGCCGCCTCGATGCGCTGGGGGCCGTATTTCTGGGCCGCTACTGCCAGCTGGTGGCTACGGTGGCGGCCGGTACGCTGGGGCTGCTGTACTTTCTGCTGACCTTTTACGTGGCCGGCTACCCGGCCGCGCAAACCGGGCTGGTGGTGCTCACGCTGCTGATTAATCTGGCGGTGCTGCTGCCGCTCTACCACTCCGAGCTGCTGGTAGCGGCCGTGCAGGCCATTAAACCACTGCGGCGCTTTGCTCGCTATTTAGCCGTGATGCCCACCTACCCGGCCCGGCTGCTGACGGATGTGCTGCTGATTTCGGGCCTGCGCTACCTGGTGTTCGGGGCGCAGTTCGGGTTGCTGCTGCTGGCTTACGGGGTGCAAACGGCGGTGGGCCCGGCGGCGGCGGCGGTGGCGGGCACCTTCCTGCTCAAGTCGCTGGTGCCCTCGCTCAATGCCCTGGCCGATGTGGGCGTGCGCGAGCTGTCAGCCACCCATTTGTTCGGGCTGCTGGGCCAGCCGGCGCTGCCGGTGCTCAGCGCCAGCCTGAGTTTGTGGGTGCTCAATATTGCCGTACCCAGCGCCGTGGGACTAATTTTCGTGCTGCGGCTGAAAGTGCTCCGTAAACGCCGCGCCGTGCCCGCCGCCACCGAAACCGCCCCGGCCCCTGAAGCCCGCCAACCCAGCGTATGAGTAACGCCTGGAGCCTGTTGCTGCTGGCGTTTCCGGCTCTGTACGCGGGCCAGATGCTGCGCCTGCGCCGCGCCTGGCAGCAGCTGCCGGTGCCCGAGCTGCCGCCGATGCCCGAACCTGCAGCCGGCGCCATTTTGCCCGCCGCGGCTTCCAGCACGCCACGCTTTTCCGTGCTCGTGGCCGCCCGCAACGAAGCCGCCAACCTGCCGCTGCTGCTTGCCGATCTGGCCCAGCAGCACCTGCCGGCCCAGGAGTTCGAGGTTATCATCACCGACGACCACTCGACCGACGACACCGCCGCGCTGCTGATGGCCGCGGCCGAAACTACCCCTTTCCGCCTGCGGGTAGTGAAGCTGGCCGAAACGCCGGCCGCGGGCGTGGGCAAGAAAGCGGCCCTGCAAGCGGCCCTGGCGCACGCCCGCGCCCCCTGGCTGGTGTGCACCGACGCCGACTGCCGCGTGGGTCCCGACTGGCTGCGAGCCTACGCCGCCCTGCTCGATGCGGCCGGCCCCGAAGTGCATTTAGTGAGCGGGCCGGTGCTGCTGACGGGGCCGGACACGCTGTTGCAAAACCTGTCGGGGCTGGAGTTTGCGGGGCTGGTGGGCACGGGCGCGGCGGGCATTGCGGCCGGTACGCCCACCATGTGCAACGGGGCCAACCTGGCCTACCGCCGCACCGCGTTTGAGGCCGTGGCCGGCTACGCGGGCAACGCCCACCTGCCCAGCGGCGACGATGAGTTCCTGCTCCACAAGCTCCATGCGGCCTTTCCGGGTAGCATCCGGTTTCTCAGGCACCCCGCCGCGCTGGTGCGCACGGCCGGCCCGCCCACGCTGGCGGCCCTGCTGCGGCAGCGGGTGCGCTGGGCCAGTAAGTGGCGGCACTATCAGCACCCGCCCTCGCAGCGGCTGGCGGTGCTGGTACTGCTGGCCAATTTAGCCCCGGCAGCCGGCCTGGTGGGCGCGTTCTGGCTGCCCGCGCTACTGCCCTGGGCGGCTGCCGGCCTGGGCCTCAAGCTGGCCGCCGACGGCTGGTTTCTGGACCCCGTGCTGCGGTTTCTGGGTCGGCGCCGCTGGCTGCTGCTGGTGCCGCTGTTGCAGCTGGCCTATGCGCCCTACGCCCTGTTGGTAGGCTTGGCGGGGCTGCGCGGCGGCTACGAGTGGAAGGGCAGAAGGGCCGGGTAGGAGGGCTGTGGCAATGGCTGTGACACGGACTTTAGTCCGTAGCCCGATTGCCCGCTTGACAACTGGGAGTTGGATACCGATTGGCCAGTCGGGCTACGGACTAAAGTCCGTGCCGCAGCTGCGCTGCCACCGGGATAAACCTTGAAAATTGCTTGCTTTTGCGGCATTTGGGGGCGTACTTTCTAGCGTGTTCCAACCTCCCTGTCAAGATGAGTAAGAACCTGTTGGAAATCGCAATGCCCGCCAGTTTGCTGGTAGTAGCCGGTGCCATTGGGGGCTGTCTGTTGCTGCTGGGCGGTGAGCTTACCAGATTTCCACCTGATGAGTTGGTTAACGAATCTACATGTAGCGGAATGGGAGTAGCGGATTCAAGCCAAGCAACCTCTTCTGGTGCCCAAACACTTGTTGTTTCAGAGGTTGACCCCGCCGCTATTGCCGCCGGCGACGCGCTGTTCAAAGGCAACTGTGCCCAGTGCCACGCCTTGCATGACGTGGTAGTAGGTCCCGCGCTGGCCGGTATCGGCCAACGCCGCCCAAGGGCCTGGACCGTTTCCTGGGTGAAAAACTCCTCCAAGCTGGTGGCCAGCGGCGACGAGTACGCGGTGAAAATCTTTCATCAGTACCAAAAGCAGCAGATGCCCAGCTTCCAGCTTTCCAACGAGGAAATCAACCAGATTATCGACTATGTGGAGTCCGAGCAGTGGCGGGGTATGGTGTCGGTAGTTGATTGAACGGCTCCGCGCTCCTCTGCGAAAACCTCCGCGCTCCTCTGCGGGAAACCTCCCCCGAACATCTACCTTTGCTTAACATACCCTACCGAAACCCGTGACCGACGCCGAATTTGATGTTCTCGACGAGCTGTACTTCGTCACGCCCTTCGCCGAGCTGCTGAAAAAAACCGGCCTGCCGCGCCCCGAACTCGTGGAAACCCTGCGCCGGCTGATGGACGTGGGCTACGTGCGCAGCTTCTGGCCCGACCCCGACACGGAGCTGGCCTACGAGGAAAGCTCGTTCGGGGCCCTGGTGGGCGACTGCCAGTTCCTGGCCTCCAAAGAAGGACTGCTGCAACACAACACCCGCTAATGGCCGCTGTTGCCGCTGCTGCTCCGGTTGCCGCGCCGGCCGTGGCCCGCTCGCCGGGCTACTACGTGCGCCAGCGCCTGCTGCGCAACCTGCCGGCCATGCTCGGGCTGGGCTTTATCGTGCTCTGTACCCTGGTGGCCGTGCTGGGCTACTGGGTGCTGCCCGACAACTCGCCCTCGGCCAACAACGGCCTAGTACAGCTCCAGAAAGAAGCCCCCGGTTTCCGGGCCACCATCCTGCGCCTGCCCCGGCCCGACGCGGTGCGCGACGCGGCCGATAACCCGCTGCGCACCTGGTGGCAGGGCCGCGCGCCGCGCTTCCGCGAGGTGGCCATCGGCAGCTACCAGATTGTGGGCGACTCGCTCATCACCCAGCCCTATCAAAACCACTCGGCCCTGGCCGACCAGCGCCAGGCCTACGCCCTGCGCGAGGTAGCCGGCCAAACCGGTTCGGCCGCCGAGCTGGCCCCGCTGGCCCGCCGCAACATCATCGAACGCACCTACTGGCTGGGCACCGACAAGGCCGGCCGCGACGAGCTGAGCCGGCTGCTGCTGGGCACCCGCATCAGCCTGGGCATCGGGCTGGTGGCGGTGCTGATTTCGGTGCTGCTGGGCATGCTGGTGGGCGCCGTAGCCGGCTACGTGGGTGGCTGGCTCGACAGTTTGCTGCTGGGCCTGATGACGGTGGTGTGGAGCATTCCGGGCATTATGCTGGTTATTGCCATTTCGCTGGCCCTGGATAGCAAGGGCGTCTGGACCTCGTTTGTGGCCGTGGGCCTGACCATGTGGGTGGATGTTGCCCGCGTGGTGCGGGGGCAGATGCTGAGCTTGCGCTCGGCGACATTCGTGGAAGCCGGCCGGGTGCTGGGCCTGCCCCAAAGCCGCCTGATTGCCCACCACCTGCTGCCCAACATGACCGGCCCGCTGATTGTGCTGGCCACGAGTAATTTTGCGGCGGCCATTTTGCTCGAAGCTGGCCTGAGTTTCTTAGGTTTGGGCGTGCAGCCGCCGGCGCCGTCGTGGGGCCTGATGGTAAACGAGGGTTTCCAGCTGCTGGGCACCCGCGCCGGCCTGTGGCTCACGCTGCTGCCGGGCCTGGCCATCAGCCTGCTGGTGCTCAGCTTCAACCTGCTCGGCAACGGCCTGCGCGACGCCTACGACCCCAAAACGCCTTTGGCGTGAGGTGAGCTGGTGAGTTTGACGTTTCGGGGGCCTGCTTGCGCTGATTGCGCTACTTGCGCAGGTTGCGCGGACGGCCCTGGTGCATGTCAAACTACAAATTACCCCGCGCCACCCACTCCATCCGCCTAAGCCGCCCCGTAAGGCCCCTCGAACATCAAACTCACTAGTTCACCAGTTCACCAGCTCACTATCTCACCTTATGCCCAATACTACCCCCGAAAAAAAGTTGTTCCTGAAAGAGCGGGAGTTGGGTGCGCTGCTGGAAATCACCCAGGCCATCAACCAGGACCATACCGAGGCCGCGCTGTACCGGATTTTCCAGTTCACGCTGCTCGGCCAGCTCAACATCCGCCGGCTAGTGCTGTATGTGCTCGAAGAAGGCAGCTGGCAGTGCATGACCTGTTTTGGTACCGGCCAGGTCGATTTCCGGCAGGTAGAGCTGCCGTCGCTCATCACCGATGCCTGCACCAACGCCTCCTCCCGGCTGGATGAGATTGCGGGCCTGGATGAAGTGTGGGCCAACCTCGAAGTGGTGATTCCGGTGGTGCGCAACGGGCAGGTGCTGGCCTACGTGCTCATTGGCAACGTGCACGACGACTACGCCGGCGAGGAAGCGCTCAAGTTTCTGCAGACGCTGAGCAACATTCTGGTTGGCGCCATCGAAAACCGCCGGCTGGTGCGGCAGCGGGTGGCTTCGGCGGCTATGCGCAAGGAAATTGAAATTGCCCGCGAAGTGCAGAGTATGCTGTTTCCGCAGCGCCTGCCCAACGATGCCCACCTGGCCGTACACGCCAGCTACGTGCCCCACACGGCCGTGGGCGGCGACTACTACGACGTGGTGGAACTCGACGCCAACCGGCTGCTGCTGTGCGTGGCCGATGTGTCGGGCAAGGGCGTGGCGGCGTCGTTGCTGATGTCCAACTTCCAGGCCGGCCTGCGCACCCTGCTGCGCCAGCAGGTCGATCTGGCCACGGTGGTGCACGAGCTCAACCACCTCATCTTCCGCAATGCCGGCGGCGACAAGTTCATCACCGTGTTCTTCGGCCTCTACGACCGCACTACCCGCGAGCTGCACTATGTAAACGCCGGCCACAACGACCCGCTGCTGCTGCTCGACGGCGGCGGTGCCAGCCAGCCCCTCAAAGACGGCACCATTATGCTCGGCGTGATGGACGAGCTGCCCATGCTCAACGTGGGCCACCTCCTGGTGCCGCCCCACAGCCTGCTGCTCACCTACACCGACGGCCTGACCGAAGTGTTCGACGCCGAGCAGAACGAGTTCGGCGAGGATGGCGTGCTGGGCGTGCTGCGCCAGAACCGCTACGCCCCCCTGGCCACCGTCCACACCGAGCTGCTGCGCGAAATCACCGCCTTCGACCAAACCGGCGCCGGCTTCGCCGACGATGTAACTATCTTAAGTTGCCGGTTTAAGTAGGAGGGGGAGAGGTAAGAAGTGAGAAGTTAAACAGGGTACGGAAGTCGAGAATAAGAAAAACGTGTCATTCTGAGCAGGTGGCGCACCCTGGCTCTATGCGCCACCTGCTCAGAATGACGCCCTTTTTACTGCCCGTCTTTCGTACTGTTTCTCACTTCTCACTTCTCACTTCTCACTTCTCAGCCTTTCCTCCCGTATCCAGGTGCCAATGCGCACGAGCATGGCGAGGTTGATGAAGAAAAAGGAGCCAATTTTGTCGACTTCCACCAACTCGTTGAGCAGCAGGTGGAAGGTGATAATAACGAAGCTCAGACCGCAGGCCAGCAGCACGGCGCGGTACTCGGAGCCGGGCGTGGTGCGGTGGTAAAGGGTTTCGATGGTTATGAGCGTGGCCCCGATCAGGGTGATGAACAGCAGCATGCCGGGAAAGCCCTGTTCGGCCAGCACTAGCAGAAAGTAGTTGTGGGTAGTCGACTTCTCCGGATTGTCGCTCACGTAAGTACGGAAGCTGCGCACCGTGTAGCGCTTGTATTCGGGGTAAAACGTGTTGGGGCCGCTGCCCACAAGGGGCTTGTCGGCGGCCATGCGGGCGGCGGCTACCCAGCGGTACACCCGCTCCATGCCCGACACGTCTTCGAGCTTGTACGTCGCCTCCAGGTGCTTTTCGAAGTTCTCGCCATTGAAAACGGTCTTCTCGAAATCGGGGGCGTAGAGCATGTAGTTGTTCTGGCTCATGAAGTAGCCCGCCCCGGCCAGCGCCGCCACCAGCACGCCTACCAGTAGCAGGCGCGTCTGGCGCAGCCGCATTACGCCGTAAAACAGGGCCGCGGCGGGCAGGCTCAGTACCGAGGCCCGGGTGTAGGAGAGCAGCAGGCCCACCAGCAACAGTCCCAGCGCCGCGCCCCACCACCAGCGCCCGGCCGCGCCTGCCCGGCCGCGCCAGCGGTAAAAAACGAAGGGTAGCAGTAGCGCCAGTACGCTAGCATAAATGACGTGGTTGCGGTAGAAATCATGCACCGCCCACTGCGTAGCGTCGAAGGCAAAGCCTTTGCTGGCGTGCTTGAGCAGCACGACCACCGTAGTAATGGCCGCGCCGGCTGTATACAGGGCGGCTATGCGCCAGAGGTCGGCGGGGCGGCGTAGCAGCAGCAGTGTGCCCAGCACGAAGGGCGTCAGGTACCAGCTTTTGGCCAGCAGGTACTTGATGGACTTGGTACTATCGACCGAGAAAAAAGCCGACACCACGGCCCACAGCAGCGTGAGGGCCAGAATGACGAGTAGTGGGTGGGTTAGTTCGCGGGGGGGCAGGCGGTGGCGGCGCATGAGCAGGCTGGCGCCGATGCAGCCGCTGAGCACGAGCATAAGCGGCTCGGAGGGCACGTCGAGGCTGAAGCTGCCGCCGAGAGATATTTCGCGCGAGAAGGGCAGAGTCAGGAAAAACAGCCCGTACACCAACCGCCAGTCGATCAGCACCACTGCCAGGCCCAGGGCGGCCAGGGCGGGCAGCAGCGGCAGCGGCGAGGCCAGCAGTCCGGCCACGGTGCCACCCAACAGCAGCAGCCCCATCAGGGCTACGAACAGCCGCTGGGCCGGGTCGGAGGGCAGCCAGCGGAGCAGGGCCTGCGCCGCGCCGCTCACGAGCCCGCCGCTACGGCCGGCTCGGCGGCGCCGTCCTGCCGCAAGCCGCGCCGGCTGCGCTGGTAGAGTTCGAGCAGCGTAATGAGCACCACCGATACGGCCAGCGTCACGATTACCGAGCCTACCACAATCAGCCAGCGCACAGGCTTGCTCTTGCGGGTGGCGGGGTAGGCTTTCTGTACCAAATAGAGGGATGAAATCTTGCCCCGCAGCGTCAGGTCAGCCGTTTCGTAGTCGCCGCGGGCCTTCACCAGCCGCTCCTGCAGGTCTTCGAGCCGCGCCTGAAACAGGTTCATCGAGTCGTTGCCCTGCACGAAGCGCTCGAGGTTGATGGTATTGGTGCCACCGGGACCGGTGAGGCCCTGCAGCGCCCGGCGGGCCCCGGCGGCCTGGGCGGCGTTGCCGCTGCCCTCGGCCTGGCGGAGCTTGCTTTCAAGCGTAATCACCTCGCGGGCCATGTAGCGGCCCTGCTCCTCGATGCCATAGATGCCGTAGCGGCGCCGGGCCCGCACCAGTTGCCGGCGGCTCTGCTCGAACTCGTTCTGCAGAAAATCGAACCGCAGCTTGTAGAGGCCCAGTACGTTGCGGCGGTTTTCGAGCGTGAGCTGCTGGTTTATCGAGTCGATGACCTGCACCAGCCGGTTGGCCATGCGGGCGGCCAGTTCCTTGTCTTTGTCTTCAAACGTCAGCTCAATGGCGTCGCGCTCGTTATGGACGATGCTCAGGTTGGAGTTGAATTGGTAGAGCACCGCGTTTTCGGACGCGTCGTCGCCCGGCGCGCCAGCCTCGTAGTGCTTGTAGAGGTCGAACTCTTTAATCAGCAGCTCGGCCGCCGGCTGCGACTGGCCGATGGTGATGATGCGGTCCAGGTCTTCGGAGCGGCCGCCCAACTCCAGCTTGCCGCCGTCCACGAGGCGGTCGGGGTCGGTGCTTTCGGGGTTGGTAGGAAAGAACACGGCCGTCGAGCGGTAGATGTTGGGCAGCAGCAATGCCACGACCGTACTCAGCAAAGCGGCCAGTACCACGGCGGCCAGCACTAGTTTTTTCCACCGGTTGATAACGGGCCACAGGCCCAGCAGCGAATAAGAAGATTCTGCCATAAATAGAGTAGACCGCGCCTCCGGAAAGTGAAGGTGAAGAAGGCTAACGGCTGGCAAAGATAGCGGAAAAAGGTCGCCACTACCTTCTAATAGTGCCTCCCGAAGCCTACTGGCTTTTGCGTACTTTTGCGCCCCACTGCCGCCTGCCCGGGGCAACCAGCCCCGGGCAGGCGGCTCCTATTAGTCCTGCTTAGCTTCCTTCGCGCATCAAACGCTTCTTCGGCAATATCGGCTTCGTCGTGCTGCTCAACCTGCTGGTAAAGCCCGGCTGGGTGGTGCTCGAAAACGTGGTGCAGGACCGCATCGGCCACGAGTTGTTCGGTACCTTCACCGCGGTGCTCACGTTGGCCACCATCGTAGCCGCCGTATCGGATCTGGGTACCACTCAGCTGAGTACTAAGCGGCTGGCGGCCTCGGCCAGCTACTTCACCGATTTCTTCCCCACGCTGCTGCCGCTGCGCGCCGGGCTGGGCATCAGTTTTTTGGGCCTCACGGTGGGCCTGGGCTGGGTGTTGGGCTACCGCGACCATTGGCTGCTACTGCTGGCCGTTACGGCCGCCGGGCTTTTGTTTACGCAGTATACCCAGTTTTTGCGCGGCGTGCTGCAGGCCCACCAGCGCTTCAATACCGATGCCATCCTGTCGGTGCTGGAGCGGGTGCTGCTGCTGGGCCTGGTGCTGGGGCTGCTGCCGCTGGGCCTCACGCTGGAGCGGTACGTAGCCGTGCGGCTAGTGGCGGGGTTGTTTACGCTGCTGCTGCTCGTAGGCCTCATCCGCCGGCTCTACGGGCCGGTAGGCCTGCGTCCGCGCTGGCGCCAGGCCCGGCAGCTGCTGGTCGAGAGCCTGCCCCTGGCCTTTATTACGCTGGTGTACGGTCTGAACGAGCGGATTGACATGCTCATGCTGGAGCGGCTGGTATCGGCCCGCGAGGCCAGCTACTACGCCGCCGCTTACCGCTGGGTTGATGCCGTGATGATGTACCTGTGGACGGTGCTGCCGCTGTTTTTCGCTCGTTTCGCCCGCGCCACCGGCCAGCGCGCCGAGCAGCAGGAGCTGCTCTGGTTCGGGCAGCGGGTGGTGACGGTGCCGCTGCTGCTGGTGGTGGCCTTTGGGCTGTTTCGGGGCGAGTTGCTGTTCTTTCAGTTTCAGCACAGCACCCCGGCCGAAATAGCGCGCATGACGCAGTGCCTGCAGCTTCTCTTTCTCAACGTGCTGGTACACGCCTTTTTTGCCATCTACAGCACTCTGCTTACCAGCACCGACCACGAAAAGCCAGTTTCCTGGCTTGTAACGGGCAGCATTGCCCTTAATGTGGGCCTCAACTTTCTGCTGATGCCGCGCTACGGGGCGCTGGCCGGCGCGGCCAACACCACGCTGTGCGCCGTGTTTGTGTCGGTGGGGTATGTGTGGCTGGTGCCGCGGCGCACGGGGGTGGCCCTGCCGCTGCAAATGCTGGGGCAGCTGGCGCTGGCCTTCGCGGGACTGTGCGCCGGCTGGTACGCGCTGCGTACCTATGCCGGGCTGCCCTGGTGGCTGGAAACTGCCCTGGCCGCCGCGCTGCTGCTGGGCCTGGTTTTCGCGCTGGGCGTGGTGCGAGTCGATGAGCTGCGGGCGGTGCTACAGCGAAAAGGGGAGGAACCGGAAAAATAGGCGTTATCGACCACCAGAAGGGCTAACTGCTGTTCAATCGGCCCGTACCTCACTCACTACTCACTACTCACTACTCACTACTCACTACTCACTACTCACTACTCACCGCCGTGCACATTGCCGTCAACGTCCGCTTTCTGCTGCCCGGCGACAAGCTGGAGGGCATCGGGCGTTTTACGCTCGAAACCCTGCGCGAGCTGGTGCGGCAGCAGCCGGAGCACACGTTTCACTTTCTGTTTGATAGGCCCTTTGACGAGCGGTACCTATTGGGCCCTAACGTAGTACCGCACGTGCTGGGGCCACCGGCGCGCCACCCCTTGCTGTGGCTGGCCTGGTTCGAGGGCGCCGTGGCCCGCTGGCTGGCCCGCCACCGCCCGGCCGTGTTCCTCAGCCCCGACGGTTTCACCACGCTGCGCACCCAGGTGCCGCGCGTTACGGTGCTGCACGACCTGGCCTTCGAGCATTTTCCGCAGGATGTGGATTGGCTGGTGCGCACCTACTACCGCACCTTCACGCCCCGTTTCGCCCGGGCTTCGGCGCGGCTGGTAACCGTCTCGGAAGCCACGAAGCAGGATGTGGTGGCCCGCTACGGCATTGCGCCCGACCGCATCCGGGTGGTGTACAACGCCGTGGATGCGCGGTTCCGGCCCCAGCCCGAGCAGGTTCAGCGGGCCACGCGGGAGCGGTACGCGGCCGGCCATCCGTACTACCTGTTTGTGGGGGCGCTACAGCCGCGCAAGAATTTGCAGCACCTGCTGCGGGCCTTCGATGCGTTTAAAACGGCCACCGGCTCGCCGGCCCAACTGCTGGTGGTAGGCCGCACAGCCTGGCAGGCCGGCCCCATTTTCGAGGTGTACCGGGGGCTGCAGCACCGCACCGCCGTGCACCTGACGGGTCGCGTAACCGACGAGGAACTGGTGCAACTCTACGCCGCCGCCCGCGCCACCTGCTACGTGCCCTACTTCGAGGGCTTCGGCATCCCCGTCATCGAGGCCCAGGCCTGCGGCTCACCCGTCATCACCTCCGATTGCAGCTCCCTGCCCGAAGTAGCCGGCCCCGGCGGCGCCTGCCTCGTCGACCCGTTTTCGGTCGATTCCATCACCGCCGGCCTGGTGCGGGTAGAGGAGTCGGCCGAATACCGGCAGGAGCTGATAACGGCCGGTTTCCGCAACGGCCAGCGTTTTTCCTGGGCCGAAAGCGCCCGGCGGCTATGGCAGGAGATGGAAGAGGCGGCGGCAACGTACCTTCCCTGATTATCCTGCCGCTCGTTCCGTTCGTGCTCAGCTCAAGCATAACCCCGAAGCCTGCTTGTTGACTACGCTACTTTTCATCCCTGATACATTCACCTTAGCCAAGCTGTTAGTCAGCTGCTTCCCTTGACTTTTCCCGTTTCCGCTTCAACACTGGATGCTGCTACGTTGGGCCGTTTGGTAGGCGAACGATATGGTATGAGCCAAAGCAGTGCCTGCCAACTGCTCAAAACTGGTATCAACCACACGTATTTGCTGGCCGGTACCGGCCAGCAAGCAGCGTTGCGCGTGTACAGCTACAACTGGCGCACCCGCGCCCAGATTGAAGCAGAATTAGCGCTGCTGCTGAAGCTGCACGCGTTAGGGTTGCAGGTGTCATTCCCGCTGGCCGATAGCGAGGGAGAATATATCCAGGAGCTATCTGCCCCAGAAGGTACCCGTTACGCAGTGCTCTTTTCCTTTGCCGAAGGCGACAAAGTGCGCTGGTTAACCCCCGCTGCCTGCACTACAATTGGCACGCTGATGGGCCGGATGCACCAGTCGACCGTCGGACAAATGCTGGACCGGCCAACCTACACCCCCGAGCTGCTACTCACCCAGTCCTATGCTTCGGCACTGACGTTTTTCGCCGCTGAGCTGCCGGAGATGCAGTATCTGCGCGACATCAGTAGGCAGTTAGCCCACACCTTTTCCCGGGCTGGTATTGCCGCCGCGCCTATCGGCACGGTACACCTCGATATCTGGTATGATAACATGGCCATTACCAGCCAAGGGGAGGTAACATTGTTCGATTTTGACTTCTGCGGCAACGGGCCGGCCATATTGGATGTGGCCTACTTCTGCAAACAGCTTTTCCACATTGAAACCGACAAGCAGCAGTACGAAGAAAAAGTACGCCATTTCCTAAACGGCTATGCCAGTGCGCGTAACTTATCGGTGGCAGAGCGGCAACTGCTGCCGGCAGCCGGCGCGGCGGTATGGCTCTTCTATCTGGGCGTGCAGGTGCAGCGTTTCGACTGGTCGAACATCTTTCTGAGTGTGAACTATCTGAAGATGTACGTGAGCAAGATGCAAGCCTGGCTAACCTATCACGAACATCCTGGTTCACTGCAGGAACCTCAGGCTACCTGAGTGCTGACGAAATCGGGTGCCGAATTTGCGCTGCTACTACGTTAGCAGCCTGGAAAACGCTACTCACAACTACCCGCTAAGAAAATGCCTGAGAGCCCCTTGTTCTTGGCTTTCAGCAAGCTTGCTACCTCAATACTCACCATTCATCACTCGCCTTTTGCACTTACACCGAATGCCGGGGCTGGTGCGGCGGCTGTTTCCGGAGTGTATCTGGGAAATGCCCGCCCTCGACCCGCCCACGCTTTACCTGACGTTTGACGACGGCCCCATCCCCGACGAGACGCCCTTCGTGCTGGAGCAGCTGGCGCGCTACGATGCGCGGGCCACGTTTTTCTGCGTGGGCGAAAACCTGGCGCGCCACCCCGACATCGCCCGGCAGGTGCTGGCCGCCGGCCACCGCCTGGGCAACCACACCCACCGCCACCTCAGCGGCTGGCGCCACCCCCGCCCCGAGTACCTGGCCGATGTGGCCCGCTGCCAGCAGGTGCTCGACGCTCTGCAACCCGCTGGTGCCGCCCCGCAGGCCCGGCCGCTGCTGCGCCCGCCCTACGGCCGCATCACCCGGCCGCTGGCCCAGGCCCTGCATCCCAGCTACCAGCTCATCATGTGGGACCTGCTCACCTGCGACTACGACCCCGATTACGCCCCCGAAGCCTGCCTGCGCACCAGCATCCGCCTCACCCGCCCCGGCAGCATAGTAGTATTCCACGACAGCCGCAAAGCCGCCCGCAACCTGCGCTACGTGCTGCCCCGCTACCTCGACTTCTGCGCCAACGCCGGGTACCGCTTTGCGGCGCTGTGAGAGATTAGACGTGAGATATGAGATGTGAGAAAGAACGTCATTCAGAGCGTAGCGAAGAATCTCGCTCGTATTCGTTGAGCAGCGGATACAACGTCAGCACGCGAGATTCTTCGCTGCGCTCTGAATGACGTTCCTTCTCACGTCTCATATCTCACATCTCGTATCTCACATCTCGCATCTCACTTCTAAAAAATGCTTTTCCTCTTCTACTTTCTCGGCTGGTTTGCGCTGCTGGCGGCCTCTGCCTGGGTGCTGGGTCGGCGGCTGGTAGCGGCGCCGGTGCTGGGGGAGGCGCGGCCGCGGGTGAGCATCCTGCTGGCGGCCCGGAATGAAGAGGAGGCCATTGCGCGCTGCCTGACGGCCATCCGGGCACTCGATTACCCGCCGGAGCTGGTGGAGGTGCTGCTGGGCAACGACGCCTCAACCGACGCCACCGCCGCCGTAGCCGAAGCCGCTATGCGGGGCTATGCGGGCACGTTTCGGGTGCTCGATATCCGGGAAAACCGGGGCTTGGCGCGGGGCAAGGCCAACGTGCTGGCGCATTTGGCGCGGGCCGCTACGTCTGACTTTTTCTTCATTACCGACGCCGATATTGCCGTGCCGCCCACCTGGCTGCGCGGGCTGCTGGCCTGGGCCAAGCCGAACATCGGCATCGTCACGGGCCTGACGCTGGTAACGGGCCCGCGGCTGTTTCATAGGTTGCAGGGCCTCGACTGGCTGCTGTCGTTGGGGCTGGTGCAGGTGGTAACCGATCTGGGCCGGCCCGTCACGGCCATGGGCAACAATATGCTCATCACCCGCGAAGCCTACGAGGCCACCGGGGGCTACGAGGCGCTGCCGTTTTCGGTAACCGAGGACTTTGAGCTGTTCAAGGCGGTGCGGGCGCAGGGCTTCGACTACCGCAACCTGTTCCGGCCCGAGGTGCTGGCCGAGTCGCTGCCCATGTACAGCTGGCGGGGGCTGCTGCACCAGCGGCGGCGCTGGATGCGGGGCGTCGAGCAGCTGCCGGGCTGGCTGCAGGCGTGTCTGGCGCTGTACGGCTCGTTTTACCTGGTGCTGGCCGCCCTGGCAGTGGTGGCCGGGCCGGGCCTGGCGCTGGCCGTGTGGGCGGCCAAAGCGGCTATGCAGGGCGGACTGGCCATCGTCTGCTTCCGCCGCGTGGGCCGCCGCCCGCCGCTGGAGCTGCTGCCCCTGTTCGAGCTTTACACGCTGGCCCTGACGGTTGGCTTGGTGCTGTTCCGGCTGCTGCCGCTGCGCTTCGAGTGGAAGGGGAGGAGCTACCGGTAGGATTGCTTTTGGGTGATGGGGTGGATTGGTAAGCCCGCCTGTCATCCTGAGCGAAGCGAAGGACCTATCCAGAAGGCATTATCAAGTGGTAGCTTCCGTAAAGGTCCTTCGCTCCGCTCAGGATGACAGTACCTTTGCCTTTATTCTTCACCCCCTCACCTCAGCCATGACCTTCTCCGATTCGCACGCCCACGTGTACTCGCCCCAGCTCAAACCCGACCAGGACGAGCTGCTACAACGGGCTTACGAGGGCGGCGTGCAAACCATCTTCATGCCCAACATCGACCACGAAAGCATCGATGCCATGCTGGAAGTGGAAGCCAGGCACCCCACTCAGTGCTTCGCCATGATGGGCCTGCACCCCTGCCACGTAACGCGCAACCTGGAACGCGAGCTGTACGAAGTGGAAGAATGGCTCGGCCGCCGGCCGTTCGCGGCGGTGGGCGAGTGCGGCATCGATTTATACTGGGATAAAACCCTGCTGGCCGAACAGCAGGAGGCGCTGCGGGTGCAGGTGGCGCTGGCCAAAAAGCACCAGCTGCCCCTCGTGCTGCACACCCGCGAGGCCTTCCGTGAAACCGCCGACATCATTACCCAGGCCCAGGACGGCACGCTGCGGGGGGTGTTTCACTGCTTCTCGGGTACGCCGGCCGAGGCCGAGGAAGTCGTCAAGCTCGGCTTCAAGCTGGGCATCGGGGGCGTGGCCACGTTCAAGAACGGCGGACTGGACAAGGTGCTGCCCGGCATCGGCCTGGAGCACCTGCTGCTCGAAACCGACTGTCCCTACCTGGCCCCCGTACCCTACCGCGGCAAGCGCAACGAGCCCGCCTACGTGCCCCTGATAGCCCGCCGCGTAGCCGAGCTGCTGGGCGTGTCGGTAGAGGAGGTAGCTGAAGCTACCACCCGCAACACGCTGGCGCTGTTTGGGGCGGCGGGGGATGGGGGAGGGAAGTGAGCAGGGAAGGGGCGATGAGAAGAACGGGTCATGCTGAGCCGTAGGCGAAGCATCTCGCGTGCCACAGTAATTCCTGGTAACAGAAGCACCATTACACGCGGGATGCTTCGGCTCCGCTGAGCTGTGCTCAGCATGACCCGTTCTTCCCCCTTCCTCAACGCATTCGCCCTCACTCAGAAATCCTCTCCCGAAACCAACTGCCTACCTTCGCAACTCCACCCCAAACCCGTTCCTGCCCGTGGCTGCTACTCCCGAAAGCCCTCAGTCTACCATCCTCGTGATTTACACCGGCGGCACGGCAGGCATGGCGTACAACAAGCGCGGCGAGCTGGTGCCGATGAACTTCGAGCAAATCCGGCGCAAGATGCCCGAGCTGCGGCAGCTGAATATGGCGGTGGAAGTGGTGAACCTGGGCGAGCCCATTGATTCGAGCAACGTCACGCCCGCCGACTGGCTGCGCATGGCCGTCCTTATTGCCGAGAAGTACGACCAGTACGACGGCTTCGTGGTGCTGCACGGCACCGATACCATGGCTTACTCGGCGGCGGCGCTCAGCTTTCTGCTCGAAAACCTGGGCAAAACGGTGGTGTTCACCGGGGCCCAGGTACCCGTGGGCGGTATCCGGACCGATGCGCGGCGCAACCTGGTAACGGCCCTGGAAATGGCCGCCGCCCGCCACCCCGTGGCTGGCACCGTGCGCGTGCCTGAGGTGGGCCTGTTCTTCAACGACCTGCTGATTCGGGGCAACCGGGCCAAAAAGGTGGAGAGCCAGCAGTACGACGCCTTCCGCAGCGAAAACTATCCGCCCCTGGCCCAGGCCGGCATCGAGCTGGTGTTCCACGACCGGCAAATCCGGCCGCTGCCCGCCGGCCCGCTGCGCGCCCACCAGCGGCTTGATGAGCGGGTGGCCCTGATCCGGCTGTTTCCGGGCCTGAGCGAGCGGGTGCTGCGGGCCCAACTGGAGCTCGACGATTTGCGCGGCTGCGTGCTCGAAACCTACGGCTCGGGCAACGCGCCCACCGCGCCCTGGTTCCTGCGGTGCCTGCGCGAAGCCTCCGAGCGGGGCGTGCTGCTGCTCAACGTCAGCCAGTGCGAGGAGGGCCGGGTGCTCCAGGGCCGCTACGAAACCAGCGCCTACCTCTCGGAGCTGGGCATTGTGGGCGGCGACGATATTACGGTGGAGGCCGCCATTACCAAGCTTATGTTCGTGCTGGGGCTGGAGTCCGAGCCGGCCCCGGCCCGCCGCCTGCTGGCCCAGAACCTGCGGGGCGAAATAACGCCGCTGTAACGGCGCATGTGTGCGTCCCGTCGTTGAACGGCAGCGGGGGGGAAGCAGCAGCAGCAGCAGCGGTGCAGCGGCACGTATTCGCATCTCGTCGTTGAACGGCGGTAGGCAACAGCCAACATCAGCAACCACGAGACGCGAATACGCGCCGCTACATCGTTCTGGCGACTCTATCTGGCCAGCTAAAGCGGCCGGGGCTTGTGTTTCCGGAAAATCGGGTGTTATTTTGCGCCACCGAACCACATCACCCAGAGAGGTGTCCGAGTGGTTGAAGGAGCACGCCTGGAAAGTGTGTATGGGTGCAAGCTCATCGTGGGTTCGAATCCCATCCTCTCTGCATAAAACCCCGTTTCTGCCTTAGAAACGGGGTTTTTGTTTTTAGAAAGCGTGGGCTAGGGCACCTTGCTCCACCACCAAGCGGTCGGCATAGGGCTAGCCCAGCCCATTAACCGCCCGCACCACATACAGACAGGAGCCAGTCCTTGTGCTGAAAACCACGCATTGGGGGCCAGGACGGCGGTGCGTCCGAGCCGGCCTAAGCCATCGAGCAGGCGTACGGTGCCGTTGGCTGCCAAACCCAGCAACTGGGTCCACTTTAGCTGACCGTTGGCCACGTAGCTGAGCGCCTTCACATCGAGCTGGCCATAGCCAGCCGCCTTAGGCCGCGGTGGCTACTGGTTGCGGCGGGGGCAGCAGCTCGGCCGGATGCGCCAGCGTGAGCGGCAGGCTCACCACGAACTCGGTGTATTCGCCTTCCTGGCTTTCCACGCTAAGGGTGCCGCGGTGGCCCTTGGTCACGATATCATAGCTCAGCGAGAGGCCCAGGCCGGTGCCTTCGCCGGTGGGCTTGGTGGTGAAGAAGGGCTCGAACACGTGCTTGCGCACGGCCGCGCTCATGCCCGTGCCGTTGTCGCGCACGGTTATGCGCACGGCGGTGGCCGTTTGCTGGGTGCGCAGGCATACTTCGGGCTGGAAAGCGGGCCCCCGCTGCTGCTGCTTTTCGTGGAGGGCATAAAATACGTTGGCCAGCAGGTTAAGCAGCACCCGGCACACATCCTGGGGCACCACCCGCAGCCGGGGCAGGTGCGGCGACAGATGCAGGGTAAACTGCGCGCTGAAGCCCGGATGCTCGGTCAGCCAGCTCTGGTAGGCCCGGTGCAGGCATTCCTCGACCAGGTTGTTGAGGTCGGTCTCCTGAGCCTGGCCGCTGCTGGCGCGCGAGTGCTCCAGCATGCTTCGTACAATGCGGGCGGCGCGGTGGCCGTGCTGATTGATGCGCACCTGATCTTCGCGCAGCTCGGCCAACAACTCCGCACTCAGGGCCCGCCCGGCGGCCGAGAGCGGCTCCTTTTCCAGCTCGGCGGCCAGCTCGTCGAGCAGCTCCATACTCAGGTCGGAAAAGTTGTTGATGAAGTTGAGCGGGTTCTGCATCTCGTGGGCCACGCCCGCCGTCAGCTCGCCCAGCGAGGCCAGCTTTTCGTGCTGTACCAGCTGGGCCTGGGTGGCCTGCAGCTCGGTCAGGGTCTGGTCGAGGTGGTCGCGCTGGGCGGCAATCTGCTGGTTTTTTTCCTTCAGGCGGCGGTTGCTGGCTTGTTTGAGGTAGATGTTGCGCAGCAGCAGCGCGGCCAGCAGCAGCACGCCCCCCAGGCCCACCAGCAGAGCGTGCAGGCCCTGCCGCTGGCGCTCGGCTTTCTGGGTTTGCAGCTGGCGGGTTCGGGTGAGCAGCACAATCTGGTTGCGCCGCTTGTCGAGCTCGTAGCCGTAGCGCAGGGCGCTGGTGCGGCGCTGCGTATCCTCCCCCGACAGCGTATCGTCGTAGGCCATCTGCAACGTCCGGAAGTGGTAGGCCCGCCCGAATTTGCGCTGGCTGGCATAGGTTTCGGCCAGCAGCCGAGCCGCCCCACGGCTAATGCCGTTGCTGTTGCTCTGCTGGCTGAGCGCCAGGGCCGAATGGGCCAGCGCCAGTGTGCTGTCGGGCTTTTGCTCCAGCTGGTAGGCGCGGGCCAGGGCCAGCTGCAGCGCCGACAGGTTGTAGCCATCGTGGTGGGTGCGCACCAGCTCGCGGGCCCGCTGGCCGTGGGCCAGCGCTTCCACCGAGTTGCCCAGCCGGCTGTACACTTCGGCCAAGCTGATTTCAGAGCCGGCCTCGCCCTGCTGGTCGCCCTGCTGCTGGTTTAGGCGCAGGCCCTGCTGGTAGCAGCGCAGCGCCCGGGGCCAGTCATTCAGCATCTGGTACGAGTCGCCGAGCGTGCTCAGGGCAGTCAGCACCATCTGGTGGTCGCCGAGCTGGCGGCCAATGCGCAGCGTCGCTTTAAGGGCCGGCAGGGCTTCGTCGTAGTTGCCGGTCTGGAAGTACGTGGTGCCGATTACCAGCTTGAGGCGGTTCTGGGTCTGCAGGTCGTGGGCGCGCTCGGCCAGGGGCAGGCCCCGCAGTGCGGCCGCCAGCGCCTCAATCGGGCTGGTCTGCACCATGGCCAGCGTGCTTAGCTCAAGCCAGGCCCGGCTCTCGCCCTGGTTGTGCCGGAGCCGGGCAAAAAGCGCCTGTCCCTGCCGGGCGTAGCGGTGGGCAACCGTAAACTGGTTCTGGCGCCGGTACAGGTTGCTAAGCGCCAGCAGGGCCTCGCCCTGGCCCACCGAGTCGGCTAGGGCGCGCGCCAGCTGCAGGGCCTCGTGGCTTACCTGGATGGCCTGCGGGGCATCGGTGGTTTTCAGGAACTGGGCCAGCGCCTGTAGCCGCTGCAGCCGCAGCGTATCGGGCCGGCGCTGGGTGCGTAGCAGTTGCCGCAGGCTGTCGGGGCCCGCCAGCTGGCTGAACGCGGGCAGTGCTGTTGCGAGCAGGCTCAGCAGCAGCACAAGCAGGAGGCTTCTCATAAGTGTGGGCTCGGGGATTCAGAACGGCGGGCCTGGCAATTTGCGGGCCCCGAAGCCCCTGGAAAACGAATTCTGCCGGCTACCCATTATCACCCGGGGCATAGGTGGCGGGGCTGCCCGCCGGTCGGCCTACCAGTTGGGGTTATGAATAACCCCCACGGTTGTGTCTTCCGCGGTTAACTGGGCGCCCACCATAAAACGGACCATACCCAGAGTGAGTACTCGTCGCAGAGGTAGCCTCATCACAGGATACACATCCAGCATAATGGCCGGTATGACTTCTTTGGCTCCCAGGTTCTGCGCTAACTTTATGGCGCCAGCTACGGCTTGGTCAGTGGGTAGGGCAATGAACGGGACTTTGCCCGCCGATTGTTTGGCAAGCATAGAGCTGTCATCGGTTTGCGTAACCCAAATCTCGTATTCCTTCGACTTAAATATCGCCGTGGGCGGTCCGGCTGGATTAGGAGTTAATCCTGTTAATTTAGTATAGTATTCAACGCCCTGCTTCCAAGTGGCCGATGAGAAGAATATTTCCTGAATTTCGCCGCTACTACCACCCAGGGCAGGAGTCGGGGAGAAGGCGGGGTCGTTCATAACCAGGGGACTATGGTGGAAGAGAAAATATTTGAGTTAGGGAATATAATACATTTTATCTAATAGTTAAAATAATTATCTGTATAATTATATAGTATAGAAATGCTTATGCTTGCCGCCTAACCACCACTGGCTTGAGGTACATGAGTTGAAAGGATAGGTGCCCGGAGTGGCTCAAAATAATTTTGATGAAGCCAGCCGGAGTTGGCAGCCCTACCCCGGCGGCTGGCTTACAGCAGCCTGCCGATTCGGCACAGGTCACGGAGGTAGAAACCGGAGCAGTTGACATACAACGCCCCCGCCCGGCTCTGCAACGAGCCAGACGGGGGCGTCCGAACAACCGTAAGTCGGCTTACTTTTTGGCCGGGGCCGTCAGGCTGGTCGGCATCAGCACGGTGTCGATGGACTGAATAATGCCGTTTTCAGCCACGATGTCGGTGTTGATGACGGTGGCCGTGCTGCCTTTGGAATCCTTGATCATAAGGGTGCCGCCCTGGCGCATAACGGTGAGGGTTTCGCCCTGCACAGTTGTCAGCTGCTCGCCGTCTTTGAGGTTGGCGGCCAGGTAGGAGCCGGGCACTACGTGGTAGGCCAGCAGCAGGGCCAGCTGGCTTTTGTTGGCGGGCTTTAGCAACTCATCGAGTTTGCCGGCGGGCAGCTTATCGAAGGCGGCGTTGGTGGGCGCAAATACCGTGTACTTGGTAGCGCCGCGGGCCTGCTCATCGAGCCCGGCCGCCGACACTGCCTTCATCAGGGTGGTGTGGTTGGCAGAGAGCTTCGACATCTGGAGCAGGTTGCCGTTGGCTTTCTGGGTGAGTGGCGCGCCGGTGGGGGTGCCGGTCTGGGCCGAAGCGGCTGTGCTCAGGCCCAGCGTGAGCAGGCCGGCGAGCAGAACGGAGAAAAAAGGCTGGTTGCGCATATGAATGTCGTTTGGTAAAAGATTAACGGGTAATAAGTTACGCAGATAGTGTGGCCGGGGTTGTGGGCAACGGTAGCCAGCCAAAACCAGCCCCGGGCGGCGTTAGCGGCCCCCTGGCCGGAAAATCAGCCGCAGCGGCCCGGCGCCCGTGCCGTTGGGGCGGGGGCCTAACTGGTTGGTAAAACTGCCGCCGGCCGCTTGCCGGCGGGCCGGCTCACAGCCCGTACGTCAGGGTCAGGTAGTACAGGCCGCCCACGCTCGGGCCGCCCAGGTACGAGGTGTAGTAGTGGTTGAGCACGTTGCTGGCGCCCAGTTTCAAACGCACCTGTGCGGCCACAACGTGGTAGCTCAGCTGGGCATCGAGGGTGCCATAGGCCGGCACGGTGCCCACTACCAGAAACGTCTGCGAGAAGTAGGGGTCCTGGTGGCGGTAGTTGAGGCCGAAGCCAAAATTCTCCACTACGTTTTCATTGGCCACGCTCAGGTTATAGGCCCAGCGCGGAGTGTTGAAGCCGTCTTCGAGCCCGTCGCCGTTTTCGGTGCGGCGCAGGCGGGTGTAGGTGGTGTTGGCCCCCAGCAGGTAGCCGCGGCCCACCTCGTAGCGCACCCCGGCCGAGCCTCCGTAGTTGGTCACCCGGCTCTGGGAGTTGGTCCAGAGGCGGTAGCGGGCCTGGCCGGCGCGGGCGTTAAGCGTCGTGGCCACGGTGTTCAGGTCGGCCGGTCCCAGGGGTTCGCCACCGGCCTTTATGGGCACGTAGGCCTCCACCTGGGCAATAAAGTCGCGGTAGGAGTTGTAGTAGAAGTCCACGTCGAGCAGCAGCCGGCCCTGGGGCAGCAGCGCCGCTTTGTAGCCGGCTTCGAGCGAGCGAATCTGCTCCGGCCGGAGGTAGGTGTAGGGGTTTTTCAGCAGGCGGCCCTGGTTTTCGGCAATGGCCTGCTGGCGCTTCTGGGCCGCGGGCTGGGCGGAGGTGTTGGCGTTGATGGCGGCCGTCACGGCCGTGTTGAACGCGTCGATGCTGGTGCGCAGGTAGCTGTTCTCAAACACCCCGTCCGACATCACCCGCAGGCCCCCGATGCGCTTAACCTGGCCGCTGTTGACGTTGGAAAAACCCTCAAACAAGCTCGGGAAGCGGTAACCGCTCTGGTAGCTCAGGCGGAAGTTCTGCTGCTGGGTGAGCGAGAAAACGGCCGTGAAGCGCGGGTTGAACTTGAGGTCGAAATAGTCGTTTTTGTCTGCCCGCAGTGTGGCCGTCAGCCGCAGCCGGTCCGCCAGCAAACGCCCGCCGGCCTGCACAAAGCCCCCCGTTTTGGCATATGTAAGGTTGTCGCGGAGCGGGTCCTGGCCCGGCCGCGGGTTGATGAAGTAGTTGCCGTCGGGTACCACCACGTAGGTGCGGTGGTCGGCCCCGGCCAGCACATCCAGGTTGGCCGGCAGCGCCCCGCCCCGCCGGCGCCAGGCCTCGGCCAGGTTCACCTGGGCCTCAGCGTGCAGCAGGTCGGCCTGCACGCGCAGGGCCGCGCCCTGGTCCCAGTTATTGATGTTCTGCAGCTCGCCCAGCCGTTGGTAATAGGCCGGGGTGCCGGGCTGCAGGCGGCCGGCATCGGCTGCGGTGCGGGCGCTGGTGTGGGCCTGGGCCACCGTCTGGCCCGCCGCGGTGGCCGCATTCCAGGCCGTGGTGTACAGGGCGTTCCAGGCGGCATCGGGCCTGAAGCTGCGGTCCAGGTTCTCACCCATCGAGCGCAGGTTGTAGCTGCGGCCGGTGTTTTCCAGCGTGGCGTAGGCGCGGGCCTGCACTACGGGCGTGGTCAGCGTCAGGGCGTGCTGCTGCAGGCGGTAGTTCTGCAGGCGGAAACGGTTCGAGCGTTGGTACACGTTGTCGAAGCCGGCCACCCGGTAGGTGTAGGCCAGCTCCACGCCGGGCCGGAAGCGGTAGTGCAGCGCCGCATCGGCCTTCAGGCTTTTGATGGTGTAGTCCACCAAATCGCGCTCGTCGTAGCCGGTGCGGGCTACCACGTACTGCCGGCCGCCCAGCGTGAGCGTGCTGCGGTCCGACGATTCGTTGCCGTAGCTGTTGACCGGGTCGCGGGCCGGGTTATCGGCCCCCAACAGGCCGGTGGTGGCGTTGCCGTTGGCAAACAGGTCGGTCTGGTCGTTGGCCACCCAGTCGGCGGCGCGCAGGTAGGTGCCGTTCACTTTAAAGGCCAGCTTCTCGGGCACCAGTACCTGGGCGTAGCGCAGGCTGGTTTCCGAATACAGGTTTTCCGGCGAGCTGCCCAGCCCCAGGGTGCGCACGCTGGGGTCGCGCAGGTGGTTGAGGCCGGTTTGCTGGCGCACGCTCAGTCCCTGAAAACTAAAGGGGTTTCGGGTCTGGAAATTGGCCAGCCCGTTGATGGCGTTGAGCCCGTAGAGGGCCGCCGCCGTGCCGGGCACCACTTCCACACTCCGGATATCCAGGTCGCTGGGCCCAAGCACGTTGCCGATGGGCCCGCCAATGTGCGGCGCCTGGTTGTCTACGCCGTCGACGAGCTGGGCAAAGCGCACGTTGGTGGTGTTGGTGAAGCCCCGGGCGTTGATGACCTTAAAGCCCAGGCTGGGCGAAATAACCTGCACGCCTTTCAGGTGCTCAATGGCGTCGAAAAACGAGGGCGCGGGCGTGAGCCGCAGGGCGCGGGCATTGAGCTTCTCCACTGTCACCGGCGACTGCAGAAAGCTCTCCTCCACCCGCGAGGCCGCCACCACTACCTCGCTGAGGGTGCTGCGCACGGTATCTGCCGGGCTCGGGCGGCGGGCGGGGGCCTGGGCCGCGGCCGCGTGGGCCAGGGCCAGCGAAGCCAAACCGGCCGTTGCCCGGGCAACAAAGCGTAAGGTCTGTTTCATCAGCGCAGCCACCAGTTATTGAACGTTGACTACGCGCAGATCCGTGAGCTGGCGCACCCAGCGGGTAGGTCGCTTTTCCAGGGGCACAACAAGCTGATAGGGGCCATTTTTGGCCGGCAGCGGCTGCCCGTCGAGCTGGTCGGCCAGCAGAATGGGTTGGGTGGCAAAGGCGGGGTCGATTTCGGGCAGGGCAAACACGGCCTGGTAGCCGTCGGCGCCGGTGGCCAGCACGGCCTGGGCCAGTACCGGCCCGTGGATGCTGGCGCCGGCCGGTGCCCCGGCCAGGGCCAGCACATCGGCCAGCGCTACGCCCCGGTACACGCGCCGGCGGCCTTCCTGGTCGGTAAGGGCCTGCTCGCGGCGGGGCAGGGCGGCCAGTTCGGCGGCGGTAAGCGTGCGGGGCGTGGCCACCAGGCCCCCGATGCGCAGGGTAGTGAGGCCGGGCCGCGTGGCTTTGGTGGCGGTCGGGGTGGCGGCGGGGCGGGCCTGCCCCCGCGCCGACAACGCGCTGCCGCTCCAGAGTGTCAGCCAGCCGGCCATCAGCAACGGGAAGCCCCACCGGGCAGGGAAGAATTTCGGCATGCGGCAAACGGTTATATCCGAACAAATATAACGACGGTCCCGACTTACGCTTGCCTTTTTTTTCGTTGCTTCAGGAATACAGCCGGGCGGTTTCGGCGGCCAGGAAAGCCGCGAACCGGTCGTGCATGGCCCGGAACTCGGCCACGACCTGCTCGCCGGCCGGGGTGAGCCCGGCGCCGCCGCCGCGCCGGCCGCCCGTTTGGGTTTGTACCAGCGGCGTGCGCACCTGCGCGTTCATGGACGAAACCAGGTCCCAGGCCCGTTTATACGACATGTTCATGGCCCGGGCCGCCTGCGAAATGGAACCCAGCACCGCAATATGCTCCAACAGCTGCAGGCGTCCGATGCCCATAAACCGGTCGTCGGGGCCCTGCAGCCACAGCCGGCCATCGAAGCGAAACGGCACACTGGCCAGCAGCAACTCTTTCATAATACAATGGGTAGGGTGCAACATCAGGCAGAAGGCAAAATTGCGGGTTTCCTGCTTATCTGCCTCCCCGCTCTGTGCCGCCGCACCACCGGGCCGGCTTCTGCTTACGCTGCCTCAATGCCGGCACTCGCCGCTGGAAAGCCCGCAGCGCAGAGGGCCGGGGCCGGCGTGCCTGCGCTGCGGGACCGGTTAGCCGGGGCTGTAGAGCAAGGGCAGGGGTGAGGTGCTGGCGGCGGCAGGTGGCTGCAAGCTGCTCGGGTCGGGCCGGTTGGCCCATTCGGCCAGCAGTTCGGGCACCCGGGGCGAGTCGTCGGTGAGCCACTGCAGGGCCGTTTGGGGGTCGTCGAAGTACTGGGCGTCGAAGCGGATATCGGCCTTCACCAGGTCGTGCAGGGAATCGACGGTGAGCTGGTGGTAAGTCTGGTGGCTGGCGACGATGAGCACCAGGCGCTCCAGGGGCAGAGTCACGAGGTCGGGCATAAAGTTGGTGACCAGCCACAGCTCATCGTACACCGACAGTAGCGGCACAGTGCGCATATCAATCAGCAGGTGGCGGATGGCGTGCTTATGGGCCAGCGCCAGCAGGGCCGTTACCTCGTGGCGGCGCAGTTCCGATTCGGCCACCATCCGGTAGCCCACCCGCAACAGGTCCAGCTCGGCATCAGTCTGCAAGCAGAAAGTAGAAAGGCAGTAATGAAGCATGCGGCAAAATAGCATAATAAGCCATTAGCGGCTGAACCCGACCGCGTGAAATGGCCGGCTATTGAACGGCGCGAAAGCGCAACCGTAAGCCAGCCCTCGGACGGGGGCAGGCTCAACGGTGGCAACATCCCGGCTGAAGCCCGGTTTTACCAACTTAATTGCCGCCGCCCATAACGCGCCGCCGCCGGCTGCGTATGCCGGTAATACCCGCCCGGCGGCCCCTACGCATTCCATTTCAGCTATATGTCCCAGCCTTCTACCCCCGCCCCCCGCAACCCCGACGGCTCGCGCCGCACCTTCATGAAGCAGGCCGGCGGCATGCTGGGCCTGGCCCTGGCGCCGCCCTTTCTGGCCCAGGCCGAGCGCCTGACGGCCCTTTCTAAAAAAGTAGCAGGCGTGTCCACCATCAGCCTGAAAGTAAACGGCACCGTGCGCAGCATCCGGGCCGAGCCCCGCGTAACGCTGCTCGACGCCCTGCGCGAATACCTCGACCTGACGGGCTCCAAGAAAGGCTGCGACCATGGCCAGTGCGGCGCCTGCACGGTGCTCGTAGACGGCCGCCGCGTGAACAGCTGCCTCACGCTGGCCGTGATGAGCCAGGGCAAGGAAATTACCACCATCGAAGGCCTGGCCAAGGAAGGGGGTGAGCTGCATCCTATGCAGGCCGCTTTCCTCAAGCACGACGGTTTCCAGTGCGGCTACTGCACGCCGGGCCAGATACTTTCGGGCATTGCCTGCGTGCAGGAGGGCCACGCCGGCTCCGAAGCCGAGGTGCGCGAGTGGATGAGCGGCAACCTCTGCCGTTGCAGCGCCTACCCCAACATCACGGCTGCCATTCTGGAGGCGAAAGGCAAGATGGGGTGATGGGGTTGAGAAGTGAAAGGAACAAACAAAAGAAACGTCATGCAGAGCGGAGCGAAGCATCTCGCGTGCTGACGTCGATTAAGTAACCCAATGTCAGCACGCGAGATGCTTCGCTCCGCTCTGCATGACGTTCTTCCCAAGCCCACCCTCTGCCATGAATAACTTCTCCTATACCCAGGCCGATAAAGCCAAGGACGCCACGGCGGCCAAGCGCGACGATAAGTCGGCGGCCTTTATTGCCGGCGGCACCACGCTGCTCGATTTGATGAAGCTCAATGTGGAAAACCACGGCCAGCTGATTGACGTGAACCTGCTGCCTTTCCGGGGCATAGCGATGACCAAGGACGGGTTGCGCATCGGGGCGCTGGAGCGCATGAGCGACGTGGGGGCGCACCCGCTGGTGGTGCAGCAGTTTGCTATGGTGTCGGAGTCGCTGCTGCTGGCGGCCTCGGCCCAGCTGCGCAACATGGCTAGCATCGGGGGCAACGTGCTGCAGCGCACCCGCTGCGGCTACTTCCGCGATACGGCCTTTCCGTGCAACAAGCGCGAGCCCGGCAGCGGCTGCCCGGCCCTGGAGGGCGACAACCGCAATCTGGCCATCCTGGGCACCAGCGACGCCTGCATCGCCACCAGCTACCCCGGCGACCTGGCCGTGGCCCTGATTGCGCTGGACGCGGTGCTGACGCTGGAAAACGCCAAGGGCAAGCAGCGGCAGGTGCCGCTCACCAAGTTCTACCTGCTGCCCGGCACCACACCCCAGCGCGAAACCGTGCTGGAGGCCGACGAGCTGATTGTAGCCGTCACGATTCCGCAGACCGAAATGGCCCGCAAGTCGAAGTACCTGAAGGTGCGCGACCGGGCCTCCTACGCCTACGCGCTGGTATCGGCGGCGGTGGGGCTGGAGGTGCAGGGCGGAGTGGTGAAAGGGGCCCGCGTAGCACTGGGGGGCGTAGGGGCCCAGCCCTGGCGCTGCTTCGAGGCCGAGAAGATGTTGGTGGGCAAGCCGGCCACCGAGGCCACGTTCCGGGCCGCCGCCGAGGTGGCGCTGCGCGGGGCCAAACCGCGCGAGCACAACACTTTCAAAGTAGAAATGGCGCAGAATACGCTGGTGCGGGCCCTGAGTGAGGTAGCCGCTGCCTGATTGCCCTAATAGCTTTCCCGCAGAGGCGCGCAGAGATTTCCGCAGAGGTTCGCGGAGGTCGTTCTCTGCGAACCTCTGCGACACCCTCCGCGCTTCTCTGCGGGAAACAAATCTGAACTGATATGGAAATCCAGGATAAAGAAAACGCCCCCACCAACGTCGTCGGTAAACCGCTCGACCGCGTGGACGGGCCGGCCAAGGTAACCGGCGCGGCCCGCTACTCGGCCGAAATAAGTGTGCCCGGCACGGTGCACGGGGTGCTCAAAACCAGCACCATCGCCAAGGGCCGCATTGCCAGCATCGACACGTCAAAAGCAAGCCAGGAGCCGGGCATTCTGGGCATTTTCACCCACCAAAACCTGCCCAAGCCGGCCAAAACGCCCAAGCAGATTGAGAAGTGGCGCGCCGCCCAGAGCTACCTGCCCATGCAGGACGACCAGATTCAGTACGCCGGTCAGCCGGTGGCGCTGGTAGTGGCCGAAACCCTGGAGGCGGCCACCCAGGCGGCGGCCCTCATCAAGGTAACCTACCAGGCCGACGCGCCCATCGACTCCTACCTCGACCCCAAAGCCGAGCTGTTCGACCCCCAGAAGATTCAGCAGGGCAAGGCCGATGGCCACGTGGTGCGCGGCAACCCCCAGCAGGCCTACGACGGGGCCGCCATCAAGCACGAGGCTACCTACGTGCACGCCATCAATCACCATAACCCCATGGAGCCCGCCGCCACGCTGGCCGTGTGGGAGGGCGCCGACAAGCTGACGGTGTACGAATCGAGTCAGAACGTAACCATGCACCAGGGCAACCTGGCCGAGCTGCTGGGCATGCCCCGCGAGCAGGTGCGGGTAGTAACCAAGTACATCGGCGGCGGTTTCGGCTGCAAGGGCTCGTTCTGGCCCCACACCATTCTCACGGTGCTGGCCGCCCGGGCCGTGAACCGGCCGGTGAAGCTGGCCCTCACGCGCCAGCAGATGTTTACCGGCGTCGGCCACCGCGAAGACCAGGAGCAGACCCTGCGCATGGGCGCCACCGCCGAGGGCAAGCTGGTATCGTTGGTGCACACCAAAAAGGCCACTACCTCGCCCTGGGACAACTACACCGAGTCGAACGGCAAGGTGATTGACATGCTCTACGCCTGCCCCAACTACTCGACGGTGTACGAGCTGGCCCGCGCCAACGTGATGACGTCGGTGTGGATGCGCGCCCCCGGCGAGGCCCCCGGCTCGTTCGCGCTGGAGTCGTCGATGGACGATTTGGCGAACCAGCTCGGCATTGACCCTATCGAAATCCGGTTGCGCAACTACGCCGAGCACGACCACAGCAACGGCAAGCCTTGGAGCAGCAAAAGCCTCAAGCAGTGCTACAAGCGCGGCGCCGAGCTGTTTGGCTGGGACAAGCGCAACCCCCAGCCCGGCCAGAACCGCCGGGGCCGGATGCTGGTGGGCCACGGCATGGCCACGGCCACCTACCCCGTGCACAGCTCGCAGGGCACGGCCCGCGTGCGCCTGTTCGCCGACGGCCACGCCGTAGTAGAAGCCGGCGCTACCGACCTGGGCACCGGCACCTACACCGTGATGACGCAGGTTTCGGCCGACGCGCTGGGTTTGCCGCCCGATAAAATCCGCTTCGAGCTGGGCGACACCCGCCTGCCCACGGCCCCCGGCTCGGGCGGCTCGGTGGCGGCCGGCACGGTGGCCTCGTCCATTATGGCCGCCGCCCAGGACGTTTGGGAGAAGGTGGTGAAGATGGCGGTGGCCGACAAGAAGTCGCCGCTCTACAAGGCCAGGCCGGCCGATGTGAAGGTGGAGCTGGGCCGCATGTTTCTCGTCAAAAACCCTCAGAAGGGCGAAACGCTGGTGGCCGCCCTGGGCCGCAGCGGCCAGCCCGACATTGAGGGCAGCGGCACCGGCAAGTACGGCGCGGGCTACGAGACGCAGAAGTTCAGCCCCATCGAGGCCAACGAGAACAGCGACGACAAGGAAAAGAAGGCGAGCGGCCACTCCATGCACTCGTTCGGGGCCCACTTCTGCGAGGTGGAAGTCGACCCCGACCTGGGCACAATTCGCGTGACGCGCTGGGTGGGCGTGCACGGCGCGGGCACCATTCTCAACCGGAAAACCGCCAGCAGCCAGATGAGCGGCGGGGCCATCTACGGCATCGGCTCGGCGCTGATGGAGGAAACCTTCCGCGACCCCAACTACGCCCGCTACACCAACTCCGACCTGGCCAGCTACCACGTCCCCGTCAACGCCGACATCCCGGATATCCAGATTGAGTTCGTGCCCGAAAAGGACCCCTACATCAACCTGCTGGGGGTAAAAGGTATCGGCGAGCTGGGCATGGTGGGCGTAGCCGCGGCCGTGGCCAACGCCGTATTCAACGCCACCGGCCGCCGCATGCGCAGCCTGCCCATGACGCCCGACAAGATGCTGGAGGCGCTACGGCTGCCGGCGTAATCATTTAGCTGTTAGCTGAGAGCTGTTAGCTAAAGAACGTCATGCTGAGCGGAGCGCAGCGAAGCCGAAGCATCTCTACCGCTTCGTTGAATCACTATTGCAACGAAGCGGTAGAGATGCTTCGGCAAGCTCAGCATGACGTTCTGCCGACTGCCAATAAAACATAGAACGAAAAGCTATCAGCTAATAGCTCTCAGCCAACAGCTTAAAAAAAACCATGACTGAACTCGAACGCCTGCTCCATGCCTACGACCAGCACCGCGCCGCGGGGCGGGCCTGCGCGCTGGCCTCGGTGGTCGATGTGGCCGGCTCGGCCTACCGCCGGCCCGGCGCCCGCATGCTGGTGACCGATGAGGGCCAGTTGACCGGAGCCATCAGTGGCGGCTGCCTCGAAGGCGACGCCCGCCGCCGGGCCCGGCGCACCATCCGCCAGGGCTGCCCCGCGCTGGTCACCTACGACTCGACCGACCCCGACGACGACCTGCAATTTGGGGCCGCGCTGGGCTGCCAGGGCATTGTGCAGATTTTGCTGGAACCCCTCGACTTTACCGACCCCGACAACCCGCTGGAGCTGCTGCGCCGCTGGGCCGACGCCACCGCCCACGCGCCGGCCGTAGTGGCCACCGTGTTTGCCGGGGTGGGGGCCGGGGGGGCTGCCGAAGACGAGGTGCAGGCAGGCCAGCGGCTGCTGTTGCTGGACGATGGCACCGTGGAAAGCACCCTGCCCGCCACCGCCAGCCTTTACCAACCCCTGCTGGCCGATGCCCGCGCCGCGCTGGCCGCCGGCCGCCCCGCCACCCGCCACTACCCGGCCGGCTCGGGGGCCGTGCGCGTAAGTCTGGAAATCCTGCGCCCACCCGTGCGCCTGACGGTGTACGGGGCCGGCAACGACGTGCAGCCACTGGTGCGCCTGGCCGCCGGCCTGGGCTGGCGCGTAACGGTGGTAGATGGCCGGCCGGCCCAGGTGCAGCCCGCCCGCTTCCCCGAGGCCCACGCCACGCGGGTGCTGCCCCTGGAAAAGGTAGCCGCCCAGCCCCACGACGGCAGCTTCGCGCTGCTGATGACCCACAACTACTACTACGACCTGGCGGTGCTGCGCCATCTGCTGCCCGACACCACCACGCCCTACATCGGCCTGCTGGGTCCGCGCAAGAAGTACGAGCGCCTGCTCCAGGACCTGGTAAAGGACGTGCCCGACGCCGCTCAGCAGCTGCACAGCCGCCTGCACAGCCCCATCGGCCTGAACCTGGGCGCCGAAACGCCCGAGGAAATTGCCCTGTCCATCGTGGCCGAAATCCAGGCCGTGCTCACCGCCCGCCCCGCCGGCTTCCTGCGCGACTCGCCGCATCCTATTCACCCCACCTTGCACGCCAACGCCCCGCTGGTGCCCGAGGGCAGGGTAGAGGCTACCTGCGAGCTGTAGAGACGCATAGTTGCGTCTCGTCGTTGAACGGTACCATCGCACGGTCCCGTACGTGCCAGTCAACCCTGTCTGCCACATGAGGTAGACGGTATCGTTCAACGACGAGACGCAGCTATGCGTCTCTACACCGCACTAAATCCACTACATGCCTGCTATCCTGCTCCTGGCCGCCGGCGCCTCCTCGCGCCTGGGGCGGCCCAAGCAACTGCTGCTGTATCAGGGCCGGACGCTGCTGCGCCGGGCCGCCGAAACGGCTGTGGCCGCCGCCGCCGGCGCGCCGGTAGTGGTGGTAACCGGCGCCCAGCACGCGGCGCTACTGCCCGAGCTGGCCGGCCTGCCGCTGGTGGTGCAGCGCTGCCCCAATTGGGCCGCCGGTATGGGCGCTTCCCTTAAATTCGGCCTGCGCCTGCTCGAAAGCCTGTGCGCCGCCTGGGCGGAAGTAATCGTGCTGCTCTGCGACCAGCCCCACGTAACGCCCGCGCTGCTGGGGCGGCTGGCCGAAACGCACGCCGCCACCGGCCGGCCCATCGTGGCCAGCCAGTACGGCGACGTGCGGGGCGTGCCGGTGCTGTTTGGGGCAGAAGCCCTGCCGCTGCTGCGGCAGCTGCCTGATGCGGCCGGGGCCGCCGCCCTGCTCCGGCAGCACCCGGCGCTGGTTGCCACCGTGCCCTTCCCGGCCGGGGCCGTGGACGTGGATACGGAGGCGCAGTACGCGGCTTTGCTGGCGGGAAACGGCTCGGCAGAGGAGCCGACTATGCCCACGGCCCGGTAGCTGACCGCTTATCGGCCGGCACCGGAAATGCAGCAGTAGTTTACCGCATGGCCATTGCTTTCAATGAGATAACGTACTCATGCTGAGCGGCGTCATGGCGGATAGTGTATAGGGTGGGGAAGTACTTGCCGGTGATTTCGTAGACGGCCGGCTGCTTGATTTCCTTTTCCATGCTTAGCCCGGGTGCCAGCATGGCCTTGGTAAACATGGGCTCCAAGAAGGTAACGTGCCCATCGTAGGTGCCATAAACAAAGGTGTGGCCGAAGCTGCCGCCGGGCTGGTATTCGGGGCCGCTGGGGTCAAGCCAATGCCGGCCCATCATGGGCACGGTGCGGCCCGGCGCCACGTTGGGGGGCGTAATGTAGCCGGCCGGCAGCTTGTCGGCGGCCGGGAAAATGTCCCCCTTGGGGTCGTCGAGCGTGATAGCATGCTGGATGGCCATTGGCTGCATGTAGAAATGCGCGTCGAAATGAGGCACGGTATAGATGCCGGCCGGCTCGTGGCCATTGGGGTTCCAGTCGAAGGAGATATGGTCGAAGGGCAACTGGCTGGTCGCCTTGCCGTCCGGCAGGGCCATGTCGTACATCGTGCCCATGGCCGGCATGGCGGGCAGGCCCGTAAGGGCGCTTTCGCTGATGGCTACACCGATTTCGGTGGGCTGTTGCTGCGCGTCGGCGGCCACGAAGCTGCGGCCGGAGCCGTCTCCAATTTTTACCGTAGGTCCGTAGGCAACGGTGGGTTGAGGTTTATCGGAGTCGTCCTTGTCGCAGGCGGCTATCAGAAGAGGCAAGCCCATGGCCAGCAGCAAAGTGCGGCCCCAGGCCCACCCCGAAAAGGTGAGTTGAGCTTTCATAGCAGGTAAGAGAAGGTGAAAAGAAACTGAAACTGGTATCTAATATACATTTTATTTATGACTATTAGAATAAAAAATAGTAATATTGCAATAATATACAAAAGGTAATATGTATTTGCTTGCCATCTTATTTTCCGGTAGCCCTTAGCCTGTTGCCCTGGGTTGTTTCAAGTGGACTTCGAGTGACCATTGATAACCGGATAGCCCTGGATGAATACAGGCGGTACACGGGCCACGCTGGAGGCTACTGGCATCATCCAAAATAGCCAGCGTAGGGTCCTGCGGGCGCCGGCAACGCCGATGCCAAAGGGGCTAGTCGAGCCCCAATCACACATAGCTTCCCCATAGCGGTGGGCCCGTCGGCAGGGGGCGAATAGGCAGGCGGCTCCTGCGCCTCAGCCTGGGCCGAATGGAGGCCAAACCGCCCGCGCTGGGCCCCTGAGCGGACAGTGGGCGTAGCCTTGTAATCGGGGGCCGGGGCTGGCTGCAAGCGCGCCTGCACTACTGGGTGGCGCTGTTTTTGACACAACCAGGACAGAGCCAGTGGGATAAAAGCCACCATAGTGAACAAGCACTGGAAGGCGCGGGATGATCCCGCCGTGGCAAGCCAGTACCTAACGCTCCTGAGCGCGTGCCGGATAGCCCAAAGACGGCCTCCGGCCCGGCGTTTTGATTTATTGCGGCGCGCCCCTATATTCCGGCTCACTTAACTCCTTATCCCTATGCCCATTGAATATTCGTTGGCCGAGCGCGGCAACCCCGCCAACGCCCAGGCCCCCAAAAGGTGGTACGCCGTGGCCCGCTCGCAGGGCGAAACCACCGTGCGCGACATTGCCGGCCGCATCAACCAGATGAGCACCGTGAGTACCATCGACGTGATGGCCGTGCTCGAAGCCTTTTTCCAGACGGTGCCCGACGAGCTGGCCGCCGGCCAAATCGTGCGCTTCGGCGACTTCGGCTCCTTCTCGGTGAGCCTGCAAAGCGACGGGGCCGACTCGGAAAAGGAGTTTGTGGCCGGGCTCATCAACAACGTGAAGGTGGTGTTCCGGCCCGGTAAGCTCTTCGCCCAGGCCATGCAGGGGGCCAACTTCCGCAAGGTGAGCAGCGTGGCCCCGGAAACGGCCGCCCGCGCCGCCCGCCGCAAGGCTAAATAGCCAACTGCCCGGACATACTGATGTCCGCCGCCGGACATGCTAACGTCCGCTCCCGGACATTAGGATGTCCGCCAAAAAGCCACGCAGGCCCGCCCATCCCGGCGGGCCTGTTACTTTTGAGGGCGGCCCGCTGCCGGCCGCTGCCCCCGTTACCCCCGTTGCCATGCCCGCCCAGCCCCACACGCCGCCGCCCGCCTACTTCCTCTCCCTGAGCCTGGAAAACGTGCGCAGCTTCGGCGACAAGCAAACCATTTCCTTCGCCCGCCCCGACGGTAGGCCGGCGCAATGGACAATTATTCTGGGGGATAATGGGGTGGGGAAGACGACGGTGTTGAAGGCGTTGGCAGGGATGGTGGCGGAAAAGTCTTTTGACGAAGAAATGGTTGATGATAAAAAGATACCCAAGCCTGCGCTTATATCACTTGCCAATACATTATGGTATCCATTTAGGCACGGCGGAGAAACAGGGCTTACACTAAGTATAGATATATGTGTGATTATGCCAACTGGTGAGTTATTTAGTATGGATCAGTTCAGGCAGATAAATATGACAACAAAGGGCCAACCGAATCCAGGAGAAATGGGATATGGAGGAATTTTTAAAAAGAGACCAGGCATCAATCACCAGGAGCCAATCTGTTATGGCTACGGCGCGGGTCGTACTGTTGGCAATTCAACTTTAGGTGAGGTGTCACAACTGAATAAAAACTATATAAGCCTCTTCGACGACCGGGCCGACCTGCTGAATCCCGAAGAGTGGTTTCTGCAAATGGAATACAGCTCCCTCAAGCAGGACAAGCAAGCGGGCAAAGCTTTGAAACAAGTGCGGCAGGTGCTGCTTCAGGTACTGCCCGATATAACGGATATCAGGATTTCCAGCAAAGGCCACCAGCAATTCCTGGAGCTGGAATCGCCCTACGGCTGGGTACGGCTGCGCGATATGAGCCTGGGCTACCAAACTCTCGTGGTGTGGCTGACGGACTTCGCCAGCAAGCTGTTCATCCGCTACCCCGATAGCCCCAACCCGCTGGAAGAGCCGGCCATCGTGCTCATTGATGAAATCGACCTGCACCTGCACCCGAGCTGGCAGCGCAAGCTACTGGATTTCCTGAGCGACATCTTCAAAAACACCCAGTTCATTGCCACCGCCCACAGCCCCCTAGTAGTGCAGGCCGCCGGCGACCAGGGCGCCAATGTGGTGCTGCTGCGCCGCGAGGGCGACCAGACGGTGGTCGTAACGGACGTGGAAGACGTGCGCGGCTGGCGCGTCGACCAGATTCTTAACAGTGAGCTGTTCGAGGATGTAAGCACCTTGTCGAAACAGACGGAAGAGGATTTGGCGCGGCGCAACGAGCTGTTGTTGAAAGAGCAGCTTACGCCCACTGAAGAAGCCAAGCTCGCCGAACTAAACGCGAAAGTAGCCGAGGCACCCATTGGCGATACGCCGCCCGAGCGGCGGGTAGAGAGCCTGCTTACCCGCCTGGCCCGCAATCTGAAAGACGACGACCTGCTGCACTAAGCCCCGATGATTCAGGTAACAAAAAGCGCGGCCGTGCCGGCGGTTCTGAGTCGGCGCGGCCCTCGGCACCAGCGGCAGCTAGAGCAGCTCTACGCCGCCGACCCCGCCGCCTGCCAAGTGCCCGATAATACCGTGTTGAAGTCGCACGACGGTATTTACAATGATGCCAGCGTAAAGCAGCAGCTGCGCCTCGACCAGCACAAGAAGTGTTGCTACTGCGAATCCATCTTTACCGACACCAGCTACGGCGACGTGGAGCACTTCCGGCCCAAAGCCGGCTACCAGCAAATTTCCAAAGCGCCCCTGCAAAAGCCCGGCTACTACTGGCTGGCCTACGACTGGACCAACCTGCTCTTCTCCTGCCAGCTTTGCAATCAGGAATACAAGGGCAACTACTTTCCCCTCCGCGACCCCACCACCCGCGCCCAGTCGCACACGGATAACCTGGCCCGGGAACAGCCCCTGTTGCTGCATCCGGTGCTCGACAATCCGGAAGCGCACCTAACCTTCGTAAAGGACGCTATTAAGCCCCTCAATGAGCGGGGCGAGGCCAGTATCGAAGCTTTCGGCCTGGACCGTCCTGATTTGGTGAAGAGCCGGTTGGACCATCTAAGAGGCTTGCTTTACGTGCGTATAGTAGGAGCATTCAAATTCACGCTACCTCTCGAAGAGCGTGAACAGGAATTTCTGACAGAGTTGAGACTCTCTGTAACTGAGGGAAGAGCGGAAGCTGATAATGCCCGGCAGCTATGGCGAGAGGCTGCTTTGGATTCGGCCGAGTATGCGGGCATGGTGCGGGCCAACTTCCCGCACCTGCCGCGGGCCTGACGAGGCACGCACCGCTCCGGCCGGCGTGGCAACCGCCGCCGGGAAACGCCGTTAGCTTTTCAGCCCTCTAACCTCCCGCCTCCCATGTTCAACCGCCTGCGCCGGCTCTGGCAGCCCCTGCGCGAATCGCTCTGGTTTGTGCCGCTGCTCATGGTGCTGGCCGCGCTGGGCAGCGCCTTCGGGCTGGTGCAGTTCGATCAGGCCAGCAGCGTTACGGGCGCCCGGGAGCTGCCGCTGCTCTTCGGTATTGATGCGGCGGGGGCCGGCGGCATGCTCAACGCCATTGCTGGCTCCATGCTCACGGTGGCCGCCCTCACGTTTTCGCTGCTACTGGCCGCCATTGCCCAGGTCAGCAACCAGTACTCGCCCCGGGCGCTGCGCAACTTCATGCGCGACCCGCTCAACCAGGTCGTGATGGGCTATTTCGTGAGCGTGTTCACGTACTGCCTGGTGGTGCAGGGCACCATCCGGGGGGCGGGCAGCGCCCACTTTGTGCCCACTACGGCCGTGCTGGTGGCGCTGCTGCTGGCGCTGGGCGGGGTGGCCACGCTCATCTTCTTCATCCATCACGTGGCCGAGTCGTTGCAGACCGGCACGCTGGTCCACCAGATCATGGCCGAAACCGAGGAGGAAATCGGGCGGCTATTTCCGTTTGATTTCGGGCAGGAGCTGGAGCCTGAGCGGCTGGCTGAAGCTGAAGCCTTCGGGGCCTCGCCAACGGGTTGGTTTGCCGTGCCCGCCCCGGCCGCCGGCTACCTGCAATACCTCGATGCGGCCGGCCTGCTGGCCTGGGCCACCCGCCACCGCACGGTATTGCGCCTGGAGCGCCACATCGGCGACTTCGTGGGCACCGGCCAGCCCCTGCTAAGCGTGCGCGCCGACATGGGCCGCACCAACCCACCGATGGCCGACTGGCCCGCCGACCTGCTGCAATTCGTAGGCCTGGGCCGGCACCGCAACCCCACCCAGGATGCGGCTTTCGGCGTGCAGCAGCTGGTTGATATTGCCCTCAAGGCCCTCTCGCCGGCCGTCAACGATACCACCACCGCCGTTATGGCCATCGACTACCTGGGCGAGCTGACGGCCCAGCTGGCCCGGCGCGACTTCCCCGGCGTGCTGCGCTCCGACGGCCAGCACCTGCGGGTGCTGGTACGCGTGTACTCGTTTGCCGATTACGTGCGCCTGGCCTTCGACCTGGTGCGCGGCAGCGGCGCCGGCAACCCGGCCGTGCTGCGCCGGCTGCTGCACGCGCTGGCCCTGGCCGCCAGCCAGGTGCGCGACCCCACCCGCCTGCCCGTACTCCGTCAGCAGGCCGAACTGCTGCTGGCCTGCGCGCAAGTCCACCTCAGCACCGACTACGAGCGCCAGCAGGTGCAGACGCTATACGATGAGCTGAGCCCTGCCTGGACGGGGTAGAGACGCATAGTTGCGTCTCGTCGTTGACCAAAACGCCTGGACCGGACGGTGTAGAGGCGCCTATCTGCGTCTAGTCGTTGAACGGAACGCCCGGACGGTGCGAAAGGCCAGGTATACAACGAACCCGACGGCGTGGCCAATGAGACGCGCATGCGCGGCTCTGCATTTCCGGACCGGGGCCAGCAGGCACAACCGCAACCGTGAAATCCCGTTATCTTGTCCGCACCACTGCCCAATCCCCTGCCTTTATGAGCGACGCTACCGCCGCCCTTTCGCCGCCTCAGCCCGGCGTCCAGACCATCCCCAAAGACGACAAACGCATCACCCGCGGGTGGACCTTCTACGACTGGGCCAACTCGGTGTATCCGCTGGTTATCACCAGCTCCATTTTCCCCATTTACTGGGGCTCGGTCGTGAAAGACCTCACGGGCACCGACAGCGGCAAAACGCCCGTCGATTTTCTGGGTATGAGCATTCCGGGCACTTCGCTCCAGAGCTACTCAGTGTCGGCGGCCTTCCTCATCATTGCCCTCATCAGCCCGCTGCTCACCGCCCTGGCCGACTACTCGGGCCGGCGGAAGCTGTTTTTGCAGGTGTTCTGCTACCTCGGGGCGGCTTCGTGCGCGGGGCTGTACTTCTTCGAGGCCAGCACGTTCACAATGGGCGTCTTCATCTTTATTATGGCCACGGTGGGCTTCTCGGGCTCCATTGTGTTCTACAACTCCTACCTGCCCGATATTTCGTCGGAGGAGAAGTTCGACTCGCTCTCGGCCCGCGGCTTCTCGATGGGCTACATCGGCTCGGTGTTGCTGCTCGTTATCTGCCTGGTGCTGATTCAGGGGCCCACGCTGTCGGGTACGCCCCTATTCGGGCTCGGTGTAGGCGAGGCTACCCGCATCAGCTTCCTGCTCACGGGCCTGTGGTGGGCCGGTTTCGCCCAGATTCCCTTCGCCACCCTGCCCGCCGACCCCGGCCGCGCCGCCGGGGCCACCAACGATTCGGGCTGGGTACTCAACGGCTTCCGCGAGCTGGGAAAAGTGTGGGAGGAAACCAAGCGCCAGCCCAACCTTAAGCGCTTCCTGCTGGCCTATTTCACCTACAACATGGGCGTGCAAACGGTGATGTACGTGGCCACCCTCTTCGGCGACGAGGAGCTGGGGCTCGATACCACTGCGCTTATCATCACCATTCTGCTGCTGCAAATTGTGGGCATCCTGGGGGCCTGGCTGTTCGCCAAGCTCTCCGAGCGCATCGGTAATACCCGCGCCCTGAGCTGGGCGGTGTTTATCTGGATGTGCATCTGCGTGGCCGGCTACTTCGTGCAGGCGGGCTGGAGCTTCTACGTGCTGGCCTCGGTTATCGGCCTCACGATGGGGGCGGTGCAGAGCCTTTCGCGCTCCACCTATTCCAAAATCATCCCCGAAAACACGGCCAACCCGGCCGCTTACTTCAGCTTCTTCGACGTGACCGAAAAGGTGGGCATCGTGATTGGCCTGCTGGTGTTCGGCGGCATCTCGCAAATCATGGGTGGCAACATGCGCTACAGCATCCTGGCCCTCATCGTGTTCTTCATCCTGGGCCTGATTTTCCTGCTCCAGCTGCGTGGCCGCAAGCTCCGCGAAGATTCCGGCACCGATCCCGATGTATTCCCCGGTCCCCCGCCCGCTTCGGCCATAACCAGCACACCGCTGTAGGAGAGGGAAAGGAAGATAAAAAGCACTTTTTCAAATCAACCGCTTACTTCCCATGCACACTTCCTCGCTGCAACAGAACATCCTCGCCGAGCTCGACCACGAGCTGGCCACCACCCGTAAGCTGCTGGCCCTGGTGCCCTACGAGCACGCCGACTATCAGCCCCACCCCAAAAGCATGAAGCTCGGCAAGCTGGCGGCCCACATCGTGAACCTGCTGGCCTTCAAGCAGCTCTTCGTGCAGCACCCCAGCCGCGACTTCCTCGACCCCAACGGTCCCAAGCCCGGCCCCTCGCCTACGAGTTCCGAGGAACTGCTGGCTCGTTTCGAGGAGTACAGCGCCAGCCTGCGGGCCGCTTTGCAGGAGTCGGACGACGAAAAGCTGACGGAAAACTTCCGCCTCCACCGCGGCGAGCAGACGCTGATGGCATTCCCCAAAGCCACGGCCATTCGCATCATGGGCCTCAACCACAGCATCCACCACCGCGGCCAGCTCAGCGTGTACCTGCGCCTGCTCGACATCCCGATTCCCGCCATGTACGGCCCCTCGGCCGACGAGCCCGCCTGGTAGGAAAAGGGAGCGTTAATCTGAGCAAAGCGAAGAATCTCGCGTGCTGATGCTGCCATAGTAATCCTGAAGTAGGGCTACTATGGCAACATCAGCACGCGAGATTCTTCGCTTTGCTCAGAATGACAGCGCTGCTTACTTTTTAACCGAAAACACCTTCTCCCCGGCAATCCAGGTCTGCTGCACCTGGGCGCCGCGGAGCTGCTCGTTGGGGGCTTTGAGCAGGTCGGTGTCGAGGACAACAAAGTCGGCGGCCATGCCGGGTTTGATGCTGCCTTTCTGCTTTTCCTCGAAGGCGGCGTGGGCGGCCCAGGTGGTCATGCCGCGCAGGGCATCGGGGCGGGAGAGGGCGTTTTCGGGTTGGAAGCCGCCGGCCGGGTAGTTCTGGGCATCCTGCCGGGCCACGGCCGCGTGGAAGCCGAAGAGCGGGTTGATGGCCTCCACCGGGAAGTCGGAGCCCAGCGCCACCTGCCCGTACTGCTTACGCAGCTGCTCGTAGGCGTAGGCGGTTTTCAGCCGCTCGACCCCCAGCCGCTCGCCGGCCCAGTACATATCGGAGGTGGCGTGGGTGGGCTGCACCGAGGGCACGATGCCAAACTGCCCGAACTTGGGCATGTCGGCCGGCGTGATAACCTGGGCGTGCTCGATGCGCCAGCGGCGGTCCGGCTGGCCCTTCAGCGCCTCGCCGTAGATGTTGAGGATGATGCGGTTGGCCGAGTCGCCGATGGCGTGGGTATTCATCTGGAACTTGCTGGCCGCCAGCAGCCGGGCCAGCGCCCGGAATTCCTTTTCAGTGGACAGCAGAAAGCCGGTTTCCTGGGGCTTATCACTGTACGGGTGCACCAGGCAGGCCCCGCGCGAGCCCAGGGCCCCGTCGGCGTACACTTTGAACGAGCTGACGGTGAGCCGGTCCTTAAAGATGGGTCCGTTCTTCAGGTAGAAATCCTTGTTCTCTTTGGTGGGAGCCAGCATGGCGTAGAGGCGCACCTTGAGCTTACCGGCCTGCTGGAGCTGGTCGAGGCGCTCAACATTGGCTTTTTCCAGACCCGCGTCGGCCATGCTGGTCAGGCCCACGGCCAGGCAGCGCTGCTGGGCTTCGAGCAGCATGGCTTCGGCTTCCGCCGCGCCCGGCTCCGGTATCTTGCCCGATACCAGGTCCACGGCGTTATCCACCAGCAAACCCGTGAGCCGGCCCTGGGCATCCTTGGTAATCACGCCCCCGCTGATCGGCGTGCGGGCCGTGATACCGGCCAAATCCAGCGCCTTCTGGTTCACGAGGGCCGCGTGGCCATCTACCCGCACGATGAACACGGGCGTGTTCGGAAACAGCGCGTCGAGGGTGTCTTTGGTCGGGAACTGCTTGCCCGGCCAGTCGTTCTGGTCCCAGCCGCGGCCCGTAAGCCAGGCCGCCTGCGGGTACTGCTGCCGCTGCTCGCTGAGCTTGCCCACCACCTGCGGCCACGAGTCGGTGCCGCCCAAATCGGCGTCGCGCAGGCCCAGGGCATAGCGGTAAAAGTGGCAGTGCGCATCGTAGAAGCCCGGGTAGATGAACTGCCCGCCCGCGTCCACTTCCTGCTGCGCCTGAAACTGCCCGCGCAAGTCCTCGGCCGTGCCCACCCCCACGAACTTGCCGTCCTTCACGGCAAACGCCTGGGCCGTACTGAACACCGAATCGACGGTGTATACCGTGGCGTTGTAGACGAGTAAATCGGCCGGCTGGCGGTTGCCGCTCGAAGTGGACTGGCAGGCGCTAAAACCGGCGGCCAGCAGTGGCAGCGCAAGAAACGGGCGGAAACGTGAGGGCATAGGGAGGTAGAAGGGAGGTGGGAACCAGCAGCAAGATAAGCGGGAGTTGGTACGCGAATCGGAACTGAGGCTAAAAAACTAGCTCCCCTCCTTGGAAAGGAGGGGCTGGGGGTGGTTGATGAAGGTTGAACAGAAGCTAGAAACTAGTTCTAAAATCTGTTCTGTCATCATCAACCACCCCCAGCCTCTCCTTTCCAAGGAGGGGAGCTGGTTTTTAGCCTCTAAAGGTCGTTCTAGTCGAAGCGCATGTGCTTCACCGACTCGCCGGAGTTCTTCAGTTCCAGTAGCGACTCGATACCGATTTTCAGGTGATTCTTCACGAAATCGGCGGTTACTTTCTTGTCGCTTTCCGACGTTTTCACACCGTCGGGCGTCATCGGGTTGTCGCTTACCAGCAGCAGCGCGCCGTGCGGGATGCTGTTGACGAAGCCCACGGTGAAGATGGTGGCCGTTTCCATATCCACGGCCATGGCCCGCACCTGGCGCAGGTACTCTTTGAACGCCTCGTCGTGCTCCCACACGCGGCGGTTGGTGGTGTACACCGTGCCGGTCCAGTAGTCGAGTTCGTACTTTTTGATCATGCTGCTCACGGCCCGCTGCAAACGGAACGAGGGCAGGGCCGGAATTTCGGCCGGCAGGTAGTCGTCGGATGTACCCTCGCCCCGGATGGCGGCGATGGGCAGAATCAGGTCGCCGAGCTTGGTGTTGGACTTGAGGCCGCCGCACTTGCCCAGAAACAGGGCCGCCTTGGGCTTCACGGCCGACAGCAGGTCCATAACAGTGGCCGCCATCGGTGAGCCCATGCCGAAGTTGATGATGGTAATACCGTTGGCCGTAGCCGTCTGCATGGGCTTATCGAGGCCGCGCACTTCGGTGCCGAACTGCTCGGCAAACATGCTCACGTAATTGCCGAAGTTGGTCAGCAGAATGTACTGGCCGAACTCCTCTAATTCGACTCCGGTATAGCGCGGGAGCCAGTTTTTAACAATTTCGTCTTTAGTCTTCATATACAAGGGTTAGGGTTGCGAAAGATAAGCTTACACCGAAAACGGCAGCAGCCAGCAGCAGCGGCCGGCGCAGTGAGCCGGAAAAGGGCAGGTACAAAAAAACCGTCGGTACCCACGAAAGCGGGTGCGACGGCACGGAATGAAAAGCGGGCGTGAAACCCTGGGGCCGTACCTTTGGAGGTGATGCAAGAGCTGAACCTGCCGCCTTTCGAAGCCAAAGTTACACAAAGCGGCGAAAATCTACTAATCTGGGACGTGCTGCGTCGTCGCCACGTCGTGCTCACGCCCGAGGAGTGGGTGCGCCAACATCTGGTGCATTACCTGATCAATCACCGCGGCTACCCCAAGGGCCTGCTGAGCCTGGAGCGCGGCCACCAGTACAACCAGCGCCAGAAACGCACCGATTTGCTGGCGCTAGATACCGCCGGCCAACCCCTATTGCTGGTCGAGTGCAAGCGCCCCACCGTGCCCATTACGCCCGCCGTGGCCCACCAGATAGCCACCTACAACCTCACCATCGGCGCGCCACTGCTGCTGCTCAGCAACGGGCTGGAACACTATTGCTGGCGCGTCGACGCCGGGAAGCGCACCAACGAGCGGCTGAGTGAGGTGCCCTTTTTTAGCTGTTAGCTGTTAGCTTTCGTGTAGTTGGCAGCAGAACATGTCATTCAGAGCGCAGCGAAGAATCTCGCGTGCTGATGTTGCATTTATCTGTCAACGTCAGCACGCGAGATTCTTCGCTGCGCTCTGAATGACGTTCCTTTAGCTAACAGCTAACAGCTAACAGCTAACAGCTAACAGCTAACAGCTGAGCCAGCGCGTCAATTTCGGCTTCGGTGTTGAAGGAATGGACGATGAGCCGGAGCCGCTCGGTGCCGGCCGATACGGTGGGGGCTACGATGGCGCGCACGTCGAAACCGGCGGTTTGGGCAGCGGTGGCAATGGCGCGCACGGCGGCGGGACCGGGGCTCTGGGTGAAGAAAACCGGGTGAATAACGTGGCTACTGGCCGGCACGTGCAGGCCGGGCACGGCATTGAGCCTGGTCTTTAGGTAGTCGGAGAGCCGGAACAGCTGCTCGCGGGCCGGCTGCAACCCGGGCAGCAGCGCGTAGGCTGCCGTGAGGCCGGCCACCGTGGCGGGGGGCAGGGCTGTGGTGTAGATGAAAGGCCGGCTGAAGTTGAGCAGGTAGTCGCGCAGCAAAGCAGAGCCGGCCACGGCGGCGCCCTGGCTGCCGAGGGCCTTGCCGAAGGTAAGGATGCGGGCAAACACCGCCTCTTCCAGCCCCAGCGCGGCTACCAGCCCTTCGCCTTTGGAGCCGTAGAGGCCGTTGGTATGGGCCTCATCGACCACCAAATGCAGCCCCAGTCGCTGGCAGAGCGCCACCAGCTCCGGCAGCGGGGCCATGTCGCCGTCCATTGAGTACAGAGCTTCCACGGCCACGAACACATTGCCGGTAGCCCGATGGGCCTTGCGTTCCAGGTCCGCCAGGTTGTTATGGCGGAAGCGCCAGGCGGTGGCCGGCGCGGCCCGGATGCCGTCCTTGACCGAGGCGTGGCTGGCCTCGTCGTAGAGAATGGTGTCGCCGCGCTGGGGTACGGCTCCGAAAAAGCCCAGGTTAGCCGCGTAGCCCGAGTTGAAGAGCAGCGCCGCTTCGGCTTGGTGGAAGTGCGCCAGCTGAGTTTCCAGCGCCTCGGCGGCGGCCGAGTTGCCGGTGAGCAGGCGCGAGCCGGTGCTCCCGGCCGGCAGCCGGGCGGCCTGCTGCTGGGCATTCAGCACCCGCGGATGGCGACTCAGGCCCAGGTAGTCGTTGGAGCTGAAATCAATGAGGCCGGGCGCGGGCGGGGCGGGCAGGCGGCGGCGGGTGCCCGCGGCCTCGCGCCGGGCCAGTTCGGCCGCCAGCCTCTGGTGCAGGGCGGAAGAAGCGGAGTCAGGCGACATAAGAAGCGAAGGAGCTATTCAGGGGGCAATCAGCCCGCAAACGGCTGCACCGAGAGCCACACGCTGCCATCCTGCCCAAAGGTGCGGGCGCTGATAACCAGCCACTCCGAATCTACCTCCACCCGGTCGCCGACGGCCGGCAGTACGCCGTGGCGCTGCATCACCAGTCCCAGGGCCGAGCCAACCTTGTCCTCCAGCTCCGAAATTAGGTCCTGGGCCGCACGGGCCTCGTGCTGCTGGCGGATGCTCTCGGCGTAGGTATAGTCGAGGTTGAGGTCGAAGGGAATTTCCATGGGGAAGGTGAGAGGAAGAAAAAAACGGTGTCATGCTGAGCGAAGCGGAGCGGAGTCGAAGCATCTCTACCGCAGCAAGTAAATCCAAGTATCAGGATTAGCATTGCAGTAGAGATGCTTCGACTCCGCTCCGCTTCGCTCAGCATGACACTGTTCTGAGATGCTCCTATAGTATCAGCGCTTACGCCTCTACCGGCGCCTTGCCCCGGCCCATGAGTACGGCGCCCTCGGGCACGTCTTTGAACGACTTGCGGGGCTTGAGGCCGAGCAGGGCGAACATCTGCTGGTCGGCATCGAAGTCGGGGTTGGGGGTAGTCAGCAGCTTCTCGCCCGAGAAAATGGAGTTGGCGCCGGCCAGAAAGCACAGGGCCTGCTCGGTAACGGGCATTTCCTGGCGGCCGGCCGAGAGGCGCACCATGGTGTTGGGCATCAGGATGCGGGCCGTGGCAATCATGCGCAGCATTTCCCACACGCTCACGCGGGGCTGCTCGGCCAGGGGCGTGCCTTCCACGGGAACCAGCGCGTTTACCGGCACGCTTTCGGGGTGGGAGGGGAGGGTGGCCAGCGTGTGGAGCATGGCTACGCGGTCCTCGTCGGTTTCGCCCAGGCCGATGATGCCGCCCGAGCAGACCGAAATACCGGCCTTGCGCACGTGCTCCAGCGTGTTCAGCCGGTCGTCGTAAGTGCGCGTGGTGATGATGTCGTCGTACTTTTCGCGGCTGGTGTCGAGGTTGTGGTTGTAGGCGTAGAGGCCGGCCGCTTTCAGGCGCTCGGCCTGGTACTCGTTCAGCATACCCAGCGTGCAGCACACTTCCAGCCCTAGGCCGTTTACCTGCTCCACCATGCCCAATACGCGGTCGAAGTCGCGGTTGTCGCGGATTTCGCGCCAGGCGGCGCCCATGCAGAAGCGGGTGGAGCCGGCGTCGCGGGCGCGCTGGGCCGAGGCCAGCACTTCGGCGTCGGGCAGCAGCTTGTGGGCCTGCACGCCGGTGTGGTAGCGGGCGGCCTGGGGGCAGTAGGCGCAGTCTTCGGGGCAGCCGCCGGTTTTCACGCTCAGCAGCGTGCATACCTGCACTTCGCCGGTGGCCTGGCTCTGGGCATGGATGGCGGCAGCCTGGCTGACGAGTTCCAGCACGGGCTGGTGGTAGATGGCGGTTACTTCGGCAAGGGTCCAGTCGGTGCGAAGGGTCATGGGAGGGGTTTCGGGGGGCGGGGAAATGCAGAAACAGCGGTTAGCCGGCAATCAGCGCCGGAAAAGTGGCCGGCCAGCTACCAGCCGCTCCGGCCAGCGCTGCCGACGGGCCGCAAGATACAGGAGAAGCGGGTTTATGCCACCTCACAGGGACCGAATTACGCGGCAGGGGTTGCCCACGGCCACCACCCCGGCCGGAATATCGCGCGTAACCACGCTGCCCGCGCCAATGGTGGTGCCCGCCCCGATGCGCACGCCCGGCAACACCAGCACGCCCGCCCCCAGCCACACGTTGTCTTCGATGGTGATGGGTCGGGCAAACTCCCAGCCGGCCACCCGGGAGGCCACCTCCACCGGGTGCCCGGCCGCGCTCAGCACCACATTCGGCGCCACCAACACGTTGTCGCCAATGCTTACCGGCGCGCAGTCGAGCACTGTGAAGTTGTAGTTGGCGTAGAAATTCTGCCCCAGGCGAATGTTGTAGCCATAGTCGCACCGGAAGGGTGCCTCGATATGGGCGTTGGTTTCCTTTCCGAAAAGCTCGCCTAGCAACTGCCGGTTGAGGTCAATAGGCTCCTGGTTGTAGCGGTGGCAGAGCTGCTTGGCGTGTCGGCGCTCGGCTACCAGCTCGGGGTCATTGGCTTGGTAGAGCTCGCCCGCCAGCATCAGTTGTTTAGGCGTCATATCTGGAGTAGAAGAGGGCCGCAGGCCCCTTATTCGGCATTGTACCGGTTTTCGGGAGCCGGGGCGACGGGCTGGGTGGTGCTGGTGTCGCGGGTGTTTTTCTGCACGGCAATGGCCGCAAACAAACTCAGCAGAAACGACATGGCGTAGAAACCCTTCTCGCTGAGCGTGAGCGTGGCGTTCCACAGGCCTACCGTGAGCAGGGCAATGGAGAGGATAGTAGAAAACCAGCTCAGGCCGTAGTAAATCTTCGTTACCGGAATGCCGTCGAGCTGGTCGCGCACCGATTTCTGGAGCGAAATGGCCGAAAACAGCCCGTACATCAAAATGGTGAAGTAATAGCCTTTCTCGTTGAGCAGCATCTGGGCATTCCAGAGGCCCACTATGAAGGCGACCATGCCGGCGAGCAGAGCAACCCAGGAGGCGGCAATGAAGGCATTGGAGGGCTTGGTGAGCGGAGCATTCATGGCAATTGGGGTAAAAGGATGAAGGGGGCAAAGCCGGCGGTAACCCGTCCGACACCCCAAACATACGCGGCTCCGGCAAGCGGGTAGCCCCAAGGTTCGGCAAATTCAGACTTTAGAAAAGGCGCTTTTGGCGAGTGGTTGAAGCCAAAGGATAAGCTTGGAAAGATTGATTCAGGCGTCTGTGCTTGATTTCGAGGGTCTGCTAGCGGCCTTATGAGTTTGTCCTGGGAGAGGTGAAATTCGACTTGTTAAAAAGTGATTTCAAGACTGAAGACGACCTGTTGCTGGTTCACAAAGTGCCGAATACTGCCCAAAATGCAAACGCCCCCGGCCTGTTGCAAGGTCGGGGGCGTTTAAATCTGAATGTTAAAATATTACCGGCTCCGGCTGGCGCCGCGGCTGCCGCGGCTGCTGCTCTTGCCTTTGCCGGGGCCACCGGCACCTTTGGCCGGGCGCTTGGCGCCACCCTGGGGGCCGCTTTTCGGGCCGCCGGACTTGCCGGGGCGGGGGCCGGCCTTATCGGTGGGGCGTCCCGAGCCGACGCTGCGGCCGGCCGTAACGAGGCGCTTGGGCTTGGCGCCGGGGCGCACCGAGTCTTTATCGAGCCAGGCGCCGGCGGGCAGGGTTTTGGCTTTGCGCGGGGCTTCCTCGCCCATAGCAGGGTCGGAGGGCAGGCGCACGATGTCGGGGCGCGTGGTGGCGCGGCGGGCGGTTTTGCGGCCCGGCTGGTCGCCCCACTGCTCGGCCGTGGACACCACTTTGCGGCGGCGCGGGGTGCGGCCGTCGTCGGTGCCGCTGGAGTCTTCGATCATCTCAAACAGCACCTTCAGCTCCTTGTCGCGCAGCTCGCGCCACTCGCCGGGGCCCAGGCCCTTGATGCTGATGTTCATGATGCGGATGCGTTCGAGCTGCACCACTTCGTAGCCGAAATGCTCGCACATGCGCCGGATCTGGCGGTTCATGCCCTGCACCAGCGTGAGGCGGAAAATGTAGGGCGTCTCCTTCACCACCTTGCATTTCTGGGTCATCACCCCCAGAATGGGTACGCCGTTTTTCATGCCCTCAATGAAGTCGTCCTTGATGGGCTTGTCGACCATCACGATGTACTCCTTCTCGTGCTGGTTGCCGGCGCGCAGGATTTTGTTCACGATGTCGCCGTTGCTCGTCATCAGCAGCAGGCCCTGCGACTCCTTGTCGAGGCGGCCGATGGGGAAGATGCGCACCGTGTGCTTGATGGCGCGGATGACGTTGTCCTTGACGCCCAAATCGGTGGTCGTGACGATGCCGGGGGGCTTGTTGTAAGCCAGGTACACGGCCTCCTCCTCGGGCCGGGGCTCGATGTGGGCGCCGTTCACCACTACCCGGTCGCGGCTGGTTACCTGGTCGCCGATGCTGGCGCGCTTGCCGTTCACCGTCACGTTGCCCTGCTCGATGTGGCGGTCGGCTTCGCGGCGCGAGCATACGCCACTTTCGCTGATGTATTTATTGAGTCGGGTTGCCATGAGTGTAGGGCTTAGGGCGGAGTGCCTAGTGCTTAGGCCGCCAAAAAAGAGACTGCCGGCCCGAGGTGGGTCGGCAGCCTGCAAAGGTACGCCGTATTCAGGAGAGGACGAATGGCCCCTGCTAAATGCTCAGCCATTAGCTTTTAACTGATAACTATCAGCTTTCATTCTGACAAACAAGAGCTTACAACGGCAGCAATGTTGGGTTAATCCAGAATAAGCCTAAGCCTTTAATCACCGGTCAACCTTACGTCCGCGGGGGCTCAGGCGAAAAACGCGAACAGCGCCGTTTCCAGCGCGGCGGGCAGTGTGGGCGGCGTGATGGTGTGCAGGCGCAGCGGCGGGCTGCCCGCGGCGGGCGAAAAAGTGCCCTCGGCGGTGGTCGGGTTGAACCGCAGCTGGCCTTGGGCGAAGTCGCGCTCATGCTCGCCGTTTTCCGTGCGCATATCCTCGAAATCGAGCTGGCTGAGCTGGCCGCTGGCGTTATCGAAATAAAACCAGAAGTATAGGTGGCTGGGGTTCTTGCTCTGGATGTCGAGGCGCTTTATTTCAAAGATGGTGGCCGTAGCGGCTTCAAACAGAAACAGGGAGCGGTAGGGAAAACGCATGGGATAGGGGCTTAGAGCGCGTAAATGAGCAGGGCCAGCAGCGACCCGAAAACCAATAGGCACAGCAGCAGCGGCCGCCAGATGCTCCGGGCCGGGTAGTCCTGCTTGTTCGGAATAAACGAATCGGCGTAGGTGTTGAGGCCGTAGCCGCCGGCCAGTCCGATGCCCGCAGCGTAGGCCCCGTAGGGGGAGGAGGCGGGCAAAAAGGACACCAGCACCGCCATTGCCGCCGTGTACACTACGCTGGCCCAGATTACCTTGCGGCCCTGTTCAGGTCGGCCTACCGCCTGCAGGTTGCCGGCCGTAAGTACGCCGCCCGCCACGGCGCTGAACAGGAGCGAAAAGAACCGGACGCTACGCTGGGAGTAAAGGGGCGGGTTGGACGCGGAATCGGAAGTCGGAGCAGGCATCAGGGAATTTGGGCAGTTGCCGAAACAGAGCGGCGTTCAGCCTACAATTTTACCGTTTTTTCGCCCCGGTCCACGCCTTTCATCCACTCAGTGAGGCCGCGCATGTACGTGGGCTGGTCGTCGTAGAAGCTCATGTGGGAGCCGCGGGGGCAGATGAGGGCGGTGCCGTGCTGCACTTTCTGGGCTACCATGCGCATGTGCTCGGGGTCCATGGTGTCGTACTTGCCGCCGATGCTGAGCACGGGCACAGCCAGCTTAGGCAGGTCGGGCACGCGGTTCCAGCTCAGCAGCTTGCCCGATACGCCGAACTCGCTGGGGCCCTGCATGGTCACGTAGAGCGACTGGTTCATTTTGGCAAACGAGCGGTTCACCGGCTCGGGCCACTCATCGAGGGGGCGGCGCAAAATGTGCTGGGTGTAGAAGTTGGGCAGCAGCAGCTCCATATAACGCGGGTTCTGGAAGTCCTTGCGCGCCTCCAGGGCCCGGATTTCCTTCAGCACTTCGGGCTTAAACTGCGGGGCCAGCACATCGTTGGCGTACTTGCCGTAGGCCGGAATGCTCATCATCATGTTGCTGATGACGAGGCCCTTGAGGTGCTGCTGGTACTTGAGAGCATACTCGGCCGCCAGGATGCCGCCCCAGCTGTGGCCCAGCAGGTAGAAGTTGCTGCTGTCGAGCTTGAGAGCCTGCCGTACCTGCTCCACTTCCTCCACGTAGCGCGGCAGGCTCCACATGGCCGTGTCCTGGGGGTTGTCGGAGTTGCCGCAGCCGAGCTGGTCGTAGTAAATGAACTCGATTCCCTCGCGGGGCAGGAAGCTCTCCATACACTCGAAATACTCGTGCGTAGCCCCCGGGCCCCCATTGAGCAGCAGCAGCCTGATGCGCGGGTTGCTTCCGAACCGCTTGGTCCAGACGTTGAACGGGCCCTTGGGCGTCGTGATGGGCACCATCTTCACGCCGCCGTCTTCCAGCCGAGTAGTGTCGGGGGCGGGGAAGTAGGCGGTAAGGGCCGGCGCGGCGGCCGAATCGGGTGCGGCGGTAGGGGGGGAGCAGGCGGCGGCCGTGAGGGCCAGCAGGGCGGCGGCGAGGAGACGTTTCAGCATCCGGCAATATATTCAGTTGCCAGTTGGCAACAGCGGATGAAAGAACGTCATTCAGAGCGCAGCGAAGAATCTCGCGTGCAATGCTAACTCCTAACGTCAGGAATTACTTTGGCACGCGAGATTCTTCGCTCCGCTCTGAATGACGTTCCTTTGGTGCCAACTACTCCTCTGCCAGCCACTCACTCGCCCGAAACTCGCCCGGCCCGATAAACCGGCGTAGCAACTCGTCGGTGAGCTGAAGTCCATTGGCGCTGTTAGTGAAGAAGAGCAGACTTTCGCGGCGGTCGGGAAAAGCCATGAAAAAGCCTTGAAAGTCGTCGTTGTCGCCCCAATGCCAGAGGGCCGGACCGGCGCTGGTAGTGGCCAGCCCAACGCCCACGGCCCAGCTTACAAAAGGGTCGGTGGGGCCGGCAGGGCGGCCGCAGCGGTTGGCCTCGTTGGCGGCGGTGGTCAGTAGGCGGGCCGTGGGGCGCTTCAGGCCCCGGCCGGTGTACAGGGCTTGCAGGAAGCGGTTGTAATCGGGGGCGGTAGTAAGCAGGCTATAGGCCGCGTAGGGCGCGGCGAAGCGACGGACTCCGGTGGGCTGGCCGGCCTTATCATGACCACTGGCGGCGTTGGCCGCGAAGCGCGGTTGCCACTGAAAGCTGCTGCGGCCCATTTTTAACGGCCCGAAAACTTCGCGCTGGGCCAGCACTTCCAGCGGCTCGCCGGTTACGTGCTCCAGCGTGCGTTGCAGCCACACGAAGCCCTCGCCCGAGTAGTTCCAGCAGCTGTCGGGCGCAAACCGGAAGGCCAGCGGCGAGGCGACCCAGGTGGGCCCCAGGGGGTTGTCGGCCCAGTTGGGCAGGCCGGTGGTATGGGTGAGCACCATGCGGGCCGTTACGCGGGCGGCCCGAGGCTGGCCCTGCACCCGTGGGTACGGGGCGTAGCTCAGCAGCGGCCGGTCGAGGTCGAGGCGGCCCCGCTCGTGCAGGCGCAACGTGAGGTAGGCCAGCACCACTTTGCCCAGCGAGGCGGCCTGAAATACAGTTTCGGCCGTTACGGCCGCCGTGGAATCTTGCCGGAGCCGGCCCACCGCGTAGGTCGTAGTCTGGCGGCCTTTGGTATGCACCACTTGCAACCCGGGCACGTGGCGCTGGGCCAGCAGGGCCGTTAGTTCGGCCTGCTGGGCCGAGGCCGACCGGCAGAGCAGCAGCAGAAACGGTAGAAGCAGCAGTTTCATCGGAAGCAAGAAAGCCGGGCGCGGGGTTACGGCCGGAGCGCATACTCCGGTAGATGCGGGGGCAGGCGCAGGAGTTGCCCCAGTCTGGTAATCAGAACTGCTTTACGCCGGGTTGTGGGCAAATTCGGCGGCGTTGCGGCTTAGCTGCGTGAGGTGGCGTTGGCCATGCTGGGCCAGAAAATAGAGGTACTCGTACACATCGATTTTGCCCAGCCCGTTCACCGACATCGTGGTACGGTAGAGCGCGCCCTCGCCGTTGGGCATCGCCGCCAGGGTTTGCCGGCAATGAGCCAGCTGCTGCTGTAGCTGCGCCCGCACCTCGGCCAGCGGGCGGGTTCCGGTGGGCTCCATGTGCTCCGGCCGAATCCAGGCAAAAGACTTGTGCCGGCCAATATCGGCCAGCTTCCCGGTCTGAAACTCATACGCTGCCAGGGCTGCGGCCAAATCCTGCGTCTGGGCGTTCAGCAGGGCTTTGCGCGTGGCCTTGTCAACCAGAATAAGCAGAAAGTGGTTGGTCAGCCCCACGTGTTCCAGTATCTCATCGGCCGTCCAGCCCCCGGCGGCGGGGCGGTAGCGGCGCAGGTCGGCCGGCTGGTCAAACCAGGCGTCAAGGGCGGCAAACGTGTCGGTCAGGCAAACCCGCACCTCGGCCATAACAGCCCGGATAGCAGAAGTAGCATCAGTCATCATTAGCAACAATCGAAGCAAGAAAAAACGGGCTGCCCCACCCGGAGCAGCCCGCCCAAACGACCAAACGGAGCCGACTACAAAATCCGGGCAATCCGCTAAAATCCGGGCTAATTCGTGATTAGCCTAACGTATGGTACACGGCCTGCACGTCGTCGTCTTCCTCGAACTTCTCAATCAGGTTCATTACCTCTTCCAGCTCGTCGCCTTCGAGGTGGACGGTGGTGTTGGGCACGCGCTGGAGCTGGGCCGATACCACGTTGAGGCCCTTTTCTTCCAGCGCCTTCTGCATCTGGCCGAAGTCGGTGAAGGCGGTTTCCACCACGATAAAGTTGGTGGAGTTGCCCTGCTCGTCCTCCTCCTGGTCGGCGTACACGTCCTCGGCGCCGGCGTCAATCAGCTCCAGCTCCAGCTCATCCAGCTCCAGCCCTTCGGCGGCCAGCCTGAACACGCCCTTGCGGGTGAAGGTGTAGTCGGAGGAGCCGGCGGTGCCCAGCGCGCCGTTGCCCCGGTTGAAGTACATGCGCACGTTGGCCACGGTGCGGGTGGGGTTGTCGGTGGCGGTTTCAATCACCACGGCCACGCCGTGGGGCGCATAACCTTCGTACACCACCTCCTGGTAATCTTTCTCTTCGCGCGAGGAGGCCCGCTTGATAGCGGCTTCCACCCGGTCTTTGGGCATGTTCACGCCCTTGCCGTTCTGGATGGCCGTGCGCAGGCGCGAGTTGGTATCGGGGTTGGGGCCGGCCTCTTTCACGGCCATCACGATTTCGCGGCCGATGCGGGTAAAGTCTTTCGACATCTGGTCCCAACGCTTCATTTTGCGGCCTTTCCGGAATTCAAACGCGCGTCCCATCTATAGGTGAGTTTGTGAAATGGTGAGTAGTGAGTTGCCGTTCTGGCAGAAACCAGAACGGGTCGCAAGTTAGCAGAAACCCGGCCGGGGCTCAAGGTGAGATGGCTCAAGGTGAAATAGTGAGATGGTGAAATGGTGAGTTTGATGTTTCGGGGGCCTAGTGGTGCAATCAGGCCCTTGGAACATCAGACTCACCATCTCACCATTTCACTATTTCACCCTACGAAGTCCTAGCCCGCGGGCCAGCAGCCAGTCGAGGGCGCGGGCGGGCAGCAGGCGGGGCACGATGTAGGCGCGGAACACGTCGGCGGCAATGGTGTAGCGCAGCCTGGGGCGGGACGTTTCCATAATTTTTACCAGCCGGCCGGCCACGTATTCGGGCGTGAGGCCCTGGTCGCGGGTTTTGTTGACGAAGCGCAAAAACCGTTGGGCCGGCGCGGCGTAGGGCGTGTGCTCGTAGGGCTCCAGGGCTATGCCCTTATCCCAGATGGGCGTTTGCGTGACCCCCAGCCCGATAAGCACCACCGGAATACCGAACAGTTTCAGCTCGCGCCGCCAGGTGCCCGTGAGGCCCTCCAGCGCGTGCTTGCTGCTTACGTAGGCCCCCAGAAACGGTGATGCCACCTGCCCGCTCACCGAGCCCATATTCAGCACCCGGCCCGGCCGGCCCGCAAAGCCCGGCCGCGCCCCCAGCAGCGGCAGAAACGCCTGCGTCACGGCAATCAGGCCCAGCACGTTCACCTCAAAATGCTGCCGGATTACGTCCAGCGGCTGGTGCTGCAAGGGCCCGCCGAACGCCACGCCGGCATTGTTGAGCAGGCCCGTGAGCGGCATATTGCCCAGGGCCCGGGCTACTTCGGCCGCCGCCCGTGCCACGGCGTCGGCATCGGTAACGTCGAGGAGCAAGGGCGTGAAATCAGCGCCCAACTCAGCTTGCAGCCGCGCCGCATCGGCAGGGGTGCGCAGGCTGCCGAACACCCGGTAGCCCCGCGCCAGAAACGCCCGCGCCGCCGCCAGGCCCACGCCGCTCGAAACGCCGGTAATAACGATTGACTTCATCGGCTCAGCCATGCAGATAGAACGTGAAAAACCGGACCAGACGGTGTCCTGCTGCTATTGCCGCCGCAGCGTGTAGGTGCTCTGATTGCCGGCCGGAAAACCCGCCAGCGTAATAATCAGCCGACCTTGGCTGAGCTGGAAAGTGCCTTCGTCAGTGCGCGGGCGGCCGTTTTTGTCGGTGTGCGTGAAGCTGATGCGGCCGGGCGTGAAGGTGAACTGGCCGTCCTGGTCGAAGCGCATGGTGCCGCCGTTGGCCGACAAGGTCAGGCGCTTCTGGTAGGTGCCGTCGGGGCGCAGCGTGAGGGTGCCGCCCACGCCCTGGGCCGGCAGCGGCTCGGGGCTGGCTTCGCGGTCGAAAATAGTATAAGCCCGGTAGGAGTAGGTGCCGAAGAACGACGTGGGGGCTGCCGGCCGGGGCACCGGCTGGGCCCGGGCAGGCTGCGGCCGTGACTGGGCCGCCAGCGGCAGCGCCGGCAGGAGTAGCAGAAAAACCAGGGGCAGGAGCAGCAGGGAGCGGACGTTCATACCGAAAGATAAGCGCCGGTAGCGGAAGTGCGCGGGGGCCGGCGCTCAGGTAGTAGCGTCCAGCACCCAGGCCAGGGCCGCTTCCGCCTCATCGAAATCAAAGGTTCTGATGGGCAGCTCCTGCGCCAGGGCCACGGCCGAAGCCACCGCATCGCGTGAGGGCCAGTCCATGGCATTTATCCAGGCCACGGCCCGCACGCCGTGGGCGGCCAGGGCGGGCGCCAGCACCCGGCCAATCCACTCCCCGGCCTCCCACCACTCCCCAAAGGCCTCGCTGCTGTCGTTGATCATCCGATGTACGGGCCCGGCTGCCGGCAGGGCGGCCAGCAGCAGCTCGCACTGCTGCCGGGCCGAAGCAGCATCGAAGCGGCCCCGCCACTGCGCCTGCACCAGCTGATGCTGGCTGCTGTAGCTCACCAGCAGCGTGGGCGTGTCAAGCAGGATTCGGTCGAAGTAAACCATGCTTTGCAAAATTGGAGTGGGAACGGGGGCTGCCAGCCGGTGGCCTGCGGGTACATACGACGCCGGGCGCCCAAAAGTAAGCGCCAGCCGGCGGCCCGCCAAGGAAAACGGCCCCCGGCCCCGCCCAGCCGGGCCCGTTGTTTGGCCGTCAATCCGTTACTTTGGGCTATGGCTGATTTTCTGCGTGACCTGATTCGCCCCGCCGCCGAGCTGCCCGTGGCCGACGTGTGCCTGGTGGGCCTGCCGCTTGATTACGGGACGGTGCTCGAAGGTGGCCGGGGCGGGGCCGCGCACGCCCCCAACGCCATCCGGGCCGAGCTGCGGCGCTACCACAAAACCTACAACCTCGAGCACAACATCGACCTGCGCCCGCTGCGCATCGCCGATGCCGGCAACCTGCCGCTGCGCGCCGCCCGCCACACCGACAACCACGCAACCATTGCCACCGAGCTGGCCCGGCTGCTGGCGCAGTATCCGCGGGTGGTGGTGCTGGGCGGCTCGCACGATGGCAGCTACAGCACCGTGCGGGGCCTGCACGCGGCCACCGGCGGCCAGCCCGTGGGGGGCATCAACCTCGATGCCCACGCCGATGTGAAGGACCGTCCCGGCCAGCTCAGCAGCGGCACGCCCTTTGGCAAGCTGCTGCGCGAGGGCCTGCTGGCCGGGCCGCGCTTCACCGAAATCGGGCTGCACTCCAACCTCAACCTGCAGGCCGATATCGACTTCCTGCACCAGCAGCAGGCCCACGTAGTGCCGCTGGCCCACGTGCAGCTCGATGGCATGCCCGAATACATGAGCCGGGCCCTGGCGCGGGCCACGGCTGCCGGCCCTGCCTTCGTCAGCTTCGATATCGACTGCTGCGCCCAGGCCTACGCCCCCGCCGTGAGTGCGCCCAGCGCCGACGGCCTGACGCCCCGCCAGGCCACCGAAGCCGCCTGGCTGGCCGGCCGCGCCGCCGGGGTGCGCCTGTTCGAGGTGATGGAGCTCAACCCGCTCTTCGACCGCGACCAGCAGACGGCCCGGCTGGCAGCTACTGTTGTGGCGGCGTATCTTACGGGGGTGGCTGCCACGCTGGCTGGGTAGCACCCGTTGCGCCGGCCAACATCTCGTCTCTATCTGTCCTTGCTATGAAAACGCCCCTGCTATTGCTGCTGCTGGTCGCCGGCCCGGTTCTCGCTCAGAAAACCCCGGCTCCCCAAGCGCCGACAGCTAAAACCGCTGCTGCCAAAGCCACCCGGCCGGCCGGCCCGACCCCGGTTTTCTCGCTCGACTGCGCCACCGACCTGCCGCCCGCCGGCCCGCTGCAGAAAACGCACTGTGAAATCCGGCACCTGACCCTGCCTGCCCCACCCGCCGGCACCCCCCTGACGGTGGACGCGCGCACCAACGGCGGCATTACCGTGCGCACCTGGCCCGGGTCCGATGTGCGGGTACGGGCCCGCATTACGGGGCGGGCCGCCACCCCCGAAAACGCCCGGGCCCTGGCTGCTGCCGTGCGCCTGAGCTCCACCGCCCACACCCTGCGGGCCGCGCTGGCCAATGGCTCGGTGGAGGGCTGGGCCGTGAGCTACGAAGTGCTGGTGCCGGCCCAGACTGACCTGGTATTAACGGCCGTGAACGGCGCGCTGGCACTGGAAAACGTGCGCGGCCAGCTGCGCCTGACGACCACCAACGGCCCCCTCACGCTGCGCGGCGTAGCCGGCGATGTGCGCGCCCACACCACCAACGGCCGCATCGACCTAAGCCTGAGTGGGGAAACCTGGGCCGGGCCGGGGCTTGATGTGGGTACCGTGAACGGCGACATCAACTGGCAGCTGCCGCCCGAGTACGCGGCCACGGTACTGGCCCGCACCACCCGCGGCCGGGTGGCGGCCGAGCTCAATACCAAGCGCCTGAACCTGCTGCCCCACAACCTGGCCGCCACGCTGGGTAAGGGCGGGGTTCAGCTCAAAGCCACTACCGTAAACGGCAACGTGCAGGTAAGCCAGCCGCGCCCGGCCACGCCCGCCGCCCCCGACTCGCTCGACGCGGAATAGCAGCACCGGCCATCAGCGGCGCGGGTTGGTCGGCGCGCCGGGCTACCTCGATTCGTCGCCGGCCATTACCTGGGCGTGGTTGAGCACGGCCACCAGCGTAACGCCGCCCAGAATGTTGCCCAGCAGCGCCGGCAGCACAAACCCGCCCAGCACCTCGCCCCAGCCGGCCTCCCCCACGGCGGCCACGCTGAACACCTCCACCGAGCCCGCAATTACGTGGCTGAAATGGGCCAGTCCCACCAGATAGGTCATCAGAATAATAACCCATACCCGGGCCGACTCAGCGAAGGGCAACAGCCAGACCATCAGGGCAATTATCCAGCCGGCCAGAATGCCGCGCAGCAGCGTGGTACCAAAGCTGAACTGCATAGCATCCTGGCCCATTTGCACGAACTCGGCTTTCACGTCGGCATCGAAGGCGCTGGTATGCATGGCTACCAGCGCCAGCAGCAGGGCCCCGAGCAGATTGGAAACCAGCACCACGCCCCACAGCCGCAGCACATTGAGCAGCGTATCGGTGTCTTTCCGGACAAGCAGGGGAATGACGGGCGTCAGCGTATTCTCGGTGAAAAGCTGCTGGCGGGCCAGAATCACGACCAGAAAGCCCATGCTGTAGCCGAAGGTGGCTATCAGGGGGCGCCAGGCCGCGTCGGGCAGGTAATGGGTGAGCAGGCCCTGGGCAATCATCGACAGGCCCATCGACAGGCCCGCCGCCAGCCCCGAGAAAAACAGGGACGCCGAGGGGCGCTGCAGCTCCTCTTCACCCTCCTGAAACGTAGTACGATACAGTACTTTACCGCTTGGCGCTTTGCGCTCGTTGGCCTCCCGCTTATCGGCCCGCTCCTTCTGGAGTCCCTGCTGCCGCGCCTTCTCGTCGATTTCCTGCATAGAAGGGCTTAAACGCAACTGGAGAAAAACCGCTGAAAAATCGGCAATAAAATCTGGTCATCCAGAAAAAAATAAGCCCACAAGCTGATGTATATGAGAAGATAGTAGCTTGTGGGCTTTGATTTTATTGGCGCCGTCGGGCACCGTTGTGGCGGGCCTTTAGCGCGCCACTTCCTCGGTGCGGAAGCGCTTGGGCTCCCCGGATTTGGGCCGCGGGTATTCGCTTTGCTTTTTGGCTTTGTATGATTTCACCAGCCAGGCCGCGCCCACCAGGGCCCCGACGGCCGCCGCCGCCAGGCCAAATTTCGCCCGAATCGGGTCGTGGGGTGCGGGGGGCAGATAGGCAATGCCGTTGGCATCGAGGCGGGCCGGGTGCTGCACGTAGCGCCCGTGCGCTGGCACCTGAAACTCGTCGGCCAGGCGGCGCAAACCCGCCCCTGCTCCCGGGCCGGGCATGGCCGGGCCGTGGCCGCAACCGATGGCCTCGGGGTGCAGGTCGGCCAGCTGCCGGATGGAGTCGCCTACCTGCTGCCAGTCGTAGTTGAACGGCGCCCCGGCGATGCTGATGTCTTCGAGCTGCAGCAGCACCGCCGGCACCGACTCGTGGTTGCAGGTGGCGAAGGCATCGGCCCCGAGCAGGGTGCGGTCCTTTTCGCGGAACAGCGCAATCTGGCCGGGGGCGTGGCCGGGCACATGGTGCCACTGCCAGTCGGGCAGAAACGGTGGGTCGATGTCGTTGGCAGGCAGTTGCTGCACGTAATCAGACAGCTGAAACGACTGGGGTGGAAAAAACCGGGCTGCGAAAGCCAGCGAGCCGCCGCCGGCCACCGTAGGGTCGGCGGGCGGGTACACGGCCCGGGCCGTCAGGAAGGGCATTTCCAGCTCGTGGGCCAGCACCGGCACTTTCCAGTGCTCGGCCAGCGCCTGCGCCGAGCCGGCGTGGTCGAGGTGGCCGTGGGTGAGGATGATGGCTTCGGGGTGGGAGCCGGGGTAGAACAGCTCGTCGGCCGCCGCCACAATGGCCTGCGCCGAACCCGGCAGGCCGGTGTCGACCAGCACCCACTCGCCGGGCCGGCCGGTTTCAACGAAATACACATTGACAAAGCGCTGAATCGAAAGCTGATGGACGCCGGGGGCTACTTGTTGCATGAGGAGGACAGTAAAGTAGGAGGATGGAAACAGTACGCACCCGCGCCGGATTTTGATTTGAAACTTAGCCCAGACCGGATTCTGAAGCCTGAAATCAGACAATCCGTTACTTTAGTGACTTCATCCGGCCGCCAGGCCTTTATGGCGGCGGCTTTAAGGCAACTATGGTTATTAGCTCCGATAAAACTGTCTTCTTCCGGCAAACCCGCCAGCAGCTGGAGTGTCAGGGCTTCCGCATCGAGCACGAAGACCCGGCCCGGCCCTGGGGTGGGTTCTTCGTGCTCGATGAAACCCAGGCCCAGCAATTCGCCAACCAGTATTTCGACGGACTATCCGTGGATGAGCTACGGATTTCGGGTCAGCTGAGCCCCAAAATTCTGCTCGTGGCCCCGGGCCAGCGCCTCTCGTGGCAGTACCACTACCGCCGGGCCGAAATCTGGCGCGTCGTTAGCGGCCCGGTCGGCATCATCACCAGCGACACCGACCAGCAGGGCGAATTGCAATTTTGTAGCTCAGGCGAGCAAATCACGCTCCGCCAGGGCGAGCGGCACCGCCTCATTGGCCTTGATGACTGGGGCGTTATTGCCGAAATCTGGCAGCACACCGACGCCACCCACCCCTCCGACGAGGACGACATTGTGCGCGTGCAGGATGATTTTAACCGCTGATTTTCGCTGATCAACTGTGATTTCGTTGATGCAGCGACCCGCTGGACGGCGCGGTGCTGCGTAATGACGGATGGACAAGGATGCTTTGCGGGGCTGGATAACCAGTTTGCTTTGATAGGGTTATGGCGAATAAAAGCTACTTTTTTCCGTTTTTACCGCTGGCCTTACTGCTAGCTGGTTTGCCGGCTGCCGCGCAACAGGTCAGTTTTTCGGAGTTGGTCAGCTTCTATGAGGGCGGCCCGGCTGTAGCGCAGCAAACGCTGCTGCCGCGGGGCTGGCTTTACACCGGCGAGGATACGTTTCAGGACTCCCGGGAGCACTGCGCGGGCAAAAGCGTGCTGTTCGGCCTGCCGCTAACGCCGCCCGATTCGACCGGCTACGGCCACTGGATAAATGTGGATACGGAGGGCAACTGCCACCGCGTGGTAGGCTACCAGACGTGGGACAAAGAAGCAATGGCAACATTGAAGCGCGAGCTGAAAACCCAGTACCAGCTAGTATTCGACAATACGACTACTGCCTGGGAAGGCGGGCATCGGGTTACGCGCTTCATGTACCTCGGGCCGAAATACCGGGCGCAGATAATCGAAACAACGTACAAAATCGGCCCCCGCAACCGGCAGGTGCGTTACGCCCTGTACGTAGGAAAACAGCCGCTGCCATAGATAAAAAGCAGTTTTCTGCCCTGGCACCCAGATCGGGGTGCCAGGGCGGAGAATAACCTGCGGGAGCTGGGTTAGGCCAAGGCCTTGCGGAGCACTAGCAGCAACTGCCCGAGGTCGGCTGGGGCGCTGCCGGAGCCCAGGTGCACGCGCAGGGTGCGGCGGCCGTAGTCCTGCAGGGCCTGCAGGTCGCCGGCGGCCTGGGCGTTCTGGAAGGTGCCGAAGGTGTAGGGACGACCGGGCAGGGGTAGGTCCTGGGCGTGGTCGGTGGTGAGCTGCAGGAACAGGCCGGTGTCGGGGCCGCCCTTGTGGTACTGGCCCGTGGAGTGCAGGAAGCGCGGGCCGTAGCCGGCCGCCGTGGCCAGGTGCAGGCGCTGCTGCACGAAGGCGCGCAGCTCGTTGAGCTCGGCGTTGAGGGCCGGCGTTTCCATCAGGTAAGCCTGCACGCAGAGGTAGTCGCCGGGCTTGGCCTGCCCGAAAAAGGACTTCAGCACGGCTTCGGCGCTGTTGCCGCCTGTGCTGGTGTAATAGTCGAGGCCGTTTTCGGTGGCGGCGGGGGCGCTGGTCTGGGGCAGCTGGCCTTGCTGCTCCACCACTTCCATGAGGCGGTTGGTGGCGGTTTTGGCGGCCTGCACGTTGGGCTGGTCGAAGGGGTTGATGCCCAGCACCGCGCTGGCCACGGCCGTGGCTACTTCCCAGCGGAAAAACTCCGCCCCTAAATCCAGCGCATCATGCAGCAGAATGGTGACGACAGGGTGGCCGGCGGCCTGCAGGGCGGCTACTTTGCGGCGGTTTTCGGCGTCGGGCTGGCCCTGGTAGCCCACGTACACAAATACCCGGTCGGAGCCGTACACGGCCGGCTCGCTGAGCGGGTCGCCGGCCAGCGGCAGGATGCCGGTGCCCTGCTTGCCGGTGCTTTCGGCCACGAGCTGCTCCAGCCACAACCCAAAATCGGAGAGGTTGTCGGGCACGACGAGCGTGAGCTTGTCGCGGCCCTGCTGGGCCAGCACGCCCAGGGCCGCGCCCAGCTCCAGGCCGGGGCTGTGGTCCGTTGGGCCTTCCGAGCCGCAGGCGCGCATCATGGTTTGGGCGCGCTCCAGCAGCGTTTTACTATCGATGCCGAGCAAGGCGGCCGGCACCAGGCCGAAGTAGGAGAGGGCCGAGAAGCGCCCGCCCACGTCGGCGAAGTTGAGGAAGATGCGGCGGTACTGCTGCTCGGTGGCCTGGGTCACGAACTGGGAGCCGGGGTCGGTAATGGCCACGAAATTCTCGCCGGCCTTGTCGCCCTTTATTTCTTTCAGGCGGGCATAGAAGTAGTCGCCGAAAGCCAGCGGCTCGGCCGTGGTGCCCGATTTGGAAGCCACCACGAACAGCGTTTCGGCCAGCGGTACAGCTTCTTCAATCTCGCGCACCGAGCCGGGGTTGGTGGTATCAAGCACCGACAGCGGCAGCCCGCCGGCCAGCGTCCCGAAAGCCTGGCGCAGCACAATGGGCGTCATCGAGCTGCCGCCCATGCCCATCACCACCACGTGGCGGAAACCGGCCTGCTTCACCTCCTGCACAAACTGCTCGATTTCGGCTACCGCGGGCAACATTTCATCTACCACGCGCAGCCAACCCATAAAGCTGCGGATACTCTGCTGGCCCTCGGCGTCGGCAACCCACAAATCGGCCTGCTTCTGCCAGAAGCCGGCAGTGAAATTCTGGGCCTGAAAGCGGGCCAGCTGGGCCTCAACGGCCGGCTGAAACGGGCCTAGCTGCAGGGTTTGCGGAGCAATAGCGGAAGTAGTCATGAGCAAGGAATAAGCGAGCGAAAGGATGATGACCGGACCGATGGGCCGGCCAGTTGGCAAGCGGGCAAAGGTAAAGAAGCTGGCTTATTTGGCGGCCGGCAGTGCGGCCGCGCCTTCCCATTCCTGCTCCAGGGCTGCCTGAGTGGCCGGGTTCTGGAAGCTGAGCAGCCAGTCGAGGGCGGCATCCGGGGTGTGGAAGAACTGTACTTCGCAGGGAATGAAATGCCGCGCGGCCCGGTGCAGGGCTTCGACGGCCATTTGGTTGTAAAGGCCGTTTTCGGGGATGATAAACGCGGCGTGCTGCACCGCCGGCACCGCAATGCGGGGCAGCCAGTGCGTGGCCACCCACAGCTGCTGGGCGATGGTCAGGTCGGGCAGGCCGTGCAAATCGATGAGGCCCTCGGCCACTGTATTTTGCTCGACCAGCTGCGCCACCGCCTGCAGGCTGCGCTGGAAAGAAGCCATATCGGCCGAAGGCCGCCAGAATTGCAGCCGCACCAGCGCTGCCCGCGGTTCGTACTGAAGACGGATATCGTGCAGGTGAAGTAGCATAGTACTGCTAAAAACCGGTGCCAACCTTAATGGCCGATAAAAGTATAAGGCGGATAGAGCCGGGACCCGGAAGGAAGCAGATGGCCCGCTCCGGGCATTGCTAGCGTAGAACGTAGAATGGCCGTTACCGTTTACTAATGAGTTGCCTTTTTTGCCATTCGGTCGGCAGCAGCCCTGCGGGCTGAAGCCGGCCCGGCCCGAGCCCCGGCGGAATGCCGGATATTTGCCATCATGAAGTTGTCTACCCTTCCGGCCCGGCCCGTTGCCGCGCCCGTGCTGCCGCCCGGTATAAAGCTGCTGCGCCTCAAGTTCCGGCTGTTGGCTGCCCTCTCCACCGAATGGGCTTTTCGGGCGGCCTGGCGGCTGTTCACTACGCCCCGGCGCTTGCCCGAGAAGGGCTGGGAAACTGCCGCGCTGGCCACTGCCCGCCGGTTTGCGGTGCCCGGCCCTACCGGGGCGCTGGCTGCCTACGAGTGGAACCCGGCCGGGGCGCGCACGGTGCTGCTGGTACACGGCTGGGAGCACCGCGCCAGTTTCTGGGGCGTGCTGGCCCGCGCGCTGGTGAAGGCGGGCTACCGGGTGGTGGCCTTCGATGCGCCGGGCCACGGAGCCTCGGAGGGCCGCCGCCTCACGCTGCCGGCCTACGTGCGGGCCACCCAGGCCGTAGCCGACACGCTTGGGCCGCTGCACGCCGTGGTGGCCCACTCGCTGGGCGGGGCTACGGTGGTGGGCGGGCCGGTGCGCTTTAATACCACGGCGGGCGGTGGCCTGCCGCGGCTGGTGCTGCTGGCCGTGCCCGCCAGCACGCCCGCCGTGGCCCGCCGCTTCGCCGATTTGCTGGGCCTGCCGCCGGCCGTGCTGGCGCGCATGAGCCGCTACATTCACGAGCAGCACGGCCGCGATGCCGAAAGCTTCAGCCTGACGCAGGTGGGGGCGGCTTTTCCGGCCGGCCGTGCCCTGCTGCTGCACGACGAGCACGACGCCAGCATTCCGTTTGCCGAGGCCCGGGAGTTGGCCGCCGCCTGGCCCGACCTGGAGTTCGGGGCCACCAGTGGCCTGGGCCACAACGGCATTATGCGCGAGCCGGCCGTGCTGGCGCGCATTGTGGCGTTTCTGACCTGAGCCCTGCCCGATAACCGCCCCGGGCTGGCCGCAAGCCTACCGATGGTGGCGGAAACGGGTAGCTTCAGATTCGCGACAGAATTATCTTTTACCTTGCCCGCCCTCCTCGCACCAGGGTTTTCCTGTTCACTTAGCCGTCCCCGTCCCTTGATTAAGCCATTCTTTCTGCGCCTGACGCTGGCCCTCACGCTGGGCAGTGCCGCGCTTCCCGCCCTGGCCCAGGTGCCGCTGGCCACGCCCGCCGTGGTGGCCCCCGCCGACACTACCATCAAAAAGTACGAAACCCCGACGGGGGCCGTAAAAAAGCCCTGGTACAAGGGCAAGCTCTTCCGCGCCACCATCATTCCGGCCGCGCTTATCACCTACGGAGCCATTACGGCGCAGGGCGACGCGGGCATCAACCACGACACCCGCACGTTTGTGCGCAAACAGTTTCGGCCAGTGAGCACGGGGTTCGATAATACGCTCATCATCGCGCCCTATTTCGAGCTGATTGGCGTGGCCATTGCCGGCGTCGAGTCGCGCAACGACCGTATCAACACGCTGCTCGTTATTGCCAAGGGCGAGGCCATTATGCTGGCCAGCACCTTCGCCGTGAAGTATATGGCCAACGAAACCCGGCCCAACCGCTCCGACGACCTGTCGTTTCCTTCGGGCCACACGGCTCAGGCGTTTCTGGCGGCCAGCATCGTGCACACCGAGTTTCGCGACAAAAGCCAGTGGTACGGAATCGGGGCCTATACCATTGCCACCAGTGTGGCCGCCCTGCGCATGATCAACGACAAGCACTGGCAGAGCGATGTGGTAGCCGGCGCGGGCTTCGGCATCCTGTCGGCCCACATGGCCTACCTCACGCACCGCAACCGCTGGGGCCGCAAGTCGCGCATCCTGGGCGAAACCACCTTCGCGCCCACCTTCGTGCCCGGCGGCGGCATGGGCCTGGGCGTGGTGTGGCGCCCACGGCGGTAGCTTTCAGGCAGTCGTCAACGACCTGGCAGACAGATTTTCAGCCGCTGCTTTCCCCAACCCATGATCCAGCTGCTGAAGGCCCTTTACCGATTTGCGAAGGAGTTGCTGAAAGTGCTTTACCAGGGCCTGCGCCGCACCTTACGCGGCCACGGCCATCTGGTGGGCGTGCTGCTGCTGGGCATTGCGGTGCCCTGGCTGATCTTCGTGAACGTGGCCGAGGATATCTGGGAGAGCGGCGGCTTCATCGGCGACCAGCCCATTCTGGAGTGGCTGCACGCCCGCCAAAGTCCCGGCCTCGACCAGCTGGCGCTGGCCTTCACCAATGCCGGCGGCCCCACGGTGATGACGCTTGTTGGCGTGGGCATTAGCGGGCTGCTGCTGTGGCGGCGGCAGCGGTCGGCAGCGTGGTTTTTCGTCTTGTCGGTGGGCGGGGCAATGGGGCTCAATCTGGCCGCCAAGCTGCTGTTTGGTCGGCCCCGGCCGGCCCTCTGGGAATCGATTGCGCCGGAAAAATTCTACAGCTTTCCAAGCGGGCACGCCATGGGCTCGGCGGCGCTGGCGGCGGCATTGGCCTTTCTGGTGTGGCGTACGCGCTGGCGCTGGCCAGTGGTGGTGCTGGGCACGCTGTTCGCGCTGGGCGTGGGCCTTTCGCGCAATTACCTGGGCGTGCACTTCCCGTCCGATGTGCTGGCCGGCTGGTTCTGCTCGGTGGGCTGGGTGGCCAGCCTGCACGTATTCTTCTCGCCCGACCTGGCCCAGCTGCGCGACTGGTGGGGGCAGGCAAGAAGGCAGATAGCGCGCTGGTAGCTGCGGCCCGCGCCTGAGCTGCTGCGCGAGTCGCTGATGAAACCGGCCCAAACATCCGGCCCCGCTGCTGCGTTGGGGTAAGTTTCCGCCCTCCGCTTCCGCGCCTGCCATGCCCGCCGCCCCGCTTGTTATCTGGACTATCGGCCACTCCACCCGCAGCCCGGAGGAGTTTCTGGCCGCGCTGTCTTCTTTTGAGATTGAACTGCTCGTGGATGTGCGCCGCTACGCCGGTTCGCGGAAGTTTCCGCATTTCAACCCATCCGAGCTGGAGGCCTACCTGCCGGCGGCCGGTATTGCCTACGAGGCTATGCCGGCGCTGGGCGGCCGCCGCAAACCCCGGCCCGATTCGCCCAACACCGTGTGGCGCAGCGAGTCGTTCCGCGGTTACGCCGACTACTCCGAAACGCCGCCCTTTGCCGAAGCGCTGGCCCGGCTTGCGGCCCGGGCCCGGCAGCAGCGCACGGCCTACATGTGCTCCGAAGCCGTATGGTGGCGCTGCCACCGGGCCATTATTTCTGATTACCTGAAGGCCGCCGGCTGGACGGTGATACACATTATGAAAGCCGGCGTGGCCGTCGAGCACCCCTTCACCGGCCCCTACCTAGAAACCCATTCGGTGGCGCCGTAAACGCCGGCCGGCCCACCTGCACACCTGCTTACAACCCCGTTTATGTGGTGGATTTACGCGCTTCTTTCGGCCCTTTTCGCGGCCCTGACGGCCGTGCTGGCCAAGGTTGGTATCAAGGGCGTCGACTCCAACCTGGCCACGGCCGTGCGCACGGCCGTGGTGCTGGTGCTGGCCTGGGGCATTGTGTATTTCCGGGGCGGGCTCGAAGGCATCCATACCCTCACGCGCACCAACTGGCTGTTTCTGGTGCTCTCGGGCATTGCTACGGGCCTGTCGTGGGTGTTCTACTTCCGGGCTCTCCAGCTGGGCAAAGTATCCCAGGTAGCGCCCGTCGACAAGCTGAGCGTAGCCCTGGCCATCGCACTGTCGGTCATCTTTCTGGGCGAAAAGCTGACCTTGTACACCGGCATCGGCGCCGGCCTCATCATCCTCGGCACGCTGGTCCTGATTTGGGGGTAGCGGTGAATGAGTGACGTGGTGAATGAGTGAATCCGCCTGTCATCCTGAGCACAGCGAAGGACCTTATCACGTTTGCACAAGTCGTTGCTACGGTCGTTCGAACGCGATAAGGTCCTTCGCTGTGCTCAGGATGACAGAACAGTTCACTCATTCACCACGTCACTCATTCACCGCTTCTCCCCGAATAAACCGGGCGACCAGTTCGGGTTGGGTGATGGGCAGCATGTGGCCGCCCTCGATTAGTTGCAGGGTGGCGCCGGGCACTTTCTCGGCCAGGCCCTGGCCGTTGGTGTGCCAGTCGAGCACGGCGTCGTGGCGGCCGTAGAGCACGCGCACGGGCAGGCGCAGCTCCGGCAGGCGGGCCGTGAGCGTGGGCAGATAGGTGGGTAGCGCCTCCAGGTCGGCAATGGTGGCCAGGAACTGGGCGGGCTGCAAACTCAGCATGCCGCCGGCCTTGGTGCCATAGTCGCGGGGCGGGGTTTCGGGCTTGAACAGGGCCTTCATGAGCTTCGGGCTCCGGCGGATGGACAGCGGTGTGGCCACCGTCCAGGCTACCAGCTGCCGCCGCCAGTGCGAGGGTATCATCAGCCGCTGAAACATGGCCGGCACCGATTCGGGCAGCGCCGACAGGGGCGCAATCAGGGTTAAGGCCGCTACTTTTTCGGGGTGATTGAGGGCCAGGGCCAGCGCCACGGCTCCGCCCAGGGAGTGGCCCACCACCAGCGGCCGGCCCAGGTTCAGCTTGTCAATCAGGGCCGCCAGCGCATCGGCCTGGCTGAGCAAATCGGAGCTGGCGGGCCGCTGGGAGTAGCCCGAACCCGGCCGATCGACCACGACAACCCGGTAATCGGCCGCCAGCCGCTCCACCACGCCGTAATTGAACTGGCCCATCTGCCCGCCCAGGCCGTGCACAAGCAACAGCACCGGCCCGGCGCCCTGTTCATGCACGTGCAGCCGGCCGCCGGGCAAGTCTACGAACGAGCCGCGCGGCGGCAGCGCCGCCCGCACCTTGCGGGCCGTGCGGTGCGTGAAAAATACCAAGCCGGCCAGAGTGGCGCCGCTGAGGGCCAGCAGGGAGTAAGCGGTAGTTTTGAAAAGCTTCATAGTTTAGGTTAAGCTGTTATACAAGAACCGTCATTCAGAGCATGTGGCTTGATGCGCCACATGCTCTGAATGACGGTTTACTTCTCACTGTCCCGGCAGCACTCCAACTGGCCCTAATTGCAGCGTGCCGTCGTTGATGCGGGTGTAGCGGATGTTGAGCAGGTCTTTGAGGTAGTTCTGATGGACAAACCAGGGGCGGCGCGAGCCTTGCCGGGGCAGCTCGCCGGTGGCCCGCTGCACGTAGCCCGACGAGAAATCGAGCAGCGGCCGGGCCGCCAGGTCGGTGGGGCGGCGGGGCACGGCAATGGCCAGTTGGTGGCGGTCGAGGTAGCGGAGCAGGCGGCAGAAGTAGTTGGCCGTCAGGTCTACTTTCAGCGTCCAGGAAGCGTTGGTGTAGCCGAAGGCCATGATCAGGTTGGGCACATCGGAGAGCATCATGCCGCGGTAGCTGAGCGTGTCGGCGGGGCGAATGGGCTGGCCATCCACCAGGAGCGTGATGCCGCCCAGTAGCTTGATTTTGAGGCCCGTGGCTAACACCACCAAATCGGCGGGCAGCTCCCGGCCCGATTTCAGGAGCAGGCCGCCGGATGTAAACCGCTCAATTTCGTCGGTTACTACCGCGGCCTGGCCCTTGCGGATGGCGCGGAACAGGTCGCCGTCGGGCACCAGGCACACGCGCTGGTCCCAGGGGTTGTAGCGCGGCGTGAAGTGAGTGGCCACGTCGTAATCGGGGCCGAGCTGGCGGGCGGCCAGGCCCACGAGCTGGCGCTTGGCCTGGGCCGGGCGCAGGCGGGCCAGCGCGTAGAGGCCGATCTGTACCAGCACGTTTTTCCAGCGCGTGAGGTGGTGCGCCAGCCGGCCGGGCAGGTAGCGGCGCAATCGGTTGGCAATTTTATCCTCGGAAGGCTGGCTGACGATGAAGGAGGGCGAGCGTTGCAGCATAGTCACGTGGGCCGCCGTTTGGGCCATGGTGGGCACCAGCGTCACGGCCGTGGCCCCGCTGCCCAGCACCACCACCCGCTGGCCGCTATAATCCAGGTTTTCGGGCCAGAACTGGGGCTGCACGATGCGGCCCGCAAAGTCGGCCTCGCCGGCAAACTCGGGGCGGTGGGCCTGCTCGTAATCGTAGTAGCCGCTGCACGCGTACAGAAACCGGGCCCGCAGGGTCTGGCGCTGCCCTCCGTGCTCCACTGCCACCGTCCAGCAGGCCTCGGCGCTCGACCACGCGGCGCTAAGCACTTTGTGGTTGAAGCGGATGTGGTCGGTAATGCCGGCCTCGGTGGCGGTTTCCTGGAGGTAGCGCAGGATGGCGGGGCCGTCGGCAATGGCCTTGGGGTTGGTCCAGGGCCGGAAGGAGTAGCCCAGCGTGTGCATGTCGGAATCGGAGCGCACGCCGGGGTAGCGGAACAGGTCCCAGGTGCCGCCCAGAGCCGCGCGGGCCTCCAGAATCTGGTAGGTTTTGCCGGGGCAGCGGCGTTGCAGCACGTGCGCCGCCCCGATGCCCGACAGGCCCGCGCCCACAATCAACACATCGAGCAACTCGTTTTCTGTCTTCATAGCCTTGGCTTTAACTGCCGGAAGATAGGAAGGTTCGGGCGTCGGTTTTCAAGGCCCATTCAAGGTTTTCTCGCGGAGGTGCGCGGAGGGATGCGCAGAGGAAAAGGGAGGACCTCTTTTTACCTCTGCGCATCCCTCCGCGCACCTCTGCGAGAAAACTACGCCCGCCGGTACGCCAGCCGCAGCAAGCTCGGCAGCACCAGCAGCAGCAGCGGCAGGGCCAGCAGCAGCCCGCCGATAACGGCAATGGCCAGCGGCTGGTGCAGCTGGGCGCCGGCGCCGATGCCCAGCGCCAGCGGCAGCAGGGCCGCAATGGCGGCCAGGGCCGTCATCAGCTTGGGCCGCAGCCGGGCGGCAATGGCATAGGCTATGGCCTGGTCGACGGGGGCCTCCTGCCGGGCCTCCAAAAACTGCTGGAGCGTGAAAATGGCGTTTTCGCCGATGATGCCGACCACCATAATCAGGCCGGTGTAGGAGCCCACGTTGAGCGGCGTATGGGTGAAGTACAGGGCCAGCGCCCCGCCCGCCGGGCCCAGCACGGCCACCAGCAGCACCAGGCCCGCCGCCCGCAGGTCCTTGAACAGAAACAGCCCCACCGCAAACACCAGCAAACAGGCCGCCCCCAGAATCGTGAGCAGCTCCTGAAACGACTGCTGCTGCTCGGCAAACGAGCCCCCGTACTGAATGAAGTAGCCCGGCGGCAGCGCCACCTCGCGGCTTAGCGTCTGCTGAATCTCGCGCATGGCCGTGCCCAGGTCGCGGCCGTTGAGGCGGGCCGTTACGGCCGTCAGGGCCTGCAGATTCTCGCGCTCCAGCTCCGCCTCCCCGGCCGACACGCCCACAGTAGCCAGCTCATCAAGCCGGCGGCGCTGGCCGCCGGGCAGGAAAATCGGCTGCCGGCGCACCTGCTCCAGGCTGGCGTTCTGAGCGCCGGGGTAGCGCAACCGGATGTTGAGCAGCTGCTCGCCTTCGAGCACCGTGCCGGCCACCACGCCCGCCAGCTGGGTTTGCAGCTGGCTCTGGAAATCGAGGGCCGTGAGGCCGAACTGGGCCAGCCGGCGCGCATCGGGCCGCACATCTACGGCCGGGCCCATGCGCACGATGCCGTCGAACACATCGGCCGTGCCGGGCGTTTTTTCTACCAGGGCGGCCACCTGCTCGGCCAGCCGGTAGCGCGTCTGGGTATCGGGCCCGAACACCTTGATTTCGATGGGCTGCACGGTGCTCATCAAGTCGCCCAGCATGTCGCCAATCACCTGTCCGAAGTCGATGGTGAGGGCCGGCTGGGTGGCTTCGATGCGCTGGCGGATATCATCAATCACCTCCTCGGTGGTGCGCTGGCGGTTGGTTTTGAGGCGGATGAGGTAGTCGCCGCGGTTGGGCTCGGTGATGAAAAAGCCCATCTGGGTGCCGGTGCGGCGCGAGTAGCTGGCCACTTCGGGCACCCGCCCAATCAGCCGCTCGGCCTGGCGCAGCAGCTGGTCGGTTTGCTCCACGCTGGTGCCGGGCGGCGAGTTGTAGTCGAGCACAATGGCACCCTCATCCATCTCCGGCAAAAAACCCGTGGCCAGCCGCGGAACCACGAACCAAAGCACGGCCAGCAGCCCCAGAATGCCGATAATGGAGTAGGCGGGGTGGCGGATGACAGCGCGGACCCAGGGGGCTTCGTGGTGGGCGGGGGCCTCACGGCGTGCCCACGTGTTGACCTCACCCCCTAGCCCCCTCCCCAGTGGGGAGGGGGAACTAGTTTCTAATTTTTTAGAGCTAAATAAAAAGCTAGAGTCTAGTTCCCCCTCCCCACCGGGGAGGGGGCTAGGGGGTGGGGTTTTAGAAAGCAGCAGATACACCACTGGCAGCCCCAGCCAGGCCACGAAAAACGAGCACACCAGGGCTACGACCATTGTGGTGGCCAGCACCTTAAAGTAGGCCCCGGCCACGCCGCCGAGCAGGGCGAAGGGCAGGAAAATAACGATGGTGCTCAGCGAGGAGCCTACCAACGCTGGCAGCAGGTGCCGCACCGAACGGTTTACGACCTGGCCGGGGGAGTAGTCGGGGTGGTCCTCGCCCACGCGGTGCAGCTGCTCCACCATCACCACGGCGTCGTCAATCATCAGGCCGATGGCGGCGGCCAGCGCCCCCAGGGTCATGATGTTGAACGAGTAGCCCAGCCCGAAATACAGCACGGCCAGCGTGAGGGCCAGGGCCAGCGGGATGGTGAGCAGGATGGTGAGCGAGGCCCGCCAGGAGCGCAGAAACAGCGCCGTTACCACCAGCGCCAGCGCCAGGCCAATCCACAATGAATCCTGCACCGAGCGCACCACTTCGGCCACAAAATCGGCTTGGTCGTAGTAGGGCCGTAGCATGATGCCTTTGGGCAGGCCTATCTGCAGCGTGGCTACCTGGGCCCGCACGCCCTCGCTCACCAGCACCACGTTGGCATCGGGCTGGCGCAGCACCGAAATCAGCACGGCGGCGTGGCCGTTGGCGTTTACGCGGGTGTACTCGGTTTGCTCGCCCAGCTGCACGGTGGCCACGTCGGCCAGCCGCACGATGCGGCGGCCGTCGTTGCGCAGCACCGTGTTTTCGAGGTCCTGCTTGCTGGCGATGGTGGCGTCGGTAACCGTGAGGTAGAGGCGGCGGTAGTCGGCCAGGTAGCCGTTGCTCTGCACAAAATTGGTTTGGCCCAGCATGGTGCTTACGTCGGCGGGTGTGAGGCCCAGGGCGGCCAGCTGGTCGGCCTGCAGCTCCACCTGAAACTCCTTGGTGCGCCCGCCCTGCACCTGCACCGTCGAAACGCCCTCGACCTGCGACAAAAAGGGCTTGATGGTGAACAGCGCCAGCTTGCGCAGCTCCAGCGCCGAGCGGCCGGGCGCTTCCAGCGTGTAGCCCATCACGGGCAGAATGGCCGGGTTCATGCGCTCCACCGACAGCTGGGTGCCCGCCGGCAAGTCGGCCCGAATCTGGTTAAGGCGCGACTCAATGGTCTGCTGGCTGCGCACCACATCCACGCCCCAATCCAAAAAGGCCGAAATCTCGCACGAGCCCCGGCTGGTGGTCGAGCGCAGCAGTTTCAGCCCCGGCACCTGCTTGATGGCGTTTTCCAGCGGCTTGGTCACGGTCACCATCATGCGGTCGACGGGCTGCAAGCCATTGTCGGCAATCACCTTCACCTTCGGAAACGTGACTTCCGGAAACAGCGCCACATTGATGCGCCGGTACGCCAGCGTGCCCAGGGCCAGCACCAGGGCCAGCACTACCGCAATCGGGGCTTTGTAGGTTTGGAACATGGGTTCAATGGTGCGCCTCACCCCCCGGCCCCCTCTCCAGGGGGAGAGGGGGAGCCAGACGATTTAGCGGTTGGCTTACAGCTGTCAGTTGATAGCTTTTTTATTATATGGAAGAGAAGCTGACAGCCAACTGCTGTCAGCTAACAGCTCCGGCAAAGGCTCCCCCTCTCCCCGAGGAGAGGGGGCCGGGGGGTGAGGTGCCCCATCAGGGCCGCACCTGCACCGCTGCCGTATCATCCAGCCCGTAATTCCCGCTGATTAGAATCCTATCTGAGGGCGAGAAAACGGGGCTTTTGATTTCGATGCGGCCCTGTTCTTCGAGGCCGGTTTGCACGGGCACGCGCACTGCCACCGAGTCGTTGAGCAGGCGCATCACCCAGAACTCGGTCTGGGTTTCGTCGGTGAGCACGGCGGGGCGGGGCAGGGTGGCGGCGCGGTAGGGCGCGGTTTTGTCGAGGCGCACGGTGACGGTTACGTTTTCGGGTAGCTGGGGCGCGGGGCCGATGGGGCGCACGGTGTAGCGCTGCACCTGGGCGGCGAGGTCGGCGGCGGGCAGCACCTCGGCCACCCGGCCCGGCAGCACCCGGCCATCGGGCAGCATGATGCGGCAGCTTTGGCCGGGGCGCACGTAGCGTAGCTGGGTTACGGGCACGTCGAGGATGAAGCCGAACCGGCTCTGGTCGTACACCAAAGCCAGCTGCTCGCCGTCCTGCACGTAGTCGCCGGCCAGCTTGTCCACGGAGGCCAGCACGCCGGCGCGGGGGCTGGCAATGCGGATGACGCCGCTAAAGCGCAGCCGCGGGTCGCCGGTAATCTGGTCGAGGTGCAGGGTGCGGGCCTCCTTGGTTTGCAGCGTGAACACCACCTGGCCCGCCCGCACCCGCTGCCCCGGCACGGGCACCGGGGCCAGCAGATAGCCCGTCGTGGTAGCCCGCAGCACGTCCTTGGCCGGGTACGCCGACACGGCCCGCAGCTCCAGCACGTCGGTCAGCGTATCGGTCTGCACCTGTTCCACCGTCACTACGGCGCGGGGCTGCACATCGGCTTCATCGGCCGCCGCATCCTCGGCCGGCGCGGTGGGGTTGCAGGCGGCCAGTAAGGCCAGGACGAATATTAAGGGTGGTTTGGTCATGGGAGAGGACAAGAGGAACGTCATGCTGAGCTTGCCGAAGCATCTCTACCGCTTCGTTGGATTACCATTGCGACGAAGCGGTAGAGATGCTTCGGCAAGCTCAGTATGACGTTCTTTTTACTGACAACCGACAACTGACAACTCGCCTCATTCACTTAAATAATCCAGCTGGTACAGCACCCGCAGCCGGTCGGTTTCGGCTTGAGTGAGGCTGAACTGGAAGTTTCGGGTACTGCTGATGAGCTGCAGGTAGTCGAGGATGCTCAGGTCGCCGGTGGCCAGCTGCTGGCGGCTGGCTTCCACCAACGCATTGGCGATGCGCAGCTGCTCCTGTAGGCTGACGAGGAGCTGGGTGGTGGCTTGCAGCTGGTTCTGGAGCTGGTCGTAGAGCTGTTGGCGCTGGGCCGTCAGAAACGAGCGGTAGCCTCTTCGGATTTGCTCGGCCACCTCCAGCCGGCTGTAGCCCAGCTGGCGCTGGTGGCCATCGAAAATGGGCACCGACAGCTGCAAACCGCCACTAATACCGAAGTGGCGCTGAATAGCAATAAGCGAGGCTGACTGCAAGCCGATATCAGCCACGGCCTGCACGCGGGGGCGGTAGCTCAACGCTATGGCCTGGCGCTGCAAACCCAGGTTCAGGCTGTCGAGCGTGTACTGGCGCTGGGTGATGGAGCCCAGGCCCGCCAGGGCCGGGTGGGTGGGCGGTGCGGGCGTTTGCAGCGGGCGCAGCACCGTGTCGCGCAGGCCGCAGAGGTAGCGCAGCGTACCCAGCTCGCGGCGGTAGGCTAGGCGGTTTTGCTGCACCGTCACTTCCTGGGTGCGCACCGAGAGGTAGTACGACAAATACTGGGTTTGCTTGTAAAGGCCGCCGTTCACGAGCCGGCGTAGCAGCACATCCTGGCGGCGCAGCTGGGCCAATATATCCTGCCCAAAGGCCCACTGCTGCCCGGCGGCGTAGGCCGTCAGGAACTGGTCGGTAACGGTGCGGCGCAAATCCAGGGCCGAGAGGCGGCCGTTGTTGCGCAGCGTCTGGCCCTGGTTTTCGAGCAGGCGGTAGTCGTTGCGCAGGCTGTTACCGTTGAGCAGCGGCTGACTCACGCTGGCCACCGTGCCGTAGTTGCCACCGTTGCTCACGGCCTCGTCGTAGCCAAAGCGGCGCGAAACGGGCGCGTACACGGCCACCGCGTTGCCGGCCACGTAGGGTCGGTTCTGGGCCGCCCGGCGCAGGCTGTCGATACGGTTTTGCAGCACTTGGCCTCGCAAGTCGCCCAGCAGCGGGCTGTTCTGATACGCTGCGGTCAGAAACTCTTCGAGCCGGTCGGGCACGCTGGAAGCAGGAGCGGGCAGAGGCTGAGCAGCTACCGGCCCACCGACGAGCAAAACCCCGCCCAGCAGCAGCAACCCCCACCAGGCGGCGGGCCAACTGAAGAGCAGGCGGGAGATGAACTGGGCAGACACGGGCAGCGGCGGTTGACTACCGCAAAGCTGCCGGGCAATTCTGAAGTAAATCTGATGCCGGGTGGTGTGAGCTACAGTTGATTAGAGCTGGAAAGCTAGACAGTTAGCTCTAATCCATACCCTGCTTCAGATTTTCTTCAGACCGGCCGCCTACGTTCGGGCTCTTTCCCTGCTGCCTGACCTTCATGAAAAAGCTCCCCGAAATAACCCTGCTGTTCTGGATAATGAAAATATGCGCCACCACGCTCGGCGAAACCGGCGGCGACCTGCTGGCCCAGACGATGAACGTGGGCTATGCGCTCAGCTCGGTTATTCTGCTCGGTATTTTCGTGGTGGTGCTGGTGGGGCAGCTACTGGCCCGGCGCTACGTGCCGGCGCTGTACTGGGCCGTTATTCTGGCCACCAGCACGGCCGGAACCACGCTATCCGACTACATGGACCGCACGCTGGGGCTGGGCTATGCCACCGGGGCCGCCATTCTGGTGGGGTTGCTGGCCCTGGTGCTGGGCGCGTGGTGGCTGAGTGAACGGTCGTTGTCGGTAACCAACGTGCAGTCGCGCCGGGCCGAGCTGTTTTACTGGACGGCTATCCTGGTGTCCAACACCCTGGGCACCGCGCTGGGCGACTATCTGGCCGACGACTCGGGCCTGGGCTTCGGGGGCGGGGCCCTGCTGATTGGCTCGCTGCTGGCGCTGGTGGTGCTGGCGCATTACTTCACCCGTATTTCGGCGGTGCTGCTGTTCTGGGTGGCCTTCGTGCTCACCCGCCCGTTTGGGGCCACGATGGGCGACTTGCTCACCAAGGATGTCAGCAAAAACGGCCTCGGTTTCGGTACCGTGGGCTCCTCGCTCATCCTGTTTGCCGTGCTGGTTGGCCTCGTGCTGTACACTACCTGGCAACTGCGGCGGCCAGCAGCGGAAGCACCGAGTGAGTTTCAGTAAGCTGATGTTCTTCAGAATTACATCAGATTTGCACTGTTCCTTCGCCGGCAGCGCCCGCGCCATAGCGGACGCTGCTGGCTTGCCCTATGAAACTGCTCCTCATTGAAGATGAACCAGCGCTGCGCAATACGCTGGTCGAGTACCTGCGCCAGAGCGGCTACGTATGCGAGGTGGCCGGCTCCTTCGAGCAGGCCCGGGAAAAAATCAAGCTCTACGACTACGACTGCGTGGTGCTGGATTTGACGCTGCCCGACGGCAACGGCCTCGACATCCTACGCACCCTCAAGGCCGATGGCTCGCGGTCGGGTGTGCTCATCATCTCGGCCCGCGCCGCCCTCGACGACCGCCTTACCGGCCTCGACCTCGGCGCCGATGACTACCTGACCAAGCCCTTCCATCTGGCCGAGCTGAACTCGCGGCTGCGGGCCATCATCCGGCGCCGGCAGTTCCAGGGCCACCACCACATTGCCTTCCGCGACCTGCTGGTGTGGCCCGAGCAGGCCGAGGTGTTCGTGCGCGAGCAACCCCTCACGCTCACCCGCAAAGAGTACGATTTGCTGCTCTTCCTGCTGGCCAACCCCAACCGCGTACTCACCAAGGAAGCCATTGCCGAGCACCTCTGCGGCGACGCCGTCGACGCCGCCGACTCGTTCGATTTCATCTACACCCACCTGAAAAACCTGCGCAAAAAGCTCCAGGAAAAAGGCGCCGACAACTACATCCGCACCATGTACGGCGTGGGGTATAAGCTGAGTATGGAATAGCTTTTTTGAGCTGTTAGCTTGGTGCTGGAACGTCATTCTGAGCAGAGCGAAGAATCTCGCGTGCTTATGTTGCACGAGAACCGTCCACCGATTCAAGCGAGATTCTTCGCTCCGCTCAGAATGACGTTCCAGCACCAAGCTAACAGCCATCAGCTAACAGCTCAAAAAAACATGAAGCTGCTCACCAAAACCAACCGCTATTATCTGGTGCTGACGACGGCGCTGTTTGCGCTGGCGGGCGTGGGGCTGTACTATGGTTTTTACGCCGCCCTGCGCCAAGAAGTGGAAGAGCAGCTCGGCAACGCCCGGCTGCACCTGGAGCGCCGGGCGGCCACCGGGGCCGCGCTGCCCGCCACGCCCTTCGAGTACCAGCTGAGCGTGAGCCCGCGCCCCCAGCCGCTGGGCTACCGCGATACGCTGCTGCTCGACCCGGTAGAGGGCGAAATGGTGCCCCACCGGCAGCTTACGTTCCGGCTGCCGGTGCAGGGCCGTGCGGCCTGGGTGACGCTGCGCAAGTCGCTGGTAGAAACCGAGGACGTGCTGGGCGTGGTGCTCACGGTGCTGCTGACGGTGCTGGCGGTGCTGCTGCTGAGCGTGCTGCTGCTCAACCGCTGGCTCGCCCACCACCTCTGGGCCCCGTTCCGGACTACGCTGGCGGCCCTGCGCCACTACGGCGTGCAGGAGCACCGGGTGCTGGAATTTGCGCCCGTGAGCACCGACGAGTTTGCCGAGCTCAACGAGGTCATCACCCGTTTCACCCGCCGCCTGGTGGCCGACTACGAGGCCGTACGCGAATTCACGGCCAACGCCGCCCACGAAACCCAGACGCCGCTGGCCATCATGCAGGCCCAGCTGGAGCAACTGCTGCAACTCCCCGAAATGGAGAACCCGCAGCTGGCCGGCCTTGTCACCGAACTTTACCAGGCCACGCGGCGCCTCTCGCGCCTGCACCAGGCCCTCACACTGCTCAGCAAGATTGAAAACCGGCAGTTTGCGGCTCCGCCCGCCCCGCTTTCGCTGGCCCAGCTGCTGCGCGACAAAGCCGAGCAGCTCCAGCCCCTGCTCGAAGCCCGCGACCTCACCCTACACCTGCACCTCGATGCCGAGCCCACCGGCCTGCGCCTGCACCCCGGCCTGGCCGATTCGCTGGTGCACAACCTGCTCCAGAACGCCATCAAGCACAACCGGTCCGGTGGCTTCGTGGCGGTGCGCCTGAGTTCCGAAGCCCTCGAAATCAGCAACCCCGGCCCGCCCGTCAGCGGCGACCCGGCCCGGTTTTTCGAGCGGTTCCAGAAGCACGATGCCGCCTCCGCCTCGCCCGGTCTGGGTTTGTCCATCGTGCAGCAAATCGGCCGCTATTATGGCTTTCGGGTGAGTTATATTTTTGAGGCGGCTGAATCCGTTCACACGTTGCGGGTGGCGTTTTGAGCAACTATTGGGCGGCCGACGAGACGCATAATTGCGTCTCGTCGGCCGCGCCTACGTCGTTCAACGACGAGGCGCAATTATGCGTCTCTACATCATGCTCGGCGCCGGCCGAACAATCAACCAGAAAACCAACAGATTCGGGCCCTAAGTTTGAGCGAAATCAACCTCAACCCCTACCCGTATGAAGCTTCCCTTTGGATTGCTCGCCGCCGCGCTGCTGCTAACCGGCTCGGCCTCGGCTCAGAAACTAAAAGCCGCTCAAGTACCCGCCGCCGTGGTAGCCGGCTTCAACCAGAAATTTCCCCAGGCCAAGGAGGTAAAGTGGGAAAAAGAAGGCAGCCACTACGAAGCCGGCTTCGAGCAGGGAAAACAGGAAATGTCGGCCCTGCTGAGCGCCGCCGGCACGCTGGTGGAAACCGAGACGGAAATCCAGGTGAGCCAGCTGCCCGCCGGGGTGCAGGCCACGCTGGCCCGCCAGTATAAAGGCGTAAAAATCAAGGAAGCCGCCAAAATAGTGGCCGCCGGCACCGGCACCGTTACCTACGAAGCTGAAATCGAGCAGGGCGGCAAAGAGGTGGACTTGCTCTTCGATGCCGAAGGCCGGGAGGTGAAAAAGTAAGGGGGGGCCTACACCGTGTCGTGCCCCTCGGTGGCCAGCTCGCGCAGCAGCTGGCGCAGGCCGGCGGGGTCCTGCATCATTTGCAGCACCCGGGCCAGGTACTCGGCCTCCGCTTTCAGGTGGCGCTTAAGTTGGCGGATTTCCTGCTCGCGTTTCTTGCCCGTGGTGCCGCTGAAGCCGTTTTCGCCGTATTGCAGCGCCTGCAACTGCTGCTTCAGCTCGACCTGTTGTTGCAGCAGCGCCTGGGTGTAGCGGGCCAGCAGGGTGTCGTCGGTTTGATTGGCGGGGGCGGTTTCGGCCAGCAGCTGGAGCAGCGTGTAGAGGTCGTTGGCTTCGTAGGCCTCCGTGATGCGCTGCATGAGCTGGGTGCGATGATTGTGGGTGCTTTCGTCGCGGCTCAGGTCGGGATGATGGGCGCGGGCCAGCTGGCGGTAGAGGGTTTTGGTGTTGGCCAGTAGCGCCTGCTGCTGGGCCCGGGCGGCCTGGGCAGCGGCTTCCTCGGTGCGCTGCTGCTTGGTTTTGCGCCGGGCCTGGGCGGCCTCGGCGGCCCGCTCGTGCGGGGCCTGGGCGGCCGCCGAGGGTTCCGGCGCGGCCATTTCGGGGGCCTGCTGCTCATCGTCCTCGTCCGGACGGCGCCGCGGGGCATATTTGCGCAGCATCTCGGCCGCGTCTTCGCCAAACCGATCCTGCAAGGTGCGGGCGTTGCCCAGCAGCAGGGCCGTAATCTGCTGCTCCTCCAGGCGGCTGAAGTAACCCAGCAGCAGGGCTTCTTCCAGGGGCGCAAACAAAGCCTGGCGGGCCTGCACCACCGTTTCGGCGGCGGGGCCTACCTGCTGCCAGTAGCGGCGGCGCGCTTCGGCCTGTTCCACTTTCAACTCCCGCAGCCGCTGCCGCAGCCCTTCTACCCGCGCCACCGCCTCGGCAAAGGCCTGCTGGGCCGGCGTGCCCGGCGCTTCGGCTGGCACCGGCGTGGGGAGCGAGTTGGCAGCGGGCAGGTCGGTGTAAGGGTTATGCAGGTGCATAGGTGAAGGAGTAACTCGGTGAATGAGCGTAAAGGTACTGTCATCGGTACTGTCATCCTGGGCATGTGGCGCTTTGAGCAAGGATGAAGGACCTATTGAGAAGCTAACATCAACTGTAAGCCTCTGTATAGGTCCTTCATGCTTGCTCAAAGCGCCACATGCTCAGCATGCCAATTGGATTCACTCATTCACCAAGTCACTCCTTCGCCTCAACCCCACAGCTCATACGCCACCCGAAACGTGTTGCAGTGGGCGTCCACGATGTCGGCGAGGCGCTCGGAGTAGCCGCCGCCCATGCTCACGGCTACGGGCAACTGGTGCTGGTAGCAGAGGCCCAGCACGTACTCGTCGCGCTGGCGGCAGCCGGTGGGGGAGAGGGCCAGCTTGCCCAGCTTGTCAGTGGCCAGCACATCAACGCCGGCCAGGTAAAACACGAAATCGGGTCGCACCTCGGCCAGCAGTTGGGGCAGCGTGGCGGCCAGCACCCGCAGATACTCCGCGTCGCCGGTGCCCAGGTCCAGGGCCACGTCGAGGTCCGATTGTTCCTTGCGGAGCGGGTAATTGGCCCCGGCGTGCATGGAGAAGGTGAACACCCGCGGCTCGTGCTGGAAAATGCTGGCCGTGCCGTCGCCCTGGTGTACGTCGAGGTCCACAATCAGCACCTGCCGGGCCCGGCCGTGGTGGAGCAGGTGGGCGGCGGCAATGGCAATATCGTTGAGCACGCAAAACCCCTCGCCCCGGTCGCGGAAGGCATGGTGGGTGCCCCCGGCCAGGTTCAGGGCCACCCCCTCGCGCAGGGCCCACTGCGCCGAGGCCAGCGTGCCGGCCGAGCTGCTCAATGAGCGGCGCGTCAGCTCCGGGCTTTGCGGCAGGCCCAGCCGGCGCACTTCGGCGGCGCTCAGCTGCTGGTCGCGGATTTTGTGCCAGTACTCAGTTGAATGCACGCGCAAGACGTCCTCCTCCGAGCAAAGGCCCGGGTCGTAGAAATCGGCTTCGGCGGCTACGCCCTGCCACAGCAGCTGCTCCCGAATCAGGCCGTACTTGGCAATCGGGAAGCGGTGGCCGGCGGGCAGGGGCAGCGTGTAGCGGTCGGAAGCGGCGAGGTGCATGAGTTGGGGCGGGGTGGTTTTAAAAGGCTATAACGGTCTGCTACCGCCCGCCGTAGGGGCGGAGCTTGCCCCCGCCCGCCGTTAACGCCGTTGAACGAGTATCGTTGAAGTGGTGCCAGCGGCGGGCGGTAGTTGCGTAACGGTAGTTACGGTTTTCGAGGCAAAGATGCATTTATACACGAGCTGCAAAACCGCTTAATTAAGTGCTGCAATGGAAATCTTTGCTTTGGAATGAATACAAATAATAAAATAATTAAAAATATTTTTGCTGTTACTTGTTTTTCAGAAATTAACCCCGCTATCTTTGTCCCGTTCGAAAGCAACAACTGCCCCGAACCAATACGCCTCACAAGCCATGCGCCGCCACCTCAACAAACGTCAGCCAATGCTCAGCTCACTGAATCGGAAGATTCAGCCGGGGTTCGGCGCGCCAGCTCGCAGATGAGGCTCTACCCGAGCTATCCTTTGTTATTGCAAACGCCCGAATCCTGCCAGATTCGGGCGTTTTTCGTTTTATCCCATCCTGCTCAATAGCTTACGCTTATGTTCCCGCTCTCATCCTTCAGAACCCGGCCGCGGCCCCTTGCTTCCTACCTGGGGCAACCCGCCAGCCTGGCCCTCGCCGGCCCATCCGATTCGCATCGGACCAAACGCTTCCGTTAGTCAGCCCGCTTATCGGGCGCTCCGGAGCGCGTAGTTACTGCTCTTTTTCCTTGAAAATAATTCGTGTGAAAAATACGAATAAGGGAGAATATTGCCTGTTAATTACCGCGAGTTTATTGGTTTGATTAAATAAAATGCTTTCAATAAGCAGGCCGGCGGAGTGTGCCCTTTTTTCTCCAGCAACATGTTTTTAACTGCCCACGGCTGCTTCCGCGGCTTACGCAATTCAACCGCCGTTCCGTGCCGGAATGGTGCCTCTCAATGGCCAATCGTACAAAACACCTTACGGCTAAAGCCCTGGCCACCCAACAGGCCGTAGCCGCGCTGCAAAACCGCTGCCTGGTTGGGCGCAAATGGTCGGTTGCCCGCCAAATTGAATTCATCTGCTCCTGTAGCAGCGTGGCCAAAGTGCACACCTGCCTGGAGCCGGGCAGCCCCGTTGCCCAGCTGTACTTTCTGTGCCTGCACGGCCGCAACAAAGCCAAGCGGCAGGTAGCCAAAACGGCCCTGCGCGACCTGGCGGCCACCCGCACCGAGGTACTTACCTGCCTGCCGCTGCTGCCGGCCGTGGCGGCTATCTGCCAGCACTACGCCGCCCGCCGCCGCGAGCTAAGCGCCTGGAAACCCCAGCGCCGCAACGCTTACCGGCAGCTCTACGACCTGGTGCACTACCTGTTCGACGAGTACGGCGACGTGCCGGGCTGGGTGATTGAGGCCTGGGCCACCGGGCAGCTCACCCAGCAAGTGGGCATGGCCCGCCTGACGGTGCACCTGGGTAGCGGCCAGGCGCTACGGGCCTTTCGGGGGCTGCCGGTAGCGCTTACCCGCCGCCTGGAGCACGAAATGCGGCAGGCCCCCTACGAGTATACGTTCGTGCAGGCCTTGCGCTACGCCCAGCTGGCCAACGCGCGGGCCCTGCCGCTGCTCGACCCCGTGCTTAAAAGCCGGCTCGGGCAGGAGCTGGTGCCCGACGATGCCTCCTGGCTGACGGTGGCGGCCTTTTTCCGCGATGCGCCCATGACCGACCCCTGGCAGTTCGAGCCGGTGTGCGAGTGGATTGAGCAGTGCCGGACGGTGGGCGTGGATGGGGAGCTGCCCCAGCCCGGCTTCTCGCTGAAGGGCCGGCAAATGGCCTCGGTGCTGCGCCAGGCCACCAGCTGGCACCAGCGCACCCACCGCGCCCGCACCTACTGGGGCTGCAACCTGGCCCTAAGCTCAGCCTGGGTTGGGCTCCCGATAACGGGGTTCGAACTGGGCGGGGCCGAGGGGGTGCGCATCAGGCAGCTGCTCAACTACGCTCAGCTGCTCGAAGAAGGCAGCGCCCAGAAGCACTGCGTGTCGTCGTACGTGTACTCTTGTCTGAAAGGGCGCTGCGGCATCTTTTCGCTGAGTGTCCACGGTGCCCGCACCCTCACGGTGGAGGTGCTGGCCAACCGGCAAATCGTGCAGATACGGGGCCGGGAAAACCGTCGGGCCACCGAGCGGGAGCAGGACTGGCTACACCAGTGGGCTACCGCCGCCGGCCTCAGCTTTTCTGCCAATACCTAGTATCAGTTGCCGGTTGCCAGTTGCCAGTTGCCAGTTGTCAGTTGCCGGTTGCCGGTTGCCGGTTGCTGGTTGCCGGTGAGAAGTGAGAACGTCATGCTGAGCGAAGGCGCAGCCGTAGTCGAAGCATCTCTACCGCAATGCTAATCCTGTCGGCTGCAACAACGCAGAAGAGATGCTTCGACTACGGCTCCGCCTTCGCTCAGCATGACACAATCTTTACTCCATCAGCATCCCAGCTTCTAACCCTTAGCTTCTCAAAACCCATGCGCTTCAACCAACCTTCCCGCTCCGACGCGGCGGCCACGGTGCTCAACCACGAAGGAGCGCCTGCCTACGTCCTTACGCCCGCCCTGGAGCTGTACGCCGCCGTGGCCACGGCCGGCCTCAGCAACCAGTTCTACGAAACCGCCGGTGCCCGCCTCGCCCGGTTGCGCCAGCTCATCGGCCAGGCCGACCCCTTGCTGGTGGCCCGGCTGGCGGTGTACGCCCGCGAAAAGCTGCACCTGCGCTCCGTGCCGCTGGTATTGGCCGTGGAGCTGGCCCGCGTGCACCGCGGTACGGGCCTGGTGAGCCGCTTGGTGGCGCGCATCGTGCAGCGGCCCGACGAGCTGACGGAACTGCTGGCCTATTACGCCGCCGCCAACGGCCGCACCGGCCCCAAAACCCTGGGCCGCCTCTCCAAGCAGCTGCAAAAAGGGCTGGCGCTGGCCTTCCACAAGTTCGATGGCTACCAGCTGGCCAAGTACGACCGGGCCGGGGCCGTGCGCCTGCGCGACGCGCTGTTTCTGGTGCACCCCCGCCCGCGCGACGCGGCTCATCAGGCGCTGTTCGACCAGCTCACGGCCGGCACCCTGCCCACGCCCTACACCTGGGAAACCGCGCTTTCGGCGCTGGGGCAGCAGGCTTTCGCCACGCCGGCCGACCGGGCCGCCGCCTTCCGTCAGCGCTGGACCGAACTCATCGGCAGCGGCAAACTTGGCTACATGGTCCTGCTGCGCAACCTGCGCAACATCCTCGAAGCCGCAGTGCCCGCCGACGCCCTGGCCCAGGTGTGCGCCACCCTCGCCGACGCCCGGCAGGTGGTCCGCAGCCGGCAGCTGCCCTTCCGCTTTCTGGCCGCCTACCGCGAGGTAAAGCTGCTGGAAAACGGGGTGCTCACCAAAGCCCTGGCCACCCTGGGCCTGCGCCCCGCCGACCCCGTGCCGGCCGTGCTCGACGCCCTGGAAACCGCCCTGGCCCACAGCGCCGCCAACCTGCCCGGTTTCGGCCCCGAAACCCGGGTGGTAGTGGCCTGCGACGTGTCGGGCTCCATGCAGCAGCCCGTTTCGCTGCGCAGCAAAGTGCTGCTCTACGACGTGGGCCTGGTGCTGGGCATGCTGCTGCAAAGCCGCTGCCGCCACGTAGTAACCGGCCTGTTCGGCGACACCTGGAAGCGCGTAACGCTGCCCGGTACCGCCGTGCTGCGCAACGTGCAGGAGCTTTACCGCCGCGCCGGCGAAGTGGGCTACAGCACCAACGGCTACCTGGTGGTGCGCGAGCTGCGCCAGCGCCGGGAAGTAGTAGACAAGCTGATGGTTTTCACCGACTGCCAGCTCTGGAACAGCCACGCCGGTAGCGGCAACAGCCTGGCCCAGGAGTGGGCCGAGTACCGCCGCACGGTGGCCCCCCAGGCCCGCCTCTACCTCTTCGACTTGGCCGGCCACGGCACCACGCCCGTGCAGGTGCACCCCGAGCACGGGGCCTACCTGATTGCCGGCTGGTCGGACAAGATTTTCGACGTGCTAACGGCGCTGGAAAACGGCGGCTCAGCTTTGACGGAAATCGAACGAATCGAGCTGTAGTGGCTATGGCAAGGACTGTAGAGACGCGACCCATCGCGTCTCGGCGTTGAACGGACCCGTTGTCCCGGTTATGTTCACTGGTGCCGTTCAACGCTGAGACGCGATGGGTCGCGTCTCTACACCCAAACTTCACAGCGGCCCAATCAAACTGCACCACACCAGCGGGCTACGGACTGAAGTCCGTGCCACATTCAGAGCAAAAAGCGGCCCCGGGAGTGGCTTTGGACACCAGAAAAGCGGTGCCACTCCTGGGTTACGGCCCGAATATTCCACCTATTAAATTCTCTCCAGAATGAGTCAAGGACCCCGCCGCCACATTGCGGCCACCACGCTGGAAGCCCTGCAACAGGGGTTTTACCAGTCGCCCACGGGCGCAACCATCCACATCAACGAGCTGCAACGTGCGGCCGAAACCGGCACCCGCCTCTACCGCCCCGAGGAAGGCGCGGAGCTGCTGGCCCAACTGCAAACGCCCACCACCGCAGGCCCCGCCGAGGTGCGGGTGTACCAGGCTACTACGCTCGAAGCCGTGGCCCAGTTAAAGGGCGAATTCGACCGGGTGGGCTGCCTCAACTTTGCGTCGGCCCGCAACCCCGGCGGCGGGTTTCTGCGGGGCAGTCAGGCGCAGGAAGAAAGTTTGGCGCGCTCCTCGGGGCTCTACCCGTGCCTTATGCGGTGCCCCGAAATGTATGCCCACAACCGCCGGCCCGGCAGCACCGGCCTCTACAGCGACTACCTCGGGTACTCGCCCGCGGTGCCCATTCTGCGCACCGACGCCGGCGACTGGCGGCCCCAGCCGCAGCTGGTCGACTTCATCACGGCTCCGGCCGTAAATGCCGGGGCCCTGCGCCGCAACTCGCCCGATTTGCTGCCGCAGCTGGAGCCGGTTATGCGCCACCGCCTGCGGCTGGTGCTGGCCGTTGCCGCCCGCCACGGCATCGAGGCGCTGGTGCTCGGGGCCTGGGGCTGCGGCGTATTCGCCAACGACCCGGCCCAGGTGGCCCGAATCTTCGCCGAAACCCTGGCCGACCCCGCCATCCGCACCCGTTTCCGCCGCCTCGACTTCGCCATCTACGACCCCAAACCGCCCCACAACACGCTCAAGGCCTTCGAGCAGGAATTGGCACCCCTGATGGCTTCCTGACTATAAAGCAGAACCGCTCCCTCCATCTCACTTCTCATGTCTCACAATCTCAGGTCTCATAATCTCAGGTCTCACATCTAAAAAGGCGGCCACCGACCGCAACGGCCCCGGCCGCTACGCTTCGTAGTGGCCCGCCGTTCCAACTCAACTGCCACTCCCTGAAAAAGCGGGTGTTGTAGGCTGGCGTTCCTTCGCTTGGTTGAAGCCCGGATTTCGGTTCGGGTTAGGGTTCGAATCCCCGCTGCGGCTTCCGGGCCGCGGTGATGCCGCCAGCCGCCCGTTACCCCGCCTTTGGGAAACACATTTCCCGACGTGCTGCTGCAAATTCAGCTCGTCAATCATTCTTGCCATTCAAATCTTAAACAGAAGAAAGCTAACCGCTAATAGCTCTCAGCTAACAGCTCAAAAAAATGGTCGGGTGCCGTAGGGTCGCGTTACTTCGGGTCGCCCGTTCGATTCGGGCCGTGGCTTCGGCCGCGTAGCTCAGCCAGGTAGAGCAGAACGGCCTTCGGGCCGGCCGCTGCCCGCCTGTTGCCCCGGCCGTTGTTTTTCCGCTGGAGTGGGTGCCGTAACCGGGCCTTACTTCGCACTTTTTAATGCCCAGGTCGCGGGTTCGAATCCCGCCGGTAGCCGCTTCGGGGGCCGCCGTAGCTCAGTGGCTAGAGCAGGACTAGTGGCCCGGTGCCCGTTGCCCCATTCGGGCGGAAAATGTCATTGGAAAAGAAGTGCCGTTGGTCGGCTATACTTCGTGAATTGGTTTCAGTAGAAATCCGCAGGTTCGAATCCTGTCCGGTTTAGCGCATGCGGCCGGTGGCTGAGTGGTTAAAAGCGCCTTTTGAAGCGACCTGTTATTGCCTTCTTTTCCTTATTAATATAGTCTGCTGACTAAAACGGGCCGGTGCCGTAGCCGCGCCATACTTCGTTTCCCCACGAGGAAATGCCGGTTCGAATCCGGCCCGCTGGCTTCGGCTGGCGGTGGCGAAATTGGTAGACGCACCCCTCGGCGTGGCGCTTGTTGCCCGGCCCGTTGCAGTTACAGCAATTTTCAGGTTGCTGAACAGGATGTAGAGACGCAACCCTTTGCGTCTCGTCGTTGAACGGCTGACACAGAACAAAACAAACAGAACAATTCACACAACATCAGCAACGACGAGACGCAAAGGGTTGCGTCGCTACATCGCGCTGACGGCTAAGAATAGCCCGGCTTCCAAAGCCGAAAAACGAAAAACAAACAACGAAAAACGACCCATCATGGCTTCACAACTACGCGGCAACGACCTTCGCCAACTGGGCTTCCCGGAAGGTCGGGCCATTGGCCTGGCGCTGGCTCAGCTCCAGCGCAAGCACCTCAGGAAACTCTCCCAAACCAACCAGCTGGAATTGCTGCGCGCCCTGCTCGCCAGCCCGGCTGATTTTCTCACCCACCTCGACTGGAGCCACACGGCCGCCGCGCTGCTGCCGGCCCCCAGCCGCCACATTGCCCTCGCCGAGCGCAAGGACTACGCCGTTTTCGGGGCCGAGCACATCGAGCCGGGCGCAATCCATCAAATGGAAACGGCCATGAAACTGCCCGTTACGGTCGCCGGAGCCCTCATGCCCGATGCCCACCACGGCTACGGCCTGCCCATCGGCGGGGTGCTGGCTACTGATAACGCCGTAATTCCCTACGCCGTGGGCGTGGATATCGGCTGCCGGATGGCGCTGTCGGTGTTTCCGCTGCCCCCCAAACACCTGGAGCAGCGGGTGCGGGAGCTGCGCAAGCTGCTGCTGGATAACACCCGCTTCGGCGGGCGCGAAATCTTCCGCCACGGCCAGCACCTCGACCACGAAGTGCTCAGCCGCGCCGCCTTCCGCGACATTCCGTTTCTGCACAACAAGCTCGACACGGCCGCTTTGCAAATCGGCTCCTCGGGCGGCGGCAACCACTTCGTGGAGTGGGGCGTGGTCGATATCACCGACCCGACCAACGAAATGGGCGTGCCCGTGGGCCAGTACCTGGGGCTGCTCTCGCACTCCGGCTCGCGGGGCCTGGGCGCGGCCGTGGCCAACCACTACACCAAACTGGCCCGCGACGTGTGCCAGTTGCCCGCCGAGGCCCAATACCTCGCCTGGCTAAGCCTCGATTCTGAAGCCGGCCAGGAGTACTGGGCCGCCATGAACCTGGCCGGCGACTATGCTTCGGCCTGCCACCACCAGATTCATCACCGGCTGGCCCGGGCCCTCGGCGAAAAGCCCCTGGCGAAAGTGGAAAACCACCACAACTTTGCCTGGAAAGAGCGCCTGGCCGACGGCCGCGAGGTAATCGTGCACCGCAAGGGCGCTACCCCGGCCGGCGCGGGCGTACTGGGCATCATTCCCGGCTCGATGACGGCCCCCGGCTACATCGTGCGGGGGCGGGGCGAAGCCTCGTCGCTCAGCTCGGCCTCGCACGGGGCCGGCCGGGCCATGTCGCGCACCCGCGCCAAAGCCGAACTGGGTGAAGCCGACCTGCGCCGCTACCTGCAACAGCACCAGGTGGAACTGCTCGGCGGCGGCCTCGACGAAGCCCCCCAGGCCTACAAGGATATCCGCCAGGTAATGGCCAGCCAGACCGAGCTGGTAGACGTGCTGGGCTCCTTCACCCCGCGCATCGTGCGGATGGAAGGGGGCGGGTAGGGGTGAAATGGTTAAAGATGAGCGAAAGCGTTTGTCATCCTGAGCGGAGCGAAGAACCTTAGCACGTTTGAACGGCCGTAATAACGACTCGTTTTAGCATGGCAGGGTCCTTCGCTCCGCTCAGGATGACAAGCGCTTTCGTGCGCCACTACTCACTACTCACTACCGAAACTGCGTCGCCCACCCGAATCAACCCGCCCTGGATGATGCGGGCGGTGAGGCCGCCGTGGCCGCGCATGGCGTTGTAGCCGCCGGGTCCCAACTCTTCTTCCATGCGCGAGCAGGGGTGGCACTCGCCGGTTATTTCCAGAATCACCTCGTCGCCGAGGTGGATTTGCCGGTTTTTGAGGGCCAGCAGGTTCAGGCCGCTTACTACCAGGTTGCGGCGCAGGCGGGCCGGGTCGAGGGGTTCGGCGAGCCCCAGATAACCCGCCACGGCCGCGAGGTGCTCGTGCTGGAGCAGCGTGATTTGCCGCTTGCCACCGGGGCGGGGGCGGGCATGGTCGCCGAGTAGGTGACGGTCGGTTTCGGCTTCGGCCTCGGCTACCACCTGCACGGCTTCGCGGCGTTTCGGGCGCAGGCCAATCCACTCGATGCGGCCCTGCTGGGGTAGGGTGCCCAGGAGCTTGGCAATGGTCGATTTATCGTCGCCGAAGAAAGGAACAGGCATTTGGGGGGAGTTTGATTGATTTAGTAAATCGTCTGTCATCCTGCGCTTGCGAAGGATCTATCCAGAAGCCAGCATCAGTAGGTAGCTTCTCTATAGGTCCTTCGCAAATGCAGGATGACAGACGATTTTAATAGCTGCTAAATTCCAAAGTGCCCGCCGCTCGCAATCAGCTTCGCTACTAGATAGGCGGCGCCGGCGGCCAGGGAGCCCACGCCAGCCATTTTGAGCGCCCCCATTACGGGCGGCTGGCCGGTAAGGCGGCTGCGAAAGTAGCCGAATACCAGCAGGCACACCAGTGTAATCAGCGCCGACCACAGCAGGCCCTCGGCGGGCGTGGCTGTAACGAAGTAGGCGCTCAGCGGAATCAGGCCCCCTACCACGTAGGCGCCGGCAATGGTGAAGGCGCTTTTGGGGGCCTGGCGCGGGTCGGGCTTTTCGAGACCCAGTTCGTATTTCATCATGAAGCGCACCCACTGGTCGGGGTCGGCCGTCAGCTCGCGCACGGCCAGCACCCGGGTGGCTTCCGACAACCCAATTTCGGCCAGCAGCTCGTCTACTTCGGCCCGCTCGGTTTCGGGGACGCGGGCCACCTCGTCGTACTCGCGCTTCAGCTCGGCCTCGTAGTGCTCTACCTCGGTGCGCCCGGCCAGGTAGCCGCCCAGGCCCATGGCAATCGAGCCGGCCACGATTTCGGCCAGGCCCGCCGTAATCACGAGGCCCGACGACGCGACGGCCCCGCTCAGGCCGGCAGCCAGCGCAAAGGGCACCGTCAGGCCGTCGGACAGGCCGATAACAATATCCTGGAGCACGGCCGAGCTGGTCAGGTGGTTTTCGGTGTGCGGGTGTGCGTGCGGATGCGCCATGGAAAAATGAGCTGGAAGGCAGTTAAACGGGAGGATATCGACTAACCTATGCTCCCTTCCTACGTATGCTAAGCCAACCGGACGGGTTTTCCGCCGGCTTTATTTTCTGATTTTCCCCGACTCCTTATCATGGCTAAATCCAACAGTTCGGCACCCGCCAAAAACCCGAAAGGCACCACCCAGGCCGCCAGCGTGCAGCCCGTTATGAACCAGCAGTTCGACGCCCCCAAGCCCCTCCAGAAATACGGCACCGTATCGCAGCGTCTGCCCATCGGCCTCGACGAAAAAACCCGCCAGCAGAGCGTAACCAGCCTCAACCAGCTGCTGGCCGACACGATGACACTGCGCGACCTTTACAAAAAGCACCACTGGCAGGTAGTAGGCCCCACGTTTTATCAGCTGCACCTGCTGTTCGACAAGCACTACGAGGAGCAGAGCGCCCTGGTCGATACCATTGCCGAGCGCATCCAGATTCTGGGCGGAGTAGCCATTGCCATGGCCCACGATGTGGCCGAGCTGACCACCATTCCGCGCCCGCCCAAAGACCGGGAGGAGGCGCCCGTGCAGGTGTCGCGCCTGCTCGAAGCCCACCAGATTATCCTCAAAAACTGCCACACGTACGCCAAAGAGGCCGATGACGCCGGCGATGACGGCACCAACGACGTGGTAGTGAGCGACGTAATGCGCACCAACGAGCTGCAAGTGTGGTTCGTTTCGGAGCACGTAGTAGACACCCCGCTGGTTAACGCCGAGTAGTTTCAGTTGACCAAGTGAAAAAAAGCTTCTTCCCGCTGCGGGAAGAAGCTTTTTTTATGCCCCGCTCGTTGGTGCCACCGCCGGCGTCGGGTGGTGGCGGCGGCGGTGGCGGCGGCGTTTTTTCAGGTGGTTTTCTTCGGCTTCTTCCACCGAGTGTGTCTGGCCCAGGTCGTGGTCCTGGCGGGCTTTTTCGGCCAGCAGGCAGAAGTAGTTATGCAGCATGTTGATTTCTTCCTCCGAAAAATCCTGGGCATTGATGAGGCGGTTGCTGGCACCCTGCTGGGCCGCCAGCAGCTCGTTGAGCTTGAGGTGCAGCACCAGCGAGTCTTTATTCTGGGCCCGCTGAATGAGAAACACCATCAGAAAGGTGATAATGGTGGTGCTGGTGTTGATGACCAGCTGCCAGGTTTCGGAGTAGTGGAACAGCGGCCCCGTGGCGGCCCATACCAGCACCGTAGTCAGGGCCAGGCAGAACGCCGCCGTGCTGCCCGACCACGCGGTAACCTTGGCGGCGAACCGGGCAAAGAAGCGCGTTGTGCCCGTTGGCGTTGCGGAAGCTGGTGGCTGCATACGACAGGAAAAGGGTGGGGGAGGGCAGCCGGAGTGGGCGTTTATTAAATATAGCGGTATTAAATGAATGCGAAATGAAAATTTTGCCCCTGACAATGAGCCCTAACCGCCACCGCGCCCCACTTTCTGACGGAAAAACCCGGCCCGCGCTTGCACCCTGACTTCGGACCCCCTACTTTTGTCATCGATTCGCCGCCTCAGTGAATCCGGAGGCCCTGGCTTCTGAGCAAAACAAGAGTGCTTGCCAACAACTGCGCACGTGGTGAAACTGGTAGACACGCCATCTTGAGGGGGTGGTGCCTTCGGGTGTGGGAGTTCGAATCTCCCCGCGCGCACTCTTACCTAAAAATCCGCTCTGGCTTTGGCCGGAGCGGATTTTTTGTTTGTAGTAGTTGATAAGGCACTAAAAGGGGAGTTGCTAGTCAGGTGATTCCGGTTAGGCTGTCTGCGCCGCCAGAACTACCCGAGTAGCAACTCCCCCTCGTTACTGGTCTGCCTTATTCCCACTCAATCGTAGCCGGCGGCTTCGAGCTGATGTCGTAGACGACGCGGTTGATGCCGCGCACCTGGTTGATGATGCGGTTGCTGACCTCGGCCAGGAACTCGTAGGGCAGGTGGGCCCAGTCGGCCGTCATGCCATCCACGCTGGTTACGGCGCGCAGGGCCACTACCTGCTCGTAGGTGCGCTCGTCGCCCATTACGCCCACGCTCTGGATGGGTAGCAGCATCACGCCGGCCTGCCATACGTGGTCGTAGAGGTTGTGCTCCTTGAGGCCGTTGATGAAGATGGCGTCGGCGCGCTGGAGCAGGTCTACTTTGTGGGGCGTGATGTCGCCCAGAATGCGGATGCCCAGGCCGGGGCCGGGGAAGGGGTGGCGATGCAGAATGTGACCCGGCAGCCCCAGGGCCGCGCCCACCTCGCGCACCTCATCTTTGAACAAAGCCCGCAACGGCTCCACAATTTTGAGGTTCATCTTCTCGGGCAGGCCGCCTACGTTGTGGTGGCTCTTAATGGTCACGGCCGGCCCATTCACCGACACCGACTCAATCACATCGGGGTAAATCGTGCCCTGGGCCAGCCAGCGGGCCCCCTGCACCTTTTGCGCCTCCTGGTCGAATACCTCGATGAAGGTGCGGCCGATGGCCTTGCGCTTCTGCTCGGGGTCGGTGAGGCCTTCGAGGGCCGCGTAGAACTCGGCGCTGGCATCCACGCCGCGCACGTTCAGGCCCAGGTCTTTGTAGGAGTGCAGCACGTCTTCGTACTCATCCTTGCGCAGCAGCCCGTTGTTCACGAAAATGCCGTGCAGCCGCGAGCCGATGGCGCGGTGCAGCAGCAGCGCCGCCACGCTCGAATCGACCCCGCCCGAAAGGCCGAGAATCACCTGGTCCTGCTCGCCGATGGTGCTTTGCAGCGTGGCCACCATGCTGTCCACGAAGTGCTCGGGCGTCCAGTCCTGGGCGCAGCCGCACACGTCCACCACGAAGTTGCGCATCAGCTGCTTGCCGTCGGTGGAGTGCGTTACCTCGGGGTGGAACTGGATGCCGTAGGTCTGCTGGCCCTCGATTTCATAGGCCGCCACGGCCACGTCGGGCGTGCCGGCAATGGCCAGGAAACCGGCGGGCAGCTCCTTAATGGTGTCGCCGTGCGACATCCAGACCTGCGAGCCGGGCGCCAGGCCGTGCAGCAGTGGGTGGTGCTGGTTGATGTGGGTGAGGCGGGCGCGGCCATACTCGCGGATGGTGGCCGGCAGTACCTCGCCGCCCTGCTGGTGGGCCAGCAGCTGGGCGCCGTAGCACACGCCCAGCACCGGCACCTGGCCCAGGTAGGCGCTCAGGTCGGGGTTGGGCGAATCGGCGTCGCGCACCGAGCAGGGCGAGCCCGAAAGCACCACGCCCCGGATATCCTCAGTGAGGTCCGGGGCGTGCGTAAACGGGTGAATTTCGCAGTAAACATTCAGCTCCCTAATGCGCCGGGCAATGAGCTGGGTGTATTGCGAACCGAAATCGAGGATGAGAATTTGTTCAGGCATAGACAAAAGTAGCGCCCCGCTGCCAGACCCGCCGCACTGGCCCGTCCTTTTTTTCGGCGCCCGCCCCGGGTCTGCCGGCTGGGCCACCGCCGCCAGCCATCCGCTGATGAGGCTACTCCGCGACTCATTGAGACGCTAAAAACAGCGCTATCGGGCCCGCAGCAGGCGGCTGAAAACCCGCTGCAACAAAAAAAGCCCCTGATTACCTTGCCCATAGCCGCCCGCGGAGGGAAATTCCGGCGGGGCGCGAAGAACTCAGCGAAACTGTGCCTACCTTTGTCGTGGCGAGTCAGAACGACCAGCTCCTGCTGAATTCCCCCAGGACCGGAAGGTAGCAAGGGTAGGTGGTTGAGCGGTGCGATTTTGGCTCGCTTTTTTTTGGATCACGGAGTAGCACGGATTTCAACGGATTGCACGGATTTTGTAGCCGGCCCGACCCGTTCGTTGCTGATCTGAGTATATAGCTTTTAAGAAGCTCGGAGAAAACAGAAAAGGCGGCCTATTTGGGCCGCCTTTTTGTTTTTGCGTACTTTGCGCCGCCGGCCGTTGCCAGCGCCGGACGTGTAGCGGACCGTAGGCGAATCGCCTGCAAAATCCGTGAAATCCGTTAAAATCCGTGCTAATCCGTGATCTGATGAAGTTTTTTCTTGACACCGCCAACCTCCAGGAAATTCAGGAAGCCGTAGAGTTGGGCGTACTTGATGGGGTGACCACCAACCCCTCGCTGATGGCCAAAGAGGGCATCAAAGGCACCGATGGCGTGATGAGCCACTACAAGCAAATCTGCGAAATCGTGGATGGCGACGTGTCGGCTGAGGTAATTGCCACTGACTACGAAGGTATTATCCGCGAGGGCGAGGCCCTGGCCGAGCTGCACCCCAACATCGTGGTAAAAGTGCCCATGATCAAGGAAGGCGTAAAAGCCATCCGCTACTTCTCTGATAAGGGCATCAAAACCAACTGCACCCTTATTTTCTCGGCCGGGCAGGCCCTGCTGGCCGCCAAGGCCGGCGCCACCTACGTGTCGCCCTTCGTGGGCCGTTTGGATGATATCGGCCACGACGGCCTGCAACTGGTGCAGCAGATTGTGGACATCTTCAGCAACTACGGCTACCCCACCCAGGTACTGGCCGCCTCGGTGCGCCACGTGCCCCACCTGATTCAGTGCGCCGAGCTGGGCGCCGACGTGGTTACCTGCCCGCTGAACGTTATCATGGGCCTGCTCAACCACCCGCTCACCGACAAAGGCCTGGCCACGTTCCTGGCCGACCACCAGAAGGTGAACAGTTAATTATGAATGCTGAATTATGAATTATGAATTGTGAATGGAGCCGGGGAGGTAAAATTCATAATTCATAATTCATAATTCATAATTCCCTCAGCCGTGTACATCATCAAAGTAAAGGGCAAGGCCAAAATTCCGGACTACATTCAGCTGCGGGACCAGGACTTCGTGCTCATTGCCTACTTCCGGGCCGACCGGCCGCTGAAGGACCTGCACCGCTACGGCCTCGAAGGCAAGGAAACCGAGCTGGCCGGCGTTATCAGCGGCCTCGAATTCGGCCGGCTGCAAAAGCTGGAAATCTAGGATTTATCAGGCGGGTTCGCCGTCAACTCCCACCCCATGACCGTTATTGAGCTGCACGACGCCTACATAATGCAGGATGTGAACACGGTACTGCAAAAGGTGACGTTTGCGCTGGAAAAGGGCGAGTTTGCCTACCTGGTGGGCCGCACGGGCTCGGGCAAAAGCTCCCTGTTGAAAACGCTGTACGCCGATCTGCCGCTGCCCGCCGGCACCGGCTCGGTGGTGGGCTTCGCGCTGCCGCGGGAGGCCAGTAGCAACGACAAAGTGCCCTATTTGCGGCGCAAGCTGGGCATCATCTTCCAGGATTTTCAACTACTTTTCGACCGCTCGGTGGCCGACAACCTGCTGTTCGTGCTGAACGCTACCGGCTGGAAGGGCAAGGCCCGCAAGCAGCAGCGCATTTCCGAAGTGCTGATGCGGGTAGGGCTGGCCAGCGTGGCCGGCAAAATGCCCCACCAGCTTTCGGGTGGCGAGCAGCAGCGGGTGGTCATTGCCCGCGCCCTGCTCAACGAGCCCTTGCTGCTGCTGGCCGACGAACCCACCGGCAACCTCGACCCCGATGTGTCGGACAGCATTATGAAGCTGTTCGTGGAAATCAACAACGCCGGCACGGCCGTGCTCATGGCCACCCACAACTACCAGCTCATCGAGCAGTACCCGCACCGGGTGCTCAAGTGCGAGCAGGGCCAGCTGATCGACTCGGCCGTTACGCCCTTCGTGCTGAGTTAGGGCCGCTTGGCGCCAAAAGCCAGCCGCCGCTGCAACCAATCGGCCTGCCGGGGCCTCTAAGAGTAGGCGGCCGGTTTGTGGGCCGCTCCATTTCACCCCGCCAGCTCCCACCCACTGCGCATGATCGGGCTTTCCGTGCTGATTCCGGTGTTTAACAACGACGTGCGGCCGCTGGTGCGCGCGCTGCTGGCGCAGGCACCCGATTGGCAGGGCCCCGTCGAAATCCGCTGCCTCGACGACGGCTCGCAGGAAGCGTTCCGGGTTCTGAACCGCGAACTGGCCGGGCTGCCCGGCGTGGTGTATGCCGAGCTGGCGCACAACGTGGGCCGGGCCGCCATTCGCAACCAGCTGGCCGCCGCCGCCCGCTACGCCTGGCTGCTGCTGCTCGACAACGATAGCCGCCTGCCCGACCACCAGTTTCTGGCCCGCTACCGGGCCGGCCGCCAGCTGGCCCCCGTACTGGCCGGCGGCACCACCTACGAGTCCCGGCCGCCTTCCGACGATGCCCTGCACCTGCGCTGGCTGTACGGCTGCCGGCGCGAAGCCCGCCCGGCCGCCGTGCGCCAGCAGGCCCCGCACGGCCAGCTCACGCTCAACAACCTGCTCGTGCAAACCAGTATTTTCCGGGAGCTGGGCCTGGATGAAAGCCTGACCCGCTACGGCCACGAAGACACCAAGTTCGGCTGGCTGCTGCGCCGCGCCGCCGTAGCGGTGCAGCACCTCGACAATCCCGTGCTGCACGACGGGCTGGAAGCGGCCCCGGTATTTCTGCAGAAAACCCACGACGCCGTGCGCAACCTCGTGCAGCTTTACCGCGCCGAAGGGCTGGGGGCCGATACCCGCCTGCTGCGGGCCGCGTTGCGCCTGCAACGCTGGGGCCTGAGCGAAGCCGTGCGCACTACCTTTCGCCTGCGCCAGGCCCAGGTGCAGCGCAACCTGCTCTCAACCCGCCCCAGCCTGCGCCAACTCGATGCCCTAAAGCTCTACTGGCTGCTAAATGAGCTGCGGTAAACAGCGACGCATCCAGGCACAAAAGAGGCCGGCTCTTCCGAAGAAGGGCCGGCCTCTTTTGTGCCTGGATGCGTCGCTGGCTAGTTCTTCTTGTCTTCGCCTTTGACTTCCTGCTTTACGTCTTTGAAGGCCCCGCTAACGGCCCCGCCTACCTTCTTGCCAACTTTAGCGGCACCCTGGCCGATGTCTTTGCCTACTTCGGCGGCGCCCTGGCCTACTTTTTTACCGGCCTGACCTACGTCTTTGCCGGCCTGCTCTACGTCCTGCACCGTATTGTCGGCGGCGCGGCCCACGGCCGAACGCTCATCCCGGGTGTCGTTGGCCACGTCCTTGGCCTCACCGGTTACGGCGTCAACGGCCTGGCCGCCCCGGATACCGGCTTTATCGGCCGATTTGAAGGCGGCGTACTTCAGTTTTTCCTTCTGAATTTCGGCCAGGTCCTTAACCGGAATATCCCCTTTCACCTTGTCGTAGGCTTCGTCCAGTGCGCGCCACTCCGCGTTGATGTTGCGCCAGTCGTCGATATCGTAGTTGTTCTCGTTGCGCTTCACCTCGTTTACGAAGTCCTCGTAGGTCTGGCGGGCGTTGGCCGCCGTTACGCGGCTGGCCGGCGAGCTGGGCTTGTAGTATTTGCCCAGCTTCATCTCGCCCGTTGAGGCTGAGCCCGAGCGGTTGGTCCAGGCGGCCTCGCGCTTGTCGTAGGCGGTGGTGTAGCGGTTGCGAAGCTGCTCGATTTCCTGGCGACGGGTGTCGTCGTACTGGTCGGCGTACTTATCTACGGCCGCTACTTTGCTGTCGAAATCGGACTTCATCTGAGCCGTAGCCCGATTGTAATCGTCTTCGGTTTCGTTAGCAGCCGCGTCGGCTTTCGCCTCCGTGTCCGATACAAAGGTCTGGAAGTCGTTGTAGGCCTGGTCTTTGTCGGCGGCCATTTCGGACTGCTGGGCGTTGTTGCAGCTGGTTTGCGTGAACAGGGCACCCGTTAGCAGCAGCGCCGACAGAACGGGAATGGTGAGGGTTTTGCGAAGCATAAGGTTGGTGTTTAATGAGGAAAGGGAGTTGCTGGAGAGAGCAGAACGGGCAGAAGCCTTGGGTGCTTAACGCAGCTTTCTGGCCTGCGGTTGCAGTGGCCCGGCGCATGCATTTTCTGCTGCTGTCCCGTGCGGGGGGAGCGTATCTTTGGGCCTCCGCTTATCATTTCTGCTTTTGCCCGTGTCCGTTTTGCCCCAGCCCGCTACGCCGCCGGCTCCCATTCAGCTGCTCGATTTAGCGGCCCAGCATGCCCCGTTGCAGGCCCAGCTAACGGCCGCCGCGGCCACCTGCCTGCACGAGGCTGCCTTTATTCAGGGGCCGGCCGTGGGGCAGTTTGCCGCCGAACTGGGCCAGTATCTGGGCGGGCCCCACGTAATCACCTGCGCCAACGGCACCGACGCGCTGCAACTGGCCCTGATGAGCCTGAACCTGCCCGCCGGAGCCGAGGTAATTGTGCCGGCCTTCACTTACGTGGCCACCCTGGAAGCTGCGGCCGTGCTGGGCCTGCGCCCCGTGCCGGCCGATGTACGGCCCGGTACCTTCAACCTCGACCCCGAGGCCGTGGCCGCCGCCCTCACGCCCCGCACCGGCGCCATCGTGGCCGTGCACCTGTTCGGGCAGTGCGCCGACCTTGTGGCCCTGCGCCAGCTGGCCGACCAGCATGACGTGGCCCTAATCGAGGATAATGCTCAGGCCATTGGGGCTACGTTTCAGGCCGAAAACGGGGTCCGCTGGGTGGCTGGCACGGTGGGGGAGGTGGGCACGACTTCGTTCTTCCCGAGCAAAAATCTGGGCGGTTTCGGCGACGGGGGCGCCCTGTTCACGCGCGACGCCACGCGGGCCGAGTACCTGCGCCAGCTGGCCAACCACGGTCAGACCCGCAAGTACCACCATCAGCACGTGGGCCTCAACTCCCGCCTCGACACCCTGCAAGCCACTTTACTGCGCGTGAAGCTGCCCCACCTGCCCGCCTGGACGGCTGCCCGCCAGCGCGTGGCCGCCCGCTACGATGCACTGCTCGGCGGCCTGCCGGGCCTTTCGGTGCCGGCCCGCGACCCACGCAGCTCCCACGTTTTTCATCAGTACACCATTACCCTAGCCGATAGGCCGGGCCACCGCGACGCGCTACAGCAGTTTCTGACGGCCCGGGGCGTACCCACGGCCGTGTACTACCCGCTGCCCAACCACTTGCAGCCGGCCTACGAGTACCTGGGCTACCGGGCGGGGCAGTTTCCGGTGGCCGAGCGCCTGTGCCGCTCGGTACTCTCGCTACCCATCCACCCAACCCTTACCGATGCGCAGGTGGCCTACGTGGCGGAGCAGGTGCGGACGGGGCTGGCAGGCCTGCACTAGCGGCTTGGCCCGGTTTTTTCTTTCCGGCGCTACCGTTCCGCTTTTCTTACTCCAGCTACTTCCGCACATGCGCTCTTTTCTGACTGTTTTTCTGCCCCTGGCCGGCGTTGCGGCGCTTACCACGGCCGCCATCAACAAGCCCGCGCAGGGTTTCAACATTTTCTCGGTGCAGCAGGATATCGAGCTGGGTGCCCAGGTGGCCCGCCAGACCGACTCGCTCTACCGGGCCAAGGGCCAGCTGCTGAGCCGCAGCGGCAACGCCCGCGCCTACCAGCTGCTCGATGGCGTGGTGAAGCGCGTGCTCGATAATGGCCAGCTCAAGTACCGCAAGGAGTTTCCCTGGGATGTGCAGATCATCAAGGACGACCAGACCCAGAACGCCTTTGCCACGCCCGGCGGCCACATTTACGTGTTTTCGGGGCTGATTAAATACCTCGACAACGAGAACGAGCTGGCCGGGGTGCTGGGCCACGAAATTGCCCACGCCGACCGCCGCCACAGCACCCAGACCATGCAGAAACAGTATGGCACCAGCATGTTGCTGGGCCTGCTGCTGGGCAACCGCGCCAACAGCCAGCTCGTGCAGATTGCCTCCGGCCTGGGCCAGCTCAAGTTCAGCCGCACTTACGAAACCGAGGCCGATAAGTACTCCACCATCTACCTCAACGGCACCCGCTACTACGCCTGCGACGGGGCCGCCGGCTTCTTCATCAAAGCCGAAAAAGAAGGCGGCGCCCGCGCGCCCGAGTTTCTGAGCACCCACCCCAACCCCGGCGCCCGCGTCCAGAACATTCAGCGCAACGCCCAGCAATTGGGCTGCACCGGCAAGGCCGTGAGCAACAAAAATTTCCAGGAGCTGAAGCGGATTCTGTAAGGTGGCAGGGAGAAACGGTACGGGAACTGGGGGTAGAGCGTAGCAAACAGAACGTCATTGTGAGCGGAGTCGAAGAATCTCTACCGCTTCGTTGCCAAAGCGCTTGTTATGCTGACGAAGGAAGAGTCTCGCGTGCAGACGAAGCGGTAGAGATTCTTCGACTCCGCTCAGAATGACGTTTTTTCTCCCTACTCCCTACTCCCTGCTCCCTCGCTCAATCCGCGTCGGGGGTGGCGGTGGGGGCCAGCAGGACGCGCTTTAGTTCTTCGCGGTGCAGGCGCCAGTCGGGCATAAACTCGTCCATGAGGCCCCAGAAACGGGCGTTGTGCAGGCGCTCGTGCAGGTGGGTCAGCTCGTGCACCAGCACGTATTCGAGGCAGGGCAGGGGGCGCTTGATGAGCTCCAGATTCAGCCAGATGCGGGCCGCCCCAATGTTGCAGGTGCCCCAGCGGGTGCGCATCTGCTTGATGCCCCAGGCCGCGGCCGAGCGGCCGACCACCGGCTCCCACTTGGCCAGCAGCTCGGGCAGCCGCTGTTTCAGCTGCTGCCGGTACCAGGCCGTGAGCACGGCCTCGCGCTGGGCGGCGGTGCTATTGGCGGGCGCGTAGAGCCACAGCTGCTGGGTATCGGGCCGCAGCTCCACCCAGGGGCGGGCGGCGGGGTGTACTGCCAGCGTGTAGGGCTGGCCCAGAAACGGGACGGTCTCGCCGGTTTCGTAGCGCGGCGCCGGGGCGGCCGGCTGGCGGGCGGCGAACCGCTGCTGGTGCTGCACAATCCAGCTCCGGCGGGCCTGCACAAAGGCTTCGATGGCTGCCGCAGGCGTGTGCAGCGGCACCGCCACCCGGATGCGGCCCCCGGCATACACCGTCAGGCGCAGGCTGCGCATGCGCTGGCGCACAAGGTCAATTTCAAGACCGGCAATTTCCATGGAGTAAACTTCAGGCCGCAAGCTACAAGCAAGCTTCAATACATAAGCGGCAAATGCCCCGGGCGCCCGGCTATCGGCTGGGGTGTTGCCCAAAGCTGGTAGCTTGCGGCTGGGGGAGCAGCGGCCGCATGGCGACCAAGCTGGTGTTGCCCGAAGCTTGTAGCTTGCGGCTTGAAGCTTGCAGCTAAAATATGGATGTTCGTTTTGTTATCTGCGGAGTGGGCCACATTGGTCGCCGCCACGCTGCGCTGGTAGCAGCCCATGCCGGGGCCGAGCTGGTGGCGCTGGTCGATATCCGGCCCGAGCTGGCGCCGGCGCTGGCCGCCGAGTTTCCCGGCGTGCCGTTTTTTTCTTCGCTCGATGACTACCTCGCCCACGGCCCCGCCGCCGACGTGCTGACGGTGGCCACGCCCAACGGCCTGCACGCCAGCCAGGCCATTCGGGGCCTGCGGGCGGGCCTGCACGTGGTGGTCGAAAAGCCCCTGGCCCTGCATAAGTCCGACGCCGAGGACATTGTGCACACGGCCCTGCAAACCGGCCGCTTCGTGTTCGGGGTGATGCAGAACCGCTACTCGCCGCCCGCCGCCTGGCTCAAGCAGGTGGTGGACGAAGGCCGGCTGGGCCGCGTGTTTCTGGTGCAGCTCAACTGCTTCTGGAACCGCGACGAGCGGTACTACACCCCCGGCAGCTGGCACGGCACCCGCGCCGCCGACGGCGGCACGCTCTTCACCCAGTTCAGCCACTTCGTCGATTTGCTCTACTGGGTGTTCGGCGACATCACCAACATTGCAGCCCGCTTCCGCGACTTCACCCACGAACACCTCACCGAGTTTGAGGATTCGGGCCTAGTTACTTTCGACCTCGTGCGCGGCGGCAGCGGCACGCTCCAGTACAGCACCGCCGTCTGGGACCGGAACCTGGAAAGCTCCCTGACGGTGGTAGCCGAGCGCGGCAGCCTGCGCCTGGGCGGCCAGTACATGGACAAAGTGGAGTACTGCCACCTCCAGGACTACACACTGCCCACGCTGCCGCCTACCAACCCCGCCAACCAGTACGGCCCCTACCAGGGCTCGGCCGCCAACCACGTCCACGTCATCGACAACGTAGTAGAAACCATACGGCAGCGCGGCGTAGCTACCACCAACGCGCTGGAAGGCCTGAAAGTGGTGGAAATGATTGAGCGGATTTACGCGCTACAGTAAGCTATATGCAGTACTTGCAGCAAGTGGCAACGGTAAAAGTCAGAGGCCAGTCTGAACTACAAGGTATTGTACTGGCTAGTGGAGCGAAATGGGAGCTGTTGCGCAGTATTCCAGTGGACTATGTAGTTGACGGGTTGGTGTTTGTTAATCAGAAATACCTACTGAAGAAGACGCGCGGAGAGGATGAAGAATTTGCCGAGAAAATATTGCGACTCAAAATGGTATCGTTTGAGAACAGGCAGCAATTCGACCTTGATTCAACGCCAAATCTTTTCACTCAACTACAGCAGCAAGAGAAACTAGTGCAACTCACGCTCCACGATGATTCTGTTAATTTCATTGGCCAGATTGTCCAAGTGAACCGGCAGTCTTTCAGATGTAGACTGCTGGGTGTCAAAGCTGAATGGTTGCAAGAAGTCAACATAAAATATGCTGAAGTAAGAACAATCGGTTTGGCAACTGATTACGTTCTCTCGTTACAACTAGTAATAGATAGTGAAGATAGTTTAACCTGATAGCTGTAACGGTACCTAACATATGCCCAACCCCTACGACCAGCAGGCCCAAACCGACCTGCGCGCCTGGCAGCAGCGGATGCGGCAGAAACCCACGTTGCTCAACCGCTTCACGCGCCAGCTGCAGGCGCGGCTCAATGCCATGCTGCCCGAAAAGGTGCACCGCGTCCTCACAGCTACTATTCAGAAAATGGTGGAGGGCGTGCTATTCGGCTCGCAGCATACCACCCGCCAGCCGGTGGCCGAGGGCACGCTGGCCGAGCGCGAGGCGCGGGTACGGGCGCGTATCCGCAACTACCGCAACGCGGCGGCCGTGGAGGGCGGGGCCACCGGGGCCGGGGGCTTCCTGCTGGGTCTGGCCGATTTTCCGCTGCTGCTCGGCATCAAGCTCAAGCTGCTCTTCGACATTGCCGCCCTCTACGGCCACGACGTGCGCCAACTCTCCGAGCGACTCTACCTGCTGCACATCTTCCAGCTGGCCTTCAGCAGCCAGCACACCCGCCGCGAAACCTACCACCAGCTGGCCGCCTGGCCCACCACCGAGGCCACTGCCACTGCCGAAACCTTCGACTGGCGCCAGTTTCAGCAGGAATACCGCGACTATATCGACCTGGCCAAGATGGCCCAGTTGCTGCCCGTGGTGGGCGCGGCCGTGGGCGCAGTGGCCAACTACCGGCTGCTGGCCCAGCTCGGCGAAACGGCCATTATGGCCTACCGCCTGCGCTGGTTCGCCCAGGCCCCCGAGCTGCCATTGGTTGCTTCGCCGGACGTGCTGCCTGAGTAAGCCACGGCTTGCTGGAAACAAATTTAAAAACACCCTGACGATTGTCGTTGGGGTGTTTTTGTGTGTATGGGTCTGAAAAACAATAAACTGCCCTGCGTTTTCTGATGCAGTGCGAGTGGGGCACGGGCAGTTGATGGAAACTAAAAAGCCGGTAGGACGGGCCGCTGGTTGCCGGGGCAGCCATCCGGATTTACCTTTGCCGCATCAATTCTTTCTTCTCCGAAGGATTGTTTTTATACAGAGGCGCTGAGAGACAGGCTCGAAGAAGCGTCGGCAACCACCCGTAAACCGGAACGGTGCCAATTCCTGACCATATAAAAACAAGTTGCCGTGCGCTTTTCGCCCCATTCTGCTGCCCCAATTGCTGTTGCCGTCGTTTCGCTGCGCCCCTCGGGCCCGGCCCGGCGGTGTTGTTGCGCGGGTTGTTGGGGCTAAGTAGCCGGCGGACCGGCCGGAGCCGGTCCATATAGTCCATTTCCCTTCGTTGGTCGTCGCGCCGCTGGCTGAGCCGGGCGGCGAAGCGGCGCCGCCATTCCTCCCCGTCGGGCTGGGCCACCGCCCGGACGACACTTGCCGCTATGCTTAAAAAATCACTGGAACTGCTTCGGCAGGAAGCGGCCGAAACGGGCCGCAACACCCTCAAGCGCAGCCTCAACGGCTTCAATCTCATCACCATCGGCGTCGGCGTTATCATCGGGGCGGGGCTGTTCTCGCTCACCGGCATTGCCGCCGCCAACAACGCCGGGCCGGCCGTTACGCTCTCGTTTGTGGTGGCGGCCGTGGGGTGCGCGTTTTCGGCCTTGTGCTACGCCGAGTTTGCCTCGCTGGTGCCCGTGTCGGGTTCGGCCTACACCTACGCCTATGCCACTATGGGCGAGCTGTTTGCCTGGATTATCGGCTGGGACTTAATTCTGGAGTACTCGGTGGGCGCGGCCACGGTGGCCATCAGTTGGTCGCAGTACCTGCTCAAATTCCTGAGCAAGTACGGCATCCACCTGCCCCCGCAGCTGGTCATGTCGCCGTTTGAAACGGCCAAGTTGGCCAATGGGAGCGAGGTGCACGGGCTGGTGAACGTGCCAGCCATGCTCATTGTGCTGGCCATTACGCTCATCATCATCCGCGGCACGGCCGGCTCGGCGTGGTTCAACGGGCTGGTAGTCACGCTCAAAGTGTCGGTGGTGCTGGTGTTCATTGCCTTGGGCTGGCAGTACATCGACCCCGCCAACTACCACCCCTACATTCCGGCCAACACCGGCACGTTCGGCGAGTTCGGCTGGAGCGGCGTGCTCCGCGGGGCGGGCGTCATCTTCTTCGTGTTCATCGGCTTCGATATCGTGGCCACCATGGCCCAGGAAACCAAGAACCCGCAGCGCAACCTGCCCATCGGCATCCTCGGCTCGCTGGCGGTCTGCACCGTGCTGTTCGTGCTCTTCGGCTACGTGATGACGGGCCTGGCCAACTACACCGAGTTCAAAAACAGCGCCGCCCCGGTGGCCATTGCCATCGAAAAAACGCCCTACGGCTGGCTTTCGGGCGCCGTTATTCTGGCCATCATCATCGGCTACACCTCCGTTATTCTGGTCGATTTGCTGGGCCAGAGCCGGGTGTTTTTCAGCATGGCCAAGGATGGGTTGCTGCCCCCGGTATTTGCCCGCATCAACGAGCGGTTCCGCACGCCGCTGCAATCGAATTTGCTGCTGGGCCTGTTCATTGCCCTGTTCGCGGGGTTCGTGCCCATCTCGGTGGTGGGCGAAATGACGAGCATCGGCACGCTGCTGGCCTTCGTGATGGTGTGCGCCGGCGTGCTCATTATGCGCAAGCGCGAACCCGACGCGCCCCGGGCCTTCCGCACGCCCTGGGTGCCGCTGGTGCCCATCCTGGGCATCCTTACCTGCCTGGTGATGATGGTGTCGCTGCCCTGGGAAACCTGGCTGCGGCTGGCCGTGTGGCTGGCCCTGGGGCTGGCTATTTACTACGGCTACGGCCGCCGGCACAGCAAGCTGGGGCAGCAGGCCCGCGCCGCCGAGGCCGCCCGGCAAACCGCTTAGCGCGCCGAAATAGCCGTTTGCGTAAGCCCAGCACGGTGTGGAGACGCCTATTTGCGTCTCGTCGTGGAACGACTCGCGTTGAACGGAGCCGCATAAACAACCTCAGCAACGACGAGACGCAAATAGGCGTCTCTACAGCGTGCTGGTGCCCCGAAAGATTAACGCAAACAGCTTTTAAAGCACAGGAGGCCCCGACGATTATTCGTCGGGGCCTCCTGTGGTTTACGGGTAGTGGGTAACCGAGCAGTTCAGGTTAGCCTTTGGTCTGGCGCTTGGCTTGGTACTTGGCTTTTCTGTCGGCCTGCATCTGCGCGTACTTGGTGTACTGGTCGGCGCTCAGGATTTGCTTGAGCTGGGTATCGTACTGCGCCTTCTGACCCTTCATGGCCTGGTGGCGCGCCTTGCGGTCGGCATTGGCTACCGGGCCGTTAGCGACTTTGCGGGCCTGCTGCTGCTGGATGCGGGTCAGGTGCAGCTGGCGCACCTGCTGGGTCTGGGCGGCCGAGAGGTTGAGGCTCTTGGTGAGCTTCTGGGCGGCGCGGTCGGCGCGCTGCTCGGGGGTGAGGTCCTGCTTGTGGTCCTTCTTGTGCATCTGGTGGTGCTGGCCGGGAGCCGCCTTTACGGGCGTAGTCTGGGCCGAGGCAGCGGCGGAAATCGAGCAGGCGGCAAGGAGAATGAGAAGCTTTTTCATGGCGTATGTAAAGGAAAAGTGCTGTTTGAGAAAAAGGATGAGGCAGCCCGCCGTACTGGCTTTGGGCTTCTGGTGGAGCATTTGCAACTCCAGTGCCAGTTTGCCTCGATACCACCCTAAATCCGCACCTTAAAAAATTTAAATTTTCCCATTAAACCTGCCCTCAGTCTTTTAGTCGTAGAGTTCAATAGATTGATAATCAGTTTTATAAGTAAACAAATAGAATACGCTTACCTAACCAGACTCCTATTCTACCAGCAACAAATTGCGCCGGCGGATGTAGGCCTCCCGGTCCTGCCAGCGCACCCGGTACCAGAGGTCCTGCCGACCCAGCACCTCAAACCGGTCGCCGGCCGCGGCCGTGGTTAGCCAGGTAGCCCCGGCGCCGGGGCCGGCCATGAGTGGGGCCCGCGCCCGCGCCACGAGGCCTACCCGGCCGGGGGCCAGCACGTTCAGCGCCAGGCCCACGCTCAGCAGGTAGCCGGCATACATAATCCACCAGGCCCGGTCGGCGGTGCGGCGGCGCAGCAGCAGGGCAGCGCCGGCCAGCACGGCCAGCAGTAGCAGGCCCTGTAGCAGGCGGTAATAGTAGCGTTGCAGCGTAACAAGCAGGTTTTGCCGCCAGGTATCGGGGTAGCCCGTGAGGCGGTGCTCTTGGGCCAGACTCACCATTTTCTGCCAGGTGGCGTAGCGCGGCTCCAGGCTCTGCGACACGCTCAGGTAATACAGGGCGGCCGGGTAATGGCCCAGCGCCTCCTGGGTGTAGGCCATGCGCAGCGCCTGCCGGCCCGATTGCAGGCCATCCTGGTCGCGGGCCCGCCGGTACCAGGGGTAGGCCCCGGCTACCTGCCCCGTTTGATACAGCGAATCGGCCTTCTGGAGCGCCGGACTAACTTTTTGGGCCTGAATTGATTGGGCTAAAGTCAGCAGCAGCAGGAAAAAAAGGGGGGCTTTTTTGAGCAAAACAGTTGCACGGTTAAATCCGGGACTCTACTTTTGTGCCACAATCAGCCACACGGGCTGCTTGTCAGCACAAAGAAACTGATTCTGTAGCTCAGCTGGTAGAGCAATACACTTTTAATGTATGGGTCCTGGGTTCGAATCCCAGCGGGATCACCAAAACCCTTCCTACGCTTCGTAGGGAGGGTTTTTTCTTTTATCCCCGTGAGCCAGCAACTCGTCGGCGGCAGGGTTCTGCCCCGACCTTTTCCCGCCTTATCTTTGTTAACCACCCGCTGACTCCTACATCAGCAAAATCACGATTAATCAGCGCAAATCAGCGATTAATGATTGTTTGCATTGCCGAAAAGCCCAGCGTCGCCCGCGAAATTGCCCACGTGCTCGGGGCCGACCGCCGCATGGACGGCTACTACGAGGGCAATGGCTACCAGGTAACCTGGACGTTCGGCCACTTCTGCCAGCTGCGCGAGCCCGAAGACTACCGCCCCGAATGGAAGCGCTGGAGCATCCACGACTTGCCCATGCTGCCCGAGCAGTTCGGCATCAAGCTCATGCTGCGCGATGACGGCGTAGTGCGCCAGTTCGGGGTAATCAAGCGCCTGCTGGCCGCCGCCGACGAGGTGGTGAACTGCGGCGACGCGGGCCAGGAAGGGGAGGTGATTCAGCGCTGGGTGCTGATGGAGGCCAAGTACCGCAAGCCCACCAAGCGGCTCTGGATTTCCTCGCTCACCGAAGAAGCCATCCGCCAGGGTTTTCAAAATCTGCGCGAGGGCTCGGAGTTCGACTCGCTCTACCAGGCCGGTAAAAGCCGGGCCGTGGGCGACTGGCTGCTGGGCCTGAACGCGACCCGGCTGTTCACGCTCAAGTACGCGCCCGGCCAGCGGCAGGTGCTCAGCATCGGGCGGGTGCAAACGCCCACGCTGGCCCTGCTGGTCGACCGTTTCCACGAAATCCGCAATTTCAAACCCGAGCCTTACTGGGTGCTGCGGGCCGAGTACCGGAGCACGATGTTCAGCCACGTGGCCGTAGTGAAGCCGGGCAAGGACGACGAGCCCGACGAAAAAGCCCGCCTCAAGGCCCGCGGCTACTTCGTGACCCAGCAGGAGGCCGACGAGGCGCTGGCCCGCGTAACCGGCCAGCCGCTGACGGTGCGCGACGTTATCATCAAGAAGGGCCTGGAGAGCCCGCCCGCGCTGTTTGATTTGACTTCCCTGCAGGTGCAGTGCAACAACCAGCTGGGCCTCTCGGCCGAGGACACGCTCAAAACGGTGCAGGGCCTCTACGAGAAGAAGGTGGTGAGCTACCCCCGCGTCGACACCACGTTTCTGCCCGACGACCAGTACCCCAAAATCGCGGGCATCCTGCGCGGATTGGGCGGCTACGCGGCCCTTACGGCCCCGCTGCTGGCCAGTAAAATCCGCAAGAGCGCCAAGGTCTTCAACAACAACAAAGTCACCGACCACCACGCCATCATCCCGACCGGGGCCAGCGCGGGCGGCCTGAGCGGCAACGAGCAGCGGGTGTACGACATCATCGTGCGCCGCTTTCTGGCCGCGTTCTACCCCGACTGCGAGGTATCAAACACCACGGTAACGGCCGACGTGGCCGGGCTCACCTTCCGGGTCCGGGGCCGCCAGATTCTCAGCCCCGGCTGGCGCGAGGTGTACGGCGACCCTGAGAAGCAGACCGTGGCCAACGAGCGGCGCAGTAGTAGTAGCAGCGACGATGACGACGTGGTGGGAACGGTGCTGCCGGCCTTCGTGAAAGACGAAACCGGCCCCCACCAGCCCCGCCTCGACGCCAAGCAAACCCAGGCCCCACGCGACTACACCGAGGCCATGCTGCTACGCGGCATGGAAACGGCCGGCCGCAACGTCGACGACGACGAGCTGCGCCTGGCCATGAAGGAGAACGGCATCGGCCGCCCTTCCACCCGCGCCGCCATCATCGAAACGCTGTTCAAGCGCGGCTACATCACCCGCGACAAAAAGAAAATCGTGCCCACGCCTACGGGAGTCGAGCTAATCGGCCTCATCCGCAACCCCACGCTGAAATCGGCCGAGCTGACGGGGCAGTGGGAAAAGAAGCTGCGCCAGATTGAGGGCGGCGAGCTGAACCAGGAGCAATTTCTGGGCGAGCTCAAGCAGCTGGTGCGCGAAATGGTGCAGGAGGTGAAGCAGGACGGTTCAGGGAGGGCTATCAGCACTACGGCCCCGCCCGCTGGTTCCGTTTCTGCTGGGAAAGCGGGAGCCCCAGCCGGCAAAGCCGTAGTACCAGCTCCCAAAGCGGCAGCTACCCTAGCTATGCCAGGCGCTCTGGGCCCCTGCCCGGCCTGCGGTGCCGGCCACGTGCTGCGGGGCAAGGCGGCGTTTGGCTGCTCGCGCTGGAAGGAAGGCTGCCAGTTTCGGCTGCCGGTGGAGTTTGAGGGCAAGAAAATCACCGACAAGCAGGCCGGCGACCTGCTCAAAAAGGGCCGTACCCAGGTGATGAAGGGCTTTCTGGACGACGATGGCCACAAGTTCGACGCGGCCCTGATGCTCACGCCCGCCCGCACCCTGGAGCTGGCCCGCGCCGCCGAAAGCAAGCCCACCACCGCCACCGACCCCGGCCAGATACCCTGCCCCGTGTGCCGGCTGGGCCACATGCTGCGCGGCAGCAGCGCCTGGGGCTGCTCCCGCTTCCGCGAAGACTGCCAGTTCCGGGTGCCCTTTGCCTGGGGCGGCAAAACCCTCACCGACGCCCAGATGAACCAGCTGCTGCGCAAGGGCAAAACCGGCGTCATCCGAGGCTTCGTCTCAACTAAAACCGGCAACCGCTACGAGGCCGTGCTGCAAATCGGGGCCGAGGGACGCATTGAGCCGGTGTTCGGGCAGGGCTAGTAATCAGCGGGAAAGAACATTACCTTGAATACCTAAATGATTAATCGCCAATATCTATGCGTTTAATAAATGTTCTGTGCCTACTAATCGGACCGTTTCTACTCCTAGCCTGTAACAACGAATCGTGTAACCCCGACCAAAACAGCTTGCGGGAAGGTGGAGGTCTGAGCTTTCATTTAGTTGATGCACGTACGGGTCAAGATTTACTGGCTCAGACACCAGGCAACGATTCGCCCTATCTTCTTGATTCCGTTATGGTTTACAATGAGAAAGGTGAGCCACAGCTTAATCGGCCGGTAGATTTTCGTGGTGAAATAGCGTTTTCTACTTATGGAGGTTTAACCGAATTAGCAGCGTTACCTTATAATTCGCTGGTGAAGCGGCGTTTTATTCTCTATTTAAATCGCGCCGACCAAGACACGATAGATGCCTCATTTAGCATACGCAAGAATGAGTGTGGTTTTTCGGAATTCTCAACCATCACTATCAGCTATAATACCCAGTTAGTGTATGAAGGCAGGAATACATCTATAATTCCTAGCAGAGTCTTTCGCAAAAAGTAACTGCCCCATGCCTCCTCACCTCGGTAAAACCCTGTTTTTGCTCGGCCTGGGCCTGATGCTGCTTGGGGGCCTGCTGTGGCTGGGGGGCGGCGCGGCGGGTTGGTTCAGCTGGTTCGGGCGGCTGCCGGGCGATGTGCGGGTGGAGCGGCCGGGCTTCCGGTTGTACGTGCCCTGGGTGTCGATGCTGGTGATAAGCGCTGTGGTGAGTTTGCTGCTGGCGCTGTGGCGGCGGCTGGGCGGGTAGGGAAATAGGGGCGGCGCATGCGGTAACGTTTGCGTAGAATGATTTCGGACAAACCGTCCGCAGCGCGTACCTTGACGCGCCGCGTTTCCGCTCTCACCCTTCCCCATTATGCCCAAAATCGTTTCTCCCGAAGTAGAATTTGCCCACCTGCTGGCCCAGACCAAAGCCGCCGCACCCGAAATCTTCACGCCCGACGGCCGCGGCTTTCTCAACCTGCTGGAAGGCCGCTGGCAGGAGCCGGGCCAGCCCCGCGACTTCGTCTCGCCTATCGATGGGAGCGTAATTGGCCAGTTGCCCATGCTCGATGAAGCCACCGCCGGGCGGGCCGTGCGCGCCGCCAAGGCCGAAGCCGCCGCCTGGGCCCAAGTAGACCTGGATGAGCGCCGCCGCCGGGTGCAGGACTGCCTGACCCAGCTGCAACCCCACGTGGAGCTGGTGGGCAAGCTGCTGATGTGGGAAATCGGCAAGACCTACAAGCTGGGCTTCACCGACATCGACCGCGCCATCGACGGCGTGCAGTGGTACGTGGACAATATTGAGGGCATGCTGGGCCAGCGCAAACCGCTGGGGCTGGTCAGCAACATAGCCAGCTGGAACTACCCCATGTCGGTGCTGCTGCACGCGGTGCTGGTGCAGGCGCTGTGCGGCAACGCCGTCATTGCCAAAACGCCCACCGACGGCGGCTTTATTTCGCTGAGTCTGACCTTTGCCATTGCCCGCCGCTGCGGGCTGCCCGTGACGCTGGTCAGCGGCTCGGGCGGCGAGCTGAGCGACGTGCTGGTGCGCAACGACGCCGTGGACTGCCTCAGCTTCGTGGGCGGGCGCTACAACGGCCGCAACATTGCCGACGCGCTGGCCCAGCAGGACAAGCGCTACATGCTGGAAATGGAAGGCGTCAACACCTACGGCATCTGGGACTACTCCGACTGGGACGCTATGGCCCAGCAGCTCCAGAAGGGCTACGACTACGGCAAGCAGCGTTGCACGGCCTACGTGCGCTTCGTGGTGGAGCGGCGGCTGTTCCCGCAGTTCCTGGAGACCTACTGGAACACGGTGCGGGCCCTGCAAGTGGGCAACCCCACGCTGGTCGATGCCCCCGGCGACGCGCTGCCCGAGCTGGCCTTCGGCCCCGTCATCAACGCCCGCCAGGCCCAGGACCTCGACCGCCTCTACCAGGACGCCCTGAAAACCGGCGCCACACCCCTCTACGAGGGCCGGCTCGACGACAGTCTGTTTCTGCCCGGCCAGGACATGAGCGCCTACCGCGCCCCGCGGGCCCTGGTGAACCTGCCGCGCCAGAGCGAGCTGTACTTCAAGGAGCCCTTCGGCCCCATCGACAGCATCGTGCTGGTGGATAGGGTAGAGGAGCTGGTAGGCGAGATGAACATCAGCAACGGGGCGCTGGTGGCCGCCCTGGCCTCCGACGACGAAAAGTGGGCCGCCCGTACGGCCAAAGAAGTGCGCGCCTTCAAGGTGGGCCTCAACCAGCTCCGCTCCCGCGGCGACCGGGCCGAAGTGTTCGGCGGGCTGGGCGAGTCGTGGAAAGGCGCCTTCGTGGGCGGCGCCCTGCTGGTCGAGGCCGTCACGGAGGGCAAGAAAGCCATCCTGGGCAACTTCGACGACGCCATCCGCCTGCCCGAGAACATCTAGCCGCTGCTGGCCCGGCGCAACGCCCGGCCGCCGGGAATTACGTCAGTCCATCATGCGAATCCCTGCCTGAAGCATCAAGCTTCGGGCAGGGATTTGTGATTTAAAGACAATACTGATTGCTTTTTCCTAGTGGCAGACATGGTTAATTCTTAGAAAGACGAATGTGCCTGAAAGCTACTGCTGATATAATAGCTGATAAGATAAAGGAGATGATAGCATACAATGAAGAGCTAAACAAATCTGTTTGAAACCACAAACTATCCAATGCCAAGAATACGCATACCCCCCCCAAACCGCCGCCAATACTAATGAATATCATATTACAGACAAAGGCAAACTTTTCATCTCGTGCTTTATCGTGTTCGTTTAGATATTTCATGTTGGGATATATCATTCGCTGTGTCAATATAGCTGGATAAGCGAAGATGACAAGCCGCCGCCCACGCCTTACCTTCGCAACCATGCGCCTACTTTCCCGCCTTCTGCCGCTGCTCGTATTGCTGGCCCCGGCCTGCGTGCCGCTGGGTACGCCCATCACCGACCCCAACGCCGCCCGCCGGCCCGCCACGCCAGGCCAGGTGGGCACCGAGTACTACGCCGATAAAAAGCTGCGCTACGAGGACTACATCTACGACCCCAACGTGCGCACCGTGCTCTGCTACGTGCCCACGGGCCAGGCCGGGCAGGTGTTCAACCCGCCGGTAGTGCCGCTGAGCCAGGGCCAGTCGCCGGTGCTGGAGTTCGATGTGCTGGGCGGCTCGGGCCAGCGGCTCACGGCCAAGCTCGTGCACTGCGACCTGAACTGGCAGCCCTCGATGCTGACGGATATGCAGTTTCTGAGCGAAATCAACGAGCAGCTCATCAACAACTACCGGCCCTCGGTGAGCACCAAGGTGCCCTACCAGCACTATCAGGTGCAGATGCCGCGGGTGCGGCTATCGGGCAATTACCTGTGGGTGGTGCAGGGCGCGGGCGGCACGCCGCTGCTGAGCCGCCGGGTGCTGGTGTTCGAGGAGGGCGCGGTGCAGATTGCTATGAAGCAGGGCATCGTGGCGGCGGGGCAGGAGCACTACACTCTGCAGCAGGTCGATTTTGGGATTCGCTACAACATGGCCCTGGTCAACCCGGCCCAGGAGGTGAAGGTGGTGCTGCGCCAGAACTTCCGCTGGGACAACGCCCACTACAACCTGCGGCCCACCTTCGTGCGCGACGCCGAGCAGCAGCTCGACTACCAGTATTTCAACTTCGAAAACGCCTTCCCTGGCCTGAGCGAGTTCCGGTTCGTGGACCTGCGCACCTTCCGCTCGGCCGGCGCCGGCGTGGCCCAGCTCGATGCCAGCACCACGCCCCGCGCCGCGCTGCTGCTGCCCGAAGCCTCCCGCGCCGGCGAGCGGTACACTCAGTACGACGACATCAACGGCCAGCGCCTGATTGAAAGCCGCGAGTACCCCGGCGACCCCAGCACCAACACCGAGTATCTCGACGTGACGTTCCAGCTAAGCGCCGAAACCCCCGCCGCCGGCCCGGTGTACGTGCTCGGGGCCCTGAGCGACTGGCAGCTGCGCGACGAGTTCCGGCTGACCTACGACGCCGAAGCTCGCCAGTACCGGGGCCACGCGCTGCTCAAGCAGGGCTACTACAACTACATCTACGCCACCCAAACGCCCACCGGAGCCAACTCAGTCGTCTGGGAAGGCAGCCACCAGGAAACCGAAAACCAGTACGACCTGCTGGTGTACTACCGCCCGCCCGGCACCCGCACCGACCTGCTCATCGGCTACCAGCGGCTGGATGTGAACCGGCGGCGGCCGTAGCCATGACAGGAGTATAGCACTCGCAAGAATAGAGGCGGGGCGGCTGGTGGTCAGCGGTGTCGGCTTACGTTGTGTTCGGCCGAGCCAACGCCAGCGGAGGAGTTGCGTTGAAGGGTGCAACTCCCATTCCTAACCCTCCTCCGCCATGCTCCGACGCCTACTTCCCTCCCTGCTGATTGCCGGCCTGTTTCTGACGGGCTGCGCCGTGAATCCCGTAACGGGCAAAAAAGAAGTCATGCTCGTGTCGGAAGGGCAGGAGCTGGCCATGGGTAAGGAATCGGACCCGGCCGTTATTGCGCAGTTCGGCCTGTACCCGGACGACAAGCTGCAGAAGTACATCAACACGATGGGCGACAAGATGGGCAAGGTGTCGCACCGCCCCGAGATTGACTACCAGTTCCGCATCGTCGATTCGCCCATCATCAACGCCTTTGCCGTGCCCGGCGGCTACGTGTACTTCACGCGCGGCATTATGGCCCATTTCAACGATGAGGCGCAGTTTGCGGGCGTACTGGGCCACGAAATCGGCCACATAACGGCCCGGCATTCGGCCAAGCAGCAAACCACCTCCATCTTGAGCCAGGTGGGCCTGATGGGAGCCATGATTGCCTCGCCCCGGCTGGCCCAGTACGGCGAGCAGGCCATGCAGGGCCTGCAGCTGCTCACGCTCAAGTTCAGCCGCGATGATGAGAACCAGGCCGACGAGCTGGGGGTGGAGTACTCGACCAAAATTGGGTACAGCGCCGCCGAGATGGCCGATTTCTTTCGCACCCTGGAGCGCGAGCAGCAGCAGGCCGGCGGCGAGGCCATCCCCGATTTCCTGAGCAGCCACCCCAACTCGGCCGACCGCTACACCCACGTCAACCGGCTGGCCGCCGAGTGGAAAGCCAAGCCCAGCACGCCCGCCAAGCTGGCTATTAACCGCGACCAGTACCTGCGCCTGATTGACGGTATTACGTATGGCGAAGACCCGCGCCAGGGCTTCGTGGAGAACAACGCCTTCTATCATCCGGAGCTGAAATTCGAGTTTCCGGTGCCCCAGGGCTGGAAAACCCAGAACTCGCCCCAGCAATTCCAGATGGCCGACCCGGCCGGCAAGGCCATGATGCTGCTCACGCTGGCCCCCGGCAGTTCACTCCAGGAAGCCGCCCAGGCCGTGGCCAAACAGCTGAGCCTACAGGTGGCCGACTCGCGCCAGCTGACGGTGCACGGCTTCCCGGCCCTGGCCTTTGTGGGCACGCAGGTGCAGCAGGACCAGCAAACCGGCCAGCAGCAGACCGGCATGCAGGTGCTGAGCTACATCATTCAGGATGGCAAGTCGCTTTACGTGATGCTCGGCGGCAGCGCCCCGCAGGATTTTGCGGCCTACGCGCCCGTGTTTACCCGCACCATGGAAGGCTTCCAGCGCCTGACTTCGGCCGACAAGCTCAACCGCCAGCCCGAGCACGTGCGCATCCGTACCATCAGCACCCCGCAAACCCTGGCCCAGGCGCTAACTGCCAACGGCGTGCCCGCCAAGCGCCACGAGGAAATGGCCATCCTCAATGGCATGCAGCTCTCCGACAAGCTGGGCCGCGGGCTGTTGTTTAAGGTGGTGGGTAAATAGAACTGGCGGGGTCTTTGGTTACTGCCGGGCAGGTTGGCTGTCCGGTAGTGGCACTTGTGTGGCGCTATTGAAGCTCAGAACCAGCTGCTTTCCTTCCTTTAGCTCTCTTCCAAATGAAAACGTTCACTCATCCTTCCCTGCGAATTGGCGCGCTGGCGCTGGCGCTGCTGCCGCTGGCTGGCTCCACCGGTTTCCGGCCCGCGGCCCCGGCCAAGGAGCCCGACCCGCAGGTAATTGCCCAGTTCGGTCTGCTCAACAACCCGGCCCTGCAGAAATTCATCGACCAGAAAGGCCAGCAGATGGCCGCCATTTCCAGCCGGGCCGATTTTGGTTACCAGTTTACCATCCTCGATTCGCCGATGATTAATGCCTTTGCCGCGCCCGATGGCAACGTGTACTTTACGCGCGGCATTATGGCGCATTTCAACGACGAGGCGCAGTTTGCCGGGGTGCTGGGCCACGAGCTGGGCCACGTAACGGCCCGCCACGGCGAAAAGCAGCAAACCCGCTCGACGCTGGCCTCGGGGGCGCTGCTGCTGGGCTCCATCCTCTCGAAGCGGATAGCCTCCATCGCCCAGCCGCTGTCGCAGGGTGCGGGCCTGCTGTTTCTCAAATACGGCCGCGACGATGAGCGCGAAGCCGACAAGCTGGGCGTGGCCTACTCGAGCAAAATCGGCTACGACGCCACCCACATGGCCGACTTTTTCCTTACGCTCCAGCGCCAGGAGCAGGCCAGCGGGGCCGGCGGCACGCCCACCTTCCTGAGCAGCCACCCCAACTCGGCCGACCGCTACAGCACCGTGAAGCAGCTGGCTGCCCAGGCCCGCCAGAACGCCGGCGGCCGTACGCTCACCATCAACCGCGACTCCTACTTACGCATGATTGAGGGCCTGCCCTACGGCGACGACCCGCGCCAGGGCTTCGTGGAGGGCGGCGTGTTCTACCACCCCGACCTGAAATTCCAGTTTCCGGTGCCGCGCGGCTGGAAAAGCCAGAACTCGCCCCAGCAGTTTCAGATGGCCGAGCCCAACGGCCAGGCCGTGCAGATTCTGACGCTGGCCCCCGGCAACTCGGCCCAGGAAGCCGCCCAGGCGCTGGCCAAAGAGCTGAAGCTGAACGCGCCCCAGGCCAGCCGCACTACCGTCAACGGCCTGCCCGCCATTGCCATCCAGGGCGACCAGGTGGGCCAGGACCAGCAGGGCCGCCAGGGCATCCAGGCCAGCACGCTTTCCTACCTCATTCAGGATGGCAAAACGATGTACGCCCTCATCGGCCTGTGCGCCCCCGGCAAGCTCGGCAGCTATGGCCCCACTTTCCAGCGCACCGCCCAGGGCTTCCGCCGCCTCACCGACGCCAGCAAGCTCAACCGCCAGAGCGAGAAAATCCGCATCCGCACCGCCAAAGCCGGCCAGACGCTGGCTCAGGCCCTGGCCGCCAACGGCATCCCCGCCAAGCGCCACGAGGAACTGGCTATCTTGAACGGCCTGAAAACCACCGACAAGCTCAGCGCCGGCACGCTGTTTAAGGTGGTGGGGAAGTAGGAGCCTGTAACCGGTAAAAGTTGTCTCGGAAGCTAGACCTCAAGCTTTTTGAGGTCTAGCTTTTTTATGAACTGCTGGATGGATTCTGCATTCAGCAAGATCCAAACATCATCTCCCATTGGATCCTGGGGAATAAAATCACGTTCCAGGTAGCAGTTGCCTATGGCTACTTCCAGTCCCTCAAAATTGAGCAGCAACAGGTGCGGCCGGGTGTCGGGGAATCCAAATACATCAAAATCGGTGAGCTGCCTGCCCGCAAGCTGCTGCCAGTAGGCTGCCCTGGGGGTAAATTTTTCGCTGGCCGAGCAAAACGAGGTGGCTGAAGCGCACAATGTGTAGGGAAACCACTCCTTAACCCCATTCCATCCGACGAAGACGGTTTGCCCGTTCTCGAATTGCAATTCAACCTGCTGGGCAACGATATCTATGCCTTGCTTATTCGTTGTCAAAGCCTCTATCCCGAAAATATCATGATAGAAGCAAGCGGCTAGCCGTTGCCGCACGACGCTGGCTACGGGTCGAAGCAGGTGCTCCAGGAGAAGCGAATAACTCATTTGATCTAAGTGATAAAAAGTACCTCAATCGAACTGCTCAAATAAGTCGCCTGAGTTATAGCAGCGGAATCACGGATAATCAACCTAATGCAGCCCCTCAGTCCTCCAGCGCGTTCGTCAGAAAGGTGTTCTTGAGGGCCAGCCAGAGCAGCCAGCAGCCCAGGCACCAGTAGAGGTAGGTGCGGTAGTAGTCCTGGGTGTTGCGGTAGCGGGTCTGCTTGATTTCGGATTTTTCGAGGCGGTTGATTTGATCGAATATCTGGCGCAGGCCGGCGTTGTCGGTGGCGCGGAAGAAGCGGCCGTCGCCGGCCTGGGCAATCTGGCGCATGGTGGTTTCGTCGAGGCGGGTTTCCACGAAGCGGGGCCGGCCGTTCTCGTCGGTGCCGTAGGGCACCACGCCATCCTGCCCCAGCCCGATGGTGTAGATTTTGAGGCCGTAGGCGTGGGCCAGCTGGGCGGCCGTGAGCGGGTCGAGCGAGCCGGCCGTGTTTTCACCATCGGAAAGCAGAATGCACACTTTGGTGCGCGAGGGCGAGTCGCGCAGCCGGTTGGTGGCCACGCCCAGCGCCGTGCCGATGGCCGTGCCGTCGTTGGCAATCAGGCCCAGGCGCAGGCTTTGCAGGTTTTCGTGCAGCAGCTCGTAGTCGGTGGTGAGGGGGGCCAGCGAGTAAGCGTCGCCGGCGAATACCACCAGCCCCACCCGGTCGCCGTGGCGGCGGGCCAGGAAATCGAGGGCCACGCGCTTGGCGGCTTCGAGGCGGTTGGGGCGCAAATCCTGCAACTCCATCGAGGCCGATACATCGAGTACCAGCACGATGTCGATGCCCTGGCCGGTCTGCACCACCCGCTCGTCGGTGCGCTGGGGCCGCGCCAGCGCCACGATGCCGAACGCCAGACTCAGGGCCAGCACCACATCGGGCACGAAGCGCAGGGCCGCGCTCCAGTCGCGCCGCAGCTCGCCGGCCACAAAGGCTACATCCAGGTGCGCCCGCCGGCGCCGCGCCAGGGCCCAGCGCAGCACAAACAGCAGCGGCACCAGCGGCAGCAGCAGCAGCAGGCGCGGCTGCTCCCAGCTGTAGCCGGCCAGCGTAGCGTAGCGCAGGCTGTCGAGCAGTTCTTGCATTTAGGGCGGTGAATGGGTGATTGAGTGACTCGATGAGCTAATGGCAAAGAACGTCATTCAGAGCATGTGGCGCATCAAGCCAGGGACGAAGAATCTCGCGTGCAATAGTATTTCTGTCGTCAGGAGTTAGCACTGCACGCGAGATTCTTCGTCCCTGGCTTGATGCGCCACATGCTCTGAATGACGTTCTTTGCCCCACCGCCAATTCATTCGCCTTCCTGCATAATTACCCGCTCGTACTGACGGTCGGCGAACTGGCGGAGCAGGTCGAAAATGGGGTCGGTTTCGGCGTCTTCCTCCGAGAACTGGTTGCCGTAGATCACGCGGTCGGCCAGCGTGAGGGCCTGCTGCACGGCGGGGTCGTGGTGGTAGCGGGCCACGATTTCGCGGGTCGTGAGGCTGGTGATGTTGAAGCTCGTGAGCGTGGAGAGGTAGTTTTTCCAGAGCGTAATGGCCCGCTCCATGTTGGTAAGCGAGCGGGACAGCGTGAACCGCTCGACGTGGCGGGCATACTGGGCAAGGAAGTACGCGTGGTTTTTGCGCAGACGGTAGCGGCGGTAGCGCAGGCGCAGGCGCTGCCGGAAGCCCAGCACCAGCCCGCCGGCCAGCAGCAGCAGCCCGCCCAGCCCGGCCAGCCAGTAGGGGTAGTTGAAGCGGGTAGCCACGGGCAGCGCCTGCAGATTCTGGCGCAGCGCGGGCGGCCCGGCGGCGGGTTCGAGAGCCGGGGCCGTGCGCTGCAGCCGCACCCGCGCCGGCGCAGTGGGCAGCAGCAGCGTGTCGCGGCCGCGCAGTACGGTTACGGGCACGCTCAGCGTCAGCACCGAGTCGAGGCTGAAGGTGCGCAGGCGGTACACGGCCTGATCGAGGCTGCGGCCCTGGCGGGTGCGGGTGGGCCGGTAGCGGCGGCTCACGTATTCGAAGGGCGCAAAGCTGGCCGCCGAATCGGGGAAGATAATTTCCAGGGCCGGCGCGTGGCTCGACGTCAGCTCAAACTCGATGATTTCGCCTACCTGCACCGTGGCCTGCCGGAAACGGCCCCGCGCCACGGGTTGCTGCGCCGCGGTGTCGGCAGCCGTAGGAGCAGCCGGCACCTGCGCAACTCCCGTACCCGCCAGCAGCAGCCCAGCCCAAAGAAAAACGCCTCTAAACAGTCGCCTGCCTTTCATTTTCTCCCGTTCATGTCCCGTAGCTTCCTAATCCCTAATCCCTAATCCCTAATCCCTAATCCCTAATCCCTAATCCCTACCCCCGGCCGCCGCGCTGGTTGCGCCGCCGAAACAGGTTCACCAGTTGGGGAACGAAGTCGGTGGCCGTGCTGATAGACAGAAACTCGGTGCGGTGGCGGCGGCAGATCTGGCCGATCTGCGCGCGGTTCTGCTCGTAGGTGGCCCGGTAGCGCGCCCGGAACGCCGCCGACGAGGTATTGGTCCAGACGGTGCGGCCCGATTCCTGATCATGGAGCGGAATAATGCCCAGGGGCGGGAATTCCTGCTCGCGCTGGTCGAGCAGCTGGAGCACCACCAGATCGTGCTTGCGGGCCAGCATAGTTAGCTCCCGCTCGTAATCGGCGTCAATAAAATCGGAAATCAGCAGCACGATGCTGCGCCGCTTGAGCAGCCCCAGCGCCTGCTTGATGCCGGCCGCTACCGCCGTCTGGCGATGCTGGGGCTGCAGCTCGTACAGGCGCTTGATGAGGGCGTAGGCGTGGTGGGTGCCTTTGCCCGAGGGCAGGTAAAGCTCTTTCTGGTCGGAAAAAGCCAGCAGGCCGAGCTGGGCGTCCTGGCGGGCAGCGGCCAGGGCCAGCACCCCGCAAATGTCGCGGCCCACATCGAGCTTACGGCGGCCGGCCGCGCCCACCTGCTGCGAGGCACTCACGTCGAGCAGCAGCAGCACCTGCTGCTCGCTCTCTTCCTTGTAGGTTTTTACGAACGTGCCGTGGCCCTTACTCGATACGGCCCAGTCGATGGCCCGCACTTCGTCGCCGTACTGGTAGAGGCGCACTTCGTCGACTTCCAGGCCCGTTCCTTTAAATACGGAGTGGAAATTGCCCTGCAACTGGGCGTCCACGGCCTTGAGGATGCGGATTTCCATCTGCCGCAGGCGGCGCACGAGCTGCTGGAAGGGCGAATCGGCGGGTTTCATTCGGCCTAAACTACGGTATTGACCTAACTTTGCCTTCGTGAAACAAATTTTCTGCCGCCTCGCCACTGCCCGCCGGGCCCTGCCGCTGGCCGGGCTGCCCACGCTGCTGGCAGCTTTCCTGCTGACTGCCAGCGGCTGCCAGCGAGCCGACGAGGTGCCCGCGCCCGCCCAACTGCTGCCGCCCGATAAAATGGTGCGCCTGTTGATTGACCTGCACCTGCTGGAGTCCCGTACCGAGGGCGCGGCCCTGCCACCCGATTCGAGCCGGGCCCTGTTCCGGCAGGAGCAGCAGAAAATGTACCGGCGCTACAACGTGTCGGACTCCATCTTCACCCAAAGCTTCCGCTACTACGCCGTGCACGGCCAGCAGCTGAATACGATTTACAAAACCGTTGTCGATAGCCTGGCCGCCCGCGAGAAGGGAGCCGGTGAGGTGGTGAGTGGTGAGGTGGTGAGTGGTGAGGTGGTGAGGTGATGTTCGAGGGGCCTTATTGCGCAATTTGCGCCGTTAGCACCCCCAAATATCAACTCACCATCTCACCACTCACCAGTTCACCTTCATCGCAGGCGGCTGCCGTTGGGCAGGGGGGCGGCCAGCGTGGCCAGCACAATGTGGCCGGCTGCATCGGGGGCGCCGGTAACCAGTACCTCCGAGCGCAACGGCCCGATTTGCTTGGGCGGGAAGTTCACTACGCACAGCACCTGCCGGCCCGGCAGGTCGGCCACCCGGTAGTGGTGCGTAATCTGGGCGCTGGACTTGCGCAGGCCGATTTCCGGCCCCAGATCAATCAGCAGCCGGTAGGCCGGCTGCCGCGCCTCCGGAAACTCGTGCGCCTCTACAATGGTACCCACGCGCATATCGACGCGCTCGAACTCCTCCCAGGTTAGCATAAGGTGAAATGGTGAGATGGTGAAATAGTGAGTTTGACGTTTTGTGGGCCTGAAGCCCTGACGGCATGCATGGCGCAATCAGGGCCCAAGAACGGTAAACTCACCATTTCACCACCTCACCATCTCACCTTATTCGGCAAAGGCGGTGAGCTGTTCCAGGCGGAGGCGGGTTTTCTGCTCCCACTCGGCTTGCTTGGGGGCGTTGAGGCCGTGGTTGGTTTCCTGGTCGTAGCGGGCTTCATCGCGCTGCCACGCCAGAAAGGCCACTTTGGTGATGTTGTTGAAGGCCGGCTGCAGGTGCAGGCAATCGAACTTGATCAGGCTCAGCTTCTGGCGCAGCAGCCGGGCGTGCACCTCCGTCAGGTCGAAGTGCAGCTGCTCGTGGCGCAGCAGCGTTGGCGCGGCCTGGGCCGCGTTGCGTACCCACGACTCGGAGGGCGCAAACGTGGCCTGCACCTTGCCCGAAAAGTGGAAATCGAGGCAGCCAATAGTGGCATCGATGGTCGAAGAAGTGAGGGCCGCCAGCCGGTCGGTGTTGGGGCGGGCCCGGAAGTCGGCCCAACTGAGTGGCCGGTCGGCGCTCCAGACAATTTTGGGCGCGGCGGGAGTAACCTGGGCCGGTTGGGCGGGCAGCAGCAGGCTCAGGAGCCAGAAGGGAGCAGTGAAGAGCATATTCTTTGAGCTATTAGCTTATAGCTGTTCGCTGGCAGCTTTCGTTCATTTTGCGCCAACCGCTAACGTGTGGCCAGGGTAGATTCGGGCCGGGGAGTGGCCCCGGCGGCGGCCAGCAGGGGGCGGCGGTAAAAGCGCAGCAGCAGCAGCCCGGCCACCAGCGTCAGGCCCGTGAGCAGCCCCAGCCAGACGCCCACGGCGCCCCATTGCAGCTTGAAGCCCAGGACGTAGCCCAGCGGCAGTGCAATTACCCAGTACGCCAACAGCGCCACCACCGAGGGCACTTTCACGTCTTCGAGGCCCCGCAGCGCGCCCAGCCCCACCACCTGCAGGCCGTCGGAAACCTGGAAGGCGGCGGCAATCAGCAGCAGGGTGGCGGCCTGGGCCACCACGGCGGGGTCGTTGTTGTAGTAGTAAGGCAAATAGTTGCGCACCAGCACCAGAATCAGGCCCATCAGGCTCATGAAGGTAAGCGTGAGCAGGTAGGCCATCAGGCCGGCCTGCCGGGCCCGGGGCCCATCGTGCGCCCCGAAAAACTTGCCCACCCGGATGGTGGCGGCCGCCCCGATGCCGCTGGCGGCCATGTAGGTAACCGAGGCCACGTTAATGGCAATCTGGTGGGCGGCCAGCTGCGTGGCTCCGAGCCAGCCAATCATGATGGCCGAGAAGCTGAAAGCGCCCATTTCAAACGTCATCTGCACGCCAATGGGCGCGCCCAGGCCCAGCAGGCGGCGCAGGCCGGAGGCGTCGGGCCGCAGGTTGGCCTGGGCCGCCTCGCGGTAGGGCCGCAGCCGGGCAGCCCGCAGCACGTACCAGGCCATCAGAATAGCCATCAGCACGCGAGCCACCAGCGTGGCCCAGGCGGCGCCCATCATGCCCAAATGCGGCATGCCCAGCTTGCCAAACACCAGCCCGTAGCAGAGCACGGCATTCACTACGTTGGCCTGAATCGAGAGCGACATGGCCTGCCGGGTGAGGCCCAGGCCCTCGGCAAACTGCTTGAAGCCCTGGAAAATCATCAGCGGGAAAAACGACAGAAACAGCACTTTCACCCAGGGCGAAGCCAGTAGCACCACTGCTGCGGGCTGGCCCAGGTGGGGCAGCAGCGCCGGCACCAGAAAGCCCAGCGCGGCCAGCAGCAGGCCGGCCCCGGCGCTCAGCCACACGCCGTTCACGAGCAGGCGGCCGTTGGCCGCCACGTCCTGGCGGCCGTCGGCGGCGGCTACCAGCGGCGTAATGCCCATCGTCAGGCCCAGGCCCAGCACCATCACCACGGTGCTCACGCTCACGGCCAGCGACACGGCCGCCAGCGGAATCTTGCCCGTCTGGCCCACCACCGTGCTGTCCACTACGTTTACCAGTACGTGTCCCAACTGGCTGAGCACTACCGGGTAAGCCAGGCTGAGCGTGGGGTTGAGATGAGAACGAAAGGTAGCAGGAAGCATGACAGGATAGCAAAAGGAGCCGCAAAGGTACGGCTTTGCCAAGGGCAAAATGGGGAATTGGTGCGCGTGCGCCCTGGCAGCCCTGTCATCCTGAGCGGAGCGAAGGATGACAGGAGGATTTTAAACTTCAACTACCCATTTGCCCAACTCCCCAACTCACCGCAGTACTCCGGCCAGCCGCTCGCATGCCGTTGCCAGGTCGGATTCCGGAACGGCGTAGGACAGGCGGGCGAAACCGGGCGCGTGGCAGCCGGCGCCGTCGACCACCGCTACGCCGGCCGTGCACAGGCGGGCTACCAGCTCGGCCGAGGCCGGTGCGGGCGCCAGGCCGGGGCACAGGTGGGCGCGCAGGTCGGGGAAGGCGTAGTAGGTGCCGGTGGGGGCGGCCGGCGGCCCGATGGCCGGCAGGGTCTCCAGGAAATCGAGCAGGTAGCTGCGGGTGGGCCGCAGCTGGGCCAGCAGGCGGGCGGCCACCTCGGGCGCGGCCTCGGTTACGGCCAGCGCCGCGGCCTGCAGGGGTGCGGGCACGGCGGCCCCGGTAGCGTGCTGGCGGGCCGCGCAGGCCGCCGCTATTTCGGCCGGCGCCACCAGGTAGCCCAGCCCCCAGCCAATAAGCGCCAGCGACTTGCTGAACCCGTTCACTACCAGATGACGGCCGTGCGGGTCGGGAAAATCGAGCAGCGAAACCGGCGGCTCAGGCTCAAAATGAATGAGGTCGTAAATCTCGTCGCTGAGCAGGTAGAGGTCGGGGAAGTCGGCGGCCACGCGCAGCCAGCTGGCCAGCTCGGCCCGGTTGTAGCGCCGGCCGGTGGGGTTGTTGGGGTTGGAGAACAGCAGCACCCGCGTACGAGCGCCCGATAGCGCCGCCCGCAGTTGCTCGGGTGGCAGGGCGTAGTTGTCGGCGGCACTGAGCGGCAGGGTGCGGAGCGTGCCACCGGCGCGGGCTATCAACTCATCGAACCCAAACCAGCTGGGGGTGGGCAGCAGCACTTCGTCGCCGGGGCGGAGCACGGTTTGCAGCAGCGCAAACAGGGCGGCCTTGGCGCCGGGCGTAATTACGACGTTGGCCGGGCCCAGCGGGGCCGCAGCCGCCGGTGCAGCGCTCCGGCCGGCCAGCGCCGCCCGGAGCGGCTCGGAGCCGGCGGCCGGCAGCACCGCCAGCGGGGAAGCCCGCAGGGCCCGGGCGGCCGCGGCGGTTGCCTCGGCGGGCACCGCAAAATTGCCGTAGCCCGAAGCCAGGGAAACAGGTTGGGTCATAAACAAGAAGGAGGAATCGGCCCCCGAACGGGCCGCACTGCGCAACTGATTTTTACTGCACCTTCTGGCCGTCTTGCCGGCGTAGCAGCACGTCGGCAAAATAGTCCTGCTCGTCGGTGAAGAACTCGGCCACCTGCAGGCCCGTTTCCCGGGCAATGGTTTCGATGCCGGGCCGGGTGAATTTGTAGGAGTTCTCGGTATGGATCATCTCCCAGGCCCGGAAATCGACCGACCAGCCGGGCTCGGCGAAGTGCACCGTTTGGGCGCAGGTGCTGGCCAGAAACGAGCGTACGGCCCCGCTGAGCGGGTCGTAGTCGGTGTAGTGCTGCCAGTTGGCCAGGTCGAAATCGGCCCCCAGCTCGCGGTTGAGGCGGCGCAGCAGGTTGTAGTTGAAGGCGGCCGTTACGCCCTGGCTGTCGTCGTAGGCATTGCGAATCAGGCGCGGGTCTTTCTGCAGATCGAAGCCGATGAGCAGCCGGTCGTCGGAGGTGAGCGGGCGGGCGAGGCTGCGCAGAAACTGGTGGCGCTCCTCGGGGCTGAAGTTGCCGATGTTGGAGCCCAGAAACAGTACCGCTTTGCGGCCGGGCCGGGCCGCCATCAGCCCGAGCGCGTCGGCGTAATCGGCCACCACGGGCTCCACGCGCAGCTCGGGCAGCTCGGCCTGCAGGCTGCGGGTTAGCCCCTGCAGCGCCGCCGCCGAAATATCGACCGGAACGTAGGTGAAATCAGCCCCTTCGGCCAGCAGCTCGCGCAGCAGGATTTTGGTTTTCAGTCCGTCGCCGGCGCCCAGTTCCAGCAGGAAAAAGGGCTCGGCCGGGTTTTGGGGGCGCAGGGCCCGCGCCATGGCCGCACGGTGGCGGTTGAGCAGCGCAAACTCGGTGCGGGTAGGGTAATACTCCGGCAGGGCCATAATCTGCTGGAAGAGCCGGCTGCCCTCATCGTCGTAGAAAAACATCGACGACAGCGCCTTGAACGGCCGCGCCAGCCCCTCGCGGACGTGCTCCTGCAGCAGCAGATTAGGGTCGGCGGCAGCGGGTATTGGGGCAGAAGCCGGCTCGGCGGCTGAAACAGTACTATCGTGGGGCATAAAGTTTTGTATTTGAGCTGTCGATTAGTAGCTGACAGCTTTCCTGTTTTCGCTAACCGCAAACCGAACTGGCAGGTTAGGTTTGAATGCAACAAAGGCTATTCGGAACGCAAGCACGAACCTGGCGTGAACTCATTCAACGGCTGTTCTGGCAGGTGCCGACGAGATTCTTCCCTGCACTCCAAATAGCTTGGGCATTTCACCTTACCCCGCCAGCTAAGCGCTAACGCGCTAGGCGGATGCCGGTGAACTGCCAGCGTTTGTCGGCGTGGAAGAAGTTGCGGTAGGTGAGGCGGATGTGGCTTTCGGGCGTGGCGCAGGAGCCGCCGCGCAGTACCAGTTGGTTGATCATGAACTTGCCGTTGTATTCGCCCAACGCGCCGGCCGCTTTCTGGTAGCCGGGGTAGGGGTGGTAGGCCGAATACGTCCATTCCCAGGCGTCGCCGAGCAGCTGGTGGCACTGGTCGGGTGAGGCATCGGGCGGCAGGGGCTGCGGGTCGAAGAGGCTGCTTTCCAGGAAGGTGCCGGCCGTCGGGGCGGCCCCAAACTGGCGGGCCGCAATTTCCCACTCCTGCTCGGTGGGCAGGCGGCAGCCCCGCCACTGGGCGTAGGCATCGGCCTCGTAAAAGCTCACGTGGGTAACCGGCGCGGCCGGGTTTACGGGTTGCAGGCCGTGGTGCGTAAAGCGCCACCACTGCCCGTCGCGCTCCACCCAGTAGAGCGGCGCCTGCCAGCCCTGCTGCTGCACCAGGTCCCAGCCCTCGCCCAGCCAGTAGCGGAAATCGTGGTAGCCGCCGGCCGCCATAAACTCCAGGTATTCGGCGTTGGTTACCAGCCGGTTCTGCAGCTCGAAATCGGCCACGTAGGTGTCGTGCGGGGCCAGCTCGTTATCAAAGCAGAAGCCTTCGCCCTCGAAGCCAATGCGGTGCACGCCGCCGGCCACCGGCAGCCAGGCTGCCGGCGGCGGTGCTGGAGAGTCGGAAGTTGAAAATGAAGCGCTTTCGCTCCCGGATTGCTTCTTGTTTCCAGCGTTTACTTTTTCGCTCAAGTAAGCCGGGGCCAGCGGGCTGGTGCTGAGGATGTACTTGATGTCGGTGGCCAGCAGCTCCTGGTGCTGCTGCTCGTGTTGCAGGCCCAGCTCGAACACCTCCCAGAAAGCGGGCGGCAGCGTATCGGCCTGCTGGGCCAGAAGCTGCTGCATGGCCGCATCTACGGCCTGGCGGTAGGCATACACATCGGCCAGGGGCGGGCGCGAGAGGGTGCCGCGGTCGGCCCGGTTCACGCGCGAGCCCAGCGAGTTGTAGTACGAATTGAACAGGAAGGCGTAATCGGGATGAAAAACCTGGTAGCCGGGCTGGTATTCGCGCAGCAGAAAGGTTTCCCAGAACCAGGTGGTGTGCGCCAGGTGCCACTTGGGCGGGCTCACATCGAGCATGGGCTGCACCACGGTGTCTTCGGGCAGCAGGGGCTGGCACAGGGCTGCCGACTGCGTCCGGACGGCCGCGAACCGGGCGCCGGGAGTGAGGCGGGCCGCCGGCGCCGATTGGAGAGACGGAGTGGGGGCGGAGGCGAGGGAAATGGACATCTGCAGAAAGGGGTTGGAAGCGGAGGCTATTGCTAAACGTGAAACGGGCCGAGTAGTTTATTCGCGCCGCCGGCCGGCGGGGGCGGTCCGGGTTTACCGAAGCTGCTCCGTAATTATACGGAGCAGCTCGTCCGTAAAAAGTGGTATTTTACTGAAATAGCCCGGTTAAATGCTTAAATACAAGGTCAAAGCACCGCATCGACCGTAATAGCTCAACAAGTATTCGGAGTTGCTTTCCTGCCTGACTTACTTGGCCTATTCTGCATTTCGCAACCTGCCCACCTCTATTCTTTCCTGTGCTTATGAACGCCACCCCCACCACCCGAACCACTGCAACTGCCAAAGCCACCGGCACTACTGCCGTTGCACCCAAAGCTGCCGCCGATAAAACCGTAACCAAGCGCCCCCGTGGCTTTGCCGCCATGGACCCCGCTACCCAGCGCCGCATTGCCAGCGAAGGCGGCCGCGCCTCGCACCAGAGTGGCCGCGGCCACCGCTTCACCTCCGAGGAGGCCCGCGCTGCCGGCCGCAAGGGCGGCCAGGCCACCCGCAGCACCGCCACCAGCAAAACCGCCGCCAGCAAAACCGCCGAATAGCCGCTCCCCGGCTTCGGCTACCAACGCCGCCTTCCGTCCGGACTTTCCGGGCCGAAGGCGGCGTTGGTGTTGGTAGCCGGGTTGTATATTGCCCGAAACCCGCCGCTGCGGGCTGTTCTCTGTCTTTGCCGCCATGCTTCAGCTTCACTCCGTCAGTCGCGCCCTGCGTTTCAACTTTCCGGCCCGCACCTCGCGTGGGGCCCTCACCGAGCACCTGGCCCACTACCTGCTGCTCTCCGACACGGCCTCGCCCGAGCGCGCCGGCTGGGGCGAGGCCGCCCCGCTGGCCGGCCTCAGCCCCGACCACGGCCCCGACTTTGCGGCCACGCTGGCCGGTTTCGTGCGCGAGTTCAACCACCGCCAGCTGCGCGAGCTGCTGCCCCAGGAAGCGGCCGAATTAGTAGGGCCCGAGTGGCCGGCGCTGCGCTTCGCCCTCGAAACCGCCGCCCTCGACTACCAGCACGGCGGCCGCCGCCAGCTCTACAACAACGCCTTCAGCCGGGGCGAGGCCGGCCTGCCCATCAACGGGCTGGTGTGGATGGGCGACGCCGCTTTTATGCGCGAGCAGATTGAAGCCAAGCTGGCGGCCGGTTTCGACTGCCTGAAGCTGAAAATAGGCAGCCTCGATTTCGCTACCGAACTGCGCATTCTGGCCGATATCCGGGCGCAGGCGGGCCCCGACCGCCTCACGTTGCGCGTCGATGCCAACGGCGCCTTCGCCCCGGCCGATGCCCTGGGCAAGCTGGAGCAGCTGGCCCGTTTCGAGCTGCATTCCATCGAGCAGCCTATTGCGGCCGGGCAGTGGGCGGCGCTGGCCGAAGTCTGCCGGCACTCGCCCGTGCCGGTAGCCCTCGATGAGGAGCTGATTGGCCTGACCGACCCCGCCCGCCAGACCGGGCTGCTGGAGCTGGTGCGCCCGGCCTACCTCGTGCTTAAGCCCACGCTGCTGGGCGGGCTGGGCGCCAGCCAGCACTGGGCCGCGCTGGCCGACGGCCACGGCATCGGCTGGTGGCTGACGTCGGCGCTGGAGTCGAACGTGGGCCTGAACGCCATTAGCCAGCTGGCCGGTACGGTGGCGCGGCCGGGCTTTCCGCAGGGCCTGGGCACGGGCCAGCTCTACCACAACAACCTGGCGGCTCCGCTCAGCATTCGGGCCGGGCAGCTACACTACAACCCCGCCGGCACCTGGGAAGCGCCGGGGTAGCGGCGGGCAGTGGTGCGGTTGTGCTTCGTGCCTAATTTTAAGTACCTTACCCGGGACGTTTTTTTCCGGGTATGCCGCTGCGAACTGAGACCTTATTGCGGGCGTGTAACCAACGCTGGCTGCGGCGGCTTAGCCGGTGGCTGTTGCTGTGGCTAGGGCTGGCCGGGCCCGTACTGCCGGGGCATGGGCAGGCAGACGGGCCGGTTTTCCGGCTGTTGAGGCCCCGTGCCCGCCAGGCCAGCGTACCCTTCTCGCTCCAGCGCAACCTGATTGTGGTGGAGGTGCGGCTTAACGGGCGGGGCCCGTATAATTTTCTGCTCGATACCGGTCTGGCCAGCTCGCTTATCACCGACCCCGATGTGGGCCGCGAGCTGCAGCTGCCCACCACCGACCGGTTCCTGGTGTCGGGCGCCGGCGAAGAAAGTGCTTTGGAAGCCTACCGGGTACCGGCCGTATCTGTGGCGCTGGACGGGCAGGTGGGGGCGGCCCGGGCCTCGTTTCTGATGCTTTCCGACGACGTGCTCAATATTTCGGGCTACGTGGGCCTGCCCGTGCACGGCCTGCTCGGCGCCGATGTATTCCGCCATCTGGTGGTGAAGATTGACGCCGAGCAGCAGCAGCTCGTCTTCCGCTCCCCCGCCCACTTTCGTGCGCCGTTTGGCCGCCGCTGGGCAATCATCCCCCTCGAATTCGACGGTGCCAAGGCCTACCTGAATCTGCCCGTGCAGCTTTCCGACTCGCTGCAGCTGCCCCTGCGGCTGGTGCTCGATACCGGCGCGGGCCACGCCCTGTCGCTCGAAACCACCTCCGACCCGCGCCTGCGCCTGCCCCCGCAGCACCTGCGCACCCAACTCGGGCGCGGCCTCAACGGCACCATCAACGGGTTTCTGGGCCGGGTGCCGGCCCTGCAGCTGGGCCGCTACCGCGTCGGCAACCTGCTCACGTCTTACCCCGACTCGTCGGATGTGGCCGGGCGGGCCGAAACGTTTCGCAACGGCAACCTGGGCTTCGAGCTGCTCAAACGCTTCACCACCATCATCGACTACCCCCACAACCGGCTGCTGCTGCGCCCCAACAGCAAGTTCCGCGACCCGTTCGAGCACGACATGTGCGGCTTCGATTTGCTGGCCTTCGGGTCTGAGTACCGGCGCTACCGGCTGCTGCGCATCGAGTCCGGCGGCCCCGCCGACAAGGCCGGGCTGCTGGCGGGCGACGAAATCATATCCATTAACCTGATTCCGGCCGAGTTCTTTTCGCTCACCGACATCAGCCGGATGCTGCACTCGGCCGATGGCCGCCTGCTGCTGTTTGTGGTGCGCCGCGCCGGCACCGACGAACTGGTTTCGGCCCGCGTGCGCCTGACCCGCCAGATTTGAGCCCGGCCGGCCGGCTGGTTCGGGCCTGGGCCGTTTTTTTTTGCCGCGCCCGGCCCGGCGGCGCAACTCGGGGGCGGCTAAAATCAGTACATTGGAAACCCGACCGTTCTCCCGCCCTTTATGACGCACCCCGCCGCCGCGACTCCTCCTGCCGGGCCGCCGCCGGCCATTGTGGCCAACCAGCACATCTACACCGATTATTTCGACGAGCAGTTCGTCGAAACGCTCGACCGCAACATTATGCAGCTGCTCGACCGGGTGTGGTTCCGCTCCGAGCTGGTGGGCTTCGACGACTACCCCCAGCGCAACCGCCCCGACCGGCCCCTGCTGTTCGCCTCCAACCACTCGGGCATGGCCTTCCCCTGGGATGCCATGGTGGCCCTGGCCCACCTGTGGCGCTACCTGCCCGACCTGCGCGACCTGCCCCGGCCGCTGTCGGCGCCCATGCTCTCACAATCGATTTTGATGAACCCGTTTCTGGTGAAGAACTTCTGGAAGCGGGCCGGCTGCGTGGATGCCACCACGCTCAATTTCGAAACGATGATGTACTACAACGACCACAACCTGATGCTGTACCCCGAGGGGGTGCCGGGCATCGGGAAGGGGTTCAACAACAAGTACCGGCTGCAGCGCCTGGCCACCAGCATCGTGCGCCTGGGCATCGAGCACCGCACCGACATCATCCCGTTCTACACCATCAACGGCGAGTACCTCAACCCCCACACCTACAGCTGGGAGTGGGTGAACCGGCTGAGCAAGAAAATCGGGATTCCGTTTATTCCGGTGGGGCCGATTTTGCTGTTGGTGCTGCTGCAACCCTGGTTTTTCTACATGGCGTTTCCGGCCAAGCTCACCTTCGTGCTGGGCTCGCGCGTGAAGCCCTACGAAATGACCGACAAGAATTCCGCCGACCTCACCCGCGACGACTACCGGGCCCTGTCGGAGCAGCTGCGTGCGCGCATGCAAACCGAGCTGGACGCCGCCGTGGCGAAGTACGGGCAGCAGCCCTACCGCTGGGGCGAGCTGTGGCAGCGCATCAAAACCAACTGGCGCTACTTCCCGTTTTTTCTGCCCTGGGCCTGGCCCGCGCTCTACCAGGAGTTCGAGCGCCAGTACATTAAAGCCGGCCGCCGCGACTTCGACCTCGACCTGCGCACGCCCGGCGCCTACTGGCGCATGCTCTGGCGCAACCCCTTCACGCTAAGCTTTTTTATTCCGCTGCTGGGTTGGATTCCCATCGCCATCCGCGGTTATAAAAACCATAAGATTAAGTAGAATTATGAATTCAAGTTACCTGATTGTTTGACGTTATAAAATTCCTCTAAAGCGGAGAGAAAAGCCATATTAACTGCTTTGCCAATTAAAAATTTATAATCCAAAATTCATAATTAACAAAGAATGACTTCGCCCCAACACGCGGTATTGAAACAGTTTCTGGTGGCGGCCACCGGCCCGCTGGCCGAGCGGCGGCCCCGGCTGCCGGCCATGCGCCTGTTTGCCGAACTGCTGGCCTTCGGGCAGTTCACGCCCTGGAATGTGTTCGTGGAAGACACCGACGTGGAAGGCATTCCGGCCGAGTGGGTGCGACCGGCCAACCCGGCCGCGGGGCGGGTACTGCTGTACCTGCATGGCGGCGGCTACGTGCTGGGCTCGCTCAACACCCACCGGTCGCTGGTGGGCCGGCTGGCCCAGAAGTGCGGGGTTACCACGCTGGCCATCAACTACCGCAAAGCCCCCGAGTACCCGTTTCCGGCCGCCCTCGAAGATGCGCTAACGGCCTACTTCTGGCTGCTGAACCAGGGCTACGCGCCCGCCGACATCATCGTGGCCGGCGACTCGGCCGGGGGCGGGCTGGCTCTGGCCGTGCTGCTGGCCCTGCGCGACGCCGACGAGCCGCTGCCCGCCGCCGCCGTCGGCCTCTCGCCCTGGACCGATTTGCAGCTGCCCACTTCCACGCTGCGCAGCCTGAGCCACCACGAAAGCCTGTTGCTGGAGGCGCTGGAAATCCGGAGTTGGGGCCCGTTGTACGCCGCCGGCACCCCGCTGAGCCACCCGCTGGTTTCGCCGGCCCGCGCCGGGCTGCACGGGCTTCCGCCGCTGCTGTTGCAGGTTTCCGACGCCGAAGTGCTCAGCGACGATGTGCGCCGCTTCGCCGACCAGGCCCGCGCCGCCGGCACTACGGTTACGCTCCAGATTTTCGATGGCCTGGTGCACTGGTGGCACCTGTTCTGGCGCTTCGTGCCCGAAGCCGATGTAGCCCTCGATCGGGTGGCCGACTTCACCCGACAGGTATGGGCGACGCCGGCCGCCATTCCGGCGCCCGGCGTCGACCCGACCCGGCAAGCAGCCTGAAAATGAGACGTATCAGCATAAATTATTCAGATTGTAGCTTAACTATATAGCAGGTATTTCGTAGGTTTGTAAAAAATAGTAGGCTTGCATACTATTTTCGGCCCGTCAGCTTTGCAGGGGCGCTTTTTGTCTGATTCTCTTCACTTTCTATTCACTCAACCCAACTCATCATGGAAGATTTGTTCAAGAAGTTCGTAAACGCCGGTGTGGGCTTCGTGTCGCTGACCAACGACCGGGTGCAGAAGACCATTGATTCGTTGGTGAAGGAAAGCAAGCTCTCGGAGAAGGAAGGCGCCAAAATCATGGGCGACCTCAAGAAAAACACCGATGCCAAGCGCAAGGAGCTGGAAAAGCAGGCCCAGAGTCTGGCCGCCAAAATGCTGAAAACAGTAGGCGTGGCGCCCAACTCGGAGCTCGAGGAGCTCAAGCGCAGCACCAAGACTGGCGGCAAACCGGCTACCGGCGGCAGCGCCGCTACTGGCAGCAAGAAAGCCGCGCCCTCGAAGGCTGGCAGCGCCGCCAAAGGAGCCGTGGCCAGCGCCACGAGCAAGGCCGCCAGCACCGTGAAGAAGGCCGCCGATAAAACCAGCGCCGCCGCCGGCAAAACCCAGAAATCGGCCGCCGGCTCGGCCGGAGCCGCCAAGAAGGCCGAGAACAAGGCCGATGCCGCCGACGCCAAGTCGTAAGCGGATCGGTTTGCCGAAGTGAAGTAGAAAACCCCGTCCGTGCTTTGCGGGCGGGGTTTTTTGGTGGTAAGTGGTGAAGACGTGTCATTCAGCGCGAAGCAAATAATGAGGTTGGTGCATCATTCACCTAACCACTGATTGCTGCCGTATCTTGCCCTTCTTATGTTTAAGAACACCATCTCCAATCTTTCGCGCATCCGGCAGGTAGCCGAAGTGCTGATTCGCTACGGCTTCGAAGACGTGGTAACGAGCACGGCCCTGCGCCGGCTGGTGTCGAAAAGTCGGCGCCGCTCGTGGCTGGAGGGCGAGCAGGCCGTGTTTGAAACCACGCGCTGGGAGCGAATCCGGATGGTGATTGAGGAGCTGGGGCCCACCTTCATCAAGCTGGCCCAGGCCCTGAGCAACCGCGCCGACCTGCTGCCCCAGCCGCTGATTGATGAGTTCGAAAAGCTGCAAAGCAACGTGCCGCCCTTTCCGGTGGCGGAGGCGCGCGCCATTATTGAGCGGGAGCTGGGCTGCCCCCTGGAGGAAGTGTTCGACGAGTTCGAAGAGGTGCCGCTGGGCTCGGCCAGCATCGGGCAGGTGCACGGTGCCCGGCTGCTGACGGGCGAAAAGGTAGTAGTGAAAGTGCAGCGGCCCGACGTGCAGGAAAAGGTGCGCACCGACCTGAGCCTGCTGCACGAGCTGGTGCGGCTGACGGCCGGCTTCCTGAAAAAACAGGGCCTGAGCAACCCCCAGGACATTGTGGACGCCTTTGAGCGCAGCATGACCAAGGAGCTGGACTACACCTCCGAGGCCCGCAGCATGGAGCAATTCCGGCTGCTGTATGAGGACTACGACACGTTCTACATCCCCAAACCCTACCGTGAGCTGAGCACCAGCCGCATTCTGGTGATTGAGTACGTGAGTGGCTGCAAGATTACCGACAAAGCCCAACTGCTGGAGTGGGGCCTGAGCCCCGAAAAGGTGGCCGAAACGGGCATGGAAATCTACCTGACCCAGATATTCGAGTTCGGGGCCTTCCACGCCGACCCTCACCCCGGCAACGTGCTGGTGCGCCCCGACGGCACGCTGGTGCTGATCGACTTTGGCATGGTGGGCCGCCTGACCAAGCAGCAGAAGTACGCCTTCGCGGGCGTGTTCATTGGCATGGCCCGGCAGGATGCGCGCAGCATGGCCCTCAACTTCCGCCGCCTGGCCCTGACCGCCGAGATTCCCGATATGCGGGCCTTCGAAGCCGATTTAAGCCAGCTGATTGAGGATTTCGCTTCGCTCGATGTAAAGGAAATGAGCATGTCGGACCTGGCCGACTCGCTACAGGACGTAATTTACCGCTACAAGCTACAGGTGCCCGGCGCGGTATTCCTGATTTTGCGGGCCCTCGTCATTCTGGAGGGCATTGGCAAGGTGCTGCACCCGCGCTTCAACACCTTCGAGTTCGTGCGACCCTACGGCGCCAAAATTCTTACCGAGCAGTACTCCCTCGAAAACATCCAGAGTGAGGCCCTCTACACGGGCACCCAGCTGCTGGCCCTGCTCCAGACGCTGCCCACCGACGTGCGGCAAATCGTGCGTAAAATCTCGCGCGGCGACCTGCGCCTGCGCGTGGAGCTCAGCGGCTACCAGCTGCTCATGGTGAAGGCCGACGAGCTGGTAGGGCGGAGCATTCTGGCGGCTGTTACGGTGGCCATTATTCTGTTTGCGGGCCTGAGCTTGCTGGGGCACTACTCGCCGCAAATGCCCTACTACCGCGGGCTGCCCGCCATTACCTGGTGGGCCCTGGCCATAGCCGCCCTGCTACTGCTGATTCTGCTGCTGCTGGGCACCCGCCGGCCCCGCCGCAAGCGGCCTGAGTAGGGCGCGGCGGGCCGAAGTTTTTTGTTTCCGCTGCTGGGCACAGTAGCTGTTTTGAGCGTCAGAACATCACACTAAAGTTGAACCGGATAGCATTGAGCTGCAGTTTGTCGTAGGGCTCCGGGTCGGCAGGAATATAGTCGTAGCGCAATTCCAGCCCTGGAACAAACCCTTTGGGCTGGTAAAAGCTAAGTCCCACGCCGCCAGTGGCTCCAATGGAGCTGGAACCAGGGTAATCCAGCGGATAGACAACAGGCGCGGGCTCACTCGATTTTTTAATTGCTGCCGTCGACTTGTTACGAAAATTCAGGGCTCCCAGCAGGCCCGCCGCAACGTGCGGGCGCAGCAATCCGTGGCCAATAGTGTAGCGCACCGTAATGGGCAATTGCAACTGCCCGTAATCCAGCTTAATTGTGCGGCTGGTGGTGTAAGGTGCGAAGCCGTTGAACAGGTCCTCCGGGTCGTACTCGCGCCGGATTTTGGAATAGATAAGCTCTGCCCGTATAGAGAAGGCCGATTTGTTGGTGGCCTGCACAAGCGCCCCCACCTGGTAGCCGGTGCCACCGCGGCCCGTGGAAACTAAATTTAGTCCGGCCTGAAATCCAGGTAGGAGCCGTAATCCGCCGCTCGTATTGGCTATAATCTGGCTGGGCTGCTGCAAGCAGGCATTGTAGTCCAGCACCAGCTGGGTTAACCCGCGGGGTGAATAGCGGTATTTGCTTTCCAGCCTTGCGTCGCTGAAATCGATTTTAGCGCATCTGTTACCCATCACCCGCAGATAAGACAGCCGCGGCACTTCGGCCGATACCTCTACCACGTAGGCTGAATCGGCAGGTTGCAGAAAAAAGCGGTTAGTACCGTCGGAGGTAACCCCAATAAACAGGCTCACATAGCCGGTAACCAAGGCGGAAACGAACTCTTTCTTTCCATGCGGCCCTACTTGCCGGGTGGTTTCGAGCAGGCCTTTGGGGTCGCCGTAGCCCCGTAGCTGGTTGGCAGTAAACGAATCCGCCGGCTGGCCAGTCCGGTAGAGCCAAACTGTTTTAACCGGCTTCTGGGTAATCTTAATTCGCCCTCGTAGCGTGTCGCCAGCCGTCGTCAGCACGTAGTCTTGCCCAGAGCTTTGCGCGTGTAGAGCGGCGGGCAGCGTTAGAAATAAGAATAAGATCCAGGAGAATATTTCTTTATTCATATGAACACAGAAAGGAAGAGAATAGCATCGGATAAGGAGCGAGTATAGCTCAGCCACTGGCAAATATATCCTTCTTGCCGAACTGCGCAACCAACGAAATATGCTAGGTCAGCATTTATATATCGATTGCGCGGGTCTTCCTTTCACCCCGGTTATTCCGGTTTCAACAGCATGTAGTTGCTGCCCTCTCCCCGGTTGTCGGGCAGCCGGGCCCCGAAAAAAATAACCCTGCGGCCCCTGCCCTGCGTATCAGCAAGCAGGCGCCACTTGGGTGCCGCTAATGTTGTTTCTTCTTTCCCTTATCTCCATGTCCGATTCCAAGAATACCCCCGACCAAAACGACGACAAAGTGTACTCGACCAAAACCGGCAGCACCGCCACCGACCTGACCGGCGCCACCAAGGTAATGACCACTGCCGCCGACGGTGAAACCGACGCCAGCGCCCCCATCAGCGACCAGGTAGACGAAAAAGCTATTCGTAAGGATGCCCAGGACGGCGACCAGAACAAGAAGTAAGCGGACCTTGTAGCCCGCTAAAGCCCAAGCCCCCACACGGTTCCGTGTGGGGGCTTGGGCTTTAGCGGGTGAGGCGCTTGCCGTTCTGCCGGCCTACTCCAGGCCCATATCCCGGATAATGCGCTGGATTTTCTCGTCGGCGAGGCGGGTGGCCAGGTCGAAGTCCACGGCGGAGGCCAGGGGCTGCTTCACGCTGAAATAGAACTTGATTTTGGGCTCGGTGCCGCTGGGTCGGGCCGAAATCTTGCTGCCGTCCTCCAGGATAAACTGGAGCACGTTGGAGCTTTCGAGGCCGGTTGCGGTTTCGAGGCCGGTGCGCAGGTCTTTGATGCGGCCGGTCTTGAAGTCGCGCACCTCCACCACGGGCTGGCCGGCCAGGTTGGCGGGCGGGGTGGCCCGCAGCTCGCGCATCATCTCCTGAATTTCCTCGGCCCCGCGCTGACCCTTTTTGGTGATGGAAATCAGGTGCTCCTTGTAGAAACCGTAGCGCAGGTACATGGCCACCATTTCCTCGTAGAGCGTGTGGCCTTGGTCTTTGGCTACGGCGGCCATTTCGGCCAGCAGCGCGCAGGCCGAAATAGCATCCTTGTCGCGCACGAAGTCGCCGAGCATGTAGCCGTAGCTTTCCTCGCCGCCGCCCACGTAAGTTTCCTGGCCTTCCAGCTCGCGGATGAGGCCGGCAATGTACTTGAAGCCCGTCAGCGTGCGGTAGGCCTTCACGCCCTGGTAGCGGGCAATGTCGCCGAGCACCTCGCTCGTGACGATGGTGTAGACGATGAAATCCTTGTCGGTGGCTTTGCCGGCCTGCTTGCGGGCCGACAGCACGTAGTGGGTGAGCAAAGCGGCCGTCTGGTTGCCGTTGACGAGCACCCACTCGCCGGCCGGGTTTTTTAGGGCGATGCCCACGCGGTCGGAGTCGGGGTCGGTAGCCAGCACGAGGTCGGCGTCGAGGGCTTTGGCTTCGTCGAGGGCCATCTGCATGGCTACTTTCTCCTCGGGGTTGGGCGAGAGCACCGTGGGAAAGGAGCCGTCGGGCGTGGCCTGGGCAGTCACGATGTGCAGGTTGTCGAAGCCCAGCTGGGCCAGCGCCGGCGGCACCATGGTAATGCCCGTACCGTGCAGCGGCGTGTACACGATTTTCAAATCGTGCTGGCGCCGGATGGCTTCGGGGTTGATGCTCAGGCCTTTCACCCGGGCCAGGTAGGCCGCGTCGATTTCGGTTCCGATAAGGTGAATGCGGCTCGGCTCGGGCTGGAACTTCACGTCGCGCACCGAGGTAATGGCGTCTACCTCGCGGATGATGTTCTGGTCGTGCGGCGCTACTACCTGCGAGCCGTCGTTCCAGTACACTTTAAAGCCGTTGTACTCCTTGGGGTTGTGCGAGGCCGTCACCACGCAGCCGCTCTGGCAGCCCAGCTCCCGGATGGCAAACGACAGCTCGGGCGTGGGCCGCAGGCTCTCAAACAGATATACCGTAATGCCGTTGGCCGAGAAGATATCGGCCGCGATGCGCGCGAATTCGGGGCTGTTGTGGCGCGAGTCGTGGGCCACGGCCACCTTTATTTCCTGCCCCGGAAACGACTGCAACAGGTAGTTGCACAGGCCCTGGGTGGCCATGCCCAGCGTGTAGCGGTTCATACGGTTCGAGCCCGCACCCATCACGCCCCGCAGTCCGCCGGTGCCAAACTCCAGGTTGCGGTAAAACGCGTCGGACAGCTGCTCGTCCTGGCCATCGGCCAGCAACTGCCGGATTTCGGCCTGGGTTTCGGCGTCGTAGTCGTCGGTGAGCCAGCCGTTGATTTTGGTTTGCAGGTCGGGGGAGAGCGGCATATTTATAGAAGTGAGTAGGGAGACATGAGAAGTGAGACGCGGGACGAAGATAGAGGGGAGATGCGAGTACGGAGAAGGGAATATCGAGAAGGGAGAAGTTACAGCAATTTTCAGGTTGCGGTACAGGACGACGAGACGCAACAGTTGGCGTCTCGTCGTCCTGTACAGCTCAGTAGCACAACATCAGCAACGATGAGACGCCAACTGTTGCGTCTCGTCGTCCTGTTCCTGAACTCGAAATTGGGTGTAGAAATAAGACCGCCATTCAGAGCGAAGCGAAGAATCCCGCGTGAAGCCGTTAGGAGCCATCCTGACGATTAGCACGCGAGATTCTTCGCTTCGCTCTGAATGACGGTCCGCTTCAGGCCCAAGCCGTCAGCGTCTCCCCTCTCATTTCTCTGTACTCACTTCTCAATACCTCACTTCTAATCCTACAGGTTGCCCCGCAGGCCCTGCTCGCGCTCAATGGCCTCAAACAGCGCCTTGAAGTTGCCCTTGCCGAAGCTCTTGGCGCCTTTACGCTGGATGATTTCGTAGAACACGGTGGGCCGGTCCTCAACGGGCTTGGTGAAAATCTGGAGCAGGTAGCCTTCCTCGTCGCGGTCGATGAGCAGGTTCAGCTCGCGCACACTGTCGAGGTCTTCGTCGATGTGGCCCACGCGCTCCAGCAGGTCGTCGTAGTAAGTGGCCGGCACGTTGAGAAACTCCACGCCGCGGCGGCGCAGCTCCGTTACCGTCGTGCGGATGTCGTCGGTGAGCAAGGCCATGTGCTGCACGCCGGGGCCGTGGTAGAAGTCGAGGTATTCCTCAATCTGGCTCTTTTTCTTGCCTTCGGCGGGCTCGTTGATGGGAAATTTCACGAAGCCGTTGCCGTTGCTGACCACCTTGCTCATCAGGGCCGAATACTCGGTCGAGATGTCGTCGTCGTCGAAGGTAATGAGCAGCTTGAAGCCCAGCACGTCCTCGTAAAACTTCACCCACTGGTTCATCTCGCCCCAGCCCACGTTGCCCACGCAATGGTCGACCACCTGCAAACCCACCGGGTTGCCCTGGGGGACGTTGCTGGTGCGGGCCACGAAGCCCGGCAGAAAGGGGCCGGTGTAGTTGCTGCGCTCCACGAAGGTATGGATGGTTTCGCCGTAAGTATAGATGCCGGCCAGCGTGACGGAGCCGTTTTCGTCCTCGATAACGTAGGGCTCGAAGGCTACTTTGGCGCCGCGCTTGGTGGTTTCCTCAAACGATTTGCGGGCGTCGTCCACCCACAGGGCCATTACCTTCACGCCGTCGCCGTGCTGGGCTACGTGGCGGGTAATGTCGGAGTCGGGCAGCAGCGAGGTGGTGAGCACCAGCCGGATTTTGTTTTGCTGGAGCACGTAGGAGGCCCGGTCGCGCACGCCGGTTTCGGGGCCGGCGTAGGCCACCAGCTCGAAGCCGAACGCGGCCTGGTAGAAGTAAGCCGACTGCTTGGCGTTGCCGACGTAGAATTCGAGGTAGTCGGTGCCGTTGAGGGGCAGGAAGTCGTGGGCGGGGTGGGCCTGCACGGCCGGCGAAGTCATGGTTTGCATAGAAGGGTGGCTTATTGAGCGGGAAATCGGTTGGATTGGGTAAAAATACGGGTTTTTGCTGATTGGTTTCCTGCAGCACCGTGGCGTTCTTACGTATCCACCAAAAAACCAAACCGCACTTCTTACCTTTGCCAACGAACCTATTGCCATTCGCCTTATGAATTCGGAAGAGCTGAACAATGCCCTCGTGGCCCTTATCGACAAGAAAGCCGAGCTGCAGAAACTCACCTACGACGATGCCCGCTACGACGACATCGAAGAAGAACTTCACGACCTCGAAGACGACTTCAACGAGGAATACGGCCCGTTCCTGGAAGCGGCCCTCGAGAAAGTGCACGATGCGCTCAGCTCCGATACCGACGTGCTGCTGCCCACGGCCTATCTGCCCGCCGGGGCCGGTGCCAAGCCAGGCCCCAAGGAGGGCGTCTGGATTGATTCGGAGAAGTACTCCGGCAAGGAAGCCCGCCTGACGCTGGTGCCCAACCCCGTCCGCCTGATGCTCACGGTGGGCAAAGCCGTGCAGGAGGAAGTGTGGAAGGCGTAGGGTTGAATTATAAATTTTGAATTAAGAATGGGAGCCGGCGGCAGGGTCGTGGGCTCCCATTTTTTTGTTTATCTGTTGAAACCTAGGGGCGAGGTATACACCAGCACCCCTGACCGAAGCTCCTACAGACTATACTTCCTCACCGATTCGAAATTCATCATCTAAAATTTATAATTCACCAAAGTGCTCTACCGCATCAGCCAAGCCAACGACTGGGAGCTAGCCCAGCAAACCGGTTTTTTCGCCAGCCCCGACCTGGCGGCCGAGGGCTTTATTCATGCGTCGGAGCTGGGGCAGGTGCTGGAAACGGCCCGGCTGTACTACGCCAATAGCCCTAGGGCGCTGCTGCTGGAACTGGACGAAGAGGTCCTGCTGGCGGCTGGCGTGCGGGTGGAGCGGGAGTGGGCGGCGGGCCGGCAGGCGTGGTTTCCGCACGTATTTGGGCCGGTGCCGTTGGCAGCCGTGCGCCGGGTGTGGCCGCTGCCCGTGGCCGCCAATGGTATGGCCGCGCTGCCGCCGGCGCTGGCAGGGCGGTAAGGCGTTGAAAGAATGGATGAAAACGGTACTATTGTTGCGCGAAACAGTGAATCAATTACTGCCGGCCCGATAACCCGGTTTCAGCTTTTACCTATCCACTTTAACGCGCTGCTTTATGCCATCTACTACTACCTCTTCGTCTGGGCGGCGGCTGGGCACAGCGGCCGCACTTCTGCTTGGCCCGCTGCTGACGGCCTGCGCGCCCGGCCAAACCCTGAGTGTAGCCCCCGCCAGCCAGGGTGCGGGGCCCGTTAGCAGCCTCATCAGCCACCCCGACAGCGTGTACGTACGCTTTCACTTTGTGCGGGCCGAGCCCAAGGAGCTGGTTTTCGAGGCCGAATTCAGCAACGCCGCCAACCACTCCATTACCATCGATCCGACGCGCTTTTACTACCTGCCGCTGCCTGACAGCGCGGCTGTGCAAACGGGCGTTTCGGTGGCGGCGGCCCCGGCTGTGGCCGCAGGGCGACACCTGGCTTTCAGCCCCGAAATGCGGCTCGACTCCATGGCCCAGCGGCGCGACGAGCTGGCGTACAAAGCCAGTCGGGTCGGTTTGCTGGAAGTGCTGCTGCTGGTTGCCAATACGGCCGAAAGCGTGGCCAGCGTTAATCGGCGCGATACGCCCATCGAGCGAACCAGCCGGCAGGTACGGCAGCAGGGCGGGCAGGCCTTCTTTGAGGTGCAGCGGGTGGTGCGGGCCGTGCAGGCCCAAAAGCTGAACACCACTGTGGCCGAACAGGCCGTGAGCAGCCTGCGCCGCGCCACCCTGCAGCCCGGCGACCGGGCGGTGGGCCTCGTGTATTTCCCGCGCCTCGACGCGGCCCCGCAGCTCCGGTTCGTGCTGGCTTTCGACGAGCACCCGGTGCAGTTCGACTTCAGCCAGCAGCTGCGCAAAACAACCCAGCGGTAACGTATGTAGCCAATGGTTCGTCTACGGCTCCGCCGCCCGCGCCCGATTTGTAGCGCTCAGCAAAAAGCCTCTCTCCGGTAACCGGAGAGAGGCTTTTTTAAGTAGTAGCAACCGTAATTACCTGATGGCAACGGGCACGGTCATGTTTTCCCAGCGCAGCGTCAGGCCCGCTGGCGTTACGTCGTACATGAGCTGCTCGGCGGGCGTAATGGCCTTCCGGGGCGTTACGGTCACGCGCAGGGCATCCTGCTTGTCATCGTACTTGAAAGCACCCCACTGCTTGGCCGTTTTGTTGAAAATTATAGTCCACTGCTTTTCGGTGGGGATGGTGAAGAGGCTATACGTGCCGGCTGCCAGCGGCTGGCCTTCCACGGTTACGGGCTGGTCGAACGTGATGGTGGTGGCCTCGTTGGCCCCCGAACGCCACACCTGCCCATAGGGTACGAGCTGGCCCCAAATCGGCCGGCCTTTCACCGAAGGGCTGCTGTACACCACCGTTACGGTGGCGTTGCCCACTTTGCCAGTGGCCGTAGCGGGCGGGCTGGCCGGGGCCTTCTTGTCCTGCGCAAAAGTTTGAGTGGCGGCCAGAACGCTGAGCACCAGCAGCAGCAGCCGGAAGAGGGGAGTTTTCATGGGCTTAGAGGAAGAAATTGGGAGAAAAAGATGGGTTGTCAGGCAGTCATCTATGGCTAAGCCTGTTAAAGCGTCAATTGTTTATTGAACAACCGGATACGTTTTCTGCCTCGTCGCAGTCTGAGAAATGCGGTTCGTGCCGGCCTTCGAGGAGGAGCCGGGGCAATTTGGTTTCACCCAGAAATTACAACTTATCGGCAGAAAATAAACCAGGAAGGCCCCGAAGCACAGCTCCGGGGCCTTCCTGGTTACATCGACTCTACTTTACACCTTCAACTTTACACCAGCTCGGCCAGCTCCAGCCAGCGCAATTCCTTTTCTTCCAGCTCCTGGGTGAGGGTGCCGAGGCGGGCACCCCAGGTGGCAAACTCGTCGGCGCTGCCGCTGCCGGCGTTGAGCTTGGCCGTCACCTGCTGCTTTTCGGCTTCGAGGGCGGCCATGTCTTTTTCGAGCTGCTCGTACTCGCGCTTCTCGGCGTAGGAGGCGCGGCGCTTGGGGGCGGCGGCCGGGGCGGGGGCGGCTACCGGCGCGGGCTTGGCGGCTTCTGCTTTGGCTTCGGCGCGGGCTGTTTTGGCAGCTTTTTCTTCTTCCAGCAAGGCGGCTTCGGTTTCGCGCTCGGCCAGGTACTCGCGGTAGTCGGTGTAGTTGCCGGGGAAGTTGAGCACGGCCCCGCCCGGTTCGAGCACGAACAGGTGCTCAGCCAGCTGGTCGAGGAAGTAGCGGTCGTGGCTGACGATGAGCAGGCAGCCGCCGAAGTGCAGCAGGAAGTCTTCCAGGATGTTGAGCGTGCTAAGGTCGAGGTCGTTGGTCGGCTCGTCGAGAATCAGGAAGTTGGGGTTCTTGATGAGCACGCGCAGCAGCTGGAGCCGCCGCTTTTCGCCCCCGCTCAGCTTGGTTACCAGCGTATACTGCTGGGCCGGCGGGAACAGAAACAAACTCAGGAACTGGCTGGCCGTGAGTACGTCGCCGTTGGCCAGCTCCACCACCTCAGCCACTTCCTTCACAATGTCAATCACGCGCTGGGTGGGGTCGAATTCCAGCTCGGTCTGGGTGTAGTAGCCGAACACGGTAGTCTGGCCCACCTCAATGGTGCCCGAATCGGGCTGGAGCTTGCCCGTGAGCATGTTTAGCAGCGTGGACTTGCCCGCGCCGTTGGGGCCCACCAGACCAATGCGGTCCTTTTTCTTGAACACGTAGCTGAAATCGTCGAGCACCACGTTGTCGCCGAATTTCTTGTTGAGGTGGCTGGCTTCGATGATTTTGCCGCCCTGGCGGGTGGTTTTCACGCTCAGCTCCACGTTCTGCTTGCTCAGGTTGGTGCTGGCCTTTTCCTTGGTGATGTAGAAGGCGTCGATGCGGGCCTTTTGCTTGGTGCCGCGGGCCTGGGGCATGCGGCGCATCCACTCCAGCTCCTTCTTGAACAGCTGGCGGGCCTTCTCTACCTCAGTGGCCTGGCGCATTTCGCGGTCGGCCTTTTTCTCCACGAAATAGGCGTAGTTGCCCTGGTAGCGGTACATCTGGCCCTTATCCAACTCCACAATTTCGTTGGCCACGCTGTCCAGAAAGTACCGGTCGTGGGTGACCATGAGCAGCGTGAGGCTGGGGGAGGAGAGGCGGTTTTCGAGCCACTCGATGGTGGCCAGATCCAGATGGTTGGTGGGTTCGTCGAGCAGCAGCACATCGGGCTCCTCGATGAGCACCCGGGCCAGGGCCACGCGCTTGCGCTGCCCGCCCGAAAGCTGGCTTACGTTGCGCGTCAGCAGCTCGCCCAAAATGCCCAGCCGGCTCAGAATCTGCTGCACCTGCGCCTCGTAGTCCCAAGCCTGGAGCGAATCCATGCGCTCGAGCACCCGCTGCAAATCGTCGGCCTTGTGGTCGGGGTCGTTTACAACGTGCTCGTATTCCTTGATGGCCTTGAGCGTGTCGTTCTGGCTGGCGAAGATGGTTTCTTCCACCGTCAGGCTTTCATCAAACACCGGCTGCTGGCCCAGGTAGGTTACCCGGATGCCCTTGCGCACGCTCACCAGGCCGGTGTCGGGTACTTCGAGGCCCGCCAGAATGCGCATGAGGGTGGTTTTGCCGGTGCCGTTGATGCCCACGAAGGCCACCCGCTGGCCCTGGAGCAGCCCAAAATTCAGGTCTTTAAACAGCCACCGGTCGGCGTAATTTTTGGAAAGGTTTTCCGCGGAAAGAAGATTCATGCCGCAAAGGTACGGCGGGGGATTGGGTGATGGGGTAGGGGGGAGGAGGTAAGGAGGAAAAATGAACGTCATTCAGAGCGCAGCGAAGAATCTCGCGTGCTGACGTTGGATTACCGTTGCAACGTCAGCACGCGAGATTCTTCGCTGCGCTCTGAATGACATTCTTTCATCGCCCTCACAGGCTACCTTTGCTCACCCCATTACCCCATTACCCCATCACCTCCTCACCCCAACACCTCACCCATGCCTTTCCCCATGACTTCGCGCCGCTGGCTGTGGCTGTTTCTGCTGGTGCTGGGCGGGGCCTTTGCCTGGCAGCTGGGCAGCTGGGGGCCGCTGGAAAGCAGCGAAGCCCGCTACTCGGAAATCGGCCGCGAAATGCTGACCGGGCGCGACTGGCTGCACCCGCGGCTGCTCGGGATTCAGCATTTCCATAAGCCGCCGCTCACGTACTGGCTCACGGCGGCGGGGCTGGGGCTGTTTGGAGTGAATACGGTGGGCGTGCGGCTGCTGCCGGTGCTGGCCGTGCTGGCGCAGGTGGGGCTGGTGTACGCGCTGGGTCTGCTGCTATTCGGCAACGACCGGGCCCGGGCCCTGGCGGCGGCCGTCATCTACGGGTCGTTGCCGGTGGTGCTCATTTCGGCCCTCAACGTCACCACCGACGTGTACCTGGCCACGCTGGAGCTGGCCGCGGCCTACGGCATTTTGCGCTACTACGCGGGCGGCGGGGCGCGCTGGCTGTACCTGTTTTGGCTGGGGCTGGCGCTGGCGTTCCTAACCAAGGGGCCGGTGGGCTTCGTGCTGCCGCTGATGGCCGTGGTGGGCGCCTACTTCCGGGTGCCGGATGCCGAGCGCACGGGGCTGGCCCGGCGGCCGTTTACGGTGCACCACGCGCTGGGACTGTTGTTGTTTGTGGTGGTGGGCCTGAGCTGGTACGGCTACCTGGTGGCCGAAAACCCGGCTTTCGTGCGCTATTTCCTGTACGAGCATACCGTGGAGCGCTTTGCCAACGCGGCCACCTTCAACCGGAGCAAGCCCTGGTGGTTTTACGTGCTGCTGGCCCCGGCCACCAGCCTGCCCTGGGCGGTGGCGCTGGTGGTGCGGGCCGCGCGCACGCCCTGGGCTACGGTACCACGGCTCTGGCGCAACGTGCTCATTTTCTGGGTGCTGGTGCCGCTGCTGTTCTTCTCGCTCTCCAAGTCGAAGCTGCTGCTGTATGTGCTGCCCATTTTTCCGGGGGTGGCCCTGCTCACTACGTATTACCTGGGCCGTTGCAACGAGGCCATGCTGCACCGCTGGTACGTGGGCATTCTGGCGTTTTTTGGGCTGCTGCTGGGGCTGCTTTGTCTGCTGCCCATCTTTACGGCCGTGTTCGAGCTGGGCCTCGAAGTGCGCCCGCTGGCCTCCATCTGGCCGGCCATTGGGGTTGTTACGATGGTGCTCACGCTCACCATCTGGAACCAGGTACGCATTGCGCCCCGGCTGCTGGTGGCCACCGCTATTTTCACGGCTTTCCTGCTGATTTCGGCCAAGCCCATTATGCAGCAGAACGAGCTGGCCTTCAACGGCAGCCGTCCGCTGGCCGAATTCATCCGGCAGCAGGGCCTGCAAACCCGTCCGGTAGTGGTGTACGACCAGCTGCTGCCCTCGCTGGCCTTCGAGTTGGGCACGCTGCCGGTGTTCCTCAACGACGGCAACCCCAGCCTCAACCGCGAAACCCAGTTCGAGCCCGGCACCAGCTGGCACCGCTACCTGCTCTACCTCGACCAGCCCGAAGCCGAAGCCCCGCTCCGCCAGCTGCTCGCCCAGCACCCGGTGCTGCTGGTAAAAGGCGAGCTGAAACCCGAGCGCCAGTGGCTGCTGGCGTCGTTTCAACATCAGGAAAAGCTGGGCAAGTGGGTGGTGTATTGGTGATTTGGTGATGGGGTTCAACAAATCACCCATCACCAAATCACTTTGAGCCGTATACCGCCGCCGCCTTCTCGCGCAGGTTGTAGCTTGAGGACATCACCTCGCCGTAGGCCCCCACCGAGCGGATAGCCAGCAGGTCGTGGCGGCGGGTTTCGGGCAGCAGCCGGGCGCGGCCGAACGTGTCGGTCGATTCGCAGATGGGGCCCACCACGTCGTAGGCCAGCCCGGGGCGCTGGCTGCTCAGGTTCTGGATGTGGTGGTGGCTGCCGTAGAGGGCCGGGCGCAGCAGCTCGGTCATGCCCGCATCGAGAATGGCGAAGCGGGTGTGCTGGCTTTCCTTCACGTAGAGCACCCGGCTAAGCAGCGTGCCGCACTGCGCCACCACCGAGCGGCCCAGCTCGACGTGCACCTGCTGGCCCGGCCGCCGCTGCAGGTGCTGCTCGAACAGGCCGAAATAGGTGGCGAAATCAGGAATCGGGTACGCGTCGGGTTGCTCGTAGCTGATGCCCAGGCCGCCGCCCACGTTGAGGTGGGGCAGGTGGTAGCCCCGGTCTTCGAGCCAGGTTTGCAGGTCGTTGAGCTTGCGGCTGAGGGCGGCAAACACGCTCAGCTCGGTTATCTGCGAGCCGATATGAGCGTGCAAACCCAGCAGCTCCACGTTGGGCAGCTGCTCCAGCTGCTCCAGCACCCCGGCCAGATCAGGCAGGCTGATACCGAACTTGTTGGCGTCGAGGCCGGTGGTGATGTGGGGGTGGGTATAGGCATCCACGTTGGGGTTGATACGCAACGCCACCCGCGCCCGGCGGCCCTGGGCGCGGGCCAGCTCATCGAGCACCCGCAGCTCGGGCACCGATTCGGCATTGAAGCAGAAAATATCGGCCGCCAGGGCCAGGTTTATTTCGGCATCCGACTTGCCCACGCCGGCAAATACCACGTCGTCGGCCCCGAAACCGGCCTCCAGCGCCCGCGCTACCTCGCCGCCGCTCACGCAGTCGGCCCCCAGCCCGGCGCGCCGTATCCGCTCCAGAACAAGCAGGTTGGAGTTGGCCTTGAGGGCATAATGCACCCGGAAGTTGCCCGGCTTAGCGGCCGCCGTCAGGGCCGACAGCGTCTGGTCGAGCAGGTCGAGGTCGTAGTAGTAAAAGGGGGTAGGCTGGTTCAGGAATTCAGCCGGGAGCTGGAAGGGCATGGCGGGTTTAAGCTGTTAGCTGCTAGCTGTTGGCTATTAGCTGATGGTAGGACGGAAAAAAAGTTGTCAGCTAAAAGCTAATGGCTAACAGCTGAAGTAAACAGGCCCGCGTTCAGGGCCTGCAGGGCCCGCACTTTGTCGGCGGTGTTTACCAGAATGCTGATGTTGTTGGGCGAGCCGCCGTAGCTGATCATGCGCACCGGCACGTCGCGCAGGGCGGCGAAGGCGCGGTTGGCCGTGCCGTTGGCGTCCTGCGTGAGGCTGCCTACGAGGCAGATAATGCTCTGGTTTTCATCAACCACCACGGCCCCGAAGTGCTGCAGCTCGCCCACAATCTGGGGCAGGCGGCCGGCGTCGTCGATGGTCAATGACACGGCTACTTCCGAGGTCGTAATCATGTCGATGGACGTGCGGTAACGCTCGAATACCTCGAACAGGCTGCGCAGGAAACCGTGGGCCAGCAGCATCCGGCTCGACTGCACGTTGATGGCCGTGATGCCGTCTTTGGCGGCCACCGCTTTGATGGCCCCGGGGCCGGTGCGGGCCGAAATGAGCGTGCCAGGCGCCTCGGGCTGCATCGTGTTCAGCAGCCGCACCGGAATGCCGTGGGCCCGCGCCGGCAGCACCGAGCTGGGATGCAGGATTTTGGCCCCGAAATAAGCCAGCTCGGCGGCCTCATCAAACGACAGCTCGCGCACCGGATACGTGCCGGCCACCACCCGCGGGTCGTTGTTGTGCAGCCCGTCAATATCGGTCCAGATCTGGATTTCCTCGGCCCCGACCGCGGCCCCGATCAGCGAGGCCGAATAGTCGGAGCCGCCGCGCCGCAGGTTGTCGATGCCGCCGCGGGCGTCGCGGCAGATGAAGCCCTGGGTGATGAACAGCGCGTCGTCGGGGAAAGGGGCCAGGGCGGCGGCCAGCAACTCCCGGATAACGGGCGCGTCGGGCTCTCCGTCGGCATCGAGGCGCATGAAATCGAGTGCCGGCAACAGCACCACGGGCCGGCCCAGCACCCGGGCCACGTAATGGTACATCAGCAGGGTGCTCAGCAGCTCGCCCTGGGCCAGTATGATTCGCTCGCTGCCGGGCGTGAGCGGAGCGGCCGCCAGGTCGCGCAGCGTCTGGAAGTGCGCGTCGAGCAGGGGCAGCACGATGCCGGTGGCGTCAGCCAGCAGCTCGCGGGCCACGGCGTGGTAGCGCTGGTGCAGCAGCGTAATGCGGGCTTCGGCCGCCGCCGCGTCGCCGCTGGCGAGCAGGCCGGCAATTTCCACCAGCGCATTGGTGGTGCCGCTCATGGCCGAAAGCACCACCAGGCGCCGTTCCGGGCCGCCAGCCTCCATCAGTTCCGCCACTTCGCGCATCCGCTGCGCCGACCCGACGGACGTGCCGCCAAACTTCATAATTTTCATGCTACCATCAGTTGCGGGGCGAAGCGTGGCTTTGCCCGGGCCAAAAAAAAGCGCCGGCTCCTCGAAAGGACCGGCGCGAAAAACGTTCAGATTCAGGTACAGTGAACTAGTGCGACGGTCGGGTCGGGGTGCGTTTCTTCGATTTCTTGCCCATCAGCTGGCCGCCAACCGCCGGCCCACACCCCATCCCGGCCCCGGCCGAAAGGCGGGCGCAACCAAATGAAGTGAAAGCGGAAACGGGAGTCATCATGTAAGCAAGCCGGCCACCCCGGCGCATTAGCGGCCGCAAGTACGCTCCGGCCGCGCAATATTCAAGAAGGAGAGAAAAAAAAACGGCTTACCGCACCGGCACGGGCAGCACCGGCAGGCTTTCGTGGCCCTCGGCATCCACGCTTACTACCCCAAAAACGAAGTTGTCCTTGTTGAAAGGCAGGTCGGCTTTGAGGTCGCTCACGAAGAACTTCTGCTGCCACTCGGGGGCGCTGGTTTCGCGCATGAGCACGTAGTAGCCGGCCGGTTTTTCGCCCGCGGCGGGTGCTTCCCACTGCAGCTCGGTGCGGTTGGTGAGCTTGGCCGTGAGCACGCCCACGTTGCGCGGGGCGGCCGGAGCCAGGGCCAAGTTGGCCAGCGTGGCCAGGTTCACGCCCGCGTTCTGACGCAGATAGTCGAAGTCCATGAACTTGGCCAGGTCGCCGTACTCCTCGCCGTTTTCGGTGCGCAAATCCTGGTGCTGGTGGCGGAAATCTTCGTTCATTTCCGTGAAGCGCACCGCCGTGAAGCCCTGCTGGTTGAAGGGCAGATGGTCGCCGCCGCGCAGGAACCGGTCGGGGCGGTACTCCAGCACCAGCTCGTGGCCGGGCACGTATTGCCGGGTGGCCTCGCGGGCGTAGCGGGCCAGCTGGCGGCTGGGCGAGTCGTTTTCGGCCGACAGTGTGCGGCGCAGCCGGGCCTGCTCGGGCGTTTCGGCGGCCGGAATGCCCTCGCTGAACACGCGCAGCTGGGTGGTGTTTTTAATGGTCGGGTCGTGGCCGGTCGAGTTGCCCACAATGTCGTTGTTGAGCATGGCCACCAGGTTCCAGCCCTCCTTTTTGGCGCGCTGGGCCAGGTGGGTCGAGCCGTAGAGGCCCTGCTCTTCGCCCTGCACGGCCACGAAAATGATGGTCGCCGGAAATTTCTGCTGGCTCATTACCCGGGCCAGCTCCAGCACGGCTACCGTGCCCGAGCCGTCGTCGTTGGCGCCCGGCGCGTCGGCTGTGGCGTTCATCACGTCGGTTACCCGCGAGTCGATGTGGCCGCTGACGATGAACACGCGCGTGTCGGTGGGGTCGGTGCCAGGCAGCGTGGCCATCACGTTGGCCATCAGCACCGGCTGGTTGATGCGGCGGCCGTCGGGCTTGATGGTAAACGTGTCCTGCTCAACCTTGAGCCGTCCGCCGCTGGCTTTGCTGTACTTGCGGAACTCCGACTCGACCCAATTACGGGCCGCCCCGATGCCGCGCTTCTTGTTTTTGGTATCGGAAAGCGTGTGGCGCGTGCCGAAGCTCACGAGCTTATCGATATCGTCGCGCAGGTTCTTGGCCGAAACCTGCTGCACCATCTGCAGGATAACTGGGTCTGGCGTGGTGGCGGGCTTGGTTTGGGCGAAAACGGGCGTGCTCAGCAAGCCGAGGCCAAGTAGCAGGAGGAGGGGGCGGGACATAGGAGGGTGGTGGTTAGAAAGGGGAATATAAGACGGAGTTGGGGAAGTAGCGCGAAGCTTCCGCTTCGCGTATCGTTGCTGACGCTACAACGATTTCGTTTAACGATACGCGAAGCGGAAGCTTCGCGCTACTTCCCCACCACTACACTCGCCGCGTTGCCGCCGAAGCCGGCGGCATTCACCAGCACCCGCCGCACTGTCCGCTCGGACGGGCCGTTCACGTCGGTAGCGAAGGGTATCGTGGGCCAGGTCTGGGTTTCGAGCACGTGCAGCGCAAAATCCAGGCTCAGGGCCGCCGAAGCGCCCAGTGTGTGGCCCAGTAGCCACTTATTCGACAGCAGCAGCGGCAACTCTTCTCCGAACACGGCCCGCAGTGCCGCCCGCTCGGCCGTGTCGCCGGCGGGGGTGCCGGGCGAGTGCAGCACCACCGCGTCGATGTCGGAAGGCGCTACCCCGGCCTGGTGCAGCGCTGCCCGCATGGCCTGCTGAAAGTGCCGGCCGTCGGCCGAGAGGCCGGTTTTACTGCCCAGCGCCTCGAAACCGAAGCCCACGCCTTCGAGGAGCAGCGCCGTTTCGCCAGCCGCCCGCAGCGCCGCCCGGCTGCCGCGTTCCAGCACGAACACGGCCGCGCCCTCGCCCAGCACAAACGTAGAAGGCCGGCCCGTTCCCGGCCGGCAGGGCCAGTCGGCCGCCGCGAAGGGCGAGTAGATGCCGATGGCCCGCATCTGGGCCAGCGTGAAATCGGTAAGCGGGGCCTCGGCGCCACCGGCCAGAAACCGGTCGGCCATGCCGGCGCGCAGCCAGGCCACGGCGTTGCCCAAGGCCTGAAAGGCGCTGCTACAGGTGCTCGAATGACTCAGGGCCGTCGCCCCCGCCTGCCCCGCATCGAAGGCCACCCAGCTGGCCACGTTGCCCAGCGTGGTGAGGGGCGAAGCCGCGGCCGGCACCCGCCCTTCGGCCAGAAACTCCGCATGAAACTCCTCCAGCCGCCCCGTAGCGCCCCGGCTGCTGCCGATGCTGATGGCTAACTGGTCGTTGTCAGTTGTCAGTTGATAGTTGTCAGTGTCCGGTAGTGTCGAACTAGGCGTTGTCTCCTTATTGCTGACAACTGACAACCGACAACTGGCAACTGACAACCGGGCGGCCAGCAAGGCCAGCAGTACGGTGCGGTCGAGCTGGCGGTAGGCGGGGTGGGCCTGGCGCAGGTTGTTCAGGGCGGCTTCGGCCCCGGCAGGTAGCGCGGCCACAGGCAGGCTCGCCGGGTGCTGCGTGAAGGGCGAGGCGGCCGGGGCGCTCCAGTCGGAGTCCAGTCCCAGCGCCGATACCCGGCCCCGGCCCCGAATCACGATGACGAGGTCCGATTCGGCGCTAGTCATGCAGGATGTGGGGTAGGTTGGGGGCGGGCACGAAGTCGAGCACCAGCTCGCGCATACGGCGCAGCACAGCGTAGAGCAGCGCCAGCTCGGCGTCGGTGGTGCAGTAGGGCGGCAGCAGATACACCACGTTGCCCAGGGGCCGCAGCACCACATGGTTATCCAGGGCGAGCTGATAGAAGGCGTCGCGCAGGCGGCTGAAGTAGCTGGTGCCCTCGCCGGGGTCGTACTCCACGGCCAGGATGGTGCCCCGGTGCCGCACCGCCCGGATGCCCGGCTGGTCTTCGATTTCGGCTTTAAACGCGGCGTGGGCGGCGGCGATGCGCTGGCGCTGCTGGGTGCATTCAGCGGCGCGGGTGAGCTCCAGGCTGGCCAGGGCAGCGGCGCAGGCCACGGGGTTGGCCGTGTAGGAGTGGCCGTGGAAGAGCGCCCGCATCTTGTCGTCGCTTAAAAAAGCGTTATAGATGGGCGCGGCGCAGGTGGTCAGGCCCATGGCCAGCGTGCCGCCGGTGAGGCCCTTGGAAAAGCACATCAGGTCGGGCTGCTCGGCCAGCAGGCTGCTGGCAAACAGCGGCCCGGTGCGGCCGAAACCGGTCATCACCTCATCGGCAATAGCCAGCACCCCGGCCGCGTGGCAGCGACGCAGCATCTCGCTCAGCACGTCGGGCTCGTACATGACCATACCGGCCGTGCCCAGCACCAGGGGCTCAAAGATGAAGCCCGCCACCTGGGGCTTTCGCAGCAACTGGTCGAGTTGCGCCAGTACCTCCGCCTCGCGGCCCGGCACCGGCACGTCGATGAACTCCACGTCGAACAGCAGCGGCCAGAACGGCTCGGTGAAGGCCCCGCGGCTGCTCACGGCCATGGCCCCAAAGGTGTCGCCGTGGTAAGAATTCTGGAAGCAGATAAACGTGCGCCGCTCGGGCTGGCCCTGGTTGTGGAAGTATTGGAGCACCATTTTCAGGGCCACTTCCACGGCCGTCGAGCCGTTGTCGGAGTAGAAGGCGCGGGCCTGGTTGTCGGGCAGGATTTCCAGCAGCTGCTCGGCCAGCTCGACGGCGGCCGGGTGCGTAAAACCGGCAAACAGCACGTGCTCCAGGGTGCGCAGCTGCTCGCTCACGCGGGCCGCAATGTGCGGGTGGGCGTGCCCGTGCAGGTTCACCCACCACGACGAAATGGCGTCGAGGTAGCGCGTGCCGTCCTCGGCTACGAGCCAGCTGCCTTCGCCCCGGGTGATGGCAATGGGCAGCGGGGCAGTCTGCATCTGGGTGTAGGGGTGCCACAGCACGGCGGCGTCGCGTTCAGAAAGGGTAGGCATGGGGGCAAAGGTAGACCCTGATAGTGTTTCCCGTAGAGGACGCAGAGGTAAAACCGCAGAGGTCCGCAGAGTCGTTCTGGAACAGCTCTGCGGACCTCTGCGGTTTTACCTCTGCGTCCTCTACGGGAAATGCTACCCCTCAAAAAAGGCCCGGAACTCCGCTGCGTACCGCGCCACCACATCTGCCGACACCACCGGTTCCTCCAGTATCCGCGGCAGCACCGGTCCGTCGTAGTAGCTCAGAATGGCCTCCTCCGTCGCCGGATTAGGCGTGCCGTTAAACACGAGCCCGCGCACCGGAATCTGCCGCTGCCGCAACGCCTCCAGCGTGAGCAGTGTGTGGTTGATGCTGCCTAAATAGTGCCGCGACACCACTACCACGGCCAGCCCCAGGCGCTGCACCAGATCGGCCACCGAAAAGCCGGGGGCCAGCGGTACCAGCAGGCCCCCCGCGCCCTCTACCACCAAGTGGTTGGCCGTGGTGGGCAGCTCGAAATCGTCGGGCCGGAGCAATAAGCCTTCGGCGGCGGCGGCGGCGTGGGGCGAGGCCGGCAGCGCCAGCCGGTACCGCTCGGGCCAGAAGCGGCTGACGGGGTTGCGCACCAGCCCGCGCACGGTGCCCGCGTCGGTGGTGGGCGTCAGGCCCGCCTGCACAGGCTTCCAGTAATCAGCCTGCAGAGCTTCGGTGAGGATGGCCGCCACGAAGGTTTTGCCCACGTCGGTGCCGATGCCGGTGATGAAAAGGTGTTCCAAGGGAAAGAGTATGTATGAAAAATGCTTAGCGGATGTGGCGCAGGCAGGGCCGCGAGTTTTGTCGTTCGCAGCCCTGAGTTGTTGGGATGGCGTTAACAGCGCGGGGCCGCGAACGACAAACTTCGCGTTACGGCGCTGTAGCCGGCTGCGTAATAGCCGTTACTTATACAGCGTGTTATCGGCCAGCCCGTTCAGGTAAAACTGCACGCAGGCCTTCAGCTCGTCGCCGTACTGGTGCAGCTTGGCGGGGTCGGGGTGGGCAAGGGGTGTAGCGGGCAGCTGGTGGCGGCGGTAGGGGTAGAGGCGGACCTGGTCGTCAGCGGTGAGCTCGGTTACGTAGTCGGCGTGCACCAGCCAGTAGCTGCCGCCGCTCAGAAACAGCGCCCGGCCGCTGGTGCCGGCATCGAACACCGAGGAGCCGAAGGGCAGCAGCTGGCCGTCGGCGGGCAGGCCCAGCAGGTCGAGCACGGTGGCCGGCACGTCGGCCTGCTGGCTGATGCGGGGCTGGGGCAGCGTTGGCAACTGCTGGCCGGGGGCGAAGAGCAGCAGTGGCGTTTTGTACCTGCCCAGCAGGTTCTGGTAGTCGGGCGCGGCGGACTGCGAGGTGTGGTCGGCCAGCAGCATGAACAGCGTGTTGGGGTACCAGGGCTGGCGGCGGGCGGCGGCAAAGAAGCGTCGCAGCGCCAAATCGGAGTAGGCAATGGTGGGCTGAATGGCCAGCTTGCCGGTAGGTAGTTTGCCCTGATACTGGGCCGGCAGCCCGAATGGCTCGTGGGCGCTGAGCGTGAACAGGGTGCTGAAAAAGGGTTGCCGCTGCCGGCTCAGCTGCCGGCTGAAATACTGGAGGTAGGGCTCGTCGAAAATGCCCCAGTGCCCGTCGAAGTCGGGGCTGCTGGCCCCGCCGGGGTATTCAGCTAGTCCGAAGTACTGCTGCATGCCGCTCATGCCGCCGAAGGTGTTGAAACCCATCGTGCCGTTCTGGGCGCCGTGAAACAGGCTGGTCTGGTAGCCGTGGCGGGCCAGCAGGCTGCCCAGCCCGTGCAACTCGGCGGTCTGGAAATCGGAGGTAATGAAGGAGCTCTCCATCAGGCTGGGCAGGCCCGCCAGCACGGCCGGCAGTGCCTCGATGGAACGGCGGCCATTAGCGTAGTGGTCGGGCAGCAGCAGCCCGCCGCCCCGGATAGCCAGCGAATCGAAAAACGGCGTGTAGCTGCGCCGGCCGGGGTTTTCGACGCCGTTGTATTCCGAGCCAAAGCTTTCCAGAATGAGGACAACCACGTTGCGGCCCGGCAGCGGCACCGTGGCCCGCTGGGGCAGGGGCCGGGCTGCCAGCGCCGCCCGCAGCGCCTGGGGCGAGGTAAAGTAATCTTTGCGCTCGGGAGCCTTGTAGCCCAGGCTCTTCAGAAAGGTAAACGTGCTGTTGAGCGCCAGATGCCCCAACACCGCCGGCTGCTGCACAAACGCCGCCCCCGTGCGCAGCGGCTTGAGCTGCAGCCCACCCCGGATGCCGAGCACCGTCAGGGCGGCTATAGCCACAAGCTGCAAGCTGCAAGCGGCAAGCTTTTTTGCTGACCACTTTCTCATCAGCCCCTCAGCTTGCAGCTCACTACTAACAGTTTGCTGCTTGTAGCTTGCCGCTTGTAGCTCTTTTTCGTCAGCTTGCAACTCAACCCGGGGCATGGGGTAGAAATACCACAAGGCAGCCAGCAGTACGCCGAAGGGCAGCAGCAGCCACCAGTAGCTGAGCAGCAGTTGCCCCGCCTGCCGCTGCACATCGGCCCCGATGGTGCTCAGCTCGTTGCTCGTACGCCGGCCGATGAACTTGAAATATTCCCAGTCGACCAGGTTCAGCAGCAGTCCGAAGCCATTGAGCAGCAGGTACAAGGCCCGCACCAGCCTCTGCCAACCGTGGCCTCGACTGGGCACCAGACTCAGCAGCAGCCACGGAATATTGAGCAGCAGCAGGGCCGATATATCGAACCGGAAGCCGTGCCAGAACGCCAGCGCCAGCTGCCCCGCCGAAGCCTCCCGGAACACGGCGTAGTTCAGCGCCAGAAAGCCCGCCCGCAGCAGCAGGTAAGCCCCCAGCAACAGCGCGAAACGACGAACCAGCAAACGCAGAAACTCGGTGGGCATTGGGCAGTTTAGGAAGCTGCTAGCTATTGGCTGCTAGCTGTTCGCTTTCGTTGAATAGATTTTTACGGTAGCAGCAACTTCGTGCCACGGCCTACAGCGGCTCCAGCTTCACCGCCTGCCCGTCGGGCAAATCTTTGATTTGCTCGTAGAAGCTCGCCAGCCAGGCCAAGCGCCTGGCCGCGGGCACGGCCTTGGAGGCGGGAGCCGTGCGGCCGTTGGTGGCCAGGCACAGTGGCGGATACAAACTCAGCAGCTGCCCCGGTTGTAGCACCCCGCCGGCCTGCTGAAACGTGCGCAACGGCTCCAGGCCCAGGGCATCCATCGGAAACTTCTCGGCCCCGAACAGGAAGTGCTTGAAATCCACGTCGAGGTCGGCCAGCTCGCCGGTTTCGGTATCGAGCAGCAGCACGGCGTCGCCGCGCAGCAGAAACTGGTTGCCCACGCAATCCTGCCCGAACGGGATGTCGGATTTGCGCAGCTCGCCGTAGGTGCGCCATAGTGCCCGCTCGCCCTGCCAGACCTGGGCCAGGGCGTGCCAGCCCGGCGCCGCCACGCAGCCCCTTATGTGAAGCCCGCCAAAGTAGGCCACCACGCCATTCTGGGCGCGCAGAAACGCCTGCAGATACGTTGGCAGCCGCGCCAGCGTCGCGAGGTCTGTCAGTTCGCCGCCGGTATAGATAATTCCTTTCATGATGGTTTCTAGTGCGGCCTTTGATTCCCGGGGCTTCAGCCCGGGCTACGCAGCGTTTCCATTCGATTTCCTCGCTAACTAGCCCCGGGCTTCAGCCCTGGGAAACCAGGAAACGAGGCCTACAGAAAAGCCTTTCCCGCGCGGGGCGGAAAAGGCTTTTCAACGTAACAGGCAGACAGACTATACCGTGTGGTACGATTTGTCCTCGATCAACGAATGCTGATTGAGCACTTCCTGCACGTCAGTCAGCTCCAGGCCGAAGGCATCGGCCACGCCTTTGTACACCACCTTGCCGTTCACCACGTTCAGGCCGAGGCGCAGGTCGTCGTTGTTCAGGCAGGCTACGCGCCAGCCCTGGTTGGCCAGCTTGAGGGCGTAGGGCAGCGTGGCGTTGGTGAGGGCCAGCGTAGAGGTATAAGGCACGGCACCCGGCATGTTGGCCACGCAGTAATGCACGATGTCGTCGATGATGAAGGTCGGGTTTTCGTGGGTCGTGGGCTTGCAGGTCTCGATGCAGCCACCCTGGTCCACGGCCACGTCGACGAGCACGGTGCCCGGCTTCATGGTCTTCAGCATGTCGCGCGTGATGAGGTGCGGGGCCTTGGCGCCCGGAATCAGCACGGCCCCGATGATGAGGTCGGCCGTTTTGGCGGCGGCGCGGATGTTGTAGTCGTTGGAGTACTGGGTGGTCACGTTCTTGGGCATGAAATCATCCAGCTCCCGCAGGCGGTTGAGGTTGATGTCCATGATGGTCACCTGCGCGCCGAGGCCGGCGGCAATTTTAGCGGCCTGGGTGCCCACGATGCCGGCACCGAGTACCAGCACTTCGGCCGGCTTCACGCCGGGTACGCCGCCGAGCAGAATGCCGCGGCCCTTCAGGGGCTTCTCCAGGTACTTGGCACCTTCCTGCGGGGCCATGCGGCCGGCCACTTCGCTCATCGGAATCAGCAGCGGCAGCGCCCGGTTGGCCGACTCTACGGTTTCGTAGGCCAAGCACACCGAGTTGCTCTTGATCATGGCGTGGGTCAGCTCCTCGCCCGAGGCAAAGTGGAAGTAGGTGAACAGCAGCTGGTTTTCCTTCACCAGCGGGTACTCCTGCGCAATCGGCTCCTTCACCTTGATAATCATGTCAGCCTTGGCGTACACGTCCTCAATGGTGGGCAGAATGGTCGCGCCGGCCTGCTCATACTCCTCGTTCGAGAAGCCGCTGCCTTCGCCGGCCGTAGCCTGCACGTACACCTCGTGGCCGTACTTTACGAATTCGGCGGCACCGCCGGGCGTCAGGGCCACGCGGTTTTCGTTGTTTTTGATTTCTTTGGGAACACCAATCAGCATGGCTCGCAGCAGGAAAAGTGGGTGGGTAAAACGGGTGGGTTAACGCGGGGCAAAGATACGGTGAGAATTGGTGTCAAAGGGAAAAAGTAAAAAGCCAAAGCCGCTGTACGGGTCCGGGGTGGACGTTCAGCGGCTTTGGCTTTTTACTTTTTCCCCTTGACTTACTTAAACGGTACCGACGTGCCGCTTTCCTTCACCATGCTGCCGGCGTTCAGGTCCTTCACAATATCGGCCGTGAGCGTAAGCTTGGCGTCGCCGTTCAGGTCGTTGCTGGTGATGACGACGGCCTCCTGCTGTGGGCCCAGGCGGCGCTGGTTGTACACCAGCTCCACCACGGCCGTTTCGCCGGGCCTGATGGGCGAAGGCACGTTCTTGTAGCCCACGCAGTAGCACTGCGACGTGATGGCGCTCAGCACCAGATCCTGCTTGCCGGTGTTGGTTACCTTGAAGCGGGCGGTGAGGGTCTGGCCGGCTTCAGCCTTGCCAAAATCGTGGCGGTTGCTATCCAGCGTCAGGCGCGGCGACTGGGCCAGCTGGGCCGGCGTGAGCCTGGAGCGCATCTGTTCCTTGTTCAGCACGTTGCCCTTGATGGTGAGCACCGTGCTGGGTGTGGTGGCGTTGCTGACCACCGTCACGGTTTTGTTGAACACGCCGGGCCGGCCGGCGCTGCTGTACACAGCCTTCACCATGCCGCTTTTGCCGGGCAGAATGGGCGTTTTGGTCCAGTCGGGCGTGGTGCAGCCGCAACTGGCCTGCACGTTGGCGATGATGAGGGGCTGGTTGCCGGTGTTCTTGAACCGGAACTCGTGGGCGGCCATGACGCCTTCGGGAATGGAGCCGAAATCGTGCTGCTCCTTATCAAACGTGAGCACGCCCTGAGCGCGGACCGTCGCAACGGTGGCGAAAAGCGAAAGGAGCAGGAAAACCAGGTGTTTCATCGCAGATAAAGGTTAGGAGCCGGCAGCCGGGCCGGCCGTTGTTGGGGCACGTAACGGAGCAGGCAAACCCGAAAGGCCCGGATAGAAGCCAACATTCGTCAGCAACTTGTGTTCAGCGCCTTGGCGGGCGCCATCTGGCCGTCTGCTCAGCTGCCGCTTATTCAAAGATACGTAGCGAATCGGGCCCGCCGGCGCATCGGCGGCAAATCCGTACTTTTGTAGGCCTGTTTTCCGGGAAACCGGCGCTGCTTTGCTATCTATCCCGGTTTTCCATCCCACCCGCCGCCCCTGTCTATGCCCACTACTGCCACTGCTCCCACAACCACCGCGCCTGTGCCCGTTGCCTCGCTCACCAAAACCGATTTCCTGCACGATTACCGCCTGGGCTGGGAAAGCCGCCACGCCTCGCTGGCCGGCCGCAAGGAGGTATTCATGGGCAAGGCCAAGTTCGGCATCTTCGGCGACGGCAAGGAGCTGCCCCAGCTGGCCATGGCCCGCGCCTTCCGGGCCGGCGACTGGCGCGCCGGCTACTACCGCGACCAGACCTTCATGCTGGCCATCGGCGAGCTGACGCTGCAGCAGTACTTCGCCCAGCTTTACGCCCACCCCGATGTGGAAGCCGAACCCGCCACCGCCGGCCGCGCCATGAACGGCCACTTCGGCACCCGCTTTCTGGATGAGGACGGCAACTTCCGGCCCTCGGCCGAGCTGAAAAACTCCTCGGCCGATATCTCGCCCACCGGCGGCCAGATGCCCCGGCTTGTGGGCCTGGCCTACGCCTCCAAGCTCTACCGCCAGAACCCCGAACTGCACCAGTTCGCCGATTTCTCGGTGAACGGCAACGAAGTGGCGTTTGGTACCATCGGCAACGCCAGCACCTCCGAAGGCATGTTTTTCGAGGCCATCAATGCGGCGGGCGTGCTCCAGATTCCGATGCTCATCAGCGTCTGGGACGACCACTACGGCATTTCGGTGCCCGCCGAGTACCAGACGACCAAGCAGAATATTTCCGAAATCCTCAAAGGCTTCCAGCGGGAAGGCGAGGGCCAGGACGGCTTCGAGATTTACCGCGTAAACGGCTGGGACTACCCGGCCCTGCTCGACACCTATGAGCGCGCCGCCGACGTTTGCCGCGCCCAGCACGTGCCGGCGCTGGTACACGTGCGCGAAGTGACCCAGCCCCAGGGCCACAGCACCTCCGGTTCGCACGAGCGCTACAAGAATGCCGAGCGCCTGAGCTGGGAACAGGCGCACGACTGCCTGCTGAAAATGCGCGAGTGGCTGCTGGCCGAAGGCCACGCCTCGGCCGAGGAGCTCGACGCCATCGAGAAAGCCGCGCAGCAAACCGTTAAAGAAGCCCGCACCGCCGCCTGGCAGGAGTTCTTCAACCCCATCAAGCAGGAGCGCGACGAAGTAGTGGTGCTGCTCAATAAGCTGGTGGCCGAAACCGGCACCGAAAACCAGCTCCACGAAATGGTGGAAGCCCTCCAGCACAACACCGCGCCTATCCGCGCCGATCTGGTGCGCACCGTGCGCCGGGCCCTGCGCATCGCGCGCGGCCAGCGCAGCAACAGCCGCCGCGAGCTGCAGAACTGGCTGGAGCAGGCCCTGGCCGACAACGCCGACCGCTACAACTCCTACCTGTTCAGCCAGAGCGAGGAAGCCGTGGGCAACATTGAGGAAGTGGAAGTGGCGTACGCCGCCGATGCCGCCTCCGTAGACGGCCGCGAGGTGCTGCAGGCCTGCTTCACGGCCAACTTTGAGCGCGACCCGCGCATCTTCGCCATCGGCGAAGACGTGGGCCGCATCGGCGACGTAAACCAGGCCTTTGCGGGCCTGCAGGAGAAGTTTGGCGAGCTACGCGTAACCGATACCGGCATCCGCGAGTGCACCATCATCGGGCAGGGCATCGGGGCCGCCATGCGGGGCCTGAAGCCCATCACCGAAATCCAGTACCTCGACTATCTGCTCTACGGCATCCAGACCCTCTCCGACGATGTGGCCTGCCTGCAGTACCGCACCAAGGGCGGCCAGAAAGCTCCGCTGATTGTGCGCACCCGCGGCCACCGCCTCGAAGGCATCTGGCACTCGGGCTCGCCCATCCAGATGATTCTGGGCGCCATCCGCGGCATCCACCTGTGCGTGCCCCGCGACATGACCCAGGCGGCCGGGTTCTACAACACGCTGCTGCGCTCCGATGAGCCGGCCATCGTGATTGAGTGCCTCAACGGCTACCGCCTCAAGGAAAAAATGCCCGCAAATCCCGGCGACTTCACGCTGCCGCTGGGCCGCCCCGAAACCCTGCTCCGCGGTGCCGACCTGACCATTGTCACCTACGGCTCGATGTGCCGCATTGTGATGGAAGCGGCCCAGCAGCTGGCCGAGGTGGACATTTCGGTGGAAGTAATCGACGTGCAGACGCTGCTGCCCTTCGATACCGACCACCTGATTGTGGACAGCCTGCGCCGCACCAACCGCGTGCTGTTTGCCGACGAAGACGTGCCCGGCGGCGCCACCGCTTTCATGATGCAGCAGGTGCTCGACGAGCAGCAGGCCTACCGCTTCCTCGACTCGCAGCCGCGCTGCCTCTCGGCCCAGGCCCACCGCCCGCCCTACGGCTCCGACGGCGACTATTTCAGCAAGCCCAGCGTGGAGGATGTGTTCGATGCCGTGTATGAAATCATGCAGGAAGCCGACCCCAAGCGTTTCCCGGCCATCTATTAACCAACCCGCCAAACAAAGCGCCCGCCCCAGACAAATGGGGCGGGCGCGCTGCGAGCAAGCCGCAAACCAGACGGCTTTGGACCTTACTGCGTGACGGTGACCGGATTGGTGATTATTTCGTTGCTGCGGTTGAGCGACCGGTCGAGGATGGTGACCTTGAAGCGGATAACGGTGCCAGCCGGCGTGAAGGGGTTGCTGGGCAGCAGAAAGCCATAGTATATTTCGCCCCGCAGCGGAGCCTTCCGGTCGCCCTGGCTGATGGGCGTCAGGTTGGGGTAGCGGCCGTTGAGGTTGTAGCCGACGCCCGGCGGGTCGAAGTCCACGAAGGAGCCGTCGGTCTGGCGAATCTGGAGCTGGCAGAAGTAATTGTTGTAGGTCGGGTTGATGGTGCCATTGGGCAGCGTCGGATTGAAGGGCGGCTCCACATTGTCCTGATCCAGGCCCAGGTCGCCGTCGCCGTCGCGGTAGCTCACCGTAACCCGCACGCTGTCGAAGGGACCAAAGCGGTTTACAATCGGCTGCAGCATGATGTCGCGAAACTCAATTTGCGGCGTGTCGGAATAGTCGGGCGGACTGATGCAGCCCGGCACCGACAAGCCCAGCAGGGCCAGCAGCAGCACAAAGCCCAGCGTTCGGAAGAGCGGCGTAGCAGATGAGAGCATAGAAAACGAGCGAAAAGAGGAAGGCCGGGGCAGCCGGCCGGCGACGATGGAAAGGTAGCTTAAAGATACCGCATCTGAACGAACGAGCCGCCGCCCGCATTGTTCAACTTCTGGCTAACCGCCGGCCATAAAAATGAGTTTCCGCACCCAGTACCTGCTCGCCCTGCCCCACCTGACGGCCGCCACTGCCCCGGCCGCGGCCCTGGCGCTGTTTCGCTATCAGGCGGGGCATTGCGCGCCCTACGCCGCCTACCTGGCCGCCCTGGGCCGCGACCCGGCCGCCGTCGAAAGCCTGGAGCAGATTCCGTTTCTGCCTATCGAGTTCTTTAAGACCCACGAGGTGCGCACGGATGCCACCGACTGGCAGCCGGCCGAAACCTTCCTTAGCAGCGGCACCACCCTGCAGCAGCGCAGCCAGCACCACGTGCGCCAGCCCGAGCTGTACCACCAGCACGCCCAGCGCATCTTCGAGCACTACTACGGGCCGCTTTCGGGCTGGACGGTGCTGGCCCTGCTGCCCTCCTACCTGGAGCAGGGCGGCTCGTCGCTGGTGGCTATGGTCGACCATTTCGCCCGGGCCTCGGGGCAGCAGCAACCCGCCTTCTTCCTGCACGACCACGCCGCCCTGCTGGCCGCGCTGGCCGAGGCCAAGGAGCAGGCGGGCCGCAAAGTGCTGCTGATTGGCGTCAGCTATGCGCTGCTCGATTTCGTGGAAGCCCATGCCGGCCGGCCCGAGCTGCTGGGCCTGACGGTGCTGGAAACCGGCGGCATGAAGGGCCGGCGCCGCGAGATGATCCGGGAGGAGCTGCATGCCGCGTTGCAGCGCGGTTTCGGCCCGGTTGGTATCCACTCCGAGTACGGCATGACCGAGATGCTGGGCCAGGCCTACAGCTTCGGCGACGGCCGCTTTTGGGCCCCGCCGCAGCTGCAAATCCTGCTCCGCGACCCGTCCGACCCGTTCTCCGCCTCGGCCAGCCGGGCCAGCGGCGCGCTCAACGTCATCGACCTGGCCAACATCGACAGCTGCGCCTTTCTCGAAACCAAAGACTTGGCCCGCCGCCACCCCGACGGCTCGTTCGAGGTGCTCGGCCGGTTGGATAATTCGGATATTCGGGGCTGTAATCAGCTGGTGTAGCCCGGCGGCTCCCTTCCTTTTCGCTTCCTGACATTCCCTGCATGACCCTGGCCGCTTCGTATTCCTCCAGGGTCTGGAAGCGCCGGGCCGAGCGGGTGTTTTTCGGGTTGCTGCTGCTACTGGGCCTGCTGGTGCATGCCGACTACGGCGTGTCAGCCGACGAGCCTGCTCACCACCTCAACGGCCAGGTAAGCGTGAAGTACGTGGCCGGACTGCTGGCCCCGGAGCTGGCGCAGCGGCAGGCGCAATATGCGCGCATCCCGGCCCTGGCCACCCACCCCGACCGCGACCATGGCGTGCTGTTCGAAATTCCCGACAGCCTGCTGGCGCTACTGGCCCACGGCGACCCGGCCGCCTACTACCGCCTGCGGCATCTGCTGATTTTCCTGGTGTTTGCCCTTGGGGGCGTGGGCGCTACGTACCGGCTGGCTACCCGCTACACCCACAACTGGCGCTGGGGCCTGGCGGCGGCCGGGACGCTGGTGCTTTCGCCGCGGCTGTTCGCCGAAGCCTTTTATAATGCTCAGGACATTGTTTTTCTGGCCCTGTTCGCGGTGGCTATGCTCACACTCGTGCGCCTGGTGGCCCGGCCCGGGGTCGGCCGGGCCGTGGTGCACGGGCTGGCTTGTGCGGCGGCCATTGATGTGCGGATAGGCGGGGGGCTGCTGGTCGTTTTTACATTGCTCGCCCTTGGCTGGCAGGCCTTCAGCAGCCCTGCTATCCGCCGCGCCACTTGGGCCCGCAATGCCGGTATCTGGCTACTGACGGCCGCCGCCGCCACGGTGGCCGGCTGGCCCTACCTGTGGGCCGACCCCGCAACGCGGCTGCTGGAGGTGCTGCACCGAATGGGGCAGTTCCCGTGGCAGGGCCGTAATTTCTATTTAGGGGAGCTGCTGCCCGGCTCGGCTACGCCCTGGCACTACGTACCCGTCTGGCTGACTATTACTACGCCCTGGCCCTACCTGCTGCTGGCGGCCGCTGGGCTTACTGCCATTGCGGTGGCCGGCTCCCGGTGCGTCGCGCACTTTCGCACGCGCACCGGGCAACTCGATTTGCTGGTACTGGGCTGGTTGCTTGGACCGCTGCTGCTGATAATCGGGATGCAGTCGGCAGTGTACAACGGTTGGCGGCACCTGTATTTTGTGTATCCGTCCCTGCTGCTGCTGGCCGCGCGCGGTGCCCAGGCAGGCTGGCAACTGGCCCGCCGTAGCCCGTCGGGGCGGTGGGTGGGGGCCGGGGTGGGCGTAGCACTGCTAGCCGGGGTACTGCATACGGCCTACCGCATGGTGCGCGAGCATCCGCAGCAGCAGGTGTATTTCAGCCTGCTGCCTAACCGCATTATTGCCCAGCAGTTCGACCGCGACTATTGGGGCCTGAGCTACCGCAGCGGGCTGGAATGGGTGCTGGCAACCGACTCGGCCGCCCGCATAGCAGTGGGCGCGGCGCGGCCCGATCTGCTTTACAACAACTCGCTCATACTGCCCGCCGCCCAGCGCACCCGGCTGGTGTTCGCCCAGCCGCCGTATCCGGCCGGCACTTACCTGTTCACCAACTACGCCCGCTACCAGTACGGGCCCGGCCTGCTGCCCGCCGATACGCTCGGCCGCCGAGTTTATCGGTTGCAGGTAAACGGGCTGCCGGTGCTGGGAATATTCCGGCGCTGACGTTTGAAGGCGGGACGCTTCATGGTTTGCCCGCAACAGAAAAGAACGGTCATTCTGAGCGCAGCATGCCCAGCATGACCGTCCTTTTTTTCACTCCATCACTTAACTTACTTGCCCGCAAACGCCTTAGCGTCGGCCTCGGTAATGGTGGCGTCGCTCATGATGACTAGGCGCTCGACCACGTTGCGCAACTCGCGGATGTTGCCGCGCCAGTCGAGGTTTTGCAGGTAGGTGAGGGCCGCGTCGTCGATTTTCTTGGGCTTGTTGCCGTAGTCCTGGGCAATGTCTTTGAGAAACTTGTCGATGAGCAGGGGCACGTCGTCGCGGCGCTCGTTGAGCGAGGGCACGGGGATGAGGATGACCGAGAGGCGGTGGTAGAGGTCTTCGCGGAAGTTGCGGTCGGCAATTTCCTGGAGCAAATCCTTGTTGGTGGCGGCCAGCACGCGCACGTTCACCGAAATTTCCTTCTCGCCGCCCACGCGGGTAATCTTGCTTTCCTGTAGCGCCCGCAGCACTTTAGCCTGGGCCGAGAGGCTCATATCGCCGATTTCGTCCAGAAACAGGGTGCCACCATCGGCCTGCTCAAACTTGCCGATGCGCTGCTTCACGGCCGAAGTGAACGAGCCCTTCTCGTGACCGAACAGCTCCGACTCAATCAGCTCCGACGGAATGGCGGCGCAGTTGACTTCCACCATGGGGCCGCCGCTACGCTGACTTAGCTCGTGCAGCTGCCGGGCCACCATCTCCTTGCCCGCGCCGTTGGGGCCCGTTATCAGCACCCGCGCATCGGTGGGCGCCACCTTCTCAATGGCCTTGCGCACAGCCTGCAGGCCCGCCGACTCGCCAATCATTTCCGAGCTTTTGGCCAGCTTCTTCTTGAGCGTTTTGTTCTCGGAGGAGAGCTTGGTGGTTTCGGTGGCCAGCTGCACGTGGTCGAGGGCGTTGCGCACCGTCACGAGCAGGCGGTTGAGGTCCGGTGGCTTCTGGATGAAGTCGTAGGCGCCTTTCTTGGTGGCTTCCACGGCCATTTCCACGTTGCCGTGGGCCGAGACCATGATGAAGGTGGAGTGCGGGGCCAGCACGCGGGCGCGCTCCAGCACTTCGAGGCCGTCCATCTTGGGCATCTTCACGTCGCAGAGCACCACGTCGTACTTGTCCTGAATGAGCATGTCGAGGCCCGTGGGGCCGTCGGCGGCTTCATCCACTTTGTAGCTCTCGTATTCAAGTATTTCCTTGAGCGTGTGCCGGATGGCTTTTTCGTCGTCGATAATCAGCAGGCGGGGCATATTTTTTTGAGCTATTAGCTGACAGCTGCTAGCTGTTAGCTTTTGTTGGGTGGAGTAGGAAAGATAGGGTCTTTGAACGGAAGCTGTCAGCTAAGGGCTAAAAGCTAGCAGTCAAATCGAAAAACAAAGAGGCCGCCACAACAACAGTTGCGGCGGCCTCTTTCAGGTGGTGTGATGAGTCTGTAAGCCGGGTTTTGTCCGCCCGCCCGAGGGCAAGCGGCCCCACCATTTATCTAGGCCAGTCGTTGCCGAAAGGCTCCATCAACCTACCCGCCAGCGCCGGACGAGCCGCCCGGTGCCGTCCCCTGGAAGCGGGGCCGACGTGCTGGCTTATTTGGTCTTTCAACCCCTGAGGTTTACCCAGCCGGCTGGTCACCCAGCCGCTGGTGCGCTCTTACCGCACCTTTTCACCCTTACCGGCTGCCCGAAGGCAACGTAGGCGGTATTTTCTGTGGCACTGGCTGTCCTGGTTCGCATTACGCTTGCCAGTCCTTCCCGTTAGGAAGCAGGGTGCTCTGCGTTGCCCGGACTTTCCTCGTCGCGGTTCTTGCGTTCCGCGCCGCGGTGGGGCGACCCATCACGCGGGCAAAGGTAGGTAGGTTTGAATCAAGATTACCACGCTGGCTGCATTGAGCCCCAGAGGGGCGGCATATGGGTAGCAAGAAGAGCCTGATGAAAACCAAAGCCCCAGCGGGGCGACACCAGCCGTTGAAAGATTGGTGTCGCCCCGCTGGGGCTTTATCGAATGTTGGCTGGTTGTTAGCTACCGATATGTCGCCCCGCTGGGGCTTCTGTTCGGCTGCCCCTGTGCTTACTTCACCGCCACCCACTCGTTGTCCTTCGGGAAACTATCCGGCACGAGCGTGGCGCCCAGCTTCATCTGCTGCGCGGCTTTGGTGGTGGGCACGGGCACGGTAACGGTTTTGGTGCCTGACTCCCAGACGGCGATGGTGCGGTGGACTTTCTGGGTGGAGTTGTCGGCGAAGGTGATGGTGAGGTCGACGGGGACGGGCTTGGTGCCTTTGGATTCGACTACTACATCGTAGCCGGTGGCGGTTTTGGTGACCTGGCTGATGGCCAGGTCGGGGTAGCCGCCGTCGAAAAACCAGCGCTGCCAGAACCAGTCGAGGTTGCGGCCGGCTCCGGCGTTCATGGCGTTGAAGAAATCGTGGGGCATGGGATGCTTGCCCTGCCAGTTGCGGATGTAGGTGTGCAGGGCCTTCGTGAACAGCTCGTCGCCGAGCAAATCCTTCACGTAGAGGTAGCCCAGGCCAGGCTTGGGGTAGGAGTTGAGGTAGAAGGCCGTGCCCGTCTGCTGAGTGCTGAGCGTCATAATAGGCATGTCGGCCTCGGTGTCGGCGCCGGCGGCGTAGGGTCCGATGCCGTAGTTGTCGTCGAGTTTGGGGTCGATGATGCCCGAGATGATCCATTCGCCGATGGTGGCCCAGCCCTCATCCATCCAGCCGTACTTGGTTTCGTTGGTTCCCAGGTAGAAGGGGAACATGGTGTGGAAGATTTCGTGGACCGTAAGCGTGATGCCGTCCTCGCGGGTTTCGGTGGGGTTGTCGTTCACCATCATCGGGTACTCCATCTGGTCGAGGCCGTCGAACACGGTTTCGTGGGAGTAGGGGTAGGGCCACTTCGGAAAGGTGTAGCTCATGGCCTGCACCGTCTGGCGGGCGAAATCGACCACTTCAGCGTAGTCCTTGTGCCGGGGGTTGTACACGGCATCCACGCGGGTGCGGCGCTTGGTGGCCGGGTCGACGACCAGGCTGCTGCTCTGCCACACGTAATGGTCGGTGGTGGCAAACACGAAGTCGGTTACGTTCCGGGCCTCGAAATGCCAGGTATTTTCGGGGTTCTTGCCGGCCGTAATGCCGCCCGCCTTCAAATCGGCTTCGGTGATAATGCTGGTAATGGCATCCTGGGTTTCTGCCTGACGCAGGCGCTGGGCGTACTTTTTGGTGAGCACCTGGTCGGCGTTGGTCAGGTCGCCGGTGGCCCATACTACGAAGTTTTTGGGCACGGTGATATCGACCGAGAAGTTGCCGAAGTCGTTGTAGAACTCCTGGGAGCCGAGGTAGGGGTGCCGGTTCCAGCCGTCGATATCGTCGTAGACGGCCACGCGGGGGAAGAAGTAGGCCACGAAATCGGCGTTGGGCTCAACTTGGCCGGTGCGCATGTGCGAGCCGGCGTTCAGCGTGTAGGCGAAGTCCACGCTCATCTGGGCCGTTTGGCCGGGGGCAATAGCCCGGCGGGCGGGCACGACCAGGTTGGTGAAGCTGGGCCGCAAATCGGCCGCCGGCACGGCCTGGCCGTTAAGCGTGAAATTGCTCAGTTGCATACCCTCGCCCACATCCTCCGGGCTCATGCCGCTGGCCCGGGGCGCGCCTTTCTGGTACAGGTTGGGATAGAGCTTAAACCACACCTGCCGCAACGAATCGGGGCTGGCATTGCGGTAGGCAATATCGGCCGTGCCCCGCACTTGCCGCGTGGCCGGATCGAAGCGAACCTTAATAGTATAGTCGGCTGAGTTCTGCCAGTATTTGGGGCCCGGCAGCCCGTTTTCGGCCCGGGTGCCCTTATTGTAAGTGGCCTGAATGGTGCGCGACACCGGCAGCTTTTGGGCCGGCAGCGTCAGGGGTAAGAACAGGAGGGGAGCGGCGAGGAGCGCGGGGAGTTTCATGTGGGCGGGGTGAATTTCCCGCAAAGTAACCACATACTATCCACGGTTGCATTTGTAAGATGCATACATCTTACTCAGATTCCATAGAAATTAAATTTCCGCAAAATTGGATGAGTAAACTTTGGCAGTGAGATATTTCATTGAATACTTCTACTGATTTTTGAAAGTCAAGACGTTCTATATAATCTATAGTAATATAAGATTCATGGTTCTTGTGAGCCATAGTGTTGTTCCTTACTTCCTTGAGAAATATATTATGTCGTTTATATATTAGTTGTAGTTTTATGCGTATCTCTTTTATATCAACTGATATACGATTTTTATTAGCTTCATTGAGGCTATATGACTCAATTAGCTTGTTTGTTTTGCTTCCTGTTACTTCAATTGCATCGTTCAAGAATTCATAACTCAAAGTGCATAAAATCCTTATATAGAAATTTTCTGACCACCTATCTTTAATACTCTTACTTGGGGTAGCTTGAAGCAGATGGTGATATGCTATACTGAAGTCACTTGACTCTATTAGTAAATATCTGTATAAATTGATGGTTTTAATCAAGTTCTCTGGAATTGAAAAATCAGGCCTTGATCTCAAGCTTATTTCGAAGTGCTTAATCCTGTTTATATAGCTATGGAGCATATGAAGCCTATCATCGGTTAGAGTAGAACTTCTCTCAATTAGCTTTTTGTTTTTATTGTTGGCTATTGTTTTTTGTGTGTATAATTTGATGTGCTGGATAATTAGATAGACAAATCTCATATTCTAAATTTAGTAATGGCTGAAGTAAGAGCGACTATTGTTGTAGCCTAATTGTTGTAGCAGTTAGGCTACAACAATAGTCGCTCTTACTTCAGCCGTACCAGCGTGGCGCCGTAGCCGAACTTCTCCTTCATCGAATCCTCGAAGAATTTGATGTCGCGGTTGCGGCTTAGCAGCTTGTGCAGCTCCTTGCGCAGCGTGCCGTTGCCCGAGCCGTGGATGTAGACGATTTCGTGCATGTTGGTGGCCAGCGCCCGGCTCAGCGTATCCTCGAAAGCTTCGAGCTGGAGCTTGAGGATGGCCGAGTTGCTCAGGCCCTCGGTGCCGCCTTCGGGCTGCAGGGCCTCCAGGTGCAGATCCACTTCGTGGGGCGGGGCTACCAGGGCTTTGGCCGGCTCGGGCGCGGGGGCCACGGCGGCGGGCTTGGTGGGGGCGTTGCCGGTCAGCTGGGCCTTCAGCTTATCGGCCAATTGCTGCTTGTCGTTGCCTTGTGGCTTGTTGCCGGCCTGCGGCTTTGCGGCCGCGGGTGCGTCGGTTGGCTGCTCGGTTTCGGCGGCGGGCAGGGCTACCGGAACGGCGGGCTTCTCGTCGAGCTGGAACAGGTAGGCCTCGCGCTGGAGCACCGGCACGTTGGGCTGGCGGCTGGTATAGAAGCTGGCCGCCTTGAACTGCTGCCGCTTGTTTATCAGCTCGAACGCGGTAGGGCTGTTGAACTGAAACGGCAGCAGCTGCACCAGTAGCGCCGGCCACTGGTCGAAATCCTTGAGGTGCCAGTGCCCCAGCGCCTCACTGGCCGATTTGGCCTCCAGCGTCCCGGCCTTCAGGGCCCGGTACTGCCCGCCGGCCTTTTCCTCGCCCAGCGTAAAGAGCACGGTGCGGTCGGTGTGGTTGACCAGGTGCAGCGCCAGCAGCTCGGGCGACTGGTGCGTGAGGGCCAGGTAAACGCCCTTCTGCACCGGCGCCGCCTGGGCTTTGTCGGCCTTGAGCGGGGCCGGACTTTCGCCCTTGGCGGCCGGTTTAGCCCCCGACGCATCGGTTGCAATGCCCGCTTTTTTGGCGGCCTTGGCGGCTATATCAGCCCCGCTGGCGGCGGCTTTCTTCTCGGAGGCCACCGAGGCAGCGCTCTTGCCGAAGGCCTTGGTTTCTTCGGCCGCTACTATCACAATCTCGCGGCGCGACACCGGAATGGTGAAATCGTTATCAATGGCTACTTCTACCAGCTCGTCGCTGAGCAGGCGGGTGATGATGCCTTCTTCGCGCCCGGTCAGCAGGCGTACTCGGTCTCCAATATTCATAAATCACAGATGTTGCAGATGGGGCAGATAGCGCAGATTCGTTCTGGCGTTCTGGCTGAGGCTTCTTGCAGGAAGGGGTAAAGGTCGGTATTTGCTTACGCAAATTGTGCTGAAACGATGGAGGTACGAAAACGGCTGTCATCCTGAACAGCGCGAAGGACCTGCGTAGAAGCTGACATCAACAATAGTTCTGCTCAGGTCCTCTGCAAGCTCAGGATGACAGGCAGAATTACTCAGGCCCTCAATAATACAAGCCGTGCGCCTTAAAGCCGTGGCGCGGGTTCCATTCGAGGGCGGGAGCGGGTAAATGGAAGATGCTGAGGGCGTAAAGTGCTTTTTTGAGCACCTTGTTGCGGGTTGGGATGCGGCGCAAATCCACATCGAGGCTGAGGTAGAACTGGCGGTAGGAGCGCAGGCCCAGCGCGGCGTTGGCATCGGGGTCGTTGAACACCATCTGCTGGGCGCCGTAGCCCAGGGCTGGCTGCAGCCAGCGGGGCCAGCGGCTGGTGGCGGGCAGAAATGCGCCCACATCGGTGGCAAGCCAGTAAGTCTGGCCGTTGTAGTCTTTGAGGAACTGCTCGCCCAGGCTGCGGCCCAGCACGTTGGGGCGCAGGCCGGCGTATGGGGTGCGGTGAAACGAAAGCTTGGGCATGATGCGCACTTCGTTCCAGGCCAGCTGCTGGCCAATCAGGCCGGCCGAGCCCAGGAAGTTGGCCGCCAGGTCGGTGGCCGAAGCGCCGTAGGCCGGGTCGCGGCCATCGAACAGCTCGATGGGGCTTTGTAGCAGAAAGCCCACGAAGCCGCCGTACCAGGTGGCCCGGCGGTCGGGCACTCCCGCCCAACGCAGCATGTCCACCGCGCCGCGGCTTTCGTGGAAGGCCCCCCACAAGTGCCCGGCCTTGTCGAGCTGCTTCCACTCGGGCAAATCGTTGAACCAATGAAACCGGCTCCGCTCGCCCGTGTACCAGCCCTCGCTCAGCAAATACATCAACGACGAATACGACACGACCAGCCCCCCGGCCAGCAGCGGCAGCCGCTGGTTGAGCCGCGACGGTGAGGCTGGCTGCAGGCTGTCGGGCAGGGCGGGGGGCTGGCTGCGAATGGCTGCCGACGGGGCAGGGGCTTCGGGCGTGGCCAGGGGTACCTGCGCCGCTGCCCGCTCAGCCAGCGGTGGCAGCAAACCCAGCAAGCCGGCGAGTAAGAAAGATCGAAAGCCCGGAAACGAGGAAAGCACGAGTAGCAGAAAAATTCTGTTAAATCTACAAGAAATGCGGCTATTGACTTGGCGGACAACCTGGCGCGGATGTATATTTAATGCTCCTTTGCAGCGTATAGTCGACATTGCTTGGAAAATACGGCTAATACAGCATTGGTTTTCGATCTGGTTTCCCAAAACGTTCAATCTGCTTTTCTTATGAGAATACTTCGACTTTTTCTGGTGCTGCTGGCTTTCGGGGCCGCCCGGCCCGATTCGTGGGCGCAGGTAGTTACTGCGGAGCCCGCCTCGTTCACGGCCGCGCAGGCCGTTACGCTCACCTTTGATGCCACCCAGGGCAATGCAGCACTAGCCAATTTCAGCGGCGACGTGTACGTGCACACCGGCGTCATCACCAACCTGAGCACCAGCCCCTCCGACTGGAAGCACGTGAAGTTCCAGAACTTCAACGCCCCCGACCCCTCCATCAAGCTCACGCGCAGCGCCACCAACCCCAACCGCTACACCATTGCCCTCACGCCCAGTGTGCGGGCCTGGTACAACGTGCCAGCCAACGAGCAGATTCTGCGCCTGGCCATGGTGTTTCGCAACGCCACCGGCTCGGTGGTGGGCCGCGCTACCGGCGGCGGCGACATTTTCGTGGACGTGGCCCAGAACGATTTCGATCTGCGCTTCACCCAGCCCGCCGGCCCCGGTCCGTTTGTGCTGCCGCTGAACTCGCCCACCGCCGTGGCCGGCACCTCGGCCGTGACCGCCAACCTGACGTTGCTGCTCAACGGCACCCCGGTAACCACGGCCGCCAACGCCACCAGCATCAGCGCAAACATCACGCTCACGCAGGCCGGCACCAACACGCTGCGTCTCACGGCCACCAAGGGCGCCGCCTCGGCCGCCACCGAGCTGACGCTGCAAACCCGCGAAGCCGTAACGGTGGCCCCGCTGCCCGCCGGCGCCAACCGCAACGGCGTGACCTACCTCAACAACGGCACCTCGGCCATCTTCAGCCTGACGGCGCCTGGCAAGAACTTCGTGCACGTTATCGGCGAGTTCAACAACTGGACGGCCGCCACGGCCGGCTATATGAAGCGCACGCCGGGCGCCGATGGCCAGCCCGACAACTCGGTGAACGGCCGCTGGTGGATGCAGGTCGATGGCCTGACGCCCGGCCAGGAGTACGCCTACCAGTACCTCGTGGATGGCCGGCTGAAAATTGCCGACCCCTACACCGAAAAAATCCTTGACCCCAACGACGACCGTTTCATTCCGGCTGCCACCTACCCCAACCTGAAGGCCTACCCGGCCGGCCAGAGCGGCAACGTGTCGGTGCTGCAAAGCAATGCCCCCGGCTACACGTTCCAGAACACCAATTTCCAGCGCCCTAAGAAGGAGGATATGGTGGTGTACGAGCTGCTGGTGCGCGACTTTCTGGCCAAGCACGATTACAAAACCCTCACCGACACGCTGGCCTACCTGCAGCGCCTAGGCGTAAACGTGATTGAGCTGATGCCCGTCAACGAGTTTGAGGGCAACGAAAGCTGGGGCTACAACACGTCGTTTTACTTCGCCCCCGACAAGTATTACGGCCCCAAAAACGACCTCAAGCGCTTCATCGACGAGTGCCACAAGCGCGGCATCGCCGTAGTGCTCGACATGGTCCTCAACCAGTCGTTCGGCCAGAGCCCGATGGTGCAGCTGTACTTTGATCCTGCTACTGATACCAAGGTTGGCAAACCTGCTGTTAACAACCCTTGGTTTAACCCGGATGCCACGCACCCCTACAATGTGGGCTACGATTTCAACCACGAAAGCCCGTTTACCCGCTACTTCAGCAAGCAGGTGATTGAGTTCTGGCTGAAGAATTACAACATCGATGGCTACCGCTTCGACCTGAGCAAGGGCTTCACCCAGAAAGTGTCTGATCTGCCGAACCTGGATAACGACCAAAAAGTAGCTTTGTGGAACCAGTACGACCAGTCGCGGGTGGACATCTGGAAGGATTACCACGATTTCCAGGTGAGCGTTGATGCCTCTTCGTATGCCATTCTGGAGCACTTGGGTGGCAACGAGGAAGAAAAAGTGCTGGCCGATATGGGCCTGCTGCTGTGGGGCAAGATGACCGACGCCTACAACGAGGCCACGATGGGCTACCACGACGGCGGCAAATCAAACTTAAGCGGCGGCTACTACAAGCAGCGCGGCTGGAGCCAGCCCAACTTGGTAACCTACATGGAAAGCCACGACGAGGAGCGGCTGATGTACAAGAACCTCACGTTCGGCAACTCGTCGGGCTCATACTCGGTGAAAAACCTGCCCACCGCCCTCAAGCGCCAGGAAATGGCCGCCGCGTTTTTCTTCACCGTGCCCGGCCCGAAAATGATCTGGCAGTTTGGCGAAGTCGGCTACGACAAGTCCATCTTCAGCTGCCCCGATGGCAGCGTGCCCCTGCCTTACAAGGACAACGACCAGTGCAAACTGGGCAACAAGCCCGTACTCTGGAACTACTATCAGGAAGCTGACCGGCGCCACCTCTACGACGTGTACCGCAGCCTGATTGCCCTGAAAGTGCAGGAACCCGCTTTCGAAAACCCCGCCACGTTCACCCAAAACCTGAACGGCGCGGTGAAAACCCTGCAGCTCACCGACCCGCGCCTCGACGTAACCATCGTGGGCAACTTCGATGTGACGACGGCCACTGTGGCACCCAACTTCCAGGGTGCCGGCATCTGGTACAACTACCTGACGGGCGAAACCCTGACCGTAACCGATCCGGCGGCCACGCTCACGCTGGCGCCCGGCCAGTATGCGGTGTACACCTCGCGCAAAATTGCAGTGCCGGCCGGTACGGTGCTCGGCACCCGCCGCGCCAGCGCCGCCGTGCTCCGGTTTACGGCCCAGCCCAACCCGGCCGGCGCCACGGCCCAGCTCCGCTACGAGCTGCCCCAGGCCGCCACAGTGCAGGTTACGGTGACGAACCTGCTCGGCGCCACGGTGCAAACCCTGCCCCCCACCCGCCAGGCGGCCGGCGCGCAGATGCGCGAGCTTCCCCTGCAGAATCTGGCCAACGGCGTGTACCTGGTCCGCCTGAACGCCGGCGCCCATCAGCAGTCCATCCGGCTGGTAGTTAATAAATAGAGCGGCAAGCTACAAGCCACAAGCGGCAAGCTGACCGGCTGTCATCCTCCATCTAGCGCCCGCAAAGCGAAGGACCCTATCACGCAAAAACGATTCGTTGTTACGGTCGTTCTTACGGGATAAGGTCCTTCGCTTTGCGGGCGCTAGATGGAGGATGACAGCCGGTCAGCTTGCCGCTTGTGGCTTGTAGCTTGCCGCTCTATTTCATTTCCTGCTCGTGGAAGGCCACGAGGTCGTCGATGGGGGAGCGGATGATTTTGCCGACTTCCATGCCGTACTGTTTGGCTACCTGGGCCAGGGCGTCGCGGAAGTTGTAGCCCACCGAACCGATGCAGTTGAAGGTGTAGTCCTGGTAGTTGGGGTAGTGGCGAACGATGTTCTCGAAGAACGTTTCGAAGCCCTGCACCACGATTTCGCGGCAGTAGCTGATATTGTTGTGGTCGTAGGTGAACTTGGCGAAGCTGGCCAGGAAGCGGTTGGGCAGCGGCTGGTTGTAGAGCCGGTCGAGAATATCGTCGCGGGTGAGCTTGAACTCCTCCTGGAAGATTTCCTGCAGGCCCTCGGGCAGCAGCCCGCGCAGGTAGTCGCGCAGCAGGCGCTTGCCAATAAATGAGCCCGAACCCTCGTCGCCCAGAAAGTAACCCAGCGAGTCGACGTTGTGAATAATTTTCTGCCCGTCGTAGAGGCAGGAGTTGGTGCCGGTGCCCAGGATGGCGCCGAAACCGGGCTTACGGCCCAGCAGAGCGCGGGCCGCAGCCAGCAAATCGTGGTCGACGCTGACGGTGGCGTTCGGGAACGTCTGGCGCATGGCGGCGGCCAGCACCTCGGCCTTGGCCGCCGACGATACGCCGGCCCCGTAGTAGTACACCTCGGTTACCTCGGCGCGCGGTAGGTTGTCGGGCAGGTTATGGTCGAGCGAATCGGCCACGGCGGCCGTCTTCATGAAGTCGGGGTTGTAGCCCTCGGTATTGAAGTACACGCGGCTGCCGTCCTTATCGAGCTGGCACCAGCTGCTCTTAGTCGAGCCACCATCGGCAATTAGAATCATCGGGAAACTGGAAAAGGTGAAAAAACGTGGACTGAAATAGGGGCTGCTGCCGTCGTTGCCCACAAGCTAAGCACGGAAAAGTTTCCGGGAGAAAAAACAAATATGGCCAAGTCCTGCCGGTTACTTATGCCAGCTGCCAAACTCTTAAAGCAGTAAAAGGCAATAGAAAATTTTGACTGTGATTAAGTGACTGATTGACAGAGGCTAATGAAGTAAAAATTTTGATTGGAAATAACTTTATATTGTAATATAAAGTAGTAATTTTAGGAGAGAAAGGCGAGTGAGTAACGGCTTACTCTCTGTCTTTCATCACTTTCATTTCACCCATTTTCTTCTTCATTTTTATGAAAAAACAGTTTACTCTCGCGGCCCTCGGGCTGCTGACGGCCGGTGTTTTCTCGGCCCAGGCCCAAACCCTCGACGGCAAAGTGCAGCCGGCTGAAGGCTACGTTAAAATCGGTGAGTATAAGAGCGCCGTTCGCGGCTTTGGCGACCATGGCCTGGCGGCATTGTACGCCAAAACCACTGCCACCAAAGTATATATTGCATTGGTTGGAGCGGTGGAAACGAGTGGCAACTCGCTTCAGATTTATATGAACCTGCCCAACAAAACGGGGGTGGCTTCCGGCACCAAGCTCCCCACCAGCAGCCTCACCGGCACCTCCTTCGAGAAGGCCGCCCCCACCATGGAAATGGAGGTTGACTACGCTTTCGGGGCAAAAGCCGGAGCGACCAATTCGGCTACCAGCATTATCGACTATACCAGTGTTACGGCTGGCAAAGCGAAAGACCAACTGACGGGCGACCTGCCTATCGATGGAACCGCTATTACCGTTACGGCAGGTGTTACCGGCGGCCTTGCCAAAACCCGGATGGCCTTCCTGAACAAAAATACTCTTACGGCCCACACGGGCATCGAGGGCTGGGAGATTGAACTGGATAAAGCAGACCTGGGTATTACCAGTGGAGCAGTTATTCAGCTGTTTGCTGCCCAGAACAATGGTGATGGCGGCTACTTCTCGTCCGATGTAATTCCGGAGGTAACGGGCAATACAGCCCCGCAAACGTTGCCAATCGGGACCAATAAAGAAGGCAACTTCGCCCTCGACCCCAATTTTGCCACGCTGCCCGGTGTTCAGTTCATCAACTACGCGGCCGTTGTAACTGCCAGCCAGTCGGCCGTAGCCAGAGCCCTCAAGTTTGGCGTGTACCCTAACCCCACGGCAGGTCAGGCTAAAGTATCCTACGTGGTATCCGGCCAGCAGGAAGTAAGCGTGAACGTATTTAACGCTCTCGGCCAGCGGGTACGCTCGGTTGCTTCGGGCCGTCAGAGCGGTGTGCAGGAGTATTCCTTCGGCGACCTGGCTTCGGGTGCCTACTTCGTGAAGCTGCAGGTGGGTGACCAGAACACCAGCCAGAAGCTGATTGTGCAGTAGGCAGATTCATCTTCAGCAAAATCTGTCGGCTGAGATTTTTGATTACCGCTAAAAAAAAGAGCCTTCTGCTGCCAGCAGAAGGCTCTTTTTTTCCTCACGCGCTTCGTAAGGTGAGTGTGAATCGATAATACCTGCCAACTTACTGGCACAAAAAAGCCGTTCCAGTTGATGGAACGGCTCTTTGTAAACGAAAAAGATACTCAGCCGACTACTTTTTTATCAGTGTGAAAGTAGGCTTGGGCTTGGAGTTCAAGTTAAGCGTCACCTCGTAGGTGCCGGCTTCCGTCAGCGAGAGGTTCGGCGGATTAGGCGTTGGCTCTGCGTTGTAAGCTAGCTGGCGGCCTTCTGGCTTGGAGGCATCACCTGCGCCACCGTCGCCAAGGTTAACTGTCCAGGCACCGTTCGAGCGGAACTTGAACTCGTTGGAACCGGCAGCAGTAGTCAGCTTCACCACGGCCTTGTAGGTACGGGTGCAGAAATCGTAATTCAGAGGCGTATCAGCGTCCCAGCCTTTAGGCGTGGCCGAGCCAATAATGGCCCAGGTATCGGCCGGAGCAGTCTGGGCCTGGTAAGGGGAGGCCTGGATGGCCAGTGCGTTGGAGTAAACGGGGTCTACGCTCTCACTGATCGTAGCCTTCAGGCGAACATCGAGGGGCGTGGGCTTGGGAGTCGAAATGTTGCAGTCGATGGCGTTGTACACGCCATTCAGCTCCGCTCCGGTAAAGGTCTTCTTCAAATCAGCCCCGAGCGGGAACTCCTGGGCGTTGGCAAAGTTGGTACCAGCCGGGGCCAGTTGCAACACGTATTTCACGCCAGCCGGAAAACCGTAGTCGCCCGCCGAGGCCGTGTACGTAACGGCTGTTGCGTTGGCAGTAGCAGGAGCCAGGCTGGCAGTGGTAGCCGAAGCAGTCAGCTGCGGGGTAGTGCTCATCTTGAGCGTGACCTTGGTCTCGTCTTTTTCACAAGACGTCATCGTCAGGGTCAGACCGGCCAGGGCCAACCACCCCAAAGACAAGCGGGTAATTAAAGAGCTCATGAGGAAATGGAGAAAACGGTGAGAAAATGACCATTTAGAAGCCGGCTCTTACATACAAAAGCCGGCTCCTAAATGGTTCGGCTATTAATAGCCCTCGTTCTGTTTCAGGTTCTGATTGACCGCCAGATCGGCCGCCGGAATCGGGTACAGGCGGCGGAAATCTTCCACGGCCCGGCCCGATGCTACCCCACCTTTCCAGGGCCACAGGTAAGCGTTGGTTGTAAAGCGGCCGTACCGGATAAGGTCGGTGCGACGATGACCTTCCCAGTGAAGTTCCCGGCCGCGCTCATCGAGCAGGAAAGTAGGCTCCTTCAGTACTTGGCTCGTAACGTCGGCTACGGCGCTGGGCGTGCTGGTGGGCAGTCCGAACGCCCGGCGACGAATCTGGTTGACGTAGCCCAAGGCCAGGTTGGCGTCGCCGGCACCACCACGGGTAACAGCCTCAGCGTAAATAAGCATCATCTCGGCCACCCGAATCATGGGGAAGTCGACGCTTGAGAAGTTCTGCGAGCCGCCCAGTGCATCGCCTTTGGAGTTGACGTTGCGGAATTTGAGCACGCCCAGCCCTTGGTTGAACTGGCCCAGATCGTTGATTTGCAACGTCTGGCCTTCGGTCCAGAAGCGGCCGCGACGGTCGAGTGCGGTGTCGGGGAACAGCTTGAAGAAGGCGCTGGTAGTGCGCAGGCCCTGCCAGCCGGTGGTCTGGCCCACCTTGCGCTGCCAGGCCGCCGACGAGCCGGTCGAGCCGTTGACCAGGAAAGTGGTGCCGCCGTAGCTCTGAGTCGTGTTTACATCGAATACGACTGGCCAGATCACTTCATTGCGGGCCGCCGACGTGTTGTTGTCGCCCAGAAACACGCTGCCGTAGGCAGAGGCTACCTTGCCGGGTGCGGCCTCGGTGAGCTTGTAGCCGGCATCGATTACGCGCTTGGCCTGAATGGCGGCGTCGTTGTAGCGGGCGGTACCCGTGTAAACCTGGGCGTTGAGGTAGAGACGGGCCAGCATGCCCCAGGCCGCCGCCTTGTCTACGCGGCCGTACTCGTTTGTGCGGGCATCAGCAAAGTTGGCGTCTTCGCCCAGTTCCATCAGCTCCTTTTCCACGAAGGTGAAGTACTGGCTGCGGGTGTAGTAGGGCGGCTGGAAAAAGCCTACCGGGTCGCTTTCGGTAACGAATGGGCCGTTGCCGTACAGGTCCATGGCGTGCATGTAGGCCACGGCCCGCAGGAAACGGGCCTCCGCCCGGTACTTGCGCACTGTAGCCGCTTCATCGGCACTCAGGCGCTTACCCAACTTGTCGTCGGTTGACTCCCGAAGGAATTCGTTGCAAATGGATACTTCGTAAAAAATGCGGCTGTAAAGTCCCCGCGTGAGGGAGTTGGCTGCCGACCAGTTCATGTTGTGCCAGTCCTGCACGCCGGGGTCGTTCCAGGCTACTACAGCCTCATCAGTGGAGAGTTCCTGCGCGCTCCAGTACTGGCGGATGTAGTCGGAAGTTCCTTCATCGATACCCCCAATATCTTCTTTACCAGCGGGGCCCTGCTGGCCGGTAGTGGCAAAGCCGGCGTAAAGCTTGGCCAATACTTGGCGGTAGCCCTGCGCGTTGGCATACACTTTATCAGGCGTCAGCTCGAAGCGGGGCTCCTGGTCCAGGTCTTTGGTGCAGGAGGTGCTACCCGCTGCCAGGGCCAGACCGGCCGAAGCCATGAGCAGCCCGCGAATGATAGATTTTTGCATGGGTGGGAAAATTAGATGCCGAGGTTAAGACCGAATGTGAACGTGCGGGCCCGGGGGTAGAAATTGTTGTCGATACCGCTCGCAATTTCCGGGTCGATGCCGTCGTACTTCGTAATCAGGAACGCATTCTGAACTGCTGCACTCAGGCGAAGGTTCGCCTTGTCGTTGAACAACTTACCCACATTGTAACCGAGGGTAATGTTTTCGCAACGCAGGAAGGAGGCGTTCTGCAGGTAGTAGTCCGACAGCAGTTGCTGGCTGGTAAAACCGGTGTTGTAAATATCGCGCGGAATGTTCTGCACGAAGCCCGTGGAGCCCTTGGCGTTGGCGAAGTTGGCCAGGTTGGCAGCCACACCGTTGTACACGTAGTTGCCTACGTTGCCGCGGAAGAGCGTGCTCAGGCTCACCTTCCGGTAGCTAACCGACGGCGTGAAGCCCAGGGTCAGGCGCGGCGCAGACTGCTTATAGCGGTAAAAGTCGGTGGCATTGGGCGTTACCATACCATTGCCGTCGATGTCTACGAACACGCCCTGCAATGGCCGGCCGTTAGCATCGTATACCTGCTGCTGAGCATAGAAGGAGTTCGAAGGGAAACCAACAGTCTGAATCTGAATGGTGTTGCCCGTGCCGCCCGGAATGCCGCCTACCTGGTAGCCGGTGAAGCCCTCCGTTTGCGGGCCGAGGCTCGTGATTTCGTTCTTGTTGTAGGCCAGGTTGAAGTTCAGGTCCACGTTCCAGTCCTGCGAGCGAACTGCTGCCCCATTGATCAGGAACTCAACACCGCGGTTACGCAGCGAGCCTACATTGGCGTTGAGCCGGTTGGTGAGGTTACCACCGGCCGCTACATTTACGTTGGCCAGCAGGTCGGTGGATTTACGCTCGTACACCTCGATGGCACCCGAGATGCGGTTGTCGAGGAAGCCGTAGTCTAGGCCCACGTTCCAAGTGGTTGTATTCTCCCAGCGCAGGTCGCGGTTGTAGCCCGATGAGCGGTAAGTAACAATGCCCTGGCCACCGAGCTGGTACTGGGCGGCTGCATCGCCGAGCACGTAGCGGGGCAGGTAGTCGTACACGCCTCCAATATCCTGCTGGCCGGTGCGGCCATAACTGGCGCGCAGCTTCAGCTCCGAGATGGTGTTGTTGTTGGCCAGGAAATCCTCGCCCTTCAGGCGCCAGCCCAGCCCCACGGCCGGGAACCAGCCGCTACGGTTGCCGGGAGCAAAGCGCGACGTGTTATCGTTCCGGACGGTGGCCGTCAGCAGGTAGCGGTCCTTCACGTTAAGCGTAGCCCGGCTGAAGTACGAAAGCAACACCAGCTTGGAGTAATAGCCCGGCACGGTCAGCTTGTCTTCAGGGTTGAAGAGCGTATTCTGGTCGAAACGGTAAGCCAGGAAGTTGTCGCCTTTATTAACGAAGCTCTGGTACGAGTAGCCGCCCTGGATATCGAAGCGGGTGCCGCCGAACTGCTTGCCGTAGGCCAAGTAGGCCTCCAGCAGCTGCATATTCTTGCGCTGGTTGAACTGCTTGTAGCGGCCATTCAGGCCAGGGGTGCCCAACTCCTTGGCGTTGAAGTTGCCGAAGTCGGTGGGCTGGTTGGTGGTGGCTCCCTCGCCCTTCGACACATCGGTGCCCAGGTTGAGGTTAGCCCGCAGGCCCTCCACCATCGGCAGGCTATAGTCGAGCTGCACGTTACCGATGAAGCGGTCGACGGTGCTCACGTTGTTGGTGTTGCGCAGCGAGGCTACCGGGTTGCCGGGAGCCAGACCCAGGGGCGTACCGTTGGGCTGCAGGAACTGAAAATACCCCCCGTAAAGGCCATACTGGTCGCCGGTGCCGAATACGGGCTGCGTAGGATCGAAGAGTACGGCGCTGCCTACCTGGCCGTCGTCGATGAAGCGGTTATCAACCCGCGTGCCCTTCGCATTTACATTCACTTTCAACCGGTCGTTGAGCAGTACCGGCGAGAGGCTGATGGAGCCGGAATTGCGCTTCAGGTTGTTGGTGATGACGATACCATCCTGATACAGATTGCCGTAAGAAACCCGGAAGGGCAGCTTGCCCACCGAGCCGGTCAGGCTGATGTTGTTGTCGTAGGTGGCGGCCGTACGGAAAATTTCCTTCTGCCAGTTGGTGTTGGCCGTGCCCAGGGCAGCTATCTGCCGGGCCGAGCCATTGGCATTCACAATGTCGCGCAACTCGCCGGCGTTCAGTACGTCGTACTCCTTAAAGCGCTGCGATACGGAAGTCTGCGACGACAGGTTTACGGTCAGTTTCTCGCCTGATAATCCCTTCTTCGTCGTTACCAGAATAACGCCATTGGAGGCCCGGTTGCCATAAATGGCGGTAGACGAGGCATCCTTGAGTACCGTTACCGACTCAATGTCGTTGGGGTTGATGAGCGTGAGCGGGTTGCTGGCACCCGAAATACCGTCCTTATCTACGGGCACCCCGTCGATAACGTACAACGGGTCGTTGTTGGCATTGAGCGAGGAGTTACCCCGGATGCGCACGGTAGCGGCCGCGCCCGGAGCTCCGCCAACTGTCGTGATGCTGACGCCGGCAATCTTGCCCTGCACCAGTTGCTCGGGGTTGGTTACCTGGCCCTTTACAAAATCCTTTTCCGTGATGGCCGTTACGGCGCCGGTTACGTCCTGCTTACGCTGGGTGCCGTAACCCACTACCACTGCCTCATTGAGCAGGGTGGTGTTTTCCGACAGCGTTAGGGTAGGTACCGCCGTGTTCTGGCCCGCCGTTACGTTAATGGTCTGGCGCTGGGTGGTGAAGCTCACAAACGAAATAATCAGCGTCTGTGGCCCGGCCGGAGCGTTCTGAATCAGGAACGTGCCATCACCATTGGTCGAGCCGCCCAGGGAAGTGCCCTCAAGCAGCACCGTTACGCCGGGCAGGCCCTGGCCCTTCTCGTCGAGCACCCGGCCGCTAACCGTACCAATTCCTTGCGCGTAAGCACTGCTGATGCCCGCGCCCGCGCACAGGAGCGGCAGCACCATTTTCGCCAGATAAGGGTTTTTCATGGGAAAAATATTAGGGGGTTGAGATGGATTTTCCGCTCTCATGCGGAGTGGGAATTTGCGGACGGCGGCCAGTTATCAACCAGCGACAGAAGCAGATGTTGCTATGCGTTGCCAAGCTGCTACAGGTTGGATACAGGACTGCCGAAAGGCGCAGAAACAGCGCAAGGTAAGCCTCACCTGAGCATAAAACTAAGCTCCGAAGTACCCAAAACGGTTTAGTTATAATTGCATTATGAGGCATCCGCCTCCTTAAGCAACGAGACGACTGTGCCTGAAACACGCCGCCTGCTCCCTGGAATCGACCTGCAAATCAGCCCGGTTGCCTGCGAAAGTGCCATGAATCAGCTTGTTCAGAAAGGTGCATCCGGGGTTACAGTCGACCAAATTGGTGGTAAAAACTAATACTCTATTGCCTGAAGCCGATTCAGTGGGCTTTTGAATTGGTGAATAAAGGCTCAAAGAAGTCGGAATACGCAAAAAAAGCGGCTATTTAGTGTAATTCATACAGGGTAACGATGCTGAATTGATAAATCGAAGCCATTTTGGCTATAGGTGAGAGGCTATTCGAAGGGTGTGAATGCGACTGTATGGCAAATGGAGGAAAAGTTTAAGTCAATAGGGTGGTAATAGTGTCCTGGCTGGGAGCCTGATTTTCATTCCTTTTATTTGCACATAACCCAGTCGTTTGTACCCGTTCAGCTACTGGCGCCTGGCAGTGCCCAAGAAGCTGCCAGTGGGTTAAGCCAACGAGTAATGGTGAGAGCTTACTCACCTGCCTTGGTACCATTGTAATGGTGTGCGCTCAGCCGAAATTCCCGGAAAAATGCAGGTTGCTAAAATGCCCTGAAACCGGGTGCCAGGCCTTCGTACTTCCGGGGCGTACACTGCTTCGCTCGATGAGCAGATTCGGGCGTAGTTTGCAGCTTGTCTGTTCTTCTATCTAGCCGTTTGGGTTATGTTCCGTCCGCTACTTTTCATGGTGATGCTGCTATCGGCCTTCTCAGCAATGGCCCAGACCACTGTGCGCGTAACCGCCGTGCCGGCTGCCACGCCCGCCGCCGATAAGCTGTACCTGGCCGGCTCGTTCAACGGCTGGACGCCCGGCAGCCCGGCCTACGCGCTGGTCCGGCAGCCCGATGGCTCCTACGAACTCCTCTTGCCCGCCTCACTTACCGGTCCGGTAGAGTTCAAATTCACCCGCGGCTCCTGGGCCAGCGTCGAAACTGATGCAGCAGGCCAGGATGTAGCCAACCGGCGCCAGACGTTGAGCGGCGCGCCGGTAACGCTCAACCTGACGGTAGCCGGCTGGAAGGATCTGAGCGGTACGGGACCAGTAACCTGCCAGAGCACCGCCCTGCAGCCCAATGTGCGCGTTATCAGCGAAACCTTCGCCATGCCGCAGCTGGGCCGTACCCGCCGCATCTGGGTGTATTTGCCCAACGACTACGCCATGGCTCCCGGCAAGCGCTACCCCGTGCTCTATATGCACGACGGCCAGAACGTATTCGATGCCTGCACCAGCTTTTCGGGCGAGTGGGGCGTGGATGAAACCCTGAGCCAGCTGCAGGCCCAGGGCCTCGATGCCACCGGCAGCATTGTGGTAGCGGTAGACAACGGCGGCTCCGAGCGCCTGAACGAGCTGTCGCCCTGGAATAACCCGCAATACGGCGGCGGGCAGGGCGATAAGTATGTCGATTTCATGGTCCAGACGCTTAAGCCCTATATCGACGCCAACTACCGCACCCTCACGGGCCGCGAGTTTACGGGCGTGGCCGGCAGCAGCATGGGCGGACTGATTTCGACCTACGCGGCCCTGAAATACCCGCTGGTTTACGGCCGGGTGGGCGTGTTCTCGCCGGCTTTCTGGTTTGCCGAGCAGCCGCTGTTCACCTACCTCCGCCAGCACCCGCCGCGGCCCGATACCCGATTCTACTTCGTGGCCGGCGCCACCGAAAGCGCCACCATGGCCCCGCTGATGCGCGCCGTGCACGATTCGCTAGCCAAAGCTGGCGTGCCGGCCGCCAACCTAAGCTACCGTGCAGTGCCCGACGGCCAGCACGCCGAATGGTTCTGGAAGCGCGAGTTTGCGGCAGCCTACCAGTGGCTGATCCAACCGGCCGTGGTGACCAGCAACAGTAAACCTATGGCTGGGCTGGCATTCAGCGCCTACCCCAACCCAACCCGTAACCGCCTCACGCTGCTGCTGCCCGCCGAAGTGCGGGGCAGCGCCCGGCTGGAAATTGTGGATGTGCAAGGCCGGATAGTACGCCGCGAGAAGCTGAAATCGGGAGCGGTGCTTGATGTGAGCGAGTTGGCCGCCGGCGTGTATCAGTTGCACCTGACGGCCGGCGCACTCCAGGGCCGGCAGGCGCTGGTGAAGGAGTAGCTGAGTTACCAGTGACAAGAACGTCATTCATCGCTCTACTCAGAATGACGTTCTTGTCACTGACAGCTAACAACTGAACGCTATCAACTGAAAAAATTCGGGCTTTTACTTGCGGCGGCGCCAACCGTTGGTAGCTTTGCAATGTTCAACGCCCCAAATCCTGTTTTGGCAATGACTGTTTCGATGATGATGCAAGCCTGGTGGTGGCCCTACGGAAATTCCGGACGGGACAACCTGTGCGTGCGTTAGACTCGAACCTGCTTCTTCGCAACCGCTCCAGATGTAACCCGGCCGCCCGCCGGGTTTTTTTGTGCCCGGCGCTGGCTTTTCCTCTGCTCACCGCAACCAGCCCGCCCATGCAATCCTACGCTCTCACCACCCGTTTCCAGCGCATTCTGGCCGATACCGTCACGCCGGTGGGCCTCTACCTGCGCCTGCGCGACCGGTACGACAACTGCCTGCTGCTCGAAAGCTCCGACTACCACGGCCAGCAAAACGCCTTCAGCTACCTCGCTTTCGACCCGCTGGCGCGCTTCGAGCTGCGGGGCCGCGAGCTCACGCTGCGCCTGCCCGGCGACGTGGTGGAAACCGAAACGCTGGCCGCGCCGCGCCAGGCGCTGGGGCGGCTCCAGGAGTTTACCGCCGCTTTCCAGACCGAGGACACGGGCCACGACTTTATTACCGGCGGGCTATTCGGCTACCTGGGCTACGAGGCGGTGCAGGCCTTTGAAGACCTCACGCTCAACCCCGAAAAGCAGCCCGCCGGTAGCATTCCGGATATGCTCTACGGTACGTACCGGCACGTTATTGCCATCAACCATTTCCGCAACGAGCTGTACGTGTTCGAGCACACGCTGGCAGGGGAGGAGGTGGACGAGGACGGCCTGACGCGGCTCATCAATCTGATTCGCAACCCCTCGCTGCCCGATTTCAAGTTCAAAACCGAGGGGCCGGAGCAGACCAACCAAACCGACGAGCAGTTCCTGGAAGTGCTGGCCACCGGTCAGCGGCACTGCCATTTGGGCGACGTGTTTCAGATTGTGCTTTCCCGGCGCTTCGAGCAGGGCTTTTCGGGCGACGAGTTCAACGTGTACCGGGCCCTGCGCTCCATCAACCCCTCGCCCTACCTGTTTTACTTTGATTACGGGGCCTTCAAGATTTTCGGCTCCTCGCCCGAGGCCCAGGTGCGCATTCAGGGCCGCGAGGCCAGTTTGTTCCCGATTGCCGGTACGTTCCGGCGCACCGGCAACGACCTGCGGGATGCCGAGCTGGCCCGGCAGCTGGCCGACGACCCCAAGGAAAACGCCGAGCACGTGATGCTGGTGGACCTGGCCCGCAACGACCTGGCCCGCCACGGCGACGCGGTGGAGGTGAAAACCTTCCGCGAAATTCAGTTCTACTCGCACGTTATTCACCTGGTAAGCGAAGTGCGGGCCCAACTCGCCGAGGGCACCAACTCGCTGCAGGTGGTGGCCGATACCTTCCCAGCCGGTACGCTCTCGGGGGCGCCCAAGCACCGCGCCATGCAGCTGATTGACCAGCTCGAACCCACCGCCCGCGGCTACTACGGCGGCGCCATTGGCCACCTGGGCTTCAACGGCGACTTCAACCACGCCATCATGATTCGCTCCTTCCTGAGCACCGGCGGCCGCCTCTATTTCCAGGCCGGCGCGGGCGTGGTAGCCGCCTCCGACACCCATTCCGAACTCCAGGAAGTTCACCACAAACTGGCCGCCCTGCGCAAGGCGCTGGCTGAGGCCGAGCAGGTATAAATGGGCTATCAGTTGTTGGTTGTCAGTTGTCAGGCACTTCCGTCGCCTCATCTCAGCTAATAATCTAACAACTGACAACCAACAACTGACAACTAATGAACATTCTCGTTCTCGACAACTACGATTCCTTCACCTACAACCTCGTGCAGGTGCTGCGCGAGCTGGGCCACCGCGACAACGTGCGCGTGATTCGCAACGACCAGCTGACGTTGGATGAGGTGGAGGATTACGACGCGGTGCTGCTGTCGCCCGGACCGGGGCTGCCCGCCGGTGCCGGGCTGATGCCCGAAATAATCCGGCGTTACGCGCCTACCAAGCGGGTGCTGGGTGTGTGCCTGGGCCACCAGGGCCTGGCCGAAAGCTTCGGCGGCGAGCTGTACAACATGCCCCAGGTGCTGCACGGCCTCGCTACTGAGGCCCGTCTGACGGTTCCCGACCGCCTGTTCGACGAGCTGCCGCAGACTTTTAAAGTGGGCCGCTACCACTCCTGGAGCGTGCGGCCCGAGTCGGTGCCGGCCGCGCTGGAAGTAACGGCCGTGGATGAGCACGGCCAGGTACTGGCCTTTCGCCACCGCGAGTACGACGTGCGCGGCGTGCAGTTCCACCCCGAGTCCATCCTCACCGAACACGGCCCCCAGATGCTGGCCAACTGGCTGAAGTGATTTGTCGGGTAGAATAACTGTCATCCTGAGCTTGCGAAGGACCTTGTCACATAGCCACGACTCATTCAGACGTGATAAGGTCCTTCGCAAGCTCAGGATGACAGGAGGAAAAAATCAGCGAAATCAATACAATCAGCGCGAATCAGTGATTATGAGGCATATTCTTGCTCAACTTTTCGACCAGCAGCTGCTCACGCACGCCGAGGCCCACGAGGCCATGCTGCGCATCGGGCAGGGCGAAGCCAACGCCGCCGAAATGGCCGCTTTCATGAGCGTGTACCGGATGCGGCCGATTTCGGTGCCCGAGCTGGCCGGCTTCCGCGACGCGCTGCTGAGCCTCAGCCGCGACCCGGAGCTGGGCACGCGCGACACCATCGACATCGTGGGTACCGGCGGCGACGGCAAGGACACGCTCAACATCAGCACGCTGGCCTGTTTCGTGGTGGCGGGGGCGGGCTACCAGGTCACCAAGCACGGCAATATCGGCGTGTCGTCGGTGTGCGGCTCGTCGGATGTACTGCGCGAGCTGGGCGTGAACCTGGCGGCCGACAATGACCAGTTGAAGCGGCAGCTGGAGCGGGCCGGCATTTGCGTGCTGCACGCGCCGGCCTTCCACCCGGCCATGCGCCACGCCGGGCCGGTGCGCCGCGAGCTGGGCGTGCGCACGTTCTTTAATATTCTGGGGCCGCTCGTGAACCCGGTGCGACCGAAGTTCCAAGTGGCCGGCACGTTCAGCCTGGAGCTGCTGCGCCTCTACCACTACCTGCTCCAGCAAACCGATGCCCGCTACACCGTGGTGCACGCCCTCGACGGCTACGACGAACTCTCGCTGACCGGAGCAGCCAAGCTGGCCACGCCCGCCGGCGAGCGGCTGGCCACCGCCGCCGACCTGGGCCTGCCCGCCACCCGCCCCGCCGAGCTGGCCGGCGGCCGCACCGCCGCCGAGTCGGCCCGCCTGTTTATTGACGTGCTCGAAGGCCGCGCCACCCGCCCCCAGCGCGACGTGGTAACGGCCAATGCCGCCCTGGCCATTAGCTGCCGCGAGCCCGAATTCAGCTTCGCCGAAGCCCTGGCCGCCGCCCGCGAATCCCTGGATTCGGGCCGGGCGCGTCAGGCTTTGAAGCTGTTAGTTTCGGCTTAGCTGCAAGCTGCAAGCCTCAAGCGGCAAGTTTGAAAAGCCCGCATGGACTTACCTCCACATTCTTTCAATTCTCACTACCCCTCAATCAGCCAAGACTTGCAGCTTGTAGCTTGCGGCTTGCAGCTTCCCAACATGACCATCCTCGATAAAATAATTGCCCATAAGCGCCGCGAAGTGGCCGAGCGCCAGAGTCTGGTGCCGCTCAAGAAGCTGGAGCAGAGCCTGTACATGGAGGCCAGGCCGCTGAGTTTGCGCCACTACCTGCTGCGCGACGACTTGAGCGGCATCATTGCCGAGTTCAAGCGCAAGTCGCCCAGCAAAGGCGTGATTAACGCCTACGCGCCGGTCGAGCGCACCACGCTGGGCTACATGCAGGCGGGGGCCTCGGCCCTGTCGGTGCTCACGGATACCGAGTTTTTCGGCGGGAAAAACGAGGACCTGACCACGGCCCGGCGCTACAATTTCTGCCCCATTCTGCGCAAGGATTTCGTGGTGGAGGAGTACCAGATAATCGAGGCCAAAAGCATCGGGGCCGATGCCGTGCTGCTGATTGCGGCCGTGCTGAGCGGTGAGCAGGTGCTGCGCCTGGGCCGGCTGGCCAAAAGCCTGGGAATGGAAGTGCTGCTCGAAATCCACAACGAAGCCGAGCTGACCGACACGCTGCATCCCGACGCCGTGAGCCTGGTGGGCGTGAACAACCGTAACCTGCACGATTTCGCCGTGAGCCTCGACACCTCGGGCGAGTTGGCCCGCCAGATTCCCGACGAGTACGTGAAGGTGACGGAAAGCGGCCTGAACTCGGCCGCTGACATTAAAAACCTGCGCGAGGTGGGCTATCGGGGCTTTCTGATGGGGGAGGCCTTTATGCGCCACGCCCGGCCCGAGCAGGCCTGCGCCGCGCTAGTGCAGCAGCTGTAGGGGTATGGCCGGAACTATGAACATCGCGCCCGCTTCGCCGTTTGGCTTTGCAAACTCCCTGCGTATGCCAAATGCCACCCATCTTCGCCTGAAAGTCTGCGGCCTGCGGCAGGCCGAAAATATCCTGGAAGTAGCGGGCCTGGAGCCCGACTTTCTGGGGTTTATCTTCACGCCGAAATCGAAACGGTTCGTGGGCGAGGAGCTGAGCGGCGAGCTGCTGCGGAGCCTGCCCGCGGGCGTGCGCAAAGTGGGCGTGTTCGTTGATCAGAGCGTGGCCGAAATTATGCAGCAGGTGCGGCGCTACGGCCTCGATCTGGTGCAGCTGCACGGTGCCGAGCCACCCGCCCAGTGCGCCGCGCTCCGCGCCAACGACGTGGGCGTCATCAAGGCCTTTGCGGTGGCCGACGCGGTAGATTTCGCGGCCCTGGAGCCCTACGTGCCGTTCTGCGACTACTTCCTGTTCGATGCGGCCGGACCCCAGCCGGGCGGCAACGGCACCCGCTTTAGCTGGGAGCTGCTGCGCCGCTACAACCTGCCGGTGCCTTACCTGCTGGCCGGCGGCATCGGCCCGGGCATGGCCGCCGAGCTGGCCCGGCTGGACCTGCCGGGCCTCTACGGGCTCGATGTAAACAGCGGCTTCGAAATCGCGCCCGCCCTGAAAGATGCGGACCGGCTGCGCGAGTTTTTCACCGAATTGCAGGGCTGATTTCTACCGGTTCCGGTCCGTTTGCCGCCCCCAGTTGTTTCCTGTTTACGCTCCATCAGAACATCGTTTCCTCAACGAAAAGCTATCAGCCACCAGCTAAAAGCTACCAGCTCCTAAAAATGACTGTTCCCACCTACCAGCAACCCACCGAGCGCGGCTACTACGGCCAGTTTGGCGGCGCGTTCATCCCCGAAATGCTCTATCCCAACGTGGAGGAGCTGCGCCAGCAATACCTGACTATTCTGGCCGACCCGGCGTTTCAGCAGGAGTACCAGCAGCTGCTGCGCGACTACGTGGGCCGGCCCACGCCGCTGTTCGAGGCTAAGCGGCTGTCGGCGCGCTACAATACCCGCGTGTTTTTAAAGCGCGAAGACCTCTGCCACACTGGCGCCCACAAGGTCAACAATACGGTGGGCCAGATTCTGCTGGCCCGGCGGCTGGGTAAAACCCGCATCATTGCCGAAACCGGCGCCGGCCAGCACGGCGTGGCCACGGCCACCGTGTGCGCCCTGATGGGCATGGAGTGCATCGTGTACATGGGCGAAGTTGACATGGAGCGCCAGAAGCCCAACGTGTACCGCATGCGCCTGCTGGGCGCCGAAGTGCGGCCCGCCAGCAGCGGCAGCAAAACCCTGAAAGACGCCACCAACGAGGCCATCCGCGACTGGATTTCCAACCCCGTCGACACCCACTACATCATCGGCTCAGTGGTCGGCCCGCACCCGTACCCCGATCTGGTGGCCCGCCTCCAGGCCGTTATCAGCGAGGAGATGCGCAAGCAGCTGCTCGAACAAACCGGCTCCGAGCTGCCGCAGTACGTGGTGGCCTGCGTGGGTGGCGGCTCGAACGCGGCCGGCGCGTTCTACCATTTTCTGGAAGACCCCGAGGTGCAGCTGGTGGCCGTGGAAGCGGCCGGGCACGGCGTGCATTCGGGCCACTCGGCGGCGACGTCGGTACTGGGCAAGCCGGGCATTATTCACGGCTCGCGCACGCTGCTCATGCAAGATGAGGATGGCCAGATAACCGAGCCCTACTCGCTCTCGGCCGGCCTCGACTACCCCGGCATCGGGCCGCTGCACGCCTTTTTGGCCGATTCCAAACGGGCCCGCTTCATCAGCGTCACGGATGATGACGCGCTGAAAGCCGTGGTGGAGTGCAGCCGCCTCGAAGGCATCATCCCGGCCCTGGAAACCGCCCACGCGCTGGCCGTGCTCGACCAGCTCGGCGCCGGCCCCGACGATGTGGTGGTCGTGAACCTCTCGGGCCGCGGCGACAAAGACCTGGAAACCTACATCCAGCAGGACCTGATGTAAACGCCTGTCATCCTGAGCTTGCGAAGGACCTATACAGAAGCCAACATCAGATAACAGCCTCTGTATAGGTCCTTCGCAAGCTCAGGATGCCATTCAGCTCAACCCATGAACCGAATCCAGAACGCCTTCCAGCAGGATAAAAAACTGCTCAACATCTACTTCACGGCCGGCTACCCGCAGCTTGAAAGCACGGTGCCCATTCTCAAGGCCCTCGCCGAAGCCGGCGCCGACCTCATCGAAATCGGGATGCCGTTTTCCGACCCGCTGGCCGACGGCCCGGTGATTCAGGCCAGCAGCACCGTGGCCCTGCATAACGGCATGAACATGCGGGTACTGTTCGGGCAGCTGCAAGGCGTGCGCGAGCAGGTGCCGGACACGCCCATTCTGCTCATGGGCTACCTGAACCCGGTGATGCAGTTCGGGGTGGAAAACTTCTGCCGTGAAGCTGCCGGCGCCGGCGTCGATGGGGTAATCCTGCCCGACCTGCCGCTGGACGATTACGTGGCCGAGTACCAGGACATCTTCCGGAGCCACAACCTGCGGCCGGTGTTCCTCATCACGCCCCAAACCGCCCCCGAACGCATTCGCCGCATCGACGAGCTGACCGATTCGTTTCTTTACCTCGTGTCGGGCCCCGGCACCACGGGCGGGGCCAACACTCAGGCCAAGGGCGTGCAGGAAGCCTATTTCGAGCGGATTGAGGCCATGAACCTGCGCAACCCGCGCCTCGTGGGCTTCGGCATTTCGGATAAACAGTCGTTCGAGCAGGCTTGCCAGCACGCCGAGGGTGCCATCATCGGCTCGGCCCTGATTCGGGCCCTGGAAGGCGCCGAGGATGCCCCGGCCGCCGCCGCCGCTTTTGTTTCTTCTATCGTTCAGTAACATTTCCCGCAGAGGCGCGCAGAGGGTTTCGCAGAGGTTCGCAGAACAGCTCAGCGAACCTCTGCGAAACCCTCTGCGCGCCTCTGCGGGAACCCACATAAAAACATGATAATCCAACTCGACCCCCAGATTTCCGCGCAGAACCAGCAGGAGATTGAAGCCCGCATTCAGGCCCTGAAATACAAGTCCACCGAGGTGAAAACCCAGCGGGCCCATTACCTGGTAGCCATTGGCAAGGCCGAAATCGACCTGCGCAGCCTTGGCCAGCTGCCCGGCGTGCAGGACATCCACCGCGTGTCGGACGACTACAAGCTGGTGAGCCGCAAGTGGCGCGTGCGCCCCACCGTGCTCGACCTCGGCGACGGGGTGCGCATCGGGGAGGGCACACTCACGCTGGCCGCCGGCCCGTGCAGCATCGAGAGCGAGGCCCAGATGGAAAGCGTGTTGCAGCATCTCGTCGATAACGACGTGCGCATTATGCGCGGGGGCGTGTTCAAGCCGCGCTCCTCGCCCTACTCGTTCCGGGGCCTGGGCATGGAGGGGCTGCGGCTGTTTCACCAGCTGGCGCGGGCGCGGGGCATCAAAATCGTGACCGAAGTGATGCAGGTGTCGCAGGTAGAGGAGATGCACGACTACGTGGATGTGTTTCAGGTGGGCGCCCGCAACACCCAGAACTTCAACCTGCTCGATGCGCTGGGCGGCGTCGATAAGCCGGTGATGATCAAGCGCGGCATTTCGGGCACGCTGGAGGAACTGCTGTCGTCGGCCGAGTACGTGTTTTCGGGCGGCAACGAGAAGCTGATTCTCTGCGAGCGAGGCATCCGGACCTTCGAAACGGCCTCGCGTAATACGCTGGATTTGAATGCGGTGCCCATTCTCAAGGAGAAAACCCACCTGCCTGTCATCGTCGACCCCTCGCACGGCATCGGCCTGCGCGAGCACGTGGCCGCCATGGCCCTGGCCGGCGTAATGGCCGGCGCCGACGGCATCATCTACGAAACTCACGAGACGCCCGAAAAAGCCGCTTCCGACGGCGCCCAGACGCTCAACTTTGATGAGTCGGCCCGCCTGATTCGCAACCTTCGCCGGGTGTACGCCCTGCGGCAGGAGCTGGAGTAGCTGGCCGTTTTTCGTTGACAGGCAATACGGCTGCGTTCTTTTGCCATTCTTTGGTTTGTCGCTGAGAACGGCCGAAAAACGAACAATAAAAAAAAAGAATAGCATCAGAAAAATATAGTTCTATATTTGTCCTACCATGTTCAACCTGACCACCACGCGCTTTATGTCGATTATCGTCTGCAATATGCAGTATGGTAGTGGGCGGCGTGGCCGGTGCAATAGGTAGGGAAACTGAACATCCTCCTCCTCTGAACCTCAGCAAGGCCCGCTTCCGACAGGAAACGGGCCTTTTTTTTATGCCTTTTGCCATGCTTCAGCAACACTACGACCAGTACTCGGCCCAGGACCATTTGGTATGGAAAGTATTGTTTGACCGCCAGACGGCCCTGCTGCACAAGCGGGCCTGCGGGGCTTTCTGGCAGGGCCTGCGCGCCTCCGGGCTGCACCGCCACGCCCTGCCCGATTTCAACGAGGTAAGCCAGCGGCTTCAGCAGGCCACCGGCTGGCAGCTGGAGCCCGTCGCCGGCGCGCTCAACGACGCCGATTTCTACGGCCTGCTGGCCCGGCGCCGGTTCCCGGCCACGGTCTGGATCCGGAGCATGGCGCAGTTCGATTTCATCGAGGAGCCCGACCTGTTCCACGGCGTATTCGGCCACGTGCCGCTGCTGATGGATTCGGCCTTCGCCGATTTCCTGCAATTCCTCGGTCATGTGGCCACGCGGCACCTGCACGATGCGGCGGCACTACAGCGGCTGGAGCGGCTCTATGGTTTCGCGGTGCAGTTCGGGCTGGTGCATGAGGAGGGTAAAACCTGCCTGTTCGGGGCCGGGCTGCTCTCGTCGTCGGGCGAAATCCACCACTACTTGTCGGAGGTGGCCCCGCGGCAGCCCTTCGAGCTGGCCGCCGTGCTCGATACGCCCTACAGCGAAGCACATTTGCAGGACTGCTACTTCGAGCTCAGTAGCTGGGAGCAGCTCACTGAAAGCGTAGCCGACCTGGCCGCCGTACTGGCCGCCACGCCCCGGCCGGTGCTGGTGGCGGATTAAGAACGAGCTGTACCGCGCTAACTCCATTTCGCGGTAAGGCTTTTGCGGTACCGTATAAAATGCCGGCATCCCGGCCAGCCGACTTGTTTTCCAACTCTGCCGGGCTACATTTGCTCCCGATGACCCGCTTCACCTCCCGCTATTATGCTTATGCCTATTACGCCCCGCAAGGGAGCGGAGCGGCGGCGGCGTGCCGGAACCAGGAGTAGCAAATCCTCTTCCAACGTCTTGTCAGGCCTGCTTCCGCTTCGTGCGGGGGCAGGCCTTTTCTTTTTCCCTCTTTTCTCTTCTACTGATGAACACGGTTCTCGAAACTGCCGCCCCCCAGCCCCTGCTCCGCCAGGAATATGCCCGTTACACCGCCGCCGACCAGCACGTGTGGCAGCTGCTCTTCGATAGACAGATGGAACTGCTGCCCGGCCGCGCCGCCGATGCGTTTCTGGAAGGCGTGCGCCAGGTCGGCTTTACCCGCGACGCCATTCCCGACTTTGGCGAAGTAAACCCGCGCCTGCGCGAACTAACGGGCTGGGAACTGGTGGTAGTGCCCGGCATTGTAGACGACGCGGTATTTTTCGGGCTGCTGGCCGAGCGCAAATTTCCGGCCACCACCTGGCTGCGCACGCTGGCCCAGCTCGATTACCTGGAGGAGCCCGATATGTTCCACGACGTATTCGGCCACGTGCCGCTATTGACGGACCCGGGTTTCGCGGCGTTCCTGCAGGAGTTGGGCGCGGCAGCCGTGCAGCACCGCCAGCAGCCCGGCGCGCTCGAACTATTCACGCGCCTGTACTGGTTCACCGCCGAATTCGGCCTGATTCAGCAGCCCGAGGGCCTGCGCATTTACGGGGCGGGCCTGCTCTCGTCGCACGGCGAGGTCAAGTTCAGCCTCGGCGAGCAACCCACGCGCCTGCCCTTCAGCCTGCGGGGCGTACTGGATACGCCCTTTGAGAAGGACAAATTCCAGGACCTCTACTTCGTTCTCGACCACATGGCGCAGTTGCCGGAAAGCCTGGCCGCTTTGGATGAGATGGTGAAATAGTGAGCTAGTGAAATAGTGAGTTGATGTTCGCTGGACCTGACTGCGCGACTTGTGCCGCCAGGCCCCTGAAACATCAACTCACCATTTCACTAGCTCACCAGCTCACCTAATACCGCCAGCCCAGGCGCCGGTACACGAAGTGCAGCAGCCAGAGCGGGCCGATAAGTAGAAATTGCAGGTCCTTGAGGAACGACGGCTTCTTGCCCTCCACCTTGTGGCCCCAGAACTGCCCGATCCAGGCCAGCACGAACACAATGAGGCACACGGCCCACAGCGGCAGCGCGGCCTGGGCCTGCACCAGCCGCAAGCCCAGCGCCATCACCAGCCACACCAGCACCATGCCCGCCGCCAGCCGCCCCGACAGCCGCACGTAATACCCCACCGCCAGCACCATCGCCAGCGTGGCCCAGTTCAGCCACGGACTGATAGCCCGCACCCCCGCCGGCACCGGCACCGCCCACAGCAGCCCCAGAATAGCGAACATAATCAACGGCACGCACACCCAATGCACGAGCTTGTTGGTCGGGTTCTGGTGGCTCTCGGCATACTCATCGAGCAGCCGCTGCACGGGCGAAACAGTGGTATCCATTGAGGTCGATACAAGTAGAAAGCAAGTGAAAAGCGAGTGGTGAAAGATAATCATTTGCGCACTCGCACACCAGAATGCGCGCCTGCTCTTTCCGCCGAAACGGAAAAAGAAAGGCTGCCTCATTGAGGCAGCCTTTTGTGGTTAAGACTACGGGTTCTACGGCTACACGCAAAGTAGAGTCCTGTTCGCAGCCGGCTACAAAATCCGTGAAATCCGCTAAAATCCGTGCTAATCCGTGGTCAGTTGAAGGTGCTTTTTCAGGTAGGCTACCGAGGCGGCGTGGGCGTCTTCGGCCATATCTTTCTTGTATTTGGGGTTGGAGGGGTTGGCGAAGGCGTGGTCGGCGTCGTAGGCTTTCACGGTGAGGCCCTTGTTGGCCGCTTTCATGTTCTTCTCGAATTCGGTTACTACCTCCTGATTAATCCACTTATCCTGCTTGGGAAATATCATCAGCACGTCGGTGTTCAGGGTTTTGAGCTTAGCCACGTCCTTTTCGGGCATGCCATAGTAAACGATGCAGCCCACCGCCTGCTTGCCGGCCAGCAGGGCCGTTTGCAAACTCCAGCCGCCGCCGAAGCACCAGCCGATGCTGGCCACCCGGGACCGGGGGCCGGCGTGCAGCAGCGCACCCTTGATGATGGCCTCGGCCCGGGCGGTTTTCACGGCCTGCATGAGCTTGCCGGCCTCGTCGGCCGAGGTGGCTACCTGGCCGTCGTAGAGGTCGAGGGCAATGACGTTGGTGCCGGGCAGCTCCCGGGCAAAGCGGGCGGCTTCCTGCTTGATGTAATCGTTGAGGCCCCACCACTCATGGATGACGAACAGGTACTTGTCGGAGCGAGTGTTGCTTTTGATTTCGAAGGCCTTGCTCGTGCCGCCGTCGGGGGTCCTGAACTCTACCATCTCGCCGCCGCCGGCGTAGCGGAAAGGCAGGGGCGCATCGTGGCTGCCCGAGAAATCCTCGTTGGAAGCCAGCATGGCGAAGGTTTCGGTGGCGTTGGGGCCGGCGGCCGGTTTGGCGCAGCAGCTCATGGTGGTTTGGGCCGAGGCCACGGAAACTACGCTCAGCAGCGCGGCGCAGAGGGTCCAGAACTTTTTCATGGATAGAGAAATGGTGGGGCAAGAGGACAGCCCCGGCCTATCCGTGTAACTACACAGGTAAGCCGGGGCTGCATTAACTCAAAGTCGGAAAATTAGTTTCGGCGCCGTTGTTATTCGGGCTGGGTACGGATGCTGGCCTTGAGTTCGGTAAGCAAGGCGTACAGGCCTACGTAGGTGCGGTTGAGGTAGATAAAATGCTCGGAACCGCGGGGCTCCCGCTGCTGGCGCAACTCGGGCTCCTGCAGCAGGCCGTCGCCGAGGGCGTAGAGGGCCTGCATGTAGCTGGGGTCGCCGAAGTCGAAGGTAGGTTCCCGGAACGGGCGACCCACCAGCTCCAGCGAGGCCTGCATGGTTTGCACGTAGAAGTCGCGGCGGCTGGCCGGGTCGTCGGCGTGCAGCACGCCGCCTTCGGTGAGCAAAGCGGCCAGCCGGGCCGGGTCGGAGAGGGTTGCGGGGGCCAGCAGATCGTTGAAGAGGCGGTGTACGTCTTCGGGAATTTCCTTCACGCAGCCGAAATCGAGCACGCCCACGGTGCCGCCGTCGTCGGGGCGGAGCAGGAAGTTGCCGGGGTGCGGGTCGGCGTGTACCCGGCGCAGCTCGTTGAGCTGGAACATGTAGAAGTCCCAGAGCGCCTGGCCCAGCTGGTTGCGCACTTGCTGGCTGGGCTCGGTCAGCAGGAACTCGCGCAGGTGCTGGCCGGGCAGCCAGTCCATGGTTAGGATGCGGGCCGACGACAGCTCGGGGTAGTAGCGCGGGAACTGTAAATGGGCCAGGCTGGCGCAGGCGGCGGCAATTTCCTGGCCCCGGCGCAGCTCCAGCGCGTAGTCGGTTTCCTCGATGAGCCGGGTTTCCACCTCCTGCATGTAGGGCCGCACGGTGGCCTCATCGAGCCCCAGCACGCGCAGGGCAATAGGTTTCACGAGCCGGATGTCGGAGCGGATGCTGTCGGCCACGCCGGGGTACTGCACCTTCACGGCCAGCTCCAGCCCATCCTTGCGGGCCAGATGAACCTGCCCGATGCTGGCGGCCTGCCGGGCCTGCCGGTCAAACTCATCAAACACCTCAAACGGCGACTTGCCAAACGCATCCCGAAAGACCTTGACCACCAGCGGGCCCGACAGGGGCGGGGTCTGGTACTGGGCCTGGGCAAACTGGTCGGCGTAGGCGGTGGGCAGCAGGTTTTTCTCCATCGCCAGCATCTGGGCTACCTTCAGCACCGAGCCCTTCATCTCGCTGAGCGTACCGTACAGCTCGGCCGCGTTGGCCGCGTGCAAATCGGCCATCGGGCTGTCGGCGCCCACGGCCCGCCTGGCGTAGTGCTTCACATAGTTGGCCCCCACGTTGAGGCCGGTTTTGGCGAACCGCGCCGCCCGCGCCACTTTGGTGGTGGGCAGCGAGGTGAGGGATTTGGCAGGAGTATCGGACATCCGGGAAGGGTATATGAGGATGGTACTAACGAAACAGAACGTCATTCAGAGCGAAGCGAAGAATCTCGCGTGCGATGGTAATTCCTTACGTCAGGATTACTTTGGCACGCGAGATTCTTCGCTCCGCTCTGAATGACGTTCTATCAACTGACAACTGACAACTACCGCCGGTGCCGGCGGCCATGCAGCAGGAAGCGCACGAAATCCACGGCCGAGTCGAGGGTGTTGCGGCCCACAAGGTCGAAGCTGAGCGTGACGGCTTTTTCGATGGCGGCGTCGGTGCGCTCGAAATCCACGGTGTCGTCTTTGGCGAAGAAGCCGAGCACGAACAGCACCTGCTGCCAGAAGAAGCGAGGGTAGCCATCCTGCACCAGCTTGCGGCTGGCTACTTCGTCGGTGCGGCGGCCTTCGCGCAGGATTTCTTCCACGAACTCCTCGAAATCCTGGCGGAAATCGTCGAGTACACGCGGCGTGAAGCCGGGCATGGGGCGGCGCTCGAAGGAGCGGCGGACGCTTTGCAGGGCGTAGCTGCGGTTGCGCTTGAGAATCTCAATCAGGGTGTAGTAGAAGCCCAGCAGCTTTTCGCGGGCCCCGTACTGCTCCCAAACCGGCTCGCGGGCGGCCGTTTCGCGGGCCTCGCGGCCGAAGTCGGCCCAGATTTCGCGGTCGATGGCGTCGAAGTTGGCGTACACCCGGTAGAACTCCTGCTCGGGCAGGCCCAGCTTCTGGGTGAGTTTGTACACCGACTGAGGCGGCTGGCCCTTCTTCAGCACGTAATCGAGGTAGGCCTGCTTGATGCGGATTTTAGGCGTGGCCGCATCGGGTGCGGCGGTAGTAGGCTGTTTCATATCGGGGTTATAACAAGGAGCCTTACAGTAGGGTTTCGCCAGGAAAATAATGGGTGAGATGGGAAGAATGTGAAAATGTGGCTGTTCGGGATTTTGGTCTTACAGCTTCCCGAACAGCCACATTTTCACATTCTCCACATTTCTCACATTCATCTAACCCGCCGCCCGGTACGCGGCCCGCAGGGTGTCAATGGCCCGCTGCCGGGCAAACTTGTGGTCGACGATGGGGGCGGGGTAGGCGGCAGTGCCGTATTCGGGCACCCACTGCTTCACGTAGGCCAGGTCGGGGTCGTAAGTTTCGAGCTGGCTTTGCGGACTGTACACCCGGAACCAGGGCGCGGCCACTACGCCGGTGCCGGCCATCCATTGCCAGTTGCCCACGTTCTGGCTCATGTCGTAGTCGAGCAGGTGGTCGGCAAAGTACCGGTCGCCCCAGCGCCAGTCGATGAGCAGGTGCTTGACCAGGAAGCCGGCCGTGGCAATGCGGGCCCGGTTGGGCAGGTAGCCGGTGGCGTTCAGCTCGCGCATGCCGGCATCGACGAGCGGATAGCCCGTCTGGCCCGCGCACCAGGCCGCGAATTCATCCTCGTTGTTGCGGTAGGGCACCTGGCGCAGGCGCACATCGAAACTCTCGGTGGCCGTGCCGGGGTAGTGCCAGAGCAACATCATGAAGTAGTCGCGCCACACCAGTTCGGCCAGCAGCTTGGGGTTAAGCTCCCGGGCCTGGCGCATCAGCTCGCGCACGCTCAGCGTACCGAAGCGCAGGTGTACCGAGCGGCGGGTGCTGCTGTTGACGAGGCCGGGCCGGTTGCGGGTTTCGTGGTAGTTGCGCACGAGGTCTTCGGCCGGCAGCTCGGCGGCGGGTACAAACTGCTCGTAGCGCGCAAAGCCCATGTCGGCCAGCGAGGGGCGGGCGGGCGCGTTGGGCAGGGCCTGCAGGTGCCCGGCCGTGAGCAGGTCGGCGGACGGGTACGGCTGGAAATGCTCGTCCTGCGCCTTTTCCAGCCAGGCTTTGCGGTAGGAGCCGAAGGTGCGGGCCGGTTTGCCCGACTTGCCCAGCAGCTCATTTTTGGCAAATATCACCTGGTCCTTGAATGCCTTGAATTCGGCCCCACGCTCGTGAGCCAGGACGGCCACGGCCCCGTCGCGCTCGGCGGCGTAGGGCTCGTAGTCCTCGTTGGTGTAAATGGCAGCCACTTCATGCTGACTCAGTAGCTGCCCGAAAACCTCCAGCGGCCGGCCGTAGAATGCCAGAAACGTACCCCCGGCAGCCGCCGTTTCGCGGCCCAGGCGTTCTACCTGGTCATAGATGAACGTGACGCGGGCATCCTGGCGGGAGGGCAGCAAATCCAGGATTTCGCGGTCGTAGATGAACAGCGTCAGCACCGGGTAGCCGCTTTGCAGGGCCGCCGCCAGGCCGGCATTGTCGTGGGTGCGCAGGTCGCGGCGGTGCCAGAAAAGAACGATTTTCATGCGGGAGAGGTGAGACAGTGAGACAGGAGACAGAAGACAGTTGGGGTTGAATGGCCCTCCATACGTAGTCTCCCTTCTCATGTCTCACTGTCTCATGTCTAAAGCTTACTTCAGTCGGCCCATGCCGCCATCAACGGGCAGCACCTGGCCGGTGATGAAGGAGCCGTGGTCGGAGAGCAAAAAGGAAGTCATGTAGGCTAAATCCTGGGGCTGGCCGATGCGTTGCAGGGGGTGGCGCTTGGCGCTGGCCTCCTGCTTTTCGGGCGTGTTGAGCAGGGCGGCAGCCAGGGGCGTATCGGTGAGCGAAGGTGCCACGCAATTCACGCGGATGTTACTGGCGGCGTACTCGGCGGCCAGCGCGCGGGTCAGGCCCTCCACGGCGGCCTTGGCCGTGGCAATGCTGGCATGGAACGACATGCCCGTATCGGCCGCCACGGTGCTGAACAGCACCACCGAGGCGCCATCGGCCTTCTTCAGCCGCTTCATGCAGGCTTGCAATATCTGCACCGCCCCCAACACGTTCAGCTGAAAATCGGCCTGGAAATCAGCTACCGGAATCCGCTCGAAGGGCCGCAGCTTGATGGAGCCGGGGCAGTACACTACGCCGTGCAGCACCTCGGGCAGAGCGTCGAGGGCGGTGCCCAGCGGCTGCGTTACGTCGAGTTCTATGAACGTGGTATTCAACTCGGCCAGCTCGGGTGAGTGGGTGCGCGAGGCGGTGTAGAGGTGGGCGTTGAGCTTGCTCAGCAGTTGGGCCGTGGCTAGGCCAATCCCCGAGGAGGCGCCAATGATGAGAATGTTCTTGTCCGCGAATTCCATGCGTGGGAAGTTAGGTGAGAGGTACGGCCAGAAAACTAGCCTGCCCAGGGAAGGTTTCCTGCCACTGCCGGCAGGTTGGCTTCCGCTGGATTACATGGCTGATTTTATATATAACTAAAGAGAGAAATAATTTTGTATTTTGATGTCGATGCTCCAATGTAGTGCCTAAATTGGAGCATGACTTGGCTTATCTCCGACTTTAACTCCTCTTTGTTATGAAACGCTTTTCCGCTTTTCTGCTGCTGTTACTGGTGGTTTTGCTCAGCCCAGTGGTACCCGGCGTTGCCCAGGAACTGGTAGGTATTGTGGGCAACGTGATGGCGCCCAACAACCAGGCCCTCGAAAAGGCGGCCGTGCTGGTGGTATACGGGCCCACCCAAACCCGCACGACGACCACCACCGATGAGGCCGGCAACTTCGCGTTCAAAGGGCTGGTAGTGGGCGGCCCCTATTCGCTGCAGGTCAGCCAGACCGGTTTTCAGCCCCAGAAAATCGAAAACATCTTCCTGCTGGCCGGCAAAACGGCCAACGGTACGTTCGTGCTCTTTCCCGAGGAAAAAGGCCCCAACCAAACCCCCAACCGCGACTACCTGACCTATATTCAGCAGTGCCGCATCATCCCGCCGGGCGAAGCCGCCACTGCGGCCCTACCGCCAAGCGCCCCGGCCGTACCACCCACCCGTGCAGCAGCCAGCCGGCCCCGGCCAGCAGCAGTTCCGGCGGCGGCTACCACCGCGCCGCAGCCGGTTGCGGCGCTACCAGCAGTTGCCCCACCGGCCGGGGCGGGCCGGGCAGGTGGAGCGGCCGCCAGGGGCCGGACGGCCTATCAGCCGGGTAGTCGGCGGGCGGGCAGCATTGCGCCACCTGCCGTCGAGGGCCACTACGACGTAAAATCGAGCTACTACATTTACCATACCGGCCCGCCCATTACGCTACAGTTGCCCAAGGGCCAGCAGGTGCGCAACGTGGGCCGCCAGTCGACTGAAAGCCAGCTCTACCAGTTCCTGAGCAGCCCCCGCCAGCAGGTAGACACCGTGGACCGCACCCGGGGCTGGATCAGCTTCGACCGGGTGTTTTTTATGACCGGCCAGGCCACGCTCACGCCCGAATCGAGGAATCAGCTGAAAAACATTGCCCTGATGATGCAGAGCTACCCCCAGGCCCGCCTCAAAATAGGCGGCTACACCGATAGCGTGGGCACTTACCAGATGAACCGCCAGCTAAGCGAAGCCCGCGCCCGCACCGCCTGGACCGCGCTGGTAGAAATGGGCGTGAGCCCGAGTCGGCTCGAAGCCCGCGGCTATGGCCCCAACTACCCGCTGGCCTCCAACGAAACCGCCGCCGGCCGCGCCATGAACCGCCGGCTGAGTTTGCGGGTGTTGATGAAGTAGAGCGCTGTTAGATGAAGTAATTGGTAGTCAGTGGTGAAAGCAAGCCTGTTCTGTGGAATGCACTCGTAGGGTGCTATCAAAATTTCGCTGTCAGCAAATATTCGCTAACGTTTTTGCGTCGCCTTCCGTAGCTTGCGGCATCTTCCTTCGTGTCTTTCACTCCTTCCTCCCGCATGAATATCCGTCGTTTACTGGTCGCCAACCGTGGCGAAATTGCCATCCGCGTGCTGCGGGCCGCCACCGAGCTGGGCATCCGCACTGTGGCCATCTACACCTACGAAGACCGCTACTCGCTGCACCGCTATAAGGCCGACGAGGCCTACCAGGTGGGCCGCGACGACGACCCGCTCAAGCCCTACCTCGACATTGAAGGCATCATCCGCACGGCCAAGGAAAACCAGGTCGACGCCATCCACCCCGGCTACGGCTTCCTGAGCGAAAACGCCACGCTGGCCCGCCGCTGCCGCGAGGAGGGCCTGATTTTCGTGGGGCCCCGGCCCGAGGTGATGGAGGCGCTGGGCGACAAGGTGGCCGCCAAACGGGTGGCCGTGGAGTGCGGCGTGCCCATCATCGAGAGCAGCGAGCAGGACCTGACCGACCTAGAAGTGGCCCTGACCGAGGCCCACCGCATTGGCTACCCCGTAATGCTGAAGGCGGCCAGCGGCGGCGGCGGACGGGGCATGCGCGTCATCCGCGACGATGAGCAGCTGGAGCGCGGCTTTTTCGAGGCCCGCAACGAGGCGCTGAAGGCCTTCGGCGACGATACCGTGTTTCTGGAGCGGTTCGTGGAGCAGCCCAAGCACATTGAGGTGCAGCTGGTGGCCGACAACCACGGCGGCCTGACCCACCTCTACGAGCGCGACTGCTCGGTGCAGCGCCGCTATCAGAAGGTGGTGGAAGTGGCCCCCTCGCTGCACCTGACGCCCGAAATGCGTGAGCAACTCTACGAGTACGCCTTGCGCCTGGGCCGGGCCGTGGGCTACAACAACGTGGGCACCGTCGAGTTCCTGGTGAACCCCGAGATCAACCGCATCTACTTCATCGAGGTGAACCCGCGCATCCAGGTTGAGCACACCGTCACGGAGATGATTACGGGCGTCGACCTGATTAAAACCCAGCTCTACGTGGCTGCCGGCTACCGGCTCGACAGCCCCGAAATCAACCTGGGACCCGATGTGGTGCCGATGAAAAACGGCTACGCCATCCAGTGCCGCATCACCACCGAAAACCCCGAGCAGGATTTCAAGCCCGATTACGGCACCATCACGGCCTACCGCTCGGCCGGCGGCTTCGGCATCCGTCTCGACCAGGGCTCGGTGTACAGCGGCGTGCGCGTGTCGCCGTTTTTCGATTCGCTATTAGTAAAGGTGTCGACCCAGGCGCCCACGCTGGCCGACGCGGCTCAGAAGATGGCCCGCACCCTCGACGAGTTCCGGGTGCGCGGGGTGAGCACCAACATCCAGTTCCTGCAGAACATCATTGCCCACCCGGTGTTCATGGCTGGCGAAGCTAACGTCGACTTCATCAAGGACCACCCCGAGCTGTTCCGCTTTCAGCAGCGCCGCGACCGGGCCACCCGCATCCTGCGCTTTCTGGGTGATGTGAGCGTGAACGGCCACGCCGATGTCGCGGGCAGCGTCGACCCCAAAAAGGAGCTGCGCAAGCCCCGCCTGCCCGAATCGGACCTCACAGGCCCGCCGCCGGCCGGCACCAAGCAGCTGCTCACCGAGCTGGGCCCCGAGGGGTTCTCCAAGTGGCTGCGCGCCGACCCGCAGATCCACTACACCGACACCACGCTGCGCGACGCCCACCAGAGTTTGCTGGCCACCCGCATGCGCACGTTTGATATGCTGAAAGTGGCCAGCCGCTACGCCCACGAGCATCCACAAACCTTCTCGCTGGAGTGCTGGGGCGGGGCCACGTTCGATGTGGCGCTGCGCTTTCTGCACGAAGACCCCTGGGAGCGGCTGGCCAAGCTGCGCGCCGCCGTGCCCAACATTCTGCTGCAAATGCTGATTCGCGGGGCCAACGGCGTGGGCTACAAGGCTTACCCCGATAACCTCACCGAGCGGTTCGTGCAGCAGGCCGCCGAAACCGGCATCGACGTGTTCCGCATTTTCGACTCGCTGAACTGGATGCCGGGCATGGAGGCCTGCATTGGCTTCGTGCGCAACAAAACCGACCGGCTCGCCGAGGCCAGCATCTGCTACACCGGCGACCTGCTCGACGTGAGCCGCCACCAGAAGTACAACCTGCAGTACTACCTGCGCCTGGCCCGCCAGATTGAGGACGCCGGGGCGCACATTCTCTGCATCAAGGACATGGCCGGCCTGCTGAAGCCCTACGCCGCCCAGGAGCTCATTACCGCTCTGCGCGACACCATCAGCCTGCCCATCCACCTGCACACCCACGACACCAGCAGCCTGCAGCCGGCCACCTACCTCAAGGCCGTGGAAGCCGGCGTAAACGTGATTGACGTAGCGCTGGGCTCGCTCTCGGGCCTGACCTCGCAGCCCAACTTCAACTCGGTGGTGGAGATGCTGCGCGGCCAGCCCCGGCACCGCGAGTTCAACCAACTCTCGCTCAACGAATTTTCGACCTACTGGGAAACGGTGCGCGAATACTACTACCCCTTCGAATCGGGCCTCAAGGCGGGTACTTCGGAGGTGTTCCAGCACGAAATTCCGGGCGGGCAGTACTCCAACCTGCGCCCCCAGGCCCAGGCTCTGGGTTTGCTCGATAAGTTTGAAACCGTAAAAACCACCTTCGCCGACGTCAACCAACTGTTTGGCGACATCGTAAAAGTAACGCCCTCGTCGAAAGTGGTGGGCGACATGGCTTTGTTCCTGGTGTCCAACGACCTGACCACGGCCGACGTGCTGGAAAAGGGCGACACGCTCAACTTCCCCGAGTCGGTGCGGCAGCTGTTCCGCGGCGACATTGGCCAGCCCGAAGGCGGCTGGCCCGCCGATGTGCAGGCGGTGGTGCTGAAAGGAGAACCTGCCTTCACCGACCGGCCCAACGAGCACCTGGCCCCCATTGATTTCGAGCAGGAGCAGGCCAATTTCAAGGAGAAGTTCGAGGCCGAGGGCAAGTTTACCGACGTCCTCTCGTGGCTGCTCTACCCCAAGGTGTTCGAGCAGTATTGGGACTTCCGCCAGCAGTACGGCGACGTGTCGGTGGTGCCCACGCCGGTATTCTACTACGGTTTGCAGCCGGGCCAGGAAACGCTCATCGAAATTGCCCGCGGCAAGAGCATCATCGTGGGTTTGCAGAGCATCGGCCCGGTAGATGAGGACGGCAACCGCACGCTGTTCTTCACCCTCAACGGCCAGACCCGCAATCTGAAAATCCGCGACCAGTCGGTGGAAGTAAAGCGCATCCTCAACACGAAAGCCGACAAAGCCAACCCTCGCCAGCTGGGCGCCCCGTTGCAGGGCCTGCTGAGTCGGGTGCTGGTGAAAAGCGGCGAGCCGGTGCGCAAAAACACACCGTTGTTCATCATCGAAGCCATGAAGATGGAAACCACCATCACGGCCCCCGACGACACCACCGTGCAGGCCGTGAACCTGGCCGAGGGCACGCTGGTAAACGCCGACGATTTGGTGCTGACGCTGGGGTAGAAGCGGCAGTCAAACGAAGAAGCGGGCACCCGCGCTGGTTCAGCGCAGGTGCCCGCTTCTTTGTCTGGCCAAGGCGAACTTGCGTACCGGGGCCGGGGGAGTTGCCGCGCGAATCCACTTCATCCCTGACCAGCTGACAACCTGGTTTTGCGTGTTTATAGAAGTCTAGTGCAATTTTCAGGTCAGTATACATGTAGCGCACGTAGCGCGAACTTTGTAGTTCACGTCCCTGCGTCGTCCAGGCGGCTTCAATGGCACGGGGACGCGAACTACAAAGTTCGCGCTACAGCCGGCCAGAATTTCAAACCGTACGCTCAGCTGAAAACCGCTATAAGTGCAACGAAACGGGGCCTGCGCGGCTCGTGGGTATAGGTCGGCCGCGGGGTCGAATCATTCCCTTCATTCCTTTTAACGCTTTCCTTATGCTTATTCGAACTGCTGGCATCTGTGCCGCTGCGCTCCTGATGCCGCTACTCGGTTCTGCCCAAAGTAGCGAGCCGGCCGGGAGCCGATACTACATCGGTCTTGCCGCCTATACGAACTGGTATCAGCGGCTGAGCCGCGAGCAGGATGGCAGCAGATGGCCGCCGCTGGCGCTTACGTTGGGCTACCAGCTGCGTCCGCGTTGGGCGGTGCAGCTGAGCGCGGCCTATAGTTCCAGCCCCGGCTCGTACGCGGGTGTAGCGCGCAACCCCGACGGCAGCCCGATTGGGAATTACCGCAACCACTACCGCAACAGTGCCCTTTCCATGACGGCGCTCGGCCGCTACACCATCACCCGGACGCTGAGCAACCGCCTGCAGCTCGATGCGCTGGGTGGCTTTTCGGTGGACCGCCAGGCCTACCAGGCCAAAGGCTACAACCCGGACTACCTGACCCCGGCCCAGACTACCCCTTTCGACCTCAGCTCCCACAACTACAACTACGCGCTGAGCGTGGGCCCGAGCCTGCGCTACCGCATCAGCTCCGGCCTGGAGGCCGTGGGCGAAGGGACTGTTAATATGGATTTACGCGCTCCGCGGATGATAACGACTTCCGCTTCGCTGGGGCTGCGCTACCGGTTTGGCCGTTTGTAAAGTACGCTGTCTGCGGACCGAAGGGAGCTGCTGCTGAGCCGGGAGGCGGTAACTGGCCGGCAACGAAAGCGGGAACCCGCGCCGGATTGGCGCGGGCTCCCGCTTTTCGTTTTTATATAGAGACGGGTAGGCGACTGGTGAAAAGCAGGAAAACAGGAAATGGGTGCCAAATCGGCCCCTCGGAGCTAGCGGCTACTATCTGCGACAGGCGCCGTTTTATATGAATAGAGAACTGGGAAAATTGCACGTGAACCAGTAGCTTGCTGCCTCATTTTCAACTCTTTTTTATGATCAGAAAATTATTCTTTTTTGCCTTTTTGCTGTTGCTGAGTGTCGGCGGTGCCTGGGCCCAACTGGGGCTGGGCAACCCGAAAGAAGTGGCCCAGGTGAAAAGCCAGCCGCTTATTGTACTGTTGCGCGACGAAGACCCCGGCATCCTGAAAAAGCTGGCGAAAAAGCCGGAGGAGCTGGCCGACTACAAGAGCTTCGTGGCCGATTACAACACCCGGATTCAGGCGCTGACCACCAGCATGTGGCAGTTCTCGCCGGGCGTGGAATTCCGGCCGGAATCGGAGCTGGAGGCGTTGCGCAAAGCCAAGGGCAAACCCCAGGGCGTGCTCCAGCACCAGGATGTGTACCTGACCGGCCCGCGAAACCACGTTGCCGGAACGCCCACTACCGGCTTGCAGGCGCAGTTTTACCACACTGCCGAAAAGGTGTCGGCCATGGTAATATACCTGGTGGGCAACGGCGACAAAGACCGGGTAGCCCAGATGCTGCTGGCCCCGGGCCCCATTTACACCAGCGACCTGATTTTCAGCCTCCGCAACCTGCAACAGTACCTCGATGCCCGCTCCAAAGGCCGGAGCGGCTCCGATATCCGGGCCGAAATAGCGCAGAACGGCAAGCTGCTGCGCAAGAAAATTCTGCTCATTGACGAGGAAGATATCAAGGGCAAGCTCACCACTGCCGATATCAAGCAGTCGTATCCTTTTCCCTACGAGGTAGTGCCCCGCAGCAAGATCGAGGAGGCCGTGAGCAGCGGCGACGCTCGCTACGCCTGCATCCGGCTGCTGCCGGCCACCGAAAGCATTATGGTGCAGGTGGCAATGGATGCCAAGGACGGAACAATGCTGGCCATGTCGAAACCCAATACGATGCGCATTGCCGGGATCGGGGGCGGACAGAACATCGGCAAAAACAACCTGAAGGATTTTGCCGACTGCGCCCGGGCTAAATAAGCGGCCCGCTGGCCTGGTTTTGGGCTGCCGTCTGGTGCAACTAGAGCAATTTTCAGGTTGCCATACAGGAGGTAGAGACGCAACAGTTGGCGTCTCGTCGTTGAACAGTTCAGTAGCACAACGTCAGCAACGACGAGACGCCAACTGTTGCGTCTCTACATCCTGTTCCTGAACTCGAAATTTGCTCTAACTACCGAACTGGCAGGGCCAAATAACAGTCTGAAAAACGGTAGCTTTAGCCTTTCTGTCTGCACCTTAACTGCCGGTTATGAAATCCAGATACATGTTGCTGCTGGCCGGGTTGCTGCCGCTCAGCGCTGCTGCCCAGCAGCCAGCCCTCAGCCAGGCCGGAACGGCCGGGCAGGCCAACCTCAACGCCCTGGTGGCGGGGGCGCCAACAATAGTCCCCCACGGCAACAACGAAGCGGTGGTAGGCTCGCCCTACCTGGAAAACCGCTGGCTGCCGGCCAGGCTTAAAATGAGCAACAACGTGCCGCTGGCTCCGGTACCCCTCAAGTTTGATGTGCTGAACCAGCGGCTGCTGATGCAGCCGCTGGACCGGCCGACTGATTCGCTCCAACTCAACGACCGGCTGGTGGCGGGCTTCGAACTTGAGGAGCCGGCCACGCCGCTCGCGCCCGGCCGCACCCGGCGCTTCCGCCGCTTTGCCGAGGCCCCCGACCCCCGCCAACAGGCCGAGTATGTGGAGGTGCTGCATAAAGGGCGCTACACGCTGCTGAAGCGCTACACCAAGCAGTTCATCAAAGGCGATTCGCATCAGGCTTACGGCAGCAGTCGCAACTACGATGAAATCAAGGACGGCAACCAGTACTACCTGCTGCGGCCCGATAAAACGCTGGTGCCACTGAAGCTGACGATGAAAATGCTGCAGGCCGCCGCGCCCGAACTGGCTTCGACACTGAAAGCGGCCCCCGGCGCCGGTACAGCCAAAACGGATGCCCAGTGGGCCGCCGTGCTGGCCGCCGCTGAGGCGAACTAGGCGCCCTGCGAAAAGCAGCTGCAAGGCATGAGAGGGCAAATAAGTAGATGCGAGGAAGAGTAAATTGTGTTAAATCCGGTCCGGACTTCTATTTTGCACCATGGTTAAAACTATTGCTCTCGTTTTGCTGCTCGGGCTTTCCGGCGGCTCGGTTTGCGCGCAAAAAAAGCCGGTTAAGCGGCCTGCCCAGCCCGGCGTGGCGGCGGCTACCGTCGAGCGCGTAGTCCGGGCGCTGGCGGCCGATGATATGCAGGGGCGCGCCTCGGGGCAGCCCGGCGGCGAGAAGGCGGCCGATTTTCTGGCAGCCGAGTTTCAGCGGATCGGGTTGGAGCCGTTGCCGGGCCTGCCGGGCTTCTCGCAGCCGTTTCCGGTGTATGAGGCCCGCACGCAGGCCCGCATGGTTTCGGTGGGTGGGACGGTGGTGCCGCCCGCACGGTTTGTGTTGGTTTCCGGCCAACCCACGCTCAACTGGATGCACTACGACGAGCCGGCACCCCGCATCGTAACCATCGGCCCTAAGGATAATTTGCTGAAGGAAATCCGGCCGCTGCTCAATCCGCAGGCCAATACCATCGTGTTCGTCGATACGATGCAAAAGGCGGCGTTCAAGCGGGTGGCTGGTTTTGTGGCGCGTGGCGGACTGCGGCCGGATAAGCCGGCACCTTTTTCCACGCTGCTCGTGCTGGGCAACGCCCCGGCCGGCCCGCTTAAGTTCCTGGTGACGGCCACCACCGACATCCGCACGGTAACGCTGCGCAACGTGGTGGGCGTGCTGCCGGGCCTAGATAAAGAGCGGGCAAAGGAGCAGGTCGTTTTCAGCGCCCACTACGACCACCTGGGCATCCTGCCCGCCGTGGCCGGCGACTCCATTGCCAATGGCGCCGACGACGATGCCAGCGGCACGACGGCGGTAGTGGCACTGGCGGAATACTTCAAGCAGCAGCACAGCAATGCCCGGCCGCTGCTGTTTGTGGCGTTTGTGGCCGAGGAAATCGGGGGCTTCGGAGCCCGGCACTTTTCGCAGCAGCTCGATCCGGCCCAGGTAGTGGCCATGTTCAACATCGAAATGATTGGCAAGGAGGCCAAATTCGGCCCCAACTCCGCCTTCATTACGGGTTTCGATAAGTCAGATTTTGGTCCGCTGCTGCAGCAGAATGCCAAGGGCACCATATTCCGGTTCGAGGCCGACCCATATCCCGAGCAGAACCTGTTCTACCGCTCCGATAACGCCACGCTGGCCCGGCTGGGCGTGCCGGCCCACACCATCAGCACCGATCAGATTCCGACCGACAAGCTCTACCATTCGGTGAACGACGAAGTGGAGAGTCTCGATCTGGCCAACATGACGGCCGTTATTACGGCCGTTGCCCGCGCCGCCGCCCCCATCATCAGCGGCCAGCAAACCCCCACTCGTATTGTGGGCGAGGAGGCAAAGAAGTAACTCACGTTATTGCCGGCAAAGCGAAAGGCCCGAACAACGGCGTCGCTAACCGGTAAAAGCGAGCGGCAACTCCTCCGTGGGCAGAGCGTCCCGACCGCCGATACTGGTGGTCGGGACGCTCTGCCCACGGAGGAGTTGCCGCTTCTGCGAAGGGCGGATTGGTTGCGCTGGGCGGCGGGTGTTTCGGTTGCTGTCCGTCGCGTGCTGGTTTGCGCGCCTACTTGCCCAGGCGGGCGCTCAGGCCCGCGCCGATGTTGAAGCCGCCGGCCGCTGGCGTGAGGCCGTGGCCGGCGGTTACATCGAGGCGCAGACCGGGCAGCGGGCGGTAAAACAGGCCCGACGTGAGGCCCGGCTGCCAGCCCCGCTGCCGCTGCCAGGTGGCGTAGGTTTCGGCCAGAAAGCCGAAGTGCGTACCTGCACCAAGCGGACCATTGAGCGCCAGGGTCGTCAGGTACTGGCCCTGCTTGGTGCCCTCGGCCTTAAAGCCCTGCTGCCGGAACCCGAAGTTGCCTTCCAGCCCGAACCGCTGCCCCAACTGCTGCGACAGCAGCAACCGGGCCCCGGGCTCCAGCTGCTTATCGGCAAAGCTGGCGTCGCCGTTGCGCAGGTTCATATCCAGCAGCACTACTATCTGGCTGCGGGCATTCTGCACGTTCGAAACCAGGAATTTGGCCCCCACATTCAGTGGCGCAAAGCCCGCCGGGCCGGTAAAGGGCGCGGCCGGTCCCTCGGTTAGCCGGCGGTTGCCGCCGACTGGTAGCCGGAGGTAGTTTTGGGTGGCGCGCAGCTCGATGTGGTTGAAGAAGCCCACCCGGAGCGTACTGCCCCACACCTGGCGGCCGGCGTAGCGGGCGTTGCCGCCCGTGCCGTAGCGCGTCAGGCCGGTTTCCAGCTGAAACTGGCCGGGATACAGCATGTTGGTGGTGATGGTCTGCCCCGGCCGGTCGGGACGAATAAGGCGCACGAAGGGCGACTCGGCGTTGGGGTTGTAGGCGGCCTCAGCGGCGGCCGATTGGGCCAGGGTGCGGGCCGGCGCCGCCAGCGTCAGCAGCGTGCCGGCAGTCAGCAAAGTGGTTTTGCGCATGGCACCCCAGACGCCTGTCTGCCGGAAATGGTTCATTTATAGGGCTTAGGGACTTAGGTTTTAGGACTTAGGTAATAGCGCCTCAAACCAACGGTCAAAAAAAGAGGCACCGCCGTAACTATGGCGGTGCCTCTTACATACTTCCTAAGCCCTAAGCCCTAAGCCCTAAGCCCTAAGCCCTAAGCCCTAAGCCCTAAGCCCTAAGCCCTAAGCCCTACTTGGCCGCTTTGATGGCGTCTTCCGCGGCCTGGATGATGGCCTGCTGGTCGGCGGGCTTGCTTTGTTTCACTTTGCCGAGCATGGCCAAAACGGGCTGGTCGAGACCGTACTGTTTGTACTGGATGGCCATTTTTTGGAGCCGTTCTACGCCTTCCTTCAGCACAGTCGGATCGGGGAGGCGGGCCATGAAACCCACGAGGCTCTCCATCATCTGGAACTTGCCCTGGGGGCCGGCCGCGTCGAACTGGTCGCGCACGTAGGGCCAGGTGCTGGCGTCGCCGGCTTCGGCGTACACGTTGGCAATGGCGGCGGCTACGTCGGCCTTAGCGCCGGGCTCCAGGGCCTTGGCGCGGGCCAGGGCCTGCTTGGGCTGCACGGCGGCCAGGCCCTCCAGCGCGGCACCCTGCACAGCATACGACTGGCTATTGAGCAACTTGGCGAACAGCTTCTCATCCTTTTTATCACCAATGGCACCCAGGGCCTGCAACATGGCCGCCTGGTTGTTGGTGTTTTTCTCCTGGGCCAGCTGCTTACGAATCAGCGGGGCCGCGGCTTTGGCTACGCCTTTATCCTCGAGCTTAAGCGAGGTGAGGGCGGCGCGGCGGATGAACTCGCTCTTGTCGCTCAGGGCCGCAAGCAGCAGCTGGCGGGCGGCGGCATCGGTGGGCGGCAGGGCCGCGGCGGCCGCTACGGCCTCGCGGCGGTCGACGTAGCGCGGGGCGGTGCGGTACTGGTAGGCGAACTGGGCGAAGGGCTTGTTGTCCTGTTTCTGCCACAGCGTCACCTTATCGGCGTCCACGTTCACCAGCGTGGGCGGGGTAGCGGCGGGCAGCCGGATGATTTCTGTAGCCTTGCGCAGCACTACTTTGTGGCGGGTGGGCTTGCCGTTGCTGCCGTACACATCAATGGCCATCGGCAGCTCGAACACCTGGCCGGGCTGGGTCTGCTTGATGGTGATGACTTCTTCCTTGTTGAGCTGGTCGTAGTTGTAGTCGATGGTGACAACCGGGTGGCCCGCGCCGAAATACCACTGGTTGAAGAACCAGTTCAGGTCCTGGCCCGACACGGCCTCCAGGGCCAGGCGCAGCTGGTGGGCTTCGCCGTTGTCGAACTTGTTGTCGGTGAGGTATTTCTGAAGACCCTTGAAAAATACTTCGTCGCCGAGGTGGTTGCGCAGCATGTTCAGAATCTGGCCACCCTTCTGGTAGCTCACCAGGTCGAACATGTCTTCCTTGTCGGCGTAGTAGAAGCGCACCAGGTGCTTCTGGGCGTCGCGGGGGCTGCGCAGGTAGTTGCGCATGTTCTGGTAGGCGTGGGCATCGCCCGCCTCCTGGCCGTACTTGTGCTCGGCCCAGAGCGCCTCCGAGAAGTCGGCAAACGACTCGTTCACCGTCAGGTTACTCCAACTCTCGGCCGTTACGTAGTCGCCAAACCACTGGTGAAACAGCTCGTGGGCAATGACCGACTCGCCCCGGTCGTACTCGGCGTCCAGGGCCTCGCGGGCATCCTTCTGCAGAAAGTCGCCGTGCAGCGTGGCGGTGGTGTTTTCCATGGCTCCGCTCACGTAGTCGCGCACCACAATCTGCGAGTACTTGTTCCACGGGTAGTCTACGCCAAGTTTTTTGGAGAAGAACTCCAGCATTTCGGGCGTATTGCCGAAAATCTGCTTGGCGAAGGGCGCGTACTTGGGTTCGAGGTAGTAGTTTACCTCCTTGCCCCGCCAGGTGTCCTTGGTAATCCTGAAGTCGCCCACGGCCATCATGAACAGGTAGGGCGAGTGGGGCAGGTCCATCTTCCAGGTGTCGGTGCGGGTGCCGTCGGCGTTGGGCTTCTGGCTGGTCAGCGCGCCGTTGCTCAGCGTCACGTACTTGGCCGGCACGGTCATGCTGATTTCCTGGGTCGTCTTCTGGTTGGTGGCGTCAATGGTCGGAAACCACACCGACGAGGCCTCCGTCTCGCCCTGGGTCCAGATCTGCACCGGCTTGCCGGCCACTGCGCTGTCGGGGTTGATGAAATACAGCCCCTTGGCGTCGGTAATGGCCGCGCTGCCCTTGGTTTTCAGCTCGTCGGGCTTGGCCACGTACTCGATGTAGACGGTGTACTCCTGGCCGGGGGGATAGGTTTTATCGAGCTTGATGTCGAGGAACTCACCGGTGTTTCTGAAGGTGAGGGCCTTGGCAACGCCCTGGCCCGTCATCGTTACCGAGCCGATGTCCATGCCCTTGGCATCGAGGCGCAGCGAGTCGGTGGGGTAGGCGTGGGGGCGCAGCGTGAGCCACTCCTTGCCGATGAGCTGGCGCTTGCCGTAGTCGAAGCGCACGTCGAGCTTGGTGTGCACCAGGTTGTTGATTTTGGTGCGCGAGGCGCGGTAGGTGGCCAGCGCCACCGAATCGGGGCGGGCGGGGGCTTGCTGGGCCAGGGCCGGCGTGGCAAATAGCAGCCCCAGGGCCAGCAGGAAGGGTTTGTTCATCGAAGTAAGAAGGAAAGGGAATAAGGGTGCTAGTTGCAAACTTTTCGGCACAGATGCGCAGCCAACTCAGTAGTTTTTATAGAGGCAGGAAGTGCTGCTAAGGTTGCGCCGGACTGCGGCAGAACCGGTTGGATCAGGCGCGTTCCAGTGCGGCCCGGTCCCAGCCGGCCAGGTCGGCCCCGGCGTCGTAGGTGCTGTGCAGAAACTCGCGCAGCATGGCCGCCGGATCGGGGGCGGTGCGCACGGCTTCGTAGGGTAGCAGGAACTCGCCCAGTTCGGTGCTGTAGTAGGCGGCATCGGGCCGCACGGGGGCTTCGGCAAAGCCCTCGGGGGCCGGCACGCAGTAGGCGTAAAAAGCGGCATCCTGCCCGTTGCCGCCCGGCCAGAAACCGTGGCTGATAACCTCCTGCGAGTAGGCTTCGCGGGTAATCGGGTCGGCGTCGGGCTTTACAGGCGCGGGGCGGCCCGAAAAGCGGGAAACGGCCAGATCAAACGAGCCCCAGAAGAAGTGAACCGGGCTGCACTTGCCGGTAAAGCCGCTCCGGAAATCGGTCAGGATGGGCGTTATCAGCGTCAGGGCCCGCCAGAAGCGGTGCACTGCCTCGGCGTCGTAGCTGGCATGCTCGGTATCGTCGGTGAACCGGATGGGGTTTTCCAGCTCCACCGGCATGGGCCAGATGTCTACTTGCAGGTCCAGCTCGTGCATCAACCGGAACACCTCATGGTAAAAATCGGCCACGGAGCGCGGCTGTAGCGCCAGCTGCCGGGCGGCCCCGTCGGAGCAGCGGATATGTAGCTGGTGGTCGATAAAATCGAACTCAATTTCGAAGCTGCGGTGCTCGTAGGGAATGGCCGAGGTGGTCAGGCCCCGGGCCGAAACGTAGAGCGGCACGTTCCAGAACTGGTTGATGACCGGCGTCTGGGCCAGCCGGATTTTGCCCACTATCTGCGTCCACATGTGCAGGGTCGTGAGGGTATCGGCCCAGTCGGCCACGGGCAATGCGGGCCAGGCGGTGGGGGTGGTCGTTGGTTTGGCAGTCATCGGGTAGCGGGTTTAGACAGGTTGGCGTTACAGGTACTACGGCAGGCCGCCTCCAACCTGGTGCTTTCAGCGGAGAATATTGCGCCGAAAGGAGAAAAGCCCTTCGCCGTCCGCCGTTTCAGCTGTGGCTGATTGGGGCTAAATTATTTGCTAATTTTTTTGGTAAAAAAGATACTAATTAAATAAGTAATTCTGGCGTTGCTGGCTAGTAGTTAGTGCATTCGATTCATTAACGCGTGGTGGTTATGCCCCCTCACCGATTCAGGGGTTGCGCCAGAAACGCAAAGCCCCCGACTGTTGGCGCAGCCGGGGACTTAAGAAGCAGGTGGTACAAGCACCTAACTTCTACTCAGATGAAGAGACGTGTTAAAGTGCAGGGGCCCGACAAAATTGGGCTTTTCCGCGCACTGCTCGAACTGACCAAATCAGTGCTGAGCGGTATAGTTCGCGCCGTGGTAGCCGATTGGCTGCACCGGCACTAGAGCGGTAGCAGGAGTTGGCGGAGGCTGGCTCCTGCTATTTCCTTTTTTGCGGTTCAAAAACAGGCCGCGCAAGTATACGATGGTTCGTAACTAAAGGCAACCAATCGAAACTATAACCTGGCAAACAATCCGGCAAAAAACGCTACCGCCGGCAACGGGTCAGCCGGTGTTGCTCCGGCTTCAGGTCTGCCGGTAAATCTGGCGCAGGTGGCTCAGGTTGGCCACGATGAGCACGGTGGTGCCGTAGCCGATGAGCATCTCGCTGGTAACGTAGAACTGGCCGAGCAGTGAGGTAGGATATACTTCGCTGCTGCCGGCCGTGGAGAAAATGCCCGCGCTCAGGTAGAAAAACGTGAGCAGCTGCCCCAACGGGTCGTGCTGCCCAAAGGCGAGCCGGAACGAGGCGGGGTAGATGCGGTAGAGGCAGTAGTAGTCGATGGCGAACGAGCCGATAATGAGCAGGATGGTCAGGGCCATGAAGGCCAGGAGCTGCCGCAGGTGGGCGGGCGAATCCAGGGTTTGCCGAATCCAGCCCAGCATGGCCCGCAGGAAGTAGGTGAGCTTGCCGGCCGTAGTCAGCACCAGCAGCAGAGCCGTCAGCCACTTGGCGTAAAAGGCGTAGAAATCAAACAGAAATAGCCCGGCCCCCACCAGAATAAACGCGGCAAACAGCGCCAGGGCCCGCACAATAGCCGAAGGAGGATGCACAGAGGTAGGGCGAAAGGGTGAGGGTAACGGAGTTGGCTGGGGTGCTAGGAGCGGGTGAACAGCAACAGATTTGTCAGCGAAAAGAACGTCATGCAGAGCATGCTCTGCATGACGTTCTTTTTTTCAGCCGGCTGCCTACCCGCGCTAGCCCACCAGCACCGGCTCGTGTCGTAGCTCCGGGTGCAGCTGCGGGTCGTCGCCGTAGTGGGTGTGCTGGGCGCGGTAGGCCCGCTCGAACACCAGCGGGAAGATGAACAGCGTGAGCAGGGTGCCGGTAATCAGGCCGCCAATTACCACAATGGCCAGGGGCTTGCTGGTTTCCGAGCCGATGCCGGTGCTGATGGCGGCCGGCAGCAGACCGATGGTGGCCATCAGGGCCGTCATCACCACCGGCCGCACCCGCGACGTCACGCCGTCGGCAATGCTGCGGTCGAGGCTGAGCTTACGGACCATGTTCTGCTTGAAGACGGTTATCAGAATCACGCCGTTCTGGATGCAGATGCCGAACAGGGCAATGAAGCCGATGCCGGCCGAGATGCTGAAGTTGGTGTGCGTAATGAGCAGGGCCGCAATGCCGCCGATGATGGCAAACGGCACGTTCAGCAGCACCAAGCCGGCGTCTTTGAGGTTGCCGAACAAAATGAACAGGATGAAGAAGATGAGGGCCAGCGACACGGGCACCACCTGGGTGAGGCGCTCGGTGGCGCGGCGCTGGTTTTCAAAGTCGCCGGTCCATTTGATGTTGTAGCCCTTGGGCAGGCTCACCACCTCATTTACCTTTTTCTGGGCCTCAGCAATGGTCGAGCCCATGTCGCGGCCCCGGATGCTGAACTTGACGGCCGCGAAGCGGGTGTTGTCGTCGCGGTAAATCAGCGAGGGGCCGGTAACCTTGGTAATGGTGGCAATTTCCGACAGCGGCACGGTTTTACCGTTCTGGGTGGGCACCATCAGGGCCGCAATTTCGGCGGGGCCGTGGCGGTACTGGGGCTGGTAGCGCACCCGAATCGGGAATTTCCGCTCGCCCTCGTACATCTGCGAGGCCTGCTTGCCGCCCACGGCCATTTCCAGCACGGCGTTGGCGTCGGACTTGCTCACGCCGTACTGGGCCATGCGCTCCTCGTCGAGGTTCACATCCAGCTCGGGCTGCCCGATGTTGCGGAGCACGGCCAAATCGTCGATGCCCTTGACGTCCTTGAGCACGCCGTACACCTGCCGGGCTTTGCCTTCCATCAGCTTGAGGTCGGTACCGTAGATTTTCACGGCAATGGAGCCTTTCACGCCCGAAGCGGCCTCCTCCACGTTATCGGTGATGGGCTGGGAGAAGTTGAAATCGACGCCCGGAAAGCGGTTGAGCTTGGCCTTCATGTGCTCGATGAGGGCTTCGCGCCTGTCCTTGTGCTTCATTTCGGCCTGCACCTCGGGCGTGTGCTTGAGCTGCACCAGAAACTCGTTGTTGTAGAAGCCGGTGGGGTCGGTGCCGTCGTTGGGGCGGCCGGTCTGGCTGACTACGTCGCCCACTTCGGGGAAGCTCAGAAACACACGCCGCATCTGGTTGCCCAGCTTGTTGCTTTCCTCCAGCGAGATGCTCAGCGGCAACTGGGCGCGCACGTAAATCGAGCCCTCGTTCAGCTCGGGCAGAAACTCGGAGCCCAGGAAGTGGAAGGAGCCCAGCCCCAGCACCACGGCCCCGGCAGCCACCAGCAAACTCAGCTTTTTGCGGGCGTAGGTGAAGGCGAAAAACCGCTGCGACCCCCGGTTGATGGCCCGCACGAAGAAGTTGTCCTTCTCGACCACGTTCTTTTTGAGCAGCAGCGAGGCCAGCACCGGCACCAGCGTAAGCGTGAACAGCAGGGCCCCGAGCAGGGCAAAACCCAGCGTCCAGGCCAGGGGCGAAAACACCTTGCCCTCCACTTTTTCAAACGAGAAAATGGGCAGCAGCGCCGTGATAATGATGGCCTTGGAAAAGAAGATGGCCTTGCCCATGTCGCGGCCGGTTTTTTTGATGAGCCCCAGCTTGGAGAGCTTGTTGAACTTGGCCATGCCCAGCTGGTGGGCCTTGTGGTCGAGGGCCACGAACAGCCCCTCCACCATCACCACGGCCCCGTCGATGATGATGCCGAAGTCGATGGCGCCCATGCTCAGCAGGTTGGCCGACATGCCCCGCAACCGCAAGCAGATAAAGGCAAACAGCAGCGCCAGCGGAATAATCACGCTCACAATCACCGTCGTGCGCCAGTCGGCCATGAACAGGAACACGATAACCGTGACCAGCACCATGCCCTCCAGCAGGTTGTGCACCACGGTTTCGGTGCTGAAGTCGATGAGCTGCTGGCGGTCGTAAAAGGTGCTGATTTTGACGTCGGCGGGCAGAATTTTATCGTTGAGCAGGGCCACTTTGTCCTTGAGCCGGGCAATAACTTCGGAGGGGTTTTCGCCCTTGCGCATCACCACGATGCCCTCCAGCACATCGTCGTTGAGGCCGCGGCCCACCTGGCCCAGCCGGGGCAGCGCCGACTCGTGCACGCGGGCCACGTCGCGCACCAGAATCGGGGCCCCGTTCACGTTTTTGATAACCGTGTTGTTGAGGTCGGCGATGTTGTTGAGCAGGCCGATGCCGCGCACCACGTAGTTCTGCTGGCCCTGGTTTATCACGTCGCCGCCCACGTTCACGTTGCTGCGCTGAGCGGCGTTGTAGAGGTCGAGGGGGGTGAGGCCGAAGGTCTGGAGCTTGCCGGGGTCGGCGCTGATTTCGTAGGCCTTCACCTCGCCGCCGAAGCTGTTCACGTCGGCCACGCCGGGCACGGCCTTCAGGTTGCGCTCCACCACCCAGTCCTGCAAGGTTTTCAGCTCGCGGGTGGTTTTAGTTTTGCTCCGGAGCGTGTAGCGGAAAATCTCGCCCGTGGGCCCGTAGGGCGGCTGCACGTCGGGGTTGGCCCCCTCGGGTAAATCGGCCTGGGGCAGCAGGTTGTTGACCTGCACGCGGGCAAAGGCATCGTCCACGCCGTCGTCAAAAATCACCTTCACCACCGACAGCCCAAACAGGGTAGTGGAGCGGACGCTGGTCTTTTTCTGAACCGGATTCAGGGCAATTTCGATGGGCGCCGTCACGAACTTCTCCATCTCCTCGGCCGAGCGGCCGGGCCACTGGGTGATGATGGTGATTTCGGTGTTCGTTACGTCCGGAAACGCCTCAATCGGGGTGTTGCGGTAGCTGATAACGCCCGCCACCACCACGGCCAGCGTCATCAGAAAGATGAAGCCCCGGTTCTTAAGCGAAAAGGCAATAATGCCCTGGATGAATTTGTTCATTTGTCTTGAGCTGCAAGCTGCCAGCTACAAGCGGCAAGCTTGGGGCAGGCAAATAGGTAAGCAGGAAAAAGTGCTGGTAGAGCGTCAAAGCTTGCCGCTTGTAGCTGGCAGCTGGTAGCGCAAAGACTAATCGTTCAGCTCGTCGTACACCAGCAGCTGGTTCTGGGCAATGATTTGCTCGCCGGCTTTCAGGCCCTCGGCCACGTAGGCGGTGCTGCCGACGGTTTTGGCGATTTTTACCTCGCGGGTTTCGATGTGGTGGCGGTCCTTGAACACCATCACGAAGTTGCGGTCCTTGTCGAAGACCACGCACTTGGCCGGAATGGCCAGCATTTGGGCGGTGCCGGTGGTCGAAACGGTTACCTGGGCGTACATTTCGGGCTTGAGCAGGTAGCTGGGGTTGGGCAAGCGCACGCGCACTTTCATCACCTTGCTGTCGGGGTCGAGCACGTTGAACACCTTGTCGATGCGGCCGCTGAAGTGCCGGTCGGGGTAGGAGAGGGTGGTTACGTCGGCGGCGTAGCCTTCCTTCACCCGGCTGATGTCCGACTCGAACACGTTGGCCAGAATCCACACGTCATCAAGGTTGCTGACGGTGAACAGGCTGCCCACGTTGTCGGCGTTGAACTGCATGTGGTCGGTCACGTTTTTCTCGGTGATAAAGCCCGAAATCGGGGCCCGCAACTCGTAGGTGCCGTCGGCCGATACGCCGTACACGCTCAGCTGCTTGCGGCTTTTGCCCACGTTACTCTGAGCTTTGCGCAGCTCCTGGCGGGCCAGGCTCACGTCGCGCTCCGAGGCCAGGCCCGACTTATACTGGTCGTCGAGCACCGAGAGGTTTTTGCGGGCGATGTCGAGGTCGGTGCCGGCGGTGCTGCTCTGGTTTTGCAGGTCGGCAATCTCGCCGCTCCGAATCACGGCCAGCACCTGGCCCTTGCGCACGTGGTCGCCCAGCTCCACGCTCAGCTGCTCCACCACGCCGCCCACCAGCGGGTACACCTTCACGGTTTTATCGCCGTTGGAGGCAATCTGGCCGGTCAGCGTCAGCTCGTCGCGCACGGCCTCCAGGCGCACCGTGTCAATCTTCAGCTCCCGCAGCAGCTGGTCCGACAGCACGAAACCCGCCTCCGCTTTAGGGCCGGGAGGGGTCTGGTCGTCGCTCTTGGAGCAGCCCGCCAGCATGAGGGCAAGGGCCAAGGGTAGGAGGGGGAGGAAGCGGAGCATGTCGTTGGGGGATTACCTGGCGGAGATCCCAGGGCTGAAGCCCTGGGCTACGTAGCGAAAAAGGACGTTTTTGGAGTACTGACTAGCCCAGGGCTTTAGCCCTGGGACACCGGAGCAGCGGGTCGGCAGTTAGTTAAATACCGGCCTTCCGACCGCGAAATTGAGCTGCTCGAAGGCCCGCACGCGGCTGGCGCGCAGGTTGTTGAGCTGCACGAGGTTGTTTTTGTAGCTCTCGTAGAAGTCGAGGTACTCGACAATCGTGAGGTTGCGCTTGGCGTAGCTCTGGTCGATGCCCACCATGAGGCGGTCGAAGTCGCCGGTGTCGCGGCCGGCGCTCTGGTAGAGCTGGTCGGTCTGGCGGGCCAGGCGCCAGGCTTCCTGCACGTCGTTTTCGGCCTGGAGCTGCTGCTGGCTCAGCTGGGCCCGGCTGATGTCAATCTGGTTCCGGGCCGTGCGGATGTTGCCCTGGTTGCGGTTGAACAGCGGCACGGCCACGCCCAGGCTCAGGGCGTGGTAGTTCTGGATGTAGTTGCCGGCCCGGTCGTAGACGTAGCCCACGGCCAGGTCGGGGGTGGCCAGGGCCCGTTGGTAGCGCAGGTTCTGGGTTTGCTGCTGCACGGCCGCCTGCCGGGCCCGCACGTCGGCGCGGGCCACCTGGGCCGAGTCGATGAGCTGCTGCTCGGAGCGGCCGGCCAGCGTGAGGGCCCGCAGGCGGGCGTCGTCGGCCTGGGGCAGGTAGTAGGTGCCGGCTTCATCGCGCAGCAGAATCCGCAAATCGGCCTGCTGGGCGGCTATTTCGGAGAGCAGCGCCTGCCGCTCGTTGCGCAGCTGAAACAGGAAAGCCTTGAGGCGGATAACTTCCTTGAGGGCAATATTCCCCTTCTCGTACTGCCCCTGGTACAGGTTCACGGTCCGCTGGAAGCTGGCCACTTCCATATCATACACGCCCACGCTCTGCTGCTTGAAATACAGGTCGTAAAACGTGCTCCGGAGCTGGTAGCGCAGGTTGCGCAGCAAATCATCGAACGTAAACTGCTCGACCAGCGTGCTCTGGCGGGCCACATCGGCGGCGGCCCGGCGGCGGCCGGCCAGCGCCAGCAGCTGCTGCACCTGCACAATGCTATTACCCTGGCGCGTCACATCGAGCACCCGATGGGTATACTGGTTGTAGGCGTTCTGCTCGATGGAAATCGTGGGGTTGTCCCAGAGCCGGGCCTGCTGAATCTGGGCCTCGGCGGCCGCAATGTTGTAGCGCTGGGCCAGCAGTTGCAGGTTGCCGGCCAGAAACCGCTGCTCGGCCTCGGGCAGCGTGAGGCGCAGCGTGTCGGAGCCCAGCGGGGCCGCCGCGGCCGGACGATTGGAAAAGCAGAGGACAAACGCCGCCGTCAGCAGCAGAAATAAGCGAAGCATAACCGGTTTCGGGGTTGGTTATGCAAGAGTACGCCCCCCGTATTAGGAGCAAATTAGAGCCGGATTAGAAACGGATTAGAAAGGAAAAAAGCTGCAAGCCACAAGCTACAAGCGGCAAGCCGCGAACTGCGTTTTGAACGTCAGCTTGCCGCTTGTAGCTTGTAGCTGGCAGCTGGCAGCTTGTAGCTCAAAACATCACCTCCACCACCGTGCCTTCGCCTAGGCGTGATGAAATCCGCAGCTCGCCGCCGTGCAGCTCGATAATGCGGCGGGCCAGCGGCAGCCCCACCCCGTGGCCGCCAACCGACCGGGCATTATCGGCGCGGAAGAAGGGCTGGAAAATCTGGGGCAACGATTTCTCGCTGATGCCAATGCCGCGGTCCTCAACCCGAATGCGGCATTTGCCGGCCTGGTAGTCGAAATGCACGGCTACCGGCTGGTCGGGAGCCGAGTATTTAAGGGCATTATCGAGTAGGTTGGTGAGGGCGCGGCCCAGCAGCTGGCGGTTACCCCGGATTTCGAGCCGCGCCGTATCGTCGGGCAGTTCGCCCAGTGTAATCTGCACGCGGCGGCGCTGGTCGGGGGCCACGGCCTCGCGGGCCTCCCAGAGCAGCTCGTCGAGGCGGATTTCGTCGGTGGGAGCCGGGGCGGTAGTGGTCTGGGTGAGGTCGAGCAGGTGGTTGATGAGGAGCTTGAGCTGCTGGAGTTCCAGTAGCACCGAGGCCCCACCAGCCCGGTAATCGGCCGGGGTCCGCTCGCGACTGAGCAGCACCTGCAACTCGCCAATAGTGGCCGTAAGCGGCGTGCGCAGCTCGTGCGAGGCATTGCTGACGAAGGTGCGCTGGGCCTCAAAGCCTTCTTCGACCCGCTCCAGCATCCGGTTGAAGGTGCGGGCCAGCCGCGTCAGCTCGTCCTGCTCGTGGCCCGCGCCCTCGGTTACGCGCAGGTGCAAATCCTGGGTGGTAATGCGGTCTACCTGGTCGTTGACGGCGGCAATGGGGGCCAGGGCCCGGCCCGCGAATACGCGCCCGGCCACGTAAATTACCAGCAGGCTGCCCACGAAAATAGCCGCCAGTATGCCGGCCAGATACTCCAGCCGCGCCCGGCCCGAGTGGTTTTCGGCGGCGGCCACAATAATAAAGTCGCCCTGGTTGTCGTGGTAAAACAGCCCCACGGCCTGCCGGGGCCCCAAATCAAAATACACTTCCTTCTGCGTCAGAATGCGGGTTAGCAGGTTGTCGGGTATTTGAATCCGGGCATCCTGCTCAATAAAGCGCGGCTGCAACTGCCGGTCGTAAATCTGGAGCACCTCGCCGGTGAGCGTGCGCAGGTAGCGGCGCTGGAACTCGCGGAACGCCTCGGCCCGTAGCTCGTCCTGCTCCAGAAACACGTAGCCCGTTACCTCGGCCCGGTCGCGCAGCCGCTGATGGAATTCGGAGTGGGTGTAGTCAACCTGGAGAATGAACGCCGTCGTCATGGCCCCGAGCAGTATCACGGCCACCAGCCCCAGAAACAGCCACGTCAGTCGGTTGCGAATGGTCATGGAGAGGAGGGGTGGATAATTGACTGAGCAGGGAAAGGCGGACCAGAAAGCACGTCATTCTTGAGCATGTGGCGCATCAAACCAGGGACGAAGAATCTCGCGGGCCAAAGTAATCCTGATATCAGAAGTTGCCATTGCCCGCGAGATTCTTCGACTTCGCCTCCGGCTTCGCTCAGAATGACGTTCTTTTTGGTCCCAGGTCCCGTACCGTTTCTCACTTCTCACTTCTCACTTCTCACTTCTCACTTCTCACTTCTCACTTCTCACTTCTCACTTCTCACTTCTCACTTCTCACTTCTCAGCACATAGCCCATGCCCACTACGGTATGGATGAGCTTTTGCGAGAAGCCTTTGTCCACCTTGTTGCGCAGGTAGTTCACGTACACGTCCACCACGTTCGAGCCGGCGTCGAAGGAGTCTTCCCACACGTCGGCGGCCAACTCGGCGCGGCTGAGTACGCGGCCGGCGTGGCGCAGCAGCAGCTCCAGCAGCCCAAACTCGCGGGCCGTGAGCTTGATGGGCTGCCCGGCCCGGACCACCGTTTTGGCGGCCGTATCGAGCGTGAGGTCGTCGAAGGTGAGCACGGCGCTTTTGGCCTGTTGGCCCCGGCGGCGCAGCAGGGCCCGCACTCGGGCCAGCAGCTCCGGAAAGTCGAAGGGCTTTACCAGGTAGTCGTCGGCCCCGCCGCCGAAGCCCAGCAGCTTGTCCTGGGTGGTGCCCAGGGCCGTGAGTAGCAGCACCGGCGTCTGCTGGTCGTGGGCGCGCAGGGCCGCCAGCACCTCCAGCCCGCTGAAATGGGGCAGAATCACGTCCAGAATAATCAGGTCGTAGGCGTGGCCCAGCGCCAGCTGCCGGCCGAACCGGCCGTCGTAGGCGACTTCCACCTCCAGACCCTCCTCCTCCAGCCCCCGCCGGATAAAGGCCGATACCTTGGGCTCGTCTTCCACCAGCAGGATTTTCATGAGTCAATTTAGACGTGGGAACTCCCGTATTCTGTCGTTCTAATGTCCTGGCGCCCCAGGGCTAAAGCCCTGGGCTAATCAGCGTTCCGGTTGGCGCGCTACGTAGCCCAGGGCTTTAGCCCTGGGACGCCGGGACGCTAAGTGGCTAATCCTCGTCTTCGTAATCCAGCCCCAGCAGCTGGTTCAGCGCCTGCTGGATTTCGCTGGCGGCGTGCAGCTGGCCGGCCTTGCGGGCTACGCGCAGGCCTTTTTGATAAACTTTTTCGGCTTCGTCGGGCTTTTGCAGGTGCTGGAGCATCTTGCCGGCGTGGTAGTACGTACCCACATAGTCCGGGTGCTGGTCAAGCAGCGTCTGGTAGTAGCGCATGGCCGTTTCGGGTTCCGTTTCGCGGTATTCGGTGGCCAGCGCATAGATGGTAAACGCGTCGGAGGGGTCGTCTTCGTAGAAGGCCAGAAGCTGTTGCAAACGGCTGGGCGCGGTTTCCATAGGGCAGGAGTTTTGAGTATCTTCGCCCAAATTTGACACTTTCTTTAGTTTCTTCCATATAAGCAGCCGTAGATGAAGTTTCTCGTTTGCATCAGCAACGTACCCGACACGACCACCAAAATCACCTTCACGCCCGATAACAAGGAGTTCAACAAGGCCGGCGTGCAGTTCGTGATTAACCCCTGGGACGAATACGCCCTCACCCGCGCCATTGAGCTCAAAGAGGCCCAGGGCAGCGGTACCGTCACGGTGCTCAACGTCGGCGAGGCCGACACCGAGCCCAACATCCGCAAGGCCCTGGCCATCGGCGCCGATGACGCCATCCGCGTCAACGCCCACCCCAAAGATGCTTTCTTCGTGGCCAAGCAGATTGCCGCCATTGCCAAAGATGGTGGCTACGACGTCATCCTGATGGGCAAGGAAAGCATTGATTACAATGGTTTCCAGGTGCACGGCATGGTGGGCGAGCTGCTCGGCATCCCCACGGTAGCCCCGGCCATGAAGCTCGACATGAGCGGTAACACCGCCACGCTGGAGCGCGAAATTGAGGGCGGCAAGGAAATCGTGGAGGTGAACACGCCTTTCGTGGCTTCCTGCCAGCAGCCCATGTGCGAGCCCCGCATCCCCAACATGCGCGGCATCATGACGGCCCGCACCAAGCCCCTGAAAGTAGTGGAGCCCACCGCCGATGCTCCCCGCACCGAGGTGGATTCGTTCGCGCTGCCCCCCGCCAAGCAGGGCGTCAAGCTTATCCCGGCCGAAAACGCCGGCGAGCTGATCAAGCTGCTCCGCAACGAAGCGAAGGTTATTTAATTGAGAAGTGAGATATGGAGACATGAGAAGTGAGATGGACGTCAAAACGTCTTAAGTTCTTGCTGCATAATTGTCACCTGTCTCACATCTCATGTCTCCAAATCTCATATCCAAGAAAATGTCTGTATTAGTTGTTGTTGAATGTGATGGCGGCGAGGTGAAGAAGTCCTCGCTGGAGGTGGCTTCCTACGGTAGCCAGGTGGCCCAGATGCTGGGCACCACCGCCACGGCCGTAGCCGTGGGCGAAGCCACCGAGTCCAACCTGGCCAAGCTCGGCGAGCAGGGCATCGGCAAGGTGCTCTACGATTCGGAGCCCCGCCTGAAGGATTTTGTGAACGGCGCCTACACCAAGCTCATCGCCGCCGCCGCTCAGAAAGAGGACGCCAAGGTGATTATCCTGGCCAACTCCAACATCGGCGCGGCCGTGGGTTCGCGCCTGTCCATCCGCCTCGAAGCCAGCCTGGCTACCAACGTGGTGGAGCTGCCCAAAACCGACGGCGGCAAGTTTGTGGTGAAGCGCGGCGCCTTCTCGGGCAAAGCCTTTGCCGACGTGGAATTGGAAAGCGACCGGAAAATCATTGCTGTCAAGAAGAACTCGATTGAGGCCCTGCATGAGGATGGCAAAACGGCCCCGGTCGAGTCGTTCTCGGCCCAGCTGACCGACGCCGACTTCGCCGACGCGCCCAAGCAGGTTATCATGCAGGACCAGGCCGGCGGCGTGCTGCTGCCCGAGGCCGACCTCGTGGTATCCGGCGGCCGTGGCATGAAGGGACCCGAAAACTGGCACCTCATCGAAGACCTGGCTAAAGCCCTCGGCGCGGCCACGGCCTGCTCCAAGCCCGTATCGGACGTCGATTGGCGCCCCCACCACGAGCACGTGGGCCAGACCGGCATCACCGTGTCGCCGAACCTGTACATTGCCTGTGGTATCTCGGGCGCCATCCAGCACCTGGCCGGCGTCAACTCCAGCAAGGTGATTGTGGTGATCAACAAAGACCCCGAGGCGCCGTTCTTCAAGGCGGCCGACTACGGCATCGTGGGCGACGTATTCGACGTGTTGCCCAAGCTCACCGAAGCGGTAAAGCAATTAAACTAATGTGGTGAATGTGCTGATGGACAGTGTGAGAAATGGCTTTGTCTTTCTTTCATCTGAACCATCAGCACATTTTCACATTTGACACATTAGTCCATTTACGAAGACTCCGCCAGTGAAAAAAATACCGCTCGAAATCCTGGGCCTCTCGTCCAGCCAGTCGCAGTCGGGCTCGTTCGCGCTTATTCTGGGCGAGAAGACCGGCAACCGCCGCCTGCCCATTATTATCGGCATGTTCGAGGCGCAGAGCATTGCTATCCAGATCGAGAAAATCAGCCCCAACCGGCCGCTCACGCACGATTTGTTCCGCTCGTTTGCCGAGCAGGTGCACGTGGCCGTGCTGGAAGTCGTGATTTCCGACCTCAAGGAAGGCGTGTTCTATTCCAAAATCGTGTGCTCCGATGGGGCCAGCACTTTCGAGCTGGATTCGCGGCCTTCCGATGCCATTGCCATCGGGTTGCGCTTCGGAGTGCCCATTTTCACGGTGGAAAGCGTGCTCAGCGAAGCCGGCATCATCCTCTCCGACCTCGACGAAACCGACGCCGAAGACTCGGACGACGACGATGATGACGACGACACCGATACGGATTCCGACGAGCCCCGCGCCACGCCACCGCCCCGCGACCCCAGCGGCCAGGTGTCGCTCGACGAGCTGACCAAGATGCTGGCCCAGGCCCTGGAGCGCGAGGACTACGAAAAGGCCGCCAAAATCCGCGACGAGCTGAACAAGCGTAACGACTAGATTCAGCGGCTACTCAATCTCTTAAATTGCAGCATAAACCCCGTTCAGACTTCGTGTCTGAGCGGGGTTTTGCTTTGCGGCGTACCTTGCCGGTCGTAACTGTTCCTTATTTCCCAGCTTCCATGCAAGACTCTGACGTTACTTCCGACGCCCGCTACCCTATCGGCCAGCCCGAGCTGCCCAGTGAGCCGCTGGAACATGGTGCCCGCACGGCTTACATCGCCCACCTGGCCACGCTGCCCGACCTGGTACGGGCCGCAGTGGCCGGCCGCAGCCCCGAGCAGCTCGACCAGTCCTACCGCCCCGGCGGCTGGAGCGCCCGCCAGTTGCTGCACCACCTGCCCGATTCGCACCTGAATGCCTACCTGCGCTTCAAGCTGGCCCTCACCGAAGACAACCCCACCATCAAGCCCTACGACGAAGCCGCCTGGGCCGAGCTGCCCGACACGGCGGCCACGCCCGTAGCTGTGTCGCTGGCTCTGCTCGAATCCCTGCACATCCGTTGGGTGCGCCTGCTGCGCAACCTCACCGACGAGCAGTGGCAGCGCACCTACTTCCACCCGGATTCCAACCGCACCTTCACCCTCGACCAGGCGCTGGTACTCTATTCCTGGCACGGCCGCCACCACCTGGCCCACCTGCGCCGCGCTGCTATGGTGACTGAGTGACTCGGTGACTGAGTGAATGCGTGAACCCGCCGGTCATCCTGAGCATTCCGCGCATCAAGCGGCGACGAAGAACCTACTTACGCCAGCACCAACTGTTGTCTCGTCAGTGCTATCGGAAAAAGGCCCTTCGTTCAACTCAGGATGACTGGCGGGTTCACGCAGTCACTCAGTCACAAACTCTCTACGCCGCTGTGCGTCTCGTCGTCGATGCGCTTGGCGGCTCGGACGAGGCTGCTGCTGAAGATGAACTCCTTGAGTTCGGGGACCTGGGCGTTGAGGATTTCGTCCTTGGTACCGTCCCAGAGCTTGAGGCCCTGGTAGAGAAAGATGATATGGTCGCCGATTTCAATCACCGAGTTCATGTCGTGGGTGATGATGACGGTGGTGATGTTGTATTCGTAGGTAATTTCCTGGATGAGCTCGTCGATTTTGAGGCTCGTGAGCGGGTCTAGGCCGGAGTTGGGCTCATCGCAGAACAGGTAGGTACAGTTGGGCGCAATGGCGCGGGCAATGCCCACGCGCTTTTTCATGCCGCCCGAAATTTCGGAGGGCATTTTGTCGCCCGCGTTTTCGAGGCCCACGCGTTTGAGACAGAACTCCACCCGGTCGCGGCGCTCCTCCCGGCTCATCTCGGGTGTCAGCATTTGCAGCGGAAACTCCACGTTCTTGGCCACCGTCATCGAGTCGAACAGAGCCGAGCCCTGGAACAGCATCCCAATTTTGCGGCGGATTTCCTGCCGGACCTGCACCTTGTTGTTGGAAAACACGGTGCCGTCGAAGGTGATGCTGCCCAAGTCGGGCTGCATCAGGCCTACCACGCACTGCAGCAGCACCGATTTGCCCGTGCCCGAGCCGCCGAGTAGCAGGTTGCACTTGCCGGTTTCGAAAGTGCAGCTGATGCCCTTCAGCACCGCATTGCCATCGAAGCTCTTCTCAATGTTATGAATCTCAATCATGGTAAGTAAAGTCTTGCAGGGCTTTGAAGCGTAGGACGGTAATGGCATACCCGCACTTCTCAACCGCTGCTTAGCCGCCTACAACAGCACGGCGGCCAGCACGAAGTCGGCGATGAGGATGGCGATGATGGAGTTGTTGACGGCCGTGGTGCTGGCCGTGCCTACTTCGAGGGCGCCGCCTTCGGTATAGTAGCCTTTAAAGGCTGAAATAGCCGAAACCAGGAAAGCAAACACCACCGATTTGATCAGGGCAAATACGATGTTGTACGGAATAAAGTCGGAGCGAATGCCCTCGATATACTCCTGGGCCGAAATGGAGCCGGTGAGCGAGCCGGCCAGGTAGCCGCCGATAATCGACAGGGCCATGGCCAGGACCACGAGCAGCGGAAACATGAGGATGGCGCCCAGAATCCGCGGCAGCACCAGGTAGGAAGCCGAATTGATGCCCATTACTTCCAGCGCCGATACCTGCTCGGTGATGCGCATGGTGCCCAGGCTGCCCGCAATACTGGAGCCCACCTTGCCGGCCAGCACGATGCTGGTAATGGTGGGCGCCAGCTCCAGAATCGTCATCTCGCGCACCATATAGCCGATGGTGCTTTTAGGAATGAGCGGGTTGGTGAGGTTGTAGGCAATCTGCACGCAGGTTACGGCCCCGATGAAGGCCGACACAATAGCGACAATAAACACGGAGTTGACCCCGATAGTTACGCACTCTTCCATGGTGCGCTTCCAAAGCACCGCAAAGCGTTCTTTGCGCACGAGCATGGACTGCAGGAAAAGTAGAAACTGACCAAATGATTTGACCATAAAACTGAAAAACAGAAAGGAAAAGCGGATACTTGCGCCGGGATATTGCGAAGCGGAAGCTCGGCCGCCAGCCGGCGCTGCTTTCCCTACGTAAAAACGGCCATGCTAAACAAAGGAATGCAAAAAAATATCGTTGTAACGGGCGGCACCAAAGGAATTGGGCGGGCCCTGGTGTTTCGCTTTCTGCGGGCCGGCTACCCGGTGGTCACCTGCGCCCGCTCGGCGGCCGACCTTCAGGAGCTGAAGGGCGCGGCTGCCACCCTGGTACCCGGCGCCGTGCTGCACACCCACGCCGCCGACCTGAGCAAGCCGGAGCAGACGCGGGGCTTCACTGATTTTGTGCGGGAACTGGGGACGGTGGCAGTGCTCATCAACAATACGGGTGCATTTATTCCCGGAAGGTTGCAGGACGAGCCCGCCGACGGCTCGCAGCTGCGCCAGATGCTGGCCGTGAACCTGCTGAGCGCCTACGACGTCACGCTGGCGCTGCTGCCGGGGCTGCTGGCCCAGGGCGAGGGGCACATTTTCAACATCTGCTCGACGGCCAGCATCACGGCGTATCCTAACGGCGGCTCCTACGGCATTGCCAAGCACGCGCTGCTGGGTTTCAGCCGCAACCTGCGCGAGGAGCTCAAGGGAAGCGGCCTGCGGGTGACGGCCGTGCTGCCGGGGGCCACGCTCACGGCCAGCTGGGAGGGCGTCGACCTGCCCGCCGAGCGTTTCATCAAAGCCGAAGACGTAGCCGACGCCATTTTCAGTGTCTTTAGTCTTTCGGGCCAGGCGGTAGTGGAGGAGCTGCTGATTCGGCCTCAGCTGGGAGACTTATAGCGTGCCGGAGGCGGCCGGCGCAGGTAGCGCCCGTATAGAAAATCGAGCAGTACGGCCCACATACTCATGTGCAGCAGACTACTGAGCCAAGGCAACGCTACCCGCCATCCCAGCCCCATCGCCACGGCCCACAGGCCCAGGCTAAGCACATAGCTCAGCTTGAATAGGTCGAGACGCGTTTTAGCGGGTTTGCGGGCGAACCACGCGCCGTATAGGCCAGCCAGCGCCAGCCCACAGCCCATCAGTAAACCCCCGCTGCCGCTCCAGTGCTGTATTTTAAACAATACGCCAACCAGCAGGCCCGCTATTGCGCCAGCCACCGGAGCAGCAAACCGGCTGCGCCGCAGCGCTCCGGCATAGATAACCCAAAGCAGCAGCCCATAGGCGGCCAAGCTCAGTAGGAGTAGCCAGGGGGTAAAGGCGACGAGCATAGCAGGTGAAAAGCCGTTATTCCGTCCGCAGCTGGCCGCGGCCGGTTACGGCCAGGGTGAGCATAGGGGGCTTGGGCGGGGCGTAAAATACGGTGCCGGTGCCGGCGTGGGTGCCCACCAGCAGGCGCGAAGTCCGCACGTGGGCGTCGCCGTCGCTGTCGAAGTTGGTTTGCAGATACATCTCGCGGATCGGGAAATCCTGGGCGTAGAGGCTGCCGCTGCCACCCACCGTATGATGCAGCTCGTCGGAAGAGCCAGTCAGGTAGATGTCACCCAGCTCGTACTGATCCATGTTGACGTAGCGGCTGATGAGGTGCAGGCGGAAGTCGCCGGCTCCTATAAGGTGGGGAAAAATAGTATCCTGCCGAAAGGCGCCCTCGGTGCGGATATCGGCCTGGCCGCGCAGAAACAGGTCGGTAATGTGGGGCAGATGCAGGGTCACTTCGCGGGGTGTGTTGTAGCGCCGCACCCAGTTGCAGCGGCTGGTGTTGCGCACCGTCAGCATGCCGTTCGTTACCTCCAGCCGGATATCGTCCTGCAGGTTTTTGCCGGCCCGCACTTCGGCGTAGGTTTCCGTATCCTGCACCAGAATCACCGTGATATTATCGTAGGTGGTAAGCTGCCGAAAAGGGGCCAGTGCCCGGCGTTCGGTGGTGATGTTGCCGGTACTGGTGAAGCAGCCGGCTTCATTGTCTTTCTGGCAGCCGGCCAGCGTGACGACCAGGGCCAGGACGGCGGCTGCGCGCAAAACCCGGCCAGCGGCGTTACCTTGCATCTTCAAACTGAATCCCCACATTTTAGCACTTCGCGCAATGGATTTGAGCGGCAAGGTAGCCATTATCACAGGTGTCAGCAAAGGAATCGGGCTGGCCACCGTCGAGGCCCTGCTGGCCAAAGGCATGCACGTAGCCGGCTGGGGCCGTACCGCGCCCGCCGACTTCCAGCATCCGCGCTTTCACTTCATTAAGTGCGATGTGCGCGACGAAAAATCGGTTCAAAAGGCCTTTGCCGCCACTCAAAAGCAGTTGGGAGAAGAAGTGCACGTGCTGGTCAACAACGCCGGTCTGGGTATTTCGGGCGCGGTTGATGGCTTTGCGGCCGCCGACTGGCACCTGATGTTCGATACCAACGTACACGGCACCTTCTATTGCACCCAGGCTGTGCTGCCCGCCATGAAAAAGCAGCAGCTGGGCCACATCTTCAACATCAGCTCCATTGCCGGCACCACCGGCATCGAGAACATGGCCGGCTACTGCGCCAGCAAGTTTGCGGTGCGCGGCTTCTCGCAGTCGTTGTTCAAGGAGGTGCGCAAAGACGGCATCAAGGTTACCTGCCTGTACCCCGGCTCCACCCAAACCAACTTCTTCGACGACATCCCCGGCACCGACGCCAACGACTCGATGATGCAGCCCCAGGACATTGCCGACACGATGGTGTACGCCCTGGAAACGCCATTTAATTTTCACTTGGTCGATATCGAAATGCGGCCTTTGCAGCCAAAGAAGTAGGGCGGAATAGAACGGAGTGGTGCCACGACTCTTTTGTCGTGGTACCACTATCGTTGAACAACCAACGTCAGCAACGATAGTGGTACCACGACAAAGAAGTCGTGGCACCACACCCGAGCAGCAACCAGCACCTCAACTCATGGTAGAAGTTCAGCACCTGACCAAAACCTTCGGCTCCCAGGCCGCCGTCGACGACATCAGCTTTTCGGTGGGTAAGGGCGAAATCCTGGGCTTTCTGGGGCCGAACGGGGCGGGCAAGTCCACGACCATGAAGATGGCGCTGGGCTATCTGCCGCCCTCGGCCGGCACGGTGGTGGTGGAGGGGTTCGATGTGCGCACGGCCCCGCTGGAGGTGCGCCGCCGCGTGGGCTACCTGCCCGAGCACAACCCGCTCTACCTCGATATGTACGTGCACGAGTACCTCGAATTCATCGGGTCGGTACACGGGCTGGGCGGCAGCGGCCTGCGCCAGCGGGTGCGTCAGCTGGTAGATAGGGTAGGGCTGGGGCGCGAGCAGAACAAGCTCATCGGGGCCCTCAGTAAGGGCTACCGCCAGCGCGTGGGCCTGGCCCAGGCCCTCATCCACGACCCCGGCGTGCTCATCCTCGACGAGCCCACCACCGGCCTCGACCCCAACCAGATCGGCGAAATCCGCCAGCTCATCCGCGAGCTGGGCCAGGACAAAACCGTCATCTTCAGCACCCACATCCTGCCCGAAGTGGCGGCATTGTGCAGCCGGGCCGTTATCATCAGCCGCGGCCGCCTCGTGGCCGACTCGCCGGTGGCCGAGCTAGGCGCCCGCGCCGCCGGCGAAACCATTATCCGCGCCGAGTTCGAGCAGCCCATCGACCCGGCCCCGCTGCTGGCCCTGCCCGGCATCCTGGCCGCCGACCTGGAAACCGGCACCACCTACCGCATCCGGGCCCGCGCCGGCACCGACCAGCGCGGCGCCATCTCGCGCTTGGCCGCCGCCCAGGGCTGGGTGTTGCTGGGCCTGCGCCAGGAAGAGCAGAATCTGGAACAGGTGTTCCAGCAACTGACTAGTAATTAGAGGGTATGGACGAATTGAGTAGAGTTAGGAATTGGCTGGAGGCGGGCAAGCAAGTTGGGAAATCCTGGTCGTGGGTCGAGAGCGGAAAAACCTATTGGGGATCTGTAGGAGTGCAAAAATGGCAAGGAGTATATAAAATCTATGTTGATAAAATAGAAGAGGCTCGCATGAGCAACTTAGAAGATTATGATACTGACCAAATAATTGAGACGAAATGCTTTGAGCAAATTCAGCATATACTTACTGCTACTTGTTTCATTAATCTTGTTGAATTAATTCCTCAAAAAGGTCAGAAAATCTTTAATCCAGAATTAGACTAACTATTTATTGCTTTCAAAAACACAACCCTCACTTATGCTTGCCATCCTGCGCAAAGAATTCAACAGCTTCCTGAACTCGCCCGTGGCTTACGTGGTGCTGGGCGTGTTTCTGGTGGCTACCGGGCTGTTCGTGTGGGTGTTTCCGGATAGCTCGGTGCTCGATTACGGGTTTGCCGATTTGCAGACCCTGTTCAACATCGCGCCCTGGATTTTCCTGTTTCTGATTCCGGCCCTGACCATGCGCACGTTTGCCGAGGAAAAGAAGGCCGGCACCATGGAGCTGCTGCTCACGCGCCCGCTCACCGACGTCCAGCTTATCGGGGGCAAGTACCTGGCCTGCCTGTTGCTGGCCCTGCTGGCGCTGCTGCCCACGCTGCTCTACTACTACTCGGTATACCAGCTCGGCAACCCGGTGGGCAACATCGATTCGGCTGCTACAGTGGGCTCGTACCTGGGACTGGCGCTGCTGGCGGCGGTTTTCGCGGCCATCGGCGTGCTGGCCTCGGCCCTCACCCGCGACCAGATTGTGGCTTTCCTGGTGGCCGTAGTGGGCTGCTTCCTGGTGTACACGGGCTTCGATTCGCTGGCCTCGGTGTTCGACGGTGCCCCGGCCTACTACATCGGCCAGCTCGGCATTGCCGCCCACTACCGCGACCTGAGCAAGGGCCTTATCGACTCCCGCGACCTGCTCTACTTCTTCACCCTGACTGCCATCATGCTGCTGGCCACCCGGGTGGCGTTGCAAAGCCGGAATTGGTGAGTTCTTTTGAGCTGTTAGCTGAGAGCTTTTAGCTGTTAGCTTTCCGTGCTGATTGTTTCGTTTAGAGCTGTCAGCTTTTGAAAGTATGTTTAAACGACTTTTCCGAGTGCATTCGTGGGTACTGAACCAGAACAAGAGCTAACAGCTAACAGCCATCAGCTAACAGCTCAAAAAAAGCGCGACCTGACCCGATTCGGGCTGCTGCTGGGCGGCTTGCTGCTGCTCAATTTCCTGGGCGGGTTGTTCTTTTTCCGGCTCGACCTCACGGAGGACAAGCGCTACACGATGTCGGGGGCTACCAAGGAGCTGCTGACAAATCTTAAGCAGCCCGTAACCGTGACCGTGTACCTCGATGGCGACTTTCCGCCGGCGTTTCGGCGCCTGGAGCAGAGCGTGCGCGAAACCCTCACCGAAATGCGCGTGTACGGCGGCAGCAACCTGCATTTCGTGTTCATCGACCCTTCGGCGGCCGGCACCGAGCAGGCCCGCAACGAGTTCTACCAGACGCTGTTCAAAAAAGGCCTGACTCCCACCAACCTGGGCGCCAATGACAACGGGAAGCGTACTGAGAAAATCATCTTCCCCTGGGCCGTGGTGGCCGCCGGGGGCAAAGAGGAGAAAGTGCTGCTACTGCGCGGCAACCAGGCCGAATCGCCCGAAGTGCGTCTCAACCAGAGCATCGAGGGGCTGGAGTACGAGCTGGCCAGCGCCATCCGCCGCCTCAGCCCCGGCCCGCGCCAGCGCATTGGCGTGGTAGAAGGCCACGGCGAGCTGACGAATGCCGAAGCCGGTGACCTGATTGGCTCCCTGAGCCGCGACTACGACGTGTTCCGGGTAAGCCTCGACAAGTCGCGCCCGAAAGATCTGGCCTCGCTCAGCGCCATCATTGTGGCCAAGCCGGCCCGGGCCTACACCGAGGCCGAAAAGTTCAAACTCGACCAGTTCATCACGAGTGGTGGCAACGCGCTGTTTTTCGTGGACGCCATGCGCGTGAACCTCGACAGCGCCAGCCGCGGTGGCATGCTGGCCTTCCCGCTCAGCCTGAACCTGGAGGACCTGCTGTTCAAGTATGGCCTGCGCATCAACCCCGATTTGCTGCTCGACCTCAATTCGGGCGTGATTCCGCTGGTAACGGGCCTGAATGGCGACAAGCCCAAGGTTGAGCCCATGCCCTGGCAGTTTTACCCGCTCATCAACCAGTTCAGCCCGCACCCCATCACCCGCAACCTCGACGCGGTGTACACCAAGTTCGTGAGCAGCATCGATACGGTGAAGGCCGTGGGCATTCGCAAAACGCCCCTGATGTTCACCTCGCGCTATACCCGGGTGCTGCCCTCGCCGGTGCCCGTCAACCTCAACGACGCCCGCCTGCCGCCCGACCCCAAGCTCTACACGGCCCAGAGCAAGCCGGTGGGCTACCTGCTCGAAGGCCGGTTCCGCTCGCTGTTTGCCAACCGCGCCGCGCCCGGTACCAACCGCTTCCAGCCCGATACCAGCCCCGCCAGCCGCCCCGCCAAAGTACTCGTCATCTCCGACGGCGACTTCGTGCGCAACGACCTCGACCCCAAAACCGGCCGCCCCCTGCGCCTGGGCTTCGACCGCCTCTCACCCACCGAATTCGCCAACCGCGAGCTGGTGCTCAACGCCGTCGATTACATGCTCGACCAGTCGGGCCTGATAGCGGTGCGCGGCAAGCAAATCACGCTCCGCCCCCTCGATAAAGTGCGCGTGCAGGCCGAGCGCCGCCGCTGGCAGCTGCTGAACCTGGCCGCCCCGCTGGTACTGCTGGGTTTGTTCGGGCTGGTGCGGGCCTGGCGGCGCAAGCGCCGGTATGCGCGGTTTTAGGGTCAGTATTGAGTGCCTGGTATAACATGTTGAAAAGGTAGAATGGCTGGCGACTTCATCGGTGAAATAATCATTGAAGGCTTGCTAGGTTCAATCTGGCACGCTTTAAAGGCTGGCATCGGCTTCGTGTACCTCTACCTGCGCTACTGGCGGCCGCGGCGGGTGCGGGAGCAATTGGCGCAACGCTACGGCAGCCGTTACGCCACGGCTGGCTCGGCGGTGCTGACAGGGCTAATGCAGGGGCTGGGCGTGGTGTTGCTGCTAATATTGGCAGCGGTGGGGTTCTTTGCGCTGGGGGCCGCTATGTGGGCCGCCATTGGACAGCAATAGGGGTAGAGGCCATGCTGAACTCATTTTCCGGTGCTGCCACCACCCCTGCCACATTCCCTGTCCGCGCCCCTCGGCTGCATTAGAAAACCCCGGCCGCGTTGCCTATCTTTGCCCATTACCCAAACTGCCTTCCAACTCAACTCTTCCTATGAAGTTCATCGTCTCGTCTTCCGCCCTGCTCAAGCAGCTCCAGAGCATCAACGGCGTGGTTACGAACAACCCCGTGGTGCCCATTCTGGAGAACTTTCTCTTTGAAATCGAGGACGGCAAGCTGACGATTACGGCCTCCGACCTGGAGACGAGCATGATGACCGAGCTGCCCGTGGAAGCCCGCGAAAGTGGCCGCATTGCCGCCCCCGCCCGCATCCTGCTCGACACGCTCAAGAACCTGCCCGACCAGCCCGTTACCTTCACGCTGGACGAGGAAACCTACAGCATCGAAATTGCCAGCAGCAACGGCCGCTACAAGCTGGCCGGCGAAAACGCCACCGACTTCCCCCGCGTGCCGGTAGTAAAGGGCACGGCCCCGGTCGAAATGCCCTCTTCCTCGCTGAGCCGAGCTATCAACAAAACCATTTTCGCGGTGAGCACCGACGAGCTGCGCCCGGCCATGACCGGCATTCTGGTGCAGCTGGCCGACAACCAGGTAACCTTCGTGGCCACCGACGGCCACCGCCTGCTGCGCTACCGCCGCTCCGACGTAGGCGCGGGCCAGACCAGCAACATCATCATCCCGCGCAAAGCCTTTAATCTGCTCAAGGGTGCGCTGCCCTCCGAGGCCACGCCCGTGCGCATGGAGTTCAACGCCTCCAACGCCTACTTCAGCTTCAACCAGATGCGCCTCGTGTGCCGTCTGATTGATGAGCGCTACCCCGATTACGAGAACGTCATCCCGGTCAGCAACCCCAACAAGCTCATCATCAGCCGTCAGGAACTGCTTAATTCCGTCAAGCGCATCAGCATCTACTCGAACAAAACCACCCATCAGGTGCGCCTGCGCCTCGCGGGCTCCGAGCTGACGGTGTCGGCCGAGGACCTCGATTTCAGCAACGAGGCCAACGAAAAGCTGGCCTGCCAGTACGACGGCGAGGACATGGAAATCGGCTTCAATGCCAAGTTCCTGCAGGAAATGCTCTCCAACATCGACTCCGAGGAAATCACGCTGGAGCTAAGCACCCCCAACCGCGCCGGCCTGCTCATGCCCACCACCCCCGACGACCACGAAAGCATCCTGATGCTGGTGATGCCGGTGATGCTCAACAACTACGTCTGATCACAGATGTTACAGATGAAACCGCAGATAACGCAGATGCGAATAGCGGTTGTTGAGCACCAGAAAAATCATCGTGCTGCTTACCGCAGTGTTGCATCGTTTCCGGTATAGTCTGAAGGCATCCTTTTTAATCCGAATAAATCAAATTCCAGAACGAATCTGCGTTATCCGCGGCTTTATCTGTACCATCTGTGATGAGAAAGTCCGAAATCCGTTTCAGCATTGCCCTCGACGACCAGAAAGTGCCCGAGGCCATCAGCTGGTCGGCCACCGATGCGGGGCCCGATATCCACTTTGCCAAGGCCATCAACATCTCGCTCTGGGACCGGGATGAGGCCGGCACCATGAAAATCGACCTGTGGACCAAGGATATGCCCGTCGATGAGATGAAGCACTTCTACGTCGACACCATTGGGGCCATGGCTGAGAGTGTATTGACCGCAACCAACGATACGGTAATGGCCACCAAGATGCGCGAGCTCTGCCGCCAGTTGATGGACCATATCGAGGAGGAGCAGCGCCAGCAGAAGTAACCTCCATTTTCTGCCCGTCGGATGCGCGGGAAAAGAAAATGATTTAACCTTGGCAATACCGAAAAAGCCCCGCCGGCAGGATGCCAGCGGGGCTTTTCTATGACTTGGCCGAAAGGCCTATTTGGTTTTAGACGTGGCAGCGGGGCCGATGGTGGCACCCTTGCTGCTGGCCGGGGCCGGGTCCTTCACCGACTTCACGAAAGCGTCGTTGGTGGTTTGGGTTTTGTAGTTCATGCTGAAGGCGTTGTACTCCTTACGCGAGCCGTAGTAATTGCTGTACTGGTCGGTGCTGAGTACGTTTTGCAGCTCCTTGTCGCGCTCCTTGCAGACAGCGTCGCACTGCTCCTTAATGAGCTTGTCGTTGCCTTCATTTTTCTGAATAATGGCCATGATACGGGCCTGCTTGTCTTCGTTGATGGCCTGAACGCGGGAGTTCTGGTAGCCGTTGAGGCGCAAATCATGCGTCATCTGGTACGAAAGCTCGCGGGCGTGCTGCTGAGCGGGGTTGAGGCGGGGCGAAGGCTTGGTTTTATCCTGCTTGACAACCAGCGGAGCCCGCTGCTGAGCGTATACGCCCAGCGACGTAAGGAGCATAGCGGAGGCGAGGGCAAGTATCTTTTTCATCGGGAAAGAATAGCGTGAACAGATGGAGCAAGGCCAAATCCTTGGCTGCCAGCCGGCCTGTAAGCCGGGGCTTGCCCATTCCTAACGAAAAATTATGCCAGGTAGTTTCTGGGAGTAGCGCGGCTGCTTCTGGGCGCCCGCAAAACACAAAGCCCGCGCAACGGCCGGAGCCGCCCCGCGGGCTGAGCTTTCACGTAAGCTGTTTAGGCGGCTGCGCCTAGAGGCTGTTATGGACTGGTGGCGCGGAAAACGCCTTTTGCCAGCAAGAGTGTAGCAAAGGCTAGGAAGTGGAATTGCTGCATGGTTAGGGCCAGGCGTTCGTAGTCGCGGGCCAGACGGCGGAAGCGGGCTGCCCAGCCGAAGCTGCGTTCGACGACCCCGCGGCGGGGCAGCAGCACAAATCCCGTCTGGCCTTCGGGCTTGGCAATAACCTGTAAGTCAATCTCGTGCACGGCAGCGGCATACGCGGCGTCTTCGCCCGTATAGCCCTGGTCTACATAGGCCACCGGTACCTTTTGGCCTGTGACCTGCTGCACCCGCTCACAGAGCGCATCCACCTGCCCGCGGTCGGATTCGTTGGCCGGCGTGACGACGGCGGCCAGCAGGTGGCCCAGCGTGTCGACGGCCACGTGTACCTTGCTACCCTTCCGCCGCTTGGCTCCGTCGTAGCCGGCACGCGCCTCGCTTTCGGGTGTGCTCTGCACCGTGCGCGAGTCCAGAATCACCGCGGTGGGCTCGGCTTCGCGTCCGGCCAGCACGCGGGCGAGCTCGCGCAAATCGGCCATCATATGCTCAAAACAGCGGTTGTCCCGCCAGCGGGCCCATTGCTGGTAGACCGCGGGCCAGGGCGGCAAGTCGTGGGGGAGATAGCGCCAGCCGCAACCGGTTTTGACCAGGTAGCGCAGGGCATTGAACACGTCGCGTAGCGCATATTCTCGTTGCGGCGCATCTTCCCGCACCAAGCCAGATAGGGCGCTACAAACGCCCATTCCGCATCCGATACGTCGCTGGGGTATCCGCTTTGCTGTGCCATACCCCAAATTACGCTACTAGACCATAACAGGCTCTAGA
>NZ_FOHS01000014.1 GCF_900111515.1 Hymenobacter actinosclerus
GGAGTAGGGCGGCAGAAAGAGCACTTCCACACCCCGCTCGGCCAGCCAGCCAACCACGCCCGGCAGTTTATGCACCGAGATATTATCCCGCACCAATAGCGCTTTCAGGCCGTGCACGCCCAGTGCCCAGACGATGTCAGTCTCTTACCTTTACCACGCCGTAACAGCACGGCTAAACCCTGTTGGGGACAAATCCCGGAACCGCTCGCAAGAGCAGCTCCTTTCCTTATGGTTTAAGGGAGCCACCCCGAACCTGATTGGTTAAGGGTTAAGCTCTTGCGGGTTTACTTTGCAATTCAATTTTTGAAGCTTAATAATGATTCTTTTTTCGGCCCCGTTTTTCTCTGGTAGCAAAGACATAAAGCACCTATTACCGGCAATGCTTCGCCGCCGTAAGACGGAATGGATAGGGAAGGACATTTTGGATGTGCCCGCTGGCAATGGTGACACATCTCAATTGTTGCTCGAACTAGGTGCTAAGGTGACGGCGTCTGACCTCTACCCCGAGTTTTTCCGCTACCCGGATATTCCCTGTGTCAAGGCTAATTTGAATGGTGCGTTACCATTCGCAGCGGCTAGTTTCGATGTAATCATCTGTCAGGAGGGCATTGAGCACATGCCTAATCAACTGCATCTTTTTCAGGAAATAAACCGGGTGCTGCGGCCAGGTGGACGAGCTATTATTACCACGCCTAACTATTCCAACCTGCGCACTCGTCTGAGCTATCTGCTGCTGGAGAGTGAGGCCTATAAGCTGATGCCCCCTAATGAGGCGGATTCGGTTTGGGCTTCGGAACACGCGCAAACGATTGACGATGTGTACCTAGGCCATATTTTCTTTGCCAACATAACCAAGCAGCGGGTATTAGCCGCGCTTTCCGGCCTCCATATTGTGGAAGTTCACCCAACCCGGGTGAACTACACGTCGCTGGCCTTGCTCCCCTTCTACTACCCCTGGATGAGCTTAGCTGGTTGGCTGGCGCGGCGGCGTGGCTTGCGGCGCGGGCAGCCGTCTCCCAAACGGGCAGCAGCTTATTCCGAGCTGGCTCAACTAAACCATAGTATGACCGTGCTCACGGGAGGACATCTAATGGTGGAATACGAGAAGCGTGCGGAAGCCCCTGAAGTAGTGGCCGAGTTGGGGGGGCTACTGAATCTGGCAACAGCTAAAACCTAGTCTGGTGGGCCTGGACAAGGTTTTACCCAGCAGTAAACTAATTTAAAGTTGGGTGTAAGCAGCGAGTGGGCAGCACGAAAGAGGCAGTAAATGAGCCCTTAGCCGTTTACTTTTGTCCTAATTTACGTCTCCTTCTTTATCCTTGGTGCAGCAGTACTATCGTTCCGCTCATCTATCGTAGCACTTGTTGTGGCTGGCGTCGCTCGCGGGCGTCGTCAAACCAGTTGTGCGCATCTTGGCTGGTAATCCAGCTGATGGCCTCTTACCGGGCCTGCTCCACGGGGCTGAAGTCGGGGGAGTAGGGCGGCAGAAAGAGCACTTCCACACCCCGCTCGGCCAGCCAGCCAACCACG
>NZ_FOHS01000004.1 GCF_900111515.1 Hymenobacter actinosclerus
TCGGGGCGGCGCCAGGCCACGGCCAGGTAGCCGGGCCCCCACTCCTGCTTGTGCAGGGCTTCGATGTAGTAGCGGCGGCCGGCCACGAGCTGCACCGGGGCCGACTGCTGGCTGGCGTAGCGGCCGAAGTCGTGCACGCCGCTGGTCCAGCCGCTGCAGCTGGCAATGCGCTGCTTGTGGCTTGGCGCCTCGTCAGAGCTGAGCAGCAGTTCGCCGGCGTCGTCGGCGGCCAGCCAGAAGGTGTAGCTGCCCGACTGGGGGGGGCAGATATAGGCGCGCAGGCGGGCGGCGTAGCGGGTGCTGCCGCCGGCCGGGGTCTGGTGTTCGAACTGGGTGAGCGGGGCGCTGCTGGTCGGGGCCTTGGTGGTGGGCACGCTGGCCAGGTCGGCGCCGGCCACGTTGTCCCACTGTTCGCGCAGCAGGCTGCCCGTGCCCGCGCAGCCGCCATCAGGAGCGGGCGTGGTGGGCGGTGTAGGCGGTGTAGGCGTGGTGGAAGATGCCGCTGTAAAAAACGACGGCGACGAGGTCAGCGTGATATTCTGGCTGGCCAGGGAAGTTTTAGCGCTGGTTGCGGCGTAATCCCACTCGTAGCGCTCCAGGCTGGTCAGGTTCCAGGCGGCCGGAAACGAGTAAGTAGCCGTTGCCACCTCCGAGTTGTCCGTCAGGGCTTTGGCCCACAGGACGTAGGTGTAGGCCCCGGCTTTGCCGAACGCGGCTCCCTGTATGCCGGCGGGCAGGGCCAGGGCGGTGGTCCGGGCCGCATCGTAGCTCCAGCCGTAAAGCAGCTTCGAGGTGGTGGCCAGGGCCTGGCCCTGCTGGGTGATGCGCTGAGCGCCCGGGGCATCGCGCAGCAGGTTCTCGTACAGCCCCATCAACGCCAGTTCATCGGTGCCCGAAACCGAAACACCGGGGGCGGGCGCGTTCACCGATTCGCCCAACTGATAGAGATACAGCTGCCGAATGTCGTTTTTCTGGGCCTGCACCAGCACCTTGATGGTGAAATTACGCTGCATCTCGTCGGTGCCCGTCCGGTCGTCGGACGTGCGGCGGCCGATGTTGGTTTCCGAAATCAGCAGGTGCTTAACCGGGTAGGTGGTGCCGTTGTAGCCGTAGCGGTTCAGCACATCCACCATCGCCTGGCGCTCCTTCAGCAGCTGATCCGTGGCGAGGTCGGAAGTGCGCGAGTACCGGAACCCGTTGAGGCTGGTGTCCCAGGTATGGAGCGAGTAGGAGGGGTAGCTGTGGAAGCTAATGGCATCCAGGTACGCGCCGCCCTTGTTGGGGTATTCGGCCGTTACCTTGCCCCCGTCGGGGTTGTCGGTGTAGCGCAGCAGGGCATCCAGAAACTGCGGGTAGCCGATGCCCCCGGTGGTTACGTAGGCGTCGGGGCGGTATTTTTTAAGAATCTCGTAGCTGATGCGCAGCATCCGGATGTAGTGGAAGATGGGCGCCCGCAGGTTGGGCACCTCGTCCGGGGTGGGGGGGCGCGTCAGCCAGGCATCCAGCCCGGTTCCGTACCGGAAATCGGGCTCGTTTACTATTTCCCAGAAGCGCACGTTGTCGCCATAGATGGGCAGCAGGCGGTAGAAGTAGTAAGCGTAGTAGTTGTTCTGGTTCACGCTGCCATCGGGGTTCCAGATGGGCTCGTAGAGGTGGGCAAACAGCCGCGACGGCTCCGAGCCTCCCGGGTAGGTGGTTGGGTCGCGGTGGGCAGCCGTGGGGCCTTCCACAAAACAGGTCAGCTCCCGCATGCCCTGCGAAGAGGCATAAGACTGGAATGCGGCCTGCCGGATGTTGTAGCCATACTGCTCTACAAAAGCTTCGGGAAGCGTGGGCCGGATGGAGTGTACCCCGAGCGTTTGCGCAATGGCCGCCATAGCTTCATCACTCCAGCGTTCATTGTAATATCCTAAATTAACTCCGTATTGAAACGCACCGGAGTAGGGTTTTACGTAGCTCTGGGCGGTTGTGGTTGGTGGTTGTCCTTTTGCATAAAAGCAAGATAAAGAGAACAATGAAAGAAAAAAAGCAAAAAATCCTCTCTTCATAAAATGTACTTTGAACTGAAACGTCTTTACTATTGCAAGACATAGCGTCTTAACAATATGCAATTTACGACCGTTTCAATAAAGCGCTTTTTGAATTGCTCGATCGAGCCGCCGGCTGCCGGTTTGGCGCCGCCTCATTTTTCGCCCAAAACTGTAAAAACAGAAAGCGAACCGACTTTTTGCCGCCCGCAGATTCCCCAAATTTTATTAGCCGTTACCCGCAACGCGCAACTCCCCAACCCCCGGATTTACCGAAACCGCCACACCGGCAGCACCGTGCCTGCCGGGAAGTAGCTGGTTTCCGGGGGCAGCTCCAGGAAGGCGCTGGAGGTGAGCAGGCTGGCCATGTCGCCCGAGCCGCCGGCCCGCTCGGGCGTGGCCAGCAGGCGGCCGTCGGGGCCGGGCTCCAGGCTCACGAGCAGGAAATGGGTCATGGCGGGCTTGAAGTCGACGGGCGCGGTGAGTACGGCCGGTACCGGGCCGCTACCAGCCGCGGCCGCCCCGTTGGGCTGCTGAACTGCCCGCAGCCAGGGCTGCACGTAGCGGTAGAAGTTCACGAACGTAGACACCGGGTTGCCGGGCAGCGCGAACACCACTGCCCCGCCGGCCCGCGCCCCGAACCAGAACGGCTTGCCCGGCCGCTGGGCCACCCCGTGGAAAAGCTGCTCCACGCCCAACTCCTGCAATATTTCGGGCAGAAAATCGGCCTTGCCCATCGACACGCCCCCACTCAGCACCACGGCGTCGTAGCCGGCCAGCAGTGCGGGCAGGCCCTGGCGCAGGGCGGCGGGGTCGTCGTCGAAGTGGAAGGCTTCGGCCTCGGCACCGGCCTGCCAGGCGGCGGCTTGCAGCATCAGCCCGTTGGAGCGCCGGATTTGGTGGGCGGCGGGCTGCTCGCTGATGGGCACCAGCTCGTCGCCGGTGCTGACCACGGCCAGCCGGGGGCGGCGGGCCACGGCCACGGTGGCGGCCCCCACGGTGGCGGCCACGGCCATTTCGGCGGGCTTCAGGCGGGTGCCGACGGGCAGCAACAGGTCGCCCTGGCGGCGGTCGGCGGCGCGGGCGTGCACGTTGTGGCCGGGGCGGGGTGGCAGGGCCTGCACGGTGGCGTACCGCTGGCCGACCTCGTCGGTGCGGAAAGTGAGGTCCTCGTAGCGAATTACGGTATCAAGCTCCGCGGGCAGCACCGCGCCGGTCATGATTTCGACGGCGGCCGTGGGGTTGGGGGCAGTTACCGGGGGCTGGCCGGCAAACTGGGTGGCTTCAATGAAGAACTCGCGTTGCCCGGCGGCCAGCGCTTCGTAGCGCAGGGCCACGCCATCCATCGCCACCCGGTTGAAGGGCGGAAAGTCGCGGTCGGCCCGTAAGTCTTCGCGCAGCAGGCGGCCGGCGGCCAGCGGCAAACTCAGCAGCTCGGTGCCCAGCGGGCGGACGGTAGCGGCAACGAGGCGGGTGGCTTCGGCAACGGAAATCATGGGCGCAGGCGGAAAGTGAGGAGAGGCGGTTGTAGAGACGCATCTTTGCGTCTCGGCGTTGAACGGCACTACTGAACAACAGGCGCCGCAACGATTTAGCATTTTGGAAACCAAGGCACTCGGCCAATGGGTTCTGCCGGCTCGTTCAACGCTTAGACGCAAAGATGCGTCTCTACAACCGCTAACTACCGAACTTATCGGTTTATTCCGTTCCACCCGCCAACACCTGCTATGCCCGATTCCGCTAAACTCACCCACCTCGACGCTTCCGGCCAGCCCGCTATGGTAGACGTAGGGGCCAAAACGCCCACCCGCCGCGTAGCCGTGGCCCGCAGCCGCGTGGTGCTGGGCCCCGAAATAATGGCGCTGGTGCAGGAAGGCGACCTGCCGACGCGCAAAGGCCCCGTGTTCCAGACGGCCATCCTGGCCGGCATCATGGGGGCCAAGCGCACCTCGGAGCTGATTCCGCTGTGCCACCCGCTGGGCCTCGATAACTGCCGGGTAACCATTGAGGTAGACGGCCCCGACGCGGTGCGGATTGAATGCACGGCCACCGTAACGGGCAAAACCGGCGTCGAGATGGAGGCCCTGACCGGCGCCTCGGTGGCCGCCCTCACCATCTACGACATGTGCAAGGCCCTCTCGCACGACATCGTTATTCAGCAAACCCGCCTCATCAGCAAAACCGGCGGCAAAAACGACTTCCAGCATGCCGACTAACCCCGCCGAGCAGCCCCGCCGCAAGCACGCCCACCTGGCCCGTCCCGACCTGGGGGAGTTCGGCCGCCACGAGCTGGCGATACTGGGCGCGCCCTGCGGCCGCATCAAGGAGCTGGCGGCCCGGCTGCTGCCCCTGCTGGCCCCCGCCCTGCGCGTGGCCTACGTGGATGCCGACCACGCCGCCGCCGATGCCGTGCGCAACGGCACCGCGCCCGAAACCGGAATGCTGGCCGCCGGCGCCAGTGCCGAGCTGACCGACAACGTCAGCTTCGCCCGCCTCGACGTGCGCCGGCCCCTCGATAAGTTCAGCCAGCCCGAGCTGCTGGCCCACCAGAGCCTGGCGCTGGTAAACGGCAACCACTTCCGCGCCCGCCAGCAGTTGGTAATCCTCGACCCCGCCAAGCCCCTGGAAAAAAAGCTCGACCGCCTCACCGACGTGCGCGCTCTGCTGCTGCCCGAGGGCGTAACCGAGGTGCCCGCCTACCTGCGCGCCTACCTCGCCGATACGGCCGGTGCCGCCGTGCCGGTGCTGCCCCTGGCCGATACCGCCGCTATTGCCGAGCTGGTGCTGCGGGAGTGGCGCGCCGCCGCGCCGCCGCTGCGGGGCCTGGTGCTGGCCGGCGGCCGCAGCCAGCGCATGGGCCAGGATAAGGGCCAACTGGCCTACCACGGCCAGCAGGCGCAGCGCGCCTACGCCGCCGAGCTGCTGGCGCCCTTCTGCCACGATGTGCACGTTTCCTGCCGCCCCGACCAAATTACGGAGCTTGAATACGCCGGCCTGCGCCCCCTGCCCGACTCGTTCCTCGACCTGGGCCCGCTCAGCGGCCTGCTCTCGGCCTTCCGCCTCGACCCCAACGCCGCCTGGCTGGTAGTAGCCTGCGACCTGCCGCTGCTGTCGGCCGCCACGCTGAGCCACCTGGTGGCGCACCGCCAGCCCGGCCGGCTGGCCACCACCTTCCAGAGTCCCGAAAACGACTGGCCCGAGCCGCTCATCACCATCTGGGAGCCCGCCAGCTACGGCCAGCTGCTACGGTTTTTGGCTTTGGGCTACAGCTGCCCCCGCAAAACGCTCATCAACTCCGACATCGAACTGCTGACCCCGCCCGCCCCCCAGGAGCTGCGCAACGTGAACACGCCGGAAGAGGCAGCGGAGGTGATGGGGTTAATTAAGAATTAAAAATGGCCTTTGAACGGTATCCTCATGGAGCGTTCAACGACCATTTTTACGGTTGAACGTGTAATTTTTAATTCCTCCGGCCACCTTTTGGCCCGGGCAGGGCTCCTGGAAACAACCGTTTATCCGTGCTCTGCATCCTGACTCAATTAGTGGGTAGGTGCGGTTCGGCCCAGCCATTTTATCGTTTTCTGTATGCGAAAAATTTGCCTCGCGCTGGCTCTGCCGCTGGCCGCCGCTACCATTTGCCTGGCGCAAAGTCCGGTTTCTCCTGTAAATCTGAACTTTGAGCAGCGGGCGGTTGCGGCCGACAGCGTGCCGGGCTGGTCGACCAGCAACGGCAAGGGCTACAGCATCGGGCTCGATTCGGTGGAAGGGCGGCAGGGGCGGTACGTGGTGCGGCTGCGGGAAGCGGGGGCCAAGGACGGCCAGTTTGGGCGGGTGGGCCAACGCATTCCGGTGTGGTTTCAGGGTAGAAGCATTACGCTGAGCGGGTTTATGAAAACCGAGCAGGTGTCGGCTAGCGGGCGGGTGTATCTGACGCTGCTCCAGACCGATGCGGGCGGGGCAACGGTGGCTTACGGCAATACGGCCAGGCAAACCGTGCGGGGTACCACCGGCTGGCAGCGCTACGAGGTAACGCTGCCGCTGAACGCCGATGCCACGGAGCTGTTTTTCGGTGGTATTCTGGAGGGCCAGGGCACGGCGTGGCTCGACGATTTGCAGCTCACCATCGACGGTAAGCCACTCGATAAGGCTCCCACCAAAACCATCAGAACGTACTTGGCCGACCAGGACACGGCTTTCCGGCGGGAATCAGGTGTGGTGCTGCCTGCCCAACTGAGCGCGCAGCAGCTGGAAAACCTGGCGGTGCTGGGCCGGGTGTGGGGCTTCGTGAAATACTACCACCCGGCCGTAGCCGCCGGTAATTTCAACCTGGATGCCGAGCTGTTTCGGGTATTGCCGGCCGTGCTGGCGGCCCCCGACGAGCCCCGCCGCAGCCAGCTGCTGGGGGCCTGGGTAACCCGGTTCGGCCCGGTGCCGGCCTGCCGAAAGTGCGCCGACTGGCCCGCCAACAAGGTGCGCCAACAGCCCGATTTAGCCTGGCTCAACGACGAAAAGCAACTCGGCACCGCCCTGCGCGACCAGCTCCGCTACCTGCGCGAAAACCGCAACCAGTCGGCCCAGCATTACTATGTGGCTTTTGATGCAGCGGGCAACCCGCTTTTCCGTCACGAGCTGCCTTACGCCGCCGCCGCCGGCACCACTCCGCCCGACGACGGCGTGCGCCTGCTGGCCTTGTACCGCTACTGGAACATGATTGCCTATTTCTTCCCCTACCGCTATGCCATCGGGGAAGACTGGCAGCCGGTGCTGCCCGAGTTCATCCCGAAACTGGCGGCTGCCCGTACCCCCGAGCAGTACCGCTTGGCGGCTCTGGCCCTCATTGCCCGCATCCACGACTCCCACGCCAATATCTTCCAGGATGAGGTGCTGAACAAGTACCGGGGCCTGCTGTATGCGCCGGTGCGGCTGCGTTTCGTAGAGAACCAGGCCGTGGTAACCGACTACTACCATAAGGCTCTGGGGGCGGCCACGGGGCTGCAGAAGGGAGATATTATCGTCAGCGTAGACGGCGTGCCCGTGCCCGAGCTGGTGCGGCGGTGGCAGCCCCTGGCCCCGGCTTCCAACGAGCCCACCCAGCTGCGCGACATTGCCAACCTGCTGCTACGTGGCAACACGGCCCAACTGCCGCTGCTGGTGCGCCGCGACGGGCGGGAGTTTCCGGTTACTATCAGCCGCTACCCCAACAACGGTAGGCTGAACCTGGCGTTGAATTCCGGCACGCCTGATAAGGCCGCTCCAACATATCTTCCGCTGCCCGGCAACATCGGCTACCTAGTTCTGGGCACTCTCACCAACGAGAGGCTGCCCGAGATTATGCGGGACGTAGCGGGCACAAAGGGGCTAATAATTGACATCCGAAACTACCCGGCCGAATTTGTGACCTATACCCTAACCAGCTACCTGCTGAAAAAGCCGGCCCCCTTCGTGCAGTTCAGCCGAATGGATATTCTCAATCCGGGCGCTTTCCCCCTGGCCCCGCCGGTACTCGTCAAGCCAGGGGCAAGCCAGTTTTACCCCGGCAAAGTGGTTGTTTTGGTGAATGAACTGACGCAAAGCAATGCCGAGTTCACCGCTATGGCCTTACGCACGGCTCCCAACGTCACGGTGATGGGCAGCACCACGGCCGGGGCCGATGGCAACGTGTCGGCTATCGTGCTACCGGGCAACATCCCCACCCGCATTACCGGCCTCGGCGTTTACTACCCCGACGGCCGCGAAACCCAGCGCATCGGCATCGTGCCCGACATCGAAGTTCACCCCACCATCCAGGGCATCAAAGAAGGCCGCGACGAAGTGCTGGAGCGAGCAGTGGCCCTTATTCAAGGGAATTAAAAAGTTAAGAGTGAAAAAGTGAAAATGGCCGTTAAACGTCCCGCCTGGGTATCGCTCAACGGCCATTTTTACTCTTACTTTTTAATTCCCCGCTAGGGGTGCGCCGCTACCCACACGTCGCCGTCCTGGTAGAACTCCTTTTTCCAGATGGTGACGACCTGCTTGAGCGTGTCGATGATGTACTGGCAGGCGGCGAAGCTTTCGGCGCGGTGCGGCGTAGACACGGCCACCACCACGGCCACGTCGCCGATGTGCAGGGTGCCTTTGCGGTGGATGACGGTTACTTTTTGCAGCATGGGCCACTGCGCCACGGCCTGCTCGGCTACTTTGCGCAGCTGGTGCAGCGCCATACTGTCGTAGGCCTCGTACTCCAGGCGGATTACCGCGCGGCCGGTGCTCTGGTTGCGCACCGTGCCGATGAACGTGTTGATGGCGCCGGCACCATCGGCTTCCACGCTGCGCAGGGCGTCGGCTACGGCTATGGGCTGGTCGGTCAGGTCGATGTGAATCATGGGATAACTGGGAGAAAGACCGTCATTCAGCGCATGTGGCGCATCAAGCCAGGGACGAATGATGCGCCACATGCGCTGAATGACGGTCTGCTTACTGGCAACTGGACACGGGCAACTGACAATTACCCCCCACTTACCGGCGGAATCAACGCAATTTCGTCGCGCTCGTGCAGCGGCGTATCGTCGGCGGCGTACTCGTTATTAACGGCCACGGCCAGGCTGCTGAGGGCGGCCAGCGCCGGGTAGCGGGCGTGCAGCTCGGCGAGCAGGCCGCGGGCCGATTGGCCGGCGGGGGCATCTATTTCGAGCGTCGGCTGACCTACGATTTCGCGGGCTATGCCAAACAGGGCTATATTGAGGTGCATAACGTTGAGGGCTGATGGGGCAATAGTACGTATACCAAACCCAAACCACCGCGCCGGTGTTACGTTTGTTCTGCAACCCCCGCCGCTGTGGCCCGGTCGTCGCGTTTTTTCCTGCTCCCTCATGGCCGTTTCCGCCTTCCCGCCTTCCCTTTCTCCCAACAACCCGCCCGTGGTGCAGGAGGCAACCCCGCGGCCGGTGCTGTTCGATAACCACGGCCGGCCCCTGGAGTACCTGCGCCTGGCCGTAACCGACCGCTGCAACCTGCGCTGCTTCTACTGCATGCCCGAGGAAGGCATCAAGTACCTGCCCAAGCAGGAGCTGCTCACCTACGAGGAAATGCTGCGCCTGACCGGCCTGCTGGCCGGCCTGGGCGTGCGCAAGGTGCGCCTGACCGGCGGCGAGCCCTTCGTGCGGCGCGACCTGGTGCCGTTTATGGCCCGCCTGAGTGAGCTGCCCGGCATCGAGGAAATCAGCCTGACTACCAACGGCGTGCTCACGGCCCCGCACGTGCCCGAGCTGGCCCGCCTGGGCGTGCGCACCGTCAACCTCAGCCTCGATACGCTCGACCGGGCCCGCTTCGCCAGCATCACCCGCCGCGACGAGCTGCCGCGGGTGCTCGACACGCTGTATGCGCTGTTGGAAGCCGGTATCCGGGTGAAAATTAACGCCGTGGTGATGGACGGGCAGAACATCGAGGACCTGCTGCCGCTGGCCGAGCTGACCCGCGAGCTGCCCGTGGAAGTGCGCTTTATCGAGGAGATGCCCTTCAACGGGGGCAGCCACGAGGCCACGCCCGCCACGCTGCCCTGGAACCACCACCGCATCCGCGAGCATCTGGCCTTGAACCTGGGCGAGCTGATGCCCGTGCCCACCCATCCCGGCGACACGGCCAGCCACTACACCGTAGCCGGCCACCAGGGCCGCCTGGGCATCATCGCGGCCTACTCGCGCACCTTCTGCGGCAGCTGCAACCGCCTGCGTCTCACGGCCGAGGGCGGCCTCAAAACCTGCCTCTACGACCAGGGCGTACTCGACCTGCGGGCCCTGCTGCGCACCGGCGCCCCCGACGACGAGCTGGTGGCGGCCCTCAGCCACGCTTTCCGGAACCGCGCCGCCAACGGCTTCGAGGCCGAAAGCCAGCGGCCGCTGCACCAGCTCAACTTCGAGTCGATGAGTACGATTGGGGGATGAGCCTCAGTAGACGAGCAGTATCTTCCCAAACTTCACATGTAAGAAGTTTGATGTAAAATTTGCGAATCATTTTGTCGTGTATGCTTTACATTATGACAAGCATTCATTACCATTGCAGTATCATTCACTCGAAGCTGCTGCTCATGATGACGCGCTATTTATTCCCCCACCGCTACAAGCGGTTGGGTTGGCTGCTGGCCCTGGCTGGGGCCAGCCTCTGGATTCTGGAGCAAACGAACCTGCTGACGCTGCCGCCCTTCATGACCTGGCTGCCCTCGCTGTGGTATGACACTAACGGAATGCTACCCAGCGGGAGCGGCCCCGACCCGCGCAACAACTACGACGCCTACGCCCTCATCTTTATCGTCGGGGCCCTGCTGGCGGCCTGCTCGCGCGAGCAGCACGAAGACGAATACATTGGCCAGCTGCGGCTGGAGGCCTTATTAAAGGCGCTGTACATTTATTGCGGACTGCTGATGCTGGCTATTCTGCTGGTAAGCGGAATGGATTTTCTGCTCGTGATGCAATACGCCATGTTCGCGCCGCTGCTGCTGTTTCTGCTGTTGTTTCAGCTCAGCCTGCGGCGGGCCCAACGCACCCCGGCTCATGACTAACACGCTGCGCGTAGAACGCGCCATCCACCGCTTCACTCAGGAAGAGCTGGCCCGGCGCATCGGCGTGAGCCGGCAGACCATCAACGCCATGGAGGCCGGCAAGTACGTGCCCTCCACGGCGCTGGCCCTCAAGCTGGCCCAGGTGTTCGGCAAGCCCGTCGAGGCGCTGTTTCAGTTGGAGCCGGGCGACTAGGCGCCTGGCTCAGAACATGCCGTTGCCACTTTTGTCGTCGGCCAGGATGACTTGCAGCACGTCCCAGTGCTCCACTATTTTGCCGGCTTCGTCGAACCGGAAAATGTCCATGCCGGCGTAGTCGTGGTCGTGGGGCCAGTGCTGGTGGCAGTGCAGCACCACGTAGGCACCCTCGGCCAGGGCCCGTTTGATGGTTACGCGCTTGCCGGGGTATTCGCGCTGCATCCGCTCGAAGTACGCGATAAAGCCCTGGGGGCCATCGGGCACGTGGGGGTTGTGCTGGATGTACTCGTGGCCCGCGTAGCGCCGGATGGCCTCGGCGGGCTGGCAGTCGTTGAACATCAGCTCGTAGAAAGCAATGGCATTCTGCTTGTTCTGGTCGGGGGCGGGCATGATGCGGACGGTTTGGGGGCGGGGCGGCAAGCTACACGGATTCCCCGTTTCGGCCATCAACGGCGCGCCCGGGCCCGCACTGAACTGCCGGATTAGCACATCGGCTGGCCCGCTACCGGAGGGCAGTCCACAAGGGGTAAGCAGGCGGAATACCAGCGGCACACTTAACTGCCAGCCAATGCCGGGCGCCCGGCATTGGCTGGCTGGCCGGCTGGCTCTGCAAGTAGCCGCTGCCCCCTACCTTCGGGGCATGAACCGGCTTCCCCTTTCCCTCTTGACTGCCCGCCCGACCCGCGCCCTGCTGGCGGGCAGCCTGCTGGCGCTGGCCGCGCCTGCCGCCCGCGCCCAAACCAACGCCGTACCCGGCCAGCGCTGGGGCTCCTGGCTCATTGGCACTGCCGTGCTACCCGCCGGCGAAAAGGGCTGGGGCGGCTACGCCGAGGTGCAAACCCGCTCCGATGCCGTAATGCGCCGTTTTTTCTACTCCGAACTGAAAGCGGGGGTCAGCTACGACGTGGCCAAGAACTTCGCGCTGCTGCTGGGCGGCGGCCGCTACGCCACCTCCGACTACCGCGACCTGTCGGCTGGGCCACTCAACGTGGAGCGTCGGCTCTGGCAGCAGCTCATTCTCACCCAATTTACGGCCCGCCTCAAATTGGAGCACCGCTACCGCTTCGAGCAGCGCTGGTATCACTTCCGCGACGACATCACACCTCCCGGCCAGCGCGACTACCGGACCCGGATGCGTTACCGCTTCAACGCCGTGCTGCCCCTGAATAAGGCTGCCATCGGCCCCAAAACTGCCTTCCTGAGCGCGTACGACGAGGTGTTTTTCAACCCCCGCGGGCCGTTTTTTGAGCGCAACCGGGTGTACGCTGGCGCTGGCTACCAGTTCGACGACCACTGGACTTTGCAGGCCGGCTGGGTGAACCAAGCCAACTACACCGCCGCCCGCAACGGCCCCGCCGGCTTCGTGCCCCAGAGCACGGCGGCCAAAAACAACCTCGTGCTCTCCGTCAGCTACCGCATCGCCCGCCCCGCCAACGCCGACCGCCAGCACATCCCGTTTCAGCCGGATTAGATGGTTGAGTTGCAAGCTGCAAGCCACAAGCCACAAGCTTTCTGAACGTGCTTGTGGCTTGCAGCTTGTGGCTTGCAGCTCAAAAACCCTGCTTCCCCAGCCCCACCCAGCCGCGCCGCATGGCGTAGTAGAGGCAGGTGCCCACGGTGAGGCCCACAAGGTAGCCATAGGGCAGGCCGGCGCAGAGGATGCCGGTGAGCAGGGCCAGAAGCAGGTGGGCTCGCTCGGTGCTGATGTCGCGCAGCAGGGCCGCCAGGCTGAGGGCCTCGAAGAACAGCAGCACCCCCAGAATGGGCAGCGGAAACACCTGCACCAACTGCTGGAAGCCCTGGCTGAAGAACAGGCCCAGCACCAGAAACAGGCCGCCGTAGATAACCACCGAGCCGCCGGTGCGGCCCCCAAACGTGTAGTGGCCCACCATGCCGCCCGAGCCGTGGCAGACCGGGAAGCCGCCCAGAAACGGGTTCACCAGGTTCATGAGGGCATAGGTGAAGCTGATTTTGCGCACCGTCACGGGCCGCTCGGGGAAGTAGTCCTGCACCACTTGGCGGGTGGCCAGCACCGAGTTGCCGAGCGACAGCGGAATCTGGGGCAGCGCCAGCAGCACGGCGCCGGTGAGGATATCGGTCATCTGCGGGACGTGCCAGGTGGGCAGGCGCAGCCCCAGGGCCTGCTGGGCCGAGTTGAAATCGAGCTGGAAAACCAGGCCGTAGACGACGCCCAGCGTGACCACCACCAGCGCGGCGGGCCAGCGGCGGTTGCCCAGCAGCACCACCGTAATCAGGAAAGCGGCCGCGGCCAGGGCGTAGCCGGGCAGGCCATCGGCGGGTACGTATTGCTTGAGGGCCAGCGTGGAAAGCTGCAAGGCCAGCCCGAACTGGATGCCGCGGATAACGGGCTTGGGCACGAGCCGGGCCAGCCCATCAATCAGGCCCGTAACCGAGAGCAGCAGCATACCCGCGCCCACCGCCAGCCCGCCCCCGAATATCACGCGGCCCGGAATTTTCTGGGCGATAACCAGTGCGGCGAAGGCCTTGAGGGGCTGCACCGGCATGGGCATGCCATACCACAGGCCCGAGAACAGCTGCATCAGCCCGAACATGATGAGCACCCCGGTGCTGTCGAGGCCCGAGGCGGCAATTACCCCGATAAGCAGTGGTAGGTCGGTGCCCAGGTCGCCGAAGGCTCCGGCCAGCTCGTTGCGGTCGAAGCGGATGCGCGGGCGGCGCGAAGCTGAATGAGCGACGGGTTGCAGGAGCGGTTCGGTGGGCGTGATGGGCATAGGGCGCAAGCGTGGCAAGGGGGCGCGGAGGCTCCGAAAGCTGGTTCAGCCCCGGCGAAGCGGCAAGATACGGCGCGACCTCTCGATTAGCGGGGCGCCTACTCAGGATATCCTGGGCAGGCCTTCATCAGCCCTCGTAGCCCCCAATTCCGCCTTCCAGGCTGCGCAGGTTTCCTAAACCGAACCCGGCCTGCAGGCGGGCTACGGCCTGGGCGCTGCGGGTGCCGCCCTGGCAGTACACCACTACGGCGCCGGTGGCGGGCACCTCGGCGGCACGGGCGTCCAGCTGGCTCAGGGGCAGATTGACGGCCCCGGGCAGATGGCCGGCGGCAAACTCGTGGGGTTCGCGCACATCCAGCAGCAGCGGGACAGCGGCGGCGGGGCCGGCCAGCGTGTGGCGCAGGGCGGCGGCCGTAATGGTGGGCAGGGCGGGGCGGCACAGCTCGGCGTAGGCGGCGGGCTCGGCGGTGCCCAGGTGCAGGGCGGCCTGCTCGGGGCGGCGGGCGAAGCGCAGGGTGCGGGTAGCAAACGTGAGGGCGTCGAACAGCCAAAGCCGGCCGCTCAGCACCTCGCCCAGGTTCAGCAGCACCTTGAGGGTTTCGGTGGCCTGGGCCGTGCCCACCACGCCGGGCAGCACACCCAGCACGCCGGTAGCCGAGCAGTTGGGGGCCTCATCGGCCCCCGGCGGCACCGGAAACAGGCAGCGGTAGGTGGGCCCGCCCTGGTAGTTGAACACGCTTACCTGCCCCTCGAACTTGTAAATGGCTCCGGAAACCAGCGGCCGGCCCAGCAGCACACAGGCATCATTCAGCAGGTAGCGCGTCGCGAAATTGTCGGTGCCGTCCACTACCACGTCGTAGGCTTCCACTAAGGCCCGCACGTTGCTGAGGTCGAGGCGGGTGTTATGCACTTCGGTCGCTACCAGCGGGTTGAGGCGGGCCACGACGGCGGCAGCGGTTTCGGCCTTGGAGCGCCCCACATCGGCGGGCCCGAACAGAATCTGGCGGTGCAGGTTGCTTTCGTCCACCACGTCGGCGTCGATGATGCCCAGCGTGCCCACGCCGGCGGCGGCCAGGTATTGCAGCACCGGGCAGCCCAGCCCGCCCGCGCCCACTACCAGCACCCGGGCGGCCCTGAGCTTGAGCTGGCCGGCCTCCCCGATTTCGGGCAGTTGCAGGTGGCGGCGGTATTTCCGCTTCTCCTCCTCCGTTAGCACTTCGGAGGAGAAGCGGGAATTAGGAATTAGGGATTCTGAATTATGAATTGGAGCCGGCACGGAGGTGGAATTATGAAGTATGAATTCTGAATTATGAATGGGGGCTTCGGCTGGGCTGGGTAGGTGCTGGCGGCGGGGAGGCGGGGGCGCGGCGTTGCCTGGCAGAACATCCGACCCTCAAATACGGCCTACCGCCCTTCCGGTCTTAAAAGGGCCCCTGCCAGAGCCGTCCGCCATTCAGAATTCAACATCCAGAATCCATCCTTATTCATCCTTCCCGCGCTTATTCTGAGCGGTAAGGAACCCAAGTTGTGGACTAGAGCTAATTACTAGCTCTAATTTTAATACTCTGCAACTTGGGTTAAGGATGATACTCGTGAGGATGCGGAGCAGCTCGGCGTTCTGGTCGTGGAGGGAGTCGAAGAGCGGGTCGGGCAGGTAGTCGTTGTCGTGGAGTAGGCGGAGCCAGTAGCTGGTTTCGCGGCACTCCTTGGCCGAGATGGTGAGCTTATGCACAAAATCGGGGCGCGAAACCCCCGCAAGGGCCTCCTCCACGTTGGCCCCGATAGAGGTGCCGCACCGTAGCAACTGCTTGGCCATGATAAACTCCCGCTTCTCCGCCGTCAGGTACTTGTACGCCTTCACAATCCGGGAGGCAAAGGCATAGGACTTGTCGCGTACCAGATTGTCCTTCATATCACCCGGCCCTAAAGTGCACAGGCGGAAGATAATTCAAAATTCAGCATCCAAAATTCAGAATTCAAAGAGCCAGGCCACCGCCGCGCCTTCGTCGCCGAAGAAATGGATCTGGTAGGGTTTGTCGGTGTAGTACTCCACGGTTTTAAATTCGGGGTCGGCCATGATGTGGGCCAGCAGGGTGGGGCTGGTGAGGTAGGCCACGCGCAGGCCCCCGAGGCGGCGGGCCATGTCGGGGAAGTAGTCGGTGAGCAGCCAGCGGGTGGTAGCCGGGTCGTTGACAACGCGCCGGCGGATATCCTGGAGCCAGTAGCGGCAGCGGCTGGCCCCGGCCTCGCGGGCCAGCTCGCGGTAAGCGGCGGGCAGCAGGCTGGTGTTGGGCTCGTGCGTCCAGCGGCCCACCAGCAGGTCGAGGTCGGCGCGGTAGGCGAGCTGTAGGAGCTGGGCGGGCGTGTTGGAGTCCATGGCAAAAAAGAATGGACTGCAAAGCTACGGAAAGCGGGGGGCAGAAGGAGGCGCGGTAGGAGCGTTGCCCAACATGCCGGCGGGTGCCGCGTATGAGGAGGCACGGCGGCCCGTGCGGGGTTGCCGGCTTTCGTTTCCCTGTTCTACTTTCTTATGCAACGATTCTCTTTGCTGCTGAGCACCGCCGCCCTCACCCTGCTGCTCGGCGCCTGCTCCCAAACCGACCAGCCCGCCGCCACCACCGTTGAAACAGCCGAAACCCCCGCAGAGCGCGCCGCCGACCTGCCGCCCGGCACCACTATTAAGGGGGAAGATGGCAGCAAAATCAAGAAGCAGGCCGATGGCGACATCAAGATAAAAGATGCCGACGGCAACAAAATCAAGCGCGACGCCGACGACGGCACCGTGAAGGTTAAGTAGCCGACAGTCGCCTAACTTACCCAACGCGGCGCTCCGGCTGCCCCGAACAGTGGTTCTCACTTGTTTGGGGCAGCCGGGGCGCCGCGTTAGGTTGCTGCGTAGAACTGGCCGCGCGCGGACGCTTAGCTTACTGGTTACTGGCGCGGGCGGCTTTTGCGCTTGCGTACGGGCGGCTTAGGGGCCGGCGGCACGGGTTGCATCTGCACCGAGTCGGCGCTTACCTGGCCGAACTGCACTTTAGGCATGGGCAGCTGGGCATTGGGCTCGACGGCGGGCACCGGCAGCGGCTCGGCACTACCCTGCCCGACGCCCGTGGGCAGCACCACCCCCGGCACCGGACTGATGCGCTCGGTGGGCTGGTAGCGGGTAGGCGTGGTGGGCTGGCGGTTCTGGGCCTGAGCGGCGAGCGGGGCGCTCAGGCCACCCAGCAGCAGGGCAACGGTCAGGAAACGAAACATGGGCGGGAAGGCTGAGATGAGAAGGGGCATAGCGCCCACGCCTGTTGTTACGGCGGCCGGCCTGGTGGCGTTGGGTTATGTTGCGGGGATGACAGAGTTGGTGGAACCGGTGCCCGGCCCTTTCTCCCCATTACCGCAAGTCCTCCCCTCTGCCTAATGCTTGGGCATGAGCTCGGCCGAGCTGAGCGTGTACACATCGTGGCGGCGGCTGCGCAGGTTCTGCACGCTGCCCTGCTGGCGCAGCTTGTCGAGGATGGACAGATCGACGTCGGTTACCAGAATCATCTCGGTGTTGGGCGTGGCCTCGCTCTTGACGCCGGTGTTGGGAAACGAGAAGTCGCAGGGCGTGAGCACGGCCGACTGGGCGTACTGGATGTCCATGTTTTTCACGCGGGGCAGGTTGCCCACCGAGCCGGCAATGGCCACGTAGCACTCGTTTTCGATGGCCCGGGCCTGGGCGCAGTGCCGCACCCGCGAGTAAGCCGTCTGGGTGTCGGTGAGGAAGGGCACGAACAGGATATCCATGCCCTGGTCGGCCAGCAGGCGGGCCAGCTCCGGAAACTCGGCGTCGTAGCAGATGAGGATGCCCACCCGGCCGCTGTCGGTGTCGAAGGTCTGGAGGCGGGTGCCGCCCTTCAGGGCCCAGTACTTGGCCTCGTTGGGCGTTACATGGATTTTCTCGTAGCGCTCGGTCGTGCCGTTGCGGCGGCACAGGTAGCCCACGTTCAGCAGCTGCCCGTCGGGGGCCAGCTCGGGCATCGAGCCGGTGATGATGTTGATGTGGTACTTAACGGCCAGCTGCGTAAAGCGGCGCAGGATTTCGGGCGAAAACTGGCTGAGCTTGCGGATGGCGTCGATTTCGGCCAGCTCGTTGGTTTCGGCCATCAGCGGCCCGTGGAACAGCTCGGGAAACAGGGCGAAGTCGGCGCGGTAGGAAGCCAGCGCATCCACGAAGTATTCTACCTGCTGAAACAGGTCGTCGATGCCATCGTAGAGGCGCATCTGCCACTGCACCAAACCCAGGCGCACCTGGGTTTTGGGCGCCACGGCGGCGGCGGGCCGCTCGTGGTAGAGCATGTTGTCCCACTGCATCAGCAGGGCATAGTTGCCCGAGGCTTCGTCGCCGGGCAGGTAGCCCCGAATCACGCGTACCGGATGGAAGTCGTTGGCCAGCTGGAAGTTGAGGGCCGAATCCACGATTTCGCGGTTCTTCACCCGCTGCACGTACTCCTTGGGCGTCAGCGTGGCCTGGTACTCGCGGTAGCCGGCAATGCGGGCCCCGAAGGTTATGGCCTGCAGGTTGAGCCGCTCGCAGAGCTCCTTGCGGGCCTCATAAAGCCGCCGCGCCAGCCGCTGCCCGCGGTAGTTGGGGTCGACAAACACCTCGATGCCGTAAAGCGTGTCGCCGGCCGGGTTGTGGGTACTGAAGGTGTAGTCGCCGGTAATCTGGCGGTAGGTGTGGTCGTCGGAGTACTTGGCGCGCTCCACAATAATGGCCAGCGCGGCCGCCACCACGGCCCCGTTCACCGTCACCACCAGCTGCCCCTCCGGAAACAGCTCCCGCAGCCGCGCCAGCGACTCGGCGGGCCAGTAGCTGCCCATTTCGGGGTAGGCGCGGCGCATGGCCGCGTTAAAGGATTCATAGTCGTCGGCCCGCAGGTGGCGGATTTCAATTACTTCGTTCATGCAATAAGGAGTTGTAGTAGCCCCCGCGTTGCCATCGGCAGCACAGGTCCGGCCCGGCGGGCCGGGCACGCAGGCCGGGGCGTTGGTTTTCGGAAGCCCGCTGCCGGCTAAACGCGCACCGTGGCGTTTGGTTGGCCCCCGGTAGCGGCACCGGTACAGCAAAAAAGCCGCTTCCCGGACAGGAAGCGGCTTTTACCGACCGGCAGAAAGGCCGGCTATTTTTTCATCACCCGGGTTGGGGCGCCGGCTTTCACGCTCGGAACGTGGGTACGTCGCTTGGCCTGGGCCTTACGGCGCAGCTTCCAGCGCCGCACGGGGCCGAGCTTCTTGAGCTTGGTGCGGTTGGCGCCCTTGTACTTCATGTAGTTGGGGCGGCCCTTGCGGGGGGTACGCCGGAAAAAGCCGGCCGTAGTAGTAGCGGGGGCGAGCAGCGCAGTGCCAGCCGCACTGGCGCCGGCAGTAGCGCGGGCCGGGGCGGGTTCCAGCATCATTGCAAAAGCCAGCAACAGAAAAAGTAGCGTTTTGAACATACAGAAGAAGGAAAGGGTGGATGCAAATGCCTGAAACAAGGGAGTTAGCCACTTGGTAAATCAAGTACCTAACTCACAATGAAGGTAAACGAAAAGCATTCACTATAAAAATTCATCTTTCCACGAATCTTTTGCACGGTCGAATACGATGCCAAAAAATTGTCTTATTGCCGGTTCTTCAATTCTATAGGATACGCATAGTGCAAAAAAGCTGCTGCCAGTGCTGCCCTAGCGGCGCGAGCAAAGCCAGCGCACAGCCTCCCCTTCGTCGGTGAACTGGTGCACCGAGCAGTAGTCGCCGTGGGTGTAGGGCATGGCGGGCAGCGTATCGTCCTGCACGTCGTCGAGCTGGTAGGGCGCCACCAGGAAAGCCAGGAACACGTGGTGGCCCAGGTGCTGCCGCAGGGTGGGGTAGAAGTGCTCGGTCAGCCAGTGCACATCGCCCGAGTCTACCCGTACGCGGCGGCGGGCGTCAATCAGCCAGCAATTGCAGGCGCTGCAGGTGTTGGCGTGGCGCAGCAGCAGCTGGTAGCCCGCCCGCAACTCGCCCGAAGTAGTCGGCCGCAGCCAGCGGGCGGCAATAATGCCCAGATCGGGCCGGTGGGTGAGGTCGAGGAAGTCGGCGAGCGAGGCGTTGGCAGCTGTCATGCGGGCAGATTCAGGTGAGGCCGGCCAATCGGCCGGTTCGCTGCCATACGCGCCTACCGGGCCCGGCGTTGGCCGGGGCCCGCCTAAGGCCGGCGCAATGGGGCTGCTTTGCGCGGCTCATCGGCCGAGAGGGTGGAGGAATTGGTTTTGGCGGGCGCGGCTTTTTTCAGCGGCCGGTTGCTGTAGTCGGTGGTTACCTGCTGTTTGGGTGCTCCCGTCATGCCCGGTGCTACATAGGTGCCCTCCACTGTATCGGCAGTGGCGGCGGGTGGCACGGGCTTTAGGGGCTGCGACTCGGGTTGGGTGGTCTGGGCGGTGGCGGCAGTGGTCAGGCCGGCCAGCAAAACAAGCAGACTAAGGTGGCGAAGCATGGGGCTGGGAATCAAAAGGTTGAAAGCCTCTTGTACGTTGCCCATGCGCAGAACGGTAACTAATTCGGGTTCTATTTTGGTTGCTGCTGCTTTGCTGCTGCTTTGCTGCTGCCCCTAGTGCTGCACCGCCGGGTCCGGCGGGGTGGGCACTACCGGCACTTCCACGGGCCGGATATCGTAGCGACGGTTGAACTCGGCCACGGCGGCCGAGGCCACGTTGCGCTTGGTTACCACAATCATTACGCCCTCGGTGGCCGAGGCCCCAAAAATCCGGACGGCTTCCGCCCCCTTCACCACGTGCACCGAGGCAATGGTGCGCCGGTTAAGCACGTCAATTGTTTTTTTGTCAGTTGGCTGCCCGTCGAGAAAATACAGGCTCGGTGCCGCTACGGTACGGGTTTCGGCCGCACCAGCCGGCTGGCCCTGGCCCCGGGCAACGCTGGCTACACTCAGGGCGGCCGTTACGAGCACCGCGCCCACTAACAAAGAAAACGACATAGATAAGCGCTAAGAATGAGGAGTATACCGAAGAGATACCAGTTCCGGCGTCCTGGTTGCACAGGCCCCAGGACGCCGGAATAAACGCCCAAACCAGTGGTTTATTCTGATCGGTCCTTGGTCAGTACATTAATTAGACCGTTTTTGCCTCGCTCCCCATACTTCGCTACCGGCCCGTCGGCCACGGCCAGCGCCGATACCTTCCCGGCCGGCAGGGCCCGCAGCTGCTCGGCCGTAGCTTCTTGCTGATTGATAAACACCAGCCGGCCCCCGATTTCCGCGTCGGTCAGGCCCCGGCCGTCCACCAGCTTGCGGTAGTAGTCGCGGGTAATGGTCTGCTGCGCCTGAGCCGATTCTTTCAGGGTCAGCTTGACGCTGTATTTGCGCACGAAGTCCTGTACCGCGGGCTGCTGCTCGCCGCCCGCCGTTATCATCAGCATAATCCCGTCATCCACCTTGCTGCCAAAATCCCGGCGCAGAGCCGCCATATCGGCGCTCTGGCCCGGCTTGGTGCCTTTGAAAACATATAACTGGGGTGTTTCACCGTTCTGGGTTGCTGGCCCGTTGTCAATGGCCTTAAAGGCTTCTTCTTTGGTAGAAGGCAGCCCGTTAAGGAAGTAAGTAAGCTTGTCTATCGAATAGGTTTTGGCGTTCGGTTGGGCGCTGAGGGGCACGGGCAATTCGGCAACCTTGGGCGTGGCGCAGCTCACGGCCAGCCCGGTCAGGGCGATGAGGCCGGCCGCATAGCGGAGCAGCTGGCGGGACGAAGAAGGACGGGCGTTCATCATGGCAATGCGGTTTTTGAGGAGAAGAAAGGAGAAAGGCGTGGTCAGGGATGGCCCCGCTGCCAGGGCACTCAGGCGAGCCAGACTGTACTGGTAGTGGCGGACCGGCAGCCGGCCGTGGCGCAGCACGGCCGCGTCGGCCACAAACTCGTGGTTTTCCTGCACGGCCCGCAGCCACAGCCAGGCAGCGGGGCTGGCCCAGGCCAGCGCCCGGTGCAGCTGGCCCAGCAGCACATCCAGCGAGTGCGCCTGGCGCACGTGCACCCGCTCGTGCAGCAGCACCACCGGCAGTTCGGCAGGCGCATGGTGGGCCGGATTGAGGTAGATGCAGGCCCCGAACGAGAACGGGCTCACATCCTGGGCCACTGCCCGGAAGGCCACCCCGTCGGCCTCGGCCGGGCACGAGCTCCGGTGCAGCCGCCACAGGGCCGCCACCTGCACCAGCAGCCGCGCCAGCAGCAACCCCGCCCCGGCCGTGTACAAACCCAGCAGCCACGCGCCGTAGTCGGGGCCGGCCACCGGCATTACGGCGGCCAGCGGCCCGGCCGCGGGCCCGGTGGGCAGCAGGTCGGGCAATGGCCCGGCCACCGCACGCCGGGGCAGCAGGTAGCCAAAGTCCAGCAGCGGATACACGGCGGCCAGCCCCAGCGCCGCCAGCAGGTAGGCGCGGTTGAGCTGGTGAAACGTGAGCCGCCGCAACAGCCCATAGTACACGGCCAGCAGCAACAGCAGCGCCAGTTGCGCCTGGGCCAGGTAGAGTAACCAGGCCGGTATCATGGCTTCTTTGGTTTAGAAGGCTGATCAGGGCCGTTTTCAATCATGCGCACGATTTCCTTGAGCTCCTCGGCGCTGATTTTCTGCTCCTGCGCAAAAAAGGAAACCAGTTCCTTATAGGAGTCGCGGAAATAGTCGCCCACGAATGTGCCCAAGAACCGCTGGCGGTAGTCGGCGGCCCCGATGGCCGGCGTGAAGCGGAAAGTGTTGCCCAGCTTCTCGGCACTCAGGTAGCCTTTGCGCTCCAGGTTGCGCACCGTGGAGGCCAGCGTGGTGTAGGGCGGCCGGGGCTCGGGCAACTGCTCCAGTACATCCTTGATGAAGCCCCCCTGGAGCTCCCAGAACACGCGCATAGCGTCCTCCTCGGGTTGGGTAAGTCGTTCCATAAGAGTAAGTATGATTGTTTCGTAATTCTACGAATAATTCGTAGAAGGTGCTGCATGCCGGCGGGATTATTTTTTCAACCGGCAAAATCATCTCCCGCAACGCACAAAAAAAACCGCCCACTCAAACGAGTGGGCGGCTTTTCAGGACCGTTCGGAACTTACTTACGGCGCGGGGCCGGCTTACGAACGGGGGCTTTCTTTTTCACCGGAGCAGCTTTGGGAGCTACGGCCGGAGCCTCTACCATTTCGGGGGCCTGGCCATACTTCTCTACGGCTGGGTTCGGGTCGCCGGGCAGGTACACATCGAACTCGACGCGACGGTTGAGGGCGCGGCCGGCATCGGTGGTGTTGCTGGCAATTGGCTTCGCCTCGCCGTAGCCTTTCGAGATGATGCGGTCGGCAGCTACCCCTTTGCTCAGCATGTAGGCGCGGGCCGAAGCAGCCCGCTCATCCGACAGCCGCAGGTTGTAGTTGTCGTCGCCCTTGCTGTCGGCGTGGGCCGAAATGCTCAGGTTGTAGTCGGGGTAGTCCTGCATGATTTTCGACAGGGCATCGAGAGTCGGGTACGACGAAGGCTTCAGAGCCGCCTTATCGAACTCGAACTGGATGAACTTGGTGGCCTCCTGCAGGCGCTTCTTCTCCTCTACCTTCATCTCGGGGCAGCCTTTGTTCGAGGCAGGGCCCGGACGGGAAGGGCAACGGTCGAGGTAGTCGGGAACACCGTCACCGTCCTTGTCGAGGGGGCAGCCAGTGGCATCCACCTGCACGCCGGCCGGCGTGTCGGGGCACTTGTCTTCACTATCGATTACGCCGTCGTTATCGGCATCGGGGCAACCCTGCAGGGCCGCTTTGCCCGGGGTGTCGGGGCACTTGTCTTCGCTGTCGCGCACGCCATCACCGTCACGGTCGGGGCAGCCTTCGAGGGCAGCAACGCCGGCTTCAGTCGGGCACTTGTCGAGGTAATCCGGAACGCCGTCCTTGTCGCCGTCGAGCGGGCAACCAACCAGGTCTACGGCTACGCCAGCGGGCGTGCCGGGGCACTTGTCCTTCTTGTCCGATACGCCGTCGCCATCCTCATCGGCCATCTTGCCGAGGTTGAAGCTCAGGCCCAGCTTGTGCTGCAGGTACCGGTCGTTCTTCTTGCCTACGTTGGTAATGCCGTCAATCTGGTCGGTGAGCGGGTAATGCTGGCCGGTCTGAACGAACAGCCCCACCGTCGCCGAGAAGTTAAACTTGATACCAGCAGCAGCCGCAATGTCAAACGCGTACACGTCCGAGTTGCCGGTTACCTTGTCGTTGATATCGTACAGGTCGGGGCTGGCGAAGAATACGCCGGGCTGCACCACCAGGTAAGGCGCGATGAACGCGTCCTCCTTCAGGGCCCAGCCGTTGTTAAGCTTCAGCTTGATCGGAACGCCCACGTTTACCACGTTGGCATCGAAGCGGCGCACGTTGTAGTAAGTGTTCTTCGGATAGTCGGCCGAGAACTTCATGTCGCCGTAGCTCAGGTCGAGGCCGATGTCGAGGCCCGGGGCGATGTAGCGGCTCACCGTTACACCGGCACCGTACTCCACCTTGTTGTGCTTGAACCACTCCGACCCGAGGTCGCCGTGGTACTGCAGCCAGTTGTAGTACACGCTGATATTGGTCTTGCGTTCAGACGTTTGGGCGTGGGACAGCTGGGGGGCCAGGGTACAGGCCGTTATACCCAACGCCAGCACCTTGGAAAAGGGGATGCGTGGAAGCATATAGAAAAGGGAAAAAAATGGCGGAAGAGCGTTCTGCGGACGCAGAATGGGTTTCTATACTAGGCTAAGCCGGAAAAAGTTGCCTTGTATAGATGAGCTTGTACATAATTAAGATTAGCCTCCCAAATCCCTGTAAATCAACAGGAAATAGTGGGTTTATGCCAGCGGCAGGCCGCGCCGTACTTACCAGTCGAAGTCGAGCAGCGGGCCCCGGCCGCCCAGGAAGGTTTCCAGCTGCCGGACCCGGGCCCGCTGCCGGCGTACCTCCCGTTGCAGGTGCTCCAGCTGGCGGTGCATATTCAGTACCACATCGAGGCTGTCTTTGCTCAGGCCCAGCTCCTGGTGCAGGCGGGCCAGCCGGGCTACGTGCTCGGGCTCTTCGCGCAGCGCGTTGGGCACGTCGGGGGCGGCGTGCAGCAGCCCCAGCTGAACAAACTCGCGTACCTCGGCCTCACTCAGCCCGTAGCGCACTCCGCATTCCTGAAAAGTAATGGTGATAATAGCCGCTTCCATAGCAGTGGGTTTTATAAGCTGTCAGCTACTGGCTGGAGGCCGTCAGCTTCACGTTCCGATTGGTTTCTTATCCGAAAAAGGTACCCGCTACCCGCTGGTAGCTAACCGCCCGGGATCAGGCGCGCAGGTCTGCCAGCTGCTGAAACAGCGCTTTCTCCTGCTCCGTCAGGTGCTGGGGCAGGCTGATGGACAGGCGCAGGTACAGGTCGCCGAACTGGCCCTTGTGCTGGTAAACCGGGAAGCCCTTGCCGCGCAGGCGCAGGCGGGTGCCGTTCCTGGTTTCGGGCTTGATGTTGATTTTGACGGCGCCCGACAGCGTTTCCACGGTCTGCTCGCCGCCCAGCAGGGCCTTGTACAGGTCAACCGGCACGTCCATGGTCAGGTCGTTGCCGGTGCGGGCGTAGCGGGCGTCGGGTCGGATGCGGAGCGTGATGTAGAGCGAGCCCGCCGGGCCCCCGTTGCGGCCCGGTCCGCCCTGGTCGCGCAGCCGGATAACCTGCCCATCCTCTACGCCCGGCTGAATAGTGATGCGCAGGTTTTTGCCGTTCACGGTGAGCGTGCGCGGTCCGCCCTGGTAGGCGTCTTCCAGCGTCAGCTCCAGCTCGGCCTGGTAATCTTGGCCGGCGCGGGGGCGGCTGCCGCCCCCGCCACCGCCGCCCGCACCCCCGAACATGGAGCTGAAAAAGTCGGAGAAGTCGGCCCCGCCAAACGGGTCGCCGCCACCTGCGCCGCCAAAACCGCCGCCGCCGCCCTGCGCGTACTGCGACCAATCGAAGCCGCCGCCGCCACCGCCGGGGCGGCCACCGGTTTGCTGGTAGCGCTGGTAGTCGGCACCCAGCTGGTCGTACTTCTGGCGCTTTTCCGGGTCGCTGAGGACTTCGTGGGCCTCGTTGGCTTCCTTGAATTTCTGCTCGGCCTCGGCGTTGTCGGGGTTCACATCAGGATGATACTGCCGGGCCAGCTTGCGGTAGGCCTTTTTTATCTGGTCCTGCGTGGCCGTTTTCTCAACGACCAGCGTCTTGTAGTAATCTTTATAATCCACGGGAGAGTAGGGCGGAAGGACGAAAGAAAAACCGGCCCGAATTTGGCGGGGAGCCGGCCGGTCGATACTTTAGAACGAACCCGACCCGTTGCGGGTTACCGTAACATTGCCGGCCCCAGCCGGCTTTTTCTTCCCTTCACCCCCGCAGTTCACCCGTTATGAAACTCATCGTTACCCTCGTAGCCGCCCTGCTGTTGGGCGGCACCGTGGCCGCGCAGGCCCAGACCAAAACCCCGCCCGTTCGCCGGGCCGCGCAGCCCAAGGCCCGCGTGGTGTCCAAGGGCGAAACCATGAAGGACGGCTTCCTGATGAAGGACGGCAAGGTGCTCGAAACCCGCAACGCCCACACCGGCGCCATCAGCACCGAATCGGCCCTCGTCAACGGCACCAAAGTGCAGCCCGACGGCACGGTGATGATGGCCGACGGCACCACCGTTCGTTTGCAGGAAGGCGACTATATGTCGCTGACCGGCCGCATGACCACCCGCGCCATGAAGGCCGAGCAGGACAGCCTGCAGCAGGTGCAGCTTATGAAAGCCAAAGGCAAGAAGAAGCGGTAGCATTATTCCGCTGCTAGCTGCTAGCCGTTATCTTTCGTGCTAATCTGTCTCCTTTCAACTCCTTGCCGCGCTGTTGCCGGTTGTGTGGATAGCGGGAGGAGCAGCCATAAAAAACGGGTCGGTTCAGGCGTAAGCTTGAACCGACCCGTTTTTGTCTTACCTGAACAACGTTTTCAGCTGATAGCTCTTGGTCGACAGCTTGCTTACGAATGGCTGTAGTCCTGGAAGATGAGGGCTACTTCGGCCTCGTTGGAGGCTTCCACTATTTCGTTGATGACGAACTGCACTTCGTCTTCGCTCCAGCCCTCGTCTTCGGCGGCCTGGATGAAAGAGCTGAGCTGAACAAAACGGTCGGCCTCGGCGGGGGCCGTCCAGCGGATTTTTTTACGGATGCGCATACTATAGGAAGATGAAGCCGGGCCCGGCTAGCGGGCTTTGCGAATTACTTTCAGGGTTACCGGGGCCACGCCGGCATCGATAATATCGATTTTGCGGGCCGCCTTCTTCGACAGGTCGATGATGCGGCCTTTGGCGTGCGGGCCCCGGTCGGTTACGACGACTTTTACCGAGCGGTTGTTGCGTGGGTTGGTGACGCGCACCCGCGTGCCGAAGGGCAGTGTGTTGTGGGCCGCTGTGAGCTGGCCGGGGCGGTACACGGTGCCGCTGGCCGTGCGGCGGCCGTTGAACTTGTCGGCGTAGTAGGAGGCCTTGCCCGATTCGGTGAAGGCCGCCGGGCCGGCGCAGCTTGCCAGCAGCAGCCCGGCTCCGCAGCACAATCCAAGTCGGAAAAAGTAGGGCATAGCAGTGAAAGTGAAGGCTGAATGATACGCCGGCCGGGGCCTTATGGCCGTTTGGGCGGAATTCGCAGGGCCCGCAGCCGCTCAAAGCTACCCTGAAACACGTTGAAATCGACCGGGCCGCGGATGCCGGGCACGTACGACTCGTCGGAATGCTGCCAGATAATCCAGCGGCTGGCCGGCAGCCGGGGCTGGTCGACGTCGTAGTGGGCCAGCCAGAGCGGGTACTTGTCGAAGTGGCCCGCCAGGTGGCGCTGGTAGAAACCGTAGTTGGAATACAGAATGGGTCGCACGCCGTAGTGGCGCTCCACCAGCCGCAGCCACAGCGCCACGCCGCGCCGCATCTGGGCTACGTCGTGAAAGTTGGCGTGCTCCACATCGAGCACCGGGGGCAGGTCGCCGGGCCCGAGCGGCACGGTGCGCGTGAACAGGTCGGCCTGCCTGGTGGCATCGGAGTTGGGGTGGAAGTAGTGGTAGGCGCCGCGAAACACCCCCGCCGCCCGGGCCCCGCGCCAGTTGCGAGCGAAACGCGGGTCGCGCAGCGTGCCGCCCTCGGTGGCCTTAATGAAGGCAAACCGCACCTCGTGGCTGGCCACCAGCGGCCAGTCGATGCGGCCCTGGTAGGCCGATACATCGATGCCGTGCACCGCGTAGCCGGCCCGGAACGGGGTTTGCTCGTGGCCCGTGAGTGAGCCGGCGCGCAACGAGGCGTAGGCCCGGCGGGCATAGCGGTTGAGCTGGGCCGAATAGCGCCCGTACAGGCCCAGGCCCAGCAACAGCCCCCCGGCCAGCAGCCAGCCCACCCACCGCCGCCCGGGCCGCTGCCGCCGGGCAGGGCGGGACGGGCGCGAGCGGGCCGACGAGGAGGACGTAAGGGGCATAGAACCGGCAGGACGTGAGCAAAGGTAACGCCCCACCCCGCCCGGTTGGTGCCCTGCGGGCAGAAAAGAGCCGGCAAACCGGGCGCAAGCGCCGGTTTTTTCGCACCTTCGGCTTCTTAAATTCCTTTGCCATGCCCCAACCGCCCCGCTCCTCCGCCCACGATGCCCGCGACGAATCGGGCCACCTGATTCGGGAGCTGCACGGCGTTACGCTGGCCCAGATTCTGGAGTACCTGGTGGCGGCCTACGGCTGGCCCGAGCTGGACCGCCGCATCCGCATCAACTGCTTCTCCTCCGACCCCAGCATCAAATCCAGCCTCACCTTTCTGCGCCGTACGCCCTGGGCCCGCGCCAAAGTCGAGGAGCTCTACATCGAAACCCGCACGGCGGAGCTGAGGTGAGATGGTGAGGTGGTGTGTTGGTGAGATAGTGAGTTGATGTCCGGGAGCCCTGTTGGCGCCGGTGGCCTCAGCGGCCAGCGGCCAAATGCACCCTTCTTTCCCCCTATTACGTTCGCGCTATCTGCGCGGGCAGCACCGCAAGGCCCCCGAAACATCAACTCACCATCTCACCAGTTCACCAGTTCACCATTTCACTATCTCACCGCTCATGGCTGAAATCAGGCAGAAATCCGGGCCGCTGGCGTTTCTGGCGGGGGCGGCGCTGTTTGTGGCCTTCGAAACGGCCGCCTACTACCTGCTGCGCTACGCCACCTCGGGCCTGGGCATGGCCAACCAGTTGCAGCCCGAAAACACCATTGTGAGCAACTGGGTGAAAACGGTGGTGTTTCTGCTGGGTCACCTCACGCTGGTAGTGGTGGCGGTGCTGGTGCTCAGCAACCGGCTGCCGCGCCGGCTGCGGGGCCAGCTCATGGGCTGGTTCTACCTTTCGCTCCTCGTCGGCTTCGCCCTGCTGGTTCCGCTATTCTCCTGATTCGTTTTTCGGTACGGAGTATGGAACCACGGAAAACGAGCAACGAAAAACGAACCCGGAGTTCATGAAAAAAGCCACTGCGAAGGCAGTGGCCAGGTGAGACATGGTCCGGTCGGTCCCGGCGTTATAGAAACAATGCGCGGCTTAGCGCTGCTTGATGTCGATTTCGCGCGGCTCGTCGTTGGCGGCGTACGGAATGCGTACGAGCAGTTCCTCGCCCTCGAACACAGCGTCGATGCGGCTGGCGTTGAGGCCGGCCGGCAAGGTGAGCATGCGGCTGAACAACGGTGCGGCCAGCTTATCTTCGGGCGTGTGGCGGAACTCGGCGTATACGCTCAGCGTGTTTTCGTTGAGGACGACGTGGAAGCTCTGCGGATTGACCGACGGAAGGGCTACGCGGATAATGACGCCCTTCTCCCGCTTATCAATCCGCATACGGGCCTGCGCGATGCCGCCACCCAAGGTGTTGAGCAGGTCGAGCTGGGGCGCGATGTTGCGGATAAATTCTTTGCTGATAAGGTTCATGTACTGGGTCCTTTCTATTGGTGTGACTGACTTAGTTCAAAAGGTGTACCAAGCCCGCACGGAGGCCGCTAATAGCCCCGTAGTGCCATAAAGTCCGGATGCGGAGTGGTTTTTTCGGCGGTCCGGCCATTGTGTCGGGCGCTGGTGCCGGGGCAGCGGGCCGCGCCGGGGCAGCGGAAAGCCCGTCCGTTGCGTACACGAGGGCAGACGCTTACTCTCAGCCCCCTCGCCCTATGGAGCTCAAAACCATTTCTACGGCCCGCACGGCCCGCTACATCAGCCTCGGCGAGCCGGGAGCCGATATTCAGCACGTGTGGTTCTGCCTGCACGGCGAAAGCCAGCCGCTGGCCGATTTCGCGGCCCAGCTCGTCAATTTCGACACGCCCGAGCGGCTGCTGGTACTGCCCGAGGCCCTCTCGCGCTACGCCCTGCCGGCCGGCCCCACCGAAACCCCGGTTACGGTTGCCACCTGGTTTGCGCCCGATTCGCTGCTGCCCGACCTGGCCGACCTGACCACCTACCTCGATGAGCTGGCGGCCGAAGTGCTGGCCCAGTGCCCCGCCAATGTGCCCGTAACGGTGCTCGGCTACGGCAGCGGCGCGGCCGCCGCCTGCCGCTGGCTGGCCGGGGGGCGCACCAACTACGACCGGCTGCTGCTCTACGCCCCCGTTTTTCCGTCTTCCATCGACCGGCGCGCGACGCTTGTGGGCCTGCCCGAGCGCCCCGTCACCCTGATTTCGACCACCACCGACGCGTTTACCTCGGAGGCCGCCGGCGTTGGCCTGCTCCAGGATTTGCAGGACGTGGGCCTGAGCGCCCAACACCGCTACGTATCGGAAGGCCCGCTCACACTCGCCGCCCTGGGCACAGTGGGCAAATAAGGCGTGGATGGGCTGTTGTTCAGCACACATTGCGCTTGAAATGACGTTCTTTTCACTAAGCACCAAGCACTAAGCCCTATCGAAATGGCGGACATCGACCTGACCCAACTACCTACCCGCTCGCCGGCCAGTGCCCGTAAAGCGGCGACCAAGCGCGCCAACAAAAAGCTGCGGCAGGAGCTGGTGGAGCTACAGGACCGCCTCTACGCCGACGGCCGCCACAGCGTGCTCATCATTTTGCAGGGCATGGATGCCAGCGGCAAAGACGGCCTGATTCGGCGCGTGTTCAGCGGTATCAACCCCCAGGGCGTGCGGGTATACGCGTTCAAGGAGCCCACCGAAAACGAGCTGGCCCACGATTTCCTGTGGCGCATCCATCAGCAGACGCCCGCCCGGGGCATGATGCAGGTGTTCAACCGCTCGCAGTACGAAGACGTGCTCATCACCCGCGTCGACGGGCTGATTGACGATGCCGAGGCCCGGCGGCGCTTCACGGCCATCAATAACTTCGAGAAACTGCTCCAGCAGGCCGGCACCACGGTGCTCAAGTTCTACCTGCACGTATCGGAGGAAGAGCAGCTGGAGCGGCTACAGGAGCGCATCACCGACCCCGATAAGCGCTGGAAATACGAGGCCGGCGACGAGAAAAAGGCCAGCCAGCGGGCGGCCTACCGTGCCGTGTACGAAGACGTGTTCCGCCATTGCAGCCCCGCCACCTGCCCCTGGCACATCGTGCCCGCCGACCAGAACTGGTACAAAGCTCACTTCGTCGCCCAAACCCTGCGCGACACGCTGGTAGCCCTCGACCTGCAATACCCGACGACTAAGGTGAAGAAGAAGTGATGCGTAAGCAGACGAGTTACTGGCGTCCTGAGCATGTCGCGCATAGAGCGAGGACGAAGGATGACAGTAACTTACCCCATCATGCCTTTTTCTCCTTGACTTCGTTTTTATCCGCCTCCGTCACGTTGCGGCCGAACAGGTGCCGGCCTTCGGTGTCGGGGGCTTCGCTGATTTGGTGGAAGCCGTTGGCTTCCAGCGCCCGGCGGGCGGGCACGTTGGCGGGCGCGATGCGGGCCGTGAGGTAGCGCACCAGATCGGTGTCGGCGGCGTGGCGCACGAGGCCGGCCACCAGCTCGGTGCCCAGGCCCTGGCCCTGCCAGTCGGTGGCTACCGCAAAGCCCAGTTCGGCGGTGTCGTCAACGGGCGGGCCGTGGAAGCCGCCGGTACCGATAAGCGTGTTGGTAGGCGTTTCGGCGCCGGCCCGCAGCAGGGCGTACCAGCCGTACCAGCCCGCCGCCTCGCGGCCGCCGGCCGTGAGCTGCTCCAGAAAATGCTGCTGCACCTCCGTGTCGTATTCGGGCGGGGGCCAGTTTTGGGGGAGCTGCGCGCCCAGCAGCACCGGGAAGTAGTGCGGCTTGGCCGTTTCGGCAATCAGCAGGGCCCGGCTGGCGGCAATCAGCGTCAGGCGGGGCGTGTAAGTAATCAGTGGAATCATGCAAAAAGATACGCAGCCCGTCGGTTTTGGGTATTCAGTAACGCTGCCTCTTCAAACCCAACTGCCGATGGGCGGCCGTTTTCGGTTTTCCGGCCGGCCAGTGGCGCCCCAGCAACCTAGCGGCGAGCTGCCGTAACGGGCACGGTAGCGGTTTCCAGGTGCAGCTCTACGCAGCTGAGCACATCGCGCACGGTGCGCATAGCCTCCATTTCGGCGTCGGCTATTTCAATGTGAAAGCGGTGTTCGAGGTTGATGGCCAGCTCGACGAGGTCGATGGAATCGAGGCCGATATCCTGTTGCAGCCGGGTGGCGGGCCGCAGCACCAGGGCCGGGTTGCGGCGCTTGCGCAGCAGCATGCGCTCGACCTGGTAACGAATGATATTTTCCATGGGAGAAGCAAAAAGCAAAAAACAGACCACTGGGGCCCTACTCAACGTGGCTGAGTAGGGGTGTAGTATCGGGCGCGGGCAGCGGGGCCAGCTGCGCCACCGGCGAATCGGGCCGTAATTGGTCGCCGGCCCGGGCGGTGGGCGCCAGTAGCAGGCCGTCGGCGGGGGCCGTTACGAATACAAAGTTGAGCATGGGCACGGCCCGCGCCAGCTGCGCCTGCGTGGCGGCCAGTTGCGTTTGAGCGGCCGCCAGCTGCCCGGCCGGAGCCGCCTGACTTAGCAGGGCCTCATAGGCCTGCTGCTGCCGCGCCAGCCGAAGCTGCAACTGCTGCTGCTGCACGCTGGGCTGCTTTTGCAGCAGCTTCAGCAGTAGCTGACCCTGGCGAACCCGCTGGCCCGCGTGGTAGAATACCTCGTGCACCCGGCCACTCTGGCCGGCCAGCAGGGGCTCGCCGGCCAGAGTGGCCGCTGCTGCTGCGGCAGGGACCACCGCGGCCACTACCGGAGCCGGCTGGGAAGGAGCGAGCCAGCGGGGCACTACCGCGCCGCCGGCCGCAAAGGCAAACAGGAGGAGCCCTGCGCCAATTGATTTTTTCATGGGCTGAAACCGGCTGGCCGTAAGGGCAGGCCACCTGTAAGGGGTAGCCACCGGCAAAAAGGTTGGTTCCGCGCGAAAAACCGGAAACCGAGAGAGGTAAAAGGAGAGAAGAAGCCCCGGAAGGCCCTGGCCGCAACCGTCAGGCTCAGGCCGAGCTTTGCGGACAGTGGGCTACCAGCCGCTGGTGCAGCTGCTGCTGCACCTGGGCCACCGAAACGGCCCCCAGGGCGGTGCGCATGGCCTCAATGGCGGGGCCAAACATGTCTTCGAGCGTCTGCTGCATCACCCGGCCCAGGTCGCAGGCATGGTTGGGGGTGGTACTGCTCACCTGGAACAGGTCGGGCTCGGCCTGCTGCATGGCCCGGTACACGTCGAGCAGCGAAATATCGGCCGGCGGGCGGGCCAGCAGTGTGCCGCCGCCGGTGCCGCGCTGGCTCTGCACCAGGCCCGCCGTGCGCAGCGTGCCCAGCAGCCGCCGCACCACTACCGGGTGCGTACCGGCACTACCGGCCAGCACCTCCGACGATACCGGCTGCCCCGGCGAGTGCGCCAGGTAAGCCAGAATGTGGGTGGCAACGGCAAATCGGGTGTTCATAACGGAGTAAGTAACAGATTCGGTTACAAATGTACAACAGAAAATGGTTGTGCGCAACCTTTGCAGTCAACTGCTACCAATGCGTTGGTAAAGAATAGTTGGAGGCAGTGAGTTGCACAATGGGTAGTGCAAAACCCGGTTTCATGCTACCGACTGTGCAACCCTCAACCTACTCGGTCCAGGTGCCGAACCGGCCGGCCTGGTAATCCTGGTAGGCCTGCCGGATTTCGGCCTCGGAGTTCATCACGAAGGGCCCGGCGGCCACGATGGGCTCATTGAACGGCACGGCGTGGCCCAGGAGCAGCACGGCGTCGTCGGTCAGGGCGCGGGCCTCGAAGTCGTCGCCGTCGTAGTTGAATTCGACCAGCTGCCGGGCTTCGGCTTCCTGGCCGTTCACCAGTAGCCGGCCCCGAATCACGTAGCAGAAAATGGTGCGCCCGGCCGCGATACTCAGCTGTAGCCGGCCATCTTGCCGGAAGTTGACGGTGGCCAGCGCCATGTCGGTGAGCGGTTGCACGGCCCCGGCGGTACCGGCCCAGTTGCCCGAAACGGCGTGGATTGTTACGCGCCCCTCATCGAGCGTTACGGCCGGAATTTCGGGCTGCTGCAAGCCGGTGTAACGGGGCTCGGTCATTTTCAGGCGGGCCGGCAGGTTCACCCAGAGCTGTAGGATTTCCAGCGGGCCGCCGGTCTGCTTGAACTCGTCGGACGAAATTTCGGAGTGAATCAGGCCCCGGCCGGCCGTCATCCACTGGATGCCGCCCGGCCCGATAACGCTGCGGTGCCCGCCCGAATCCTGGTGCAGAATGTCGCCTTCCAGGATAAATGTCACGGTTTCGAAGCCGCGGTGCGGGTGGGGGCCGAAGGGCAGGCCGCGGTTGCGGGCCGGGTAGGTTTGGGGGCCATGGTGGTTGAGGAACAGGAACGGGTCGAGGTGCTCCACCGAGTTGGTGGGCAGGGCCCGGTAGGTCGTCAGGTCGGCAATGGGGGCGCTCTGGGCGCGGTGCAGGGTTTTGATGGTGCGCATAAGGCGGCAGAATTCAAGGAGGAAAGTTGGTTGCCGGGCCCCGCGGGCCGTAGGAGGGAGGCAGCGGGGCGGCGGCGGATAAAACGTTTACGGCCCATTTTGTTATTACGGCGGGCTTCCGGCCCCGCTTCTGTTCATCCTGATCTGCTTACAACCGTCCCGAATGATTCACCTGTTTCAACCCTTTACCCAGCGTGGGCTCTCGCTCCGCAACCGCCTCATCATCTCCCCCATGTGCCAATACAGCTCCCAGGAAGGCTTCAGCACCGACTGGCACGTGGTGCACCTGGGCTCGCGCGCCGTGGGCGGGGCGGGCCTCGTACTGCTCGAAGCCGCCGCCGTGTCGCCCGAGGGCCGCATCACCCCCGACGATTTAGGCATCTGGCAGGACGAGCACGTGCCCGGCCTGCGCCGCATCACCGATTTTATCCGCACCCAGGGCGGCGCTTCGGGCATTCAGCTGGCCCACGCCGGCCGCAAAGCCAGCCACGCCAGCACCTGGAAAGGCAGCCATACCCTAACGCCGGCCGAAGGCGGCTGGACGACCCTCGGGCCCAGCGCCCGGCCCTTCAGCGACGAATACCCCATGCCCCAGGCGCTGGACAAGGCCGGAATTCAGCAGGTTATCGAGGATTTCCGGCAGGCCACCCGCCGGGCCGTGGCGGCCGGTTTCGAGGTAATCGAGCTGCACGCGGCCCACGGCTACCTGCTGCACGAGTTTATGTCGCCGCTGAGCAACGAGCGCACCGACGAGTACGGCGGCGCGTTCGAGAACCGCGTACGGCTGCTGCTGGAAGTGGTAGCCGCCACCCGCGCCGAGCTGCCCGCTGCGCAGCCGCTGTGGGTGCGCATCTCGGCCACCGACTGGACCGAAGGCGGCTGGACCGGCGACGACTCGGTGCGCCTGGCCGTGCTCCTGAAAGAAGCCGGCGTGGACTTGCTCGACTGCTCAACCGGCGGCAACGTGCCCCAAGCCGACATTCCGGTGGGCCCCGGCTACCAGGTGCGCTTCGCCGAGCAGGTGCGCCGCGAAACGGGCCTGGCCACCGGCGCCGTGGGCCTCATCACCGACGCCCGGCAGGCCGAACAAATCGTGGCCACCGGCCAGGCCGACGTAGTGCTGCTGGGCCGCGAGTCGCTGCGCGACCCCTACTTCCCGCTGCACGCCGCCCACGAGCTGGGCGTTGATGTGCCGTGGCCCGTGCAATACGAGCGCGCCAAGCCAAGGCGATAGGGTTCTTAGCGGCAAGCCCGTTGTCATTCTGAGCGGAGCGAAGAATCTCGCGTGCCAAAGTAATTTCTGACGACAGGGTTACCATTGCACGCGAGATTCTTCGCTCCGCTCAGAATGACAACGGGCTTGCCGCTTGTAGCTTGAGGCTTGCAGCTTGCAGCCAAACTTCGTGTCCCTATCCTACGCATTCTCATTATCTTCCTGCATGAACAACCTTTCCGCTCCTCACCGGGCCGGGGCGGCGGCGGCCCTGCTGCTGGTGCTGGCCGGCTGCGCTACCAGCCAGCCGCCGGTAGCCACCACCACCACCTCCGCGCCGGTATCCGCGCCTGCCGTTCAGGAGCTGGGCCCCGGCCGCAGCATCAATCTGGCCGATGTTGACCGCTCGGTGGAGCCCTGCGACGACTTTTTCCAGTTTTCGGGTGGCAACTGGCTGCGCAACAACCCCGTGCCGGGCTACGCCTCCAGCTGGGGCCCGCGCAACCTGCTCAACGACCGGACCCAGGCCCGCCTGCGCCAGCTGCTCGACGATGCCGCTGCCGACCAAAGCGCCGCGCCGGGCAGCAACCGCCAGAAAGTGGGCGACTTCTACGCCTCGGGCATGGACTCGGTGGGCCTGGAGCAGGCCGGCCTGAAGTACCTCCGGCCCGAACTGGCCCGCATTGCTGCCATTACCAACCTGGCCGGTGTACGCGCCGAAATTGCCCGCCAGCAGACGCTGGGCACTGGCGCGTTCTTCCGGGCCGGCGTGACGCCCGACCGCAAAAACAGCAGCCAGTACGTGGTGAGCATGAGCCAGGGCGGCCTGAGCATGCCCGACCGCGACTACTACCTGAAAGGCGACGCCCGCTCGCTGGCCGTGCGCACCGCCTACGTGCAGTACCTGACCAACACGTTCAAGCTGCTGGGCGAGAGCGAAACGGCCGCGGCCACCAAAGCCGCGGCCGTGCTGCGCCTGGAAATCCGCCTGGCCAAAGCCAGCAAAGACCGGGTTTCGTTGCGCGACCCCTACGCCAGCTACAACAAAATGACGGTAGCCGAGGCCGACAAGCGCTTCCCGAACCTGGGCCTGCCCGCGCTGCTGAAAACCAACGGCCTGGGCGCGGCTCAGGAGGTAATCGTGGGGCAGCCGGAGTTCTTCCAGGAGATGAGCCAGCTGCTGAAGCAGACGCCGCTGGCCGAGCTCAAAACCTACCTCAACTGGCAGCTGGTATCGTCGCTGACGTCGGCGCTGCCCCAGGCGTTTGGCGACGAGGCCTTCCGGTTTGCCCAGGTGCAGAGCGGCGCCCGCCAGCAGCCCACGCGCTGGAAACGCATGCTGAGCGCCACCGACAACACCCTGGGCGAGGCCTTCGGGCAGTTATACGTGGACGAAGCCTTTCCGCCCGCCGCCAAGCAAAAGGCGCTGGATATGCTGGCCAACATCCGCGAATCGATGGCCGAGCACATCCAGACCAACACCTGGATGAGCGAGCCGACCAAGCAGGAAGCCCTGAAAAAGCTGGCCGCGCTGCGCGTGAAAATCGGCTACCCCGACCAGTGGAAGGACTATTCGGCGCTCAATATCAGCCGCGAGTCGTACCTGAAAAACGTGCTGGCGGCCCGGCAGTGGAGCTTTAAGCAGAACACCAAGAAGTTCGGCGGACCGATTGACCGCACCGAGTGGGGCATGACGCCGCCCACCATCAACGCCTACTACAGCCCGCCGCTCAACGAAATTGTGTTTCCGGCCGGCTACCTGCAACCGCCCTTCTTCGACCCTGAGGCCGACGACGCAGTAAACTACGGCGCCATTGGCGGCGTGATGGGCCACGAAATGACCCACGGCTTCGACGACTCGGGCCGCCAGTACGACTCGGAGGGCAACCTGCGCGACTGGTGGACGCCGGCCGACGCGGCCGAATTCACGAAGCGCGCCGGCATCGTGGGCACCCAGTATTCGGCCTTCTCGCCGCTCGATTCGGTGTACGTGAACGGCAAGCTGACCATGGGCGAAAACCTGGCCGACTTCGCCGGCCTGACCATCGTGTACGCCGCCCTGCAAAAGCAGCTCGACCAGAAATACGGCAAAGGCCAGCGTCCGCTCATCGACGGTTTCACGCCCGAGCAGCGCTTTTTCCTGAGCTGGGCCCAGCTGCGGCGCACCAACATCCGCCCCGAAGCCCTGCGCCAGCAAATCCTCACCGACCCGCACTCGCCCGGCCAGTACCGCACCATCGGCCCGCTCATGAACATGCCCGAGTTCTACCAGGCCTTCGGCTGCCAGCCCGGCCAGAAAATGGTGCGGGCGGAAGGCGAGCGGGCGAAGATTTGGTAGCCCGCTAACCCCACCCCCAGCCCCTCCCCTCCGGGAGAGGGGTGCGTTCAACGAGTGGTTAAGCTCGCGTCTGGCACCCCTCTCCCGGAGGGGAGGGGCCGGGGGTGGGGTGCACCAACAGAACAAAATCATTTCTCCACCTCACCAATTCCCACTTCCATGACGCCACAACGAACCCTCCTGCTCACCCTGGGCACCGCCGCCGGCCTCGCGCTGGGTGGCTGCGCGGCCAGCACCCCGGCTACTACTGCTTCCACGGCTCCGGCGGCGGGTGCCGCCGCGCCGCAACTCGGCCCCATCATGCCCGGCGTGGGCCTCGACCCGGCCAACATTGATGCGTCGGTGTCGCCCTGCGACGACTTTTTCCAGTATGCTTCGGGCACCTGGCTCAAGAACAACCCGGTGCCGGCCGCCGAGTCGCGCTGGAGCTCCTGGAACGGGCTCATCAACCAGAACGAGGCCGTAATGCGCCAGATTCTGGAGGAGTCGGCGGCCAATACCACGGCGGCGCGGGGCTCGAACCTGCAAAAAGTGGGCGACTACTACGCCTCGGCCATGGACTCGACTACCATCGAAACGGCGGGCCTCAAGTACCTCAACCCCGAGCTCAACCGCATCAATAGCATCAAAAATCTGAAGGATTTGCAGCTGGGCCTCGTGCGGGCTCAGCAGCTGCAAACCCGCTCGGTGTTCGGCCTCGGCGTGGCCCAGGACCGCAAGAAAAGCGACGAATACGCGCTGTATCTGAGCCAGGGCGGCCTCAGCCTGCCCGACCGGGACTACTACCTCAAGGACGACTCGCGCTCCAAAACTATCCGGGCGGCCTACACGGTGTATCTCAACAACACCTTTAAAATGCTGGGCGACTCGCCGGCCCAGGCCGCCAAGCACGCCGCTACGGTGCTGCGCCTCGAAACCCGGTTGGCCAAGGCCAGCAAAGACCGGGTGGCCCTGCGCGACCCCTACGCCAACTACAACAAAATGAGCGTGGCCGAGGCCAACCAGCAGTTTCCCAACCTCAACCTGCCCGCCATGCTGCCCGCCCTCAAGCTGGCCGGCGCCCAGGAGGTGATTGTGGGCCAGCCCGAGTTTTTGAAGGAAGCCAACGCGGCCCTGACGCAGGAGCCGCTGGCCGACTGGAAAACCTACCTGCGCTGGCACCTGGTATCGTCGGTGGCTTCGGCGCTGCCCCAGGCCTACGTCGATGAGCAGTTCCGCTTTCAGCAGGTGCTGAGCGGGGCCAAGCAGCAGCAGCCCCGCTGGAAGCGCATGCTGCGGGCCACCGATGGCTCCTTGGGCGAGGCTTTCGGGCAGCTGTATGTCGACAAGGCTTTCAAGCCCGAAACCAAGGTGAAGGCCCAGCAGATGGTAGCCAACATCAAGGAGGCCATGGGCGAGCACATTAAGGGGCTGGAGTGGATGAGCCCGGCCACCAAAGAAGAGGCGCTGAAAAAGCTGGCCTCGTTCAATGTAAAAATCGGCTACCCCGATAAGTGGAAGGACTATTCGGCCCTGAACATCAGCCGCGAGTCGTACCTGAAAAACGTGCTGGCGGCCCGCGAGTGGGAAAGCCAGGACAACGTGAGCCGCTACGGCAAGCCCATCGACCGCTCGGTGTGGAGCATGACGCCGCCCACGGTAAATGCCTATTACAACTCCTCGCTCAACGAAATCGTGTTTCCGGCCGGCATCATGCAGCCGCCCTTCTTCGACCCCAATGCCGACGACGCGGTGAACTACGGCGGCATGGGCGCCGTCATCGGCCACGAAATCACCCACGGCTTCGACGACCGGGGCCGGCAGTCGGACGCCCAGGGCAACCTGCGCGACTGGTGGACCAAGGAAGATGCCACCGAGTTCACGAAGCGCGCCGACATGGTAGGCGCCCAATACTCGGCCTTCTCGCCGCTGGATTCGGTGTTCGTGAACGGCAAGCTGACGATGGGCGAAAACCTGGCCGACTTCGGCGGGCTGGCCCTGGCCTACTCGGCCCTCGAAAAGCAACTCCAGCAGAAGTACGGCAGCACCCCGCCGCCCCGCTACGACGGCTTCACGCCCGAGCAGCGTTTCTTCCTGGCCTGGGCGCAGGTGTGGCGCACCAACGCCCGCCCCGAATACCTGCGCCAGCAGGTGCTCACCGACTCGCACTCGCCGGCCCAGTACCGCACCAACGGCCCGCTCATGAACATGCCCGAGTTCTACGAGGCCTTCGGCTGCAAGGAGCCCGCGAAAATGGTCCGCCGCGAGCAGGAACGCGCCCGGATCTGGTAGGTTTTTAAGCTGTTAGCTGAACTGACAAGCTAAATTGGTGTACAGAACGTCATTCAGAGCGGAGCGAAGAATCTCGCCTGAATTCGTCCAACGTCTGTTCGAGCGAGATTCTTCGCTCCGCTCTGAGTGACGTTCTGTACACCAATTTAGCTTGTCAGTTCAGTTAGCTGTTAGCTGAAAAAACAAAAAGGGCGCCGCACTCGGTTGAGTGTGGCGCCCTTTTTTGTGAGGAATAAATGGGATTCCAGAACGAAAGCTAACAGCTATAAGCTCTCAGCTAACAGCTTAAAAAATATCCACCGCCAAAGCCAGCAGCAGGCCGGCCAGCGTGGCCAGCAGTTTGCGCACATTCAGGCGGTGGTCGGGGCTGGTTTCGAACAGAATGGTGGTGGACACGTGCAGGAAGTTGCCGGCCACCAGGCCCAGCAGGGCCGCGTAGAGGCCGGCGCCCAGCAGCTGGTCGAGCACTACGAAGTTGCTGATAACGATGCCCGCCGGGCCGGCCAGCGCGAACAGCAGCAGGTAGGGCAGGGCCCGCCGGAACGAGCCCAGCCGCAGCCGCAGCAGCGCCATCAGGGCGAAAGCGGCCGGAATGTGATGCAGGGCAATGCCGGTCAGGATGGCGTAGAAGTTGTTGTTCACGTCGCCGGCTACTGGGTCCTTAATTAAGATGCTGCCCTCCAGAAAGGAGTGGATGGCCAGCGAGAACAGCAGCATAAACGGCACCTGGCCCCCGTGCCCGCCCGGCTCGGGGTGATGGTGGACGTGGCCGTGCTCGACGCCCTGCGAGAACACCTCCAGCAGCATCTGCCCGAAAAAGCCGGCCAGCACGAAGTAGCCCACCTCATGGCCCGGCCGCAGCTCCAGGGCCTCGGGCAGCAGGTGCGTTACGGTGAGCGTGAACAGGTAAGCCCCGCTGAAGGCCAGCAGCGGCTTCATCCAGACGGTGCCGGCCGTGGGCACGAAGCGCGTCAGCCACCCGGCCCCCAGCACCGTCAGGAACAGCGCAAAAACGGCAAACCACATAGTTTAGTAGGAGATAGTTAGTTTGTTGGACTTGTAATCGCCTGTCATCCTGAGCTTGCGAAGGACTTTATCACGTGAAGACGAGTTGTTGCTACGGCCGTTCTAACGTGATAAGGTCCTTCGCAAGCTCAGGATGACAGGTGGTTGTGCTTATTTCTTCAGCACGAACAGCATGCGGGGGCTGGTGGCCAGGTCGAAGGGGCGGAGCTGGTAGTCGCCCAGGGTTTCGGCCAGGCGCAGGCCCGCCAGGTGGAAATACTCCTCGAACCGCTCCAGCGTGAGGGCCCGCACCCGCTCCTCGAAGTGCTGCGGCCGGCCCTGTTCGTCCTCAAACCGGATGTCCTTCACGATGAAGTCGTTCTGCAGGTGGCGGTGCAGCTCGAACGTAACACCATCGACCTGCTGGGTTTCGTGGGCCACCAGCTGCCGGATGGCCAGGTCGGTGTTCAGAAAGTCGATAACCAGCTTGCCGCCGGGCCGCAGCGCGTCGGCGGCGTGGCGCAGGGCCACCACGTTTTCGGCCTCCTCGGCAAAGTAGCCGAAGCTCGTAAACAGGTTCAGCACTAAATCGAACGAGTCGTAGGGCAGCTCGTCGCGCATGTCGTGCTCGTAGAAACGCAGGTGCCCGTGGGCAAACTGCCGGGCGTAGGCAATGCTCTGAGCCGACAAATCGACGCCCGTTACATCGTAGCCCTGCTCGCTGAGGTAGCGCGAGTGCCGGCCCTTCCCGCAGGCCAGATCCAGCAGCCGCGCCCCGGGTTTGGGGTGCAAATGGGCCAGCAGCCGCCCCAGAAACTGCTGCGCCTCGGCGTAGTCGCGGTGCTGGTAGAGGCGGTGGTAGTAAGGCGAATCGAACCAGGTGCTAAACCATTCGGTGGCAGCAGCAGACATAGGCAAGGGGTGAAAAACGAAGAAGGGCGTAGCTACGCCCTTCTTCGCATTCGGGAAAGCAGGTTGGCCGCAGTTCGCAGAGGCGGGGCGCGGGCCGTAGGCTACAGCGTGGCGGCGGGGGCAGCGGCGGGGTTGGGCTCCAGGTCCATTTTGCAGACCGGGCACTGGCCGGGCTTGTCGCTGGCGCTGCCTTCGCAGTTCATGGGGCAGATGTAGGCGGCGGTGGCTACGGGCGTCGCCTCGGCGCCGGTGGCGGCAGGGGCTTCGGTAGTCGTGGCCGGGGCCTCGGCAGTGGCCGCTTTCTGCTCGCAGCTGGTCAGGGCCAGGGCGGGCAGAAAGCACAGGGCCAGGGCCGCTTGCTTGAGATACTTCATCAGCTTACGGGTTGCGGGTGCTTACTGCTTGGGGCCGCTCAGGGCCTTGGTAGCGGTGGTGTCGGAGGGCTTTTTCACGCTTCGCACAGCCTCTTCGCTGCGCGTGAGCGGGGCCGAGGGGTCGTTGGCGCTCCGGACTTCTTCGGCCGTGGTGCGCTTTTTCTGATTCGGCTCGTCGAGCGTGACGCCCGAGCTGACGGGCTCGGCAATAGCCCCGCCGTGCGAGTTGTCCACCAGGTCTTCCTGGTCGTAGTTCTCGCTCGAACGGCTGCCGGGGGCCACCATATCCAGAGACACTTTCTTGTCGGGGCGCCAATCTGAGGGTTCGGAACTGCACCCGCCCAGGGCCAGCGCAGCCAGGGCCAAAGCGGAAAAAACGAGTTGCTTGCTCATGAGAAAAGTAGTGAGTAATGAGTAGTTGGTAGGGCGTACTTGGTAGCGGGCAGGTAGTTGGGGCCGGGCAGAAAAACCGGCCGGCCCTGCTGTGGCCAATCCGATGTTTTATACTCCATGCCAACTACTCCAGGCTATACCAAAAGGCTTTTGCGGCGCAGCATGGCCTCGAACAGCTTCTGGTCGTTGCCCGAGTTGAAGATGCGGTCGGGTACTTCCACAAAGATAGGCGCATCGAAGGTGCGGGCCATCCAGCGCTTGAGCCCGGTGACTTCGGCCGGCAGCTCGGGCGACTTGAGCAGCATGAGGTAGCCGGCGGGCTCGCGCTTCACCTCGCCAATCATGTCCCAGGTCAGGCGCATGCCTTCCTTTTCGTTGCGGCGCAGTACAATCTGCTTGTTGTCGAACTCGTAGGCCATTTTCTCGAACAGCGGCTTGCTCTGCTCGACCTGCGTAACGCCCGTTATCTGGGCCGAGCGGAACAGGACGTAGAGCAGCGTGAGGCCAAACGAGAGCGCCAGCCACCACCACGAATGCCAGACGATGGCCGGCAGCAGCCCCACCGCGAACGGAATCAGGGCGTACCACCACTCGCGCCGCCACACCCGGCCCATGGCCATGCGGGTGTAGGTATTGGTGTCGAGCTGGTGCTTTTTGGTGCGGATGGCCATCGGCGAGGGGCCCTGCTGCTGCTGCCGGTAGCTCCCGCGCTGGTTGGGTAGTTGCATTGGTTTGTAGTTGTCGGTTGTCAGTTGGTAGTTGTCAGTAATAGAGTGAAGCGAATTATTCGCCCCACCACTACCAACTGACAACTACCAACTGACAACTCATTAAAAAGCTTTTAAACTCATGTCGAGGCTGCGGATCGAGTGCGTGAGGGCCCCGACGGAAATATAATCGACGCCGGTAGCGGCTACGTCGGCAATGGTTTCCTCGGTGATGCCGCCGCTGGCTTCGAGCGGGTAGCGGCCGGCCACCAGGGCCACGGCCTCGCGGAGCTGGGCCGGCGCCATATTGTCGAGCATGATGCGGTCGATACCGCCGGCATCGAGGACCTGCTGCACTTCGTCCAGCGAGCGGGTTTCAATTTCGATGGGCAGCTGCCGGCCGGTGCTGGCCAGATAGGCCCGCGACGCCTCGATGGCCTGGCGCACGCCCCCGGCGTAGTCGACGTGGTTGTCCTTGAGGATAATCATGTCGAAGAGGCCATAGCGGTGGTTGACGCCGCCGCCGATGAGCACGGCCCATTTTTCGGGCAGCCGGAAATTAGGGGTGGTTTTGCGCGTGTCGAGCAGGCGGGCCTTGGTGCCGGCCAGCAGGCTCACCAAGTGGGCCGTGTGGGTGGCAATGCCGCTCATGCGCTGCATGCAGTTAAGCACCAGCCGCTCAGCCGTGAGGATGCTGCGGGCCCGCCCTTCCACCGTGAGGGCCACGTCGCCGTAGCTTACCCGGTCGCCGTCCTGGAGGCGCACATCCAGCACGAGGTCGGCATCAACAAAGGCGAAAATATGGCGGGCCAGCTCGACCCCGGCCAGCACACCGGCATCTTTGATGATGAGCTGGGCCCGGTTGCGGGCCTGCGCCGGAATAGACGACAGCGCCGAATGGTCGCCGTCGCCCACGTCTTCGGTCAGGGCGGCTTGAATGAAGGCCGTCAGGGCTTCGGGAGTGAGGTAGGAGGGCGTTTGCACGGTACAAAAATAGCAAAAACGACCCGGTTCCGGTCCTTATCAGCGAAGACTATCCGATTCGGGCCGAATGGCGCCCGCCGGAGCCCGCAGAACAGGCCGAACAGGACGTGCCGGACAGACCAAACCAGACAGAACGTGTCATGCTGAGCGGAGGCGGAGCCGAAGTCGAAGCATCTCTACCGCCAAAGTAATCCTGACGACAGAATTAGCATTGCGGTAGAGATGCTTCGACTTCGGCTCCGCCTCCGCTCAGCATGACACGTTCTGTCTGGTTTGGTCTGGATGATACGTTGTGGTGGCTCGACACGACCCGTTCTGACGGTTCCACCTGACGCCTGCCACCGACTTCGTGCGCCGCGCTTTGCCCCGGGCACAAAAAAATACCGCGCCCGAAGGCGCGGTACGGATAGGGTGAGCCGGCCGGAGCCGGGCGTTATTCTTTGGTGAATTCGATGGTGGCAATCTTGAGGGTGCTGCCCGTTGTTTTCATTTTTACAAACATGCGGTAAGCTCCTTCTTTGCCCGTATAGCGGCCCACCGCGTAGGTAGTGCCCTCGTTGCTGCCGCCGTAATGAATGAACTCGAAGGAGGCCGGCGCGTGCTTGGAGAAGAAATCCTTCATCACGAACTCGGCCTGGGTGGCGCTGTAGCTCTGCTTGTCGCCATCGAAGCTCAACTCCACGCTGGGGGCGAAAAGCTGGGCCAGCTCGCGGGCATTGCTGTTGCGGATGGCGCTACGCACCGGTCCGAAAGCATCGGCCTGAGCCATGGCGCCCACGGCCAGCAGCAGCCCCAGCAGCAGCACCGAAGCGAAATAAGTTAGACGTTTCATTTAAAAACAGAAAGAGTTTGGTCGGCAAGGTGCGAAAATAGTGCCAAGCTGCCGCCATTCGGAGCCCGATTTGCCTAAATCAGCCGGCCGGCCGGCAAGTTACAAATGAGCCGTCCGTTTTGCCGGGGCTGCCGTATCTTTGCAGCCATGGACAAACAGGTACTGTTGGTGATTCTGGACGGGTGGGGCCTGGCCCAGAACAAGGAGGTTTCGGCCATCGATCAGGCCCGCACGCCCTTCGTCGACTCGCTGTTCGCGCGGTTTCCGCACAGCAAACTCCAGGCGTCGGGCGAGGCCGTAGGTCTGCCCGACGGGCAGATGGGCAACTCCGAAGTGGGCCACATGAACATCGGGGCCGGCCGGGTGGTGTACCAGGATCTGGTGCGCATCAATAAGGCGGTGCGCGAGCGGAAGCTGGCCGCCGTGCCCGCCCTGCAACAGGCCTTCGAGTATGCCCGCCAGAACCGCAAGCCCGTGCACCTGATGGGCCTGCTCTCCGACGGCGGCGTGCACTCGCACATCGACCACCTGAAAGCGCTGTGCTCCATCGCCCACGACCAGGACGTGCACAACGTGTTCATTCACGCCTTCACCGACGGCCGCGACACCGACCCCAAGGGCGGAGTGAGCTACGTGAACGACCTGGAGCAGCACCTGCAACGGGGCGCCAGCGGCAAAATTGCCTCGGTGGTGGGCCGCTACTACGCCATGGACCGCGACAACCGCTGGGAGCGGGTGAAGGTGGCCTACGATGTGCTGGTAAACGGCATCGGCACGCCCTCGCAGAACCTGATTCAGAGCATGCTCGACTCGTATAAGGAGGGGGCCACCGACGAGTTTATGAAGCCCATCGTGAAGGTGGATGCCGACGGTACGCCGCTGGCCACCATCCAGGAGGGCGACGTGGTTATCTGCTTCAACTTCCGCACCGACCGGGGCCGCGAAATCACGCAGGCCCTCACCCAGCAGGATTTTCACGCCTTCCAGATGCACCGGCTGAACCTGCACTACCTCACCATGACCAACTACGACGCCACCTTCACCGGCGTCATTCCCATCTTCGAGAAGGACAACCTGGAGCACACGCTGGGCCAGGTGCTGGCCGAGCACGGCAAAAAGCAGATTCGGATTGCCGAAACCGAGAAGTACCCGCACGTTACGTTCTTTTTCTCGGGCGGGCAGGAGGTGGAGTTTCCGGGCGAAAGCCGCATTATGCGCAACTCGCCCAAGGTAGCCACCTACGATTTGCAGCCCGAAATGAGCGCCTACGAGCTGCGCGACGCGCTGGTGCCGGAGCTGCTAGCCAAATCGGCCGACTTTGTGGTGCTCAACTTCGCCAACACCGATATGGTGGGCCACACCGGCATTTTCGCGGCCGCCGTGAAGGCCGCCGAAGCTGCCGATGAGTGCACTAAAGGCGTGGTAGAAGCCGCCCTGGCCGCCGACTACGCCTGCCTCATCATTGCCGACCACGGCAACGCCGACATGATGGTGAACCCCGACGGCACGCCCAACACGGCTCACACCACCAACCTGGTGCCCTGCATTCTGGCCAGCAACGACTACCACGGCCCGCTGGCCGATGGCAAGCTCGGCGACATTGCGCCCACCGTGCTCGAACTGATGGGCCTGCCCCAGCCCGCAGCCATGACCGGCCAGAGCCTGCTGCAACCCCAAACCCCCACCCCGAATGCGTAAGCTCGGGTTCGGGCTGCCGCTGGGGCTGGCCTTGGTGCTTACGGCCTGCGGGTCGGCGGCCGATGCGCCGGCGCCCAACGCCAACGCCGAGGCCCTGCGCCAGCATACCAGCTACTTCAACCTGCCCGCTTTTCTGAGCGAGCAGAGCACCCAGCTCGGCCGCCGCAGGCCCACCGTAGAAAAGCAGGTGCTGCTGCGCGATGGTGGCCAGGAAACCGAGCGCCTCACGCCCACCGACTGGGCCAAAGAGCTCCAGATTTTCCAGCAGGCCGACATCGACAAGCCCGCCCTGCGCGGCCAGTACCTCGTCGATTCAGTGCTGACGCCCGACGGGCTGCTGCGGCGCACCTACCGCCGCCGCCCCGGCGTTGCGCACCCGGTGCGCCAGCTCTCGGTCGTCAGCCGCGACGGGCAGGTGCAGCAGGTGCGCGCCACCATCGCCCAGGACAACCCGCTGGTGTATTCCACCAAAACCCTGGAGCTCGACACCCCAAACGGCCAGCTGCAAAGCTACCGCGTGCAGGGCGTGCAAAAGCTGGTGCTGTTCGACTCGGTGCGCTACGCGGTGCAGGGGGTGGTAAGCTATTAGGGCTTGGGGTTCAGAACTAGAACGTCATTCAGAGCATGTGGCGCATCAAGCCAGGGACGAAGAATCTCGCGTGCCAAAGTAATTCCTGACGACAGGGTTACCAATGCACGCGAGATTCTTCGTCCCTGGCTTGATGCGCCACATGCTCTGAATGACAGGCGGGCTCACTCATTCACCGAGTCACTCACTCACTCCCCCATCAACGTAGCCACCACCCAGCGGCGGCCGCCGTGGGTGCGATGCTCGCCTAAATAAATGCCCTGCCAGGTGCCCAGCAGCAGTTCGCCTTGGCTGATGGGGATGCTGACGGCGTGGCCCAGCAGGCTGGCTTTGAGGTGGGCGGGCATGTCGTCGGGGCCCTCCTGGGTGTGCTGGAAGTAGGGCGCGTTTTCGGGCACCAGCCGGCGGAAGAACTGCTCGAAATCGGCCCGCACGGTGGGGTCGGCGTTTTCGTTGAGGCTGAGGCTGGCGGAGGTGTGCTGGATGAAAAAGTGCGCCGTGCCCACCTGCAACTGCTCCAGTTCGGGCAGCTCGGCCACCAGCAAATCGGTTATCAGATGAAAGCCCCGGCTCAGTGCCGGCAGCCGCAGCCGTTTCTGGAAAAACATAAGAGAGAGGTGAGATGGTGAGACATGAGAAGTGAGACTGGGTTCTACGAGCCTTGCGCTGCTGAAGTACAGTCTCATGTCTCACCATCTCACCTCTAAATCAGGGATTCACCCGCTCGTAGGCGCCGATATCGGGGGTAGCGGGGTGGCGGGGGCGGTTGAGCAGGTCGGTGGACAGGCCCGGCAGGGGCAGGGCGAGGTTGCTGGCCGGCGAGAGGGTATCGAGCTCGAAGCTGGGTTTGGACAAGCGCGGGCGCGAAGGGGTGCTCCGGAAGATGGAAGCGGCAAACTCGTCGGGGTTGAGCACGTTGCCGTTTTTCTGCTGGCCCAGCGGCCCCGTGTTGTCGTACTTCTTGGTTTTGAGCAGGCTGTTACGAAGGCTGATATTGCCCGCGTACTGCTCGCCATCCACGAATTCCAGCTCCTCCCCGCTACGGATGCTGCCCCAGATAATGGAGTTGCGCACCGCTAAGCGCGGGGCGGCCACGGGCAGCGGCCGGCCACCAATAGTTGCGAAAGAGGCCTTCGGCGAAATCAGTACCGACGGCTGTTCGCGGGTGCCCTGGCTGTAGTTGGCAATGGTGCAGTAATCGAGCTGCACCTGGCTGCTTTGCACGGCATACACCGCGTACTGCTCGCAGTTGCTGATGAGCGTGTTGCTGACCGTGAAATCACCGGACAAACTCAGCAGCGCGGCGCCATCGAACGGGTAGCCGCTGTTGAGGCTGGAGATGTTGCGCAGCTCGGTGTTTTCCACCTTCACCTGGGGGCGGGGCTGCTCGTTGAAGGGGTTGTAGAGGTAGAGGCCCAGCGTGCTGTTCTTGATTTCGGTGTAGCGCACCACGTTGCCTTGGCTGCCCAGGTCGAACTCGATACCGCCCCACTGGCCGGGCCGCTCGGCATAGTCGGCCTCGCGCCGGTCGCCGCCAAAGCGCACAATGTTGGGGTCGGAGGGCTTGATGGGGCCGGTGGGCTGGTAGTCGGGGTTGCACAGCAGCCGGCCCTTCACCAGCAGAAACGAGCCGAAGTGCGCGTAAATGCGCGCCCCGGCCGCAATCGTGAGCGTAACGCCCGGCTTCACCAGCACCGAGTTGTAGATGACGTGGGGCTTATCGGCCTTCCAGACGGTGTTGCGGGTGATTTCTTCGGCGTCGTGGAAGTAGGCGTTCTGGCCGTAGCTGAGCACCTTCACGGCCTGCTCGTTGCCGTTGGTCGTAAAGCGCAGGTCGTCTTCGACCACGAACGGCTTGCCGTCGGCCGGCGTGGGGTCGATGGTGGCCCGCACCAGCACCAGCAGGCTGTCGCGGCCCCGGATTTCCACGTTGCGGGCGCTGGCGCCGGCGTCGCCGTTTATCAGCAGGCTGTAGGTGATGGCCGGCCGGCTTTGCAGGCTGATTTCGGCTACCCGCACGGCGCGGGCGTTGCGGTTGTACACCCACAGGCGCTTGCTCACGGTGCCGGTGGCCACGAACACGGTGTCAAACTTCACCGTGTCGAGCGAGAATTCCAGCTTCGCGCTGCTATCCGTAGTTATCAGGTCTTCCTTCGGCTCACAGCCCGGCAGCAGCACGGTGGTCGTCAGGGCCGAAAGCAGCAGCAGCAGGGGAAGCAGGAAACGCATGAGTTGGTGGGTTTCTTAAAGCAGAAGAACGCCATGCTCAGTGGAGTCGAAGCATGACGTTCTATTAGTGGCATCAGATTTCAAACGCCCAAGCTACTGCAAAAATTACCCCACGCCCTCCTGCAAGCGGGCCGAGCTTTCGGCCAGGCGCAGCTGCTCCACGAAGTCGTCGATGTTGCCGTCCATCACGCTGGCCAGGTTGTGCACCGTGAAGCCGATGCGGTGGTCGGTTACGCGGCCCTGGGGGTAGTTGTAGGTGCGGATTTTGTCGGACCGGTCGCCGCTGCCAATCATGCTTTTGCGCTGGGCACCTTCGGCCTCGTTCTTCTTGGCCAGCTCGATTTCGTAGAGGCGCGAGCGAAGCACGCCCAGGGCCTTGTCGAAGTTCTTGAGCTGCGACTTCTGGTCCTGGCACTGGGCCACGAGCCCGGTGGGCAGGTGGGTGAGGCGCACGGCCGAGTAGGTGGTGTTTACCGACTGTCCGCCGGGGCCCGACGACATAAACAGGTCCTTGCGCACGTCGTTCATGTCAATCTGCACGTCGAGCTCCTCGGCCTCGGGCATCACCACAATCGAGGCTACCGAGGTATGGATGCGGCCCTGGGTTTCGGTGGCCGGTACGCGCTGCACGCGGTGCACGCCGCTTTCAAACTTGAGCTTGCCGTACACGTCCTCGCCCTTGAGGGCCAGAATGATTTCCTTGTAGCCGCCCGACGTGCCTTCGGTGGCGTCAATGAGGTCCATTTTGAGGTGGTGCTTTTCGGCGTAGCGCATGTACATGCGTTGCAGGTCGCCGGCAAAAATGGCCGCCTCGTCGCCCCCGGCCCCGGCCCGGATTTCCATGATGACGTCCTTGCTGTCGTTGGGGTCCTTCGGAATCAGCAGCTCCTTGATAACGGCTTCCAGGCGCTCCTCTTCGGGATAAAGCTCTTCGAGCTCGTCCTTGGCCATCTGGCGGAAGTCCTCGTCTTTTTCGGTAGAAATGACCTGCTTGGAGCTGGCAATGTTGGCCAGCACGTTCTGGTAGGCCTTGTACTCGACCATAATCTTGCCCAGGTCCTTGTATTCCTTGTTGAGGGCCTTGAAGCGCTTCATGTCGCTCATGGCTTCGGGCTGGGTCAGCTCCTCGCTCACGTCCTCGTAGCGCCGTTGGATGGCCTCCAGTTTATCTAGCATCTTGCCTTCTGAAATTTGTAGTAGGACTACAAAGATACGGAAACGAAGTGGTCTGTTTCCTGAGCTGCCAGCTATTAGCTGCCAGCTGTTAGCTTTATGATTCCGGCCCCTTATCCCGACGTCGGTAGTTCGATTCTGGTTCTACCCTGAACATTCGGTTTCGCTTACCTCTTATCAAGAACCAACGCTATCAGCCAGCCGCTAATAGCCAAAAGCTTTAAAAATGCGCCTGCCCCTTGCCGCCTCCCTGCTTCTGCTCCTCGCCGCCTGCCGCCCCGATCAGGTGGAGCACCTGAGCAACACCAAGGAGCTGGCCAAGGAGGCCGTCAACTGGGAAGTCAAGCGCATTATGCCCGCCGATTTGCTGCGCGCCACCGCCTGGGCCGGCGACTCGCTCACGCGCACGGCCGAGCGGGAGCTGCGCCAGGTGCTGGCCGAAAAGCTGGCCGCGGGCGGCGTGGCGGCAGCTCTGCCCTTCTGCCACCCCGAGCAGCTGCCCCGCACCGATTCGCTGGCCAAAACGCTCCAGGCTACCCTAAGCCGCGTGAGCAACCGCCCGCGCAACCCCGCCCACCAGGCCACGCTTTCAGCTGCCGAACTGAACCCGGCTGATACCGCCCGCCAGGTGGCCCGCCTGAACCAGGAGGTGTTCACCTACCAGCGCCCCTTGGTACTTAACGACCAGCTTTGCCTGCGCTGCCACGGCGAGGTCGGGAAAGATATTGCCGCCGCCGATTACGCTCTCATCAAGCAGCAATACCCCCAGGACCAGGCCACCGGCTACCAGCAGGGCCAGGCCATGGGCGCGTGGCGCGCCAGCTTCGCCCGCGGCGGCGTGGCCGAGCTCTGGACCATGAAAACCCGCAAAATCATGAAGCCCCGCAAGCCGCTGTTTTGAGAAGGGAGAGGGGGAGAAGTGAGAAGTGAGAGGTGAGTACAGAGAAGGGAGAAGTGAGAGGGGAGAAGTGAGAAGTGAGAGGTGAGTACAGAGAAGTGAGAGGGGAGAGGGGTGTCATTCTGAGCGGAGCGAAGAATCTCGCGTGCAATGGTAATCCTATCATCAGGATATACTTTGGCACGCGAGATTCTTCGCTCCGCTCAGAATGACACCCCTCTCACCTCACCTCTCCCCTCTCTGTACTCACTTCTCCCCTCTCATTTCTCCCCTCTCACTGCTCTAAAAACAACCTTCGCGCCGCGTTTGCAGTTTGCTTTGTCTATGACGACGACGACCCCTGCTTCCTCCGCTCAATTGCCTGTTATCATTATCGGGGCTGGCATGGCCGGGCTGGCCTGCGCCAACTACCTGCACCGCGCCGGCCGGCCCGTGCTGCTGCTCGACGCCGCCGACGCCGTGGGCGGCCGCGTGCGCACCGACGTAACGCCCGAAGGCTTCCGCCTCGATCGGGGCTTCCAGGTGCTGCTCACGCGCTACCCCGAAGTCGAGCGGCTGATTGATTACGGGGCCCTTAACTTAAAGGCTTTCCGCTCGGGCGCCGTCATCCGGCTGCCCGATGGCAAGGAAACGACCCTGCAAAACCCGTTGCAGCAGCCCACGGCCGCCTTTTCGGCCCTCACTTCGCGCATCGGCACGCTGCCCGATAAGCTCCGGATTCTGAGCCTGGTGCAGCACGTGCGCGGCTACAGCAGCGGGCAGCTTATCAGCCGCAACTCCACCAACCGGCAAACCACGCTCGAATTCCTGCGCCACTACGGCTGGAGCGAGCAAATTATCGACAACTTTTTCCGGCCCTTTTTCGGCGGCGTTTTCCTGGATAGGAGCCTGAGCACGGCGGCCAATTTCTTCGAGTTTGTCTTCCAGCAGTTCGTGATAGGCGAGGCCGTGGTGCCGGCCCTGGGCATGCAGCAGATACCCGAGCAGCTGGCGGCCCGCCTGCCCGCCGGCACCGTCCGCCTGAGTGCGCCGGTAGCGGCCGTGGAGGGAACCCGCGTTAGGCTCGCCAGCGGCGAAACGCTCGAAGCGGCGGCCGTGGTGGTGGCCGTCGATGGGGAGGCCGCCGCCCGCCTGCTGCCCGCCGCTACCGACGAGGCCCTGATTTCTACTCCCACGCCCTTACGCTGGCGGCGCACTACCTGCACCTACTTCGCCGCGCCTGCCCCCACCGGCCGGCCCGATAAGCTGCTGCGCCTGAACGCCTCGCCCACCGGGCTGGCCCACAACGTGGCCTTCCCCTCGGATGTGGCTCCGGCCTACGCCCCCGCCGGGCAGCGGCTGGTATCGGTGAGCACCCACGGCGAGCATGGCCTCTCGGAAGCCGGCCTGACGGCCCAGCTACGGCGCGAGCTGACGGCCTGGTTCGGCCCCGAAGCGGCCAGCTGGCCCCACCTGCGCACCTACGAACTGCCCTTCGCCCTGCCCGAATACCCCGCCGGCCAGCCGCCCCGCCAGGCGCTCCGCCTCGGGGCCAACCGGTTCCGCTGCGGCGACTATTCGGCCTACCCCTCGCTCAACGCCGCTATAGCCTCGGGCCGCGAGGTGGCGGAAATGATTTTGGTTGAGAAATGAGAAACGGAGAAGTAAGAGGTGGCAGGTCTCTCATTTCTAGTCTCTTACTTCTCGCCTCTCACTTCTAAAAGCCAAGCTGCAACGACGCCGGGCAGTGGTCAGAATGGATGACGTCGGGCAACAGGTCGGCGTGGCGGATGTGGGGCGCGAGGCGGTTGTCGACCAGCAGGTGGTCGAGGCGCCAGCCGACGTTGCGGGCGCGCGAGCCGGCGCGGTAGCTCCACCAGGAGTAGCGCTGGGGCGCGTCGCCGTGGTGGTGGCGGAACGAGTCGGTGAAGCCGTCGGCCAGAAAATCCTGGAACCACTGGCGCTCCTCGGGCGTGAAGCCGGGGCTTTTCTGGTTGGCTTTCGGGTTGTGCAAATCCAGCTCGCGCTGGCAGCAGTTGAAGTCGCCGGCAATGACCAGCGGTGGCACCCCGCCGGCCCGCAGCCCGGCCACGTAGCGCCGGAAAAAATGCAGCCATTCCACCTTGAACGCCTGCCGCTCGGGCCCGCTTGTGCCCGAGGGCATGTAGGTATTCAGCACCGAAAAATGCTCGAAATCGAGACGCAGCACCCGGCCCTCGGTGTCGTAGAGCTCCTGGCCGCAGCCCTCGGTTACGGCCAGCGGCGGCGGCTTGGAGAAGATGGCCACGCCGCTGTAGCCGGGTTTCTGGGCCGGATGCAGGTAGGCGTGGTAGCCCAGATCGGTGAGCGGCGTTACGTCGAGCGGTTCGCGGCCGGCCTTAATTTCCTGCACGCACAGCACGTCGGGTTGGGCCGTGGCCACCCAATCGGCCAGGCCTTTGCTCAGGGCCGAACGCAGGCCGTTGAGGTTATACGAAACGATGTGCATGAGGCCAAAGTCAAAGAGAAAAAGTCAAAGGCAGAAGCCGGGCAGCCCTTTGGGAAGTCGAAGAGAAAAAGTCAAAAGTAAAAGCCGTCGAACGTCCACACCGGGGCTGTTCAACGGCTTTGACTTTTTCTCTTCGTCTTCACCCTTCATTCTGCTGGTCGAAGTATTCCAGCACGTGCCATTTCAGCATGCGCTCCTGCTCCTTAAGGTTGGAGAAGGGCAGGGCATTCAGCAGCCGGTAATGGGGCCAGCCTTCTTCGTCCACGCTTTCCAGCTCGTAGTAGCCCGAAATGCTGAAGAGCCGGCAGGTGGCAATGTGCATCAAATCCTGCTTCTGCTCCTTGGTGAAGGGGCCCGCGCCCTGGCCCAGCTCCTGCACGCCGATGAGCAGCAACAGCGCGTTGAGGTCGGGCTTTTTGCCGAAACGGGTTTTCATCTCGGTCATCAGCTCCCACCAGCGGTGCTCGAACTGGGCTTCGGTTTCCTGAGGGTCGAGCATGCTTAAGCGCTGTGCGGGTGAACGGGGGGTGGAGTTACCGACTCGTCCTTGAGGGCTTCCCAGTACTCCACGGCCCGGCGGAAGTGCGGAATCACGATGCTGCCGCCGATGAGGTTGGCAATGGCGAACAGCTCGTAGATTTCCGCCTCGCTCACGTTTTCCTCGTAGCACTTGCCCAGGTGATACTTGATGCAGTCGTCGCAGCGCAGCACCATGGAGCAGGCCAGGCCCAGCAGCTCCTTGGTTTTCACGTCGAGCGCGCCTTCCTGGTAGGTGTTGGTGTCGAGGTTGAAAAACCGCTTGATAACCTTGTTATCATTGGCCATGATTTTCTCGTTCATGCGCTGGCGGTACTCGTTGAATTCGGTGACGATGCTCATGGCTTGCTTGGAATGAATAAGTGAGGCGCTGACTGCGTGCAGTTGCCGGGATTCCGGCCCGTAGCTCGGGTAAGTCCGGAGCCCGGGGTAAAGCGGGCTGGCGGCCCAAAGAGAGCAGCACGTTGGATTTTCAGCTTTAAGCCTTAAAATTAAGGAGAAGTTTTCCCCGCCGCACTAGTCGCCCTCCTGCCATGCCGCTGCCCGCCGTGTTTGCCGACTTCGTGAGCCTGCTTTTCCCGCGGGTGTGCCTTGCCTGCCAGGAGCCGCTGGCCCGCGGCGAGGACGACCTCTGCACCGACTGCCGCGCCCAGCTGCCCTACACCGACTACCACCGCCTGCCCCCCGCCGATAACCCGCTGGCCCGCCGTTTCTGGGGCAAGCTGCCCGTTACGCACGTGCTGGGCTACCTCACGTTCCAGAAGCACGGCCGGGTGCAGCACCTGCTGCACGAGCTCAAATACCGCAACCAGCAGCAGGTGGGCAGGGTGCTGGGCCGGCACTTCGGCCAGGAGCTGGCCGAAACGGGCTACCTCGATACCTTCGCGCTGGTCGTGCCCGTGCCGCTGCACCCGCGTAAGCTGGCCCGCCGCGGCTACAACCAGGCCGACAGCTTCGCCGAGGGCCTGGCCACCGCCCTGGGTTGCCCCTGGCACCCCGAGGCTCTTCGCCGCACCGCCGCCACCGAATCGCAGACCCGCAAAAACCGCCTCCAGCGCTGGCAAAACGTGGCCACCGTTTTCGAAGCGGCCCGCCCCGACCTCATCGAGGGCCAGCACGTGCTGGTAGTCGACGACGTGCTGACGACCGGGGCCACGCTCGAAGCCTGCTGCGCCGTGCTGCTCGCCGCCGGCGCCCGCGAAGTCAGCGTGGCCACCATCGCCGTCGCCTGAATCACAGATGTTGCAGATGAAAGGGATGCCGCAGATTCGTTCTAACGCCACCTTCATTTCAGTCGCCGGTAGGTTCGCTGTTTTGTGCTTTAGCGACAGGTGCCGAGAAAAAGCATAACAAAACAGCCACCCCATAAGAGGTGGCTGCTTTGTTGGTTCTCAGTTTACAGCTATCAAACGAAGCGACTGTCAGAACGAATCTGCGGCATCCCATTCATCTGCAGCATCTGCGATGTTATTTGTTTGAGCCGGCGTTGATCATGGCGCAGCGGAAGCCGATGGTAGCCGTAGCCGAATCCTCAGCCATGAAGCGGCGGGTGCCGGGCGAGAGCCAGTAGGCTACGTCGCGCCATGAGCCACCTTTATACACGCGCACGTGGTCGTCGATGAGCGACTGGTAGCCCTTCTTGTCGTACTTCTCGGAGGGGTCGAGGTAGCCGTTGCGGCGGAAGGGGTTCAGATCTTCCACATCCTCGTAGGAAAGCGGCCGGTAGATGTCCTGCACCCACTCGTTCACGTTGCCGGCCATGTTGTAGAGGCCGTAATCGTTGGGTGGGTAGGAGAATACCTGCTCGGTAATCATGGCGCCATCGTTGAGCGAGCCGGCAATACCGGCGTAGTCACCACGGCCACGCTTGAAGTTGGCCAGGAACTGGCCCTTCTTCTTGCCGTAGGGGTTGCGCACCTGGCGGCCATCCCAGGGGTAGATGCGCTTGTTTTCCTGGTTTTCGTTGCCGGTTTCCTGGGTGCCGATGAGGGCCTGGGCCGCGTACTCCCACTCTGCCTCGGTGGGCAGGCGGTAGTTGGGCAGGGTGTTGCCGTTTTCGATGGCGATTTTCACGCCGCCATCGTCGGAAGTACCTTCAGCGGCGTCGCCGCCCTTGTTCTTTTTGCGCCCGAACAGGCCGCCCTTGCGGGAGCCGCCACCGCTATCGGAAGCGTCGCTGGCCAGCCGCTCGTTTACCTTGGCCGTCCGCCAGGTGCAGTAGTCGTTGGCCTGCAGCCAGCTCACGCCTACTACCGGGAAGTAGCGGAAGCCGGGGTAACGCAGGTAGTAGTCGACGTAGGGGTCGTTGAACGACAGCTCGCGGGCCCATACGGTGGTGTCGGGCAGCGCCGACATATAAAACTCCTCGGCCGAGTCCTTGCGCACGTAGTGCAGGTATTCGAGCCAGTGGATGTTGGCCACCTCGGCCTCATCCATGTAGAAGGAAGCGAGCGTAACGGTGCGCTCCAGGTTGTCGTGGGTCATGGCCACGTCTTCCTCCGCCGAGCCCAGCACGGTGCGGCCGCCTTCGATAAACACCAAACCCGGGCCATCGGGGATGCCCTGATAATCAGACACCTTCATGCCCTCATCGGTGTTGTACTCGATGCCCGTGGTGGAGCTGTATTTGCCGGGGTTGGTGGCTGAGCGCGGACCTTTGTTACAGGCACTAAGGGCGCAGGCTCCGACGAGGGCCAGGCCCAGGTACTTGGAAATATTCATGATCAAGTTGAAACTACCTGTTTGAAAAGGGTTTAGACAAGGCAAGTCGGCTGCAATAATACAACATTTTAAAAAGCCGGGCAAGGAATCTTCGGGTAATTACGTCGCTTTAGTCGGCGCCAGGCAGCTTCGAGCGCATCAAACTCGCGCAGCGTGAGCGAAAGCTCGTGGGCCCCACCTAAATCGGCACTGAACTGACTGAGGCTGACATCGTAGCTATAACCAAGCCGAAAAGTGCCCGCACTGATGCCGGCCACCGCCGTGAGCACCTGCTGGGGCCGGGGCGTACCGGGTAGCGGCAGGCCCCGGTACACGGCCCCGAGCGTTAGTGGCGTCGTGGTAAAGTACAATCCTAGGTCGGTGCGCTGGGAGTTGCCCTGCCGGGTGTAGCCGGCCGTGGGGCTCAGGCTGACTTCGCGCTGCTCGCGCACGGTGTTCACCTGGGCGAAGTAAAATTTGTAGCCGCCCTGCACGTTCAGGCGCATCGGTAGCGTGCCCTGGCCCACAAAGCCCAGGTCGGGCTGGTTGAGGTGATGGGCGGCCGCGCCCAGCCAGAACTGCGGCCCGAACAGCAGCCCGCCCAGCCCGGCCGTGAGGTAGTTGACGGGCGCAAAATCGGCCGCTTCCTGGCTGAGGTCGCGCACCTGACCGTCGTCGGAAAGCTGGTCGCCGAAGACGAGGTTGCCGTAGCCCACGCGCTGGCGGCCGTAGCTGAGCGTGGCCCCGCCGCTGAGGCTGAGCTGGCGGTTCAGGCGCACGTGGTAGGCATACACGCCGCCCGCCTGCAGGCGGGTGTAGCCCACGGCGCCGGTGCGGTCCTGGTTTATCAGCAGTCCAAAGGCGCTGCGCTGGTTGCGCAGGCGGTAGTCGGCGGCGAGCTGGGTGGTCTGGAAGGTGCCGGCCAGGGTGGGGAACTGGTTGCGGTAGCTGAGCGCCACGCCGTAGTCGTCGAGCAGACCGGCGTAGGCGGGGTTGAGCTGCATGCGGTTGGCAAACGGCTGGGCGAAGTACAGGTCCTGGGCCCCGGCGGCGGGGCCGGCCAGCAGCAGCCCCACTAGGCCCGGCCCGGCCACGGCCAGCCAGCGCCGCCCCGTGGGCCGCCGGTGGGCGCATTCTGCCGGATTACTGGTGCTTCGCATACGTGGGCGGCTAACGAACGGACCGGCAGGTTTGGTACCCGCGGGCCGTGGGGAACTGTATAATTGCCAGCCCGTGCAGAAACGCAATATCCGGCGTTTCGTCGGTGCTGACATTGTTCATGTAGGCTGGTCAGGCGAGCCGCTCAACGACGAGACGCAAGATATGGCATCCCTATACCGTTCATTGCAACCACAGTCCGGTTGAGTTTCTCCTTACTTTTGCCGGGCTCGGTAGTTGGGCTGATTGCGCTGATTGTCAGTCCGGCTGCCGAAATCTACCTTTTTTAAGTTGTCCTACTATGCGTAAGTTTTTTGTCGGCCTCGGGATTTTTCTAGTGGTGCTGGTGGCTTTTCTGGCCCTGGCCCCGCTGCTGTTCAAAGATAAAATTAAAGCCGCCTTCGACAAGCAGCTGGCCCAGCGCGTGCGGGCCGAGGTGCAGTACGACCCCGAAAATGTCGACATAACGCTGCTGAGCACCTTCCCCGATCTGGCCCTGCGCATCAACCAGCTGCGCATTATCGGGCAGGACTCGTTTGCCCGCGACACGCTGGCCTACCTGCCCCAGACGCGCATCGGCCTGAACCTGATGAGCGTTATCAGCGGCGACGAAATCAAAATCAAGAACATCACCCTCGAAGAGCCCGACATCCATATAAAGGTGCTCAAAAGCGGCCGCGCCAACTGGGACATTTTCATCTCGGACTCGGCCGCCGCTACTAAGGGGCAGGATACCTCGGCGGTGCGCCTGGCTATTAAGGGCTGGAAAATCAACCAGGGCCGCCTGCGCTACGACGACCGGAGCATTCCGTTCGGCATGGAGCTGCGCGGCATCGACCACACCGGCGCGGGCGACTTCGAGCAGAACATCTTTGACATGGTGAGCCAGACCACGGCCCAAAGCGCCTCGCTGAGCTACGACGGGGTGCAGTACGTGAGCAACAAGCAGCTCGACGCCGACGTGACCATGGCCATGAACCTGGAGCAGATGCTGTTCACCTTCAAGGACAACAAGGTGAAGCTGAACGATTTCCCGGCCACCTTCCAGGGCACTATCGGTTTGCCCAACGCCACCGACATTGTGTACGACCTCACGTTCAAGGCGCTGGAAACCGATTTCAAGAACATTCTGAGTTTGGTGCCGGGCGCTTACAACGAGCAGTTCAAGGACATTAAAGCCGATGGCAAGGTGGCGTTTGATGGCTATTTTAAGGGCGTGCAGAACGCGCTGAAGATGCCCGGCTACGGCGTGAACCTGCAAATCAAGGACGGCAGCTTCCAGTACCCCGCTTTGCCCGAGCGGGCGCGCAACATCAACGTAGATATGGTGGTGGACAACCCCTCGGGTTTTACCAACAACGTGAAAGTGAACGTGAAGCAGTTCCACCTCGACCTGGGCAAAAACCCGATTGACGGCCAGGTGGCCATCGACGGGCTGGCCCCGATGAAGGTGGACGGCCGCGTGAAAGCCAACGTGGATTTGGCCGAAATGATGAAGGTGTACCCGGTGCAGGACCTGCTGCTGCGCGGTAAGCTGTTCGTGGATGCCACGGCCAGGGGCGTGTATTCGGAAACCCAAATGCCGGTTATTCAGGCCCAAATGAACCTGACCAACGGCTACGTGAAGAGCAAGCAGTTTCCGGCTCCGATTGAAAACCTGACATTGAACGGCACCGTGACCAACCCTACCGGCCAGCTCAACGACACCAAAGTCAACATCCCGCAGTTTAAAATGCTGCTCGACGGTGAGCCGCTACAGGGCCGCGTGGCCACCCAGGGCGTAGATAAGCTGGCCTTCGACACGGATGTGAAAGGCACTGTGGATTTGACCAAGCTCACCAAAATATTCCCGCTTGAGGGCATGACGGTGGCCGGCCGCCTGAACGGCAACGTGGCCGCCAAGGGCAACATGGCCGACATTGAGGCCGGCCGCTACCAGTCGGTGGTGGCTTCGGGCACCGTGAACGCACGCAATATCGACTACAAGAGCCCCGACTTTCCGCAGGGCATGAAGGTGAGCCAGGCCACGGCCACGTTCAACAACGACCGGATTGTGCTGCGCGACCTGCAGGGCTTCGTGGGCTCGTCGGACGTGGCAGCTTCGGGCACCATCAGCAACTACCTGGGCTACCTGTTCGTGCCCGGCCAGCCGTTGCGCGGCGACCTTACGGTGAATTCGCGCCGCTTCAACCTGAATGAATGGATGGTGGACGAGGTGAGTGCCAAACCCACCGCCGGCGCCAAAGCCCCCGTCGCCACGGCCCAGGCCGACGGCGTGCTGCAAATCCCGAAGGAATTCGACCTGACCATGAACACCGCCGTGGGCCAGGTGCTGTACGACAACCTGAAACTCAACGACGTGAAGGGCATCGTGACGGTGCGCAACCAGGTGGCCACGCTCAAGGGCCTCACCTTCAACACGCTCGGCGGCTCCTTCGCCACCAATGGCTCGTACAGCAGCCAGAACCTGGCGCGGCCCACCTTCGATTTCGGGCTGAACGTGCAGAACCTGAACTTCCAGCAGGCGTTTGCAGCCTTCAACTCGATTAAAACGCTGGTGCCGCTGGCCGCCAACCTGGAGGGCATCTTCTCGACCAACTTCAACGTGCGCGGCGAAATGGGCCCCGATATGATGCCCAAGTACAGCACCCTCACCGGCAAGGGCGTGTTCGACATCGTGCGGGCAGCCGTGGCCAGCTCGCCGGTGCTCACCAAAATCAGCAGCCTCACCCAGTTGCAGGACCTGAAGAACTTCGTGGTGACCAACAAGGACGTGGCCGCCGAAATCATCAACGGCAACTTCGTGGTGAAGCCCTTTGATTTGAACGTGGGGCAGATAAAGATGACGGTGGGCGGCTCGAACAGCATTGCCGATGGCGGGCTGGAGTACGTGGCGGCCCTCGACGTGCCCACGGGCCAGGTCGGCAACGCCCTCAGCAGCCAGCTCACCCGGCTCACGGGCGTACAAAACCTGAAAGGCACCGAGCGCGTGACGCTGGGCCTGACCATCGGGGGCACCGTGAGCAACCCGCTGGTGAAGCTGAGCAGCGGCAGCGTGAAGGGCCAGGCCAAGGACCTGGCCAAGGAGCTGGTAACCGGCGTCGTGCAGAGCAAGCTCGACGACTCGAAAGCCGGCCAGGCCGCCAAAATCCTGCTTTCGCAGGACAGCCTCAAGAAGGAAGTGGCCCTGAAGCGGGCCGAGCTGGAAGCCCGGGCCCAGCAGGAGCTGGAAAAGAAGCGCCTCGAAGCCGAAGCCAGGCTGCGCGAACAGGCCAAAAAGGGCCTCAACAGCCTGTTCGGCAAGCCCAAGCCGGCCCCGGCCACCACCCCGGCACCCGCCCCCAAAGCCCCGGCCGATACGACCAAGGCGGGTGGTTGATTTCAGCGGTCCGGGGAAAATGTAATTGCTGGCCGATTTATTGCGGAACTCCCGCGCCTGACTGGCGTAAGCACCGGCCAGATTTCTCTCCCTCAACTCTTTACCGTTCCGCCATGCAGTTTCACCGCACTTTACTTTATACTCTGGTAGCCGCGCCGCTGGCGCTGGTTTCCTGTAACAACGATAAGGCGGACGATGCGCTGGCCTCCAGTACGCTGGAAGTGCGCCTGACGGATGCGCCCGGCGACTTCCGGGCAGTGGTGCTCGATGTGCAAAAAATCGAGATTCATCTGAAAGAAGAAGGCAACCCCGACGGCTGGCGGCTGCTGCCTTTCAAAGCCCAGCCCATTAATGTGCTGGAGTACGTGAACGGCCGCTCGGCGCTGCTGGTCAGCTCCGATTTTGACCCCGGCACGCTCAAGGAAATTCGCCTGGTGCTGGGCCCCGACAGCTACGTGACCGGCCGCGACGGCCAGCGCTACGACCTGAAAACACCCAGCGGCCAGTCGTCCGGTATTAAGCTCAAGCTGGACAAGAAGAATCTGTACCAGCAGCGCGACAACTACCAGTTGCTGCTCGACTTCGACGTCGCCAAGTCCATCGTGGAGCGCGGCAACTGGAAGCCCGGCAACGACAAGAAGGAGCGTTACCTGCTCAAGCCCGTTATCCGGGTGGTGGCCCAGGACATCCGGGGCGGGCTGCGCGGCACGGTAACTCCGGCCGCGGCGCTGCCCCAGGTGCTGGCCATCCGCTCGTCCATCACGCCCGCCGACACGTTCAGCACCACCGCCGATGTAGCCGGCGCGTTCCAGCTGGGGGCGCTGCCCTCGGGCACCTACCGGGTGGAGTTCTTCCCCACGGCTACCGCCCTGGCTGGCCAGACCGGCTACAAGCAGGTTATCCGCACGGGCATCACCGTAACCAACGACCAGCTAACGGACATCGGCAGCACCCCGCTGCAGTAAGCCTGTTGGGGCTACTACAGTGGCCTTAAATAAGCATGCAGGGGGAGTGCTTATTTCAAGCGTTGCCGCCTCGCAGCTGTAGAGCGGGCGCTTACTGGTTCAGTATAGCAGTTGGTATCCCTGTGCGTGCAGCGTTAGTTGGCGGGCGACCCTGGCGCGGGTGCCCCGAGGGCCTGCAGGCGCTGCCGGGCGTTGCCGTTCTGCGGATTCAGCTCCAAGGAGCGCCGGTAGTGCGTAATGGCAGCGGCCTGGTCGTGGTTGAGCTCATCGGCTTCGCCCAGGCTGTCGAAAAGGTTGGCGCTGCCGGGATACAGCTCCGTGCCCAGGCGGAAGATGGCGCGCGCTGCCGGCAGGTCGTGCGCCTCGCGCAGCAGCTGGTAGCCCCAGGAGTTGAGGGCCCCTTCCGATAGGGTAAACGCGGCATCCTGCTGCTGTATCCTGCGGTAGACCGGCAGCGCGTGCGTAAAGCCTTCCTGCGCCAGCGCCGCCGCAAAGCCCGCCTGCGTGGGCACCGGGCCGGTTTGCGCGGGCAGGTGGTCGAGCCGGGCCATGTGGGCGGGTACGCCGTTCTGGGCCGGCGTGCGGTCGAGGAACTGGCGGCCGGCGGCGCTGGCTTTGAGGGTGGCATTCAGAAACTCCAGAGTGTAGCGGCAGGTCCAGCGGTAGGCCGCCTCCACTTCGGCGCGCGAATACTCGGTGAAGTGCGCCGGTGGGGCCAGGCGCAGGGCTTGGGTGGAGAAATCCACGTGTTCCATCGGGTTCATGACTACATGGTACCGGTCGGCATACTTCGCCTCATTCAGCAGAATAGATGAGGTCGCCATGCCCCTGACACTAAGCTCGCGCACCGACTCGGGGCGGCGCTGGATGTAGAGCCACGGCAGCGTGAGCCGCGTGCGGACTGCCGACCTGGTATCGTCCTGGTGCTGAGTGCCATCGAAGCTGACCAGCGCGTCAATGCGTGCATCCTGGGAGGCGGCCAGGGCATTGGCCAGCCCGCCCCAGCTCCAGCCGGCGGCGGCTATGTGGGCCATGTCGGCCTGCGGGAGCGTATGCGCGTAGGCCAGCAGAAACTCTATGTCGCGGGCCTGAGTGTCAAGCCCTTCCTGGTCGAAGTTCATCAGGCCCGTGCGCGTGCCCAGGCTGCGGCTGGCCAGCACTACGTAGCCGTGGCTGGCGAGGTACTCGCACAGGTCGACGGCTTCGTGCGCCACGCCCCCGCCGCCCGCGGCGTAAATGACCACGGGAAATTTGCCTGCCGCCGCCGGGGCATCCGCCGCGGCCCACATGCGCTGGTCGAGCATGGCCTGCGCCTGCCTAGCCCCCAGATTGGCGACGGCGCTCTGCCGCTGTCCGGCCACGAAAGCGGCTACCTGCGCCTCCGTCCGCGCAAATACTTCGTCGGTGGCTTCCGTGCGCAGGTAATCGGCGTACCGCAGGGGAGTACCCGCCTTCGCGGCCGGATACCACACCAGGGTTTGCACGGGCCGGGCGCGCTCACCCAGGTACGGCTGGCCCGTAACCAGGTCGGTTTGGCCCTTGTAGGAGCGCGCATAGTCATATTGCTGCACCACCCGCAGGCCCACCCGATACGGGCCGGGTTGGAGGTCGGCAAAGCCGGAAGCCTGCGCCACGCCGCTCAGTGGGCACAGGAGCAGCAAGAGAGCAAGTTGGCAAAGCCAGGAACGTAGCATGGGCGCAGTGAAAAGAGAAGGAGGCAGTTGTGCGGAAAATATTCGCACAAAGCTATGCGCCCTGCTGTCTGAAACAAAGGACTGTAAACGCTAATGGACTGCGTCTGTGCGGGCAGGAGGCAGAGCACCCAGCCGGGTAACTATTGCGCTGCTCTCGCGTTCTGGAGCAGCGCGGGAACCGCTTGGGCCGCTTGGATTTCTGGAAGTAGATCTACTGCCAACCGATCCTATACGGTTGCCGCTAGCCAGCTGAGCCGGAGAAGCTGGCGGCCCTCATCCGGCTTCTCCACACAAAATGAACAAGCCTATCTTCTACCTGATACCGGGCCTGGGAGCCGACGAGCGGGTGTTTCAGCGGCTTCAGCCGTTGCTGCATGGCCCCAGCCGGGTATTGCTCTGGCTGCCACCCGAGGCGGACGACGAGCCGCTGGCCCACTACGCGGCCCGGATGGCAGCGGCTATTCCGGCCGAGGCGACGGGCTGGCTGGTGGGCGTGTCGTTTGGCGGGGTGGTGGCGCTGGAGATGCAGCGGCTGCGGCCGGGGTTGCGCGTGGTGCTCATCAGCAGTTTGCCCGATGCGCAGAGTCTGCCGCCGCTGCTGCGGCTGGTGCGGGCCTCGGGGCTGTACCGGCTGGTGCCGCCGCAGTGGCTGAAGCTGTTTCCCCGTGCCGGGCAGCTGTATTTTGGGGTGCGCAACGGGGCCGAGTACCGGCTGTTCAAGCGCATCTTGCTCGATATGGAGCCGTGCTACACCCGCTGGGCTATCAGCCGTCTGCTGCACTGGGACAGCACCGGCGTGGCGCCCGCCGTGCAGCTGCTCGGCACCCGCGACCGGGTATTTCCGCCCGGCCACCGTACCATCGACTACCGCATCCGCGGCGGCGGCCACTTCATGGTGCTCAGCCACGCCGCGGAAATTGCTGGGATTCTGAACGAACTGGAATTGGGTGCGGACATGAAAAAGTAGCGGTCATTCTGAGCGAAGGCGCAGCCGCAGTCGAAGAATCTCGCGGGCAATGCTATCTCCTGACGACAAAATTACTTTGGCACGCGAGATTCTTCGACTACGGCTGCGCCTTCGCTCAGAATGACCGTTCTTTAGCTCCTCACCCCATCGCCCTATCACCCCATCACCACCCCATGCTCGCTACTTACCCCTACCACGGCCGCACGCTTAGCTTCGACCCGCAGGCGCCGCTGGATATTTCGCTGCCGCTGGTGCCGAACGGGCCGCAGGTGAACTGCTTCTGGGCCGAGCCGGCGGCGGCGGAAACCATTCGGGTGGGCGACTTTGTGGGTAGCGTGGCCGAGGGTGGCAGCACCAACTACCAGCGCGTGCACCTCACGCCCCACGGCAACGGCACCCATACCGAGTGCTACGGCCACATTTCGGCCGCGCCGGAAGCTACGCTCAACCGCTGCCTGCGCCGATTTCTGTTCGTGGCCCGGCTGGTGTCGGTGCAGCCCCGGCCCCAGCCGGGCGGCGACGAGGTAGTGCTGCTCGAAGACGTGCGCCGCGAGCTGGAAGGCGGCCCCGACGCGGCCGTGCGCCCCGAGGCGCTGGTGCTGCGCACGCTGCCCAACCACCGCGCCAAGCGCACCCGCCAGTACTCCGGCACCAACCCCACCTACCTGGAGCCCGCGCTGGCCGAGTATCTGGCCCGGCAGCACATCGAGCATCTGCTGCTGGATTTGCCCAGCGTCGACCGCGAAGAGGATGGGGGCGAGCTACTGGCCCACCACGCCTTCTGGCAGTACCCACACGCCACCCGCCAGCAAGCCACCATCACCGAACTCATCTTCGTGCCCGATGCCGTCGAGGACGGCCTCTACCTGCTCAACCTCCAGATAACCAGCCTTGAGCTGGACGCCAGCCCCAGCAAGCCGGTGCTGTATGCGGTGAGATGGTGAGGTGGTGAAATGGTGAGTTTTATGTTCGGGGGGCCTATGTTGCGCGCCAGTCCTGGCGGGGCGGCATATCGGTAGTAAGGTGCGCCCGCCCATGCGCGCCAGCCCCAGCGGGGCGACATGTTGGTAGTAACAATGGATTTGCGAACGGCAAAGCCCCGGCGGGGCGACACCATCAACTCAACGATTGGTGCCGCCCCGTCGGGGCTTTGTTTTTTTAGCGGCTGTTTTGTTACCGATATGCCGCCCCGCCAGGACTGGCGCGCAACATAGGGCCCTCGAACATAAAACTCACCATCTCACCACCTCACCATCTCACCATCTCACCTAATTAAGCCACACCGTGAGCAATAGCTCGAAGCGGTGGGGGGCGAAGGCGTTGTAGTAGGGTGCTTCGCCCTCGAAGCCGAGCACGTGGACCAGGGCAATGCCCTCGGTGCGCGAGTCGACCGTGCGGATGGGGTACAGGGCGCCGGCTTCGGGCCAGTCGCCGACGTGGTTGTAGGGGCGCTGCCCGGCGTCGATGCAGCGGGCGTAGTCGATGAACGGGGCGTGGCGGGTGGCCTCGGCCAGGGTCAGGTTGTCAACTTCGTATTTGGCCATGTCTTTTTTAAGCTACAAGCGGTCAGCGGCAAGCTCCAAGCGAGTGGTTAAGCAACCGGCTGTTTGCCTGGCATCGGCCTTACACCTTGTTGCTCGCGGCTTGCCGCTCAAAATTAAAGGCTGAATTTCAGGCTCAGCTTCACCCCAAAGTTACGGGCCTCGGGCCGGTCGCGGTAGGTGAGGCGGTGCAGGAAGTCAACCCGCACGATTTTAAAAATGTTCTCGATGCCGTAGCCCACCTCGGCGTAGGGCAGGCGGCCCAGCGACTGAAAGGCCGGCAGCGGCTCGCCGGTAACCGGGTCGGTGGTAGGAATAATGCGGCGGTTGGCCTCGCTGACGCTGCCCCAGAGCAGGTTGGTGGTGCCCACCAGCCGCCAGTTGAGCTGCTTGATAAGCGGCAGCGAGTTGGTGAGAAAACCGCCGAACTGGTGCTCCAGTTGCAGGCCGGCGTACCGGTCGCTCACGAACTCGAAGTAGCGCATCAGGTTGTAGGCGCCCGCGTTGTAGAAGACCGATTGGTTGCCCAAATGGCTTTTGAGCACCGGGTAGGGCACGGTGCTCGGGATGTAGCCGGCATCAACGCGGTACGTGGTGCGGCCCAGCTGGCCCAGGCGCAGGCTGTGGTCGATGAGCAGATTGAACTTCTGGTAGCGGAAATCGGAGCCCAGCAGATGGTTGAGGCCCAGCGTGTAGCGCGCCGTGAACACCGGCCAGCGCTTGAGACCCACGGCCGTGCGGCGGTTCTGGTTGTTGGCCACCAGCACCTCGTCGCGGGCGTAGCGCGACTCCACAATCACTTCCGAAAGCGTAAAATCGGTGCCGGTGGGGTTGCCGGGGCGGGGCTCCTGGGTGTAGTAGGCGAAGGGGTAGAGCGGCTGAAACTGCTGGCGGCGCAGCATCACGCGCTGGGTAAAGCCCCGGAACAAATCCGACTGCACCGAAACGCTGGTCAGGTCGCGCAGCAGCGGGCGGCTGTTGCTGATGTTGCCCAGCCGGGCCGCCGCCTCGAACAGCGGGTTTTCGAGGGCGTAGTCGTTGTCGAGCAAGGCTACCTGGTCGATGTCGTGGCGGTGCTCGAAGTTGGCCACCGTCCAGTGCCGCCGCTCCAGCACGCGCTGCACCCGCAGGCCGTACTTGAAGCGGCCATCCTGGGTGCCATAGGCTACGTAGGGCCGCAGCTGCCAGTCGCGGCTCCATTCGGTAGAGGTGCGGAAGCCCGCCCGCAGCCGCAGGCCCTCGATGTTGTTGTAGCCCAGCGTAGCCAGAATAGGACCCAAATCGATTTTACCCAGCGGATAGTAGCCGTTCACCACAATATCGGCCAGCTCCAGCACCGAGCGCACGGCCGGCAGCTGGCGCACCGTGTCGAGCACCGTCAGCGTCAGCTGCTCCTGGCGGCTAAGCGAATCGGGCCTGTTTTGGGCGAAGTAGCCGGGCGGCACGTCATAGGCGTCGGCGGCTATTTCCAGGGGCTTGTCGTAGAAAGCCAGCGGCCGGGGCTGGTTTACCCGGAAGTTGGAGTAGAGCGTGCTGATGCGGGCCAGCACGCCGGTGCTGCCCTTGCTGGGCCGGATGCCGATAACGAAGCGCGTAACCGTGGGCAGCCAGGGCCCGGCCGTGGTGGGCGTCAGCTCCTGGCGCACGGCAATCTGCTCGATGAAATTCAGGTTGGCCTGGGTGCTGACTTCCACATCGAGCTGGCGCAGGGCGTAGGTGTCGGTGGTTATCCAGATGGTGCCTTTGAACGCCAAGTCCTGGGGCCGGCGGGGCGTCACCTTCAGCTTATAGCAGTAGTCATCACCGACCATGAGCGAGTCCTGCAGCTCGTATTCGTAGGAGAATTTCCAGCCCTCGGCGATGGGCGAGATGAAATCCTTGCCCACAATGCGAATCCAGTTGCGGTAGAAATCCCAGTCCTGAAACGAGGAGCCCATAATCTGTGATACCACCGAGCCCTCGCGGGGGGCCGCGCCGTGCATCTGGGTTTTGGCCACCTCCTCGCGCTGGCGCAGCGGGTTGTTGTTCTGGTAGAAGTGCGACAGCACTTCGGAGGCGAAAATGGGCACTACGGGCCGGCCGTTGGCGTCGCGCTCCAGGCCCAGCGTGTCGGCCACGGCCGTAATCTGGCGCAGCAGCTTGCGGCGGCTCAGCTGGTCGGGCAGGTTGTTGATGAGCAGCTCGTTGCGGGCGTAGCTGTCGTAGTCGTAGGAGGCCAGCTCGGTTTTCTGGTTGCGGCGGCGGTTGGCATCCACGCGGCGCAGAATACGGTAGGCCGGGTTTTCGTGGGGCCGCACCGTCACCTCGCCCAGCGACACGCCCCCGCTGCCGAGCACGAAGTTGAGCGTCTGGCGGGCGGCGTCGCTGGTTACGGCTTTTTTCACCGGCGCAAACCCGATGGCCGAGGCCGTCAGCGTATCGGCCGGACCGGTGAGGGTGAACTGGTAGTAGCCCTTGTCGTCGGCGGTGGCGCCCTGGCTGGTGCCGCGCACAAACACCGAGGCAAAGGGCACGGGCTGGCCGCTGGTTTCGGTGATGCGCCCGTTGAAGCTGATGCGCTGGGCCCAGGCAGCCGGCCCCATCAGAAGCAGGAGCAGCAGCAGAACGGGCGAAACAACAGGGCGCATAAACAGATAGGCAACGAAACGGCCGGCCCCGGATAAGGCTAGCCGCAGTAAGATAGGACCCTCGGCGGGGAAAACCCAACCCGGCCCGGCAAGGTTCGGTGCGCCCGGCTTATTTGGGGCATTCCTCCCGCGTCAGGGTTTCGTTGATGCTGATGGCGGCCCCGCTGCCCTCGGCGGCGGCCAGCAGCGCCTGCTGCGTACCGGGCGTGTTGTCGCCGGCCGCGTACAGGCCCGGCACCGAGGTCTGGTGCTGCTTGTTGACCTTAATAGCTCCCTTGGCGCTAAGCCGGCAGCCCATTTCCTGGGCCAGCGAGCTGCGCTGGTGCTGGTGGGCATGAATGAACAGGGCCCGGCGCGCCAGCTTCTCGCCCGACTCGAACACCAGGTGGCGCAACTCGCCGCCGGCTGTGCCTTCGAGGCTGGCCAGGGCTTCTTCGCGCACTTCGATGCCCTGGCGGCGCAGGCGGCGGCGGGCGTTCTGGGTCAGGTTGGCCGGGTCCTCCACGCACACCACCACATCGGGGCTCCAGCGGCTCACCAGCAGGGCCAGGCCAGTTACGAGCTTGGCCCGGCCGTACACGGCCAGCGGCTGGTCGCGGTGTTCCCAGCCGTGGCAGTAGGGGCAGTGCAGCACCCCGCTGCCCCACAGCTCGCGCATGCCCGGCAGCGGCGGCAGCTCGTCTTCGACGCCGGTGGCCAGCAGCACCTTACGGGCCGTGCGCGTACTGCGCCGGCCGGTCGGCCCTTCCAGCGTCAGCTCGAAGTGCTTGCCGCATCGCACCAGGCCCACCACTTTCGCTTCTTTAATTTCGACTGACTGGTAGGCTTCCAACTCCGCCCGGCCCAGGTTGAGTAGCTTGGCGGGTGCCGTACCGTCGCGGGTGAAGAAGGCCTGCACAGCCGGCGAAGGGGCGTTGCGAGGCGGCCCGCCATCGAGCACCAGCACCCGGCGCAGGCAGCGGCCCAGCACCAGCGCGGCACTCAGGCCGGCGCTGCCGGCGCCCACAATGGCTACATCAATATCGGTGGGCACCCGGCCGGGTACGGAGCGGCGAACAGCAGGCATAAGTCAGTCGAAGGAAAGGGAGCAACAGAAGATTTACAGAGCGGCCGGTGCGGCCGGAAAAGCTATACCGCCAAAGCAGCCGGCTGGTTGTACGGCGCGGGCCCGTGGTACCCTCAAAGCAAAGCGTCCCCCCGCCGGGTGGCAGGAGGACGCTTTGCTTACGCAGCACTCAGCGGCTGACTATTGCTTGATAACGCGCCGGCTGAACGACTGCCCGTTGCCCTGCACCCGCACCAGGTAGGTGCCATTGGGCAGGCTGGTCAGCTGCAGTTCCTGCACGGTACCGCCGTTCTGGCTGAAAGTGCGCAGCGTGCGGCCCGTCATATCCACCAGCGTTACCAGGTAGGTGCCGGCCGGGGCGCCGCTCAAATCGAGCTTGGCATCCTGGATGGCAGTGGCGGGGTTGGGGTACACGTCCATCTGGGCGCGGGCCGTCAGTGGGAAGCGCACGGTCTGCACTTCGCTCAGGCTGGCCGTGCCGTCAGTATCCACCTGGCGCAGGCGGTAGTACACCAGGCCGGCAGGGGCCAGGGCAGCTGCCCGCGCATCGGTGAAGGCGTAGGTGGTAGCCGTCTGGATCGAGCCCTGGCCTTTCACCTCGCCCACGGCCTCAAAGCGGCTACCGTCGAAGCTGCGCTCCACCACAAAGTGGTCGTTGTTGAGCTCCTGCGCCGTTTTCCAGTTGAGCTCAGCGTTCAGGCCGGAAGGCTTAGCGCCGAAGGCAACCAGCGTTACGGGCAGGGGCGAGTTCTGATTGATCTTAATATTGGCCGAGAACTCCGAGGTATTCTGGCCTACGGTCGCGGTGGCGGTTATACGTGCGGTGTTGGCCGTAATTGCCGTTCGCAGAGTGGGGGAAAGGCTGCTGATCGGGATGTTGAAGTAGAAGCGCGAGGCCCCGGTTTCACTGCCCTGATCAAAGCCGTTGAAGACGCCGCTGTAGCTGCCAGTTTTCGTATCTGCATCGGCTACTCCATTTACGGTGCTTCCCTCTACCCGGGTGAACAGGTAGGTTTGGCCTTGGCCAAAACCATCAGCGGTTTTATCCGACAGGAAGAACTCGATGGTGCTGCCTGCTGGGGCATAGCCGCTAATTCTTAGGTTGTTATTGGTGGTGCCAGTTGTGGTAGTAGAAGCCTGCGTAATTACCGGGAAATTGAGTAGGCCGTTGGCTCCGCTGCCTGCAGTTTTACCATTGGCGTTCTTGGTGACATCATCACCGGTTGCGCTACTGGTGGCTGACAGGTCGATACCCAGGTTGCCATTGCCGGAAATGCTGTTCTGGGTGAAGCGGTTGCCCGAGGTGCCAGTCAAGGCTACAATACCATCACCAGCGCTACCCGAAATGGTGTTGCTGCTGATGACGTTGTCATTACCTGACGTAATGCTAATGCCAGCATCGTCGGTAGTGATAGTGGTTACTAAGCCGTTAGTCGCTAGTATATTCCCCGAAATGAGGTTGCGGTTGCTACCCGCCATCAGCTCAATACCAAAACCGCTGTTGTTGCTGATGTTATTGTTTTGAATCGTATTGTCCGAAGCGTTCGACAGTAATACTCCGGCTCCATCGTAAGCGATGGTGGAGTTGGTCGCATTGGCAGCCACAGAGCGGCCAGTACGGAAGGAGTTATCGGAAAGCGTTACGTTGGTAGCTCCGTTAACCAGCAGTACCGATGCAACCGTGTTGTTGGAGCTGGTTACATCCGTAACAAGAGAGCCAGCAGTGTTAGCACCCGTGAAAACAATAGCTACACCATCTGCTATTGCAGCACCTGTAGTGTTCAACGCTCTGCTACCGTTTGTACCGCCTCCAAGATTGCCAGCACCCGTAATATTCAGCGAGGCAATGCGCGTATTACCGCCCGTAACAGAAATGCCACCACGGTTTGAAGTATTAAAGTCAAGAGTGATTTCCCCAGCTAAATTGGCTGCAGTCGGAGTTGTGCCTTCACCCGTTAAAATAGTCTGTAGCTTCCCATCAATAGCGGTATTGCTGTCCGTGATAGTGGGCAGTGCGGCCAAACTAAACGTGAAGGCTTTGGTGGTAGTGCTATAGCCAGCAGAAGCAGACCCTACGCGCAAGCCTGGCAAGGCTGTACCTTGGCCATTGTTGAGCATAAAGATGGCATACTCCGTACCCGGAGCGGGGTCAATGGCAGTTGTGCCAGTGGCTGGAGTCCCGTTGAAAGGATCCTGATCCAGGCCGGCATTCGTCAGTGCGTTGCTGTTGGAGATGAACTGCCGCAACGAGCCTTGGCCGGAGTTGTTCGTGTTTACTACGGTGCTGAAGTTGAAGCCAAAATCGGCTGTTACTGCAGTGGTACCTACGGCCACCGTTACTGGGGCCTGGCTTTGAGCTATTGTCGTGGCTGTATTCAAGCCAGCTAGGGTGGTACCTGCTCCTCCGTTACCGGCATCCGTTTTGGTTGGATCTTCGCCGCCAACGTAATTGGTTTCGTTGTTATACGTCTGCACTGGTAACAGTCCCGCAATGGCACCGGGGCGGCGGCTGGTTACGGTGCTATTTACTACGCGCACGGTGTAGTCTCCCAAGCCCGGAGTAAAGGTGTACTGGCCACTTGCATTAGTGGTAGTGAATGATACAAAAGCACCATTCGAGTCATATAACTCAACACGGGCATTTGGTCGTACAACAGCTCCAGCGGCTGTACGTGGCCGACCTGCTCCACCACCGTAATTTACATCTTCATATACAGTGCCGGTTATAGGCGAAATGGAGGCAAGAGATGATACGCTGATAATCCAACCATCAGCAGTATGTCGGCTATTATCTGTTGTATGCACAGCTCCTCCACTAGCATTCGGTCGCAGATAGATACGGAAGACCAAGCTCGTTACACCGCCCCCGTTAGGTGTCTTCACCAAAACTGAGCCGCTAGCTGCACCTTCACCTGTAGTACCATCGGGTGCAGGCGCGCTATTAAGAATTTGTGTGGGCGTGACATTCAGTTCTACAGAACCGGCAAGCTTGGAGAGCGTGACAGCAGTAGCACCTAAATCAGCTGATACTAAGTCCAGTTCACTCGTAAAGCCAATGCCACCACCAAAGCTACCACCTAAGCCCGTCACGTGGATGATAGGGTTAGCTACGGAGCGGTTAAATGTAATCGTTAAGTCGGCGTAACGGTATCGGGCATTAGCAGGTACAGATGCTGGTAATGGTTCTGTAGATACGAATATCTCAGTTCCGCGATTAAAAGTCACATCGATACCACCTGTTCCGCCAACAGCCGACGTGTAGTCAGCATTGCTAGACCCACCTATCAAACTAAGTGGTGGAAATAGCGCCAAGCTTCCTGCTAACTGTCCAGTAGCGTTCAGGTTTGCGCCAAATGCCACGCCCGTACGCGTTACAATCTTAGTAGCGGGTTGCGTGAATTCCTGATTGCTCAAAGACAACGTAGCAGTTGTCAAAGGAACGGAGGCTCCTACAGTATTGCCTGTTGGGTTATTAGTGTTTGTTTGAAACGTGATAACCTGGTTGGATACTGTTGGACCATTGCCTGTAGGGTTGTTTGCACCAGCCGCAAACTCCAGCGTCGGTACTGTCTGCGCCCATGAAGCATTCTGACCTGACAACACTCCTGCCGCAAGCAGGAGTAGTAAGCGTAAGTGTGTTTTCATGAAATAAAAAAGAGTGGATGTGCCGGAAGTGAAGTAGGGGTGGTGGTTTATGTGCAGTTCTAAGCAGAACAAATGTACCTCGCGGGCGAAGTGCACAACCTTTCTATTCGGTCAACGTAGCGCATGGCTCGATGAACCGGCTGAATGGCAGGTGGAAAAAATCAGGTATTGGAAAAGTTCAGATCCTGTCGCTCAACGTGGGTGGCCGTTGCCGTAGCGCCGAAGCCTACGGAATAGCTACTGCTGCCGGATTGCAGGCAAAGCAAGAAAAATAAATAGCGCTACTGTGGAGTTAGGTTAGTGATATGTATTGCTGTTAATTTTATATTTATAAAATACCGATGGGTAATACAGCAGGCTGATAGTAAAGTCCGGCTTAGTACACCTGCTGCCTGCGGCTTAAGCTTACTAGCTCCCGCACCTCGCCATTAAAGCCTGCTTGTTTGGCTAGCTCCTCTAGTGGCAGATGGAAACGATACTTCCAGAAGTGCGTGGGGTTGCTGGGCACATTGATCTGCTCGGCCTGCGGATCCTGGCGGCGCAGCTCGGCGCTGAGGGCCACGATGTCCTGGAGCGGGAAGATGGCCCACATGGCGGGCGAGTACAGGTGCTGCTCCAGTATTTCGCGTACCACCCACGGCTCGCAGTAGAACGGGGCCGCCTCGTGCCAGTGGCCCAGGATGGTTTCGAAGAAGCGCTGGGTCTGGGCACGGTCTTCCTCCCACCAGCCGCGCAGCGTGCTCATGTCGTGCGAGCCGGGGCTTACTACGCTTAGGTAGGGCGCGGTGCCGGGGTTGCCGAACTCGGTGCTGGGGTCGGAGGGCATGCGCTGGATGTTGAGGCCCAGAATGCCCAAATCCTTCATCACGCCGGGTACCGAGGCGGGCACCATGCCCAGGTCTTCGCCGCAGATGAGCATGTTGGTGGCCCAGCGCACGGGCGGCAGCTTGGTGAGGCCCTGCTCGCGCCAGAAACCCTCGTGGCGCTGGTAGAAAAAGTCGTCGTAGAGGGCCTGCAGGCGCGGGCGGGTGGCCGCGTCGAGCTCCCGGAACGAGCGGCTCAGGTGCAGCGTGATGCGCGGATGGTAGTGGTCGGGCTGCTGGTCGTCGGGCACCAGCAACACCTCGTTGGCCAGCCCGAACAGGCCGGCCCGCAGCCAGCCGTAGTACTCCTCGTGGTTCGGGTCAGCAGCCAGCTTGTCGTTGATCACGGCCTCCATCTGGCGCTGGGTGCGCACGAACTCCTTCAGGCGGATGACGCCGTGCTCGTCGGCGTCCATGAACTCATCGAACACCGCCTGTGCCTGACCACCAAACACCTCCTGCACCACGTGCCAGCGGATGTAGGGTTCGCACAGCCGGCCGTAGTCAAACCAGCCCAGGCGCTGCTCGATTTCCTGCTGCGAAAAGGGCAGGGCGGGCGAAAAGTGGCCCAAGAGGCCCTCCACCGAGTGGGCCGGAATCTCCCAGATGCGGAAAAAACCCAGAATGTGGTCGATGCGCAGGGCGTCGAAATAGCGGGCCAGGTGGCCCATGCGCTGCTGCCACCACTGGTAGCCGTCGAGGGCCATCTGCTCCCAGTTGTAGGTCGGGAAGCGCCAGTTCTGGCCGGTCGTGGAGAAGTCGTCGGGCGGGGCGCCGGCCTGCTGGTGCAGGTGGTAGAGCTCAGGCTGGGTCCAGGCATCAACGGAGTGGCGGTAGATGCCGATGGGCAGGTCGCCTTTCACCACCACGCCCCGCTCGCGGGCATAGGCCACGGCTTCGCGCAGCTGCTTGTCGAGGTGAAACTGCAGGAAGAAGAACAAGCCGAACTCGTCGAAATCAGTGCTGGCCTCATCGGTAAGCGCTTCCGCCTGGGTTGGGGTGCGGAACTTGGCGGGCCATTGGCTGAAATCGGCGGTGCCAAACCGGTCGCGCAGGCCGCAGAAGGCCGCGTAGGGCACCAGCCAGGCCGCCTGCTCCTGGCGGAAGGCGTGGAAGTCGGCGTCAGCCAGAAAAGCCCTTTTCTCCTGCTGATATAGCTGGCGCAGGAAGCGCCACTTGGCGGCCATCACGGGCTCGTAGTCCACGAAATCCTTCGCGTTCAGCTCGTCGCGCAACTGCGCCAGCTCCTGGCGGGCGGCGGGGTCGCGCAGCTCGGCCACCGCCTCCAGGTTGAGGTACTGCGGGTGCAGGGCAAACACCGAAATGGCGGCGTAGGGGTAGCTGTCGACCCAAGTGTGGGTGGCTACTGTGTCGTTGATGGGCAGCACCTGCACCAGTTGCAGGCCGGTGGCCACGGCCCAGTCGACGAGCAGCTTCAGGTCGGGAAATTCGCCCACGCCCAGGCCTCGGCGGCTGCGCAGCGAGAAGACAGGCAGCGCCACGCCGGCCCCGCGCCAGGGCGCGGCCAGGTAGCGGTACTGGTTGTCGGCGACTACGCGCAGCGTCTGCGGGTCGGTTTCGGCGGCCAGCAGCCGGTCGTCGCCGGCTTCCAGCTCCACGAGCTGGCCCGTGCCGGGGTTCCAGCGGCCGTACTTATAACGAACTTCCGCGGCCGGCGCGGCCAGTGTTACCTCGGCCGTCCAGGTGGGGTAATCGGCATCCGACAGCACCACGGCCCGGGCGGCATCCCAGGCGCCCAGGGCCGCATCGGAGCCCAGCACGCACAGCTGCTCGCCGGGCGCCACGCGCGGGGCCGTTAGCTGGAAGCGCACGGCCGGGCCGGTTGTGGTGGGCGTTGCCGGGGCGGCTGGGGTGGGCCGCCGGAACAGCGCCTCGGTGAAGGCGGCCGTGAACAGCTCGTTTTCGGGTTGCGCGGGAGCCCGCCACCAATCGGCCAGCACCAGCCGGCTGAAGGTTGCGTCGGCAGTGGGCAGCAGGCGGTTAGGGCCCCACTCCCAGTGCCGGCCGCCGTCGCGCTCATCCAGCAGCAGGTATTTGTAGCTGCCTTCTGCCTGGTCGGCGGGCAGCTCCAGCTCGCGGCTCCAGTGGCCGGTGGCCTCGTCGTAGTGGAGCGCCAGGGCGGCCTCGGGAGCCCACTGGCCCAGGGCGGGCAGCGAGCCGCAAACGACCAGCCGCTGGCCCGGTTGGGTGCGGTAAGGGAGCGTAAAACGAAGAATCATCGGAAGCGGAGTCAGGTAAAAACCGGTCCGAAAGATACGGGTTAATAGCCTGGAACAGGCGCTCTTCGGAGCAAAAAACCACCGGTTCAGCCCCCAAATTGCCGGTTCAACCGCCTAATCAATGCCGCATTAGCGCCTGGGCAGTGTCCCATTGACAACTGCTGCGGGGCCCGCAGCGGCCTACTTCTGGTCGCGGCGCGGCAGCCGGGGCTGCACCCGTTGCCCCCCGCTGCTGTCGTAGCCGGCGGCGGGGTTGCGGAAGAAAGCAAACCAGCAGATGATGAGCACGGCCCAGCCGACGGCCAGCACGACCAGCGTAGCGCCACTGCGCAGCAGCGTGTCCTGGCTGACCAGGCTGATGCCCCAGATGCGCAGCACCAGCAGCCCGGCCAGCGCCAGGCCCACCAGGATAATTGCGAATCCAACTAGCTTTTTCATGGTCGAAAGGGTTTAAACCGGAGGGATTGGTACGGCCGGATTACGGCGCGCAACTCATAATTTATCGAGCCAGGTCCGCCGCTTGATGGCGTACTCTTCGGGGGTGAGAATGCCTTCGTCAAGCAGCAGCTTGAGCTTTTGTAGCTGCTGAACGGGGTCGGCATCGGGCGGGGCGCTGGTGGTGCTTTCGGTTTGGGCGGCGAAGACTTTGCCCAGCTCGGCGCCGGCACCCAGCGCGAGGCCGGCCCCGGCCAGGCCGCCCTCGGTGCGGGCGGCGTCGCGCAGGGCCCGCAGCTTCTCCAGCTCCGGGTAGTTGAGGCCCCCGGCGGCGGCGGCCTGGGTGTCGGCCGTTACGTCGGCCACCCGGCCGATACGCTCCTGGGTGTCGGCATCGAAGACGGTGCCGTTGAGGCGGAAGTCGGTCAGCTCCAGCCCGAACTGGCCCAGCTCGGGCTGTAACCGTTCGCGCAGCTGGGACGAGAGGCTGACCAGGTGCGCGTCAATCTGCTGGTACGAGAGCTGCGACCCGGCCAGCAGGGTGGTCAGCACCTGGGTGAAACGGCTCTGCAGCAGCTGCCGGGCCTGGGGCACCGTGAAGCTGTCCTGCTGCCCGGCCACGGCGCCGAAAAACAGGTTGGCATCGAGCAGCCGAAACGAGAAGTTGCCGTTGGCCCCCAGCTCCACCGGAATCTGGTACACCGGGTCGAGATACTTGATGGGCATGGCCGTGCCCCAGGGCTGGTTCACGTTTTCGGCGGTGCGGAAGAAGTAGATTTTTACCTTGTGCTCGCTCTCAAACTGGGTGCGGAGCTTGGTGAGGGTGGTGAAAAACGGCAGGTTTTCGGTTTGCAGGTTGTAGCTGCCTGGCGTGGTCAGCACGCTTTCCACCTGGCCCTCGTACACGAGCAGCGCCCCCTGGCCGGGCCCCAGCAGCAGCTTGCTCGCATTCTTGATTTCGTCGTCGTTGGTCGAGGCGAATTTCTGCAACAGCAGCCCCGGCGCGGGGTTGGGCCACTGGATTACCTGCGAAAGCTGATTGCGAAAGAAGTTGAAGGCCATGGCTAATGGAGCGTTACGGGTTTGCGAAAAGTGCCGTCGGGGTTCAGCAGCAGCGTGGTACGGTTGTCGCGCAGGGCGTAGCCGCTGGGGTAGCGGACGGCCTGGTCGGGGTCGAAGTCGGTGGGCAGGGGCGTCGTGAATTTAATGGCCCCGGTTTTAGCATCGAGCACCTGAACCACGGGCGCGCTGCCGTCGGCGGCCGTGGGCCGGAACCGAATCAGCACCTGCCCGGCATCGGCGTACAGCACCCCCGGCGAAAAGTACAGCCGCCCGGGCGTAAAGTCGCTGAACGACAGCACCCGCGCCCGCTGCAAGCCGCGAGGCGTGATGAGCACCTTTTTGTGCGGGTCGGCATCGGTGAAGATGCCCGACCCGCCGTAGTCGTCATCCCAACTGAAATCGGGGTCCTGCTTGGCCCCGCCGTCGTTGTTGAGGTACTGGTATTTGATGAGCTGGAGCTTGTCTTCGGGGTACGTCGTGCTTTTGCCGGTGAACACAAACGTGGTTTTGGTGGCGCTGTTGGGCGGCAGCGTTTTGAAGCCGCCCTGGGCCTCGTAATACGCCTCCTTGTCGTACACCTGGCGGCTGCGCGGGAAGAAGAATACAGTCCGGCCGTCGTTGGTGAAAATCGAAAAGCCGTCCCCGTTGCCGTCGCGCACGGGCTCGATGCTGGCCACGCCGAGGCTCAGCTCGGGCTGCCCCTGGAACAGCGTTTTGGTCACGTCCGTCACCGTATAGGCCGCTTTGTCTACCTGGTAGACTTTGGTTTTATTGGCCAGCAGGTACAGGTCGCCGTTTTCAAAGGCCTTCAGATCCAGGTTCTTCAGCTTCTGGCCGTTCAGTTCGGTCAGGGGCACAGTCTTCAGCTCCTGGCCGGTGCTGGCGTCGTAGAAGCTGGCGAAACAGGTGTCCGTCTCGCTCCGGGAATAGCGCCGGGAAGCGCTTTCGTAGCGGCGGCTGCCCGCCACAAACAGCACCGGCTGGCGCTTGGCACTAAGGTACAACTCCTCCTCCGTCGTCGACCAGCTAAACTTGCCGGAAGGCGCAGCATCCTCATCGTTTCTGCCGCCCGCCACCACCGGCCCATTGCCCGTGCTGACTACGTACGCAGGGGCAGCCGGCCGGAACAGGCGGGGCAGCACGAACAGCAGCAACAGTACGCCCAGCACCACGCCCGCAATCAGGCCGGGGCGATTGGGCGTGGCTGGAGCACTAATCCTCCGCTCGGTGTAGTTGATGTTGATGTCGTCGTTGTCGAGGAAGTATTCGGTGCCGCAGCTGTCGCACCGAAAAAAGTCGGGGCGGACCTCCGTTTTCTGGGTGCTGCCGCATTGCGGGCACTTAATTGCTTTAATCGATTTGGCCATGCGCAAAAGGGAAAGTAGGCGGGGTGCAGTAACGCGAACTTTGCAGTTCGCGGCCCCGTGCCATTAGCGTCGGTTGAACGGCGCGGGGGGCGCGAACTGCAAAGTTCGCGTTACTGCTGCTCAGGGAATGATGACTGAGGTGCGGGTGGTGCCGTCGGGGTTGAGCAGCAGGAGGGTGCGGTCGTGGCGCACGATAAAGCCTTTGGGGTAGCGCAGGACCTGCTCAGCCCGGAACTTGTCGGGCAGCGGCGCCGTGAACCGGATGGCCCCGGTTTTGGCGTCCAGGCTTTGCAGGGTGGGCACCGCGTCGTCGGCGGCCGTGGGCCGGAACCGGATCAGCACCTGCCCGGTGTCGATGGCCACCACTTCGGGCGAAAAGTACAGCCGGCCGGGCGTGAAGTCGCGGTACGACAGCAGCCGGGCCTGCTCCACCATGTAGTCGTTGATGAGCGACTTCTTGTGCGGCTCGTTGCCCGTAAAAATGCCCGCCCGCCCGTAGTCGCGGCTCCAGCTGAAGCGCGCCGGCTCCTGCGGGGCGCCCGGGCTGCTGCGGTACTTGTAGGTGATAAGCTGGAGCTTCTCGTCGGGGTAGTTTGTGCTTTGGGTGCTGAAAGTGAAACCGGTTTTGAGCACGCTGTTGGGCCGTAGGGTGGCCATGCCGCCGCGGGCCTTGTAGTAGGCCTTTTCGGTGTATACTTCGTTGATGCGTGGATAAAAGAGCAGGTTGCGACCGTCGTTGGTGAGCACCGTGAAGCCGTCGTTGAGCGCGTAATGCACCGGCTGAAGCCTGGCCACGCCGCTGCTCAGCTCGGGCTGCCCCTGGAACAGCGTTTTGGTCACGTCCTGCACCCGGTAGGCTTCCTTGTCGATGGCGTAGAGCCGCTTCTCATCGGCTATTGCGTACAAGTCGCCGCCCTCGAAATCGGCGAAGCGCAGGCTGGGCGACGACTCGCCATTGAGCTCGGGCAACGCAACGCTTTTGAGCTCCTGGCCGGTTTCGGCCGCGTAGAAGCTGGCATAGCAGCTGTCGCCCGCTTCGGCTCTGCCGAGGCGCCCGCCCCCCGTTATTTCGTAGCGCCGGGCGCCCATCACCAGCAGCACCGGCTGGCCGCTGGCCGTCAGGTACAGGTGCTCGGATGCCCCCATCCAGCGGTAGGTGGTATCGGCGGGTTGCTCGGCCACGGGCTCGGGCCGGCCGGGGGCCACGTACACCGGCGCATCGGGCTCAAACAGCCTGGACAGCAGAAACAGCAGAAACAAAGCGCCGAAGGCAATGGCCGCCAGCTTCTTAACCCGGTCGGGTACGCCGGTCGGCGCGGTCTGCCGCTCGGTGTAGTTGATGTTGATATCGTCGTTGTCGAGGAAGTACTCAGTCCCGCAATTGTCGCAGCGGAAATGCTCGGGGCGAACCTCCGTTTTCTGCGCGCTGCCGCACTGCGGACACTTGAGGGCTTTAATCGATTTGGCCATGCAAAAGGCAGTTCTTGGGGCAGCAGCGGGCCCGCGGCGGAAGGAGTACGACTCCCAAAAATTACGCCCCCGCTATACTTTGGTTATGTTGCCGGCGTAACCGGTGGGGGGCGGCCGGTAATAGCCGCACCCCGAACATAGCACGTTTTCAATCGGCTGAGCCAGGGGCCAGTCTTTTAGCAATACGGAGATGAACCCTATGACTTTGGAAAGCGCGCTTGCTGAAATCGGCCAGTTCTGGCCTGGCAAAAATCCTTTCGGGTTCGGCCACGGCGGCGCGGCAGCCCGGCTCGGTGCCGAATACGCTCACCCGCTACCACCCGACTTGATAGACTACCTCAACCGCGTGGCCCCGGCCGAGGACGTTTACTTTGATACGGTAGGCAACCCGTTGGAGCTTTATGGCCTGTCCCGGTTGGGGGCACGCCAGGACGGCTACAGGTGGAATTCTGTCACCCAACAGCCCATCCCCGGCTGGAATCCTGATTTCTTTCTGCTCGGCGACGAGGGAGCCGACCCGGTGCTGCTGAACTTGGGGCACCCCGAAATGGGCATTCAGCGGCTCCTGCATGGGGCCGGCGACTGGGAAGCCGGTGAGGCAATAGCCGATACCGTAGGCCAGTTGCTGCTGTGCGCCGCCGCCCGCCACCACGCCCTCACGGGTTTTGAGGAAGACCCGATTATCGACGACGATAAGGGCTTCAACCTGGCCCCGCGGGCTGCCGAGTGGCTGTTTCCCCGCCTGCGCCGCTGGGCCGGCGACTACTACTACGCCTGGACCGCTGGCTTCGACAATGCCTGATGTTGTTCCAGGGAAGGCCTATCTTACCCGCTAAACCCTTTCTGCTATGCCCCTACTCACCATCCTCGACGAAACCGCCAGCGGCAGCATCATCAACCGCCTGGAGCTGGAAATCAGCCAGGAAACCCTCACCGTGCGCGAAATGATTACCCGCCGCGTGCTGGGCGAAGTAGCGGCCTACAACGAGCGGCAGAACGGCGTGTTCCAGGGCCTGGTGCAGCCCACCGAATCGGAGCGGGCGCTCAACGGCTACAAGCTGCGGCCCACCAAGCGCATCGACGGCGAGCAGCAGCAGTACCGCGCCCTGGAGGCGTTTCAGCAGAACGGTTTCTTCGTGCTGGTGAACGACCGGCAGGCCGAAAGCCTGGACGACACCGTGTGGCTGGGCGACGGGGCCACCGTCAGCTTCGTGAAGCTCACGCCGCTGGTCGGCGGCTGAGTTGTGAGGCGGCTCGCCCGTTTTCTTTGCTTGTTCAACTCCGTGGCCACCCCGGCCGCTCGCTAATTTCCTATGCCCTCTCAAAAAGAAAGCAAGTTCGATCCGGCCATTCTTCAGGACCCCAGCCCCGAAGCGGTGGAGATGCAGCCGGTACTGGCCGAACTGCTACCGCAGGTACTGGACAAAGATTACACCACCAGACTCAACGACCTGCCCGCCTATCAGGCAGTGCGAACCCAGGATATGGCCTACCAGAGCCGGCTGGTGCTGGCCCTGGTCGCGGCCCTGGCGCGAGCCAGCAACGAATCGGCCCGGCGCTACGATTACCGCGTGCGCTGGGTGCTTGATGAGGTGCTGTCGGCACTGCTGCGCACCCGGCTCAGCCTCACCGAAGACGACTACCTGCGCCTGTTTGCCCAGGCGGGCCTCACCTTCGGCCGGCCCGGCAAGGTTCGCCCCCTTTATCCCTTTCCCCTGACGCTGGCCATCAACCAGGTGGCCAAGCTGGCCAGGCAGCAGGAGCTGGGCCCGGCCATGCGCACGTTTTTGGAAGGCCTGCGCGACTACACGGCCGGCACCAACGCCGACGATTTGAAGATTCATCGGAAGATGCATGAGATTCTGGGAGAGGGCGAGGGAGACCAGGGGGTGCCCGTAGTGGTGTTTGCCGAAGGCGACCCTTTTGGCGTAGCCCTCGGGCAGTTCGTGGCCGATCTTGACCCGGCTAACTCAGCCACCCGGCCCTGGCTGCAACTGCTGCAACTCTGGCCAAAGGCCACCGCCGGCCAGCCCACCGCCAAGCTGCGCCAGGAGCTGGCCGCCGCCACCGCTGCCGTAGGGGCCGAGGTTGTGCGCGAGCAGGGCCGGATTTGGCTGGATTTGCTGCTGGCTATGCCCGTGGAGCAGGAAAGCCACACCAGCCACAATTATACCTACACCACTTATACCTACCTGCTCGATGCTAACACGGTAGTAGCCAAGGGCCTCGTCTGGACCCTGGAGCCGCTGGCCGACGCGGCGGTGCTGGCCCAGCTCACGGCGCTGGTGGCCAAATGCTTCCGCAAGATTCCGGGCAAGGGCCCGCTGGCCGTGGGGCTGGGCAACGCCGCCTTGCTGGCCCTGTCGCAAAACGGCCTGCCCGGCGTGGCGGCCCTGGCGCGGGTGCGCGGCAAAATCCGCCAGAGCAACACGCAAACGCTCATTGCCAAGTATATCGAGCAGGAGTCGGTGAAGCTGGGCGTGAGTCCGGCCGAGATTGAGGACATGGCCGTGCCCGATTTCGGCCTCGAAAACGGCCAGCTTACTGAGCAATTGGGCGACTACACCGCTACGCTGGAGTTGGTGGCGGGCAAGGCCGAGTTGCGCTGGCAGAAGGGCGACAAGGCTCTGAAAAGTGCCCCCGCAGCTCTCAAAGCCACTCACGCCGACGAGCTGAAGGAACTGAAAGCGGCCCAGACCAACGCCCAGCAAACCTACTCCGCCCAGCGCGACCGGCTCGACCGCAGCTTCGTGGAAGGCCGCCGCATTGCCTGGCCCTGGTTTGAGCAGTACTACCTCCATCACGGCCTGATGACCTTGCTGGCCCGCCCCCTCATCTGGCGGCTGTACCAGCCCGATGGCACGTTTCAGGACGCAATTTTTCGGGTGGACGCCTGGCAGGACGCGCAGGGCCGGCCGGTGCCCGCGCCGACGGCCGAAACCGAACTACAGCTCTGGCACCCGGTGCTGGCCCCGGCCGAAGAGGTGCTGGCCTGGCGGCAGCTGCTGGATGGCTGGCAGCTGCGCCAGCCGCTCAAGCAGGCCTACCGCGAGGTGTACCTGCTCACGCCGCCCGAGGAGCGTACCAACACCTACTCCAACCGCATGGCCGCCCACGTGCTCAAGCAGCACCAGTTCAACAGCCTGGCCAAGCTGCGGGGCTGGCGCTACAGCCTGCTGGGCGCCTACGACAAAGGCTACGAGTCCGACATGGCCAGCCTGGCCCTGCCCGCGCACAATCTGACGGCCGAGTTTTGGGTGAGCGAGGTGGATGCCGATGGCGAGTGGAACGACACCGGCATCTACAACTACGTGAGCACCGACCAGGTCCGTTTCGTGCGCAACGACGAGCCGGTGCCGCTGACCCAGGTGCCGCCGCTGGTGCTCTCGGAAGCCATGCGCGACGTGGACCTGTTCGTGGGCGTGGCCTCGGTGGGCAACGACCCGCAGTGGCGCGACAACGGCGGGCTGGTCCAGTTTCGCACCTATTGGGAAACCTACAGCTTCGGCGAGCTGGGGGAAGTGGCCAAAAACCGCAAGCTGGCCCTGGAACGGCTGGTACCCCGCCTCAAAATCGGCAGGGTGAGCGAAATCAAGGGCAACTTCCTGGTGGTGCGCGGTACGCGGCACATCTATAAAATCCACCTCGGCTCGGGCAACATTCTCATGGAGCCCAACGACCAGTACCTGTGCATCGTACCCGACCGCTCGGCCAAAACCACGGGCAGCGCCGACGTTTTCCTGCCCTTCGAGGGCGACGCCGTGCTGTCCATCATCCTGAGCAAAGCCCTGCTGCTGATGGAGGACGACAAGATTACCGACGAAACAATATTGCGCCAGCTGTGAGCGACGAACCCCTGCCCCCGCAAACTATCCAGGATTTGCGAGCTGCCGGGGAGGCCGAAGGGTTGGCTGAGTTCTGGCCGCGCCTGCAGCCGCACTGTCAGTTCAGTATTCGGCTGCTGCTCATGCCCAGGCTCTACGCCCAACTACTCCTTTGCCTGCTGTTGCCGCTGACTCTGCTGCTCGGCGGCTGCCAGGACAAGCAGCCGGCCGGCCGCATCACGGCCGACAACTACCTGACGGCCATTCCCGACCCCAAAAGCCTGGGCGAAACCTACGTGAGCGACCCCGACTCGCTGCTGCAACCCGGCACGGTGGCCGCCCTCAATGCCCAGCTGTCCGGCCTCGACCAGCGGGGGCGCGCCCATATTGATGTGGTGCTGGTGCAGAGCATCGGCGAAGAAGCGCCCAAGACGGCGGCCACGGCCCTGTTCAACCAGTGGAAAATCGGCGACAAGGACAAGAACAACGGCCTGCTGCTGCTGCTGGTGATGGACCAGCACCGGGTGGAGTTTGAAACCGGCTACGGCCTCGAAGGCGACCTGCCCGACGTTACCTGCTTCCGCATTCAGCAGCAGTACATGGTGCCCGAACTGAAAGCCGGGCGCACCGATGCGGCCGTGCAGGCCGGCGTAGATGCCCTCATTCGCGAGCTGGCCGGGTCGTTGACCACTCCCGCTCTCGTCCCCGATATCCCGCTCGGTCCGGATGCAGAGCTGGCCACGCCCCCGCCGCCAATGGAGCAGGCCCCTTTGGAAGTCGCTCCCGAAGCCTACCAGATGCAACCCGAGGTAGCTTCGCCGGGCTACGACGAGGACGCCAACCAACTGGCCGAGCCGGCCCCGTCGTTTCTGGGCCAATGGGGCGGCTGGCTGCTCACACTGGGAGTTCCGGCACTGATTCTGCTGCTGATACTGCGCACTTCGGACCCCCAAAAGAAGAAGGAGCGCCTCGGGCAGTTTGGCTTCTGGACCTTTGTAATAGCGCTGTTTTCGCTCACCTGGGTGTCGTGGCTGGTGCTGGCCTACGTGCTGCCGCTGCTGGCGGTGCATGGGTACTTGCTGCACCTCTACCGGCGCACCCGGCAGCCCCAGTGGCAACGCCTGAGCCGGCGGCGGCAGTATCAGCGGCTACGGCGGACGCACCGCTATCTGGGCTTCACAGCCTACCTGTTCCCGCTGGTGCTGGCCTGGTACTGGCCCTGGCACCGTCGCCGGCTGGCCCACCTGCGCAACGACCCCTACACCTGCCCCGACTGCGCCCAGCCCATGCACAAGCTCGACGGCACCGCCGAAAAGCCCTACCTCACGGCCGGCGAGCAGACCGAAGAAATGGTGGAGTCGGTTGATTATGACGTGTGGGCCTGCCCCAATGGCCACTATCTGCAACTGGCCTACGCCAACCCCGACAGCGCCCTCAAGCAGTGCCCGGCCTGTCACTATCTGACGCTGGACCTCGAAAGTTCCGAAACGGTGAGGGCTGCCACTACCTCCGCCTCCGGCTGGGGTTGGAACAGGTTCCGCTGTAAATTCTGCCAACACGAGCAGAAGGCCCGGTTCACCATCGCGCGCAAGTCCGAAAGCAGCTCTTCCTCCGGGGGAAGCTACTCGTCCTCCTCCTCATCCAGCAGCAGTAGCTCCAGCAGCAGCGGCGGTTCGTCGGGTGGCGGCGGGGCGGGTAGTAGCTGGTAAGCAGGTGGTGGTTTTGCGCCGGCTAGTAGCCTGATTTTGAGGCTACTGATTTTTGACTGCCTATCTTGCCGGCCCGGCCCGGCTGCGGCTGGAGCCAAGCTGAGCCGTAAATCGGGCGGGTGGCGCAAACCCGGCGGCCGGTTTTTCCGTTTGGCTGACTTAGCTGTGGCCAACCGCGAAAACGTCCTGCTCCGTACCGGGAGCTGAAACGCGGCCGGCCGTCATCCGCCGCGTCTGTCAGGCTTCGCTTTCTCTATTCCGACCTCTACTTTTCGTCTTTTGCCGGTTTACCTGCGTCGCATTTTATACGCCCTGCTGGGGCTGGTTGGGCTGATCCTGCTTATAGTGGTCGGCCTGTTTTTCTACGTCCAGACGCCCTCGGGGCAGGATTTCGTGGCCAATCAGGCCCAGAAGTACCTGCGCGACAAGCTCCAGACCGATGTGCGCATCGGCAAGTTCCGCTCCGACTTTCGCAACACCATCAGCTTCGACGACGTGTTTCTGGCCGACCAGAAGGGCGACACGCTCGTGTCGGTGGGTCATCTGGGCGTCAACATCGACATCTTCGCGCTGCTGAAGTCGAAAATCAAGGTCAGCAGCCTGGAGCTGGACAATGGCCGCGTTGCCATCAGCCGCACCGAGCCCGACAGCATCAGCAACTACGACTTCATCCTCAACGCCTTTGCCACCGGCGACACGGCCACCGTGAACCCCACCACGGCCGCCGACACCACCGGCTCGGGCTTCACCTACGACATCGGCAAAGCCCGGCTAACCAACGTGCTCCTTACTTATAAGGATGAAGTGGACGGGCTGAACCTGCGCACCAAAGTGGGCGCGCTGGCCCTGAACATGGACGAGGTGGACGTAGACAACTCCATCTACAAGGTGGATGAGGTGGCGCTGAAGGACGCGACCATCAACTTTGTGCAAACCAAGGTGCCGCCCGACTCGCCCGCCGATACAGCGGCCCTGACGCTGAAGTTCGGCCTCAACAAGGCCCGGCTCGATAACGTGGCCCTGACCTACCGCAACCGCCCTTCGGCCCAGTACATTACCACCCGCATCGGCGAGGCCGAGGTAACGGCCGACAACATCGACCTGATAAACAGCCGCGTGGCCCTCAACAAGCTCACGCTGCGCAACACCACCTTTGCCTACGCCCAGAACGAGGAGGTGCCCACCGAGCAGCGCGTCATCAACCCCGCCGAGGCCGTGCGCGACCTCAACAAATCGGTGGAAAACGCCACCAACCAGGACGCCAGCTGGATAGTGAGTCTCAGGGAGTCCGATATCAGCGGGGTCGACGTGGCCTTCGACAACTTCAACCAGCCGGCCCAGCGTACCAAAGTGCGGGGCATGGACTATAATCACCTCAAGTTCAGCAACCTCACGCTGAACACCGAGAACCTGCGCTACTCCGAAAACAGCACCACCGGCCGCATCACGCAGCTTGCGGGCCAGGAGCAGAGCGGCTTTGCCGTAACCCGCGCCCAGGCCGACGTGGTGTTCGACTCGACCCAGACCCGCCTCGACAACCTCGACCTGGTAACGCCCCACACCCGCATCCGCCGCACGCTGGCCATGCAGTACAAGAGCCTCGACGCCCTAACCGACGACCTGGCTAATCTGCAAATTGAGGCCGACCTGCGCGACACCCGCCTGGGCTTCCGCGATATTCTCTACCTGGCCCCCGACCTGATTGACACCCCGCCCTTCACCACCGGCCCCAACCAGTCGGTGCTGCTCAGCGGCAAGGTGGGCGGCCGGGTGGGCGATTTGCGCATCCAGGGCCTTGAATTGGTGGGCCTGCGCAACACCCAGCTCGTGGCCAGCGGCCGCATTCAGGGCCTGCCCGAAACCGACCGCCGCCTCTACGCCGACCTCGACATCAAGAAGTTCGTTACTACTGCCGCCGATATTAAAAGTCTGGTTCCCCGCGGCACGATTCCGGCCGGCTACTCGCTGCCACCTCTGATGAGCGTGAGCGGCACGTTTAAGGGCCGGCCCACGGCGCTGGTGTTCGATACCGATTTGCGGGCCACCACCACCTACGGCAACCTGGCTGCCAAAGTGAACGTGGGCGCGGGCCCTGCCGGCCAGGAGCCGATCAAGGCCGTATTCAGCACCCGGCAGCTCAACGTGGGCAAGCTCATCGGCGACCCAACCATTGGCACCGTAACGGCCAGCGGCACGCTCAGCGGCCGCGGCGGCCTCGACCCCAACCAGCTGCGCGGCCAGCTGACTGCTAACGTGCAGCAGGCCACCTACAACGGCTACACCTACCACGGCATTGCGGCCAAGGTAGACATCGACCGCAACCGCTACGTGGTAGACGCCAGCAGCAAGGACGACCCCAACCTCAACCTCGATGTGCTGGCCACCATCGACCTGCGCAACGCTTCCAACCCAACGTATACCGTCGACCGGCTGAACCTGCGCGGGGCCAACCTCACCGCCCTGGGCTTTTATACCGGCGGCAATCTAAGCGTGCAGGGCGACCTGAAAGCCAACCTCAGCGGCTCCGACCTGAACACCATCAACGGTACGTTCTCGGGCAGCCGCATTGCCATTGTGAGTGATGGCAAGCCTTTCGTGCTCGATTCGGTGAGCGGGCGGATTGTGCAGCGCACCGGCCGCACCGAGGTGGACTTCGCCAGCTCAGTGGCCGATATTGAGCTACGCGGCAACACCCGCCTCGGCGACATTGCCACGGCTTTGGAGCAGCACATCGACCGCTACTTCAACCTGCCCGGCGTGCAGTACCGCCCCGGCGGACCGTACCGGCAGTTCACGTTCAAGGCCGACGTGAAGGAGCCCAAGGTGTTCTCGGCCTTCGTGCCCGACCTGCAACAGCTCACGCCCTTCACCCTCACCGGGGGCTTCGACAGCCGCGAGGCCGACCTGCGCCTCAACACCCGCATTGCCCGCATCAAGTACGCCGGCTACCAGCTCGATTCGTTGCGCTTGGCGGTGTCGTCGGACCCGCAGAAGCTCGACTACGGACTGCGGCTCGACCAGATCAGGCAGGACACTACCCTCAACCTGCCCAACCCCAGCCTGAAGGGCAGCATTGCCGACAACAAGGTGGGCACTCACCTGCGCATTGCCCAGAACGACAGCAGCACCAACCTCGACTTGGGCGGCGTGTTGCAGGTATATGAGCGAGGGGCCTCCTACGGCTTCAGCTTCGACCCCAAGCTGGTGCTCAACAACCAGCAGTGGGCCGTGCAGCCCGGCAACGAGCTGCGCTACAACGTGAACACCGGCGCCATCCGGGCCGAAGACGTGGAGCTTAGCCAGGGCCGTCAGCGCATCGCGCTGCAAACCCTGGCCGGCACCGGCTACCCCCTCCAGGCCCAGTTCAGCAACCTCAACCTGAATGAGCTGGCCAAGGCCGGCGGCCTCCAGGATTCGCTGGTGGGCGGCGAGCTGAACGGGCAGGCCGTGGTGAAAGCGTTGGGCCAGCCCGGCATGGCCTTCACGGCCGACGCCAGCCTGCGCGGGCTGACCTACAGCAAAACCCTGCTCGGCGACCTGGCCCTGAAAGCCAATAACCCTGCCGCCGACCGCTACACTGTGGACCTGCGCCTGACCGGCGGCCCCAACAACAACGATGTGCGCGTGAGCGGCGACTACCTGGCCAGCGGCGCTTTGGACATGCAGGCCGACGTTGCGCGCTTTGCCCTCGGCACCGTTGAGCCCTTTTCGCTGGGCCAGATCAAGGAAACCACCGGCTACCTGAGCGGCCGGCTGGCCATTGCCGGCACCACCGCCGCCCCCGAGGTGCGCGGCCAGCTCACCACCAACGACGCGGGCTTCACGCTCAGCCAGCTCGGCGCCCCCTTCACGCTGCCCCGCCAGGATATCACGTTTGATGAGAAAGGCATCCGCCTCAACGACTTCGTGATTCTGGATTCGCTGCAGAACCGGGCCGTAGTGGATGGCTACGTGCTGACCCAGAACTTCGTGGACTACGGCTTCCGGCTCGATGCCACCACCAAGGATTTCATTGCCGTGCAGAGCACCCAGCGCGAAAACCCGCTGTTCTGGGGCAAGCTGATTGTGGATTCCAAGTCGCGCATTACCGGCGACCTGAACCTGATGAAAGTCAATACGACGGCCGCCGTGGTGAAGGGCTCGAACTTCTTCGTGGCCGTGCCCAACGACGAGGCCGATAAGGTAGCCACCGATGGTATCGTGGAGTTTGTGGACAAGAGCGCCCCGATTGATACCATGCTGCTGCGGCAGCTGGCCCGGCAGGATTCGGCCAAAACGGCCGCCGGCTACGATATCCGGGCCAACATCACGGTCACCGACGAAACGCCCTTTACCGTTGTGATTGACGAGGCCTCGGGCGACAACCTGAAGGTGCGGGCCAACGGCACGCTCAACACGGCCATCGACCCGGCGGGCAACATTACGCTCAGCGGCCGGCTGGCCGTGAAAAGCGGCAAGTACCACCTCTCGCTCTACGACGTAACCGAGCGCGACTTCGAAATTGCCGAGGGCAGCACCATCACCTGGGCCGGCGACCCCTACACCGGCGCTGCCGACGTGTCGGCCATTTACGTGGCCAAGGCCGCGCCGGCCGAGCTGCTGTCGGGCCAGGGCTCGAACAGCGAAGACCTGAAATCGACGGCCCGCAACACCATCCCGTTTGATGTGTACCTGAACGTGGCCGGGGAGTTGCTCAAGCCCGCCATCAGCTTCGATATTCAGCTGCCCGAGGACTCCCGCTCGCCCCTGCGGCCCCAGATTGAGAACCGCCTGGCCCAGCTGCGCCAGCCCAGCCAGACCGACGAGTTGAACAAGCAGGTGTTCTCGCTGCTGGTGCTCAACCGCTTTCTGGCCGAAAACCCCTTCGAGAGCAGCGGCGGCAGCATTGTGGCCGAGCAGCTGCGCGGCAGTGCCAGCCAGGTGCTCACCGAGCAGCTCAACAAGCTCACCGGCTCCTACCTCTCCAACCTGGGCGTGGAGCTGGGCGTGAACTCGCAGGCCGACTTCTCGTCGGGCTCCGAAAAAACCCGCACCGACCTGAACGTGGCCGTGCGCCGGCAGCTGTTCAACGACCGCATAACTGTGCGCCTGGGCACCGATGTACCGTTGGGCGGCGGCAACCAAACCAGCAACAGCCAAAGCGCAAGCGACTTTGCCGGCGACGTAAGCATCGAGTACGACGTGCTGGCCAACGGCCGCCTGCGCCTGCGTGCCTACCGCAACAACGGCTACGGCGACATCGACGGGCAGTATGTGCGCAACGGTGCCTCGCTGATTTACCAGCGCGACTACCAGAACTTCGCCGAGCTGTTCAAGGGCATCGACAAGGATGTGAAGCAGCGCAACAAGGAAATCCGGAAGCAGCAGAAGCAGGAAGAAAAAGCCGCCGCCGACTCGGTAAAAACTACCACCACCGTGCCGCGCCGCGACTCAGCGCGCGTAGCCGGGCAGCGGCCAACAAGCAGTAAATAGAGAAACCAAAAGAACGTCATGCAGAGCGGAGCGAAGCATCTTGCGTGCTGACATTGTAATGGTTACCCAATGTCAGCACGCAAGATGCTTCGCTCCGCTCTGCATGACGTCCCAAAATGAATCAGCCAGTGCCCCAACTTCAACCTCCCCGCCCCCTGTTCTCCCGCTTTATCCGCTCCGGCCGCCGGTTGGCGGCGGGGCTGCTGCTGGCCGGGCTGGCCGGGTGCAGCGGCCTCAAGTTCATCCCCGATGGCGCCCGCCTCTACACGGGCAGCACCGTTAAGCTTAAGTCGAACACCGGCTCCGAAATACCCAACGAGGCGGTAGTGCAGACCGAGTTGGAAGCCGTAATTGCGCCCAAGCCCAACTCGTCCATTCTGGGGCTGCGGCCCAAGCTGTACTTCTGGCACATGGGCGTGGGCAAAACCAAGGGTATCGGGCACTGGCTGGCCGACAAGTACGGCGAGGAGCCGGTGCTCTTCAGCAAGGTCGATACTGCCAGGGTGGCCGGGCTGATGCTCAACCGCCTCAACAACGACGGCTTCTTCAAGCCCGAGGTGCGCGCCAACGTCAAGCTCGAAGAGCGCACGGCCTCGGTCGATTACGAGGCCCGCGTGAACGATGTGTACCGCATCAAGGAGGTGTTTTTCCCCGAGCGCGACACGCTGCTCGACCGCGACATTCGGGCCACCCAGGCTGCCTCGCTGCTGAAGGCGGGCGACCCGTACAACCTGCAAACCTTCGTGAACGAGCGGGTGCGGATCGACAACGAGCTCAAGAACAAGGGCTACTACTATTTCGCACCCGACTACCTGCTGTTCCAGGTCGATAGCACCCTCAACAACCAGGTGAACGTGTACGTGAAAGTGAAGGGCAGCATCCCGGCCAAGGCCGCCCAGCCCTACGTGCTCAACCGCGTGGTGCTCAACACCGACTACACGCTCCAGGACACGACCACCAACAAAACGCCCATCAACTACCGGGGCTACCGCTACTACCCCGACGAGTCGGTGTTCAAGGCCAGGGCTATTACCAACGCCGTGTTCCTGTACCCCGACAGCCTCTACCGCCGCCGCCGCGCCGACCAGACCTTGAGCCGCCTCATGAGCCTGGGCACCTTCCGCTTCGTCGACCAGCAGTTCCGGCCCGCCCGCAACAAGCCCGACTCGCTGCAATATGGCTTTCTGAACGCCATCGTGCGCATGACGCAGGTGCCCAAGAAGTCGCTGCGGGCCGAGGTGCAGATGAACGCCTCCAACCTGTTTACCGGGCCGGCCCTGGTGGTGCAGTACCGCAACCGCTCGGCGCTGCGCGGGGCCGAGCAGCTGCTCATCAACGCCCAGGCCTCGGCCGAAACGGGCAAGGGTGCGCTGTCGGGCGTTACCTCCACCCAGTTCGGCATTGATGCCCAGCTGCTGGTGCCCCGCCTGATTACGCCGCCCTTCGATATCCGGCTGCGCAACTCCGATTTCCAGCCCCGCACCTTCTTCGAGGCGGGCGCCAAGTACGTGCTGCGCACCAAGTACTTCCAACAGAACGTCTTCAACCTGGGCTACGGCTACAGCTGGAAAACCAAGCTCACCAACGAGCACCGCCTGCAACCCGTCGATTTACAGTATGTGCGCCTGAGCAAAGAGGAAGACGTTTTCAAGCGCCTGCTTGAGCAAAGGCCCTTCCTCAAGCAGAGCTTCCGCCAGCAGTTCATTCTGGGCAGCAGCTACACCTATACCTACAACCAGCAGGTGCTGGAGCAGCGCCGCAACCAGATTTACTTCAGCGGCGGCCTGGAGCTGTCGGGCAACCTGGCCTACCTGCTCAAGAACCTGAGCGGGGCCGACAAACAGGCGCCCGAAGGCCAACGGCCCGCGTACGAAATTGCGGGGCAGGCCTTCTCGCAGTATTCCAAACTAAACCTGGAGCTGCGCAACTACTACCGCACGTCAGTGAATCCGGCCAGCGGCAACAAACTAGCGGCCCGGCTGCTCATCGGGGCCGGTATTCCCTACCTCAACTCCAGCGTGCTGCCCTACCTGAAACAGTACGGCATCGCCGGCCCCAACAGCGTGCGGGCCTTTGCCGCCCGCGGCGTGGGCCCCGGCACCTACCGCACCCCTGCCAACGACTCCAACGGCGGCTTCTACGACCAGGTGGGCGACATCCGCATCGAAGGCAACGTGGAGTACCGCCAGGACCTGTTTCCGTACGTGAAAGGAGCGGTGTTTATTGATGCGGGCAACATCTGGCTGGTGAACGGCGACCCCGCCCGCGCCACCTACACTACCACCAGCACCGACGCGGAAGGCAACAACGGCGTGGCCGACGGTAAAAACGGCCAGTTCAAGTTCAACTCCTTTTTCAAGGAACTGGCCGTGGGTGCCGGCGTGGGCCTGCGCATCGACGTGCAGTTCTTCGTCATCCGCCTCGATGCCGCCGTGCCCGTGCGCTACCCCTACGCCAACAAGGAAATCAAAGTCCGGCGGAATTCCGAAATCCCGCTCCCCCCCGGACTTACTGATACTTACAAGAAGAGCCATGTTGGCTACGAAGGCCTCCGCCTGAACCTCGGCATTGGGTATCCTTTTTAATCAGAACTGTTAGCCTCCGTTCAAAAGCCCGTTGCCCAGAACCCGAAAGGGCCCCGCACCTAACCAAGTGCGGGGCCCTTTCGGGTTTCAGCTAACAGCTCAAAATCAGGCTTCCACTGCCATGCGGATTTCCGCCGGGGCACCCACGGTTTTACTGGCTGGCACCACGGTCACGCGCACGTACTTCGAGGTGGGCGTATTGCTCTTCTTGGCCACGCTGCCGATGGGCACGAGCGGGTTGGCCTCGGGGAAGTAGGCCGACACGTTCCCTTTCGGAATATCGTAGGGCACGGCCACGAACTTCTCGACGGTGCGGTCCTGGCCGTTGTAGTGGCTGGTGATGTCGATGAGGTCCTTGGCCTTGAGGCCGCGGTCGGCCATGTCCTGGGCGTTCATGAACAGCACGCGCCGCTCGCCGTGAATGCCGCGGTAGCGGTCGTTGTAGTCGTAGATGGTGGTATTGAACTGGTCGTGGCTGCGCACGGTCATCAGAATCAGCTCGTCGGCCCCTACCTCGTAGCGCTCCAGCTCGGTGGTCGTGAAGTGGGCCATGCCGTCCTTGGTCGTGAAGTTCCGGTCGCGGGGGCCATTGGGCAGGTAAAACCCGCCGGGCCGCCGCAGCTTCTCGTTGAAGTTCTCGAAGCCCGGAATCACCCGCGCAATATGGTCGCGGATAACGTCGTAGTTCTCCGTCATGGCCACCCAGTCGGCAATGTTGGTTTTCTCGCCCAGCGTGGCAATGGCCACGCCGGCCAGAATGGCCACTTCGCTCAGCATCTGGCCGCGCAACGGCTCCAGTACCCCCTTGTTCTGGCTTACCACGCCCATCGAGTTTTCGCACGAAGTCATCTGGTGGCCGCTTTTCTGCATGTCGATGTCGGCGTGCGTGAAGCAGGGCAGCAGCAGGCTCGTTTTGCCGGTGGTGAGGTGGCCGCGGTTGAGCTTGGTACCCACGTACACCGTGAGGTTCTGCTTGCGCATGGCCTCGGCAATGAACTCGGTGTCGGGGCCGGCGCCCAGCAGGTTGCCGCCGAGGCCGAAGTACACTTTCACGTCGCCCCGGTGCATGGCCTTGATGGCGTCCACGGTGTCGTAGCCGTGCTCGGTGGGCGAGGTGAAGTTGAACTCGGCGCCCAGCCGGTCGAGGAAATCCTGCGACATCTGCTCCCAGATGCCCATCGTGCGGTCGCCCTGCACGTTGGAGTGGCCGCGCACCGGGCAGGTGCCGGCCCCAGGCTTGCCGATGGCACCCTTCAGCAGCAGCAGGTTCACCAGCTCCTGAATTGTCTGCACGCCCTGGCGCTGCTGGGTCAGGCCCATGGCCCAGCAAATGATGATTTTCTTCTTGTTGGCCAGCAGGTTGGCCGCCTCCAGCAGGTCGGCGCGCGAAATGCCGCTTATTTCCTCAATGTCCTCCCAGCTCGTGGCCTTGATGTTGGCAATGGCCGACTCGTAGCCCTCGGTGTACTTGTTGATGAAATCGAAATCGAACACCTGGCCGGGATTGAGCTCCTCGGCGGCCAGCAGGTGCTTCATAATGCCGCGTAGCAGGGCCATGTCGCCATCAATGCGCACCTGCAAATACACGTCGGTTATTACCGTGCCGTTGCCCAGCAGCGCGCCCAGGGCCTTCAGCGGGTTCATGAAATCCTGGGGGTTCTTGAAGTGGTTCAGGCCGGCCTCAATCAACGGGTTTACGCTGATGATTTTGGCCCCGTTTTGCTTGGCCAGCTGCAGGGCGCTCAGCATCCGTGGGTGGTTGGTGCCCGGGTTCTGGCCGATAATCATAATGACTTCGGCCTCATGAATGTCGTTGAGCGTGACCGAGCCCTTGCCCAGGCCCAGCGTGCTGCTCAGGGCGGCGCCGCTGCTTTCGTGGCACATGTTGGAGCAGTCGGGCAGGTTGTTGGTGCCGAACTGCCGGGCGAAGAGCTGGAACAGGAAAGCCGGCTCGTTGGGCACCTTGCCCGAGGTGTAGAACACGGCCTCGTCGGGCGAGGCCAGCGCGTTCAGCTCGGTGGCAATCAGCTGGAAGGCGTCGGCCCACTCGATGGGCTTGTAGTGGTTGTCGCCGGGGCGCAGCACCAGGGGGTGGGTGAGGCGGCCGGCGTTGTTCTGGTCGCGGTCGGTCATCTGCGAGAGCTGGGCCAGGCTGTGGCGGGCGAAGAACTCGGGCCCGCAGGCCTTGTCGTCGGCATCCGAAGCCGTCGCCTTGGCGCCGTTTTCGCAGAACTCGGCGATGGAGCGGTGGTGGTCGGGGTCGGGCCAGGCGCAGCTTGAGCAGTCGAAGCCATCCTTCTGGTTCATGTTCAGCAGGCCCTTGGTACCACGGTCCAGGCCCCCCTCGCCCCAGCTAAACGACATGCTCTTGATAACGGCCGTAACGCCGGCGGCCACCGTCTGGCGGGGCTCCAGACGCAGGCCCGTCAGGGCCTCGGGGGGCTGGGCCAGAATGGGGTGGTTGTACTTGGCGTTGGCCACGTCGGGCGCTTTAATGGGCTCGGGCACGTTGTTGCGGTTGGTGGGGTCGTAGTTGTCGGGGGCGGGCGCCTGGCCCTGGTCGGGCCGCTCGCCGCTTTTAGGCGCGTGGTCGGCCTTTTGTTCGTTGGTCTGGCCGGCTTTTCCGGGGTCAGTGGCAGGAGAATTTTCCATGGGAAAGCGAATAGCAAAGGTGGGATAGGGAACGTAAGCCGGACCGTAGCGGCCGCATCAGTGCGCGCAGCCCAGGTCCTTCTCTACCAAGATAAGCAGGAATTGGTTTTCAGCCACTTCCACTTTCGTGCGCAGACTGATTTCGTCGGACCCCGCCCAGGCCGTTGCCTGCGCCGCCGGCACCAGCACCCGGATGCGGCCCGGCTCCGGGCGCAGCGTCAGGGCTGGCACTTCGGCGTCGCGTTCCAGCGAGTACCGTAGCTGCCCGGCCGCACCCGGTCCCAGCGGCACGGCCGTTTCCAGGAGCCCGGTCCGGCCGAATTCGGCTACCTCGGCCGAGTCGAGGCGCAGGCGCAGGGAGGTTTCATCGAGGCGGAGTTTCATGGGCGGGGTTTTGGGGTTTGGCGAGAGATTGTTCTGCTGGTGCACCCCACCCCCGGCCCCTCCCCTCCGGGAGAGGGGTGCCAGACGCGAGTGTAACCACTCGTTGAACGCACCCCTCTCCCGGAGGGGAGGGGCCGGGGGTGGGGTTACCCAATCCGCTCGGGGTGGGTGTAGATGTTAAACCGCTGCTGGCGCACGAAGCCGCAGAGCGTGAGGCCAAAATCGTGGGCGGCGGATACGGCCAGGGAGGAGGGTGCGCCCACGGCGGCCATCACGGGGATGCCGGCCACGGCCGCCTTCTGCACCAGCTCGAACGAGGCCCGGCCGCTGACCAGCAGCACCGCCTGGTGCAGCGGCAGCTGACCGGCGAGCAGCGCGGCCCCTATCACCTTGTCGAGGGCGTTGTGGCGGCCTACGTCTTCGCGCAGCAGCAGCAGCTCGCCGCTGGCCGAAAACAGGGCCGCCGCGTGCAGGCCGCCGGTTTGCTCGAACAGCTCCTGGGCCTGGCGCTGCCGCTCGGGCAGGGCATGAATCACGGCGATGGGCACTTGCAGCCCGCCGGCGGGCAGGCGCGGGCAGCCGGCGGCGTGTACGGCAGCAATGCTGGTTTTGCCGCACACGCCGCAGCTGCTGCTGGTGTAGAAGTGGCGCTCCAGCCGCGGCAAATCGGGCTGCACGTTGGGGGCCAGCTCGGCCCGCACTACGTTCTCGCGCTCCTCGTCCTTGCTTACGTCGGGGCAGTAGAGGATGCCCTGGAGGTCCTGGGGGCCGGTGAGCAGGCCTTCGGTGAGCAGGAAGCCGGCGGCCAGCTCGAAATCGTGGCCGGGTGTACGCATGGTGATGGCCAGCGTGCGGTACTCGCGCTGCCCCAGCGGCCCGAAGCCCACCCGGATTTCGAGCGGCTCCTCGGCGGCCAGCACGTCGGTGGCCGGCTGCACGGTGGCGCCGCGCACCTGCTGCACGGTGGCGTATTCGTAGCTGGTAGGCGGGAGCAGGGTTTGCATGGCGAAGGAGGGAAGTAGAAGGCGCGCGTCAGGAAACCAACACACGGGGTTGCCTTATGTTGCGCGGCGCAGTAACGCGAACTTTGTAGTTCGCGGCCCCGCACCGCTAAAGCTCCTCCAACGGCGCGGGACCGCGAACTACAAAGTTCGCGTTACTCCGGCCCTAATAGCCTTCCTTCTGGAAGCCGAACTCGCGCAGGCGGGCCTCGGCCGTGTCGGGGTAGTTGGCTTTGAGCTGGTGGACGAGGGCGCGCAGGGCCCGGCGCACCTGCTTTTCGGTCTGGTCTTTCTGGCCCACCTGGGTGCTGCGCTGGCCGGCGGTGTCGGTGCTCTGCTGCACCAGCTGGGCGTACTCGGTGGTCAGGGGCTGCCAGTAGGCGGTGCCGTACTTCTTTTTGTCGAAGCTGTGGGCCTTGAGGGCGGCCAGCAGCTTGGGCAGGGCCTTGGCCCGCTCGGCGCGGGCGGTGGGCAGCTGGTAGGCTTTGCCTTCCCGGATGATACCGAACTCGGGGAAGTAGGCCCGCCCCTGGTCCTGCTCGTGCTCCTCGGCCAGGTAGGCCTTCACGTAGCGCAGGTTCTTATCGAGCTGCTGGTCCAGCTCCTGGAGCCGGCGGGCCTGGGGGCTGCGCTGGTCGCCGGCGGCCTCGGCCGCGTCGCGGTTCTGGGCAAAGCTGGCGGCCAGGGCCGTGAAGTCGGCTTTGGCGAGCCACAGCAGCGCGGGCAACTCCGAAGCGGCCCAGGCACGGGCGGCGTTGGAGGCCAGCGCGGCCAGCGGCACGGCGCTGGTGGGCAGCTGACCGATGCGTTTTTTGGTAACCGGAGCCGGGTTCAGCTCCTCCGATTTGGGCGATAACATAAAACGGGAATAAGGGTGAATGACGCGCCTAATGTATTGATTTGTCGGCAACTCCCGCCACTTCCCCCGACCCTTATCCAATCGTTTATTTCCTTCCCCACCTTCCGGGAGCCCTCCACCAATCGTTTAGCTCCTCCCGGAAGGCCCGGGAAGGCAAAACCAATCGTTGGAAAGCTCCCGGAACGCCCGGGAGCCTCCCCCCAATTGCAGGAAAGCTCCCCCACCTTCCGGGAGCCTTCCAACGATTGGTGGAAGCCTCCCGGAAAGTGGGGGAGCAGGTAACCGAAGGATTCTGACCGGGCCGGCCGGCGAACCGCTTCCTAAGCAGCGCCGGTCGCCAGCGTCGTATCGGGCGGCATGTTGCCCGTGGCTATCAGGTGCGCTAGTGACTCCTGTTTCGTCACAGCTTGCCGGGGGATTTGTCGGCCGCTTCCAGTGTGGTACTCCTGCTGCCCCAGCGGCCCAAACGCCAATTAGCTACTACTGGGGACGGCAACGGCTGGCACTATTGAGACCACCAGACCTATATAGAGACGCAATAGTCGGAGTCTAGTTGTTACTGATATTGACCAGCGCATAATATCAGTAAACGAAGGAACTCCGGCTATTGTGTCTCTATGACGAGGTGCACTGTTCACGAAACCGCTATAGTAGGCTTTTATACTGTATGGACAATACCTTCAATTGAATTCGAATCATATATCAAGCGGCTCTTCGACGGCCATTACACTGAATTATTTTCGCTACATCTACCCTTGCATATATACGGGATAGTGTTTGGTTTTCAAATCTAGAATGGAGACTAATTTCTATACTTTAAGTTGCTAGAATTTATATATCCATAAAAACCATTAGTGTAAACCAAAAAGTATTCCCCTGAATGATTAGGTAACCTGCTTATGACTTGTATGTTACTTTTAGGAGGTATTATAGTTATGGATTTATTCCTGTTTGGATACATATATAGTTGACTTACCTCTACAGTTTCATCCGTGTATATTATTTCGGGGCCCGGTCCAGACGAATTTTTTTTTCCTGTTACCAAATACACAAAGTGCGTTAATCTATTATTGGATAGTTCCGTGTACTCGCTTGAATATTTTTCATTACTTTCTTCTAATTCTGGTTCGTTATTATAGTCCTCTTCAATATATTCTTGTAATTCGTATTCTGTGGGCTTCTTTTTTATATTAATCCCGTAGACAGGTGAAGATGTGTCAGAGTCAACACTTGTAGTTGTCTGGATTACATAATTGGTTCCAATATATGTTGAGACTATATAACCATCTTTAGCTTCTGAAGAAATCCTATTCATTTTATAACTTATGATTTTATTTTTAATTATATTAAAATGTTCTTTGTATACTGTTTGATATGATAGTTGACTATTATAGCCATCAGCAGTTAAGAGCTTTATAAAGGCTTTTGAATAATTACTATAATACTGCTTTCCAAATGACCAAGTTGTAGTGCTATAACTTTCCTGAGTTTCCTCCGATGCATCGTTGAATTGCCATCCTTTTGATGATAAATAGGTATTAGCTGATTCTATATCCTTACTTCTTATAATAATTAACTCATCTAGTGATAGATATTGAGCATTAACAGCCGTGGTAGATGCCAAGAAGAAAGCCAATAATGATGCGTTTTTCATATAAAAAAGACATAAAATTGGCTGTTTATTCATTTAAGTATAAACAGCCAATTCGGACCAAATGATAGTTTCTTACGAACCGCAGGCCTCGCAGCCTTCCGGATCGTCCAGGGAGCAGGCCATGTCGGAGGCGTTCTGGGCCGATACGTTGAGCGGCTCCAGGGTCTCGGCGGCCTGCTTCTGCACCGTGAACTTGATGGCGTCGGCGGCGGCTTTGGTGCGCAGGTAGTACATGCCCGTTTTCAGGCCCTTCTTCCAGCTGTGGAAGTGCATGCTCGTGAGCTTGCCGAAGTTCACGTTCAGCACGTGCAGGTTCAGGCTCTGGCTCTGGCAGATGTAGGCGCCCCGGTCGGCCGACATGTCGATGATGCGGCGCTGGGAAATCTCCCACACCGTTTTGTACAGGTCCTTGATGTGCTGCGGGATGCTCGGGATGTCCTGCACCGAGCCGTTGGCGGCAATGATGGCCGTCTTCATCTGCTCGTTCCAGAGGCCTAGCTTAATCAGGTCCTTGAGCAGGTGCTTATTCACCACCATAAACTCGCCTGAGAGCACCCGGCGCACGTAAATGTTGCTCGTGTAGGGCTCAAACGACTCGTTGTTGCCCAGAATCTGGGCGGTGCTGGCCGTGGGCATGGGGGCCACCAGCAGCGAGTTGCGCGCGCCGTGCTCCATCACCTCGGCCCGCAGCGCGTCCCAGTCCCAGCGGCCCGAGTCGGGCGTTACGCCCCAGAGGTCGAACTGGAACTTGCCCTCGCTCAGGGGCGAGCCGGGGAAGGTTTCGTAGTGGCCGTCGCGCTTGGCCAGGTCCTTGGAGGCCGTCATGGCCGCGAAGTACAGCGTCTCGAAGATGTCCTTGTTCAGGCCGGTGGCTTCGTCGCTCTCGAAGGGCATGCGCAGGGCAATGAACGTATCGGCCAGCCCCTGCACGCCCAGCCCGATGGGGCGGTGGCGGCGGTTGCTGCGCTCGGCCTCGGGCACGGGGTAGTAGTTGATGTCGATGACCTTGTTCAGGTTCAGCGTAGCGTGGTAGGTTACCTCGTAGAGCTTCTGGTGGTCGAAGAACAGGTTGCCGGCCTCGTCGGGGCGCACGTAGCGGGGCAGGGCCAGCGAGGCGAGGTTGCAGACCGCAATTTCGTGCTCGTCGGTGTACTCCATAATCTCGGTGCAGAGGTTGGAGCTCTTGATGGTACCGAGGTTCTGCTGGTTGCTCTTGCCGTTGGCAGCGTCCTTGAACAGCATGTAGGGCGTGCCCGTCTCGGTCTGGCTTTCCAGAATGGCGAACCACAGCTCCTGGGCCTTGATGGTGCGGCGGCCCTTGCCCTCGCGCTCGTACTTGAGGTAGAGCTTCTCGAACTCGGCGCCGTGGCTGGTGTCGAGGCCCGGGCACTCGTGGGGGCACATCAGCGTCCAGTCGCCGTTGGCTTCCACCCGCTTCATGAACAAATCGGGCGTCCAGAGGGCGTAAAACAGGTCGCGGGCGCGCATTTCCTCCTTGCCGTGGTTTTTCTTGAGGTCGAGGAAGTCGAAGATGTCGGCGTGCCAGGGTTCGAGGTAGATGGCGAAGGCGCCCTTGCGCTTGCCCCCGCCCTGGTCGACGTAGCGGGCGGTGTCGTTGAACACCTTGAGCATGGGCACGAGGCCGTTGGAGGTGCCGTTGGTGCCCTTGATGTAGGTGCCGGTGGCGCGCACGTTGTGCACGGCCAGCCCGATGCCGCCGGCGCTCTGCGAAATCAGGGCGCAGTTTTTCAGCGTGTCATAGATGCCGTCGATGGAGTCGTCCTTCATCGTGAGCAGGAAGCAGGAGCTGAGCTGGGGCTTGGGCGTGCCGGCGTTAAAGAGCGTGGGCGTGGCGTGGGTAAACCACCGCTCGCTCATCAGCTCGTAGGTTTCGATGGCAGCAGCAATGTCGTGCTTATGAATGCCCACGGCCACGCGCATGAGCATGTGCTGGGGCCGCTCGACTACCTTGCCATCGAGCCGCAGCAGGTAGCTGCGCTCCAGGGTCTTGAAGCCGAAGTAGTCGTAGTTGTAGTCGCGGTCGTAGATAATGGCCGAATCGAGCGTCGCCGCGTTGGCGTGCACGATTTCCCACACGTCCTGGGCCACGAGCGAGGCGTTTTCGCCCGTTTTGGGGTCCTCGTAGGTGTGCAGCCGCTTCATGGTGCTGCTGAACGACTTGCTGGTCACCTTGTGCAGGTTGCTCACGGCAATGCGGGCGGCCAGGATGGCGTAGTCGGGGTGCTTGGTGGTGAGCGAGGCGGCGGTTTCGGCGGCCAGGTTGTCGAGCTCCACAGTCGTTACGCCGTCGTAGATGCCGTCAATTACCTTTTTAGCCACCTCAATCGGGGCCACGAAGTTCATGTTCAGGCCGTAGCAGAGCTTTTCGATGCGGGCCGTAACCTTGTCGAACTTCACGGATTCGCGGCGGCCGTCGCGCTTGAGTACCAACATAAGCGTACTGATTGAGGTGAGGAGGAGTAGAAAGAGGCCCCGGCTACCCGCTGGAAGGCGGCTAGCCGAGGCGTGGAGTTGGGTTCAGCTGGCCCGGCCAAGTGGTCGGACCCAGGCATTGATACCGGAAGATATTTCTATCTGGCGTGTAGGACAAACCTTCTTTTCAGAAGTTTTCCACATATGCCTAAAACAGTGCAGTTCAGGCGGTTTTTGGCGTTTGCCTTTTGCTATATAGAAGCGTCGCCAACCGAAAATTGGAGTTGGCGGATTGCCGCCGATGTGGTATCAAAGCAGAGCCGGTCGTTGCGCCGGATGCTCCAGGGCCCAAACAAAAGCCCGGCTTCCTCCCGAACAGTACGTTCAGCAGAAAGCCGGGCTGATGTAGCGACGCATCCTTGCGACGGCCCGTTGAACGAAACCGTTGAACGGTCAGACGCAACAACGATGCGCCCGACGAGACGCAAAGATGCGTCTCTACACCAAACGAATGGGCTTAGTTGATAACTACCCGGGCCGTGCGGGGCGCCAGCTGACCGCTGGCACTCAGGGTAGCCAGGTACAGGCCCTTGGGCAGCTGGCGCACATCGAGGCGGGGCTTAGAGCCGCGCAGCGTGGTTTGCAGCACCAGCCGGCCGGTCAGGTCGCGCAGCGTCAGCTCCGTTGGGCCGGTTGCGCCGGTTTCCACCGTAATAACGTCGCTGCTGGGGTTGGGGTACAGCATGAGACGGTTGGCGGCAGCCACCGGAGTCGCCGTTATAATGTCGAAGGGTGCCCCAAAGGTGGCATCGAGGAAGCGCAGCCGGTTGGCCAGCCAGTTGGCAGTGTAGTCGAGCTGGGTGTTCATCTCGGCCGGCGCGAAGCCGGTCCAGGCCAGCTGCTCCCGCTCGTACACGGCGTTGCGCTGCAGCAGGTCCTGGTTGGCCCGGAACTTATCCAGAATGTGCTCCTCGGTAATAATGGTCTGGCGCAGCTCGGCCCAGCGGGTACGCAGCGTGGCCCGGAAGCCGTTGGCCGTGCGGTCCTGCCACAGCCGGTCGTAGAAGCCGTTGGAGAGCAGGTCGTTGGTTACGTTCACGTTCGAGCCGTCCCAGCCATTGCCAAATACGCCGTCCAGGTCCCAGGGCACGTAGAAGTAGGGCTCGCCCTGCTTGTAGCGGGCAATGTAGAGGTTTTTGCCCCGGTTATCGTCGGCCCGCAGCAGGTTCATAAACAGGTAGTAGTCCACCGCGTTTCGCAGGTTGAACTTCTGCTGGTAGGTGGCCAGAAACTCCCGCTCGGGGCTGTTGCGCACGAAGCCTACGAACCCGTGCAGGTTGGTCCAGTCGATTTTTTCGTCGGGGTGCTTGTACTCGAAGCCGCCCCAGGTTTCGGAGCCGTTGTCGAAGTCGGGCAGGCCGCTGAACGTCACGGCCGGGCCCCAGTCGTCGCCCTTGTACAGCTCGCCGGTAATGCCGTTGCTGTACTTTTTCAGCTTGAGCTGCTTGCGGTCAACCCGTTCGGTGAGGGCGTAGATGCCCCGGTAGGCGCCGTTCACGAACACCTCCACGTACTGCAGGGCAATGCCGCTCTTGGCCTCGGGCTCCTGGGCCAGGTAGGTGGGCTGGTGGATTTCCTGCCACAGCTCGTGGCTGCTTTTGTTGCGCACCCGCAGCGGCTCGTTGTAAAGGGCCTGCAGGTTGTACTTGTTGTCGGAGCGCATGCCCAGCAGCCGCACATCGCGCGACTTGTCCCCCGTGCTGTCCTGCCAGAAGCTCAGCTCGTACGATTTCTTGGGGTAGGTCTGCGAGAAGCCGCCGCGGTACTCAATGCCCAGATCGGCCGTCAGCGTCTGGCCGCTGCCGTCCACCAGCGTCAGTTTGGCCGCAATGCTGGGCGTGTCCTGAATGGAGTCGCGGGTGCTAACGCTCAGAATGGGCAGGTCGGTAAAGTACACCGCATACCGGGTGCCATCGTACGCGGCCTCGTAGCCGGTCCGGGTCGTCGGTGTTTGCAGGGGCTTCGTGAAGGTGTACGTCTGATCGAGGGTCAGATGGCTGTTCTGCTCACCAGACTCTATCTGCAGATCGACTGGTTTCTTGTTAACCAGAATCAAATGCTTCTGCGCATCTACATTATAGTAGGCCGGCGCCAGCGTCAGCGTATCGGCCCGGCCCGGCAGGGCGGCCAGCAGCCCACTCAACGACAGAAATAAAAGAGGGGTAAGGGTTGTTCGCACGCTTATATAGTTTAGCAATGAGTGAGTGTAGAAATCGGGCCGCAAAAGTAAGATTAAATAAAGGCAAGATGAAGGCCGGGTTACCGCTATTTTACTGAATAGTACTAATTTATTGAATCCTATATAGGTACATGAAGTATGATCGAGCTGACAACAAGAGAGTTAATGGTACTCTTCCGGCCCTGGAATGCTGAAATAAATAGCGAATGAATAATTGAATATTATTAAGAAATATTGTTATCGGAAGGTGGCGTTTGAAAAAAAGGCTTCGGGGAAGGGAATAAAAAGCCTAGTTTTATTGTCCGGCTTGTCTTTCCGGCTGTTCTTTTGCCCCATAACCAGTGCTTCACCAGGTAGTATGAGTTCTTTTTATGGCCTTTCGGGCCGCAGCTGGCTGGCCGGGCCGCTGCTACTAGCTTTCCTGCTGCTGGGAGCCGGCCCCCTGGCCGCCCAGCGCTTTGCCGCCATCGGCGACTATGGCTATACCGGCCCGGCCGAGCGCGACGTGGCGGATCTGGTGAAAAGCTGGAACCCGGAGTTCATCGTCACGCTGGGCGACAACAACTACGATTTCGGCGACTCGACCACCATCGACCAGAACATCGGCCAGTACTACCACGCCTATATTGGCAACTACAAGGGCCGCTACGGGCCACGGGCGTCTACCAACCGGTTTTTCCCCTCGCTGGGCAACCACGATTATTACACCCGCAACGGGCAGGCCTACCGCGACTACTTCACGCTGCCCGGCAACGGCCGCTACTACGAGTTTGTGCGCGGCGACGTGCACCTGTTCGCCCTCAACAGCGACCCGGCCGAGCCCGATGGCATCACGGCCACCTCAGCCCAGGGCAAGTGGCTGAAGGAGCGCTTAGCAGCTTCGCGGGCCCGCTGGAAAGTGGTGTACTTCCATCACTCCCCCTACACCTCGGGCCGGCATGGCTCCGACGCCGACCTGCAGTGGCCCTTTCGCGAGTGGGGGGCCTCGGTGGTGCTCAGCGGCCACGACCACATCTATGAGCGGCTGGCGGTCGACGGGCTGCCCTACTTCGTGAACGGGTTGGGGGGGCGCAACATCCACGGCGTGCAGCCGGTCAAGCAGCCCAACAGCCAGGTGCTCTACAACGCCAACTACGGCGCCATGCTGCTCAACGCCACCCCCGACAGCCTGACGCTGCAGTTCATCACCCGCAGCCACCAGCTGATTGACACTTACGTACTGCGTCGCCAGGGCGGCCCCGCGCCGGTGCTCTACCCCGTCAGCCCCAACCCGGCCCAACCCGAAAGCCTGCTGGAGTTCTACCTGCCGGCTGCCGCCCCGGTGCAGCTGCGGGTGCTCGATGCTCTGGGCCGCGAGGTAGCCCGCCTGCACGACGGCCCGGCGGCCACTGGCTGGCACCGGCTCCCGTTGCGGGCCGCTGGCCTGGCCCCGGGCCTGTACTTCGTGCAGCTGCGCAGCAACCGCTTCGCCCAAACCTCCAGGTTCGTGGTGCAATAGCGCGGCGTAACAGCTACGGGCGCCGGCGCCCCAGCCAAACTGCGCCCGCCAGCACCAGCGCCGCCCCGGCCACTACGGCCCCGATGGTTACGCCGGGCCCGAAGGCTTTGCAGGAGCAGCTCCGAAAAACGGGCCGGCCATTGATGCGCAGCCGGCGGCGGCAAAGGGCGCAGGGCGTCAGGCTGGGGTCTGTCTGGCCCGGCAGGGGCCATTGGTGGCGGGGTTCGAGGGAGTAGCGCATGCGGCTTGATACGGTACCGGGCGCATAGTAACCCAACAGAAAGCCCCGCTTCCGGATTTGGAAGCGGGGCTTTGCCTTTAAAATCAGGGCGAAGGGGTTAAAAATCCTCGTCCAGCGAGAAGGCGTTTTCGGTCCGCTCGCTCATCACGCCAGCCTTCTGGTACTCGGCCACGCGCTTTTCGAAGAAGTTGGTTTTGCCCTGTAGCGAAATCATCTCCATGAAGTCGAAGGGGTTGGTGGCGTTGTAGATGCGGCTGTAGCCCAGCGACTCCAGCAGGCGGTCGGCCACGAACTCGATGTACTGGCTCATGGTCTTGGCGTTCATGCCAATCAGGTTCACGGGCAGCGCGTCGGTCACGAACTCCTGCTCAATCTCCACTGCGTCGCGGATGATTTCCTGCACCCGGGCCTCGGGCAGCTTGTTTTGCATGTGGTCCTTGTAGAGCAGGCAGGCGAAGTCGCAGTGCAGGCCCTCGTCCCTGGAAATCAGCTCGTTACTGAAGGTTAGGCCGGGCATCAGGCCGCGCTTTTTCAGCCAGAAAATGGAGCAGAACGAGCCCGAGAAGAAAATGCCTTCCACGGCGGCAAAGGCAATCAGGCGCTCGGTGAAGTTCTCCGAGTTGATCCACTTGATGGCCCAGTCGCCCTTTTTCTTCACGCAGGGCACCGTTTCGAGGGCGTTGAAGAGGTAATCCTTCTGCTTGGGGTCCTTGATGTAGGTGTCAATCAGCAGGGAGTAGGTTTCGGAGTGGATGTTTTCCATCATCACCTGGAAGCCGTAAAAGCAGCGGGCCTCGGCCATCTGCACCTCCTGCATGAAGTTGATGGCCAGGTTCTCGTTCACGATGCCGTCGGAGGCCGCGAAGAAGGCCAGCACGTGCGAGATGAAGTGCCGCTCGCCGTCGTTGAGGTTGTCCCAGTCCTTCTGGTCCTGGCTCAGGTCGATTTCCTCGGCCGTCCAGAATGAGGCCTCGGCCTTCTTGTAGAACTGCCACACGTCGTCGTGCTGGATGGGGAAAAGAACGAAGCGGTTGGGGTTTTCGGTGAGTAGGGGTTCCATGCAGGCGGGGTGAAAGGCGAAAAATGGCGGTGCCAGGGCTACCGCACTTGGCTAACCCCGGCCCGAAGGCAATGTTTGGCTACTTTTCAGCGCGGCTTAAAACCAAAGATAACCCACCGGGTTGGGAAAGGCAGCCCCGGACCAACATTTTTTACCGGTCCTTCGCTGGTCTTCCGCCCGCCTGCCCCTGGCCCGTTAGCGGCCCTCCCTAGGTCCGTGCATACGCTTCCCGGATGAGGGTCTAAAGCCTGAAAAAGCCCAAATCAGGCCTTCCGGTAGGCGACAGGCACCAAAAGGAGAAAAAGTTATCCACAATTGCGCTGTGGACAATGATAGTTATCCACAAAAAGTTATTCGCGTACCCGTTTGCGCGTTCCTTGGATAAGGGCTTTTAACGGCCATACGGATAGGCGCTCTGCTATTTAGTTAGTTAGAGTTTGGATATATGAAACGTTCCGGGTACTTTTGCCTTCCAATTTTCAGAAACACCAAGACGCCGATGTACGCAATTGTCAACATAGCCGGGAAGCAGACCAAGGTCGAAGCCAATAAATTTGTATACGCCCACCGTTTGGCTGGCAACGTTGGCGACGAGGTGCAGCTGGGCAAAGCCCTGCTGACCGATGATAACGGAACCCTCACCATCGGCTCGCCGCTGCTGGACGTGACCGTAACCGGTACCATTCTCGCCCACGTAAAGGGTGATAAGGTGCTCGTGTTCAAGAAAAAGCGCCGCAAGGGCTACAAGAAGCTGAACGGCCACCGTCAGCAGTTCACCAAAGTAATGATCAACAGCATCGGCTAGTTTGTTGAGCGGCAAGCTGCCAGCCACAAGCTGCCAGCCTGCCATTCGGCAGCAACCGGGCTTATTTTACCATAAAGCTTGCAGCTTGTAGCTGGCAGCTTGAAGCTCCAAAAAAATGGCACATAAGAAAGGCGTAGGTAGCTCCAATAACGGCCGCGAATCGGAATCCAAGCGCTTGGGCGTGAAGATCTTCGGCGGTCAGTCCATCATTTCCGGCAACATCATCGTGCGTCAGCGCGGTACCAAGCACCACCCCGGCCAGAACGTGGGCATGGGCAAGGACCACACCCTGTTCGCCATGATCGACGGCACGGTGCAGTTCCGCAAGGGCCGCAAAGACCGCTCGTTCGTGTCGGTAGTAGCCGGCGACGTAGTAGCCTCGGAGGTGCACACCTCGGCTCCCGCTTCGGCCGAAGCGCACGACAACGCTTAAGTATTGAGCGGTTAGCTGATGGCTTTTAGCCGTTAGCTTTCGTTCAAAAAGCAAAGCCCCTGCCGGCTCTTCTCCTTTCCAGGAGGAGGGCTGGCAGGGGCTTTTGCACTGCACTGGTCCCTGCAAAGCAGAACGGCGGTAGGGGCGGGGCTTAGCTGCGCTGTCCTGCCCCTACGGGACGAAAAGCGGTCAGCTAACCGCTCTCAAAAACACGAACACCTCGTCCTCGCCCAGCCGGAACTGCTCGTGCAGGCCGCTAAGGCCCATTTTGGGCGCGGGTACGCCGCCACCCAGCCGCTTGGGGGCCCTGATGATGCGGGCCTCGTCCCAGAGGCCGTCCTTGAGCAGCGAGTTGAGCACCGTGGTGCCGCCTTCGACCAGCACCGACTGCACTTGCCGCTGCTGGAGCTGGCGCAGCATCTGCGGGAACAGGTCCTCGGCCTCCGACAGCACCACGTACTCCAGATTGGGGCGGCTGGCCTGCTCGCGGTAAGTGAACACCAGCGTGGGCTGGGTGCCGTCGAACAGGTGGTGGGTGGGCGGTAAGCTCAGGTTTTTGTCGATGACGAGCCGGAGCGGGTGCTGGCCGGGCCACTCGCGCACGTTTAGGCGGGGGTTGTCGTGCAACGCCGTGCGGGTACCTACCAAGATGGCCTGTTCCTCGGCCCGCCACTGATGCACCGCCACCCGGCTCTGCTCGCCGCTGATGGGCACTGATTGGTAGTAGGGCCCGGCCAGGTAACCGTCGGCGGTTTCGGCCCACTTGAGCACCACGTAGGGCCGCTGCTGCTCCTGAGCCGTGAAGAAACGCCGGTTCAGCCAGCGGCCCTCGGCCTCCAGCACGCCGGTTTCCACTTTGATGCCCGCCTCGCGCAGCTTGGTTATGCCCCGGCCGGCTACCAGCGGGTTGGGGTCGGGGTTGCAGATAACGACTTCGGCTACCTGCTTCTCGATGAGCAGGTCGGCGCAGGGCGGGGTTTTACCGTGGTGGGCGCAGGGCTCCAGCGTGACGTACACGCGGCTTTGGGGCAGCAGTTCCGGCTCCGCAACGCTGTTGATGGCGTTTACCTCGGCGTGGGGGCCGCCGTACTGCCGGTGCCAGCCCTCCCCGATAATGCGGCCTTCGTGGGTGATAACGCAGCCCACCAGCGGGTTGGGCCGGGCGTAGCCGGTGCCAAGCCGGGCCAGGTCGAGGGCGCGGCGCATCATCAGCTGGTCGAAGTCGGGGGTGGGGGCGGGCATGGGTGGGAGGCTTTTACAGTTCTTACGTAGCGCCTCCCCCCCTAGCCCCCTCTCCTTTTCGGCGAGGGGCTAGGGGGGGAGGCGCACGTCAGGCGCGACACGAGAGGACCTTGGAGGATGATTCAGTAGAGGCAGGCAACTGAAAGAGCGAAGATACGGCCCCACCTCAAACGATAGGCCTAACCAATGGCCCCGTCAGAACCGTACTTTTGCCCCATGCCCACGCTCCGCCAGCTAACCGCCAACCTTAGCACCGCCCTGCAAGCCATCTACGAAGCCCCCGAAGCCGAGGCTATGGCCGCCCAAACCCTCGAACACCTGCTGGACCTGACACCTCTGCAACGCCGCTCGCGGGCCGACGAGCCGCTGGGCGATGATGACCGGCTGGCCCCGCTGCCCGCCCTGCAGGCGCGGCTTTTAACCCACGAGCCGCTGCAATACGTGCTGGGCACGGCCCATTTCGCCGGGCTGGAGCTGGAGGTAACGCCTGCCACGCTCATCCCGCGCCCCGAAACCGAGGAGCTGGTAGCGCTGATTGCCCGCGAGCAGCAGGGCCGGCCCAACCTGCGCGTGCTGGACGTGGGCACCGGCTCGGGCTGCATTCCGCTGGCGCTGGCCCAGCGGCTGCCCGGGGCCCATTTTACGGCCGTTGATGTATCGGGGGAGGCGCTGGCGGTGGCCCGGCGCAACGCGGCCCGCTGCGGAGTGGCCGTTGATTTTCAGCAGGTGGATATTTTGCAGGGAGTGCCCCAACTGGCCGCGCCGCTGGATGTGCTGGTGAGCAACCCGCCCTACGTGCTGGAAGCCGAGCGGGCCCTGATGCGGCCCAACGTACTCCAGTTCGAGCCCGCCACCGCCCTGTTCGTGCCCGACCACGACCCGCTGCTGTTTTACCGCCGCATTGCCGAGCTGGGCTGCCAGCTACTGGCGGCGGGCGGCGGGCTCTACTTTGAAATCAACGAGCAGTACGCATCCGAAACCGAGGAATTGCTGCGCGGCCTGGGCTACGCGGCGGTGGCCAGCCACGCCGATATTTTCGACCGGCCCCGCATGGTGCGCGCGACCTGGGAGGGCATTAGGCAGTAGTTTAGAAAACGGGCAGTTGAAAAGTGAATACGGCGGTTGCCGCAGTGGCTTTTAGCGCCTCACTTTCTGGCCTATAAACTTCGCGGCATTACTACCCGGCCAACTTCCTAACCCGCTAACTTCCAAAAGCCCTACCTTTGCCGGCTCAATTATTGCCGGCCCCGTCTGCCCGTATGTCCGAAACGCCACCCGCCTACTACGCTCACCCAACCGCCGTCCTCGATGAGGGCAGCCGGATTGGGGCAGGATGCCGCATTTGGCACTTCTGCCACGTGAGTGCCGGGGCCGAGCTGGGCGCCGGCTGCAACCTGGGCCAGAACGTGTTCGTGGCCGACGGCGTACGCCTGGGCCGCAACGTGAAAGTGCAGAACAACGTGAGCCTGTACGCCGGCGTAGAGTGCCAGGACGACGTATTTCTGGGCCCCTCGGTGGTGTTTACCAACGTGCGCAACCCCCGCGCCGCCGTGCCCCGCCGCGGCGACGCCCATTACCTGCCCACGCGCCTTGGCCGGGGCGTGAGCATCGGGGCCAACAGCACCATCGTGTGCGGCGTAACGCTGGGCGAGTATGCCTTCGTGGGCGCCGGCTCGGTGGTCACGCGCGACGTGCTGCCCTACGCCCTGGTGTACGGCAACCCGGCCCGCCCCCGCGGCTGGATGAGTGCCCACGGGCACCAACTCACCTTTGATGCCGCCGGCCACGCCACCTGCCCCGAAAGCGGGCAGCAGTACCAGTTCACCAACGGCCAAGTGGCCCTGCTAAGCAGCTAGTATGGCGTTGTCAGGCAAGCAGATAACCCGTCATTCCCGACCCCTCAGACCCCAAGTTTCCAAGACCCTATATCGTGTACGACCAACTAGTTAACAAGCAGGCCAAGCTGGCCGTTATCGGCCTCGGCTACGTGGGCCTGCCCATTGCCCTGGAGTTTGCCCGTAAAATTCAGGTTATCGGCTTCGATATCAACGCCAAGCGCGTGGAGATGATGCGCAACCACGTGGACCCGAGCGGCGAGCTGGTGGCCGCCGACTTCGAGGGCTGCGACATTGAGTTCACCGACTCGCTCGACGTGCTGCGCGAGGCCACGTTCTTTATCGTGGCCGTGCCCACGCCCATCGATGAGCACGCCCAGCCCGACCTGCGGCCCCTGCTCGGGGCGTCCTCTTCGGTGGGCAAGGTGCTCAAGAAGGGCGACTACGTGGTGTTCGAAAGCACCGTGTACCCCGGCTGCACCGAGGACGACTGCATTCCGGTGATGGAAAAGCACTCGGGCCTGAGCTTCGCTAACGGCGACTTTAAAGTAGGCTACTCGCCCGAGCGCATCAACCCCGGCGACAAGGAGCACACGCTCAGCAGCATCGTGAAAGTGGTGGCCGGCTGCGACGCTGAGTCGCTGGAGGACATTGCCAAAACCTACGAGCTGGTGGTGAAAGCCGGCGTGCACCGGGCCAGCTCCATCAAGGTGGCCGAGGCCGCCAAAATCATCGAAAACACCCAGCGCGACGTAAACATTGCGCTCATGAACGAGCTGTCGATGATTTTCGACCGCATGAACATCAACACCTACGAGGTGCTGGAAGCCGCCGGTACCAAGTGGAACTTCCTCCGGTTCTCGCCTGGCCTGGTGGGCGGCCACTGCATCGGCGTCGACCCTTACTACCTCACCTACAAGGCCAAGGAGCTGGGCTACGATGCCAAGGTGATTCTCTCGGGCCGCACTACCAACGATAATATGGGCGCCTACATCGCCCGTAAAACCGTGCAGATGATTATCAAGAAGGGCAAGGACGTGGCCAAAAGCCGGGTGCTGGTGATGGGCGCCACCTTCAAGGAAAACGTGGAGGACATCCGCAACTCCAAAGTCGCCGACGTTATCCAGGAGCTCAAGAACTTCTCGGTGAACGTGGACATCGTGGACCCCCACGCCGACTCCGACGAGCTGTTCCACGAGTACGGCTTCCGCCTGACGCCCGCCGCCGAGGTGCGCACTGACTACGACGCCGTAGTAGTCGCCGTCAGCCACCAGCCCTACACCGAGTGCGACGAAGCCTACTTCCAGTCGATAACCTCCGACGACGCCGTGCTGGTGGATATCAAAGGCCTGTTCCGCGGCAAGGTGCAGCAGATGCAGTACTGGAGCCTGTAAAATCAGTTGTCGGTTGTTAGTTGTTAGTTGTTAGTTTCAGAACGGAACTAACAACTAACAACTAACAACCGACAACTAACAACTGACAACTAGATGTCTAGAACGAAAATACTGGTAACGGGCGGGGCGGGCTACATTGGCTCGCACGCGGTGGTGGAGTTGTATGAGGCCGGTTTTCAGCCGGTTATCATTGACAACTTCGTGAATTCGCGGGAGTCGGCGCTGGATGGAGTGGAGAGCATTCTGGGCGTAAAGGTGCCGCTGCACCGCATCGACTGCAACGACGCCGAGGCCCTGCGGGCCGTGTTTGCCGAGGAAGGTAACGTGCGCGGGGTGATTCACTTCGCCGCTTACAAGGCCGTAGGCGAATCCATCGAAAAGCCGCTGGAGTACTACCAGAACAACGTGGGCTCGCTCCTGACGCTGCTGACGGTGATGCGCGAGTTCGGGGTGGAGGCGCTGGTGTTTTCGTCGTCGTGCACCGTGTACGGCGTGCCCGAAGCGCTGCCCGTAACCGAGCAGACGCCCACCAAGCAGGCCAACTCGCCCTACGGCGCCACCAAGCAGATGTGCGAGGATATCCTGCGTGACGTAGCCGCCGCGCCGGCCAACAAGCTGCGCACTATTCTGCTGCGCTACTTCAACCCGATTGGCGCTCATGCCTCGGCCAAAATCGGGGAGCTGCCGCTGGGCGTGCCCCAGAATCTGGTTCCGTACGTGACCCAGACGGCCGCCGGCATCCGCGAGCAGCTGACCATCAACGGCGACACCTACGACACGCCCGACGGCACCAACATCCGCGACTACGTGCACGTGGTGGACCTGGCCAAGGCCCACGTGGTAGCCGTGCAGCGCCTGCTGGCCGGCACCGGCGAAACGGTGGAGACCTTCAACGTGGGCACCGGCCGCGGCAACTCGGTGCTGGAAGTGGTGCAGGCCTTCGAGCGTGCCACCGGCGTCAAGCTCAACTACCGCATCGGCCCGCCCCGCCCCGGCGACGTGCCCGCCATCTACGCCGACGTCACCAAGTCCGTAGAAATCCTGGGTTTCCAGACCTCGGCTTCGCTGGAAGAGGCGCTGGCCAGTTCGTGGAAATGGCAGCAGCATTTAGCTGATAGCCAATAGCTGTTAGCTGACAGCTTTATGTTCAAACGGACCTTCAACAAAAAGCTAACAGCTGTCAGCTGTCAGCTAAAAGCTTAAAGACATGAAAATCATCATCACCGGCGGGGCCGGCTTTATTGGGTCGCACGTGGTGCGCCTTTTCGTGACCAAGTACCCGGAATACCAGATTCTGAACCTGGACGCGCTGACGTACGCCGGCAACCTGGAGAACCTGCGCGACGTGGAAACCGCGCCCAACTACCGGCTGGTGAAGGGCGACATCACCGACCAGGCTTTTGTAGACGAGCTGTTCGCTACCGAGGAACCCGACGCCGTGATTCACCTGGCCGCGGAAAGCCACGTCGACCGGAGCATTACCGACCCGCTGGCCTTCGTGAAAACCAACGTGCTGGGCACGGTGCACCTGCTGAACGCCGCCAAAAACCTGTGGAAGCCGCTGAACTACGAGGGCAAGGTGTTCTACCACGTGAGCACCGACGAGGTGTACGGCTCGCTGGACTTCGGCCCCGAGATGTTCACCGAGGAAACCAGCTACGACCCCCGCTCGCCCTACTCGGCCTCCAAGGCGGCGTCCGACCACTTCGTGCGGGCCTGGTACCACACCTACCACATGCCCATCAAGCTGAGCAACTGCTCGAACAACTACGGCCCCAACCACTTCCCCGAAAAGCTCATCCCGCTGGCCATCCACCGCATTCAGAACGGGGAAGCCATTCCGGTGTACGGCAAGGGCGAAAATGTGCGCGACTGGCTGTTCGTGAAAGACCACGCCACGGCCATCGACGCCGTGTTCCATAAGGGTACCGTGGGCGAAACCTACAACATCGGCGGCGTGAATGAGTGGGCCAACCTGGAACTCATCCACCTGCTCTGCGACACGCTCGACGAGAAAACCGGCAAACCACAAGGCACCTCGCGCCAGCTGATAAAGTTCGTCACCGACCGCGCCGGCCACGACCTGCGCTACGCCATCGACAGCAGCAAAATCATGAACGAGCTGGGCTGGAAACCGTCCGTTACGTTCGAGCAGGGCCTGAGCCAGACCGTGGACTGGTACCTGGAAAATCAGCAGTGGCTCGACAACGTAACCAGCGGCGCTTACCAGGATTACTACCAGAAGCAGTACAACCGGTAGATCAAGGCAGAAGAAACGTCATGCTGACGAAGGAAGCATCTCTACCGCTTCGTTGCAATGGTTGAATTACTAGCTCGGTAGAGATGCTTCGACAAGCTCAGCATGACGTGCTGATTATCCAAGAAGAATGTACGAAACTCCTTTTCACGACCGGCCGCTCGATAACCTGAGCTTCCTCGTTACCGGCGGAGCCGGCTTCATCGGCTCGAATCTGGTGGAATACCTGTTGAAGTACGGTGCCAAAGAGGTGCGCGTGCTCGACAACTTCTCCAACGGTTTCCGCAAGAACGTGGCGCTGTTTGCGGACAATCCGGCCCTGCGCGTTATCGAGGGCGACATCCGCGACCGGCAGACCTGCATTGATGCCTGCCAGGGCATTGATGTGGTGCTGCACCAGGCCGCGCTGGGCTCCGTGCCGCGCTCCATCAACGACCCGATTACGAGCAACGACGTAAACGTGGGCGGCTTCGTGAACATGCTGGTGGGTGCCAAGGAGGCCGGCGTGAAGCGGTTTGTGTACGCGGCCAGCAGTTCGACTTACGGCGACCATCAGGCCCTGCCCAAAGTAGAGGACCGGATCGGCAAGCCCCTGTCGCCCTACGCCGTAACCAAGTACGCCAACGAGCTGTACGCCGATGTGTTTGGTAAGACCTACGGCATGGAAATCATTGGCCTGCGCTACTTCAACATCTTCGGCCCACGCCAGGATCCAAACGGGGCCTACGCGGCCGTTATTCCGCTCTTCATTGATGCCGTGCTGGAGGGCCGCCCGCCCCGTATGAACGGCGACGGCGGCCAGACTCGCGACTTCACCTTCGTGGAGAACTGCGTGCAGGCCAACATCAAGGCCGCGCTGGTTGACAATAAGGAGGCCGTGAACCAGGTCTACAACGTGGCCGTAGCCGACCGCACCTCCCTCAACGACCTGTTCAACATCCTCAAGGCCGAAGCCGGCTCCGACATCGTGCCCGAGTACGGCCCCGACCGTGCCGGCGACATTCGCGACTCGTTGGCCGACATCTCGAAGGCCCGGAACCTGCTCGGCTACGAGCCGAAAGTACGGATTCAGGAAGGCCTGCAGAGGACGCTGGACTGGTTCAAGACCCATCAGGCGTTTATTGCGGAGCGTAATTAGTCCATCTGTCATCCTGAGCGCAGCGAAGGACCTTGTCACGTTTGCACAACATTGTTGAAGCAAGTCTCATAGACGTGATAAGGTCCCTCGCTCCGCTCAGGATGATATTTTTTCACTCAAGACGTTAACACCCCAGATATGAAAGGCATTATCCTCGCCGGCGGTTCCGGCACCCGATTGCATCCGCTCACGCTGGCCGTATCCAAGCAGATGATGCCGGTGTACGACAAGCCGATGGTGTACTACCCGCTGTCGATTCTGATGATGGCGGGCATCCGCGAAATCCTCATCATCACCACGCCCCATGACCAGGAGCAGTTCAAAAAGCTGCTCGGCGACGGTTCGAAGTTGGGTTGCCGCTTCGAGTACGTGGTGCAGGAAGTGCCCAACGGGCTGGCTCAGGCCTTCGTGCTGGGGGCTGATTTCATTGGTACCGATAAAGTGGCGCTGGTGCTCGGCGACAACATCTTCCACGGTGAAGGCATGGAGGAGCTGCTCAAGAGCAACAACGACCCCGAGGGCGGCGTGGTGTACGCCTACCACGTGCACGACCCCGAGCGCTACGGCGTGGTGGAGTTCGACGCCAATAATAAGGCCCTCAGCATCGAGGAGAAGCCCGCCAAGCCCAAGAGCAACTACGCCGTGCCGGGCCTGTACTTCTATGACAACGACGTGGTACAGATTGCCCGCGACCTGAAGCCCAGCCCCCGCGGCGAGTACGAAATCACCGACGTCAACCAGGAGTACCTGCGCCGCGGCAAGCTGAAGGTGGGCATCCTGGGCCGCGGCACTGCCTGGCTCGATACGGGAACGTTTGAGAGCCTGATGCAGGCCGGCGAGTTCGTGCGGGTGCTGGAGCAGCGCCAGGGCCTGAAGGTGGGCTCGATTGAAGAAGTGGCGTATCGCCAGGGCTTCATCGACGCCGACCAGCTCCGCACCATTGCCGAGCCGTTGCGCAAAAGCGGCTACGGCGACTACCTCATGCGCTTACCCGAGCAGTTGCTGATGTAGTTCTAGAAGTGAGTACCAAGAAGTGAGCCGCATGTCATTCTGAGCGGAGCGAAGAATGACACGCGGCTCATCTCTTACTCTCGCCACCCGCTGAGGCGCAGTTTTCGTAGAAACATGCTCAAACTCCTCCCGACTCCATGAAAAAGCTCCTGTTTCTCGCGCCGCTGCTCGTGGCTCTTTCCCTACTGGGTAGCTGCAAGAAAATCCTCGACTTGCTTGAGTTCAACGTTGAGGACTCGCAGACGGTGGTTGTACCCAAGACGCTGCCACTGGGCTCGTTGCTGCCGTTACCGCCGGTGCAGGTGTCATCGAGCAGCAAAACGACTTATGCCAACAACGGCACCAGCGCCGATTACGTGCAGGACGTGACGCTCGACCGGCTTACGCTGACCATCACCAACCCGACCACCCAGAACTTCAACTTCCTCAAGCGCATCGAAGTCTACATCAGCACCGACCCCAACGGCAACGACCTGTTCCTGCTGGCCTCGCTCGATAATGTGCCCACCGGCGTAAACAGCATTTCGCTGAAGCCCGCCAACCAAAAGCTCGACGTGTTCCTGAGCAAGGATTCCTATACGCTCACCACCAAAGTGCTGCTCAACAGCCTGCTAGCCCAGGACGTGACCATCCGCGCCGACGAGCGGTTCAAAGTAAAAGCCCGTAAGCCGTAAGGTGAGATAGTGAGATAGTGAAATGGTGAGTTGATGTTCGAGGGACCTGATTGCGCTGCTTGCGCCGGTAGGCCCCTCGAACATCAACTCACCATTTCACTATCTCACCGATTCCGGCCGTACTGCTCGTGGCTGCTCACCCAGTCGGAGCTGCTGATGGCCGAGCCCAGGCTGAGCTCGCCGGCCAGCACCACGCCGGCCACGATTTCGGCGAACTTGTTGACCGTGCCGCGGCCCACGCAGCCCAGCATCCGCAGGTACTCGTTCTGGGTAGCCAGGCCCGTGCCGCCACCGTGGGTGGCCACAATCAGGCTCGGGATGGTGATGCTGATGTAGAGGTCTTTCTCGGGCGTGATTTCGGAGTAGAACACGCCCGCCGATGACTCGCTGACGTTGGCTACGTCCTGGCCGGTGGCGATGAACAGGGCCGTGATGCCGTTGGCCGAGTGCGCGCCGTTGTTGTTGGCCCCCGACATGAACGCGCCCACGTTGCTTACCTGCCCGTGATAAGCCAGCTGCTCGGGCGTCACGCGCATACGCTGCTGGAGCAAGTTGCGCGGAATGACGGCTTCGGCCACCACACGCTTGCCGCGGGTGCGCATTACGTTGATTTGGGAAGCCTTTTTGTCGGTGGCGAAGTTGGATTCGAGGTAGAAATGGCGGATGGGGGCGCCCTTGTAGTTTTCCAGAATCCAGGAGCAGGCGGCGAAGGTGGCGCGGCCCACCATGTTCTGGCCGGCCGCGTCGCCGGTGCTGTAGTTGAAGCGCAAAAAGGCGAATTTGTTGCTCAGGTAAGTGTCGATGTACTGGAGTTTGGCGATGCTGGAGGTGCTTTCGGCCTCGGGCCGGATGCGGGCTATTTCTTCCTCCACCCAGCGCCCGAAGTCACGGGCCCCGCGGGCATCATCGAACACAAACACCGGGGCCCGCTGCATGGCGTCGCCGATGACGGTGCACTTGACGCCGCCGCTGAGGTTGAGCAGCTGAATGCCGCGGTTGTAGCTGGCGACCAGCGTGCCCTCGGTGGTAGCCAGCGGAATCAGAAAGTCGCCCTGGGCGTGCTCGCCGTTGACGTGCAGCGGCCCGGCCAGCCCCACCGGAATCTGGGCGATGCCCGTGAAATGTTCGCAGTTGCCCTGCAACGCGTGGGCATCGAAGGAGTACTGCTTGAGGTGCTCGAACTGCTGGCCCGTGAACTCCTCGGCAAAGTCCTGGCGCTTGCGGATGGCCTCGTCGGAGTAATCATCTTGGCTAGAGCGCGGGATGCGGGGGCGGTTGTCGGGCGTGAGCGTGATGCTATCTTCGACTTCCACGTTCAGGTCGCCGAAGGGGTCGGCGGCGAACTGCACCTGAATGGTGTGCAGGCCCTCGGTGAGCTGGTCGGTGGCCAGGTAGAACGTGGCCGACTGACCTACCGGCAGCGTGAAGCCCGCGCTGTCGGCGTTGAACACCACGGCCGGCCGTATGTCGCCCTCGCCCAGGTCAATGGCAATTTCGCCCACGCCCAGCCGCCGGTCGTCAATCTGCACGTGGTCGATGCGGGTGATGCGCACCGTGTCGAGGCGGTTTTTGATGCTGAAAGCTACGCCCTCGGGCGTGTTGCGCAGGCTACCGCGGGTGTAGAGCAGCTTCAGCAGCAGGGGGCTGGGCGTGAAAACCATAGGGGCGGGCGTTAGGGCGTTAGGAATTGCCGATAGTAAAGTAGGAATGTTTTCGGAGAGAGGCCGGGGGCAGCGGGTGGAAGGCAAGGCTTATTTATCCGGTTTTCCTGATTCCGCATCCGAGCCACTGAAGGTTACCGGCAATATGATTCCAACAGCCCAGGACCGGCCGTCAAGGCTGCCCGGCGTGAAACGGCCGCTCAGTAACCTTACCAGCCGTAAAGCCTCCGCATCTGCCAGCGGATTCAGGCTTTGCACGACGCGGGGGGTGCGGACATTCCCGCACTCATCGATGATAAACTGAACACGCACTTTCCCCTTGATAAAACGAGCCAAGCTATCAGGCCACTGAGCATTTCGTTGCAGGAAGATCACAAGGCTATCATTTCCACCTTTAAAAACCGGTGATTTTTCATCACACCCCTTATGCCAGTGATGATACATCCCCCCCGACGCCTGAATATCAAGAATAGTATTAGAGGTGCTATTCAACTCCGTTATTTTAATAGCAGTGGTCGGCACTTGAAACGGCGCTACAACTTGAGCGGCGGCAGAAAAGCCATTCAGCAGCAACAGGCACAGCAGCAACAATTGGTTACGCATCTCACTTGGCGCTGAAGGTGATGGGAATGATGTAACTAAGTGCATCAGCTCGCCCTTTGCGGCCCGTTGGTGTAAAATGCCCACCTAATAATCCAGCCAATCGTAAGGCCTCCGCGTCGGCTAGCGGATGCAGGCTTTTTAAAACGCTGGAACCACTTATTTCGCCATGCTCATCAACCATTACCCGAACGTAAACCTTCCCTGTAGTGGAAAGGGGTAGGCCCTCGGGCCACTGCGCATGTCGGGTTAGAAAAGCAATCAAACTATCATTACCGCCTTTAAAAACCGGTGTTCCCACGCCAGGGCCGAAGCAGTCGATAAAAATTGGCTTTGCAGACGGTTGGGATTCCTTTTGAGCACCTGTGTTTTGCGATTCGGCAGTTTTAATTACCGTTTGGGGTGGCTGACGGGGTGAGTCAGTAGTTGACACATCTTGTCCACGGCCACAACTCAACAGCAACAGACACAGTAGCAGCCGGGCGAAGTTCATCCTATTCTTCGGTGTAGTTGAACATAATGGGAATGTTGTACTCAACGGCTGCGGGCTTGCCATTCTTAGTGCCGGGAGTCCACGATTTCAGCAGGCTGACAACGCGCAAGGCCTCCGCATCGGCATAGGGGTCAAACCCTTTCACAACCCGGACATTCTGCTGCTTGCCTTCCGCATCAATAGTGAACCGCACAAATACTTTCCCGCTTTCGGTCAAGTCGCGCGGATAGCGAATGTTGGTGCTAATGAATTTCTACATCTATTCCCACCCACTCTGGAAAACCGGGTCCTATTCCACTTCTTCAAAAATCTGGTCGGCCGTGGTGGAGCCATTCTTTGGCGCTGCGGTTGTTAGGGGCGTCGCAGGTGTTGCCTTCTTCACCTGGCCCACGGCTCCATGCGCGCCCAGCCCCAACCCGTCTACCAACGCCAGCGCCCCCAGAAACTGCCGCAGCTGCGGGCGCCGGCCCGTGCGGGGCAACAGGAGCGGGAACTGGTCAGGGGCTGATTGGATGAAGCGCATGTTACTTGATGCTAAAGGTGATGGGAATAATCAGTTTTGCCGCCATGGGCCGTCCTTGCGGGTCCAGGGCCGGCGTGAAGCGACCCAGTAGCCTGACGGTCTGCACCGCATTCGAGTCGGCCTCCGGATAAAAAGCCCGCTTTACGATGACGTTCCGTACCTGGCCAGTCGTATCGATGGTAAACTGCACGAATACCCGGCCATCTGTTTGAAGACCAGGCGGAAAGCGCAGGTTCTGGCTGATGGCCCACATCATCCCACCGGTACCGCCGTCCTTGTACACCGGATACTGACAGCCGGAGCAGTGCCACAACGGGTCGTCGCCCGAAAAACCGACAGGCAACAGCGGCCTCGGCTTCTCCGGCGCTACCTGCGCAATGGCAGGCAGGGCACGCAATAGCAACAGGCCCAGCAGAAGTCGGACGACGTTCATGGTACTTAGCGCTGAAGGTGATGGGAATATACGGGAGTCGTTCCGGAACGGTCGTTTTGCCGGCCGGGCAGGAAGCTGCCGTTCAGCAACGCGCCGGCCGCAACAAGCAGCTACTAATACACCACCGCGCCGCTGCTCCAAGGTGCGTGCCCGCACCCGGCTACTTGGAACTCGTGGGCTCCTCGTCGGTCCAGAACTCGCGGCCCTCGGTGTCGATGTAGCCGATGCTGCCCGAGGGCGTTTGCACCCGCGCCACGCCGCCGAAGAACGGCGCGGCCCGCAGGTAGCGCGGCTCGATGAGGCGGTGGCCTTCGGGACCGAGGTAGCCCCAGCGGCCGTTCTGGTGCACGGCCACCAGCAGAGGGCTGCCGCCGCGGCGCACCGAGTCGTACTGCACGGGCTGCACCAGCTTGCCGCGGCTGTCGAGCACGCCCCACTTCGGGCCCTGGCGCACCAGCAGCAGGCCGTTGTAGTTGTCCTTTATTTCGTCGTAGATGGCCGGCACGCGCGCCGCGCCCACCGTGAAGCGGAAGCCCACCTTGCCGTCGGGGCCGCGCACCACGTCGCCCTGTTCGAGCGGGTCCTCCTCCTTGTCGGCCGGCACCTCGTCGGGGGGCAGCCGGCGGCCGGCAGGGTTGATGGCGAAGGTTTCGCCGCCGAGTCTGACGGTAGCCCGGTTGTCGCAGAAGTTACCGGCCTGCTCGTACTGGATTGGCGTAACGGGGCTGCCACTGCCGTCGATGTAGCCGTACAGGGTGCCTATGCGTACCCAAGCCAGCTCGTCGGCGAAGGGGCCCGCCTCGTCGTAGCGGGCGGGCAGCACCAGGCGGCCCCGGCGGTCGGCGTAGCCCCAGTGGCGGCCCTGCCGGAAGGGCACCAGCCGGGCCTCGGTGGCCTGGGCCCGGGCCGCCAATGGCAGCAGCAGCACTGGTACCAGCAGCAAAAGCAGCACTCGTTTCATGGGCGGGGAAAGTGAGTGCCGACCGTAGCCTCACCCGGCGAAGATAGGCACTTTGGCTAAACCAAACCCCACCCAACCGGTTGATTCACGCGTTCTTCACTCCCCACCGGCCAGCTTGCCGGTTCGGGCCCGGCCACCCAACGGGCCGAGCCGTTGAAACTAACCCGCCAGTCGGCGTATCTTTGCACCCGCTTAACCGGGCGGTCGTCAACTCGTTTTACTCTATGCCCTTATCTGTTCCTTATCCGCGCTTCACGCTGGCCGACCGGCTAACCCCGGAGCAGCTGGCTTTTTTCCAAGAATACGGCTTTCTGCATTTCCGGGGCTTCGTGAGCCCCGACACGGTGGCCGAGCTGCTGCGCGCTTCCGAGCAGGTGCAGCAGCGCTGGCTGGCCGATGAGGTAAAGAAAGTAAACGGCGTGCCCATCAAGTACGGCAAGGACGTCGATGGGGCGCCCATTGTGCAGCGGTTTGCCTTCGCCTCGCACCACAGTCCCGTGCTGCACGAGTTTTTGCAGGACCCCCGCTTCACAGCCCTGTTTCCGCTGCTGGAAGCGCCCGGCGGCCGGGTGGGCGAAAACGAGAAGGACGGCCTCGTCATCAACCACTACGTGAACATGGAGGGCTCGGAGTTCTCGCAGATGGGCTGGCACACCGACTCGCTGCGCGACGTGTTCTATGGCAAGAAAATCGGTCCTATGCTGAACGTGGGCGTGCACCTCGACGGCACGCCGGCTACCAACGGCGGCCTGCGGGTGCTGGCCGGCACCCACCGCCAGAGCCTGCGCGACATCCTGTTCCGCAAGAAGTACTACAAAGACGTGGGCCCCGACCCGAACGAAATTATCATCGAAACCGAGCCCGGCGACCTGACCGTGCACGACGGCCGCATGTGGCACCGGGTGGCCCGCTCGCCGCTGGTGGGCGAGGCCTCGCGCCGCCGCGTGATGTACGTGCCCATTCTGGCCGGCAAGTACGAGCCCAAGCACGAGCACAGCCCCACGCCCTTCTACCTGCGCTTTCTGCACCTAGTGAAGTAGATGGCGGTGAACTAGTGAAATGGTGAGTTGACGTTCAACGGCCCTGCTTGCGCCATTTGCACTCCCCGCGCCGCCTAAACATCAAACTCACCACCTCACCATTTCACTATCTCACCTTGAAAACTGCCCTTGTTACTGGTGGCTCGCGTGGTATTGGCCGGGCGCTGGCCCTGGAGCTGGCCCGCCGCGGCTACAACCTGCTGCTCACGGCCCGCTCCGAAACCGACCTGGCGCAGGTGGCCACCGAAGCCCGCCAGCTGGGCCGCGAAGCCTACACCCTGGCCCTCGACCTGGCTTCGCCTAACGCCGACGAGGACCTGGCCGCCTGGGCCCTGGCCCAGCCCGGCGAGCTGACGGTGCTGGTAAACAACGTGGGCTACGGCATCTGGGGCCGCTTCGAGGAACTGCCGCTGAGCAGCCAGCTAAGCATGCTGCACCTGAATATGCAGCTGCCCGTTGCCCTTACCCACCGCTTGCTGCCGGCCCTGCACCGCGCCCCCCAGGCCTACATTCTCAACGTGGCCAGCACTGCCGCCTACCAGGCCGTGCCCACCTTCACGCTCTACGCGGCCAGCAAGGCCTTCGTGCTCAGCTTCAGCCGGGGCCTGCGCTACGAGCTGCGCGAAACCGGCGTGTCGGTCTGCTGCCTCAGTCCCGGCTCCACCGACACCAGCTTCACCGACCGCGCCGGCATGAGCGCCGAGCTGCAATCCAAGGCCAACCGGGTTGCCATGCTGCCCGAGCCCGTCGCCAAAGCCGGCATCGAGGCCCTGCTGGCCGGCCAGGCCGAAGTTATTCCCGGCGCCCTCAACAGCATATCCGCCACGCTCACCCGCTTCGTCCCCAAAAGCCTCACCGAGCGCATTGCGGCGGGGATTTATGAGACGAAGGGAGAGTAGGAAGGAAGGGGAGTTCGGGAGGAAGAAGGGGAGTAGGTAGATGTGAGAAAACGCCGGTCATTCAGAGCGGAGCGAAGAATCTCGCGTGCCATGCTAACTCCTAATGATAGGATTACTTTGGCACGCGAGATTCTTCGCGCTGCTCAGAATGACGTTCTTTTATTGCCCGTTTCCCGTACCGTTTCTCACTACTCACTACTCACTACTCACTACTCACGCTCAACCGCCGGCTGCCCTGCCAGGCCAGCCACACGAACAGCGGGGCGGCCAGCACGTCGTAAGTATAGTGGGCGTGCTGCACCAGTACCAGCGCCCCCACGGCTACGGTGCCAGCCAGCAGCGCCTGGCGGCGCCAGCCGGGCGGTACGGCCAGGGCCAGCAGCAGCAGCGTGGCGGTGTGGCCCGAGAAGAACAGGTCTTTGGTAATGGGCGCGGGGGCGGCATAAATAAGCGCATCGACCAGCGGGTCGCGCAGCAGCACCAGGCCCGATGGCGGCTCCAGCGGCAGCAGCCAGAGCGTGCCGCAGCGCAGCAGGTGTAGCAGCAGGTAGGCCCAGAGTGCCCGCAACAGCCGCGCCGGTCGGGGTAGCAGCGTGGTCATGCCCAGCGCAATGCCCGCATAAATCACCGCGAAAATGGCACGTGATACGTCGTGGGCGGGCAGTCGGGCCAGCAGCGGGTCGGGCAGCAGGTGGCCGGGGCGGGCCTGCACCCAGGCAAAGTAGCGCGGCAGCTGGCTGGCCAGCCCGAGCAGCAACCCCAGCACCAGCCCCAGCCGCGCCCGGAAGGCTGGTCGCCGCCAGGCGGCGGGCCAGGTAAAGGGCGGAGCCGCTACATCGGCCGCTGGGTTGGCGGTTGGGCTGGGGGGCGCAGAGGCGGGAAAATCGGGGGGAAGCATGGCCGGCAAAAGTAGCGCAAAGCAGCCGCTGGCGGCCGGCACCGGCCGGCAGTTGCGGCAGCAGTGGCAGGTAGCGTATATTGGCCTGCGTCGTCGGCCCCGGGCGGCGGCTATCCGCCGTTTTCTTATCTGCTGCCCATGAAAAACTGCTACTCCCTGGCCGCCGTACTGGCCCTGACGCTTGTGGCCGCCGGCCCGGTTTGCGCCCAAAAGGGCAAGCCCGCCACCTCCGCCGACCTTACAGCCCGCGTGGCCCAGCTGGCCGAGCAGGAGAAGACCCAGGTAATTGCCTGGCGGCGCGACCTGCACGAGCACCCCGAGCTGGGCAACCAGGAAACCCGCACCGCCGCCCTCGTGGCCGACCACCTGCGCAAACTGGGCCTGGAAGTGCAAACCGGTGTGGCCCGCACCGGCGTGGTGGCCCTGCTGAAGGGCGGCCGCCCCGGCCCCGTAGTGGCCCTGCGCGCCGATATGGACGGGCTGCCGGTCACCGAAACCACCGGCCTGCCCTTCGCCTCCAAAGTGCGCACCGACTATAACGGCCAGCAGGTGGGCGTGATGCACGCCTGCGGCCACGACACCCACGTAGCCATGCTGCTGGGCGCGGCCGAGGTGCTGGTGAAAATGAAAAAAGACCTGCCCGGCACCGTCAAGTTTATCTTCCAGCCCGCCGAAGAAGGCTCCCTGCCGGGCATCGAAGGGGGCGCCCGGCTCATGGTGAAGGAGGGCGTGCTCGAAAACCCCAAGGTCGATGCCGTGTTCGGACTGCATATTCAGGCCCAGACCGAGGTGGGCCGGCTGAGCTACCGGCCGGGCGGCGAAATGGCCTCGTCCGACGTGTTCAGTATCAAAGTGAAGGGCAAATCGGCCCACGGCGCCTACCCCTGGCTGGCCGTTGATCCGGTGGTAACGGCCGCTCAGATTATCCTGGGGCTGCAAACCATCGTCAGCCGCCAGGCCGAGCTGACGGAAGATGCCGTGGTGCTGACTGTGGGCATGGTGCACGGGGGAGTGCGCAACAACATCATCCCCGAGCAGGTGGAGCTGACCGGCACTATCCGCTGCCTCAACAAAGACATGCAGCAGAAGGTGTGGGCGGCGGTGCGCCGCACGGCCACCGGCATTGCCGAAAGCGCCGGCGCCACGGCCGAAGTCGACATCACCAACTACGCCCCCATCACCTACAACGACCCGGCCCTGACCCGTCGCATGGTGCCCAGCCTGGAGCGCGCCGCCGGCCCGGCCAACGTTACCATCCAAAAGGCCGTAACCGGGGCCGAAGACTTTGCTTTCTACCAGGAAAAAGTGCCCGGCCTGTTCGTGTTCGTGGGCGGCATGCCCAAAGGCACCGACCCCGCGACCACCGCGCCCCACCACACGGCCGGCTTCTTCGTCGATGAAAGCGGCCTGACCCTGGGCGTGCGCACCTTGGCTACTCTGGCGCTGGATTACCTGAACGGAAAGTGAGGTTTCTTGAGCTGCTGGCTGAAAAGCTTTTTAGCTGATAGCTTTGGGGCCATGACACCGCCTGCGGTGCTGGCCACCGGTGAGACAGCACCAGCCTCCGAAACGAATCTGCGTAATCAGCGCAAAAATCTGCGAAAATCTGCGATGAATATTGCCCTTGTAACCTGCGAAAGCCTGGCCCAGTACGGCGCCCCCAACGTGGATGACGAAGACGCCCTGCTCACGCGCTACCTGCGCGCGCAGGGCCACGACGTGGAGCCCCGCATCTGGAGCAACCCGGCCGTGGAATGGAACCGCTACGACGTGGTGCTGCTCAAGTCGCCCTGGGATTATTTTGATAGGGTGGAGGAGTTTATGCACTGGCTCGATGTGTTGGAGCGCGCACAGGTGCGCCTGCTCAACCCCGTGAGCGTGGTGCGCTGGAACGCCAACAAGCGGTATTTGCTGGAGATGGAGCAGGCCGGCGTGCGCATCGTGCCCACCCGCCTGCTGCCCCGCGGCGAGGCCGTGGACGCCGCCGCCCTGCTCGAAGAAATGGGCCAGGAGCAGATTGTGGTGAAGCCGGCCGTGAGCGGCGGCGCCAAAAACACGTTCATCATCGGCCGCCACGAAACGGCCGTGCGCCAGCCCCAGCTAACGGAGCTGGTGGCCTACGAGGATTTCCTGGCTCAGCCCTTCCTCACGCGCATTCAGGAGGAGGGCGAATGGTCGCTGCTCTATTACGGGGGCGAGTTCAGCCACGCGGTGCTCAAAACGCCCAAGGCCGGCGACTTCCGGGTGCAGCACTACCTGGGCGGCGCCATTGCCCCCCGCCCGGCGCCCGCCCACCTGCGCCAGGCCGCCGACCACATCGTGCAGCAGTTCGCGCCCGGTTGCCTCTACGCCCGCGTCGATGGCCTCGACCAGGACGGCGAGCTGCTGCTGATGGAGCTGGAGCTTATCGAACCCTTCCTCTACCTGGCCTCAGATGCCCAGGCCCTGCCCCGCTACGAGCAGGCGCTGCGGCAGCTGAGTGAATGAGTGACTCGGTGAACGGATAACTAACTATGTCATGCTGAGCAAAGGCGCAGCCGTAGTCGAAGCATCTCGCGTGCAATGGTAATCCTGGCGACCGGGTTAGCATTGCACGCGAGATGCTTCGTGGCCTCAGCATGACACGTTTTGCTTAACAGCCTAGCTTCTTACGAGAACCCGTTCACCGTAAAGCCGCCGTCGACGGCCAGGGTCTGGCCGGTGATGTAGGCGGCGGCGGGCAGGCAGAGGAAGGCCACGGCGGCCGCCACTTCCTCGGGCTCGCCCACGCGGCCCATGGGTGTGCGGGCCAGCACGCTGGCGCGGAAATCGTCGTTTTTGAGTACCGTTTCGGCTAGCGGGGTGCGGATGTACCAGGGGGCCACGCAATTGACGCGGATATTATGGCCGGCCCACTCGACGGCCAGGTTGCGGGTGAGCTGCACCAGCGCGGCCTTGGTCATGCCGTAGATGGCGCCGGTACGCACGTGCACAAGGCCCGCCACCGACGAGATATTAACGATGCTGCCGCCCCCGGCCGCCACCAGCCGCGGGTGCAGCCCCCGGCTCAGCTCCCAGGCCGAATCGAGGTTGGTGGCCAGCAGCTGCCGGTACTCGTCGTCGGTGTAGTCGAGGGTGGGCTTGCGGATGTTGGTGCCCACGTTGTTGACGAGGATATGGACCTGGGGCCAACGCTCGGCTATTTCGGCCAGCAGGGTGGTGCGGCCGGCGGGGGTGCTCACGTCGGCGGGCAGGGCATGGGCGGGCAGGCCCTGCTGCTGCCACTCGGCTACCTGCTGCTCCAGGGTTGCGGCGGTGCGGGCCACCGCTACTACCGTGGCGCCCAGCGCCAACAACTCGGCGGCCACGGCCGCCCCGATGCCTTTGGAGGCGCCGGTTACTACGGCTGTCTGGCCCGCGAGGCTCCAGCGGGACAGATGAAGATCAGGTGAAGTTTTCATGTACGTATCTTGAAATGTTTAAAATTCAGGCTATTGTGCCGGGCTATTTTGGGAGCCTTGTTGTGTAAAAAGGCAGCTTATACTTGTTATTGAACTGATTTTCATGCTGTTGTAAAATGAACAACTATTAATTTTTAATAGCAATAACTTCAAGTAAAATGCTGTTATATGATAAATATTTTAACTAAATACATGGTATATTGATAAAAGTATAATTTGCAGAACGGATTGAGCTTCTTTTCACATTGCCGCTCTTCCTTTTGTTCAACCGTTCACTTCCACAACCAACCCCAACCTATGCACAACAAATACTCGGTAGCAGCACTATTGTTGCTGGGCGGCCTCAGTTCATCGGCCGCCTTCGCCCAGGATTATTCGCGGGTTCAAAGTAAGAGCCTGCGCGACAACGGCACCCCTTATATGGTGCAGTTCAAGGCCGCCGGCAATGCCTATAAGCTCAGCGACGCGGCAGCCGTGCTGCGCCAGGAGCTGGCACTCAGCAGCTCCGACGAGCTGCTGTCGGCCGGCACCCAGGCCGATGAGCTGGGCTTCGTGCACGAGAAGTTTCAGCAGTACTACAAAGGCATCAAGGTAGAGCATGCCATTTACGCAGTGCACGCCCGGCAGGGCAACGTGGAAAGCATCAGCGGGCAGATGGAGAAGGTGGATAACCTGAACGTGACGCCCTCGCTCGACGCCGCCACCGGTTTGCAGCGGGCCATGGCCTTCGTGGGCGCCAAGGAGTACATGTGGCAGGATGCCCGCGAGGAAGCCGGCCTGAAGCAGCAGCAGGCCAACCCCAATGCCACCTACAAGCCCCGGGGCGAGCTGGTGGTGATGCGCGATGAAACCAGTGGCCAGCCGGCCCTGGCCTGGAAGTTCAACGTGTATGCCAAGGCACCCGTCAGCCGGGCCTACATCTACGTCGATGCCCACTCGGGCCGCGTGATTTCGCAGGACGCCATCATCAAGCACGCGGCCGCCACCGGCACCTTCGCCACGGCCTACAGCGGCACCCGCACTATGGCCACCGGCACCACCACCGGCGGCTACTACCTGCGCGAAGCCACCCGCGGCCTGGGCATCGAAACCTACAACTGCAAGAAAGGCAACAGCTACACGGCCGCCACCGACTTCATCGACAACGACAACAACTGGACGGCCGCCGAGTACAACAACGCCAACTTCGACAACGTGGCCGGCGACGCCCACTTCGGCGCCCAGGCCACCTACGACTACTGGAAGACGGTGCACAACCGCAACTCCTACAACAACGCCGGGGCCAAAATCAAGAGCTACGTGCATTTTGATGACCAGCCCGGCGGGGCCGGCTACGAAAATGCCTACTGGAACGGCTCGGTGATGACCTACGGCGACGGGGCCAGCACCTTCAAACCCCTGACGGCCCTCGACGTGTGCGGCCACGAAATCGGCCATGCCGTGTGCGAAAGCACCGCCAACCTCACCTACGCCAACGAGTCGGGCGCCATGAACGAGGGCTTCTCCGACATCTGGGGCGCCTGCGTGGAGGCCAAGGCGGTGGCCGACTACGGCCTGACCGGCAAGAGCACCTGGGACATTGGGGAGCAGATTATGAAGAACGGCGGGGCCCTGCGCTCGATGAGCAACCCCAATCAGTATGGCCAGCCCGACACCTACAAGGGCACGTACTGGAAAGCCACTACCTCTTCGCCCTCCAATGCCAACGACCAGGGCGGCGTGCACACCAACTCGGGCGTGCTTAACTACTGGTTCTACCTGCTCAGCCAGGGCGGCTCGGGCACCAACGACATCGGCAGCGCCTACTCGGTAACCGGCCTGGGCATCAGCAACGCCGCTAAAATTGCCTACCGTACCGAAAGCGTGTACCTGACGGCTTCCTCGACCTATGCCCAGGCCCGCACGGCCGCCATTTCGGCGGCTACCGATTTGTTCGGGGCCGGCTCGGCCCAGGTGACGGCCGTTACCAACGCCTGGTACGCCGTGGGCGTGGGCGCCGCTTCGGGTGGCGGTGGTACTACCCCGCCGCCGACCGGCGTGACGTACTGCACCAGCAAGGGCAGCAACGTGAGCTACGAGTGGATTGACCTGGTGAAGCTGGGCTCCATCAACCGCACTTCGGGCGCCGATGGTGGCTACTACAACGGCACGGCCAGCAGCACCAGCATCGCCGCCGGCTCATCGCAGACCATCAACATCTCGGCCGGTTTTGCCTCGACGGCCTACACCGAAAACTGGCGCGTCTACATCGACTACAACCAGGACGGTGACTTCTCCGACGCCGGCGAAACGGTGGTGTCGGGCTCTTCGGCCAGCAGCGCCACGCTGTCGGCCACCTTCACCGTGCCTTCCACGGCCCGGAGCGGGGCCACGCGCATGCGCGTGGTGCTGAGCGACAATGCCGCCACCACCAGCTGCGGCAGCTTCAGCTACGGCGAAACCGAAGACTACACCGTTAACATCAGCGGCGGAGCCGGCCTGACGGCGGGCGCCGGCGCAACCGTAGCGGCCCAGAGTGCCTCGCTCGGCAGCAACAGCTTCGAGAAAGCCCTGACGCTGTATCCTAACCCGGCGGCCAGCGTGGTCAACATTGTGCTGGCGGGCAAAGCTCCGGCCGTATCGGCCGTCGTTACCGACCTGCGCGGGGCCCGCGTGGCCAACGTGCGCTTCGAGAACGGTCAGCTGGACGTGGCCAATCTGGCCAGCGGCATCTACCTGCTCACCGTCTCCGACGGGCAGAAGACCTTCCACGAGCGGTTCGTGAAGCAGTAGCTTTAATTTAAGCTGTTAGCTGAGAGCTATTAGCTGTTAGCTTCCGTTCGGCAGTCAACGGCTGCAACGCACAAAGAGAAGGCCCGCCAATCGGCGGGCCTTTTTCGTTAGCAATGGTGTCAGCAATTTCCTGAAGGCAACCAATAAGCAGCGCTACGTATTCCAGCTAACAGCTAACAGCTAACAGCTAACAGCTAACAGCTAACAGCTAACAGCTAACTGAACTGACAGGCTAATTTGGTGTACAGAACGTCATTCAGAGCGGAGCGAAGAATCTCGCTCGAACAGACGTTGGACAAATTCAAGCGAGATTCTTCGCTGCGCTCTGAATGACGTTCTGCCTACCAATTTACCTTGTCAATTCAGCTAGCAGCTAACAGCTCAAAATCACCGGGCCCAGGGCGCGTATTCCAGCTTAAGCTCCAGCTGACCGTAGTTGTCGTTGAGCGAGGAGGCCGAACGGCTCGACTCGGAGCCGGTAGGAATAAAGGTGCTGATGTCGTCGAGCTGATCGGTGGTCGTGAGCGAGTAGGAACCCTCAAGCGAGGCGTTGAGCCGCGAGGTGAGCCGCACCGTGACCCCTACGCCCACCGGCAGCGTCAGGGCCAGGGCGGGGTAGTCGTAGCGTTCGGGCTTGAGGTAGGCGGGCGTGAGGTTGCCGCTGGGCCGCTCGGTGCCCCGGTATGCTTTGGGGCTGTACAGTGCCAGCCCGACACCCACTTTCAGGTAGGGCTTGATGAGGGCCGATTGCCCGGCCGGCAGCGAGTAGGCACCCGGATCGGTGAGGGGCTCCCAGCGCACGAAGGCCGTGCCCACCCCGTTCTTGCCCTGGAAAGCCAGGCCGCGCTCGGGCAGGTAGTCCTTGGCCCCGAGCTGCAGGTACGACACCTCGCCGCCCACCTGCCAGTGCGGATGAAACTGGTAGAGCAGGCCCGCGCTCAGGCTGGGACCCAGAAACTGGTCGCCCAGGCGGCTGGTCAGGTCGCCGTTGTAGTAGCCCACGCCGCCGCCCAGCGTGAAGCGCACGGGCCCTTTGTAATACAGGCGGCCCTGCTTGTCGTAGTGGCGGGGGCGGCGTTCGGGGCTTAGCGACTGAGCCAGGGCCGAATGCGTAGCGGCCGTTGTGAGCAGCAGGGCCGCCGCGGGCAGAAAGGAGCGAAGGGTCACGAAGTCAGAAAGCAAAATGAAGGGCCGGCCGCGCCAAAAGCCCGGCAGCCCGATGCGCCTCTAACGGAAACCGGCCGTAAATGATTGTCTGCGGATTAGCGGCAAGCTACTAGCCAAAGCTACAAGCGGCCAGCTACAAGCTGACATTCAACATCAGCTTGTAGCTGATGGCTTGCCGCTCAATGTGGTTACTTAAACGTGCCTTTGGGGTCGGGCAGGTGGGTGAGCAGGTCGGCAATCAGGCTGAAGTCAACCGAGGCAACGCTGGTGCTCTGGCCTTTGTGCACGGCGTCCCAGGCTTCGGCGTACTGCTCCTGGTAGTAGTAGGCGCGGGCCAGCTGCTGCCAGGCGGCGGCGTTGGCGGCGTCCTGGGTGGTCGCTTTCTGCAGCAGCTCGGTGCCGGTTTTCAGGTCCTTTTTCTTCTTGCCCTGCTCGTAGCGGATGAGGTAGCTCGTGCCCAGATCGGCGAGCAGCGGCGAGTTGGCAGGAGCCAGCGCTAAGCCCTTTTCCAGCAGCTCAATCGACTGGTCGGGCGTTGGGTTGCTGCTGGCCACCACGCCCAGGCCGTGGTAGGCCTCGGCATTGTTGGGGTCGAGCACCCAGGCCAGGTTGAAGCGGTAGGCGGCCGTATCGCGCTGGTTTTCGGCCAGGTACTCGTAGCCTTTGCGGCTGAAGAACTGGCTGGCTTCGGCCCGCGAGGGGAAGCTGCCGGCCAGCCCGGTTACCGTGGCCGGGCCCAGGGCCTGCTCGGCCTGCACTGCCGAAAGGCCGCCGAACAGCGGCTGGCTGCGGCTGCTGAGCACGGCCTCGCGGGTGGCACCGGCGGCGGCCGTTTTGGCGGCCTTGCCCTTCCGCTGGGCCAACGCCGGCTGCAGTCCGGCCCCGAGCAGAAGCGCGGCGAGAAGAAGGGAGGAAATCGGGAGTTTCATCGAACAGGAAAATAGCGGTAGGAAGGCTTGCGGCTGGCTTAACCGGTGCCGCTGCCTGCCAAAGATACGCCCGCCGCCCCAACCCTGCCCCCAAGGGCCCGGCCGGGCCCAACCTGCCGGCTGCCGCGGCCGTAAGGGCCCCAGCCGTGGCAATCCGGCCCGCGGGTCCCGTCGTAACTGCGCTGTGGTGCTGCCCGTGGCGGCCGCTTGCTGCTTCCTCGTTTTTCTCCTGCCCGATGCGTTTTCTTTTCCTGCGGCTGCTGCCGGCCCTGCTGCTTACGGCAGTGCTGCTGGCCGTTGCTACCGAGTACAGCGTGGCCCGCCCCAGCCGCCGCACCGCCGATATTGCCTACGTGCCGGCCACCGACTCGGCCTACGGCGCCGGCCGGCAGCTGCTCGATGTGTACGCACCCAAAGCCCGCGCCGCCCGGCCCTACCCGGTGGTGGTGTTCATTCATGGCGGCAACTGGGACAGCGGCAGCAAGAACCTGTACTCGTTTGTGGGGCGGCGCCTGGCCAAGCAGGGCGTGGTGGCCGTGGTGATAAGCTACCGGCTGGCGCCCGCCGTGCACGTACCCCAGATGGCCGACGACTGCGCCCGGGCCGTCATCTGGACCCGCCGCCACATTGCCGACTACGGCGGCGACCCGGACCGGCTGTTCCTGCTGGGCCACTCGGCCGGGGGCGGCCTGGCGGCCCTGCTGGCCACCGACGATGCCCGCTTCCGGCGCTGGGGCGAAGCCACCAACCCGGTGCGCGGCGTGGTGCTCGACGATGCCGCCGGCCTTGATATGTACGACTACCTGAAAAAGCTGGCCTACCCCGGCGACCGGCAGTTCCTGGTGCCCTTTGGCCCCCACCCGGCCAGCTGGCGGCAGATGTCGGCGGTGTACCACCTCACGCCCCGGACGCCCCCTTTCCTCCTCTTCGTGGGCGGCGAAACCTACCCGTCCATCAGCAGCAGCAGCGCCGAATTCCGCGACAAGCTCGTAAGCCTGGGCCACCACCCCTACTACCAGGTGCTGCCCGGCAAAAAGCACATTCCCATGGTACTGCAGCTGTACTGGCAGCACAACATCATCTATCAAAAGCTGCTGCCCTTTGTACATGAGTAACTACTTGTCATCCTGAGCTTGCGAAGGATCTGTACAGAAGCTTATAATGGATGTTAGCTTCTGTACAGATCCTTCGCAAGCTCAGGGCGACAGACGCTCACTCGCGAACAGCCCCAGCTGGCGCGGTGGGCTTTCCAGCTCCAGCAGCCATTTTTTGCGCTCCAGGCCGCCGGCATAGCCCGTCAGCTGGCCGCCGGACCCGATGATGCGGTGGCAGGGCCAGATAATGGCCAGCGGATTCTGGCCGTTGGCCGCGCCCACCGCCCGCACCGCGCCGGGGTTGTCCAGCTGCCGGGCCAGGTCGAGGTAGGACGCTGTGCGGCCGTAGGCCACGGCCAGCAGCGCCGCCCACACCCGCCGCTGAAACTCGGTGCCGTCCACAACGGCCGTAAGCACCGTAAACGCGCGCAGCTCGCCCCCGAAGTAGGCCTGCAACTGCTCGTGGGCGGCCCGCAGGCAGGCGGGCACCGCGCCGGCCGGGGTGGCAGTACCGGGGCTGCCGGAAGCCAGAAAGCCCACTGCGCTGAGGCCCGCCTCGGTGCCGCGCAGCTCCAGCGGGCCGAGGGCGGTGGCCAGCACTGCCCGGGCCGGGGTGCTGGGGCTGAGCAGCAGGGCAGGCGACTCGTTCATCAGAAACTGAATTAGATAAAAACGCGGTTTTGCGGCAATTTACTGCCGGTTTCTTGCAGTATGCCGGGGCCGGCAAAGCATCCGCGGACGCAACTGCCTGAGAAAAACCTGTATATTAGTCTGAGCGAAGCAGGAAAATATAAATCTACGCGTAGATTTTTGACTGTTGCTTATTTGCGCCCCTTCCACACCATTTCATCTTCCAAAGCTACCTCTATCGTGCGACGTTTAATTCTTTGCTCTGCGCTCGGTTTGGGCCTGCTCGGCCAGCTGCCGGCGGTCGGAGCGCTGCCCGTGCGGGCTGCCGCACCGAAACCCGTCGAATTGCTGCCCGCCCAGGGTTGGGGCACGGGCCTGACGGCCTCTTACTTCAGCAACGGCTCGCTGGCGGGCCAGCCCGTACTCAAGCGGCAGGATGCGGTCATCGACTTCCGTTGGGGGATGAACTCGCCCGCGCCCGGCCTGCCCGCCGACAACTTCTCGGTGCGCTGGGAAGGGCTGATTGCCGCGCCCGGCACCGGCCGCTACCGCTTTGTGGCCGTAACCACCGACGAGGTGCGCCTGTGGGTGAACGGCCGGTTGCTGCTCGATACCTGGGACGGCAAGAAGTCGAACGGCAAGGAAGAAAACGGCGTTTCGCTGGCCGCCGGCGAGAAGGCCACCATCAAGCTCGAATACAACAATGCCTCCGGTGTGGCCGGCATCCAGCTGCACTGGGTTGCGCCCGGCCAGGGCCCGCAGCTGGTTCCGACCGGCAACCTGTACCCGCTGGGCTCACCCACCACGGCCGACCCGGCCGGCGCGCCGGCCGTGGCTAAGGCCGCCGTGGCCCCCGCTCCCCGCCCCGAGCCCACCCCCGCCCCGGTGGTAGCTGCCGCCCCGAAGCCCGCTCCGGCCCCGGCAGTGGCCCCGGCTCCCAAGCCCGCCCCGGCTCCTAAAGTAGCCAAAGCTGCTCCGGCGCCTAAACCTGCCCCGGCCGCGGCAAAGCCCGCGCCGGTTGTAGCGGCAGCACCAACCAGGAAGCCGGCAGATGATGACGACCCGGCCCCGGTCGGCGACCTGTCGGGCCTGTACGTTATTACGGTTCGCTCGACGGGCAAGCCGCTGGAAGTAACCCAGGACCGCCCGGCCACCCTTTCCGAGCAGCTGGCCATGGCCGGCGCGCCACCCGCCGCCGACCCGCAGTGGCGGCTTGAGCCCACCGGCAGCGGCCTGTACCGCCTGGTGGTGCCCGGCGGCAACAAGGTGCTGGAGGTGCTGGGCAGCTCCACCTCTAACGGTGCCCCCGCCAGCCTCTGGACGTACTACAGCGGCTACAACCAGCAGTGGAAAGTGGAGCCTACCGGCGACGGTTACTTCAAGCTGATTTCGAAAAACGGCCGCAACAAGGCCCTCACCGATAAGGACTCGGTTGACGGGGGCGTGCAGCAGTGGCGCTACACGGGCAAGCTAACCCAGCAATGGAAGCTGACGCCGGCCAAAGCCACCGAGGAGCCCGTGCTGGCCGGGGCCACCAATGCCCGCAAAATCGGCGACAACGGCATGAGCGTGTATCCCAACCCCTCCAATGGGGTGATGCAGATGGCCTACAACCTGAGCGAAGCCAAGCCGCTGGGCTGGGTGCTCTACAACCAGAACGGCGTGGCCGTGCGCGTGTCCGATTACCGCAAGCAGCCCGCCGGCTCGCACCACCAGACCCTCAACTTCACTGGCCTGCCCTCCGGCGACTACTACCTGAGCCTGACCGTGGGCGCCAGCAACACCCGCCAGCTGGTGTCCATTCGCCGGCCCAACGCCGAAGCCCCCGAAGTAGGCGGCGACACCTCGGCGCGCCCGTAGTCCTGTTATTGGCTGATGGCTGTTAGCTTTTCCCCGGGCTGACAACCAGGCGAGGCAGGACGCGAAAGATTACCTGTCTTCACAACTCGTAAAGCGCAATGCCCCATTCCAGTTTCGGAATGGGGCATTGCGCTTTTTTATGGTCGCTGAAAGCCAACAGCTTCTCAGCCAATAGCTTAAAAAGTCAGCCATTGAAAGCCGGCAGGGCGGCCCACAGGCGGGCAAACTCGGTGGCGTAGGCGGCAATCAGGGCGGGGTCGGGGCTGATGAGCAGGTTTTCCTGGTTGAGCTCGGCTGCCGAGCGGGTCCAGTTGTAGGAGCCGGTGAGCACCCGCTGGTCGTCGGCCAGGGCAAACTTGTGGTGCATGTGGTTGCGGCTTTCATCGAGGTGCACGGCAATGCCGCCCTGCTGCAACATGCGTACATCGGAGCCCCGGTCGAGCACCTTTTCGTTGTCGGTGAGCAGGCGCACGCGCACGCCCCGGCGGTGGGCGGCCAGCAGCTCGTCGCTCAGGCGGTTGTCGGCCACGGTAAATACGCACACATTCAGCGTCTGGCGGGCCTGCTGAATAAAGCGCTGAATGGCGGCCACGCAGTCGTCGTTGGGGCTGAAATACACCCGCGCGGCCTCCGCAGTGGCGGCCGGACCAGATGAGGGCTTCGGGAGCGGGCGCAGCTCGGCCGCCGGGGGCTCGCCTGGCGCCGGTGGCCCGGCAGGGGTGGGCAGCAGGGCGCTGGCCGCCTCCAGCCACTCTACTATGGCTTTGTCTTTGAAGGTGTTGAAGTGGTTTTTGGCCAGCCCGAACAGCTGGCGGCGCAGGGCTTCGAGGTTGCCGTGGCGGTGCTGGAACTCGGTCAGCTGGTCGCGTAACTGGGCTGCCTCGGCCGCCGAAAGGTTTACGTCGGCAAAAGCCTGGCGAAACTGGTTGAGCAGCTCGGAAACGGGAGGAGTAGTGGGTTGGGCCATGCCGGAAGGTACGGCAAACTGCCCGACCCGTTGGCCCGGGCAGCCCGGCAACAGTATCCGGACTATCCGCGCCGAATTACAGCACCACGCTTTCCGGCGGCGCCAGCTGCCGGGCCACCAGCGCCTGGGCCTCGGCCAGGGCAACGGCCGAGGGCTCGTGCAACAGCCGGGTGAGGCCGGGCGTAGCCGCCCGGGGGTTGGCATCCCAAAGGCCCGAATGGTGCCAGGGCTTGAGGTGGTCCCAGTCGGGCCTATCGATAATGGGGTAGAGGCAGACACCCAGCAGCGGCACGCCGGCCGCCAGGGTTTTCACGGCTTCCGCGGCCACCATGCGCAGCCAGGCGGGCCGGTCGATGCCGGGGTGGCTGGTTTCGGTGAGCACCACCGGGCGGTTGTACCGCTCGTAGGCCTCGGCCAGCAGCGAGCTAAGCGGCCGGAAGCGCGGGTCGTTTCTTTCGTTGCCCCAGGGCAGGGTTTTGTAGGGTTCCAGCTGCCATTCGTTGTCGTAGTAGAAGTTGAAGCCCAGCAGGTCGAGGTACTCGGGCCGGCCGCCCAGGTCGGGGCAAAGGCGGCCGGCCAGCATATCCACGCTCTGGAACTGGTTGCGGTGGGCCTCCTGGGCCCGGCGCACTTCGGCCGGCCCGGCCCGGCGGCGCGGCACAATGTTGAGCAGCGGTTCGGTGGTGAGGATGCGCACCGCGGGGTCGGCCTCGCGCAGGGCGGCCACGCCCTCAATGTAGGCCCGCATCAGGCCGCGCTTCACTTCCCAGCCCTGCCCCACGCAGTAGGGTGAGGTGCCGCGCACGTCGCCGCCCAGCCAGCTCATAAAGCTCACCTCGTTGATGGGCGTGATAATAAGCACGTCGTCGGGCCGCTGCTGCCGGTAGAAGTCGATGAAAGCCCGGCACAGGGCCGTGAAGCGGCGGGCGAACAGCGGGTGCAGCGGCGTCAGGTCGTCGGGGTAGCCGAAGTGGCACAGGTCCCAGACCTGCTGAATGCCGTGGCGGCGGCCCGCGTCGAGCAGCACCTGCACGGTGCTCCAGTCGTACTCGTAGGGCCGGCGCTCCACCTGGCTCCAGCGGATGCCCTCGCGCACGGTGCCCAGCTGGTGCTGCCGGATGAGCTCGTAATCGGCGTCGAGCAGCGGCAAATGGCCGGTCAGGCTAAGAAAATCGACCCGGTTGCCGAAGGCGTTAAGCTGGTCGGTACACTCGAAACCGGCCATCCAGAACGAGGCAAACGGCGAATCGGCGGTAGCGGGAAAGAGCATTAAGGGCGCGTTGGTGAAAGAAAAGAGGACGATAAGGCGTCCGGCGGCCGGCGCTTCATCGTCCTCTATACCTGCAAAAACCGCTGGGGGTTAGGGCTGGGCTTGCTAGCGTCGGGCTTAGAAGGGCGGCTTGAACGCGGCCGGAGTAACCGGCTGGCGCTGCTTCTGGGTGATGGATTTGGCCTCGATGAAGATGCGCTGGAACTCCGGATACTTGGCCCGGATGGCGTCCTGGAGCTGGTCGATGGCCACTTCCACCTCCGTGGCCGAAAGCGCGTCGTCGAAGTCGACATCGAGGGCCAGAATAACGTCGGCGGGGCCCAGGTACATGGTGAGGGGCGGGCGCAGATTGTGCACGCCCGGCTGCTGGCGGCCGATGGCCTGCAAGTCGGCCAGCACCACCTCGTTTACACCCTCGCCTACCAGCAGGGTCCGGGTCCGGCTCACCAGAAACACGGCTACCACCATCAGCAGCAGGCCAATAGCCACGGAAGCGGCCCCGTCGAGGAAGGGGTTGTTGAGCATGTGGCCGAAGAACACGCCGGCCAGCGCCAGCACCAGGCCCGCCAGCGCGGCCAGGTTTTCGAGCACCGAGGCGTAGATGGCCGGGTCGTGGCTGGTGCTCAGGATTTTCCAGAAGCTGGTGTTTTTGTCGCTGGTGCCCGCATACAGGGCCTTTATGGCCAGCCAGCTGGCCCAGGTTTCAAAGCAGGCAGCCACGCCCAGCACCACGTAGTTCCAGAGCGGGTCGGTGAGCGGCTCGGGGTGCTCGATGTGCTTGATGCCCTCGTAAAACGACATGCCCCCGCCGATGGCGAAAATCAGCACGGCCACAATCAACCCCCAGAAATACAGCTCCTTGGAGCGCCCGAACGGGTGGCGCGCGTCGGCCGGCTTCCGGCTCTGCCTGATGCCGTAGAGCAGCAGCACGGAGTTGCCGCTGTCGACGAGCGAGTGAATGCCCTCGGAGAGCATGGCCGATGAGCCGGTAAAGAACGCGGCCACAAACTTGCTGACGGCAATGCCCACGTTGGCCGCCAGGCCGCCATATAGAGCTGATTTAGAAGAGCCTCCGGCCATATGCGGTGAGGTGGTGAAGTGGTGAATAGTGAGTTGACGGGCCAGGGCCCTGGCATTCTGAGCTTGCGAAGAACCTATGCAGAAGGCAACATCAAACGGTAGCTTCTGTACAGGTCCTTCGTCCTCGCTTGATGCGCGACATGCTCAGGATGGCAGGCGGGCGAGCGGTGCGCGGTGGTGTGGCGCCCGGCTGCCGGTTCGTACGGGGCGGGCGGGGCCGAAGTTAGCGCCGGGCCCAAACAATCTGCCCGAATCCGGCTTTACCAGCCCTATCTTGCTGCTATGCCCGAACCCGCCGCCGCTACTGCTTCTGCCCCCCTGAGCCGCCGCCTCGGGCTGGTGCAGGCCACCGCCCTCAACATGATCGACATGGTGGGCATCGGGCCCTTCGTGACACTGCCGCTGGTGATGGGCTTTATGGGCCCCAACTTTCTGCTGGCCTGGCTGGTGGGCGCGGCCCTGAGCCTAGCCGACGGCTTTATCTGGAGCGAGCTGGGCGCGGCTCACCCCGAAGCCGGCGGCTCGTACCGCTTCCTCAAGCTGGCCTACGGCGAGCATAAGTGGGGCCGGCTGATGTCGTTTCTGTACGTGTGGCAGACGCTGGTGCAGGCCCCGCTGGTGGTGGCCTCGGGCGCCATTGGCTTCGCGCAGTATTTCGCCTACCTCGTGCCCTTGCCGCAGTGGTGGCAGCCCAAGCTGGTGGCCGGCGTGGTGGTGCTGCTGCTCATAGCCCTGCTCTACCGCCGCATTGAGGCCGTGGGCCGGCTGGGCGTGGCGCTCTGGATAGGGGTGCTGGGGCTGCTGGCCTGGCTGATTTTCGGCGGCCTCACCCACGCCAGCATCCCCGTTAGCTGGCTGCCCGAGGGCGGTATCGGGGCGCTGCCGGGCGTGCTGCTGTCGGTGGCCATGGGGCAGGCCACGGTCAAAACCATCTACTCCTACCTCGGCTACTACAACGTGTGCCATCTGGGCGGCGAGGTGAAGGAGCCCCAGAAGCTGATTCCGCGCAGCATTTTCCTGAGCATCCTGGGCATCATGACGCTGTACCTGCTCATGAACTGGAGCGTGGCCTCGGTTATTCCGTGGCAGGAGGCCCGGCACTCCGAGTTTATCGTGAGCTTGTTCATCGAGAAGCTCTACGGGGCCACGGCCGCCAAAATGGCCACCGCGCTGGTGCTGTGGGTGGCGTTTGCCTCGCTGTTTGCGGTGCTGCTGGGCTACTCGCGCATTCCCTACGCGGCGGCCGCCGACGGTGAGTTTCTGCCCATCTTCGCCAAAACTCATCCCACCAAGCACTTCCCGCACGTGTCGCTGCTGCTGCTCGGGGGCGTGGGCTTCGTGTTCAGTCTATTGTTCCGGCTGGGCGAGGTTATCAGCGCCATTCTGGCCATGCGGATTCTGGTGCAGTTCGTGGGCCAGGCCGTGGGGCTAGTGCTGCTGCGGCGCCGCAACGGCACGGCCCACCTGCCCTTCAAAATGCCGCTGTACCCGCTGCCCGTGGTGGTGGCCGTGGTGGTGTGGCTGTGGGTGCTCGTGAGTACGGGCTGGGTGTTTGTGGTATCGGGGGTAGCCGTTACGGCCGCCGGCGTGGGCGCCTTCCTGCTATGGAGCCGCCAGCTCCGGCGCTGGCCGTTTGAGAAGGTCGGCTAGCCCTGGGGCAGGCTGAGCTGGTCGGGGTTGCGCAAGGTGGAGTAGGCATACACGAAAACCAGCTCGGTAGCGTGCACCTCATAAACCACCGCGTATTGCCGGCTGAGCACGGCCCGGCGCAGCACGCGGTCTGGCGCCAGCCTGAAAGGATATACCGGAAACGCGAGCGGAAAGGGCGCGATGGTGTCGAAGGCAAAATCTGTCAGCCGCTTCACCAGCTCCCGGCCTTCGCGGGCCCCGCGCTGCCCGGCCCATTGCTCCAGCTCCAACAGCGAGTCCAGGAAACCCTGGAGCAATACCAGTTCCCGTCCTCCAACAGTCATAGCCCTAGTTGGCTCAAGCCCTCTTCCCAGGTTAGCCGGGGAGAATTCAACGAATCCTGAATGCGCAGCTGCAATTCGCCCGTTGGCTCATCGGTTCCCAGAGCGTGAAACCGGATGGCATTGCCCTTACGCAACCCTTCCAGAATGGTCAATACCATATCTTCATCTTCGGGAGCAAGCACATCTAGTACAAACGTTTTCATACTCTAAGCTACAAAGAATCCCGCGTTGCCGCTCCGGCCAGCCGCTTCTCGTAGCAGAAGAACCGCAGCCCCGGCCGGAAAGCCAGCGTGATTTCGCCCGCGAACCGGTAGCCCAGCTTGGGGAACAGGCGTTGGGTGGCGGCGTTTTCGGAGTTGGTGTCCACCCGTAGCACCCGCAGGCCCTGCTGCCGGGCCAGGGTTTCGGCCTGGGCCAGCAGCGCGGCCGCTACGCCCCGGCCCTGGGCCGCCGGCGCCACCGCCAGCCGGTGGATTACCAGGGCCGGCTCGGCAAAGTCCCAATCGGCCTGGGCGTACTCGGCATCCTGGTCGTTGTGGGTGAGGGCCGCGAAACCCGCCAGCTGCCCGTCCAGCTCCGCCACCCACAGATGGCCCGCTTTTAGGTCGGCGCGGAACACGGCCTCGTTGGGATAGTCGGCCGACCATTGCTGGTTGCCGGCCGTCTGCATCAACGGCACCACCTGGGCCAGTAGAGCGAGTATGGCCGGCAGGTCGGCGGGGGTGGCGAGGCGGAGGGTCATACGTAATGGTCGTTTTGGCGTGGCGCCTCACCCCCTAGCCCCCTCTCCGAAAAAGGAGAGGGGGGACTAGAAGCTAGTATTTAGTTTAGTTGTGGCTGCTCTGATTCTAGAAAGCTAAAAACTAGTTCCCCCTCTCCTTTTTCGGAGAGGGGGCTAGGGGGTGAGGCGCCACGCCAAAACGATTTCCTTTCCCCTACCCGCGGCGCAACACTTCGGCGGCTTCTTTGGCGAAGTAGGTCAGGATGGCGTCGGCGCCGGCGCGCTTGATGCTGAGCAGCACTTCCAGCATGGTCTTTTCGCCGTCGAGCCAGCCTTGCTGGGCGGCGGCTTTTACCATGGCGTACTCGCCCGATACGTTGTAGGCCGTGACGGGCAGGTTGGTGTGCTGCTTGACGTCCATAATCACGTCGAGGTAGCTCAGGGCGGGCTTTACCATCACCATGTCGGCGCCTTCCTGCTCGTCGAGGGCCAGCTCGCGCAGGGCCTCGCGGCGGTTGGCGGGGTTCATCTGGTAGCTTTTCTTGTCGCCTTTTTTGGGGGCCGAGTCCAGCGCGTCGCGGAAGGGGCCGTAGAAGGCCGAGGCGTACTTGGCCGTGTAGCTCATGATGCTCACGTGCTGGAAGGCGTTCTGGTCGAGCACTTCCCGAATCCAGGCTACGCGGCCGTCCATCATGTCGCTCGGGCCGATAATGTCGGCGCCGGCGCGGGCCTGGGCCAGGGCCATCTGGCCGAGCACTTCCAGCGAGGCGTCGTTGAGAATCTCGCCCGATTCGGCGTCTACCACGCCGTCGTGGCCGTCGGAGGAGTAGGGGTCCATGGCCACGTCGGTCATCAGCACCACCTCCGGAAACTGCCGCCGGATGTCGGCCACCGTCTTCAGGTACAATCCCTCGGGGTTGGCCGACTCGCGGGCCAGCCGGTCCTTCAGCCCGTCGTTGATGCTCGGAAACGGCGCGAACGAGTGGATGCCCAGCTCCACGCAGCGCCCGATTTCATCGATAATCCGGTCGGCCGAATACCGGAAAATACCGGGCATCGACTTGACTTCGACTTGCTGGTTCTGGCCCTCAATAAGAAAGAGCGGAAAGATAAGGTTGTGGGCTGTGAGGCGGGTTTCCTGCACCATGTCGCGGATTACCTGCGACTTGCGGTTGCGGCGCGGACGGTTAGTGGGTACTTGGGGCATGGATAGTTTCGATTGGTAAGACCAGCTAGAACAACGGCCGCAAAGGTAAGGTTGCGCGGGGCGGCAGGGAGAAGCCGCCTACTTGCCTCGCCAGCTGCCGACCCACCAACGTGCCAGAAGTAAATAGCCGGGAACGAAGAGCAGCAAGCCTACAGTCAGCCCAGTTGAACCCCCGATAACTAAGCCGGTTATAATGCCCGCTAGTGCCAGGATATCTCCGCCAATCAAGTAAGCTGTGTCGGATATACCCTTCTCACGGGGTGCTGGTAGCACAGGTTTCGATGGCGAAGGTGGCGTAGCAGGTGCCGCGGCCACTTGGCGGTTCTTCTGCCACGCCAACTCGTGGAAAGGCCAATGCGGGGGCTTGTCCTGGCTGGGTGGAGTGGTGCTGACGGGGAGCGTGGCTGTAGAAGAAGGGGTTGGGAGCAGCAAATAAGGCTTGGTAGCCGAAGCTGCTCCAGAATCGGTGGCTGGAGGCGCCAAGCGGCGGGGCGGGGCCGCCACGACTAATTCCGGGGGCAGTGGCACCGGTACCCGTGCTCCGCGACACCCGCCAACAAGTAGTCCGGCTAGCAGCCACAACATTGGACCCCGCTCCATCCCCTCACATATTGAAGAACTCCTGAAACACCTCCAGCCAGGCCTGCCGGCCGCCAATGCCCAGTACCACAAAGTAGTAGCCCAGCAGCACCAGCGCCGCCCCCACGCCCAGCCCCAGCCAGCCGCCCAGCAGCAAACCGCCCACGATGCCCGCCACCACCAGCGCGCCGCCCAGCACCCAGTGCAGCGTATCGGCGCGGTCGGTGCGGGCGGCCGTTGCCGGCCGGCGGGCCCGCAGCGGCGTCAGTGTCCGAAGTTGGCGCCCGGTCCGCTTTAACTGTGGCGCGGGCCGGGCCAGAGCCGCCACGGCCGCTGGGGGCACTGTGGCGCCAGCCACCGCAGCTACGGGCGGGCTGGTCACCAGCGGAACAGGCGCTGTGGGCAAAGTCGCTGCCGCCGCTACGGGCGCAGCAGCGGCAAGCGTAACCGCTGGTGAGCCAAGCTGCGTTGCCGGCCGAAACGAAAACGCGGCCTGTTCGCTGCGGCAGCCTATGGCCAGCAGCAGCCCGGCCAGCCACCAGCTTCCGCGAAGGATTTTTTGCATGGCCGCAAGATAAAAACAAACCGCGGCGGCCTCCGCCCTCGGAAGCCGCCGCGGCGGTTCAACAGGCTAGCACTGCCAGCCGGCGCCGCCTACCGCCGAAACAGGGCCGCCTCTTCGGCCGGCAGTACCGCGCGGGTGGCCTGCGGGCCCTGCGAATCGTGCAGTAATACCACCGTCCCGGCTGAATCGGTGGGGACGTACTCGGAGGGCTGCGCGGCTACTATGCCGGTTGGCTGGGCCGCCAGGGCCAGGCGGCTGGTCTGGCAGCCGGCCAGCGAAGAAACAGCAACACCAGCGAGCAGCAACAGGCGGAACGAACGCATAACAATACTATTGGGGGAGGAATCGAAACAAAGGTACCGGCCCGCTCAGGCTGCGCGCCGGCTTCTTCGTCCAACCTTTGGTTGTGCACTGCCAGTTCCGGCAAATCGTCGGCGGCGACTTGGCCCACCCGCCGGGTGGCCTGCCCGCCACGACGAACGGCCCGCCAGAGGGCGGGCCGTTCGGTTTTATCAATCCGGGTTCTTTCCGAGGTTAGAAAGCCAGAATTACTTCCTCAATCACGTCGCAGGCCTCGTGGAGCTGCTCCTCATTGATGACCAGCGGCGGGGCGAAGCGGATGATGTCGCCGTGGGTGGGCTTGGCCAGCACGCCGCGCTCCATCAAACTCACGCACACGTCCCAGGCGGTGCGGCCGTCGACGGCGGGCGTAATCACCACGGCGTTCAGCAGGCCCTTGCCGCGCACCAGCTGCACCACTTCGGGGCGCTTGGCCTGCACCTGGCGCATCCGCTCGCGGAATACCTCGCCCAGTGCGCGGGCGTTTTCGGTCAGCTTTTCATCAATCAGCACGTCCAGCGCGGCGCGCATCACCACGGCCGCCAGCGGGTTGCCACCGAACGTAGAGCCGTGCTGGCCGGGCTGAATGGTGAGCATGATTTCGTTGCGGGCCAGCACCGCCGACACCGGCAGCACGCCCCCGCTCAGGGCCTTGCCCAGAATCAGAATATCGGGCTGCACGTCCTCGTAGTACACGGCCAGCAGCTCGCCGGTGCGGCCCAGGCCGGTCTGGATTTCGTCGGCAATAAACAGCACGTTGTGCTCGCGGCACAGCGCGGCGGCCTTGCGCAGGTAGCCTTCCGAGGGCACCATCACGCCGGCCTCGCCCTGGATGGGCTCCACCATGAAGGCGCACACCTGCGGGTCTTGCAGGGCCTCGGCCAGCGAATCGAGGTCGTTGTAGGGCACTACCTCGTAGCCGGGCACGTAGGGGCCGAAGCCGGTGGTCGAGTCGGGGTCGGTGCTGAAGGAGATGATGCCGGTGGTGCGGCCGTGGAAGTTGTGCTCGGCCACCAGAATGCGGGCCTGGTTGGGGGCAATGCCCTTCTCCTGGTAGCCCCACTTGCGGGCCAGCTTGAGGGCGGTTTCCACGGCCTCGGCGCCCGAGTTCATCAGCAGGGCCTTATCATACTTGAACAGCTCGCAGAGCTGCTTTTCGGCCGGGCCGAGCTGGTCGTTGAAAAAGGCGCGGCTCGTGAGCGTGAGGCGCTGGGACTGCTCGGTGAGGGCCCCGATGATGCGCGGGTGGCAGTGGCCCTGGTTCACGGCCGAGTAGGCCGACAGGAAATCGAAGTAGTGCTTGCCCTCCACGTCCCACAAATGCACGCCTTCGCCCCGGCTCAGCACCACGGGCAGCGGGTGGTAGTTGTGGGCCCCGTACTGGTCTTCCAGCGCCATAATTTCCTGGCTGCGGGTCTGGTCGGTGGCGGTTTGGGCGGCGGTAGGGTGGGTGGTGGCGGACATAAGCAGAACGATGTTAAAGGGTGGTATGCCCAAAGTTACGGAAAACCCGCCGAGCCGCCCCGGCTCAGTTTTGCAGCGAGTCGATGAGCTTGCCCACGAAATTGCCCTCCTCGCCACCCTCGGCCGTGGTGATGGTCCAGTCGAGCACCGCCGACTCGGGGAACGAAATGACCTGGCCGGACTGGTACTGCCGCACCAGATTCAGCTCATTGCTGATGCGGCCTTCCACCGTGGCGCCCTGCCACGCCTGCACCCGCACAAAAACCTGTTCGTACTGGCCATCAGCATCGAAGAGGCGGGTAGTCAGGTAGCACACCTGGCCCGCGGGCAGGCCGGCTACGAAGCGTTTTTTGGCCGCGGGCAGCGTCTTGCGGGCCTGCTTCACGGCCGGGGCAATCAGCTTGTTGAACGCCCGTAGCGACTGCTCCGCATCGGTGCCGGTTAGCAGCAGGGGCTGGTCGGTAGGAGCGGCGGCGGGGGCTTGGCCGCGAACCGTGAGGGGCAGGGCCAGGGGCAGCAGAACCAGCAGCAGAGCGCTTGGGCGAAAGGCAGGCATAAAACGGGGCCGGGGAAAGGGCCAAGCGGTGTTGCCCGGCCAGGGCAAGATACATTGGCAGGCCGTACCTTTGATTTATGCAAGCTATTCATCATCCGGACGCGCCCGCCGCCGTGGGGCCCTACGCCCAGGCTATCGAGGCCAACGGTTTCGTGTTCTGCTCGGGCCAGACGCCCATAGTACCCGCCTCGGGCAAAGTGGAAGCCCTGACCATCGAAGACCAGACCCGCCAGGTGCTGGCCAACCTGGCCACCGTGCTGTCGGCCCGCGGCCTGGGCTTGGCCGATATCGTAAAAACGACGGTTTTTATGAAGAACTTCGCCGATTTCCAGCGCATGAACGGCGTGTACGCCGAGCAGTTCGGTGCGCACCGCCCGGCCCGCAGCACTGTGGAGGTGTCGCGGCTGCCGCTCGATGCGCTGGTGGAAATTGAGTGCGTGGCCCTGCTGCCACCGGCCGGCCAATGAGCGCCGCCCGCCTGGCCGCGTTCCTGACCAAGCCCCTGCTGCCCGGCGACTTTTACCTCACGCCCGAGGGCTACATGGTGTTCACCGAGCAGTACCACCGCCGCCGGGGCTTCTGCTGCGGCAACGGCTGCCGGCACTGCCCCTGGCAGGGCGCGAAGGGCGAAAAGGCGGGCCCGAACAAGAAATCCGGCGGCTAATCCGCTATTTTTCAGGCCGCGGGTTTTGTTCCTGCCGGAATATTCCGATCTTTGCGGCCCTGTTTTTCCGAATTGAAACCACTAAGTTCCTGATATCATGGCCCGAGTTTGTGATCTGACCGGCAAGCGTACCCGCGTAGGCAACAACGTTTCGCACGCCAACAACAAAACCAAGCGCAAGTTCTACCCGAACCTGCAAAAGAAGCGTTTCTACATCCCCGAGCAGGATGCCTGGGTTACCCTGAAAGTAGCTACCAGCACCATCCGCACCATCAACAAGAACGGCATCATGGCCGTCCTCAAGAAGGCCAAGGAGCAGGGCTTCATCACCTACTAGCTTTCCTGTTTCTCTGCACAGAGAAATAAGCTGACTGGTTAGCACAAAGCTTCCGCGGCGGGTCCCGATTGACTTTCAATCCGGCCCCGCCGCGGAAGCTTTGTGTCGTTGCGGGTAGAAGGTTGCCGCCAGTTGCCGGCCCGGCCCGGGCGGTTGCGGGCTGGCCGGGCCGCCCGGGCTTGTCCAATCGGGCCGAAACCGTAACTTCCGGCCCCGCTGCCGCACTGGGCGTCGGCGGCTTGTCTGCTCCTTGGCCCTTATGCCCGCTATCTGCTTTCCTTCGCGTTTGAAGCCGCTGTGCCTGGCGGCCGGTTTGCTGCTGGCCGCCGGCCCGGCTTTCGCCCAGTCAGCCCCGGCGGTTAGCGCCGCGCCAGCCGCCGGGGGCCTCAGTCCGGCCTTCCATAAGCAGCGGCGTGAGCTGCTGCGGCAGGCGCTGCCGCCGGGCGCCGTGGCCGTGCTGTTTGCCGCGCCCGTGCGCAACCGCGCCAACGACGTCGACTACATCTACCACCAGAACCCCGACTTCTACTACCTCACCGGCTACCAGGAGCCCGAGGCGGTGCTGGTGCTGTTCAAAGAGCCGCAAACCGTGAGCGGCCAGCCGGGCATTACCGAGGCCCTGTTCGTGCAGCCCCGCGACCCCCGGCGCGAGCAGTGGACCGGCCGCCGCTTGGGCGCCGAGGGCGCGAAAAAGCAGCTGCAACTCCAGTTCGCGGCCGACAACCAGGAGTTCGCCAAAGCCGGCATCAAGTGGGCCGGTTTCAGCAGCGTGCAGTTTCTGGACCTGCCCGCCGATGTGCGCGACAACCCCGCCGACCCGGCCGACCTGTTCGACCTGGTAGCCACGTTCCGCCAGCAGGCCGCCGTGCCGGCCGATTTCAACCCCCGGCAGGAGGCCCTCTACCAAGCCATGCAACAGGGCGCTGCCAGCCCCGACCGGCTGAAGCCTTACCTGGAAAACCTGAGCCGGCAGCAGCCCACCGTCGCGCAGGACGCCTACGTGCAGCGCTACCTGAAAGCCACCACTGAGGCCGAGCAGCGGCAGGCGCTGGCCGCCCGGTCCGTGCCGCGCTTCACGGCCCAGGCCCTCAACGGGGCCCTCAGCGAGCTGCGGGCCGTGAAAACACCCGAGGAGCTGGCCCTGCTCCGGCGGGCCGTGCGCATCAGCGCCGTGGGGCAGCAGGAGGTGATGAAGGCGGCCCACGCCGGCCTGGGCGAGCGGGAGTTGCAGGGCATCCACGAGTTTGTGTACCGCAAGTACGACGCCGAGTTCGAGGGCTACCCCAGCATTGTGGGCGCCGGCGCCAACGGCTGCATTCTGCACTACGAAACCAACAACAAGCCCCTGGTGGGCAACGAGTTGGTACTCATGGACTGCGGCGCCGAGTACCGCGGCTACTCGGCCGACGTGACGCGCACCATTCCGCCCAGCGGCAAGTTCAGCCCCGCCCAGCGCCAGATTTACGAGCTGGTGCTGGCCGCCCAGGACGCCGGTTTCGCCGCCACCAAGCCCGGCGCGCCCTTCCAGGCCCCCGACCAGGCCGCCCGGAAAGTGGTAACCGAAGGCCTGCTCAAGCTCGGCATTATCAAGCAGGCCGAGGAAGCCCGCCGCTACTTCCCGCACGGCACCAGCCACTACCTGGGCCTCGATGTGCACGACCGGGGCAGCTACGGCCCGCTGGCGGCCGGCAACGTCATAACCGTCGAGCCCGGCATCTACATCCCCGAGGGCAGCCCCTGCGACCCGAAGTGGTGGAACATCGGCGTGCGCATCGAAGACGACCTGCTCATCACGCCCACCGGCTACGAAAACCTCTCGCGCGAAGCCCCCCGCACCGTGGCCGACATCGAGGCACTAATGGCCCAGCCGAGTGCTTTGGACGGATTTAAGCTGCCCAAGCTATAAGCTCCCGAAGCGGCTAAAAGCTTCGGGAAGGCCGCTGCCATGCCCGCTACTCGCCGCGCAGTTGGGCAGCGTACTGCTCGGGCAGCAGGCGCAGCTTGCGGGTGTTGTAGTCGAAGCAGAGCATGCCGGTTTTGGCCCGGGCAATTTCGCGGCCGGTGGTGGTGGCCACGGCGTACACCAGGTCGAAGCCGTACTTGCTGAGGTCGTCGGCGGCCATCTGGATGCGCAGCACGTCGCCGTGAAAGCCTTCGCCCTTGTACTCGATGGCCACGTCGGCCATGATGTGGCCCAGGCCGGTAGCGGCGTCGAATTCAGGCTGGCCGAGGTGGGCCAGGAACTGCACCCGGGCCTCGTGCAGCAAGCTCAGCAGCGCGTCGTTGCCGAGGTGGGCGCCGTAGTTGAGGTCGGTGATGCGGATGGGCAGCTCGACGGTGAACAGGAATTTTTCGGGCAGATGGACCTTGACGCGGGGCATGGGTTTTGGTGCTTGGTTGTTGCAGTGCTTGGTTTACGGTAAAGGAACGTCATTCTGAGCGAAGGCGCAGCCGCAGCCGAAGAATCTCGCGGGCCAAAGTAATCCTGACTTTAGGAGTTAGTGCAGTTTTTGAATTCGTGGAACGGGCTGTAGAGACGCGACCCATCGCGTCTCCGCGTTGAACGACCCGCCCAGCGCGGCCTCAGCAACATCAGCAACGCCGAGACGCGATGGGTCGCGTCTCTACAGCCCGTTCAGCAACCTGAAATTTGCTTTAGCATTGCCCGCGAGATTCTTCGGCTCCGGCTGCGCCTTCGCTCAGAATGACGTTCCTTTATCTTCTCCACAATCATCAACCACCAATCCCATGCACCCCGACGTGCAACTCCGCGCCACCGCCGACGGCTCCGGCACGCTCTACGTGCCCGCTCTCGATGAGCACTACCACAGCACCCACGGGGCCGTGCAGGAAGCCCGCCACGTGTACCTGGGAGCCGGTCTGGAGCCGGCGCTGGCCGCGGCCACCGGCCCGGTGTGCGTGCTGGAAGTGGGTTTCGGCACCGGCCTGAACGCGCTGCTGACGCTGGAGCGCAGCCGCACGGCCCCGGTGCCCATCGCCTACGATACCGTGGAAAAACACCCGCTGCCCTGGGAGCTGGTGCGCGAGCTGGCCACGGCTCCCGAGTTGCAGGTGCCGCCGCTACCCGCGTTTCGGCAGCAGCTGCACGAGGCGGTTTGGGAGCAGCCGGTGGTTCTGGCGCCCACGTTCACGCTGCGCAAACTGGCCGGCGAGTTGCAGCACTTGGCGCTGGAAGCCGCGGCCTACCAGGTTATCTACTTCGATGCCTTCGCCCCCGACAAGCAGCCCGACATGTGGACCGACGCCGTGTTCGGGCAGCTGTACGCAGCCGCCGCGCCGGGCGGCTGCCTGGTAAGCTACTGCGCTAAAGGCAGTTTCAAGCGCAGCCTGCGGGCCACGGGCTGGCAGGTGGAGGCCATCCCCGGCCCGCCCGGCAAGCGCGAGATGACGCGGGCGTGGAAGCGGTAGAGCGCATTCTACTTAATCACCGGTCCTATCAAATCGGGTGGCATAAACTTCTCGCCCTTCAAGGCCAGCAGTAGCTTTTGTAGTGCCTGCTCGTTACTTAATTTATCTGTATAGGGCACAATAAAGACATTTTGTGCCCCTGCATGCTCTGCTGAATCACGCAACGCTCTTTTCTCTACCTCGCACATACCGTCGCCCAAATCCACTGCGTACTGCACGAGAAAATCATAGGCTGGCTTGAGCCAGCGCGAACCTGAATCTGTTACTTCTTCAGCCACCGTTTTCAGATGCTCTTCAGCCGCATGAAAATCGGCAATGAGCATTCTGTCAATGGAGAATTTACGATTGGATTCGCGATAAATTGTCCGGTTCTTCAGCAAGTCCGTTACCTCCATCGCGTTGGCATGCACTCGCACGTACAGCTTCTCTCTGGAAAAAAGAATGAAAGACATCTGTTTTGAATTTCTGAGTGGATTTCACCTTCTCGGCGACGTTGTAAAGCGAAGATAGTAGCCCGAATTCCAGGTTCTTTTTGATGAATTAAACTGGAGCTATAATCTCGTCGTTGCGGCCAATGCGCAACGTAATCAGCATGTAAGTCGGCCTACTCTGCGTAAGTTGCCGCCCTTATGAGTCGAAAGTTACTGGAAACCGACGGGCCGGAGTGGGTGCGGCGGGGCGTGATAAGCGAGGCGCAGCACGAACAGCTGCTGGCCCTGTACCCTGCGGAGGCCAACGCCATCGGGCTGCTGCCGCTGCTGGGCTCGCTGCTGGTGCTGCTGAGCGCGCTGAGCGTGGTGGCGGCCAACTGGCAGCGTCTGCCCGAGCTGCTGCGGCTGGGGCTGCTGCTGGCTACGCTGGTAGCCGCCTACGCGGGCGGCGAGTACTTCCGGCGGCGCGGCAACACCAACCTGGGCATGGGCCTGGTGGCCTTGGGCCTCGTGGTCTTCGGGGCCAGCATCGTGCTCACCAGCCAGCTCTACCAGCTCATCGGCTACGACCTGACCGGGCTGGTGGCCTGGGCCGTGGCCGGCATGGGCCTGACGTGGCTTTACCGCAGCCGACTGCTGTTTCTGCTCACCGTCGTCATCAGCGGCATCGTGCAGGGCTACAACACCGGGCAGCTCGGCGCTTTTAGCTACCTCACGGCCGCCGGCACGGCGCTGGGGCTGGGCCTGTACTGGTGGCGCCGGCCCGATGCGCTGCTGGGCGGCGTGCTGGCCGGCGGCCTGCTCTGGCAGGCGGCGTTGTTGATAAACCACCTGCACGTCAAAATCACCTGGTTCTTCATCCCGGCTATGCTCGTGTACGCCCTCGGCGACTGGCAGGCCGACCGCCCCGCCGGCCGGGCCCTGCAAGGTCCGCCGCTGGCCGCCGCCTTTTTGTTCACGCTGGGGCTGGCTTTGTTTGGCGAGTCTGATTTCTACGCCGGGCAGCTGCGGGCGGCGCTGCTGCCCTACCTGGCGGCGCTGGGGACCGTGCTGGCGTTGTCGCTGGTGGGCAAGCAGCGCCGCGGCCGCCTCAGCGGCGCCACCGACTGGCTGCTGCTGCTGCCGGGCTTCTACTTCACGGGCGGGCTGCCGCTGGCTATTGCTACGCTGGTGGTGCTCTACGCCTACTCGGGCAGCGTGCTGCTGCGCGCCCATCAGGAGCAAAACCCCGACCGCGTAACGCTGGGCACGGTGCTGTTCGTGCTGACTACCGCCGTGGCCTACTTCAAGCTGACCTGGGGCTTCTTCGATAAGTCGTTGTTTTTTCTGCTGGGCGGACTGCTGCTGCTGGGCCTGAGCTGGTGGCTGCAACGGCGCGCCGCCCGCACCCTGGCCGCCGCCAACGCGGCTACTGCCACTGCCGCCTCCGCCGCCCCTAAGCCATGACCGAGCCGCTGTATTCTCCCCTGAGTCCGGCGCCGGCCGCCGCGCCGGCCCTGCCCGTCCACCATCGCCGCTGGCTGCTGTGGCTGGTGGCGGCGCAGGTGCTGTTCGTGCTGGGCGTGGCCGCGGCCGGCTACGCCACTGCCGCGCTGGGCCGCAATATCACGCTGAAAACCGAGCCCGTCGACCCGCGCGATTTGCTCTACGGCGACCATCTGCGCCTGCGCTACCAGATAAGCGAGCTGCCCGGCAGCCTGTGGCGCGGTGCCCAACAGCCCCGCCGCAAAGACGCCGCCTACGTGCTGCTCGAACCCCGGCCCGCCGGCACCGCCGACTACATGGCCGTGGGCATCTACCCCGCCGCCCCCGCCACCACCGGCCCGCAGGTAGTGCTACGTGGCTCGGTGCAGGATGTGTGGCGCCGCGGCCTGCGCCTGCGCTACGGCCTGGAGCGCTACTACGTGCCCGAAACCATGACCCGCCAGCTGCGCCACCGCCGCCGCCTGCGCGTGCAAATCAGCATCGCCCCCTGGGGCCAGGCCCGCATCACCAGCGTCGATACGCTGAGCGTGCGGTGAATGAGTGACTCGGTGAATGAGTGAATGAGGTGCTGTCATCCTGAGCGGAGCGCATCAAGTGGCGACGAAGGACCTTATCACGCAAGTACAAATCGTCAGTATGGTCGTTCCAGCGTGATAAGGTCCTTCGTTGCCGCTTGATGCGCGGAATGCTCAGGATGACAGGTAGTACTGTTACCGCGCTGCCAACAGCTGCTTTTCGGCTGCGGTCAAATCAACCAGGGCGTATTTGCGCTGGCCGGTGATGTTCATTTCGTCCAGCACGTCCACCAGGTTCTGGTAGCTGGCCTGGTTGCCGGGCTTGATGAGGACCACGCCGCCGGGCTGCTGCTGAAACCGGAGCAGCACCTGGCGCAGGCCGTCGGCGGCCAGGGTGGTGCGGTGCAGCTGGTCGGAGGCCGGGCCGGGGTTGAGGCCGAAGAAGTAGCGCACCTCGCTGTTCTGGCCCAGCAGCAGCGTCAGGGCCTTTTTCGGGTCGACCGGGCTTTCCGGGCCCGGCGTGGGCATGGCCAGTTCCATCACGCTGGGCTTGTTGAAAGTGGTGGTGAGCATGAAGAACGTCAGCAGCAGAAAGGCCAAATCCACCATCGGCGTCATGTCGGGGTGGAAGGCGCGTTTGGTGGCGCGGGGCTTGCCGGATTTGGGGGCGGCGGTAGGTTGGATGCTGGCCATGCTGACGGGGGGGTAGTGGAACATAGCCCTTCAACGATGCCCCGGGGCGCGGTATTGTGCGGGGCCGGTTTCCCGCAGAGGCGCGCGGAGAGTTTCGCGGAGGTTCGCAGAGCCGTTCTACTGCTCAAACCGCCACAGCCGTTCCGGTGTGAGGCAGGCGTGTAGGCGTACGTCGCCGGGCCAGGCGTCGGCAATGCGCGGCACGGGCGGCTCCAGGCCCACCCCGATGCGCAGCGTGTCGGGGCGGCACTCGCGCAAAAACTGGTCGTAGAAGCCCTTGCCGTAGCCCACGCGGTGGCCGGTTTCGTCGAAGGCCAGCAGCGGCACCAGCACCGCATCCAGAATTTCGGGAGCCACTTGCGGCGCATCAGCGGCGGGCTCCGGGATGCCCCAGCGGCTGGATGTCAGCGGCGTATCGGGTGCTAGGGCATAATGGCACAGGGTGCGGCCGTCGGGCTGCACTACCGGTACGGCCAGCTGCAGGTGCGGGTGCTCGGCCCATAGCCGCCGGATGAGCGGCCAGGTGTCGGGCTCGTGCTGGCGGGCAATGGGCAGAAACACGTGCAGCCCGCGCCACTGCGCCACCGGAAATTCGGCCAGCAGCTGCGGCCACAACGCGGCGCTGCGGCGGGCTACCTCGGCTTCGGGCAGGGCGCGGCGGCGGGCCAGGGCCTGGCGGCGGAGGTCTTGTTTGATCACTGATTTTCGCTGCTTTCTTGGCTGATTAGGCTGGTTAGGCTGGTTCTTTCGAGCCTTCACAGTTAAGGTTAGTCGAGAGCAGTTACGTAGAAACTTGCTCGTGGCTGCATGCCCGCCAGGAACGCTCCGGCAGAAGCGCGTTCCCACGCGGCCTGACTGGTAGGGCGCATATAGAGCTCGTTGTTGCGGTAGCCCACACTGGCCGAAAAGGCCAGGCCGGCAGCAACCTTGCCGGCATCGGCCCCACCAATCCACTCCAATGCCAGAAAGAAATCCTCATCTAGCACTAGCTGGTCAGTTGTTAAGTCAATAGAAACTGGCCCTGTCGTTTGGCTGGTAGTTACAATAAGGTCGCGTTGCAGTAGCTTCTCTGACGAAGGGCGACCATTGGGCAGCAACCGGTACAGGTTCACTCGAAATGTGAGGGAGCCAACCCGGTTGTAAGCCATATTAAAGTTGGCGCTAAGCACTTTGGTGGGCTTATGCCGGAGGTTGATAACCGTTCCGATTTCTGCCCCTTTGTCTGTCGCTTCCAGCGTTATTGTAGACGACTGGGAGTTGCCGGTATTACCTAACGTACTGCTGCGCTTGAACAGACCCGGAGCTTGCACCCGCACATCGGCCAACGCTACGGCGGCGGGCGTGAGGAGTATGTGGGGGCTGGCTGCCAACTCCCGCAGCAGCACCCAACGCGGCGTGTAACCGATGCTCGACAGGCGTACCGTATCGGTTGGGGTGGCGCCGGTGTAGGTGAGCTGATAACGGCCTTGCTCGTCGGCTACTGTCCCTACGGTTTTGCCCGGAATCCCGATGTTCACGTAGGGTACTGGCTGGGCCGTACCGGCCTCCGTAACAGTACCCGTCAGGGTTTGGGCCTGCGCCACCGACGCGAAGGCCAGTAGCAGCAAAAGGAGTCCAATGGTTTTGAATGGGCTGCTTATGTACATCAGCAGGTAGAGAAAAAGGTTCTTCTCGCGGATACCAAAACCAGCCAAGGGGTTGCCCTAAGCTGCTTTTAAACCAGCCAACTGAGCCGTCAGCGTTTCTAGCCGTTCTTTCCAGAAAGCAACCGCTTCGGAGTTGCCGACGGATTTTTGTTCCTGCTGCTCTTTTGGCAGAGTCCAAAACCGCGACCAGTTAGCGCGCCGGTCCGCATCGGCTTCGCGCCTGGTTTGGGGCTCGCAGCGGGTTAGCCAAAAATGCTGCTCCGCTACGTAATCCGCCAGCTTGATTTCCAGATAAGTAATCAAAGCCGGCTTATCGGCCGGCACATAACCTGGGCCGCTACAACCGCAGGAGTGGTACGTAATGCCCACCGAATACAGGTCGCGCAGATGTCGCCAAGCCTTGGTATCGTCCTTGGGCGGCGACTTAAAGTCCTTGCCCATATCGGCCATCAGGCCCTGGCACTCCGGGCATGTAGCCGGCGTGGAGTCAGCCATTACCTTGTTACGGTCGATATCGCGCAGCACCCGTCGCTTGAATGTCTTGCGGCACGCGAAGCAGGCGTAATGGTCTTTGTAAGTGATTTGACCGTAGCGGCACATAAACAGAAGGGGTTAGCTTTCTTCCAGCAGCGTAAACTCCAGCGCCAGCGGGTCAAAGGCGTCGAGGAGCTGGGCAATAAAGTCGGGGTTGTTGATGAGGATATTGAGCACATTGTCGGAGCGCTCCTGGAGGCCGCCGTTGGGCAGCAGCTTCTCGCGCAGGCCATCGAGCTGCTGGTAGGCGGTTTCGTGCTTGGCTTCGGCGGCTTTGCTGAGGCGCTTTTCCAGGTTGCCCAGCATGCCGCTGGCCTTTTGCTGTTCGGCGGCTACGGCTTTCACCAGCGTGGGGTCAAGGCGCTGGGCCAGCGCAGCTACCTGCTCGAAGGCGGCGGCCAGCTGCTGCTGCTGCTGGCTCAGGTCCACTTCCTCCTGGCCCAGGTGCGCGGCCAGTTGCTGTTTAAGGGCCGGCAGCTTCTCGAAAACGGCGGTGCTATCGAGCCCCAGCTTGCGCAGCTTGGCGGCGTTGGCCTTGCTGATAAACTGGGCCGAGTTGCGCAGCAGCACTATCGGGAACGGTACGCCGTTTTCCTCGAACACGCCCTTCAACTGGAACCAATAGGCCACCTCGGCCCCGCCCCCGATGTAGCACAGGTTGGGCAGCAGCAGCTCCTGGTACAGCGGCCGTAGCACCACGTTGGGGCTGAACTGCTCGGGGTGGGCGGCGGCTAAGGCCAGCAGCTCGGGCCGGCCCAGGGCTTTGGGCGCGCCGTTGATGGTCAGCGTCACTGAGTCGGTGGTCTGGTCGTATTCCAGCCGCTCGCGCTGGCCTTTTTCAGTGATAAAGAACAGGTTGAAGGGCCGGGCGTACACCTGGGGCTTGTAGCCGGCGGCCTCCAGGCGGGCGTCGGTGGCCTGCACCGCCTGGTAGGAGGCTTGGTCGCGCAGCTCGCGCTCCAGCACCGGGGCCAGGGCCTGCTTGAGCGCCGGCACATCGGCATCGAGGCTCAGCAGCCCGTACTCGCCAAACAAGCCCAGCGCCAGCCGGTGCGTGGCCTCGGCCAGCGTCCTGGATTGGGCGTAGGCGTCGCGGAACAGCGACGGCACATCGGCCGGCAACTGGTCGAGCACCTGTTCCTGCAACCCGTCTAGCGCCATGCGGCCCACGGGCGCGCCGGTTTCGGCCGTCTGCCACTCGTACTGCTTGCCGAACAAACTGAAATGGTTGATTTCGGCGAAATCGTGGTCTTCGGTAGCCAGCCAGTACACCGGCACGAAATCGTAGTGCGGGTACGCCGCCTTCAGCTGCCGGGCCAGCTTAATGGCCGACACAATCTTGTAGATAAAGTACAGCGGCCCGGTGAACAGGTTGAGCTGGTGGCCGGTGGTTACGGTAAACGTCGTGGCCTTTTCCAGTAGCGCGAGGTTAGCCTGTACGGCGGCGGGGGCTTCGGGCAGGCTGGCGTACTGCTGCTGCAGGGCCGCTACCAGCCGCTGCCGGGCCTCGGGCGAGTAGGCGGCCTGCTTCTCCTTTAGCTGCTCGGCAAACGCTGCCAGTGTTGGAAAGCGGTGGTAGAAGGGCTGCAGGGTGTCTTTCTGGGCCAGGTAATCAACCAGCAAGGAAGAAAAGGCGCCGGTTTCGGCGTAGGGAAGCGTAGTGACAGTCATGGGCGGATGGGGTAATCCGGCTATAACCGGCCAGACGCCACAAAGTAACGGGTAGTTTCTCGGTTACCCGGATTTGGGTACGCAATCAGGGCGCGCAAAGCCCTATAACGGGTTCCCGCAGAGGTGCGCAGAGCGAAACCGCAGTGGTTCGCAGTGTTCTGCTGGCCTTCAAACCGCAGCCGAATAAACCGGCTCAGGCTCGCCAGAACCGCATTTCCAGCGAGATGCGGGTGGCGTCGGGGTTCAGGTTGAGGGCCCCGCCGTGCAGCAGGTAGGGCGAAAACAGCAGCACCTCGTTCGGGCCGGGGTTGGGGCGCAGTAGGTGCAGCGGCTCGGCAGCGCTTTTAATGGCGGGCACGCTGTAGGCCGTGCCGTGGTACACGGCCCCTGCGGCCGTGCGCTCGGTGCGGCTTTCGGGCCAGCGGTGGCTGCCAGGCACGAGGGTCAGCGACGAGTCGGCGGTGCTGCCGGCCACGGGGAAATAGATGTTCAGGCCGTCGCGCAGCCGGTCGAGCCAGGTGTCGCGGTGCAGGGGGTTGTTGTCGGTGCGGCCGGGGCGGGCCAGGCGCAGATGAAACCCCTGGTGGCCGTTGTGAGGGTTGAGCATCCGCACCGGATGGCCGCACAGCTCACTCACGCGGGCTTCGAGCCGGCTCAAGGGCACGGGCAGTTCTTCGAGCGGGTATTGCTTGGTTTGCTCCACTACCGCCAGATGCCGGGCCTGGTCGTCGCCGATAAGGCGGTGGTAGTCTGCCACCGGCCAGCCGGCGGGCACGGGCAGGCCGATGCGGCGGAGCGCCAGCCGCACTTTGTCGGCCAGACCTTCCCGGAGAACCGTATTTTCCGCTTCACTCAGAAACGTGGCCACCACGTACCCGGCCGCACTCCAGGGGCAGCCGGCCGTCAGGTCGTCGTCGGAATCCAGCAGCACCCGCTCGTCGGCCGGGGCCGTTTCGCCCTGCACTTCGTAGTTGACTTCGCGTTGGTTTATCGATAGTTTCATAAAGATCCTGCCGCTGGCTTTGACACAATCAGAAAACGCCCCAGGGCTGAAACTCTGGGCTACGGAGCGCGCCAACCGGAACGCTGCATAGCCCAAGGCTTCAGCCCTGGGTATAGAGGACGGATGGGCCTAAACCAGCCGGCCGTACAAATCGAAATCCGAAGCCTCCGTTATTTCCACCTGCGCGAAGTCGCCGAGGCGCACGTAGGTATCGGCGGTGGCGGGCACCAGCACTTCGTTATCGACCTCGGGCGAGTCGTACTGGGTGCGGCCCACGAAGTAGCCGCTTTCCTTGCGGTCGAAGAGCACTTTGTAGGTCTGGCCGATTTTCTGCTCGTTGAGCTCCATCGAAATGCCCTGCTGCAGCTCCATAATCTGGTCGGCGCGGTCCTGCTTTACCTCGGCGGGCACGTCGTCTTCGAGGGTATACGAGTGCGTGTTGTCCTCGTGCGAATAGGTGAAAATGCCCAGCCGGTCAAAGCGGGTGTCTTCCACGAAGCGGTACAGGTCCTCGAAATCCTGCTGGGTTTCGCCGGGGTGGCCGGCAATGAGGGTGGTGCGCAGGGCAATGTCGGGCACGCGCTGGCGGATGGTGTCGACCAGCTCGCGGGTGCGGCGCTGGCTGATGCCGCGGCGCATGGTTTTGAGCATGTTATCCGAAATATGCTGCAGGGGCATATCCAGGTACTTGCACACGTTGGCGCGCTCGTTCATCACATCGAGCACATCAAGCGGGAACTGCGAGGGGTAGGCGTACTGCATCCGGATCCAGTCGATGCCTTCCACATCCGACAAGTGGCGCACGAGGTCGGCCAGCTTGCGGGTGCCGTAGTGCTGGAGGCCGTAGTAGGTCAGGTCCTGGGCAATGAGAATCAGCTCCTTGGTGCCCATGCCGGCCAGGCGCTTGGCCTCGCGTACCAAGTCCTCGATGGGGCGGTCGGTGTGCTTGCCGCGCATGAGCGGGATGGCGCAGAACGAGCAGGGCCGGTTGCAGCCCTCGGCAATCTTGAAGTAGGCGTAGTGCGCGGGCGTAGTCAGCAGCCGCTCACCCACCAGCTCGTGCTGGTAGTTGGCCTCCAGCTTCTTCATCAGCTGGGGCAGCTCCAGGGTGCCGAAATAGGCATCGACTTGCGGAATCTCGCGCTCCAAGTCATCCTTGTAGCGCTGCGAGAGGCAGCCCGTCACGTAGAGCTTCTCCAGCCGGCCGGCCTCCTTTTCGTCGGCGTAGCGCAGAATGGTGTCGATGCTCTCCTGCTTGGCGTTATCAATAAAGCCGCAGGTGTTGATAATGACGATGTTGGCGTCGCTGGTGTCGGCTTCGTGGGTTACCTCGAACTGGTTGGCCCGGAGCTGGCCCATGAGCACCTCCGAGTCGACGATGTTCTTGGAGCAGCCGAGGGTGATGACGTTGACTTTATTGGCCTGCTGGCTTCTTACTTTCATGCTGGGGTGGGAAGGCGGGCGGCCGGGCAATTCTTTCTACCTGAGAAACTTGCCCGCTTTTAGCCCGCGGCGAAATTCGGACCGCAAAGGTACGACCCCGGCAACGCCTTTTCCTAAGCAGAAGGTTTCTTTGTAGTTGAGTGGGTAGATAGACAGCAAAAAAGAGCGTCATGCTGAGCTTGCCGAAGCATCTCTACCGCAGTGCTAATTTCGTCTGATTAGCACTGCGGTAGAGATGCTTCGGCAAGCTCAGCATGACGCTCTTAGTAGTCGTTCTCTACTTCTTGAACAGCGAATTCACGAACGTGGTCCTATCAAACAGCTGCAAATCGGTCATCTTCTCGCCCACGCCGATGTAGCGCACCGGCACCTGCAATTGGGCCGAAATGCCGATAACTACGCCGCCCTTGGCTGTGCCGTCGAGCTTGGTGATGGCCAGCGCCGATACGTCGGTGGCTTTGGTGAACTCCTGGGCCTGCAGGTAGGCGTTCTGGCCGGTGCTGCCGTCGAGCACCAGCAGCACCTCGTGGGGCGCGTCGGGTATCACCTTCTGCATCACGCGCTTGATTTTGCTCAGCTCGTTCATCAGGTTCACCTTGTTGTGCAGGCGGCCGGCCGTGTCAATAATTACCACGTCGGCGCCCATTGCCACGCCTTTCTGCACCGCGTCGAAGGCCACGGCGGCCGGGTCGGTGTTCATGCCGTGCGAAATAACCGGCACGCCCACCCGCTCGCCCCAGATGATGAGCTGGTCGACGGCGGCAGCCCGGAACGTATCGGCCGCGCCCAGCACCACCTTCTTACCGGCCGAGTGGAAACGGTGGGCCAGCTTGCCGATGGTGGTCGTTTTGCCCACCCCGTTCACGCCCACCACCATAATCACGAAGGGCTGGCCGGGGCTGTCGGGCCTATCCAGGATGGCGCGCGAGCCGGTGGCGCTGCTGTTGGCGTCGAGCAGGCCCACGATTTCCTCGCGCAGAATCCGGTCGAGGTCACCGGTGCTCACGTACTTGTCGCGGGCCACGCGCTTTTCGATGCGCTCAATCACCTTCACCGTCGTGTCGATACCCACGTCGGCGTGCACGAGCATGGTTTCCAGGTCGTCGAGCACCGCCTCGTCCACGGTGCTGCGGCCGGCCACGGCCTTGCTGAGCTGGTCGAAGAAGCTGGTTTTGGTTTTCTGCAACCCCTCATCGAGGGCCTGCTGCTGCTCCTTGTTTTCCTTGTCCTTCTTGAAAAAGTCGAAGAGGCCCATAAGTGGGTGGGGTCTGGGTTGGTGGGGTCCGGGGGACTGAGTCAACAAAGAACGTCATTCTGAGCAGAGCGAAGAATCTGGCGTGCCAAAGTAGCCCCTGCGTTAGAGGTTACTGTAGCCCGCGAGATTCTTCGCTCTGCTCAGAATGACGTTCTGGTTTCTCAAAAAATCTATATGCAAAAAAGTCCCACGCTGGCGGGACTTCTTCACTTCGTATCAGGCAGCCCCACAGGGGCCTGCGGCTACTTAACGCCGCTGGTGATATACTCCTGTACTTTGTCAACGGGTACCATTTCCTCGCGGAACGTGTAGGCACCGGTTTTCTCCGACTTCACCGCGCGAATTACCTTCGCCCAGTCTTTGCCGGTAGCGGTCTTCAGGGTTGCTACTACTTTCTTTGCCATGACGCGGGTTACTTAATTTCCTTGTGAACGGTCATCTTACGCAGCACATTGTTGAATTTCTTCAACTCGATGCGCTCGGGCGTGTTCTTACGGTTCTTGGTGGTGATGTAGCGCGAGGTGCCCGGCTGCCCCGAGTTCTTATGCTCAGTGCATTCAAGGATTACCTGCACCCGGTTGCCTTTCTTAGCCATCTCGACGGGGTTTTTGGATTAAGGACTGCAAAGGTACAAGGGAAATCGGCAATGCCAAATAGTTTGTTGATAATTGGGCCTTTAGGACGCCCATGATAGCACAGGTATCCTATCCCGGGCTTCTGGTCTGATAAACAGAGGCGATGAGAAGAGATTTTAAAGGATTAATGACAAGCTCAAGCCCCTTGCGGCCGGGGCTGAAGCTCATGTTCTTCAGCGCCAGCGTAAGCGCTTTGCCGGCAGCCCCCTGCGGCTGGCGGAGGCGGGGGCGCAAAACTGCTGCTGCCCTGGAACCCAACTGCCTCGGCGGTTGTATCTTTGCGCTATGATGATGCTAGACCTGCCCGTAATTTCCAAGCGTGATATCCGCAAACTCAGCCCCGACGAGTTGAAGGGCTTTATGGTGGAGCACGATGAGAAACCCTTCCGGGCCAAGCAGGTAAGCGAGTGGCTGTGGAAGAATACGGCCGGCTCGTTCGAGGAGATGAACAACATCAGCCTGGCCACCCGCGAGCTGCTGGCGCGCCACTTTGTTATAAACGGCGTGCAGGTGCAGAACCAGCAGGTCAGCAACGACGGTACCATCAAATCGGCCTTCCGGCTCTACGATGGCAACATTGTGGAGGGCGTACTCATTCCGCACGACACGCGCATGACGGCCTGCATCAGCTCGCAGGTGGGCTGCTCGCTCACGTGCAAGTTCTGCGCCACCGGCTACATGGACCGCAAGCGCAACCTCGATGCGGCCGAGATTTACGACCAGGTGGTGCGCATTCGCGAGCAGTGTGAGGCCCAGTACGGCACGCCGCTCACCAACATCGTGTACATGGGCATGGGCGAGCCGCTGCTCAACTACGCCAACGTTATCAAGAGCATCGAGCGCATCACGGCCCCCGACGGCCTGAACATGGCCCCGCGCCGCATCACCATCAGCACCGCCGGTATTGCCAAGATGATCAAGAAGCTGGCCGACGACGGCGTGAAGGCCAACCTGGCCCTGAGCCTGCACGCGCCCAACGACACCAAACGCAACGAAATCATGCCCATCAACGAGGCCAACTCGCTGGCGGCCCTGGAGGAGGCGCTCAAGTATTACCACCAGGCCACCGGCCGCAAGGTAACCTACGAGTACATCGTGTTCGAGAGCTTCAACGACACGCTGCAGGACGCCGAGGAGCTGTTTCAGATTTCAAAGTGGCTGCCCTGCAAGGTGAACCTCATCGAGTACAACCCCATCGAAAACGCCGATTACCGCAACACCGGCGAGGCCAAGCTGCTGGCCTTCCACAAGTACCTGGCCGACCGGGGTGTGCAAACTAACCTGCGTCGCAGCCGTGGTAAGGATATCGACGCCGCCTGCGGGCAGCTGGCCGTGAAGCAGCCCCAGGAAACGGCCGGGTAGCTGCCTGACGCTGGCAATTCCGCCCACGGGAGTGTGGGCCCTACAAGAGAAGATTTGCAAGGCAGGCCGCTAGTTTAGCGGCCTGCTTTTTTGGGGTCACTTAGCAGTACCATAATCTCGGGACATTTTTCGCTCATTTTCAGGGCGAGCTTGATGCCAAGGGCCCGCAACTTCTCCTGGTCCTCGAAAATGTCTTCACCATACACCGCCTTCATCTCTTCCATATGGTCAAGCATATACGGGGTGAGGGCGCTTTGAAATAAGGCCTGATTTTGTGCCAGCGTGAATGTCTTTTGACCCTTCATTTTCACTCGTTGCTCCATATCGCCGCACATCTGGGTGGCCATTGGCGTTAACACCGCTTCTTCGGCCGGGTTGCTCACTGCTTGGTCTTTGGTGAGTTGCTGGGCCCCGAGGCGCATAATCATAGGTCGGCTCACCGGGCACTCCCGGAAAAGCCATAGCCCCACTTTGCGGCCCATTACCTCGCCGCTACTTTGGGCCTGATCGGGGTCAGCGGCGATTCTTTTCATGAGCTCGGGGTTGCCCGCCAGGCTCACGAGCATCAGGCGTATGAACAGCTGCTTGGTATCTTCCTGGCTGAGCGCGTCGAGCGGCCGCTTCCGGTTTTCGGCCACCAGCTGCCGGCAGATATCGGCCCCGATAGAGGCGACGATCTTGCTTTCAGCTAAACTGTCGGTGGGAGAAACGGCTTGCGCTGTTCCGCGGAAAGCGGGGAGACACAGCGCGACTAGTACGAGGCTGAGGCGGATAATAAAGGCTTCCATAAGCCCGAAAGTACGCGAAGTTAGATGGCCGGCAAACTCCGCCAGGCAATGCAACCGGCTCGGTGCTCACCCCCGCTACCCCCGCCATTTGCCCTCGGCGGGCGGACGGCCGGTGGCTTTTTCGGCGGCGCTTTCGCCCTGGGGCACCACGCGGGTTTCGATGCGTACGGCGTGGGCCTTAGGCTGCACTTTCTGGCCGAAGGCGTCGGCGAATTCCTGGGTGAACTCGGCCCCGAAGAAGAGGATGAGCGAGGAGTAGTTGATCCAGAGCAGCAGCACAATGGCGGAGCCGGCCGCCCCGAAGGCCGAGCCGGGGCTGGCTTTGGCGATGTAAAAGGCAATCAGGAACTTACCCAGCACGAAGAGCAGGGCCGTAATGAAGGCGCCCACGCCCACATCCTGCCAGCGGATAATGGCATCGGGCAGGAAACGGTAGATAAGGGCGAACAGCAGCGTGGTGACTCCAATGGAAAGCAGCAGGTCGACCATCTTAATGGCAAACACGCCGATGGCCGGAAACCACTCCTGCAGTTGCGCCGTGAACACGCTGAGCACCGCACTGATAACAAATGAAACCAGCAGCAGCAGCGCCACGCTCAGAATCAGGCCGAACGACAACAGCCGCTGCTTGAGAAACTGCCCGATACCCATGCCCTGCGTTTCCACGCGCAGATTCCAGATGTCGTTGATGCTGCTTTGCAGCGTGACGAAAAAGGTGGTAGCGGCGAAAATCAGGGTGCCCAGGCCGATAACGGTGGAAATCGTGCCCTGCTGCTTGATGGTGAACTCGGCAATGCTGTTCTGCAGAAATTCGGCCGAGTCAGGACCAATCAGCCCCCTTAGCTGCCCGTAAATCTGGCCCGTTACGGCTTCGTTGCCATACACGGTGCTGGCCACCGTAATGACGATGAGCAGCAGCGGCGGCAGCGAGAAAATAGTGTAGTACGACAGGGCCGCTGCGTGGCGGAACGAGTTGTTGTCGATGAAGGCGCTGGCCGACGACTTAAATATGCCAACGACGTCGGAAAAACGGTAATGATGAGCCATGCGAATAGAAGAACGGGTAGTACCTGCAGCTTGCTACTACGGCAGCAATCGGGCGGGCGTTCAACCAGAGTAGCCGAAAGGTTGTTGCTTTGCTCCCACAAGCTGCCTGCCTGTTGGGGCGGCGGCGTGCCCCGGATACCTTTCTTCCTCAGTTGTTAATCCCTGAAAACCATGCGTAAACCTGCTTTCTTGCTGCTGCTGGCCCTGGGCTCGGCCGCAGCCGCCTGCCAGCCCCAGTCGGCCACCACACCGGCCGCCAAATCCGGCTCGCCGCTGCCCGCCGTAGCGGCCAACGGCTCGTATCCGGCCGCCGAGGGCTTCGATGCGGCCGGCTCCGATGCCCGCGCCCTGGCCCTGGCCGACCAGGTGATGGCAAAGATGGGCGGCTACGCCGGCTGGCAGCAAACCCGCCTGCTGGGCTGGGACTTCCTCGATGGCTCGTACCAGCTCTGGGACAAGCAAACGGGCGACTTTCGCTGGCAGAAAGACAGCACCGTGGCCCTCTACAACCTGGGCACCAGGCAGGGCAAAGCCTACCGCGCGGGCCGCGACATTTCGGCCACGCCCGACGGCGAGAAGCTGCTCGGCCGCATGTACCCCATCTGGGTGAACAACTCCTGGTGGCTGCTGATGCCCTTCAAGCTCAAGGACTCGGGCGTGACGCTCACTTACAAGGGCCCCGGCCAGTTCATGAGCGGCCAGCCAGCCGAGGTGCTCCACATGACGTTTAAAAACGTGGGCGTTACGCCCGACAACAAGTACGAGGTGCTCATCAACCCCCAAACCCTGCTGGTAGAGGAGTGGGCCTATTTCCCCAAAGCCACCGACGCGCAGCCCGCCTTCCGCCGCCACTGGACCGGCTACCAGCAGTACGGCCCTATCCGCCTGGCCGCCGACCGCTCCGACGGTAAGGACGGCCGCGCCCTGGGCCACATTTCGGCCTCCACCACCGTGCCTGCCGGCCTCATGCAGAACCCCCGGCCGGTTGCTCCTCTCTAAGTCAAAAGATAAAAAGTCAAAAGTAAAAGCCGTTGAACAAGCCAAGTGCTAACGTTCAACGGCTTTTCCCTTTGACTTTTTATCTTTTGACTCACCCTTTCGCAAGTGTCCAGCGCAGCGTGGCAATGGGGGCCGTGTGCAGGGCCTCCGATAACTCGGCGTCGGAGTGAAACTGTAGCTGGCTAAGCTGGCTGACTTCGACGCTGACCTCGAACTGCTTTTCGCGGAAGGGCCAGGGGCTGACGTGCAGCGGGCCGGTAGGAGTGGGCTGGCTGATTTCGTGGGTGTGGCCGTCGGGGCCCTGGTAGATTTCGAGGGCCCGGCCCATCTCCGGGATTTCGTGGCGGCACAGAATCAGGCTGAGCCGGTCGCACCAGTGCAGCAGGGCGTAGGCGCGGTCGGTGTCGGCTTTTTTTAGTTGCAGCTCGCGCCGCCACTGCTTTTGGTGGGCCCGCTGCTCGTCGAGGAAGGCGTCGATTTCCCGGGTCTGGCCCCGTAGCTCCTCATAGAGCGTGCTCAGGTGCAGGCTCGTGAGCAAACTGCGCCAGCGGCCCTGGAAGCGGGCCGCCCGCAGCACGCCGGTGGCCTGCTCCAGCGAAAAGGGCTGCATGGTGAAGTTGGCCGGGGCGCCGGCGGGCGTCAGGCCGTAGTGGCCGGTCCAGGCGGGCTGTTCGTCGTCGTGCTGGGCGGCGGCGGCCAGCAGGCCCACCCACTGGTCGGGCGGCAGCAGGGTGGCGGGCCACTGGTGCAGCAGCTGGGCCGCCAGCAGCGCGTGGGCCTGCTGGTAGATAATCTGCCAGCCCTCGGGCACGTAGTTGACAATCATAGGTTCAGCAGGGTAGGGGGGGGGTAGCCGGTTGCGTCTGCCTGCTGAACGCAGCCCTGCGCGGCGGGTTGGCCAGGGCCCGACAAAAAAGCGCCCCGCCGGAGGGGCGGGGCGCTGGCGGTTTCGGGGCAAGGTTGAACTTGGCTACACGCCGGCCGGCTGCATCTGCTTCAAATGCAGCAGCATGTCGTCGGTCATTTTGTCAAGGTCGAAATCGGGCTGCCAGTTCCAGTCGCGGCGGGCGGGGGTGTCGTCGATGCTGGCGGGCCAGGAGTCGGCAATCTGCTGGCGCTGGTCGGGGCGGTAGCTGACCTGAAAATCGGGGTAGTGGCGGCGGATGCTGGCCACGATTTCGGCCGGGCTGAAGCTCATGGCCCCCAGGTTGTAGGAGCTGCGCACCGTCAGGCTCTCGGCGGGGGCGTGCATGAGGTCGAGCGTGGCTTTGAGCGCGTCGGGCATGTACATCATCGGCAGGTAGGTGTCTTCCTTGAGGAAGCACTCGAAGGCCTCGCCGGCCACGGCCTTGTGGTAGATGTCCACGGCGTAGTCGGTGGTGCCGCCGCCGGGCAGGCTCTTGTAGCCAATCAGGCCGGGGTAGCGCAGGCTGCGGATATCGAGGCCGTGCCTGCGGAAATACCACTCGCCCCACTGCTCGCCGGCCAGCTTGCTGATGCCGTACACCGTGTTGGGGTTCATGGTGGTGAGCTGGGGCGTGTTTTCGCGGGGCGTATCGGGCCCGAACACGGCAATGCTGCTGGGCCAGTACACCTGGCGCACGCCCAGCTCCACCGAGGCGTCGAGCACGTTGAACAGGCCGTCCATGTTCAGGCGCCAGCCAAACTTAGGCTGCTGTTCGGCCGTAGCCGAAAGTAAGGCGGCCAGATGGTACACCTGCGCGGGTTTGTAGCGGCGCATTACCTCGGTCAGGCGGGCCTGGTCGAGCACGTCGAGCAGCTCGAAGGGGCCGGCCTGGGTCAGCTCGGCATCCTGGGGCTGGCGCACATCGGCGGCCACTACGTTGGAGGCGCCGTAGAGGCGGCGTAGCTCGTGGGTGAGTTCGAGGCCCAGCTGGCCGCCGGCCCCGATAACGAGAATGGTGTCGCCGCTGGAGGTGGCAGGTGTAGTCATAAAAAAAGCGGGTGGGAAACGGAAAAAAATCCGGGGTGCGAAGTGCCGCAAAGATAAGGGGTTTGCCGCCCGTCTGCCCCGGTTACGGCTCCGGCCCGGTGCCCGTTCGGCCCGCAGTTGGAACTATCAGTTGAAAAATGGAATTTTACTCACCATGTCTGTTCTCCCCTCGCTGTTTCGACTGGTTTATCAGAGCCAGGCCACGCCGCCGTTCAACGAATGCATGCTCGATGCATTGCTCCGGAAGGCCCGCTCCCACAACCAGGCCCACCACCTGACCGGCCTGCTGCTGTACGTGGAAGGAGAATTTATGCAGGTGCTCGAAGGCCCCGAGCCGGCCCTGAGCCAGCTCTACGGCCGGATTCAGCAGGACCCGCGCCATATCGACGTGCGCACGCTGGCCTACGAGCCCATCACGGCCCGCGCCTTCCCCGACTGGCGCATGGGCTACGCGCAGGTCAGTCCGGCCGAAATGAGGCAGGCTACCGGGTTTCTGCCCCTGCTCCACACGCCCGGCCTAGCCACCCACCCGCCCGCCGAGCTGTGGGACTTGCTGCGCGGTTTCGTGCGGGGCGTGACCATGGACAAGTAAGGCGCCGGCAGGTTAGCTTCGCGCTCGAACTCCTTCTGCCACTTACCCTTCCCGACCGGATGAAGCGCCTGAACCTGCGGTGGCTGCTACTGCTTGCTCTGCTGACTACCGCCGGCAGCCGGCCCGTATGGGCCCAGCACCCGGCCCGGCCGCCCGTGTACCGCAACCTGGTGATGGAGGGCGGCGGCATCCGGGGCATTGCCTACGGCGGGGCACTGGCCGAGCTGGAGCGGCAGGGCCAGCTGCGCGAATTGCGCCGCGTGGGCGGCACCTCGGCCGGGGCCATTCAGGCGGCGCTGCTGGCCGTAGGCTACGCGCCGGCCGAGATTATCGGCATCGTGAACGAGCTGCCGGTGCAGCGCCTCAACGACGGGCAGTACATCTTTATCGGGGGCGGCGCCCGGCTGCTGAAACAGTACGGCTGGTACCGCGGCGACGCCTTTACCACGCTACTGGCCGAGCTGGTGGGCCGCCAGACCCAGCGCCCCGACCTCACGCTGGGCGAGTTGCACGAACTGGCCCAGCAGCAGCCCACCCGCTACCGCGACCTGTACACCACCGGCACCAACCTCACCCGCCAGTGCGTGCAGGTGTTCAGCTACGAAACCCACCCCCACCTGCGCGTAGCCGATGCCGTGCGCATCAGCATGAGTATCCCGCTCTACTTTCGGGCGGTGCTGCTCGATGCCGCCACCGGCCAGGTAGTGGCTCAGCCCGCCAAAGTCCAAGCCGTGGAAGTGCTGGTTGATGGCGGCCTGCTGGCCAACTACCCGCTCGATTTGTTCGACCACCCGCGCTACCTGAGCGCCCCGGCGCCGGCCGCGCCAACTGCTCTTGTTGCATCATCCGCTGTTGCAAAAAAAGATGCAGCACGTCCCGATTCGGCTGCCCGCTTCCGGAACCCCGAAACCCTGGGCCTGCGCCTCGACCGGCCCGAGCAGGTAGCCGTCGATACGCAGCCCGGCGGCCGGGCCCGGCTGGCCCCCTACGCCATCCAGGACTTGGGCTCCTACATCGGGGCTCTCTACACGGTGGCCCTCGAAAACCTCAACCCCACCCACGCCTCCGACTGGCCCCGCACCGTCAGCATCAGCACCGTGGGCTTCAACCCGAAAATCAAGCGCCTTTCGGCCCAGCAGAAGCAGCAGCTCATGGACAGCGGCGCAGCCGGCGTGCGGGAGTTTATGAGCCGCGTGCCGGAGGTGCGGTAGGTTGATAAGGTATTGACATTTAGTTGATAAACAATCAATAGAAATAAGCCTTTCCATCTATGCCGGTTGATACTGCTACCTTATTGGGCGTTTTCGTGTTGGTGCTACTGGTTGTCGTGCTGCCGGTAATGATGAGTGTAAACCAACACTGGCACGACAAAAAGCTTGTGCAACCTGTTGTTCAGTTTACTTATATATGGTGGCGCAACTTAAGCTTATGGTGGACTCTTTTGCAGACCTCGTTCGGGCTGGCGCTATTGGTTGCCGCCGGCCTGCTGGCTGTAAGATGGGGCCCCGGCCCCCTTACTTTTATAGCGGCGGCCGTGCTGCTGCTGGTGGCGTGGCGGCAATTTCCGGCCATTCGTTTGTACTGGACTTACTGGCAATGGGACGGCCAAGCGCGTCTTCGCTTCGACCGGGTGCAGAAGGTGGTGACGTATACCAATCGGGAAATCAACCTCACCTTTGCCGTATCAGCCGTAAGCGCGCTTTCGTTTTACCAGGAGGCCTGGTCCCGGCCGCCCAGCGCCGATTATAGCTACACCATGCTGCACCTTGCCGATGGCCGCCAGCTGGTTATTACCTCCCTGCTGTGCGACAGCTTGGACTGGATATCTTTAGTGCCCGCCGTAAAAACCGAAGTTATCACCCCTAGCTTTGCCTGGTTGCCTGCCGACACTACCTCCGGCCGGTTCTTCACGCCCTTCAACTAATCATCCTCTTTCATACTACCCCCGCCCATGTATACCACCCTTCAGCCCGACTTGCAGCAGCAGCTCCAGGAAATTAAAGACGCCGGCCTTTACAAGCAGGAGCGCGTGATTACCTCGCCCCAGGGCGCCGAAATCGACACCCAGCAGGCCGACGACGTGCTCAACTTCTGCGCCAACAACTACCTGGGCCTCTCGTCGCACCCGGCCGTAATTGAGGCCGCCAAGCAAACCATCGACTCGCACGGCTACGGCATGTCGTCGGTGCGCTTTATCTGCGGCACCCAGGATATCCACAAGGAGCTGGAGGCCAGGCTGGCCGAGTTCCTGGGCACCGAAGACACCATTCTGTACGCGGCAGCTTTTGATGCCAACGGCGGCGTGTTCGAGCCCTTGTTTGGCGAGCAGGACGCCATCATTTCCGACGCGCTCAACCACGCCTCCATTATCGACGGCGTGCGCCTGTGCAAGGCCCAGCGCTACCGCTACCAGCACAACGACATGGCCGACCTGGAAAAGCAGCTCCAGGACGCCGTAGCCAAGGGCAGCCGCCACCGCATCATCGTCACCGACGGCTCGTTCTCGATGGATGGCACCATCGCCCAGCTCGATAAAATCTGCGACCTGGCCGACAAGTACGAGGCCCTGGTGATGGTGGATGAGTGCCACAGCACTGGCTTTCTGGGCAAAACCGGCCGCGGCACCCACGAGTACCGCAACGTAATGGGCCGCGTCGACATTATCACCGGCACGCTGGGCAAGGCCTTGGGCGGGGCCATGGGCGGCTTCACCACCGGCCGCAAAGAAATCATTGAAATGCTGCGCCAGCGCAGCCGCCCCTACCTGTTCAGCAACACGCTGGCCCCGGCCATTGTGGGTGCCAGCCTGCGGGTGCTGGAGCTGCTGACTGAAAGCACCCAGCTGCGCGACCAGCTCGAAGAGAACACCAAGTACTTCCGTGAGCAGATGACGGCGGCCGGCTTCGACATCAAGCCCGGCGAGCACCCCATCGTGCCCGTTATGCTGTATGATGCCAAGCTGAGCCAGGAATTTGCGGCCAAAATGCTGGAAAACGGTATCTACGTGATTGGCTTCTACTTCCCCGTAGTGCCCAAGGGCCAGGCCCGCATCCGGGTGCAGCTGAGCGCGGCCCACACCCGCGCCCAGCTCGATAAGGCCATTGCCGCCTTTATTGCGGTGGGCAAGGAGCTGGAAGTTATCAAGTAAGCGTCGCTTCACAGGCTACTAAAACGGGCCCGTCGGCAACCAGCCGGCGGGCCCGTGTTGCGTGTGGGGCCGGAAACACTTGTCGCAAGCCGTCAGTTACATAGCTATGCTCCCGGCGAAAGCCTGCTGGCAGATAGATGCGTGACTATATTTAGGCCAATCAACCGCCCGCTGCCTGCCTTCCCTGCTATGGAAACCCTGTTCGAAAGTCCCCGCTTTGTTATCAGCTACGATGAAGCCAATGGCTGGCTGCACCTGCTCTGGCAGGGCCACCACAACGAAACCGAATCGAAGGCTTACGGGCAGAAGATTGTGGAAAAAGTGCGCCTGACCGGGGCGACCCGCGTGCTCAACGATGCCACGCTCGACCAGGACGGCTGGGGTGAACTGACACGCTGGATTGCCCTGGATTTTATGGGCCAGCTGGCCGAAGCGGGCATTGTAGCTGCTGCCTGGGTGCTGCCCGAAAACCTCAAAGCCCGCGCCGATGTGCTTAGAGTGCTGGCCCAGGTCAGCTGCCCGCTCATCGATACGTTCGTGGATGTGGAGGCGGCCTACAACTGGCTGAAAACCGGGGCCGTTATTGCCAATCCGGGCTGCTAGCAACCGGTTCGTTACGCCGCCATATCGGCCGCAGTAGTGGCCGCGGCGGCAGCCGGGCGGGCTTCGGCGTCGAACAGAAACTCGTTGAGGCGGGCGCGCAGGTCGGGGCCCGAGAGGTTGCGGAACACTTCGCCGCCGCGCACCACCGAAATCTGGCCGGTTTCCTCGCTTACCACCAGCACCACGGCGTCAGTTACTTCGGTCAGGCCGATGGCGGCGCGGTGGCGCAGGCCCATGGAGGCGGGCACATCGGGGTTTTCGCTCACGGGCAGAATGCAGCGGGCGGCCTTGATGCGGCCGTTGGCGATAATCACGGCGCCGTCGTGCAGGGGGCTGGTTTTGTTGAAGATGCTCAGCAACAGCCGCTTGCTCACGGCCGCGTCGAGCAAATCGCCCGAGTCGGCGAAGAACTTGAGGTCGGAGGCCATGCTGAAGGCAATCAGGGCCCCGGTTTCCTTGCCGGCCATGCTTTTGGCGGCTTCGATGAAGGGCGTCACGTTCATGCGGTCGGCGTTGGCCTCGCGCCGCCACGGAAACACCCGCAGCCGGCTGCCGAAACTGGTGGCCTTGCCCACGTTGAGCAGAAACCGCCGGATTTCCTGCTGAAACAAAATGATGCCGGCCAGCACACCCACGCTCATAAACTGGCCCAGAATGCTGGTCAGCAGCTCCATGCCGGCCGCCTTCACCACCAGGTAAAACAGGTAGAGCGACATGAAGCCCAGGAAAACCTTGAGCGCCACGCTGCCCGTCAGCAGCTTATACAGCTGGTAAAATAGGGTCGTGACCAGCAGCACGTCCACGACGTCAATCCAGCCAATGCGCAGAAAGCCGATGCTGAAAGAGCCAATCACGGAGAAATCGGGGAAGAGGTGGGCGGAAAGGTATTCGATACGAGCTGGATAGTTTGTACGGCTTCGGCTACGTCGTGGACGCGCAGCAGCCGGGCCCCGCCGCGCAAAGCCAGGGTGTTGAGGGCGATGGTGCCGGCCAGCGCCGCCTCGGGCTGAAGACCCAGCGGCTTGTAGACCATGCTTTTGCGCGAGAGGCCCGCCAGCAGCGGCAGGTTCAGCAGATTCAGTTCGGGCAGCCGCCGCAGCAGCTCGTGGCTCTGGGCCGGCGTTTTGGCGAACCCGAAGCCGGGGTCGAGCACCACATCGGTTACGCCGTGGGTGCGCAGGGCGGCCAGCTTATCGCGAAAATAGCAAATCAGCTCCAGTATCAGGTCCTGTTGGTAATCGGTGTGGCGGGTCATAGTTTGGGGCGTGCCGCGCAGGTGCATCAGGATGTAGGGCACGCCCAGGCGGCCGGCGGTAGGCAGCATGTCGGCATCGAGCGTGCCCCCGCTGATATCGTTGAGGATGTCGGCCCCAGCGGCTACGGCCTCCACGGCCACCTCGGCCCGAAACGTATCGACCGACAGAAAAGCCTCGGGAAATTCGCGCCGCATGGCTTGCAGGGCGGGCAGCAGGCGGCGCTTTTCTTCGTCCACGGAAATATCTTCGGCACCGGGGCGCGAGGAGTAGCTGCCCAAATCGAGCACGGCGGCCCCGGCGCGCAGCATGGTTTCGGCCCGGCGCAGCAACTCGGTTTCGGAGCCCACGCGGCTGCCTTCGTAGAACGAGTCGGGCGTGAGGTTGAGGATGCCCATCACCCGCGGGCGGCGCAAATCGAGCACCCGCCCACCGGGGCAGCGCAGGGTTTGGGCCGGTGAAAAGCACGTATCTTGCATGGGTATTGAGGTTTTTTAGGGACTGAGGGTCCGGTTGGCCTGGAAGAACGTCATTCAGAGCGGAGCGAAGAATCTCGCGTGCTGATATTGCAATGCTACTCTGACGTCAGGGGTTAGTTTGGCACGCGAGATTCTTCGCTCCGCTCAGAATGACGTTCTTCCAGGCCAACCGGACCCCAATCAACCCGGACCCCCACAAAATAGCCGCAAAAACTTGGAGAATCAAACGCAGCAGCAATACGACCGGGTAATTGCGCAGTGCCGGACGCTGTTTCTGGCCAAGACCCACGACTACGGCACGGCCTGGCGCATCCTGCGCCTGCCCAGCATCACCGACCAGCTCTACATCAAGGCCCAGCGCATCCGCAGCATTCAGGAAAAGGGCACCCAGTTGGTAGCCGACGGCGTGGAAGACGAGTTCGTGGCCATCGTCAACTACTGCCTGATTGCCCTCATGCAGCAGCAGCTACCCCCCGACGCGCCCCTCGACTTGGAACCCGCCGCCGTGGCCCGCGCCTACGACGAGCAGGTGGCGGCCAACCGCGCGCTGCTGTTCGCCAAAAACCACGACTACGGCGAGGCCTGGCGGCAGATGCGCATTGAAAGTATAACCGACATTATCCTCATGAAGCTGCACCGCACCAAGCAAATCGAGGATTTGGGTGGCCAGACCAAGGTATCGGAAGGCGTGGAGGCCAACTACCGCGACATGCTCAACTACGCCGTGTTCGTGCTGATAAAGATGGGGATGGGGAAGCTGTAGAGACGCATATTTGCGTCTCGTCGTTGAACAGGACCGTGGCCACGTCATCATGCAACGGTACCGTTCAACGCCGAGACGCAAATATGCGTCTCTACATTGTTCTCCGTTCTCCTTCTAAGCCGCATCTTTGCCCCTAAGCCTCCACGACCCTGACCATGAAACAATTTACCCGAATCTGCTGGCTGCTGCTGGGCGCGGTCTTTATCTTCTCGGGCCTCATCAAGCTCAACGACCCGGTGGGCACGGCCCTTAAGCTGGAGGAGTACTTCGAGGTTTTCTCGCGCGACTTCGGCTCGTTTTTCAAGATTTTCCTGCCCCACACCCGTCTGCTGAGTATTTTCCTCAGTTCGCTGGAAGTGGTGCTGGGCGTGGCCGTGCTGCTGCGCTGGATGCTGCGCCAGACGCTGTGGGTGCTGCTGGCGCTGCTCGTGTTCTTCGGCTTCCTCACCTTCTACTCGGCCGCCTTCAACAAGGTAACCGACTGCGGCTGCTTCGGCGACTTCATCAAGCTCACGCCCTGGCAGTCGTTTGCCAAGGATCTGGTGCTGCTGGGTTTGTGGGCGGTGGTGTTCTTCAACGAGCGGTACCTGCGCCGGGTGTTTGCCCGCGGTACGCTGGGCGTGATGTACATCACCATTGCCTCGGCCGTGGCCATTGGTATCGGCGTGCGGGCGCTGGGCCATTTGCCCTACTTTGATTTTCTGCCTTACAAGGTCGGCAACGACATCGGGCAGTTGATGAAGCCCCGCGAGCAGGCCCGCTACCAGTACGTGATGGAGCGCAACGGCGAAAGCAAAACCTTCGCCGACTACCCCACCGACTCGACCTGGAAATATAAGAGTATGGAAGTGCTCAACCCCGAAGCCAGCCGCCCCGTCATCACCGACTTCGCTATTTTTGATGCGGAAGGTACCGACCACACCCAGGAGGTGCTCACCGGCAACAAGCTGCTGCTGATTGTGCAGGACGTGAACAGCGCCGACCGCGACCGGTTCAAGGAAATCAACCGCCTGCTGGAGGGCGCCGCCAAGTCGCGTAGCCAGATCAAGCCCCTGATTATCACCAGCAGCAGCCCCCAGCAGTTCGACGCCTTCCGCCACGACGTGAACCTGCCCGGTACCTACTACTTCGCCGACGCCACCGTGCTCAAGTCCATGATCCGCTCCAACCCCGGCTTTATCCTGCTCCAAAACGGCGTCGTCCTGAGCAAATACCACTACCACGACATTCCGGTGGTAAGCAAGCTGGAGGAAGCCCTCTGATTTAGTTGTCAGTTATTCGTTGCCAGTTGTTAGAACGGTCTGACAACAAATAACTGACATCTGACAACTAACAATCAATGATTCGCTTTATTCTGAGCCGACTTTGGCAGGGGGCGCTGGTGTTGGTGGGCGTGGCCTGTACGGTGTTTTTCCTGTTTCAGGTGCTGCCCGGCGACCCGGTGGCCCTGCTGGCCGGCCAACGCTCCGACGAGGCCACCCGCGCCGCCATTGCCGCCGACCTGGGCCTCGACCAGCCCCTGCCCGGCCAGCTGCTGGGCTACCTCAACGATGTGTCGCCGCTGGGCCTGCACCCGCGCGACTCGGCCGGCGTGGCCCGCTACGGCGGCCTCACGCTGCTGCCGCTGGGCGGCGAGCGGGCCGTCGTGCTGAAAGCGCCCTACCTGCGCCGCTCCTTCCAGAGCAACAAGGAAGTGCTGGCCATTCTGCTCGACCACTTTACCGGCACGCTCTGGCTGGCGCTGGCCGCCATGCTGCTGGCCACGGTGGTGGGCATCGCGCTGGGTATCGTGGCCGCGCTACGGGCCCACACATGGCTCGACCGCATGCTGGTTTCGACCTCCATTCTGGGTATTTCGGTGCCCTCGTTCGTGGCCGGTATTCTGGTGGCCATCACGTTTGGCTACTACTGGAGCGCATACACCGGCCTCAACCTCACGGGCCAGCTCTACGAAACCGATCCGTTCACGGGCCGGCATCTGGTGCTGAAAAACCTGCTGCTGCCGGCCCTGGCGCTGGGCGTGCGGCCGCTGGCCATCATCGTGCAGCTCACCCGCTCGTCCATGCTCGACGTGCTCAGCCAGGATTACATCCGCACGGCCCGCGCCAAGGGCCTCTCGGAATACCGGGTGGTGGTGGGCCACGCGCTCAAAAACGCCCTGAACCCGGTAGTCACGGCCGTATCGGGCTGGCTGGCCTCGCTCATGGCGGGCGCCTTCTTCATCGAGTACATCTTCAACTGGAAAGGCTTAGGCACCGTCACGCTCCGCGCCGTCGAGAACCTGGATTTTCCGGTCGTGATGGGCGCCACCGTGTTCATTGCTGCGCTGTTCGTGCTGGTCAACATCGTGGTCGATATCCTCTACGCCCTGCTCGACCCGCGGGTGAAGCTGGGCTGAATATCAACAATGTAGAGACGCATATTTGCGTCTCTACATTGTTGCTACTACATTCAAAACCATGCGTCTATACCTGATTGGCATGCCTGGTGCGGGCAAGAGCACTCTGGGGCGCACCCTGGCGCTGGGCTACGGGGTGCCATTCGTGGACTTAGACGAAGAAATTGTGCAGCGGGAGCAGCGCAGCATCTCCGAGCTATTCGCGCAGGAAGGGGAAGACTATTTCCGGCAGTGCGAGGCCGATGCGCTGCGGGCCGTGCTGGCCCGGCATCCGGCCCTGGTGCTGGCTACCGGCGGGGGCACGCCCTGCTTCCACCACAACTTGGAGCTGCTGCTCGAAACCGGCCTGACGCTCTATCTGGCCGTGCCCGTGCCCGAGCTGGTGCGCCGGCTGCGGCCCGCCGCCGCGGCCCGCCCGCTGCTGGCCGCCGCCCCCGATGCCGCCGCCCTCGAAGCGCGCCTGCATGAAACCTTAGCCGCCCGCCAGCAGTTCTACGACCGTGCGCCGTTGCGCTGCACCGCCCCCACCTGCTCGCCCGAAACCGTCCGGCGGCTGGTAGCGCGTTACTCCACTACCGCCTGAGTGCCCGGAACCCACCTTTGCGTGGGGTTTGTGTATTTTTGTGCTTTCAACATTCATGTATTGGTATGAATACTGTCCCCGAAACCGCGGAAATGAACGCCCCGTTGGTAACGCCGGTCAAAACGCCCGACGCCATCAAACCCAAGCATAAGGGCTCTGCCCGCCTGTTTGAAAACCCTGTGCTGGAGCGGCTCACCCACACGCACATTGCCGGCCCGCTCACTATCTTCTTTCTGGTGGCGGCCGTGAGCCTCTACTATAGCCTGAGCCGCGGCCTGCTAACGGGCCTGTCGGCGTTCGGCCTGTTTCTGGGCGGCTGGCTGTTGTTCACGCTGGCCGAGTACCTCATGCACCGCTACGTGTACCATATTGATACCAGCACCCCCGCCCGGGCAAAGTTTCAGTACACCATGCACGGCGTGCATCACGAGTTTCCCAAAGACAAAACCCGCCTGGCCATGCCACCCATCCTGACGGTGTTTGTGGCCTCGCTGCTGTTCTTCATCTTCCGCTTCACTTTCGGTAATGCCGGCTTTGGCATTCTGGCTGGCTTCGTGTTCGGCTACGCGCTTTACCTGTTCGTGCACTACGCCCTGCACGTGTACGCACCGCCAAAGAACTTCCTCAAGTTCTGGTGGCACCACCATGCCATGCACCACTACAAGCAGGAAGAAATTGCTTTCGGCGTCAGCACCACCCTCTGGGACCATATCGTGGGTACCATGCCCGCCAAGAAGGGTAAGTAGATAATTCGAGTGCGCAGCTAGTTTTTACTTTAAAGCCGCTAACCCAAAAGGTAGCGGCTTTTTGTTTGGTTGCCTAGTTATCGGCGTAACGCTTAAAACAGGAAAGAGCTTGAAAATAGAAATGTAAACATGAGGTCTTTTGTTTTGATAAAAATTGGATTGATTATATAAATAACCTCTCCATAGCTAGTTTATATCAAGTAAGTTATAATATTGCAATTGGTTTCGGCACAATGATTTGCCGGAGCAATTGTGATCAATACTTTCCTTTTCTGCTATGAAGAAAAATTACTTGCTGTTCGTCGGACTGCTATTGGGGCTGGTACCGGCTGCGCGGGCACAATACGAGTTCAAAGACGCCGCCGATGCCAGTTCCAACGGCCTGGGCCCATATGAGCAGAGCTTCAATACGCTGAGTGGTACTGTGCCCTTCACTAACAACACGACCATACCGGGTGTATATGCGCAGGCCTTTGTCAACGGTGCTCCATACCAGCCTCTGGGTCTCCTAGCCAACGATGGTTCAAATTCTGGGGAGGGCTACTACCACTTCGGGACAGTAGGCAGCTCTGACCGGTCTTTTGGGGGGATTGCAGCCCTCAGTACAGGTACTGGCATTGGCTACGTTGGTATCCGCTTCAAAAACAGCTCCGGCAAACCTATCAAAAACCTGGAGGTGCAGTATGCCATGGAGCAGTGGTACAACTCGGGCCGCCAGGATGCTGCCTCGGTATCGGTGTCGTACCAGATGGGCGGCACGGTTGCCGACCTGCTTACTGGTACCTGGACTGATGTGCCGGAGTTGAAGGTGGATGCCCCTTCTACGGCCACTGTAATTGCCAGCCGCGACGGTAATTCGCCCTCCAATCGGCGCGTCCGCCAGACCACCATCGAAAACATTAACCTAGCTGCTGGGCAGGAGGTGATGATTCGCTGGGGCTATGCACTCAACACCAATACCAACGGCAACGGTCTGAGTATTGATGATGTAGTGGTTACACCGCAAACCAACGTGTTCTACTCAAAGGCTACCGGACAGTTGAATGTGCTGGGTTCCTGGGGCCAGAGCATAGACGGTACGGGCGTGAGCCCAACCAGTTTCACTGCCGACAACACCACCTACTACGTGCAGGGGGCTGAAGCTGACCGCATCAGCACAACCTGGACGGTAAGCGGGGCCAACTCAAAAATTGTGGTGGGTACGGCCACCACCCCGGCCACGCTCCGGATCGAATACAATAAGAATATCAGTGGTCGCATCGACGTCAGCAACAACTCGGTGCTCCTAAATCGGCACACTCCTACTGCCACATACGGGCCGGTGGGCTTCACGTTCGGCGCGTTGGGCCGCACTAGCACCGTCGAGTACAATAGCAATGACACGGAGCACCTTATTCTACCAGCTCAGTACGGTAACCTGAAGGTGTCGGGAGCGGGGGGTAAGCGGCTTGCTTCCACCGTTATCGTCAATGGCAACCTGGATTTGAGCAGCTCGGCGCGCTTGGTGCTGGACAATTACTCACTCACCATCAACAAAGGAGGGAGCCTGTTGAATTCGAGCCCGACGGCTTACGTGGTGACCAACGGCAAAGGCACGCTGCGTCAGACGGTGGCCAACTCCGGGACTGATGTATTGTTCCCGGTCGGCTCGTCGGCTACCAGCTACACGCCGGCGGCACTGCAGCAGCCCAACAGCACCACGGCCCGTAACGAGGATGTGTATGGGGTGCGCGTAATTGATAATGTATACACCACCTACGACAATGCCGGCACGGGCACGACGGTGATTAACAAGGAGAGCGTAAAGAAAACCTGGCTGGTTGATGAGGAAGTGTCGGGTAACTCCGATGTGACGATGACGCTGCAGTGGAACGCAGCCGACGAAACGCCTGCTCCCAATGCCTTCGACCGAACAAAAGCCTACATCAGCCACTATTCGGCCGGAACTTTTGACAAGCCGGCCAGTAGTGCCGCTACGACTGGCACTACTCCCAATGCATACAAGCTGACGCAAACGGGCATTACCAGTTTTTCACCTTTCGTGGTGTCGTCGCGGCCGCGTGGGGTGCTGCCTGTTACCCTGCTTAGTTTTGGGGCCCGCCGGGCGCAGCAAGCGGTGCTATGCGAGTGGCGCACGGCCCAGGAACTCAACAACGACTACTTTATAGTGGAGCGCAGTCTGAGTGGCACCGGTTTCGTGGCCGTGGGTACAGTAACCGGACGTGGAACCACTACCACCGAGCAGCAGTATCGGTTTGTCGATCAGCAGGCTCCCACAGGTCTGGTCTACTACCGCCTGCGTCAGGTTGATACCGACGGTACGGAAACCTACTCGGCAGTTGTAACCATAAGCGCCAATGCAACAGCGGCCGACTACCTAGTGACTGTGACGCCTAACCCCGGTACAGGGCTTTACCAGTTAGTGGCCCCGGCTACGGGCCGGCCGGCCGAGATATTCAACGTGCTGGGCAGCCAAGTACAGACCGTGGCCGCTGACGGGCGCATCAACCTGCAGGCGCAGCCGGCGGGCGTGTATCTGCTCCGTTTGTACCTGCCCGAAGGGCCCCGCTCTATTCGGATAATTAAGGAGTAGGGTGTTGCACACTCAGCCAACCAAAAAGGCCACCCGGTTACGGGTGGCCTTTTTGGTTGAGCTATTGTTCAGGAGTTAGCCGCGCATTTTGCGGACAATAAACCAGAGAAGCAGAACGAGCAGGAACACGCCAATCAGCCCCGTCCAGGCGCCGGCTTTGAAGATGGTGCCGATGGCGTCGCAGCTGCTGAGCGAGAAAGTCAGCAATACCAGTAGGGCCGCAGAGAGAGGAAAGCGTAGCGTATTCATAAGCCAGAGAAGCGAGTAAACAGTTGGTTCCCGAGTATCCGGGTCTGGACTGATGTACTGTGCCTGTTGGCAAAAGGTTAGTTCAACCATAACCAAAAAGCCACAAGGGCCGCTTATCCGTAGATAAGCGGCCCTTGTGGCGTTGCGCTCCCTCCTGGGCTCGAACCAGGGACCCTCTGATTAACAGTCAGATGCTCTAACCGGCTGAGCTAAGGAAGCGGTTATGGCGGCGTTTTCTGCCGTTGCTGGTGCAATATTAAGGCAAAGTTCGGGAAGCACCAAACCCGGCTTTCAAAAAAATGGAGGTTATTTTTCTAGTTCGTGATTGTCAGGGTATTGCCCGAGAGGGCGGTGCTGTAGCGGCGCAGCGGCAGCGTGGCCGGACCGCCCTGGGGTTGGCCGGTAAAGCCAAACTGCGACTGGCAGCAGGGGTCGAAGAGGCGCAGATAGGGCTCGATGCGCACCCGGGCGCAGGTGTCCTGGGGCTGATAGGGGCAGGTGCGGTCGAAGGCCAGGTAGGAACCGGCGTTCTGGCGCACTACAATCAGGCCCCGCAGGCCGCCTTTATGGTACACGGCTCCGTTGTCGAAGCGCAGGGCACTGTTCTGCTGATCGGTCAGGAACAGCACCTCGTTTACAATGGTCAGCGGAATCTGGGGCTGGGCGCTGCTGCCCGAGTTGCAGGCGGCCACGCCCAACGCAGTGGCGGCCAGCGCGCAAAAACCAAGGAAACGGGAAGAAGCCGGTACAAAACGCATACAGCAAAACGAAGAATTGAGCCTTGGCACTGCCAACGCATCTCGGTGTCGGATAGTGCTTAGGCGTCGCCTTAGTCCTTGGCCGGCTTGGCGGCGGGATACGCGTAGAAGCCCCGGCCCGATTTGCGGCCGTGGTGGCCGGCATCTACCTTCTGCTGCTGCAGGCGGCTGGGCCGGAACTTGGCGTCGAAATGAAATGCCTCGTACATGGCCGACGTGACCAGGTAGTTGCTGTCGACGCCGATCAGGTCCATGAGGCGGAAGGGGCCCATTCGGAAGCCGGCCGACTCCAGCAGCTCATCAATCACCTCCAGCGGGGCCACTTGCTCCTCGGCCAGCTTCAGGCCCTCCACGTAGTAGTGCCGCGCCACCCGGTTCACGATGAAGCCGGGCGCATCGGCAGCCCGCACCGGGCGCTTGCCCAGGCGCTCGGCCAGCGCGAATACCGCGTCGGCCACGGCGGGCGCGGTGGCTACGCCGCTGATAACTTCCACCAGCTTCATGATGGGGGCCGGGTTGAAGAAGTGCATGCCCACCACCCGCTCGGGGTTCGGGATGCCCGCCGCCAGCCGGGTAATGGGCAACGACGAGGTGTTGGAGGCGAAAATGCTCGTCGCCGGGTTCTGCCCGGCCAGCTGCCGGAACAGCTGCTGCTTCACATCTAGCCGCTCCACCACGGCTTCCACTATCAGTTCGGCCCGCACCTCGGCCAGCTGGTCGGTGAGCGTGAGGCGGGCCAGCGCGGCGTCGCGCTCCGCCGGGCTCAGCTTCTGCTTTTCTACCAGCTTCCCCAGCCCCGCCGCAATGGCCTGCCGGGCCTTGGGCAGCATGTCGGCGTTGATGTCGAACAGGATGGTGGGCAGCCCGTGCTGCACGCACACCTGCGCAATGCCCAGCCCCATTGTGCCCGCGCCCACCACGGCCACCGTTTCTATCTTATAAGGCTGGCTGGCGGCGGGAATGGGGGAGGGCATAGTAGTTAGACGAAAGGGGTTAGCCGAAAGGAAAGACGATAGGCGAAAAAGACCAATAAAAAAATCAGCGCAATCAGGTTAATCAGCGCAAATCAGCGATTTAGAGCAGGGACTCGAACTGTCGCAGAAAGCGCAGGTCGTTCTCGGTGAACAGGCGCAGGTCCTTGATCTGGTACTTGAGCATGGTGATGCGTTCGATGCCCATGCCCCAGGCGTAGCCCGAGTAGCGCTCGGGGTCGATGCCCGACTGCTCCAGCACGGCCGGGTCGACCATGCCGGCGCCGCCGATTTCCACCCAGCCCGTGCCCTTACAGATGTTGCAGCCCTTACCCTTGCAAATCAGGCAGGTGATGTCGATTTCGGCCGAAGGCTCGGTGAAGGGGAAGAACGAGGGCCGAAAGCGCACCTGCACGTCGTCGCCGAACAGCTCCTGCACGAAGTAGTACACCGTCTGCTTGAGGTCGGCGAAGCTCACGTTTTCATCAATGAACAGGGCCTCCACCTGATGGAACATCATGTGGGCCCGGGCCGAAATGGCTTCGTTGCGGTACACCCGCCCAGGCATGATGCTGCGGATGGGCGGCTTTTGCGCCTGCATAACCCGCACCTGCACCGGGCTGGTATGGGTGCGCAGCAGGTAGCTGGCCGGGGCCTTGGGGCCGAGACCCGCGTCCTGCGGTCCGGCAGCCACGTTTTTCACGAAAAACGTGTCCTGCATGTCGCGGGCGGGGTGGTTTTCGGGAAAGTTGAGGGCCGTGAAGTTGTGCCAGTCGTCCTCGATTTCGGGGCCCTCGGCTACGTTGAAGCCGATGCGGGCCAGAATGCGCACGATTTCCTCGCGCACCAGGCTCAAGGGGTGGCGCGTACCCAGGGCCTGCGGCACGGGCGGCAGCGTGTAGTCGAAGGTGGGGTCGGCGGGGGCGTTGCTGGTAGCGGCTTCCAGCTGCTGCTGGCGCTCGTCGAAACGGGCCTGGGCCAGCTGCTTGAGCTGGTTGAGCTCCTGGCCCACGGCCCGGCGGTCGGCGGGCTCGACGGTTTTCAGCTGGTCGAACAGGTCGGCCAGCTGGCCCTTGCGGCCGGTGTAGGCAATGCGGAACTGGTCGAGTTGTTCGGCCGTGGACAGGTCGGCGGCTTCAATTTCCGCCCGTACCCGGGCAATGGTTTCCTGTAGCATAAGGCAAAGGTAGCCTGATTGCCGATTGTGCGTTAGGGTTGGTTGAATCGATAAAAATTAATCCTTGATTACCAGTTAGATAAACATAGGCAGGGCCTGCCGCGCTACTGCTGCCGGCCGAGTTGGTACGGTTGCTGCAAAACGGCTAAGCAGCCCGCCGGTACCAGCCGGCCGTGCCGCCCCGCCACCCCGGCCAGTCGGCTTCACTCCTGACTTTCTTTGCGATGAAAAAGCTGTTTTTCGCGGCCGCTGCGGCCGCTGCCTTCCTCAGTGCGCCCCTGGCCCAGGCCCAGTCAACTACTCCCGCACCCGCTGCCAGCACTAGCCTGAACGACGCCGACGGCTGGGGCGACTGGCCCGCGCCAACTCCCGTTACCACCCCCGCTGCCGATTATGCCACTGCCCCCGGCGCTGCCGTCATCCCGGCCGATGATGCCATGATGCACTCCTCGGGCGTGCTGGTGGCGCCGGGCATGAGCTCTTCGCCCTACCGTGGCACCAGCACCGACTACAACGGCCGCCCGGTGGCCCGTCGCAAATCGTTCCGGCCACGTTCGGTACGCACCACGTCCACCGACCCGGTAATGGCCTCTTCGGGCGTGATGCTGGCCCCGGGCATGAACACGGCGCCGCACCGCGGCGTGAGCACCGACTACCAGGGCCGTCCGCTGGCCAAGCCAGCCCCCGCCGCCCCGGCCGCCGATGCTACGGCAGTTGCCGCCGGCTGGTAGGCGGCCGCATTTTTAGGAGCACAAAACAGCCGCCCTGCTGCTGTGGTGGCAGAACCAATCACCTGAAACAAAGAAAAATGGAACGATGAACGGGGCTCTTCCGTTAGGCAACATCCGGACAACGTGCGCGTTATCCGGGGACCTGACCGCCGGATTCGGTAGCCGCCAGCATTTAGGCCGCCGAAATGTGAGAAGAGTATTTCGGACCCGCGCAAGGCGCTGTATCTTTGCGTTAACAATCTGTTTAGCATCTGTTTCATGACGAATCGTCAACTAGTTCCGCTGTTGCTGCTCGGCGGCATATTCCTGGCCGCACCGGCCGTAGCGCAAAAGAAATCGGACGGCTGGGGCGACGCCGGCGACGGCTGGGGCACTCCCGCTCCGAAGAAGGCTGCTCCGGCCAAAGCGGCTAAAGCAACGCCTGCCAAGGCCGCTCCAGCCATGGCCGCTCCCGAGCCCGCCGCCCCTGCTGCGGCGGCCGCTTCTGCCGGTAGCGAGTGGGGTGGGGCCAGCGGTGCCGCTGGTACTGCCGCCGCTACCGGCCCCGTCTACGAAGAGCAGCCCATCGGGGCCAGCATTGCGCCTGGCTTCACGGCTGCGCCTTCGCGCCGCGTAACCACCGACTACCGAGGCCGCCCGCTGGCGCCCTACGTACGCCGCTCGGTACGCTCGGCCGACATTGCGCCGCCCACTATGGCTGCCCCCGCGCCCATTCTGGTGCCTGAGCCCGAGCCAATAGCCGCTGCCCCGGCTCCTATGCCCACCGCAAAACCTGCCACCGCAACGGCCGCTACGGCTGCCGGCACGAAGAACGGTGGTGCCGCCGCTACTAAAAAGGCCGCCGCCCCCGCCAAAAAAGCACCCGCCAAAAAAGCCGACGACGGCTGGGGCAGCGGTGGCAGCGGCTGGTAACAGCGGCCGGGCTACCTGCCGGCCCGGGCATTGTTTCTGCCCACTCTCTGATACAAAAAGAAACCCGCTCAGCTACTGCTGGGCGGGCTTCTTTTTGTATTGAAAGCGCGCTTAGTTAGCGCTGTCGGCCACTTCTACCAGCACGGGCTCGGCAATGGGGGTGGCGCGGTAGTAGAGGGTGCTGCAGTTTTCGGGGCGCAGCACCTCGCGGGCGGCCGCCTGCACCTGCGCGGGCGTCACGGCCTGGATTTTGGCGCTTTCCTCGTTGACTAGGTTGGCGTCGCCCAGCAGCTTGCTGAAGGCCAGACTCATGGCCCGGTTCAGCAGCTCAATCTCGCCAAACACGATGCTGACTTCGGCCTGGTTTTTCACCTTTTCCAGCTCCTCGGCGGGCACTTCGGTGGTCAGCAGCTCGGCTACTACGGCCTCTACGGCCATATCGGCCTGCTCCAGGGTGATGTCGGCGTTGAGCTTGCCGCTGATAACGAGCAGGCCCGGCTCCATCGAGCCCATCACGGAGGCCGAAAGCGAGTTGAACAGCTCCTGCTCCTTCACCAGCCGCTGGTACAAGCGGCTCGACTTGCCCCGGCCCAGCACGTCTGACAGCAAATCGGCGGGGTAGTAGCCCTCCTGGCCCCGGCCGGGCATGTGGTACACCTTGTAGAGCGCCGACAAAGGCACTTCGGCGTGGATTTCGAGGAAGCGGGCTTCTTCCTGGCGGGGCTCGGCGGGCAGCTGCCGCTCGTAGCGGGTACCGCCCGGAATGGGGCCGAACCACTTTTCGGCCAGCCGCCGGGCCTCGGCCACGGTTACGTCGCCGGCCACTACCAGAATGGCGTTGGCGGGGGCGTAGTGCTTGGCGAAGAAGGCCCGTACCTGCGCCATCGTGGCGTCTTCGATGTGGCTGATTTCCTTGCCGATGGTGGCCCACTGGTAGGGGTGGTGCTGATAGGCCAGGGGCCGCAGTTTCAGCCACACGTCGCCGTAGGGCTGGTTGAGGTAGTTCTGCTTGAACTCCTCGACCACCACCTTGCGCTGCACCTCCAGCCCGTTGTCGGAAAACGCCAGGTTCAGCATCCGGTCCGATTCGAGCCAGAAGCCGGTTTCCAGGTTGGCGGCCGGCAGCGTGAGGTAGTAGTTGGTGATGTCGGGCGAGGTGAAAGCGTTGTTCTCGCCGCCTACCAGCTGCAGCGGCTCATCGTAGCTGGGGATGTTGACGGAGCCCGAGAACATGAGGTGCTCGAACAGGTGGGCAAAGCCGGTCTGGTCGGGCGTTTCGTCGCGCGAGCCCACGTTGTAAAGCACGTTGAGCACGGCCAGCGGCGTGGTATGGTCTTCGTGCACAATGCAGCGCAGGCCGTTATCGAGGGTAAATTCTTCGAACTGAATCATAAAAAAGGAGCTACAAGCTTTCAGCGGCAAGCTACAAGCTTATGGGCGGTGGGTGGGCCGGGTCGGGGAAACCAGACCAGTCAGTCAGCAAGCTAACCAACTCGCCAAAACGGAAGTTTCGGCCGGGCCGCCGCTACAGCGTGGCGCGCACGCCCACGGCCACGGTACGGGCGGTGGGGTAGTAGCCTCTATCCAGGCCAGCCTGCCGGGGGTCGGCCTCGCCGCCGCTCACATTGGGGTCGAAGCCGCGGTATTTGCTGATGACGAGCAGATTGGTGCCGCTTACGAATACGGCCGCGTTACGTGCGCCGTGTTTCCATACATCGGCCGCGAGCGTGAGGGCGCTCAACCGGAGGTGGTTGCCTGACTGCAGCGTGTAGTTGCTGACCTGGCCGAACCTGGTGTAGCTGGCACCCGCCCGGGGTACCTGGGTGTTGGTGTTGGTCGGCGTCCACCGGTTGCGCACGCGGGTGCTGGCGTTGAAGTAGCCGGTGGGCACATCGAGCAGCGCCAGGTTGGGGTCGTACACCTGATAGCCAAACATGCCATCGACCTGAAATTGGAGGCTGAGGCGGCCATAGCGCGCCGTCTGGCTCAGGCTCAGCAGCTGCCGGGGCAGGCCCGAACCCAGGGCTTCGCGGTTCTGCGACGCAAACTGCGGGTCGCCGCTGGCATCGGGTCCCAGGTAGCGCGAGCCGTAGAACGTGGAAACGGGCTGGTCGGAAATCAGAACAAAATTGGGCCCTGGTACAAAAATCTGAATCGGGGCATCGGCTGGCCGTTGGTAGCGGTTGTGGTTGAAAGAGGCCGCGAGGCTGCTCGTGCCGCTGAGCTTGCCGGCCTGCCAGCTGGCCGCCACCGTGGTTTCCAGCCCCCGGTTCAGCAGTTCCGATTCATCGGGGCTACCTATGCCCAGCCGGATATCGGTTTCGCGCCGGTACAGGGCGGCGCTGAGCGTGAGCCGGTTCTGCCACAGGCCCACGTCCAGCCCCGCGTCGTACTGAGTGGTCAGCTCATCCAGAAACAGAAAGTAACTGCCCAGGTTGCCGCCGAGGGGTTGATTGAAACCGTGGCTGCCCGCAAAATTGCCCCGGTTGCTGGTGACTCCCCAGCCCACCCGGGCATCGAGCCGGCTGATGATGCCCCGGTCTTTCAGCCAGGCTTCCTCGCCCGCGTGCCAGCTCAGCTGGGCGGCGGGCAGGTACTGAGAGGCCTCAGAGCCGCCTAGCAGCGGCGTGGCGTTGCGCTGCCAGCTGGCCGCCACCGCGTAACGGCCGGCGTAAGTGTAGCCGACGCGGGCCGTGATGGCCTGATACTGCTGGCTGGTTTCGTAGCTGGAATAACCAAAGTCGTTGCGGCCGGGTGGGACATTAAATGGCGGCAGTCCGCCGCGGCCGAAGGTGAGCACGCTCCGGCTTTCGTCGCGCTGCCAGTGCGCGGCTTCTATAGAGGCTTGCACCGCATGCTTCCCGCCGAACGTGCGGTCGAACCGCAGGGCCGGGTTCAGCAGGCGCTGCCGGTAAGTGGCCTCGCGCTGCCTGATTTCCTGGCCATCAGTTGGAGCAGTGCTGCTTACTACGCGCGGGCCCTCGTATTCGCTGGCCTGCAGCGCATCGCGCTCCAGGGAAACCCGCAAGTCGAGCTTGAGGCCGGTTAGCAATTCAAACTGCATCTGACCGCGGGCCAGCAGGCGACGGTTGCGCGGGGTGGCGTAGTTCTGCCGGGCCCGCTGCACGGGGTTGGGGTTGTCGTAATCGGTGGCATAGTCGCCGTTGGGCGCATACACCGGTATCATGGGCAGGTAGTACAGGGCAACGGGCATGGCCTGTTGCAAGCCGGTTTGCGCCAGCCGCCGCTCCTGGGTTTCGCCATAGCTCAGGCCCGCGCTGAAATGCGCCCGCCGGCCCAGTTGCTGGTCGAGGTTGAAGCGCAGGGCGTAGCGTTGGAGGCTGGAGTTGAGCACGATGCCAGTCTGGCGCAGGTAGTCGGCGCCCAGGTAGTAGCGCGTGCCGAACTGCGTGTCGGCTGTCCCGAAGCTGCCGTCGGTGCTCAGGTGGTGCTCCTGGATGGCGGCGGTGCGCAGCAACTCGCTTTGCCAGTCGGTACCCCGGCCGAAGGCGGCGAGCTGGGCGGGCGAGTATTCGGGGTCGTAGCCGTTGTTGCGGTTGGCCTCGTTGTGTACTTCGGCCAGCTCACGGGCCCCGAGCAAGTCGTAGCGGTGGCGGGCCTGCTGCACGCCACCGTAGCCGGCGTAGTGCACGCGCGGCGCCTGGCCGGCCTTGCCGCGCTTGGTGGTGATGAGGATGACGCCGTTCTGGCCCAGAAAGCCGTATTGGCCGGTTTCGTAGGCCCCTTTCAATACCTGCACCTGCTCAACATCAGCCACCGGGATGCTCAGCAGTGGGTTGGAGCCGGCCTCGAAATTGAAGTCGGATGAGTAGGGTGAGTTGGCCTCCTGCGGCATAAAGCTGCTGAAGCGGTACTGGAACATTGGCACCCCATCGACCACGTACAGCGGCTGCACGTGGCTGTCGATGCTGGCCGCGCCCCGGATGCGCACCACCTCGCCGGTGCCGGGCGCCCCCGAGTAGGGCGTGGCCTGCACTCCGGCTACCTGCCGGAGTTGCTCCTGGAGGGGCAGGAGGGAGGGGATATAGTGTTCGGGGCATTGATTATCCAGCAGCGGCGTCTGCCCCAAAGGCCAGCAAGACTTATATATAGTCTGATCCAGAATCAATGACTTTTCAATGCACACATCTGGTAGCCGCACAGTGTCGGCTTGCTGGGCCAGGGCGGGCAGGGTGAGGGGCAGCAGGAAACTGAGGGGTAATAGTCGAACCATAGAAATGGTGGGTAGGGAAATTGGACTCTAAAGGTAGATGTGGAGCCCGCTCAGATTTCACAATCGGGCGCTAAATATTTCCCTTCCAACCCAAACCCGTACTTTTGGCCTTCCCCATCCGTTACCGGCCTCTTCGCTATGCAATTCGACCGCAAGGACTACTCCAACGACACGCTGCTGCACCTGTACCACCACCTGCTCAAGCCCCGAATGATTGAGGAGAAAATGCTGATTCTGCTGCGGCAGGGCAAGGTCAGCAAGTGGTTTTCGGGCATCGGGCAGGAGGCCATTTCGGTGGGCAGTACCCTGGCCCTGCAGCCCGACGAGTACATTCTGCCCCTGCACCGCAACCTGGGCGTGTTTACGGGCCGCGACATTCCGCTGGGCCGGCTGTTTGCGCAGTGGCAGGGCAAGGCCACCGGCTTCACCAAGGGCCGCGACCGAAGCTTCCATTTCGGCACCAACGAGCACCACATCGTGGGCATGATTTCGCACCTTGGCCCCCAGCTGGCCGTGGCCGGCGGCATTGCTCTGGCCGACGTGCTGGATGAGAAACCCCGCGTCACGGTAACCTACAGCGGCGACGGTGGCGCTTCGGAGGGCGACTTTCACGAGGCCCTGAACGTGGCTGCCGTGTGGCAGCTGCCGGTTATCTTCATCGTCGAAAACAACGGCTACGGCCTGAGCACGCCCTCCAACGAGCAGTTCCGCTTCCGCTACTTCGTGGATAAGGGCCCCGCTTACGGCATGGAGGCCGTGCAGGTAGATGGCAACAACGTGCTCGAAGTGTACGACACGGTGAAGCGCCTGGCCGAAGACCTTCGCCAGAACCCGCGCCCCGTGCTGCTGGAGGCCCTCACCTTCCGGATGCGCGGCCACGAAGAGGCCAGCGGCACCAAGTACGTGCCCCAGGAGCTGTTCACCGAATGGGCCCAGAAGGACCCGGTGGAAAACTACGAAAAGTGGCTGCTGGCAGAAGGCATCCTCGACGAAGAAGCCCGCATGCGCTACCGCGAAACCATCAAGCGCGAAATCGAGGAGGGCCTCAAAGAAGCCGACGCCGCCCCCGTGCCCACCCCCGACGCCGCCCGCGAGCTGGCCGATATGTACGCTCCGGCTGGCGAGTTGTCAGTTGATAGTGGTCAGTTGTCAGCTTCAGAAGAAGACTCATTGACGAACAACCAGCCACTAACAACTGACAACGACCAACTGACAACAAAGCCAGCCACCGAAAAACGCTACATCGACGCCATTTCCGACGGGCTGCGGCAGAGCATGGAACGGTTTCCGGAGCTGGTGCTGATGGGGCAGGACATTGCCGAGTACGGCGGCGTGTTCAAGATTACCGACGGTTTTGTGGCGCAGTTCGGCAAGGGCCGGGTGCGCAACACGCCGCTCTGCGAGTCGGCCATTGTGGGCGCGGGACTGGGGCTGAGCATCCGGGGCAAAAAGGCCATGGTGGAGATGCAGTTCGCCGATTTCGTAACCTGCGGCTTCAACCAGATTATCAACAACCTGGCGAAAAGCCACTACCGCTGGGGCCAGAACGCCGACGTGGTGGTGCGCATGCCCACCGGCGCCGGCTCGGCCGCCGGGCCCTTCCACAGCCAGAGCAACGAGGCCTGGTTTACCCACACGCCCGGCCTGAAGGTGGTGTTCCCGAGCAACCCGCACGATGCTAAGGGCCTGCTCTGCGCTGCCCTGGCCGACCCCAACCCCGTCCTGTTTTTTGAGCACAAGCTGCTCTACCGCAGCCTCTCGGGCCCCGTGCCCGACGCCTATTACACCACGCCCATCGGGCAGGCGGCGCTGGCCCGCGAAGGCCACGAAATGAGCATCGTCACCTACGGCGCGGGCGTGCACTGGGCCCTGGCCCTGGCCGACGAGCTGAACCTCGACTGCGACATCCTGGACCTGCGCACGCTGCTGCCCTGGGATGAGCAGGCCGTGCGCCGCACCGTGGAGAAAACCGGCCGCCTCATTCTGCTGCACGAAGACACCATGATTGGCGGCCTGGGCGGCGAAATAGGGGCCTGGGTGGCCGAAAACTGCTTCAACAGCCTCGATGCGCCCATTATGCGGGTAGCCTCGCTCGATACGGCCGTACCCTTCGCGCCTACGCTGGAGCAGGATTTCCTGCCCCGCCAGCGCCTGCGGGCCGCCGTGGAGAAAATGCGCAGCTATTAATTCTCAGCCGAATGAAGCATTTTTCTGTTCGGGGCCGCTGGCTGGGGATGCTGGGCCTGGCCGCCACGCTGCTGCTGGCGCCCGCCTGCCAGCGCCACCCCTACCGCATCCCCGACCCCCAGGGCCCGCCCCAGCCCAAAGTCAAGCGCACCGCGGGCGGCAACGAGTCGGCCGACGGGCGGGCGCTGGACGTGGAGCGCGAAGCCGTGCGTACCAAAAAGAACGTGCTCGACAAAAAAACCGGGCTCGTGAAAAAGCCCAAGCTGGAGCGGCGGCGGCTGAAGCGCAAAACCGACCAGCGTAAGTTTCTGGGCATCCCGTGGCCCTTCTGATTGCTCGTACTGCCTGATGCTCCGTAGTAGAAGGAGCCGGGGCCGGTGTGCTGCAGAATGCGTAGCTTTCCGTAGTGCCGGCGGCCCCGCGGCCCAGGCTGTTCGCTTACCTTTTATCGCCCGAAACTATGCGTTATCTGTTGATTGGGGCTCTGCTGCTAACCTTGGCGGCCACCGACGCCCGGGCCCAGCTGGAATCCAGCAGCCCGGCCAGCCAGCGGGCCGCCAGCCGCAAGGCCCTGCGCGATGCCCGCAAAGTGGAGGCGCGCTACAAGGAGTCGCACCTGACGGTGCGCAAAAAGGAGTTGCGCATGCAGGCCGGCGGCCGGCTGGCCGCGCTGCCACTACCCGCCGGGCAGCCCGACTATAAGTTCGACCGCGACGGCACGCCCCGCGTAAGTGAACAATCGAAGGTGCATTTTCGTCTTCGTCGTAAGAAGCCCAACGCGGCCCCGGTGCAGTAGCACCGTTTTGTTCTGTTTTACTCCCCCTCTATGACCCCCTGGCAACCCCTTACCCAAGCCGAACAGCTTTCCGAAATCGTCCGCGAATCGGCCGACCAGCCGGTTATCGTGTTCAAGCATAGCACTACCTGCTCCATCAGCGCCATGGCTAAGAGCAAGATCGAGCGGCAGTGGGCCGATGCCGACCTCGACAATACCAAGCTCTATTACCTCGATTTGCTGAGCTACCGCCCCATCTCGCAGGAGCTGGCCCAAAAGTTTCAGGTGCAGCACGAGTCGCCCCAGCTACTGCTCATCCAGGACGGCGAGTGCACCTACCACGCCTCCCACAACGGCATCCGCCTGAGCGACGTGAAACAGAAGGTGAAATAGGGAGAAGCCAACGAGAAAAAGGCCCTGTCATGCGGAGCGGAGTCGAAGCATGACAGGGCTTTTCTCCCCATCTCCTTACTCATAAGAAAACTGAACCTGCTGCTTTATTTCGGGGTTTAAGCTGAGCGCTACCGGGCAGGTTTTAGCAGCGCGTTCGAGCAGGGTGCGCTCCTTTTCGGGCAGCGCGGCCGGCAGCCGGAACGTCAGGTCAATCTGGCCGATGCGGCGCGGGTCGCTGAGCATGTGCTTGGTCGTGTCCCAGGTGGCGCTGGTCAGGTCGAGGCCGTGGCGCTCAGCCACGATGCCCATAATGGTCATCATGCAGGCGCCCAGGGCCGCACATACCAGGTCGGTGGGCGAAAACGCTTCGCCCCGGCCCTGGTTATCGGTGGGGGCATCCGTCAGGATGGTGTTGCCCGAGGCGGTATGGGTGGCTTCGGTGCGCAGCTGGCCGGCGTAGCGGGCGGAAATGGTGCTCATAAGAAACAGGTAAACAGGCGAAGTATGCGGGCTAATTTACGTACTTTCGAAGGGGTTGGCGGCCAGCGGCAGCCGGGCCCGTCGTTTTTCACTCGTCCTTCTATGCATCTTCGACCCGTACGTACCGCTGCCTGCCTGGCCGGCGGCCTGCTGCTGGCCTTATCCGCTGCCCCGCGGGCCCAGGCCCAGCGCCGGGATCAAGCCCGCCCCGCCGACCAATCCCGCACTTCGGCCCCGGCCCGCTCCGCCGAGCAGCCCGGCACTTCGGCCCCGCGCAAAGCGGCCCCGCCGGCCCGGCCCGGCATCAGCAGCGACCAGCCTTCGTACCGCAAGGAGTTCACCTACGGCCTCAATTTCAACACCCGCGGCGGCCTGATTGGCGGCGCCAGTGTCCGCTCTACCCACCTGCTTACCCAGGACTGGTCGCGGTTCTGGAGCATTGAGGTGGTGGAGATAAAGCACCCCAAGGAGGTGAAGGAGCCCTCGGCCAACGGCTCGTTTGTGCTGGGCAAGAGCAACTATTTCTACTCCGTTCGGCCCTCGGTGGGGTTGCAGCGCGTTGTTTTCCGGAAGGCCCCCGATGCCGGCGTACAGGTAAATGCCTCGCTTAGCGGCGGCCCATCCATCGGCCTGCTGATGCCCTACTACATCAGCTACCTTTATTCCGACCCGAACAGTGCCTCGGCTGTGGATGTGCGCGAAGAGCAGTACGACCCGGCCATTCATACCCAGCTCGACCGGATTTACGACCGCGCCCCGCTGTTTAAGGGTATCGGCGACACCAAACCCATTATCGGGGCGCACGTGCGCGGAGCCCTCAACTTCGAGTTTGGCCGCTACCGCGACGCCGTAACCGGGGTAGAGGTGGGTGCGCTGGTGGAAGCCTACAGCAAAACCCCGGTTATCATCCGCAACCGGCTCACCGACGACAAGTCCATCAACGACCAGTTTCTGCCCTCCGTGTACCTGACCGTTTACCTGGGCAGCCGCAACTGATAACCGCCCCAAACGGGCCCGCTACGAGCATAAGGGATAGAAGCCGAAACAACCCGGTCTTTTATCCCTTATGCTTTTAGCGCTCCTGCCTTATCCTCATTCCCATTCCTCGTACCTTTGTGCCATGGATGATCTGTTGCTGACTCTGCCTATTATTCAGCCCGAAGCTGCTGCCCCCACCAAGGCCCGCAAGCCCGACTGGCTGCGTGTGAAGCTTCCCGTAGGCCCGGCCTACGCCAATGTGCGCCGCCTCGTCGATGAGCACAAGCTGCACACCATCTGCGAAAGCGGCAACTGCCCCAACATGGGCGAGTGCTGGGGCGCCGGTACCGCCACGTTCATGATTCTGGGCAACATCTGCACCCGCTCGTGCTCGTTCTGCGCCGTGGCCACCGGCCGCCCCTCCGAGCTCGACCTCGATGAGCCCCGCCGCGTGGCCGAGGCCATTCAGCTCATGGGCGTCAAGCACGCCGTGCTCACCAGCGTCAACCGCGACGAGCTGAAGGACCGCGGGGCCAGCGTGTGGTACGAAACCGTGGTGCAGACCAAGCAGCTCAGCCCCGCTACCACCATCGAAACCCTGATTCCGGACGTGAAGGCAAACTGGGCCGCCCTCGATACCATGATTGCCGGCGGCCAGGAAGTGGTGTCGCACAACATGGAAACCGTGGGCAGCCTCTACCGCCTCGTGCGCCCTCAGGGCAAGTACGACCGGAGCTTGGAGCAGATCCGGCGCACCAAGGAGGCCGGCAAGCGCACCAAGTCGGGCATTATGCTGGGCCTGGGCGAAACCAAGGACGAAATGTACCAGGCCATGGACGACCTCGTGGCCCACGGCCTCGACATCCTCACGCTGGGCCAGTACCTGCAGCCCACCAAGCGCCACATCGAGGTAGCCGAGTTCATCCACCCCGACCTGTTTGCCCACTACCGCGAAGAAGGGCTGCGCCGGGGCCTCAAGTACGTGGAAAGCGGCCCGCTGGTGCGTTCCAGCTACCACGCCGAGCGCCACGTTAACGTGCCCATCTAAGCCGGGCTGCCAATCCGCAAAAGCTAAAAAAAGCCCGCTCTTCGAAACGAAGAGCGGGCTTTTTGTTATTTGAAAGCTGGGCCGTTGGCTTACTCGCGGTAGGCCTGCGAACTGGCGGGGCGGCCATCCTGGGGCGGGTAGTTGCCCAGAATGCTGGTTACGATCCGCTGCACTTCGGCTTCGGAAATAGTCTGGTTATCCACCTGGGCCTGACCCTGGCCACGCCAGGCCAGCTCCTTGCGGCTGGCATCCACGAAGTCCAGAATCAGCGTGCCGGCCTTGTATTCAGTTACGTAGCCGCGGTTGTAGAGGCTGCCGTAGCCGTAGCCATACCCGTAGTAGGGGTAGCCGTAGGGGCCGTAGGGCGAGGCCACCGACCGTTGCTTGTCCTCGACGCGGGCGCTGTAGGCCACAAATACATCGGGCGTGGCCGTGGCTTCCACCATCGTCATGCCCTTCAGGCCCAGCTGCTGCTCAACGGCCGAGCGAATGCGCTTGTCCAGAAACGACTCGTAGCCCTGGGCCGGGCCGCCCTCGGTGTCGGTGCGCTGCTGCGGGTACCAGGCCCAGGTGCGGTAAGCGCGGAAGTTGACGGAGTGGTCGTAATCGGAGGTGACGCCCACGCGGGCCGTGGTGGTGCAGCTGGTAGCGCCCAGCAGCAGGCTCAGGCCCAGCACGGAGTAGGCGAGCGGGCGGCGCAGAAAGCGGGAAATGCGGTTCATAGAAGTAGAAAAATCAGTAAGAGAAACCCCGTTGGCAGGTAGCTGAAAAGCCGCGCCCCGGGATGCTTAAACAACAGCCGCGGGCGGCCGGACGTTCCAGCAGCGCGGCCGGGCGGGCCCGGACAGCGGCGCAGATTATAACGCCAAAAATTGCCCCGCGATTATAATTGTGGTTATCTTTTGTCGAAATTGTCGTTTCCTGATTTTACCCTCATGAAGAAAACTGTACTCTATTTGGGCGTGCTGGCCCTGTTTACCGCCTCCTGCAGCTCATCGCGCGACGATTCCCGCTCGCGCCACCCCGATTCCAAGCCCGTGGAGCATACGTCGGTGGTCGAGTGCATCCTCTACGATGGCATGACCAAGACCTCCAAGCAGCTGGCCACCCTCAATGCCGGCAGCGAGGTGCAGGTGATGGATACGGTTAGCGCCTACTTCCTGAAAGTGCGCGTAACGGCCGCCGGCAAAACTGAAACCGGCTACATGTACCGCACCTGTTTCGGTAAATAACGGCCGTATCAGTTGTGGCCGGCCGGTGGGGGCCGCGCCGGTCCGTGGGCAAACCGGGCCGGCGCGGCCCCCACCGGCCGCCTGCTTTAAGCGCTTTGTCGGGCGTCGGATGGCTAATCCGGCGTATCTTCGGGGTCTATTATTCCGTGCTATGGCTGCTTCTCCCGCTTCTGCTCCCACTCTCGAAAGCCTGGCCGCCGAGCTGGCCCAGGAACGCCGGCTCCGGCAGGCCTCGGAAGTGCAGGTGGCCGGGCTGCGCCGGCACCTGGCCTCCACCCAGCGCACCGTGGGGCGCCTGGCCGACAGCATTACCCGCCTGACCCAGAACCTGCGCGTGGCCGTACTGGTGGCGCATCAGAACGGCACGGTGGCCCTGCTCAACCAGGAGTTCTGCGACCTGTTCGGCATTGAGGAAGCCCTGCCCCTGGGGTTGTTCGACTGCCCCGTGGAGCCGCTGATTGAAGCCCTGCTGGCCCGCGCCGCCCGGCCCGAGCTGGTCCGCCAGCGCCTCGACTCGCTGCGCCTGGCCAACCAGCGGGTGCTGGGGCAGGATCTGGAGCTGGCCGATGGCACGGTGCTCGAACTCGACTTCGTGCCCCTTAGCGGCCCCGACGAGCTGGTGGCGGCCGGCTACCTGCTCTCGTGCCGCGACGTAACGCAGGCCCGCCGGGCCGAGCAGTACCTGCATTCGCTCTCGCGCATTCCGGGCCAGGACCCCAACCTGATTCTGCGCCTGCACGCCGATGGCCGGCTGCTCTACAGCAACCCCGCCGCTGAGGCCCTGCGCCTCGAATACCTGGAGCCTGAGCAGGAGCCGGCCCTGGCCGGGCAGCTGTACGCGGCCGCCTGCGAAGCCCTCGACAGCCAGCAAATGGTGCAGATGGAGGTTGGATTTGGCCCGCGCTGCTTTCAGCTGGCCATCACGCCCTTCCCCGACGACCAGTACGCCAATCTCTACCTGACCGATATTACTCCCCTCAAGGAGGCCGAGAAGCGGCTGGCCGAGCAGCAGGAGTTCTACGAAACCGTGCTCAACCAGCTGCCCGCCGATGTGGCCGTGTTCGACGCCCGGCACCGCTACCAGTTCGTCAACCCGGCCGCCATCCGCAACGATGCGCTGCGCCACTGGATTGTCGGCCACGACGACTTCGAGTACGCCGCCTACCGCGGGCGCTCCGACCAGCAGGCCCGGCACCGTCGCCAGCAGTTCGAGCAGGTAGTGCAGCAGCGCGTTACGCTGGCCTGGGAAGAGCACCTGACCGGCCCCGACGGCCCGCGGCTGGCCCTGCGCCACATGGCCCCCGTGTTTACGCCCGCCGGCGAGCTGCGCATGGTTATCGGCTACGGCATCGATATTACCGACCGCTACAACGCCGAAAACCTGCTGCGCCAGCGCGAGGCCGAGCTGCGCGAAAACCAGGCGTTCGTGCGGGCCGTGGTCGATACCACGCCCAGCATCATCTGGGCCACCAACGGCCGCGGCACGGTACTGTTCAGCAACCGCACCTTCGACGAGCTGCTGGAACGCAGTACCCACCGCCAGAACCCGGAGGCCGGCACTCCGGCCGCCCGCGAGCTGCAGGAGTTTGTGGCCTCCGACGAGTACGTGCTGCGCACCGGCCTGGAGCTGGTGCAGGAAAACACGTTTACGCAGCGCGACGGCACCATTATGTGGCTGCAAACCGTGAAGCGCCCGCTGGTGCGGGCCGATGGCAGCGTGAACGTGCTGGGGGTGAGCACCGACATCACGGAGATGAAGCAGGCCCGCCAGACCCTGGAGAAGAGCACCAAGCAGTACCGCGACCTGATGCAGTACTCGCAGGCCCTGATCTGCACCCACGACCTGACCGGCCGGATTCTGTCGGTGAACCCGGCGGCGGCCCAGCTGGTGGGCGCGGCGCCCGAGCAGCTGCTGGGCCGCACGCTGCGCCAGATTCTGGCGCCCGAGTTCCACTACCAGCTCGACCAGTACCTGCGCCAGGCCCACGAGCAGCAGCAGCAGCTCACGGGCCTGCTCACGCTCAGCGGCCCCGACGGCCGGCCCCACCACCTCATCTACGACAACTACCGGGTGGAGGAGCCCGGCGAGGAGCCCTACGTAATTGCCTACGGCCAGGAAATAACCGAGCGCCTGCTGGCCGAAAAGGAGCTGATCCGGGCCAAGGAGGAAGCCGAAAACACGGCCCAGGCCAAGGAAAACTTCCTGGCCAACATGAGCCACGAAATCCGCACGCCCATCAACGGCATTCTGGGCATGGCCGGGCTGCTGGCCAAAACGCCGCTCAACGAAACCCAGCAGGAACACCTGCGGATTCTGCGCAGCTCGGGCCGCCACCTGCTCACCGTCATCAACGACGTGCTGGATGTGGCCAAGATGGAAGCCGGCCAGCTGGAACTGGAGCAGGTGCCGTTCGACGTGTGCCAGCTGGTGAAGGAAGCCGTGCAGAGCCTGGCCTACCGCGCCGAGGAAAAAAGTATTGATCTGCGGGTGCAGCCCCTGACGCTGGCTCACTCGCTGGTGGTAGGCGACCCCGGCCGGCTCAACCAGATTCTGCTCAACCTGCTCAGCAACGCCCTCAAGTTCACGCACCAGGGCTACGTGGAGCTGGGCGGGCGGCTGCTCTACGAAACCGACGAGACGCTGGCCCTGGAGTTCTGCGTGCGCGACACCGGCATTGGCATCGCGCCCGATAAGCAGGAAAGCATCTTCGAGAACTTCGCCCAGGCCTACGCCGATATTTCGCGGCGCTTCGGCGGTACGGGCCTGGGCCTGACCATCAGCCGGCGGCTGGTGGAGCAGCTGGGCGGCCGGATGTGGGTGTCCAGCGCCGAAGGGCGGGGCAGCACGTTCTACTTCACGCTCGCGTTGCCCAAAGCTGCCGCCCTGGCGCCCGCCCCCGCGCCCCGCCCCCTGCCCGACTACGAGCGGCTCCGGGGCCGGCGCGTGCTGCTGGTCGAAGATCATCCCGTCAATCAGCAGCTGGCCCTGCTGATGCTCGAAGGCTGGGCCGTGGAAGCACACGTGGCCTCCGATGGCCCCGAGGCCCTGCAGCAGCTCGAAGCCCGCCTCTACGACGTGGTGCTGATGGATATTCAGATGCCCGGCATGAGTGGCCTCGATGTAACCCACGAGCTGCGCCGCCACCCCGACCCGCACCGGGCCGATACGCCCGTTATTGCCCTCACGGCCAACGTAATGCGCTCCGACGATGAGGCCTACCGCGCCGCCGGCCTCGATTATCTGTCCAAGCCCTTTGAGGAGGAGGAGCTGTTGCACAAGCTGGAGGCCAACCTGCGGCCGGTGCCGGCTGCCAGGCTGGAAACCCAGCCGGTGCCGGTGTCGCTGCCCGCCGCCGAACCGGAACCGGCCGCGCCTGAACCGGAGCCCGTGCTGTTCGACCTGACCCGGCTGCGCGACACGGCGCACGGCAGCAGCATTTTCATGCAGAAAATCATCGGCTCATTCCGCACCCACACGCCGCTGGTTGTGAGCCAGCTGCGCGAAGCCGCCGCCGCCTCCGACTGGGATACCGTGGGGGCGCTGGCCCACAAGCTGCGCCCCTCGCTGCAGCTGCTGGGCATTACAAGCACCGATGCGGCCGTGGCCCTGCTCGAACCCCTCTCGCGGCCCGCCACCGCCGCGCTGCCCGATTCCGACGCGCTACTCAACGCCACCTTCGCGCTGGCCGAAACGCTGACCACCGCCGTAGAGCAGCTCGGCACCGTACGGCTGGAATAAGGTAATATAGTGGGGTAGTGAGGTGGTGAGTTGACGTTCCAGGGGGGCTGTCGGCGCAAGTAGCGCAATCAGGCCCCTGGCACGTCAAACTCACCACCTCGCCACCTCACTATATCACCTCTCAGATCCGGTTCAGCTTGCCGAAGAAGGCTTCCTGGTAGGATTTGCCGATGGGCACGTGCTGGCCGCCGGGCACTACGGCCGCGCCGTCTTCGATGGCCTCGATGCGCTTGAGGTTGATGATGTAGGAGCGGTGCACGCGCACAAAATGGTCGAAGCGCAGGCGCGCATCCAGCGACTTCATGGTGGTATACACGATGTACTTCTGCTTCTCGGTAACGATGACGACGTAATCAGACAGGGCCTCGATGTAGAGGACGTCATCGAAGTTGATGCGCACCATTTTGCTGTTCACCTTCACGAACAGGTCGTTGTCGGGGGCGGCGGCGGCGATGGTGGGGGCCGGGGCGGCGGCGGGAGCCGGCGTTTCGTGCTGGAGCAAGGCGCGCTGCACGGCCCGGCTGAAGCGGGCGTAATCGAAGGGCTTCACCAGGTAGTCGGTTACGCGCAGGTCGAAGGCATCGACGGCGAAATCCTCGTGGGCCGTGGTGAGGATGACAATGGGCGGGTCGGGCAGGATGCGCAGCAGATCGAGGCCGTTGAGCTGGGGCATCTGCACATCCAGAAACAGTACATCCACGCGGTTGCCGGCCCGGAAATAGTTCAGCCCCTGCAGCGCATCATCCATCGACTCGACCAGTTTAAGCGAGCTGGTGAGCGAGATGTAGTGTTCCAGCGTCAGCCGGTTAATCTCCTCATCATCGATGATGGCACAGGTAAGAATACTTGGCATAGCAGTGTCGGGATAAGGTCGCCGCGGGTTAACTGGGCGACAGCCGGGAACGGGTGCCTGCGCGCAACCCTGGAAAAGGCCTTAACCAGGGAGATAGCGCGGAAGGTTGATTGGCTAAGCTAGCCTTTTTGGATTTACCAGGCAAGTTGGAGCAGAGGGGCGGGGCTAGCTGCGGCGGGCCATTTCGGCGGCCACCAGCGCCTGCACCTCGGGCCGCTCGTAATCGGCCTCGGCCTGGATGTGCGGCATGAGGCGCTGCATTACCTGCTCCTGGGCCTGGCCATTGGCCAGGGCCTCGGCGTAAGGTATCTGCGAGAAGGTAACCTGCGAGTACAGCGGCAGCCACTGGGCCGGGTACTGGGCGGCCAGCTTGCCCTCAATTTTCTTCTGCAGCAGAAAGCGCGGGTCGGCAACCCGGTCGCGCATTTCATAGAAGTTGTACACCGCCAGGTCGGCCATGGCGTCGGTGTTGGGCTTGCGCATGGTTTCAAACCGGCGCATAATGCGCGGCCAGTCGGAGCCATGCTCGCCGAGCAACTCGGCCAGCACGGCGCAGTCCTCGAAGCCCGAGTTCATGCCCTGCCCATAGAAGGGCACAATGGCGTGCGAGGCGTCGCCGAGCAGCAGCACGTCGTCGGCGTGGCTCCAGGGAAAGCAGCGCACGGTAACGAGCGAGCTGGTAGGGTTGGCAAAGAACTCGGTTTCCAGCTCCGGCATCAGCGGCAGGGCGTCGGCAAAGTGCTCGGCAAAAAAGGAGCGGACCTGGGCCGGCGTCTGCAGAGCGGCAAAGGAGTTGGCACCTTCGTAGGGGAAAAACAGGGTGCAGTTAAACGAGCCGTCGAGGTTGGGCAGCGCAATCATCATGTACTGGCCCCGGGGCCAGATGTGCAGCGCGTGCTTCTCGAGGGGCCAGCTGCCCTTGGGGCCCGCGGCAATGGTCAGCTCCTTGTAGCCGTAGTCGAGGTACTGCTGCGAGTAGTTGAACCGGTCGGTGCGCTGCATGGCGCCGCGCACGGCCGAGTACGCCCCGTCGGCCCCAAACAGGCGCTGGAAGGGCTGGATGCGTGCTTCGCCGGTGGTTTCGTCGCGCATCTCCAGCTGCTTGCGGCGTAAGTCCACGCGCTGGCAGTGCTGGTCGAACTGCACCCGGATGCCGGGCTGCTGCTCCACCAGATCCAGCATCCGCCGGTTCAGGCCGGCCCTCGACACCGAGTAGATGGCCTGGCCATCCTGCCCATACGGTTGGAACGTGAGTTGCCCGTCCGTGCCGTGCATCATGCGGCCGTTCATGGCAATAGCCACTTCGCGTACGGCCTCGGCAATGCCTACGCCCTCCAGCGCCTTCCAGCCGCGGTCGGAGAGGGCCAGGTTGATGGAGCGGGCCTCCACTTTGGCCTCGCCCCGGATGTCGGGCCGGCGCTCAAATAACTCAACCGAATGGCCGTGCCGGGCCAGGTACAAAGCCAGCAGGCAGCCTACCAGGCCCGCACCCATTACGGTAAGGGTTTCGGCCGGGGGCTGCGGGTTGGCGGGGGAGGAAGCTAGCATCAGAGAACGGGTAGGCGGGAAAAGCTGAATGAGACCCCGAAGGTACTTGATTGCCCCGGCATAGGGCCCGGAAGGGCCGGCGCGCGAAGCGTTGGCCGAGGTATTTGGCGCGTTGAGCGAGAAAGTTCCTTCGTGCGGCTTTTTTTCAAATCCGCCCGCCCGGCTGACCCCGTACTTTGTATTATAAAATGATTCGACTGACTTCAGTTTACGGCCTGATGCTACCTACTCCTACTTTTGTTTTATACGATATGGGTCCAAAATTTGCCCGCCATCGTCGGGCCCGGCAGCGGCAACGACTGGTGCGCCTCACCCTAGTGTACAATCCGGCCAGCCAAACGGGCCGGGCGCGGCCGCTGGCTGCTTATCACGAGGGGACGGCGATGGATAAGCGGAGCGCCGGCACAGTATTGTGCATCGGCGGCTATATGGTGGGCGATGAGCATTGCCCGTGGCTGTACGGCCCAACCAACATCCGCTACTAATCCGGTGCGCCTGAGGCAGGCTGCAACCCTTTCTTTTACGCTGATTTTTCACCAGAAATACCAATTAGAAAAAAGTTCAACTATATCGTTGGTAATAACTTAGCGGGTAGGATATGATGCATGCATACTATACATTTGCGGCCTCTTCTGGTTGAAGAGGCTTTTTTGTTTTTTTTATTTCAGCGTATGCGAAAACCTTACTATTTCCTGGTCTTTTTGTTGCTTCTGCTGGGGCAGAGCCTGGCCGGTCGGGCGCAGGAATCGGCGGCCGTCAGCGGCTCCGTTCTCACCGACACCGGCCAGCCGCTGCCGGGAGCTACCATCTTCATCCGGGGTACTTTCATCGGCACAAGCACCAACCGCGACGGCAGTTTCCTGATGCGGGCCGACTTCAGCAACGGACCCGTGACGCTGGCCGTGTCGTTTGTGGGCTACGTAACCCGCGAGGTAACGCTGAGCCAGCCCGATAACAGCATTCGGGTAGAGCTCAAGCCCAACGCCATCCAAACCACCGAGGTGATTGCCTCGGCCTCCCGCAAAGAGGAAAACATTCTGCAGGCCCCCGTAACGGTAGAGAAGGTGACCTCGCAGCAGGTAATGCAGCTGCCCCCGCCCGATGTGCAGGTGGGCCTCAACCAGTTCAAGGGCATCGACGTGAACGGCACGAGCATGCTGATGAACTCGCTCAGCACCCGGGGCTTCAACTCGCCCAAATCGGAGCGCCTGATTCAGCTTACCGACTACTTCGACACCCAGTCGCCTTCGCTCAACATCAACTCGGGCAACCTGCAGGGCCTGCCCGAAATCGATATCGAGAGCATTGAAATTATCCACGGTCCGGCCTCGGCGCTGTACGGCGCCAACGCCTTCAACGGGGTGCTGCTCCAGAACTCGAAAGACCCCTTCGTGACGGAGGGCCTGACGCTGCGCGTGCGCGGTGGCGGGCGCAGCCTCTTCGATGGCCAGCTGCGCTATGCCCAGCGCATCGGTGAGAAGTTCGCCTTCAAGGTTACGGGCGCTTACCTGACGGCCGACGACTGGCTGGCAAATAACTATTCGGCAACCGACCGCCGGGTGGAAAGCCGCAACAATGCCGCTGGCTCGGCGCTGGGCTACGAGGCCGTGAACCGCTACGGCGACGTGGCTTTCACGGTGCCAGCAAACTACCCCGTTGCCGATTTGCGGGGCAAAACGCTGTTTATGCCCGGCTTTACGGAGCAAACGCTGGTAGGGACCGACGACCGGGCCCGGTCGCTGAAAGTGCAGCCATCGGTTTCGTACCTGCTAACCAACTCGATTAAACTGACGGTGGGCGGCAGCTACAGCCGGGGCACGGCCAGCTACCAGAGCTCCAGCCGCTACCGGTTCAAGGATTTCGGTACCAACCAGTACCACGGCGAAATCAAAGGCAGCCGCTGGTTTGTACGCGGCCAGTCGGTGCAGGACTTCGGCAACAACTCGTACGATTTGAACCTGCTGGGCTCGTTTATTCAGAACGCGCCCATTGCTGCGGGCACCGGCACTACCTACGCGCAGCGGTATTTTGGTACTTACCTCAACGCGTACGCCGTGTCGCGGGCCAAGGGCCAGACCGATGAACAGGCGCAGCAGGCGGCTTCCGACCTGGTAAACCAGGGGCCGTACCAGCTCGACCCCAACTCGGCCGAGTTCCGCAGCCTGCGCAGCCAGATTACCGGCGACGCCACGCCCGGGCGCGGTGCCCGGCTCAACCCCAGCTCGCTACTCAACGAGGGCAACGCCCAGTACAACTTCCGGCTGGCCGAAACGGCCGACCTGATTGTGGGCGGTGCCTACCGCAAGTTCCGGCTGGGCTCCAACGGCAACCTGTTCAACGACGTTGAAAACCGTATTCAGAACCACGAGGTTGGCGGCTACGCGCAGCTCACCAAGAAATGGCTCGATGAGCGCGTGAAAGTGGCCCTGGCCGGCCGGGTTGATGAGTTTAAAAACTTCAAGCCGGCCTTCTCGCCCCGGGCTTCGGTGGTGTACTCGGTAGGTGCTACGCGCCAGCATAACTTCCGCGCCAGCTTCGGCCGCGCCTTCCGCTCGCCCACCCAGCTCGACCAGTACATTCAGCTCGATGTGAAGCAGGTGCTCTTGCTGGGCAACGTGGACAATGGCTTTCAGGGCTACCGCATCACCAACGGCCGGCCCGGCGCCGAAATTGATTTGGCTACCCTCAAGCTGGAGCGTTTGAGCTCCTACGAAGTAGGCTACAAAGGTGCCCTGACCGAGCAGCTGGCCTTCGATGTAAACTACTACCGCAACTACTACAACGACTTCATCGGGGCCGTGCGCTTCATCGGCAACCGCGACGGCAGCCGTCCCACCACGGCCCAACTTATGACCGAGGCTACCCGCGTGGCACCCGAGTCGCCGTTCCAGGAGGCCACCTCGCCCACCCGCGTGCTGCAGGTCTGGACCAATGCCAACCAGCAGGTGAGCACCCAGGGCGCGGCCGTGGGCCTGACCTACGCCTTCGCGCCCTTCCTGAAGGTGGCCGCCAACTACACGCTCAACGTGCAGGACCGCTTCGAGGTGCAGGACGCCGACTTCCAGACCTATTTCAACACGCCCAAGCACAAGTACAACGTGGGCGCCAGCGGTACGGCGCTTACCCACCTGAGCTACGCGCTTAACTACCGCTGGGCCCAGGGCCACGAGTACGGCACGCCCTTCGCCGTGGGCCAGCTCGCCGACTACAGCGTAACCGACGCTTACCTGGGCTATAACTTCGTTAAGACGGGGCTGACGCTGCAGGGCGGCGGCTCCAACATCTTCAACGCCAATAATATTCAGGTGTACGGCGGCCCGCAAATCGGCCGCCTGTTGTACCTGGGCCTGCAGTTGGATATAAAGTAAGAAGCAGATCGTGGGTAGCGAGAAATCGTCATTGCGAGGCCCAAGGCCGAAGCAATCTGGTCGTATAAAACGACCAACTCAGTAAAGCAGAAAGCCCTTGTCGTCTGTACTGGCGTCAGGGGCTTTCTGCTTAAAAAAGGCTGTCATTCTGAATAGCCGGATTGCTTCGGCCTTGGGCCTCGCAACGACGTTCTCTTACTACTTCACCAGCCGGAACGTGAGGTTGAGCCGGGGGCCGACGGGACGGGTGGTTTTGGGCAGCGCGTGCAGCCAGTTCTGCTGAGTGGCGCCGCGCATGAGCAGCAGGCTGCCGGCCAGCAGCGGCAGGCTCAGGGCCTGGGCGGCCACGCTGCGGCGGGGCCGCAGGCGGAAGGTGCGGGTAGCGCCCAGCGTGAGCGAGGCAATAACGGGTTCCGGACCCAATTCGGGCTCATCATCGGCGTGGTAGCCCATGCTGTCCTGGCCCGAGCGGTAGAGGTTGAGCAGTACGCTGTTGAAGCGGGCCCCGGTGGCAGTTTCGAGGTGGGCCCGCAGCTGCTGCAGGGCTGGCAGCCAGGGCAGCGGCTCCAGGCGCAGGCCCGAGTAGCGGTACGTGGCCTTGGGGTCGCCGTACCAGGCCGTGAGGCGCGGCTGCATCACCTCTTTCCCAAACAGCTTGATCGGCTGCTGCTGCCAGGCCACCGTAGCCGTCAGCTCGGCCAGCAGGGCCGACGCTTCGGCCGGGGCCAGAAAGCGGGCATCGAGCAGCACGTCGGCGTCGGGCAGGGGTAGGGGCAGCAGCGGCATCGGGTGGCGGTTCGGCTCAGACGGTGCCGGGCATTCCGGCGGGCATGATGCCGTGGAGCTGCACGAGCAGGTAATAGAGGCCCAGCATCAGCAGGCCGCAAATCAGAAGCGGGCCCACCCACGAGCGGCTGCGGTAGGGCTGCCGCCCGATGTAGCGGGGCCAGAAAAACAGGTTGTACACCAGAATGGCGGGCAGGTTGAAGAACGAGCCCAGCCAGTTCACCTGCTCACCGTACACGCTCTTCAGCCACAGCACCAGGTAGCCGCCCCCAAACACGTAGGCCAGCACGAAGGCCACCACCAGCAGGGCCGCCCGGCCGCGCTGCAGCGTCCGCAGGTTCAGCACCAGCATCACGCCCCCGGCAATCATGCTGAAAAGCACCGAGAAGATGGTAATGGCCCCCAGCGAAAACAGCCGGGGCCCAACTTCGGCCGCGTCGGGCGAGGCTTCGCCGCGCGCCACCCGCCGGGCCTGCACCTGCTCGGCCACCTCGGCGCGCACCACGGCCTCGCGGCGCTCGGTCTGCTCCTGGCCCAGGCGCAGCTCAGCCATCAGCGCCTCGGCGTTGGGCTCGGGCAGGCCGCGGCGCTCCAGCTCCGTGAGGGCGGCCAGCACGGCCTCCTCGCGGTACTGGTAGCGCTGCTCCACGTATTCGCGCAGTTCAGCCACCGTTTTACGGCTCATTTTCGCCGGGAAGTCCTCTGCCATGATTCGTTTTTCGTTATTTGTTTTTCGTTTTTCGGCGCTTATGCTTTCGTGCTCTTTCGTTGGTGAATTGGTCAGGGATTGTATTCTCAACGAAAAACGAAAAACAAGCGCCGAAAAACGAAGTCTTACTGAGCCCACTCGGCCAGCACTTCACCCACGCGGAAAACGTCTTCGAAGGTGTTATAGAGCGGGGTGGGGGCCAGGCGGATGACGTTGGGCTCGCGCCAGTCGCCGATAACGCCCACGGCCATCAGGTGCTCGAACAGGTCGCGGCCACCCTGGTGTACCAGCAACGAAAGCTGGCAGCCGCGTTGGGCGGGGTCCTGGGGGGTAATGATTTCGAGCCGCTCGGCCGGCAGGTTCAGGCGTCGGATGAAGAACTCCAGATAGCCCGTCAGCAGCTCGCTTTTGCGGCGCAGCGCGGGCATGCCGCCGGCTTCGTCGTGGATTTTGAGGGCGGCCTCGTGCACGGCCAACGACAGAATGGTGCCGTTGGACAGCTGCCAGCCGGCCGCCCCGTACATGGGCTTAAAGCCCTTTTTCATCTGAAACCGCTCCTTCTCATCGTGGCCCCACCAGCCGGCCAGGCGCAGCAGTTCGGGCTGCTCGGCAAACCGCTCGTGCACGTAGGCGCCGGCCACGCCGCCAGGCCCCGAGTTGAGGTACTTGTAGGAGCACCAGCAGGCAAAATCCACGTCCCAGTCGTGCAGCTGCAGCTCCACGTTGCCGGCCGCATGGGCCAGATCGAAGCCTACCATGGCCCCGGCGGCGTGGCCGGCGCGGGTAATGGCCTCCATATCGAACACCTGGCCCGTGTAGTAGTTGATGCCGCCCATGATAATGGTGCAGAGCGAGTCACCCAGCTCCGCAATCTTGGCTACAATGTCTTCGGTGCGCAGCGTGTGCTCGCCGGGGCGCGGCTCCAGCTCCACAATGGCGTCGTCGGGTGCGAAGCCGCGCAGCTTTACCTGGGTTTCGAGCGCGTACTGATCGGACGGAAAGGCGCCGCCTTCCATGAGCACCTTGTAGCGGGTGGCGGTAGGCTGGTAGAAGCTGATGAGTAGCAGGTGCAGGTTGGTGCTCAGGTTGTTCATCACCACTACCTCGTGGGGCCTGGCGCCCACTACGCGGGCCGAAGGGCCCTGCAGCCGCTCGTGGAAGGGCATCCAGGGCGTGTCGCCCTTGAAGTGGCCCTCCACGGCCAGGTTCTGCCAGTTCTCAAACTGCACTTCGGCGGCGGCGCGGGCCGTGCGGGGCTGCAGGCCCAGCGAGTTGCCGCAGAAATACAGGCACTCGCCCTGCCCGTCGGGCGCGGGCGGAATCAGAAACTGCTGGCGGAAGTCGCGCAACGGGTCCTGCGCGTCGAGCTGGCGGGCGAAATCGAGGGTGGGTTCAAACGTCATCCGGGCAAAGATACCAACCATATAGCCGGACACCTAGCCACCCGCCCGCAGGATTATGGCCACTTGCCGGGCTGCTGCTCTTCCTACCGATGCCCTGAAACAGGCCGGCACTACCCGTGGCCCGGCGGGCTAGGGCGCAGCAACCGGGGTCGGGGCCTCCAGGTAGGTACCGCACATGGTGCAGGTGCGCAACGCGTCGGAGGCCCAGAAGCGGTCCATGATGGGCGGCAGCTGGGCCACGATGTCGGTTATTTCGGCGTACTCCTCATGGAGCTGGTGGCCGCAGTTTTCGCAGTACCACTGGAAGCCATCCAGCTCCCCGGCCGTGCGGTAGCGCTCCAGCACCAGGCCCACCGAGCCAGCTGGCCGCCGGGGCGAGTGGGGCACGCCACCGGGCAGCAGGAACATGCTGCCCGCCTTTATCTCGATATCCACAGGCCGGCCGTCCTCAATGATTTTCACCACGATGTCGCCTTCGAGCTGCAGAAACAGCTCCTCGCCCTCGTCCACGTGGTAGTCTTTGCGGGCGTTGGGGCCGCCCACCACCATCACGATGAAGTCCTTATTATCCTTGAACACCTGCTGGTTGCCCACGGGCGGCCGCAGCAGGTGGCGATGGTCATCAATCCACTGCTGAAAGTTGAAGGGACGGGCAACGGGCATGGGCAGAGAGAACAGGGTAGGAGGTATTCACAAAGAGCCGCAGGTGGTGGCTGGGCGCTAGTCGGCGCGGGAAATAAGTACGTCGTCGAGAAAAACGGGCGGCGTTGCCCCGCCCCGCCACATGTACACGCGCAGCTCGTGAGTGGGCTCTACGCTTTCGGGCAGAACAAAGGTTTTCCTGATCTGCGTCCACTGATTGATGCCCTTTACTTCGTTGCCTAAAGTGATGCTCTCCCAAAAAATCTTTTGCTCAGAATCAGCCGGATTCTTGACTTCCACTACCAGCTGAGCTTCTGAGCCCTGGTCCGTCACCAGTGCCCAGGCGCTCAGCCCGAGCTTCTTTATGCGCATCGGACTGACCTTCCCCACAATGCTGGTGTAGCTCATCGAGTACTCCACGTTGTTATCAACCATGATGGAGTGCCGCCCCGAGTGGGCCTTGGCAGTCGTCAGGGATGGGTTGGATGGAATCCAGCCTTCCAACGATTCGAAGTCGTTGTAAGAGAGCACGTTTTCGGCGTTGGCGGTGGTGCCGCGGCTGGAGCAGCTTACCAGCAGGCCCGCACAGCTGCTTGCAATCAGTAAGGGATAAAAAGGCAACAGGCGCATAACCAGCCGGAAAGGAAATTAACATAAAAAAAGCGCCGCGAAGATATAAAACATATGCAGGCGGAACTGCCGGCGCCGGGTAGGTGCCAGCAGCCGGCGGCCGCCCGGGGCCGGTCGTTTGCGGGGCCCGACTTTCAGGCGGGTGGCGGAGTTCTATTTGCAGGCTATCTATATTTACCCTCCATTTCCTTCTTTTTCGCGCTGTAGAAAAGCCCTGCACTCCTCGGCTTCTGCTTATCGCTTATTTATGCTTATCAATCGGTTGACCCGCTCTTTCTGGGGGGGCATTATTGTGGTATTCCTGTCGGTTGTCACCCTGGCCCTGCTGTTCGGGCCGGCCATGCTGCATCCGGGCCAGTACTATTTCCAGCCCGGCGGCGACGGCATTCAGAGCTACTTCGCCACGGCCTTCTATGCCCTCTACGACGGCGGCGGGCAGCATTTCTCGGGCATGAACTATCCGGTGGGGGAGAATTTCAACTACCCCAACCTGCAGCCCCTCATTGCCTGGGGCATTTACGTGGCCGACCAGCTGGGGCTGCCGGCGGCTACCAATGCCATTGCCATTACCAATGTGCTGGCTATGGGCGCACTGGCGCTTACGCCCCTGGTGGTATATGCCATTCTGCGGCGGTTCCGGCTGCCGGTGGTTTACGCCGTGGTGATGGCGCTGCTGATCGGGTTTCTCTCGCCGCAGGTGCAGCGCCTCGGCGACCATATGTCGCTGAGCTACGCCTGCTTCATGCCGCTGCTGTGGTACTGCATCATCCGGATGCAGGAGGCGCCTTACCGGGCCCGCTGGTACGTGCTGTTTGGTACGCTGGCCACGCTTATGGGCCTGGTGATGCTGTATTTTCTGGCCTGCGGCTGTATTCTGCTGCTGCTGCACGCTTTCCTGCTGGCCCTGCGCCGGCCGCGGCCCTGGGCCGTGGTGTGGCGCATGGTAGTAACGGCCGTGGTGCCGCTGGTTCTTACCCGGGGCTGGCTCTGGTTTACCGATACGGTAACCGACCGTCCCCCCAACCCCTACGGGCTGCTGGTATACGTTTCGAACCTGCAGGGCGTACTAACGCCGGGCGTGGGACCGGGGCAAACCTGGGTGGAGCGCCTGACGGGCTACAACGCGCCGGCCTACGAGGCCATGGCCTATATCGGGCTGATAGCCGCCCTCACGCTGCTGGTAGTGGGGCTGGTGGCGCTGGGTAAGCTGCTGACCAGGCGCTACTCGGGGGAGGGCAAAGGCCTGCTGCCGGCCGGGCTGCCCGCGCCGCTGGCTGTTGGCTTGCTGGCCGCCATGCTGCTGCTGTTTGTGTCATTTGGCTGGCCCATGATTTTTCCTGGCCTGGAGTGGATGGTCGATTATCTGGGGCCGTTCAAGCAGTTCCGGGCGCTGGGCCGCTTTGCCTGGCCGTTCTACTACGCCGCCACGGTGTTTGCAGCCTGGTGCATGTGGCAGCTTTGGACGTGGCAGCGGCAGCGCGGCCAACGCTGGCTGCTGCGCCTGTGGCTGCCGGCGGCCCTGCTGCTGTGGGCCGGCGAGGCCTGGGTTAACCTGCATGTGAAAGCCAGCCAGGTGCTTCAGGGTAGAGGAGCCGAAGACTTTTTCAAGGAAACCAACGGTCTGACGGCCCGCCTGAGCTGGGCCAACCGCCGCCCCGACCATTTCCAGGCCATCCTGCCCCTGCCTTACTTCAACAAGGGCAGCGACCGAATTGACCTCGACGGTTCGGGCGAGTCTATGTTCCAGGCCCACCGGCTGGCCGTTACAACCGGGCTGCCCGAGCTGTCTACCTACGTGTCGCGGCCTTCCATGACGCAGGTGCTGCGGCACGTGCAGCTGCTTAGCAGCCCGCTGGTCGAAAAGCCGTTGCTGGCCTCGTTTCCTTCGCGCAAACCTATTCTGCTGCTGGTAACCTCTCCCTGGCTCTCGCCGGCCGAGTTGCGGCTGATCGGGTTAAGCCATCTGCTGGTGGATGCCCCCGAAGGCCGGCTCTACGAACTGCCCCTCGACAGCCTGGCCCGCACGTCGGTGCCGCAGGAAAGGCGGCGTTTCGAGCAGCTCTGGCCCACGCTGCCGGCGCGGGCCAATGGCCTGCGGGCCACCACGCCCAAGGGCGTGCTGTACCAGCCCTTCGACCAGCGCCCCGACCGCCGGGGCCGCCTGCAGCCGGGCGCTTTCCACGAGCCCCGGCCCATGTTCAGCATCCTCTACGACGGACCGCTGCCCACCCCGGCCGACACCGGCCGCTACGAGGTGAGTGCCTGGATAAACGCCCAAACGGGCTACGGCATTGGCAACATGCAGGTGAAACAGTACGCGGGGCCGGACATGGTCGACCATCAGGTGGCTGATGGACGGCTAACGATGGAGGTGCAGGGCGAGTGGGTGCGGTTGGCCGTTCCCATCCGGGTGCGGCCCGGCGTTACGCGCCTCGAAGTGCTCTACGACAGCCGCGACCTGCTGGCCGACGACCTGCTGATCCGGCCCGCCGATACCGATGTGTACTGGCTGCAGCCCGATAAAACGCCCGTCCTCAACGGCTACCCGCTGCGCTAGCGGCCAGGCTGGGCGCGGTCGGCTTCGTGCGCGGTGTCAAGCGGCGAATAAAAGGCGCCGGCCTGCGGGGCTAAAACGTGGTACCAGCCTGATTTCTACGAACATGATGCTCCGCTGGGGCTGCAGCACAAGGCGGGAGCGTAAGGCCGATTGTCGTAATTTCGCGTTCTATGGATCTGAAGTACGAGGATAAATACCATCAGTTAGAAGAGCAGCACTGGTGGTTTGCCAGCCGGCGTGATGCTGTGTACGACCTTGTTAAAGGCCTGCAGCTGCCTACTACGGCGGCTATTCTGGAAATCGGCTGCTCGGGTGGGCCCCTCATGCAGCGCCTGCGAACGGCCGGCTATACCGATGTTACGGGCATCGATGTAAGCGAAGTAGCCGTGGCGCTGGCCCAGCAGCGGGGCATCCCCCACGCCAGCGTTATGGACGGCGCGGCCCTCACGTTTGCCGATGCCCGCTTCGATCTGGTAATTGCCTCCGACGTGCTGGAGCACATCGAAGCAGAAGGCACCGCCCTGCACGAGTGGAACCGCGTACTCAGGCCCAATGGGCAGCTGATTGTATTCGTACCGGCGCACGCTTATCTGTGGAGCCAGCACGACGTTGTAAACCATCATTTTCGGCGCTATTCGCGGCAGGGGCTGGTGTCGGCCATGAAGCGCGCCGGATTTCAGGTACAACGCAGCTCCTTCTGGAATGCGGCCTTGTATTTCCCTACGGCCGCCCTGCGCCTGGGGCGCCGGCTGCTGGCATCGGGCGGCACCGATGGCCCGGCCCGCCCGGCCGACAGCACCGGCGACCTGCACCATCTGGCCCGGCCACTTAATGCGCTGCTCACGAACTGGGTGAAATTTGAAAACCGGCTGCTGCGTCATCTTAACTTGCCGGTGGGGGTGAGCGTATTCGCGCTGGCCCGCAAGCCCGGTCCGTAACTTCTTCATTCTTTACCGCCGCCCATCGTGGACCTTTCCGTCATCATCCCCATCTACAATGAGGAGGCCAACATCGGGGCGCTCTACGACCGGCTGTGCGGGGTGCTCGACCCGATGGCACTGCCCGGTGGCTACGAGCTCATCTTCGTCAACGATGGCTCGCGCGACCAGTCGCTGGCCCTGATCCGGTTGTTGGTGGCCCGCGACGAGCGGGTGCGCTACGTAGATTTCAGCCGCAACTTCGGCCACCAGATTGCCGTGACAGCCGGCCTCGACCGGGCCCGCGGAGCGGCGGCAGTTATTATTGATGCCGACCTGCAGGACCCGCCCGAACTGATTCCGGCCCTGTACCGGAAGCTGGGCGAGGGCTACGAGGTAGTGTACGCCCGGCGCCGGAGCCGCCAGGGCGAGAGCGTTGCCAAAAAGCTCACGGCCCGGCTGTTCTACCGGCTGCTGGTCAGCATTACGCACATTTCTATTCCCGTCGATACAGGTGATTTCCGGGTGGTGTCGCGCAAGGTGGTGGAGGCCCTGCGCCAGATGCCGGAGCAGAACAAGTTTATCCGGGGCCAGATTTCGTGGATCGGCTACCGCCAGACCTACCTCGAATACGACCGGGCCGAGCGGGCCGGCGGGGCCACCGGCTACACCTACCGCAAGATGTTCCGTCTGGCCCTCGACGGCATCACGGCCTTCTCCGACGTGCCCCTGAAAGTGGCTACCGTGAGCGGCTTCGTCGTGTCGGGCCTGGCGTTTATCGTGATGATCTATACCCTTTACGCCCGTTTCGTGAGCCACGACTACCAGCCCGGCTGGGCCTCCCTGATGGTGAGCATCCTGTTTCTGGGCGGCGTGCAGCTGATTGCCGTGGGTATTATCGGCGAGTATATCTCGCGCCTGTCGGCCAACGTGCGCCAGCGGCCCCTCTATATCGTGTCGGAAGAAGCCTAGATTTACGCTCACTAGTTGTCCGGAGGCGGGCGGGGCAGACCTGACGGTTTCGGGCGGCATTTACGCTTATATTACCCGGTGCTTTCTTCTGCCTCCCTTTCTTCGCCGCGACTTTGGTGGCGCTACGGGCTACCGCTGCTGCTACTGCTGGCGCTTGCCTACTTTCCGCTATTCTGGCAGCTCACTTCCTTCCCGGTGCAGCAATGGGACGAGTCGCGCACGGCCCTCGACGGGCTGGGCATCCTCGTGCACCACGACTGGCTGGTAGTGCGCTATCTGGGCGAGCCCGACCTCTGGAACAGCAAGCCCCCGCTCTGGACCTGGCTGCTGGCCGGCAGCATCCGGCTGCTGGGGCCCACCGAGCTGGGCCTGCGGCTGCCGGCCGCGCTGGCGGCGCTGGCCACTGTGCTGGTGGTGTATGCCACTGCCACCCGCTGGCTGCGCAGCCGGCTGGCCGGCCTGCTGGCGGGGCTGGTTCTGCTCACCAGCCCCGGCTACGTAACCTTTCACGTTGCCCGCACCGCCGATTTTGATGCGCTGCTGACGCTGACCACCACGGTAGGAGTGGTCAGCTGGCTGGCTTACCTGCGCACGGGCCGGGCGCGCTGGGCCTGGGCCACGGGCGGCAGCTTCGCGGCGGCCGTTCTAACCAAGGGCATTGCCGGCGCCATGTTCGGGCCCGGCTTACTGCTGGCCCTGGCCCTGACGGGCAGCGGCCGGCGGCTGCGGCGGCCCGTGCCGTGGCTGGCAGCCGGGCTGGTGCTGGTGGTGGCAGTGGGCTGGTACACGGTGCGCGAAGCGGCGGCCCCGGGTTATCTGGCCGCCGTGTGGCAGTATGAGGTAGGTGGCCCTGCCGCGCAGCAGCTGGAAGGGCACTACGAGCCGTTCAGCTACTACCTCGACCTGCTGGCCGGGGGCAAGTTTGCGCTCTGGCTGCTGCCGGCTTTGGTAGGCGCCGGCCTGGGCTGGTGGCTGCCCCGCGGCAGCCGTGGCTGGTGGCTGGGCCGGGTGCTGGCGGCCGTGGCCGGCTCGTTTTACCTGGTGCTTTCACTTTCCCAAACCAAGCTGTCGTGGTACGATGCGCCGGCTTACCCGCTGCTGGCCCTGCTGGCGGCGGCCGGCCTCACCGAAGCTTTCCGGCTGGCCCGGGCCGCAACCGGCCGCCGGGTAGGCTATGCGGCCCGGCTGGCCGGCGTGCTGGCCCTGGCGGCCTTGCCCTACCTGAACCAGGTGCAGTACCTGCGCCAGCTTTCCAAAATCCGTTTCGAGAACGACCAGCTGGTATACGGCCACCACCTGCGGCGGCAGTGGCAGCAGCTGCCCAACGTGCGCAGCTATATCCTAGGCACCGACAACTCGTTTAATGATGTGCCGGAGTTTTATCGGATGGCGGCCGAGTATGAGCACGGCCACCGCGTGCAACGGCTGGCTCCCTGGCAGCGCGACAAGGCCCAACCCGGCGAAACCGTGGCCGTGTGTGGCCAGCGCGCCATTCAGGCCTGGCAGCAGTACTTCCAGACAACCGTGCTGGTACAGTCCGACTCCTGCCTGACGCTGCGCCTCGGCCCGCGCCGCTGAGTCGGGCTATTACTTTTGTAGAGCAGATTTCAAGTTGGTGTACCGGCTGCAGAGACGCAGCAGTTGGAGTCTCGTCGTTGAACGGTCCAGCCAACAACTTCAGCAACGACGCGGGACTGTAAGTCCTGTATTTCTACAGCCGGTACACCAACTTGAAATCCGCTCTGGGTGCCGGTACGTGAGTTTAACTGATAAATCTGCGCAGCCGGAAACCGGCCTTTAATTCAGCCGGCTCAACGTGGTTTCCAGTTCGGCCAGGGTGGTTTCCTGGAAGCGCAGCGTGTCGGGTGGGGCGCCGGCGGGAGTGGGCTGGCGGGCTAGGAACGGCGCCCCGTTCTCGTAGCGCAAACCTACTACGGTGGCCCCGGCGGGCGCATTCATAAACTGGTAGCCGCCCTGCTGCGGGGCGGCGGCCAGCACCACCCGCCGGCCCGGCACCAGCAGGCGCACGGCCGTTTCGGCGTTGGCCACGAAGGCGGGCACGAACAGCGGGGCGGCCTTGCCTGCCCAGGCCCGGCCAGCGGCCAGCCAGCCCAGGCGGCTGGGCTGCAGCGCGTTGGGGGCCGCGGCCAGCCCGGTGTCTTCCGGGGCTGGCTCAGGAGAGGCTTCGGCTATATCGGACGCAGTAGGGGGCTCAACGTCGGTGGGAATGGCCTGGCCGGGCTGAAATTTGAAGCGGATGGGCAGCATCATCTTCACCTTCACGAAGCGGCCATCCTGCTGGCCGGGCGTCCAGCGGCCCGAGGTCTGGCGTAGCACGCGCAGTACCTCTTCGTCGCAGCCGTCCCCTATGCCCCGCAGAATGCGCGGCTGCTGGATGCGGCCGCTTTCATCGACTACAAACGAGGCGAACACCACGCCTTCGGTCTGGTTTTCCTGGGCCTGGCGCGGGTAGCGGATCAGCTTGTTGAAATCGACAATGTCGTTGCCGTAGCGCGGCATGCGCTGGGCCGAAGTCAGGACCTGGGTTGGGGCGGCGGAAGTGGCCTCGCCGGCGGCCCAGCGCACCACCCCGTCGGCGCCGCTCTGGCCGTAGAACAGCGGGTTGTCGTGGGTGCGGCCCTTTAGTTCGAGCTGAAAATTGCGGCCCGTAGCCAGCGCCAGCTGCCGGCCCTGGGCCGAGGCACGTACCAACACGGCCCCGCTCAGCTCCAGCGGCCGCCCCGATTCGGTTTCGGTCAGCAGATTCGACAGCAGCATGGCGGGGCCCGAATAGCACTCCTTCAGCTCCACCCACACCGTGCCGGTTACCGGCTGCTGGCGGGCATCTACCAGCGCCCCGGCCGGAAACCGCACCACGGTGCCGTCCTGGCCGCGCACTTCAGCCGCCTTGGTGGGGTCAATCTGAAAATACTCGCTGGGCCGCAGCGTCAGGTCCTGCAGGCGGGGCTCGGCGGGCGGAGGGGGCGTTTCGTCCTGGGGTGGGCGCGAGGCGCGGTACACCACCAGCGGGGCATGGCGGGCCGTGGGGCGTGCCACGCGGTGCCAGTCGCGCTTTACGGGCGTGGCGGCCAGGGGCGCGTCGAGCGAGTCATAATCCAGCGAATCGGATAGGGCGGGCGCCACGGGCGGCCCGGCGGGCGTTTCGGCCGGGGTGTCGGGCTGGCAGGCCAGCAGACCGGTACTCAGCACCGGCAACAGAAAAAAGCAGCGTAGAAAGCGAAAGGACATGGGCGGCAGTACGCGGCAAAAGGCGGAAGGTGCCCGAAATTCGCATTTTTCCGCCATACTTTGCAGCTAACCCAGATTTAGTTTACTGCCGCCGCGCCGCCCGCCCGCCATAAACGCACTGCCCCGGCGCCGGCCGCCGGCTCGCCCAACCACAGCCCGGGGCCGCAGAGCGAACCGGCGTCCGACGCCGGGGCAGGTACCTGTTCGGCGCCGCTACAGGTTCTGCAGCACGAAGTTGGTCATCTGCCGGTACAGGTGCAGGCGGGTGTTGCCGCCGTAAATACCGTGGTTGCGGTTGGGGTAGTACAGCGTCTGGAAGTCCTTGTTGGCGCGCACCATGGCATCCACAAAGGCAATGGAGTTCTGGAAATGCACGTTGTCGTCGCCGGTGCCATGTACCAGCAGCAGCTTGCCCTTGAGCTGGTCGGCAAACTGCACGGGCGAGTTGTCGTCGTAGCCGCCCGGGTTTTCCTGGGGCGTTTTCAAAAACCGCTCGGTGTACACGGTGTCGTAGTAGCGCCAGTTGGTAACCGGGGCCACCGAAATGCCCATCTTGAACACGTCGGCGTTTTTGGTGAGGGCCAGCGCCGTCATGTAGCCGCCAAAGCTCCAGCCCCAGATGCCGATGCGGGCCTTATCCACGTAGGGCAGGGTGGCGAAGTAGCGGGCTGCGGCGGCCTGGTCCTGGGTTTCGAGCTTGCCCAGGTTGGCGTAGGTGCTCTTCTTGAAGGCCGAGCCGCGGGCGCCCGTGCCGCGGTTGTCCACGCTCACAATAATGTAGCCCTGCTCGGCCAGCAGCTGGTGCCAGAGGTAGTTGGTGAAGGCAATGCCCCCGCCGGCGTCGTCCTTCACGGTCTGCGAGCCGGGGCCGCCGTACACGTACATCAGCACCGGGTACTTTTTGGCCGGGTCGAAGTTGGCCGGCTTGATGATCGAGGCGTTCAGATCCACGCCGTCGGCCGTCTTGAAGTTCATAAACTCCAGCTTGCCCAGGTTGTAGCCGGCCAGCTTCTGGCGCAGCGCGGCATTGTCTTCCAGCACCTTCACCAGCTTGCCGGTCTGCCCGTCGCGCAGGCTCACCACGGTGGGGTCGCCGGCCTGCGAGTGGTAGTTGAGGTAGTACTTGGTATCAGGGCTGATGTTGACGGCATCCACGCCGTTGCCGGCCTCGCCCAGGCGGGTTTTGCCCTTGCCCTTCAGATTGATGCGGTACAGGTGGCGCTGCAGCGGCGACTCCTCGGTGCTCGTGAAATACACCTCGCCCTTCTGCTCATTAAAGCCCTCGATGCTGGCAATTTCCCAGTTGCCCTTGGTCAGCTGGCGGACCAGCTTGCCGTTCATGTCGTAGAGGTACAGGTGGCGGTAGCCGTCCTTTTCGCTCGTGAACAGAAACTGCTTGCCGCCTTCGAGGTAGCGCAAATCATCGTTTACCTCCACGTAGGCCGCATCGGTATCAGTGAGTACCACCCGGGCCTGGCCGGTGCGGGCGTCGGCGTGCAGAATTTCGAGCTGGTTCTGCAGCCGGTTCATGCGCCGGATGCTGAGCGTGTTGGGCACCTGGGTCCAGAGGATGCGCGGAATATACTGATCGGCCACCGGGCCCACGTCCATCTTCACCGTTTTAGCCCCCGCTACGTCGTACACCGAGATGCCCACGGTCGAGTTTTTCTCGCCGGCCTTGGGGTACTTGAAACGGTCATCCTGCGGATACAGCGGCCCCCACTTCTGCATGTTGTACTCGGGCACGGCGCTTTCGTCGAAGCGGTAAAACGCCACCTGCCGCGAGTCGGGCGACCATTGGAAGCCCTGAGCAAACTCAAACTCTTCCTCGTACACCCAGTCGGTGCCGCCATTAATGATTTTGTTCAGCTCTCCGTCGGTGGTCACGGCCGTTTCGCGCATGGTGGCCAGCTCGGTCACGAACAGGTTGTTGTCGCGCACAAAGGCCACGCGCTTGCCGTCGGGCGAGAACGTGGCGTAAAGCTGCTTGCCCTCGCCCGCACTCAGCGGCACCAGCTGCTTGGCAGCCCGGTCGTACACGAAGAAATACGACTTGCTGCTGCGCCGGTAAATGGGCTCGGTAGCGGTGCTGAACAGGATTTTGGTTTCGTCGGCATTGAAGCTGTAGCCATCCACGGGCAGCGCCTGGGTCTGGCCGGGCAGCTTCAGGTCGGCCCCCGCCACCAGCGTCTGCACCGGCAGGCCGGTCGTCACGTCGTGCTGTACCAGGTCGCCCTTGGCCAGCGAAGAGTAGTAGCGGCCGTCCTTCATCCAGTTGAAGCCGGGCACCGATTTGGCGGAGAAAGTGCCTTTCTGCCAGATGTCTTCGAGGGTGATGTTCTGCTTCTGCTGGGCGTAGGCCGCCGGGGCGGTAGCGGGCAGCAGCACGGGGCTGGCGGCATTCAGCAGCAGGGCCAGGCCCAGAAATCGTAGGTTCATGCAGGTAAAATAAAATGTCAGTCAGTTTCCGGCGTTAAGGTAGCCAATGCGGGCCGCAAGGTTGCACCCGGCGTATCTTTGGGGCCATTCGCTTGCCGGCTTTTAGTGGCCAGCTATCGGCCGCTAGCCGGCCGCCCCGTATTCTGGAAACTACTTGCTGATGGCTGTCAGCTAAAAGCTCAAAAAACTATGCGTTTTCGCTCGATCCTTCTGCTGGCGCTGCCGGCGCTTGCCACGGCCTGCCAGCCGGCGCTGGAGGCCGGCCCGCGGGTGCAGTTCGTGGGCGATGCGCGCCTGACGACTACCGCCCGCCGTCTCACCACGCCCGCCGACACCGTGACCACCCGCATTTACGCCCGGGCCGACGAGGACGACGACAGCCCGCTGGAGCGCCTGCTGATTACGGTAAACTACGACCCGGTGCCCGAGCCCATCCTCCCCTCTCCCTTCCCGGGCGAGCGGCCCAAAGCCGATATCGTTTACCTGGATTCCACCGGTTTCTCGCTCAGCGAGCTGGCCTTCCAGAGCACCCAGCCCACCCGCAGCACCTCCGGAGCCGAAACCTGGCGCTATGAGGTGTACGACGCCAAAAGCCGCAAGGGAACCCGCAGCCTGCGCCTTTCCCTGTCGCGGCCCGATTCGGCCACGGCCGTTTACCACAGCTATACCGCTACGCTCACCTACACCACCACGGCCACCACCAACACCGGCCGCCGGTTTCTAGCGCTGCGCGAAGGCCTGGCCCTGCCCGGTTTTTCGGTGCGCAACCTGCCCGCCAACCAGCAGCGCATCGACCTCATTTATCAGTTCGATAAGGCAACCAGCGCCGCCACGCTTTCGCTGCGCACCGACGAATCGTTGAAGCTGGACTGGGCCGCGCGCAACACCCAGATCCGCAACACCACCCTCGACAGCGTGGATTTCCAGAGTGCCAGCACCTCCCAGCTGCTCCTCTCGGCTTACAACAGCGGAACCGCCTTCGCCCGGCCCGCCAGCACCGGCCCGCTGCGCCGGGGGCAGGTGCTGGCCTTCCTGACGGCCGAGGGCACGGCCGGCCTGCTGCGCGTGCAGCGCCTGAGTACTACCAACCAGAAGCCCCTGGTAGTGCAGGTGCGGATAGGCCGGCAGTAAGCCCGCCGGCTCCGGCCCTAATGGTCCAAAAAAGCCCGGCTTCCTTACAAAAGGAGGCCGGGCTTTTTTGGGGGCACCGTTCGAAAGAAGTGGCAGCGCGCCGCTTCTTTCGAACGTTAGAAAAGAAAACCGGCCGTGAGCGTGGTCGTGAATTGCTTGTCGGTCACTTTCACCACGGGCGTGTTACCGTCGGGCGCGTAAATCCGGTAGGGAGTATAAAGGCTGTTGCCCTTGCCGTATACGCCGGCCACATCCACGAAGAAATTATTCTGGCGCATGCCCAGGCCCCCGGTCAGGTAGTTGCGGCTCTGGTCGATGGGGCTGTTCTTGTTGGGGTCGCCGTAGTAGGCGTAGCCCAGCCGCACCCGGAAAATATCAGCCCGCAGCTCGCCGCCCACCCGCAGGTTCACGGCACTCTGCTGCAGGTCTTTGATGTCGTTGTTGTCGGCGCTGAAATCGTACTGGTTGTTGTTGTAGTTGTGCAGGCGGGCCGACGAGTAGTTGAGGTATTCCACGTCGCCGCTCACAAAACCGTACTTGCCGATAACCACGGCCACGCCACCGGTGGCCTTGAACGGCGTCGTCAGGGCGTACTCCGCCAGGTTGGGGTCGATGGACGAGCGGGCCGACTGGTACGACTGCCCACCAACGGTAATTGGCCGGTTGAATTGCGTCTGCAGCGAGCTGTTGTAGGTTTCGTTGAACTGCAGGTAAGTAGGAGTCTGTACCGAGGCGCCGATGCGCACGGCGTCAACGGGCCGGTAAATCAGTCCCAGCCGCAGGTTGAGGCCCGCGCCCCGGGTGCTGATGGCATCGCGCAACGTCAGCGACTGGAAGGCACTGCGCGGGTCGACTGGGGCAATGGCATCGGCCGTCAGCGTGTTTTCGGTTTCGTAGCGCACGCTCGTGATGCCAAGACCCGCCCCGATATAAAGCTTGTCGAGGTAGCTGGCGCCGTAGGCCAGGTCGAACTGGGTCGTCGAGCCGCTGGTGCGCACGGTTTCGCGCTGGTTGAGGTCGCCGGTGTAGTAGAAATCCTCCGGAATATAGGTGCCCTGCTGGTCTTCCTCGGTCAGGTAGGTGTTGTAGGCCAGATCATCGAGGGCCGCATTCTGGTTTTCGCTCAGGCGCTGAAAGATGTCCTGGTTGCGCTCGGGCCGGCCGCCGTAGCGAAACAGCTGGTTGTAGCTGGCCGTCCGCGTGATGCCCAGGCCAAACGAGCCGGACCGCCACGCGCTGCCGTCGCCATCAGGCCGGCGGCGGGCGAACACCACGCCCGCGCTGGCCACGTTCAGGTTGCTGCGCGAGTCGGTGGAGGTGTTACCAAACGCCTTGGCATCAGAATCGAGCAGGCTGAAGCCCGGCGAAAAGCTGAACTCGGAGCGCTGAAACATGCCCAGGCCGGCCGGGTTCACGAGCACCGAGCCATAGTCGCCACCCACGGCGGCGCTGGCTCCGCCAATGCCCAGCGTGCGGGCCGTACCAACAGGCTGCGACTGCGAGAAGCGCAAAGCATCGGCCTGATATTGGGCAAAGGCGTGGCTGGCCGTGCCCAGCAGGGCAACAGCAAGCCCGTATTTCAGGGTTTTCATACAGAAGAGGAAGTTAGGAGCCCGCAACGGCCCGACCCGGGGCCGGACCGCTGTTCAGGGGCAGATAGATATAGGATACAGGCAAGCCAGCTAACGGCTACCGCACCCGTCCGCGGCCGCCACCGCCATTACCGCCGGAAGGGCTGCTGCTCGGCGAGGACGAAGGAGAGGGCGAAGAATAGGACCGGCTGGGCTCCGAGTAAGAGCGGGAAGGCTGCGACGACTGCGACGGCTGCGAGTACGACCGGCTGGGCTCGGAATAAGAGCGGGAAGGCTGCGAATTGCTTTCCGACATGCGCTGGCGGCGGGGCTGCACTGTGCCTGCATCTGTGCCCGAGCTTTGGGTGCCCGGGTTGCTGCCGCCATAGTAAGTGGCACGCCGGCCGCGGCCCGACTGGGGCTGATCGGCGGCCGAGCGCTCTACCATGCGCCCATCGGAAGCCGGCGCGCCGGTGTTGGGCGCCGAGTTATCGAGCACGCGCCAGCGGCGGGGGCTGTTTTCGGGCTGGCTGGCCGTTGCAGCACCCGGCATCGGCTGGGCTTCGCCGCGGTAGCGGCCGGTGCGCGGAGCTGCTTCGGTGCTGCTGGCCGGCTGGCCGGTGGCAGCGCTGCTGCCGTTGCCGTTGCCGACGGTTACGTCGCGCACCCGGCCGCGGCCGTTATACTGGCCGGCAGATGGGGTGGCGCTGCTGCCGTTGTCGGGCGTAGCAAAACGGCCTTCCTGCACTACCCGGCTGCGGCTGGGGCTGGCGTTGCTGCCCGAGCCGGTAGCCACATCGGCCAGGCCGGCACCGTTGCCGGTGCGCGAGCGGCGTGGCCCGTAGGTTACGTTGCGGGCCGGGCGGTCGGCGCCTACGCCGTAGTAGCCATTGCCATAGTAGCCATTATTGTAATAGCCGTTGTGGTAGTAGCCACCATAATAGCTGCCGTAGCTGTAGTAAGGGTCGTAGCCATAGCCGTAGCCATAGGGCCGGTAGTAGGGCCGGCCAAAGCCGTAGCCAATATTAATAGTTAGGCCGCCGTAACCGTAGTAGGGCCGGTAGAAGGGGTCGTAGAACGAGTAGCCGAAGGGCGAGTAAGGCGAGTAGGCGATAATCGGGGCGCCGTAGAAATACGGATCGGCGTAGGGGAAGCTGTAGTAGCCCAGGCTGCCGCCGCGGTAAACGCTGTTGCGGCGCGGCGTGGCAGCGTAGTAATCATCGTCGTAGTACTCGTTGCTGCCGCTGCGGGTATTGCTGCCGTTGTAGTCGGGGTTCGGTACATCGCCGGGGCTGCCTTCGTAAGCCTGCTGGGCTACCGGCACGGCCACGGCCGTTACCTTGTCCGACGAGGCCGAGTAGTACATACCATCATTCTCGGTGGTGGCTAAATTAGAGGAAGCGGCGCACCCTCCCAGCGTCAGCAGGGCCAGGGCGGGCAGGAAGGAGGGAAGGTGCTTTTTCATGATGCCTGCGCGTAAAGTTTGGATTGAGCAAGGGAAGGAAACTGGGGGCCAGAGGCCGACGGACCGCCAAAGCCCAATTCCTCCGGATTTTATAACGTAATTTCGCCCCGAAACGGTGCCCTTTTCTTAGGACAAATCTTGTACCAGAAATCGGAACTTTTTCATCCTTTTTCCCAAGATACTCCCAATATGAGCAAAAGTTTGCCCAAGCGCAGCGAGGATTATTCGCTCTGGTACAACGAACTGGTGAAGCGGGCCGGGCTGGCCGAAAACTCGGCCGTGCGCGGCTGCATGGTCATTAAGCCCTACGGCTACGCCATCTGGGAGAAGATGCAGCGCACGCTCGACGACATGTTCAAGCGTACGGGCCATGAAAACGCGTACTTCCCGCTTTTCGTGCCCAAAAGCCTGTTCGAGGCCGAAGAGAAGAACGCCGAGGGCTTCGCCAAGGAGTGCGCCGTGGTTACCCACTACCGCCTTCAAACCGACCCCGACCGCCCCGGCAAGCTGCGCGTCGACCCCAATGCCAAACTCGAGGAGGAGCTGATTGTTCGGCCCACTTCCGAGGCCATCATCTGGAGCACTTACAAGGGCTGGATTCAGAGCTACCGCGACCTGCCGCTGCTCATCAACCAGTGGGCCAACGTGGTGCGCTGGGAAATGCGCACCCGCCTGTTTCTGCGCACCGCCGAGTTTCTGTGGCAGGAAGGCCACACGGCCCACGCCACCGAAGGGGAGGCCGTGGCCGAAACCCGCCAGATGCTCGACGTGTACGCCCAGTTCGCCGAGGAGTGGATGGCGCTGCCCGTTATCAAGGGCGTGAAAACCGAGAACGAGCGGTTTGCCGGCGCCGTGGATACCTATTGCATCGAGGGGTTGATGCAGGACGGCAAGGCTCTGCAGGCCGGCACCTCCCACTTCCTGGGCCAGAACTTCGCCAAGGCCTTCGACGTGCAGTTCCAGACCAAGGAAGGCGGCCTGGAATACGTGTGGGGCACGAGCTGGGGCGTGAGCACCCGCCTGATGGGCGCGCTCGTCATGGCCCACTCCGACGACGAAGGCCTGGTGCTGCCCCCCAAGCTGGCCCCGATTCAGGTGGTGATTGTGCCCATCTACAAAACCGGCCAGCTCGATGAGGTGATGGAGCGCATCCGCCCCATGCAGATGGGCCTGATTGAGCGTGGCATCTCGGTGAAAGTGGACGACCGCGACACCGAGCGCCCCGGCTTCAAGTTTGCCGAGTGGGAGCTGAAAGGCGTGCCCGTGCGCATTGCCGTGGGCCTGCGCGACCTGGAGGCCGGCACCGTAGAGGTAGCCCGCCGCGACACCAAGGAGAAAATGACCGTGCCGCTGGCCGACATCGTGAACAGCGTGGATCTGCTGCTGGCCGATATTCAGCAGAACATCTACCAGCGGGCCCTGCGCTTCCGCGAAACCCATACCACCCGCGTCGAGAGCTACGAGGAGTTCAAGCAGGTGCTCGACACCACCGCCGGCTTCGTGCTGGCCCACTACGACGGCACCTCCGAAACTGAGGAGCGCATCAAGGAGGAAACCAAAGCCACCATCCGCTGCCTGGCCCTCAACGAGCCCGACGAGGACGGCGTCTGCATGCTAACCGGCAAGCCCTCGGTGCGCCGGGCGTATTTTGCGCGGGCCTACTAGATCACGGATTAGCACGGATTTTAGCGGATTTCACGGATTTTGTAGTCGATTGAACGCCACTAAAACGAAACAGGCCCGCCGATTGGCGGGCCTGTTTCGTTTTAGTATTAGTGCTTGATAACAAGATACTTAGTTTCTGTTGCGTCGCTACTGCATGCCGTAGGGCACGAGTGCTTAGTCTCCATACTCAATACCAACTACTCAGTACTGATGTCAGTACTCGATACCGATAACCTCCACTTCCTCCTTTTTAGGGCCCATTTGCAGCGTTACGCGCTGGCCTAGCCTGGCGCCCTGCACAGCGCGGGCAATGGGGGCCACGAAGGCAATTTTGCCCTCGGCCACGTTGGCTTCATCAACGCCCACGATGGTGAAGCGACGCTCGGGAGCCTTGCCGGTGATGGGACGCAGGGTTACGGTGGCGCCGAACCGGACTTCGTTGGCGGGTTGGGTGGCGGGGTCGACAAGCTTGGCGCTGGCCAGGCGGTCGGAGAGGGCAGCGAGCTGGCCGTTGAGCAGCGTGAGGCGGCGGGTACGGTCGGCGTCGTTGTCGTGGTTGGCCTCGGCGGCGGTGCGGGCCGTTTCCAGCTCCGTTAGCTCCTGGCGCAGCTGGTCGAGGCCGGTGGGCGTGACGTAGTTGGCCGAGCCCGGCGGCAGAGCCGGCCGGGGCGGAATGATGGGGGCTTCAAGGGAATCGTCCTCTTTAGTAAATGCGCGGCTCATCCCCGGCTTAACGCGGGGGCGCGGTGGGGGTTGCGGGGGCTTTCTGATTGCTGTGGGGTTTCTGCGTATCTTTTCCCAACCAAATTATTCCCTCTCTCTATGGATTGGCTTACAATTGCCTTGCTGCTGTTTTTCGGTGTTGCCTTTCTGGTAGTCGAAATCATCTTTATTCCCGGCACTACGGTGGTGGGTTTGGTGGGCTTTGCGCTGCTGGCCGTGGGTATCTGGTTCAGCTACCGCGACTTTGGGAGCACCACGGGCCACATCCTGCTTTCGGCCTCGGCCGTGTTCGTGGGGGCGCTGGTATACCTGGGGCTGCGGCCGCGCAACCTCGAAAAAGTAGCCCTCACCCAACAAAACCACGGCCACGTGCTCGATGTGCGCCACGCCGACGTAGCCCCCGGCACCGTGGGCCGCACGCTTTCGGCCCTGCGCCCCGCCGGTACGGCCCTTTTCCAGGACGACCGCCGGGAAGTAACCACCCGCGGCGAGTTCGTGGATGCCGATTCCGAAGTGCTGGTCATCGGCATCGAGCACAACCGCATCGTTGTCCGCCAGGTCGCCGGAGTGGCAGCTCCCTGTTAACATGCGGGTAGTGCTGTTTAGCACAACGGACAACGGACAACCAGCAACTGACAACCGCATACTCACCAACTCCCTGTTCCCTATGAATCAATTTCCCTTTTTTCCGCTCATTGTGGGCGGCATCGTACTACTGGTGTTCCTGTACTTCTTTCCGGTCAGCCTCTGGATTACGGCGCTGTTCTCAGGAGTGCGGGTAAGCCTGCTGCAGCTCGCGTTCATGCGGGTGCGCAAGGTGCCACCATCCCTGATTGTCAATTCGATGATTACCTCCACCAAGGCCGGGCTAGCCCTCACGGCCAACGACCTGGAGACCCACTACCTGGCCGGCGGCAACGTGCCCAGCGTCATCAAGGCCCTCATTTCGGCCGATAAGGCGAATATCCCACTGACCTTCAAGCAGGCCACGGCCATCGACCTGGCCGGACGCGACGTGTTTGCGGCCGTGACCACCAGCGTAAACCCCAAGGTGATTAACACGCCCAACGTGGCCGCCGTGGCCCAGGATGGCATCCAGCTCATCGCCAAGGCCCGCGTAACGGTGCGCGCCAACATTGCCCAGCTCGTGGGCGGTGCCGGCGAGGAAACCATTCTGGCCCGCGTAGGTGAAGGCATCGTGACCAGCATCGGCTCGTCCCGCTCGCACAAGGAGGTGCTCGAAAACCCCGATAAAATCTCCAAGCTCGTGCTCAGCAAGGGCCTCGACGCCGGCACGGCCTTCGAAATCCTGTCCATTGATATTGCCGACATTGACATAGGGGAGAACATCGGCGCCAAGCTGCAAATCGACCAGGCGACGGCCGACCTGAAAGTAGCCGAAGCCAAGGCCGAGGAGCGCCGCGCCATGGCCGTGGCCGTGGAGCAGGAAAACCGCGCCAAAACCCAGGAAGCCAAGGCCCGCGTAGTCGATGCCGAAGCCGAAATCCCGAAGGCCATGGCCGAAGCTTTCCGCTCGGGCAACCTCGGCATTATGGACTACTACAAGATGCGCAACATCCAGTCGGACACCGACATGCGCGACTCCATTGCCAACCCCGGCGGCTCCGGCAACACCGGCAAAGCCAGCCGCGACGAAACCCGGCTGAGCTAAGCTTTTTGAGCTACAAGCTGCAAGCTACAAGCCACAAGCTGACGTTCTGGAGAAACGAATACCTCAATCAAAAGAAGGCCCCGTGCTCAACCGAGTGCGGGGCCTTCTTTTTTTTCTTAAACTAGCAGAACGTCAGCTTGCCGCTTGTAGCTTGTAGCTCATTATGGCTTGCCGCTCAAAAGCCTTACTTCTTCGTAATCCGGAACTCGACGCGGCGGTTGAGCTTGCGGGTTTCCTCCTGATCGTTGCTGGCTACGGGCTTGCTGCCGCCGAAGCCTTCGGTGCTGATGCGGTTGCCGCTGATGCCCTTCTGCACGAGATATTTCTTTACCTCGTTCACGCGGTCGAGGCTCAGCTTCACGTTCAGCTGCGGGTCGCCCTGGTTGTCGGTGTGGCCTTCGAGGCGGATTTCAATCTGCGGATACTCCTTCAGGATGGCTACCAGGCGCAACAGCTCGGGGTAGGAGTTCTCGCGCAGGTAGTACTTGCTCTGGGTGAAGAAGATGTTGTTGAGCTTGATAGTCTGGCCCACGGCGAAAGGCACCAGGTACAAATCCTGGGTGACTTCGGAGTACTTCTGGCGGTCGGTTACGTCGAGGTTGTCCGACTCGGCCAGGTAGTCCTTGGCCTCAGCGCGGTAGCCGTACTGGGTGCCCGAGGGCAGCACAATGGTATAGGAGCCGTCGATGGGGCTGGTTTCGGCCACCCCGATTTCCTCGCCCGTGAGCAGGTTTTCGTAGCGGATGGTGGCCGCTACCGGCTTCTTGGAGCTGGCATCGAGCACCCGGCCGCGCACCAGCGTCACAACTTCGGGCCGGAAGGTGGGCTTGAGCGAGATGCGGAAAATGTCTTTGGAGTTGCCGATGCCGTTGCGGGCCGACACCAGGTAAGCGTCTTCGCCGGCCGCCGACACCGTATAATAGGCATCGAAATCGGGCGAGTTAACGGTGGAGCCCAGGTTGCGTGGCTTGGTCCAGTTGGTCCAGGAGTCGTCGAGGCGCTTGGAGTAGAAAATGTCGCTCTTGCCGTAGCCGCCACGTCCTTCCGAGGCGAAGTACAGCGTCTTGCCATCGGCCGCCAGAAAGGGGGCGAAATCGGCCTTTTTGGTGTTCACGTTGGGCCCCAGGTTGCGCGGCCGGCTCCAGCTCTTACTGCCCTGCTTCAGAAAGCTCACGTACAGATCCTGCTCACCCTGCCCGTCTTTGCGGTCCACGGCCATCAGCATCACCTTGCCCGAGGTAGCCAGGAAAAAGTCGACGTGCTCGGCGTCGTCGTTGTAATAATCTTCGATATCCACTTTCTCGGGCTTGCTCCAGCCCGTGGCTGTACGCCGGCTCATGCTCGGGCCCTTGGGTACAATCGTGCCGTCGGGCTCGTACACGCCAATTACCAGCATCTGCTGGCCGTTGGCCGATACGGAGGCCACGCCGTTGGGGTCGCGCGGAGTGTTGATGGGGCTACCGATGTTTTTGGCCGGGTTCCAGGCCTTCTTTTCGGCGTTGCCCAGCGTGCTGTACCACACGTCCTGCGCGTCGGCGGCGCCGCCGCTGTTCTGCGGGCTTTCCTGGCGGGCAAAAAACAGCGTGCGGCCGTCGGGCGAAATAACCGGGTGGGTGTCGACGTACTTCGAGTTGACGTTGGGCCCCAGGTTCACCATGGCCGAGTCGAAGCTCACGCCGCTGTCCTCGTTTTTGAACTCCTTTTTCACCATCGTGTCCACCACGTCGGCCACCCCGATGGCATCAATCTGGTTGACGCCGTTGACGGCCTTGGTGTTCATGGTAACCACCACGCCGATAGTGCGGTAGGTGGCCGCCGGGAAGGTGGCCTGCAGCGTGCGGAACTGCTCGGGAATAGGGCCCGGCGTGTCGTTCTTATATACCTCGTGCTTGCCGCCGCGCGTGTCCACCAGCTCTATTTTGGTGATGGAGCCGGGGTTGAAGTTTTCCACCACCGATACCTGCCGGGCAAGTACCGACTTGCTGAAGCGCACCTCAATCGACTCGCTGCTGCCCGTTTTTTTCGGAATCCAGGCCTCATTGCTGGCCTGGCCCAGGGGCGTGGCGTTGGGCTCGCCCAGTACTTTCTCGGGCGAAAAGGGCTCTTTGCCCTCTGCTTTCTGCGACGAAACCGCCACTACTTTCGAAGCCCATACCGCGTGCTGCGCCTGTGCCAAGCCACTACCGCCCAGCAACAAGCTTCCCAGGAGTAGTATTCTCTTACCGTTCATACGCGCGCAAATCAAATCGGAGCCGACCCCTGGTGTGATACCACGGGTTGCTGGTTGAATTCAGGATTTTTACAAGACGCCAGAATGACCCCGGAAGTTTCCCCCGGGTCCGTAAGCGAAGCCAAAGATACGGCTTCCTGCGGCCGCCCGCTGCCGCTAGACCCGTAAAAATGCAAAATGGAGGTCAATTACTTTGTTGGCTGTCGATCAACGGGGCTTTTGCGATGCTGCACGTTCGCCTGTGCCCGGTCAACGGGCCTGCCGGCAGCCGGCAACCGGAACATAACGACGGCCCCGGCCGTTGTTTTCCGGGCTGCGCCGGCGCTGCAATAGCAGCCGGTTTTGAGTAACTTGCCGTCCCATATTTCGTCCCCCATTTTCACTCAGCTCTACCTATATGGAAGCCCAACTGCTCAACGAAATTCCGTCCCTCGACCTGGCCGATTTCCGCTCCGGCGACCCCGAGCGCAAGGCCCGGTTTGTACAACAGCTCGGCCAGGCCTACCAGAGCATCGGCTTTGTGGCCCTCAAAAACCACGGCCTCAGCAACGAGCAGACCGACAAGCTCTACGCCGACGTAAAGGCCTTTTTCTCGCTGCCCGACGACGTGAAGCAGCAGTACGAGAAGCCCGAGCTGGCCGGCCAGCGCGGCTACGTGAGCAAGGGCAAGGAGCACGCCAAGGGCCGCAACACCGGCGACCTGAAGGAGTTCTACCACGTGGGCCAGGAAGTGGACGACGCCTCTGACCCCATCGGCGCCGAGTACCCCGACAACATCTGGCCTACCGAGGTCGACAGCTTCGCCGACACCTCCCTGCTGACCTACCGCACGCTGGAGGCGGCCGGCAAAGACGTGCTGCGCGCCATTGCCCTGTACCTGGAGCTGCCCGAAAACTACTTCGACGACAAGGTGCGCAACGGCAACTCCATCCTGCGCCCCATCCATTACTACCCCATCGAAAACCCCGATGAGGTGCCCGCCGACGCCGTGCGCGCCGCCGAGCACGGCGACATCAACCTGATTACGCTGCTCATGGGCGCCTCGGCCGACGGCCTCCAGGTGCTGCGCCGCGACGGCAAGTGGATTGCCATTACGGCCCTGCCCGACCAGATTGTGGTGAACGTGGGCGACATGCTCCAGCGCCTGACCAACGGCGTGCTCAAGAGCACCATCCACCGCGTGGTGAACCCGCCCCGTGAAAAGATGAACTCCTCGCGCTACAGCGTGCCGTTCTTCATGCACCCGCGCTCGGAAATGAGCCTGGCCGCTCTCGAAAGCTGCGTGACGCCCGACAACCCCAAGCACGAGGCCGATATCACGGCCGGCGAGTTCCTCAACGAGCGCCTGATTGAGCTGGGCCTGAAGAAGAAGTAGGCGTAGCCCGAACTACAAACCCAGGGCGGGATGGGTGGACTATGGCAACACTGCCGTATTCCACCCATCCCGCCCTGGGTTTTAGTCGGCGCTACATGTAGAAGAACGCGTATCTTGGGCATCCATCAGCCTTGCCCCGCGCCCCTCTCACTTGACCGCGCTTACCCCCCCCGATGATAGTAAGCTGGCGTTGCCGCCGGGGCCCCACCCACGGCTAAAGCGCGGGCGCAACCTCATCTTTCTGAAGGATGTGGCGGCCCTGGGGCTCACGGCTTTCGGCGGCCCGCAGGCCCACCTGGCCATGATGCTGCGCCTGCTCGTGGACAAGCGCCGCTACCTGACGGCCCCCGAGCTGCTGGAGATTATGGCGCTGTGCCAGATTCTGCCCGGCCCTTCTTCCACCCAGATTATTACGGCCATCGGCTTCCGGCTCGGCGGCCCCAACCTGGCCTACCTCACGCTGCTGGTCTGGATGCTGCCCGCCGTGTGCATCATGACGGTGGCGGGCCTGTCGGTGAGCTATTTAGATAAGGACCTGGTGATGCGGCTGGTGCAGTATGTGCAGCCGGTGGCGGTGGGCTTCGTGGCGTACTCGGCCTATACTATTGCCCGCAAGGTCATTCATACCAAAACCTCGGTGGGGCTGCTGGTGCTGGCGGCCCTGCTGGTATACGCGGTGCAGGTGCCCTGGCTGATGCCCATTCTGCTGCTGGCCGGTGGGCTGGTGACCACCTTCCGCTACCGCAAAATGCCGCAGCAGGAAAAGCTGCCCATGCAAATCGAGTGGGCCAACTTCGTGCTCTGGCTGGGCGTGCTGATTGGGGCGGCCTTGCTGGGCCAGTACACCCAGCTGCTGCCGGTGCGCCTGTTCGAGAACTTCTACCGCAACGGCAGCCTCGTGTTCGGGGGCGGGCAGGTGCTGGCCCCGCTGCTCTACACCGAGTTCGTCGAGTTCAAGGGCTACCTCACGTCGGAAGAGTTTCTGTCGGGCCTGGGGCTGGTGCAGGCGCTGCCGGGGCCCAACTTCTCGTTTGCCGCCTACATCGGGGCGCTGGCCATGCGCGGGCAGGGCGGTAGCGGCCTGAGCGGGCAGCTGCTGGGGGCGCTGGTGGGCGCGGCCGGCATCTTCATGCCCGGCACGCTGCTCATCTTCTTTCTCATCCGGTTCTGGGACCAGCTCAAGCGCTACCGCGTGGTAAAGGCTTCGCTCGAAGGCATCAACGCCGTGTCGGCCGGCTTCGTGTGGGCCGCCACCTTCCTGCTCTACCACCCGCTGCCCGATACGCCCGTGAATCTGGGCCTCATTGGGGCCACGTTTCTGCTCCTGCTCTGGAATAAGGTGCCTTCCTATATCATTGTGGGTGTGGCGTTGGCTGCCGGACTGGTATTTTAGCCCCGGTAGCCAGTACACGGCTGGCCCGCATTTTGTGGGCGGGCAGCTCACCAGCGCGTACTAGTCCTGAACCGGGCACTTTAATCCAACAGATTAAGGTGCCGACCGTATTTAATTCAATAGCTTTAGCTGAACGACTCCCCGAATAAACGGGGTGTTTTTTTATGGCCTTAACGGTCAGGCGTATTTGCGTATGCACATGTAGGTTTTTGGCTTCTGATAAAGCTCTCTACCTTTACTTCCTGATTCCACCATTTCCCACCGCATGGACCAGTATTCCTACATCGCCAACGCCAACGGCGAGTTCATCGACCAGCTGTACCAATCTTACCAGAAGGACCCGGAGTCGGTTGATTTCGGCTGGCAGAAGTTCTTTGAGGGCTTCGACTTCTCGCAGAAATTCCCCGACGGCGACATGCCCCAGGCCGACGGCGAGGGCGTACTGGCCACCCCGGCCAGCACCAACAACGCCCCCCGCATCCGCTCCGTCGACCGCGAGTCGGGCGACAAGCAGACGCAGGTGCGCAACCTGATTTATGCCTACCGCAGCCGCGGCCACCTGGTGGCCAACACCAACCCGGTGCGCGAGCGTAAAAACCGCCATGCCTACCTGCAACTGGCCGATTTCGGCCTGAGCGAAGCCGACCTGGACACCGTGTTCAGCAGCGGCGACGTGATTGTGGGCCTCGATGACAACGCCACGCTGCGCCAGATTCTGGACGCGCTCCAGAAGATATATACCCGCACCATCGGCTTCGAGTACACCTACATCCGCGACCCGAAGGTGCTCGACTGGTTCCGCGACAAGGTGGAGCGCGAGTCGCTGAGCTTCAAGCCCAGCAAGGAATACAAGAAGCGCATCCTAAGCAAGCTCAACGAGGCTGTGGTGTTCGAGAACTTCCTGCATACCAAGTTTTTGGGGCAGAAGCGCTTCTCGCTCGAAGGCGGCGAAACTACCATTCCGGCCCTCGACGCCATCATCCGCAAAGGCGCCGAGCTGGGGGTGGAAGAAGTAATGATTGGCATGGCCCACCGCGGCCGGCTGAACGTGCTGGCCAACATCATGGGAAAGACCTACGAGCAGATTTTCTCGGAGTTCCAGGGCACGGCCGTGCCCGACCTGACCATGGGCGACGGCGACGTGAAATACCACATGGGCTACAGCAGCCAGGTGGAAGTGGAAGGCCGCAAGGTGAACCTGAAGCTGGCCCCCAACCCCTCGCACCTCGAAGCCGTGAACCCGGTGGTAGAAGGCTTCGTGCGCGCCAAGCTCGACCACGGCTACGGCAACGATTTCAACAAGGTAATGCCCATCCTCATCCACGGCGACGCGGCCCTCTCGGGCCAGGGCATTGGCTACGAGGTAACGCAGATGTCGCAGCTGGAAGGCTACCGCACGGGCGGCACCATTCACTTCGTCATCAACAACCAGGTGGGTTTCACCACCGATTTCGAGGACGGCCGCTCGTCGATTTACTCCACCGACCTGGCCAAGATTATCGACGCGCCGGTGCTGCACGTGAACGGCGACGACCCCGAGGCCGTGGTATTCGCCGTGCAACTGGCCACCGAGTACCGCCAGGAGTTCCACGCCGATATCTTTATTGATATGGTGTGCTACCGCCGCCACGGCCACAACGAGTCCGACGAGCCCAAGTTCACCCAGCCCACGCTCTATAACCTCATCAGCAAGCACCAGAACCCGCGCGAGGTGTACAACGCCGCCCTGGTAGCCCGCGGTGATGTGGATGCCGAGCTGGCCGATGAGCTCGACAAGGAGTTCCGCGACACCCTCCAGGCCCGCCTGGATTTGGTGAAGCAAAAGGCCCTGCCCTACAACTACCAGGCCCTCGAAAACGAGTGGCGCAGCCTGCGCCGCAGCACCCCCGCCGACTTCGCACAAAGCCCCGAAACCGGCATCAGCGAGGAAGCCGTGGCCCAGGTAGGCGCGGCCCTGACCAAGCTGCCCGAGGGCTTCCGGCCGCTCAAGCAAATTGAAAAGCTGATGGAGGAGCGCCGCAAGATGTTCTTCGAAACCCGCGTGCTGAACTGGGCCGCCGGCGAGCTGCTGGCCTACGGTTCGCTGCTGCTCGACAAGCACATTGTGCGCGTGAGCGGCCAGGATGTGCAGCGCGGCACGTTCTCGCACCGCCACGCCGTGCTGCACGACGCCGAAACGTCGGCCCCCTACAACTCGCTCAACCACATTGCCGACGGCCAGCAGACGCTGCGCATCTACAACTCGCTGCTGAGCGAGTACGCGGTGCTGGGCTTTGAATTCGGTTACGCGCTGGCCAACCCCACGGCCCTGGTGGTGTGGGAGGCCCAGTTTGGCGACTTCGCCAACGGCGCCCAGACCATGATTGACCAGTTCGTGGTGAGCTCGGAAAGCAAGTGGCAGCGCATGAACGGCTTGGTGATGCTGCTGCCCCACGGCTACGAAGGCCAGGGCCCCGAGCACTCCAACGCCCGCCCCGAGCGCTTCCTGCAACTGGCCGCCGAAAACAACATCATCGTGGCCAACCTGACCACGCCGGCCAACTTCTTCCACGCCCTGCGCCGGCAGCTGACCTGGGAGTTCCGTAAGCCGCTGGTCGTCATGTCGCCTAAATCGATGCTGCGCAACCCGCTGTGCGTGTCGCCGGTGGAGGATTTCACCAGCGGCCGTTTCCGCGAGGTAATCGGCGACGATTACGCCGATGCCAAGAAGGTGAAGCGCGTACTGCTGTGCTCGGGCAAGGTGTACTTTGATTTGCTCGACGAGCAGCAGCAGTCGGAGCGCCGCGACGTGGCCCTGGTGCGCCTCGAGCAGCTGCACCCCTTCCCGCAGGAGCAGCTGAACGCCGAGCTGGCCAAGTACCCCAAGGCCAAGGTGTATTGGGTGCAGGAAGAGCCCGAGAACATGGGCTACTGGAACTACTTGCTGCGCTTCATGCGCCGCGAGTTGCAGGACGTGGTGTCGCGCAAGCCCTCGGCTTCGCCGGCCACCGGCTACAACAAGGTGCACCTCAAGGAGCAAAAGGACATCGTAGCCCGCGCCTTCGACAAGCCCACCGAGGCCGTGGCCGACGACGTAATCGAGGCCACCAACACCATTGCTAAAAAGCAGGATTAGCTAATTTGAGCTGTTAGCTGATGGCTATTAGCTGTTGGCTTCGGTTCAAAAGCAACCGCTTCGCTTCAACTCTCACTCCCGAAACCCTTCAAATCTCCCCACCTATGGGTCTGGAAATCAAAATCCCCGCCGTTGGCGAATCCATCACCGAAGTAACCGTAGCCAAATGGCTGAAAGCGGATGGCGACACGGTAGAGCGCGACGAAATCATTGCCGAGCTGGAGTCGGACAAGGCCACGTTTGAGCTGCCCGCCGAAACGGCCGGCGTGCTCCGCATCAAAGTAGCCGAGGGCGAAACCATCGACATCGGCACCACCATCGCCGAAATCGACGGCGCCGGTGCCGCTGCTGGTGCCGCGCCCCAGGCTGCTCCGGCGGCCGGCGCTTCGGCCTCGGCTAATGCGACCGACCCGGTAAGCAAAGGCGAGGAAAACCCCAAAGCCAGCGACCAGGCCGGTTACGGCGGCACGCCCGAAGGTAGCGCGGCCAGCCCGGCAGCCGGCAACAGCGGCCAAAGCAGCGGCGGCGCGACGGTGGAGATGAAAATCCCGACCGTGGGCGAGTCCATTACGGAGGTAACCGTGGCCAAGTGGCTGAAAGAGGACGGGGCCAGCGTGGAGCGCGACGAAATTATTGCCGAGCTGGAGTCGGACAAGGCCACGTTCGAGCTGCCCGCCGAGGCCGCCGGTACCTTGCGCCACGCCGCCAGGGAAGGTGAAACCATCAACATCGGCGCTACCATTGCCCGCATCGAGGGCGGCAACGGCGCGGCTTCGGCCAGCGCCCCCAAGGCCGAGGCGCCCAAAGCCGCCGCGCCGGCTGCTTCGGGCAACGCCGCGGCCGGCACCGGCAGCAACTCCTACGCCACGGGCACGCCTTCGCCGGCGGCCGGTAAAATCCTGGGCGAAAAAGGCATCAGCGCCGCCGACGTAGCCGGCACCGGCCGCGACGGCCGCATTACGAAGGAAGACGCCCAGAACGCTTCGGCCAGGCCCGCCGCGGCTCCGGCGGCTGCCGCGCCGAAGGCTGCCCCCGCTGCCACCAGCGCCCCCGCCGCAAGCAACGAGCCTGCCGGCAGCCGCAACGTGCGCCGCGAGCGGATGAGCAACCTGCGCAAGACGGTAGCCCGCCGCCTGGTAACGGTGAAAAACGAGACGGCTATGCTCACCACCTTCAACGAGGTGAACATGCAGCCCATCATGGACCTGCGCACCAAGTTCAAGGACAAGTTCAAGGAGAAAAACGGCGTGGGCCTCGGCTTCATGTCGTTCTTCACCAAGGCCGTGTGCGTGGCTTTGCAGGAGTGGCCGAGCGTAAATGCTCAAATCGACGGCACCGATATCGTGTATAACGACTTCTGCGACATCAGCATTGCCGTATCGGCCCCCAAAGGGCTGGTGGTACCGGTAATCCGCAACGCCGAGGAGCTGAGCTTCGAAGGCATTGAGAAGGAAGTGGTGCGGCTGGCTACGCTGGCCCGCGACAACAAGCTCACGTTGGAGCAGATGACCGGCGGCACGTTCACGCTCACCAACGGCGGCGTGTTCGGTTCCATGATGAGTACGCCCATCATCAACGCCCCGCAGTCGGCCATTCTGGGCATGCACAACATCATCCAGCGCCCTATCGCCGAGAACGGGCAGGTGGTTATCCGCCCCATGATGTACCTGGCCCTGAGCTACGACCACCGCATCATCGATGGTCGCGAGTCGGTGTCGTTCCTGGTGCGCGTGAAGGAGCTGCTCGAAGACCCGACCCGTTTGTTGCTGGGCGTCTAGGATCACGGATTAGCACGAATTTTAGCGGATTTCACGGATTCTGTAGCCGGTCCGTTTAGCCGCTTTCGGTTTACCGTATTCCAAAAAAGAAAAGCCACCTCGTATGAGGTGGCTTTTTTAATGGTCTACAAAATCCGTGAAATCCGTTAAAATCCGTGCTGATCCGTGATCCTAGTCGACGGGCAGCTCGCGGTTGCGCAGGGCCTTGAGGCGGGTGACCATCTGGCCGGCCAGCTGCTTGGCCTGCTCGGCTTTGGAGCCGGCGAAGTATTCTTCGACGGTGGACGAGAACAGTTGCAGCCAGTGCTCGATATGGGCGCCGCCGCGCGGCAGGGCTACCTGTTCGGGCAGAGCCTCGCCCTCGGGCGTGCCGGCGCCCAGCAGCGAGCAGCTCCAGTAGCGGTACTGCGCGGTGAGGTAGTGGGGCCAGTGAATGCGGGCGGCCGCCGAGAAGCTGGCGCCCAGCAGCGTATCCTGAGTGGCCTTTTGGCAGAGCGAGTCGACCAGCGTTTTGATGTCGCCTTCGGTACAGATGTCGGGACGGGTAGCGGACGTTTTCATAGGCCAGGAAGAAAGGGTGGGTGGGGGTCAGGATTACGTAGCGAATTTACGCAGGTTGCCTGATATTCGCCACTAAATAAACCGGCCTTTTCCTCTTTCCCTTTTTAGTTTCATCCGACTAGGGTACCAGAGCGCTCCGGTGCTTTTGAACTCGCAAAAGTCCTAAGCGACTTAATTCAACTAACTGACTGACAGTTTGCAGGCCACCACTTACAGCCTCGCCCATTCAGGCCAGCTTGCGGGGCTGGCGCTGCTTGCCGCCCAATACTACCAGGGCCACGGCGGCCACTATCAGGGCCGCGCCGCCCAGCATGCCGGTGTTCAGGGTTTCGCCGGCAAACAGCCAGCCCAGCAGCAGCGCCACCACCGGATTGACGAAGGCGTAGGTGCCCGCCAGCGTCGGCTCGACAACCTTCAGCAGCCACACGTAGGCCGACAGCGCGATGATGGAGCCGAACACCACCAGATATGCCAGGGCCCCCCAGATTTTAAGCGGCACCGCATCGATGTGGAAAGACGAGCCCTCGCCGTGTAGCAGCCCGATGAGCAGCAGGTAGAAGCCGCCGCACAGCATCTGCATGCCCACGCCAATAAACGGCGAGCCGCCGATGGGTTTCTGGCGGGAGTAGAGCGAGCCCACGGCCCACATGAACGAGCCCACCAGCACTGCGCCGATGCCGAGCAGGGCGTGGCCGGGAATCAAGACCGGGGCCGTGCTGTCGGTTTTAAGCAGTAGTAGCAACCCCCCAACGCCCAGCACCAGGCCTAGCAGCACCTTGGCGTTGGGCCGGGCCGTGAGGCCGGACGCCCAACCCAGCAAGGCCAGGTACATCGGTACCGAGGCCACCAGCAGGGCCGTCATGCCCGACGGGATGTACTGCTGGGCGAAGGTGGTGCCACCGTTGCCGAACACCGGCAGGCACACGCCCATGATGGCCGCCCGCCACCAGTCCTGCCGCGAAGGGGCGGGCGAGCCGCTGAGCCGCAAAGCGCCGTAGAGCAGCGCACCCGCCAGCAGGTAGCGCATGGCCGAGAGCAGAAACGGCGGCCAGACCCCCAGCGCGATTTTGGTAGCCAGGTAAGTGGAACCCCAGATAAGATACAACGCCAGCAGCGCCAATAGAATCAGCGAACGGGAAGCGGTAGGCGCGGAAGCCAGCATAGAAGCAAGGAAAAGACGCGCAAAACTACGGGCCTTTTAGCTGCCGGCTATCCGGGGAGCATCGGCAGCTTCGTAATTTGCAGCTGGCCCGGTTGCGCAACGTCGGGATTCCGGCGGGGTCTGTAGGCGCGATTGTTCGGCTGCCTGCTTGAACGGCGTAGAGACACATATTTGCGTCTCGTCGTTGCTGACGCCTGCCGTTCTGCCCCGCCGTTCAACGACGAGACGCAAATATGCTTCTCTACACCGTTGTTGACGCCTGTCGTGCAACCCTGCCGTTCAACGACGAGACGCAAAATGTTGCGTCTCTACCCCGTTTCACGATTTCCCTCCTTATGCCCCGCCTCTTATTCTTGCTAGCCTCTTTATTAGCCGCCGCTCCAGCCACTCAGGCGCAACTGTTACAAGGTGCTGCCCCGGCCGGTTTCAGCCGCGCCGATTCGCTGCGGGGCAACTACGACTCGCCGCTGCGGAGCTGCTACGATATCAACTACTATCACCTCGATGTGCGGCTGGATGTGGCCAGCCGGGCCATCCGGGGCTCCAATGAATTCCAGTTTACCGCTACGCGGGACTTCACGCGGCTGCAATTCGATTTGTTTGCCAACCTGGCCGTGGAGAAGGTGGAATACCAGGGCCAGCCGCTGCCGTTTACCCGCGAATTCAACGCCGTGTTCGTCACGTTTCCTGCGCCCATCCGAAAGGGCCAGAAAGCCAGTTTCACGGTGTACTATGGCGGGCAGCCGACGGTGGCCAAGAACGCGCCCTGGGACGGGGGGATGGTGTTTGCCGAGCACGGCGCGGGCCAGCCCTGGGTGGCCACGGCCTGCCAGGGCGTGGGGGCCAGCATCTGGTGGCCCTGCAAAGACCAGCAGGCCGACGAGCCCGATTCCATGCTCATCAGCGTGACGGTGCCCCGGGGTCTGACCAACGTCTCGAACGGCCGCCTGCGGAGCACCACCAAGCTGAAAGGCGGCGCCACCCGCTTCGACTGGTTCGTGAGCAACCCCATCAACAACTACAACGTGGCCCTGAACGTGGCCAACTACGCCCACTTCCAGGACACCTACGCCGGCGAGAAAGGCCCGCTCACGCTCGACTACTGGGTGCTGCCCGAGAACCTGGCCCAGGCCAAAAAGCAGTTTGGCGAGAACGTGAAGCCTATGCTCAAAAGCATGGAATACTGGTTCGGGCCCTACCCGTTTTATGAAGACGGCTACAAGCTGGTAGAAACGCCCCACCTGGGCATGGAGCACCAGAGCGCCGTGGCCTACGGCAACGAGTACAAGAACGGCTACCGGGGCCTCGACCGCTCGGGCACCGGCTGGGGCCTGAAGTGGGACTTCATCATCATCCACGAAAGCGGCCACGAGTGGTTCGGCAACAACATCACCACCAAAGACATTGCCGATATGTGGGTGCACGAGGCTTTCACGACCTACTCCGAGGCCCTGTTCGTGGAAACCCAGTTCGGTAAGGACGCCGCCCGCCAGTACATCCACGGCCAGCGCCGCAACATCCGCAACGACGGCCCCATCATCGGGCCCTGCGGCGTCAACCAGGAGGGCTCGTCGGATATGTACGACAAGGGCGCCAACCTGCTCCACCTCCTGCGCACCGCCTACGTGCCCGACGACGCGAAGTGGCGCGAGCTGCTGCGGGGTCTGGGCCGCACCTTCTACCATCAGACCGTAACCACCCGGCAGATAGTCGACTACTTCAACCAGCAAACCGGCCAGAACCTGACGCCCGTCTTCGACCAGTACCTGCGCCACGCCGGCCTGCCGGTGCTGGAAGTGCGTTGGGCTGCGACCGGCCCGCCGCTGGCCCGCTGGGTGGCCGAGGAACCCGAGTTCGAGCTGCCCGCCCGCATTAGGGTAAAAGGGATGACTGGTTTCGTGGCTTTACCGCTGACCACTACTTTTCAGCCCATAAACCTGCCGGGGCTGACCAGGCAGAACCTAGAAGTGGACACGGATAACTGCTATATCGGGGTGTTGGTGGAGTAGAGCAGTTATATTCTTATTTTGATGCATTCTGCTTTCAATATGGGAAGTGGCCAGCTTGGTTATGCGTTGCCAGAAAGGGAGTGTTTGCGGAGGGGTTTTCGGGTAAATGCCTAAATTTGAGTAGTGGAGGAGAACTATGCTGAGCCGGGGCTTGTCTATTCGGCGTGATTTTTTAGTGCCTCATACTGCCTGATCAATTTTTAGGGCATTAGTGAATCTGTGTTGTTGATAGCACTATTTGTATAAATAGTGTGGCGGGGTGAACGTGGCGAATTTATAAACCGATTAGATGACTGTACCTATAGTCCCAAGCAACTGTCAGCAGTGCCCGCATTACCAGAAGTCGTTGCTGGGCGCCTGCCACCATACCGAACTGGCGCTGGTGGAAGGGGGAAAAATGCACCAGTTTTACCGCAAGGGGCAGCTTATATTTGCGATGGGCGCCCGGGCCGTGGGGCTCTACTGCGTGTACGAGGGCAAAGTGAAGGTTTCCAACCGCAGCGCCGACGGCAAGGAGCACATTATCCGGCTGGCCCGCGAGGGCGACGTGCTGGGCTACCGCTCGCTGATGAGCGGCGACACCTGTACCACCGCCGCCACGGCCCTCACCGACTGCATCGTGTGCCTGGTGCCGCGGCCCGACTTTTTCAGCCTGCTGGCCCAGAACCCGCAGTTTTCGCAGTCGTTGCTGCGGCTGCTGGCCCGCAACCTGGGCGAGGCCGAGCAGCGGCTGCTGCACAGCGCCTACAAGCCCGTGCGCGAGCGGGTGGCCGGGGCGCTGCTGCTGCTGCACGCGGCTTTCCGGCCCGCCGCCGCTTCTGCCGCATATTTCAGCATCCCTGTTTCGCGCGACGATTTGGCGGCCCTCAGCGGCACGACCAAGGAAACCGCCAGCCGCCTGCTCTCCGAGTTTCGGCAGGAAGGCCTGTTGACCACCCAGGGCAGCCGCATCAGCATCCGGGGCCTGGAAAGCCTGCGTGAAGTGGCCAGCCTTTACGACTAACCGCGGATTTCCCGGCTCAGACTTAGCCCTGCATTAACCCGCAAAAAACAGCCGGCCGAAACCGCTTTTCGGGCCGTTGCGTAGCTCCCCAGGTGGCCCCGGCCGTTTGGGGAGCAGCTTTTTGCGGGCGGTAGAAAGAAGGTGAGGTGAAGTTGGATTATCCTAATCCCAAAATGGTGTCCCAGAATGTACGCGGCGGGAAAAGTTTAACCATAAACATTTCCCGCGGTAAGCGTCATCATTTCTTTTCGTCGGTTACTAAGGGACTTTTGTAGAGCAAGCCACCCTGTTCATCGCCGCCCTGAGCGGTTGGGCAGTTGGTTGAATTGGAGACAGCCCGCTACCGTAGTGCCGGCCACCGTGGGCCCGCGCACCCGCACTACGGCCGCTTCCGCCTGACTCCAAAACAACCCGGCTTTTCACTTCCACAGTTCCCCTTCCCCTGCATTGAAATGGCTTACTCCGTAAACAACCCCGCTGGCAAAGTAGTCCAGGACATCATCAACGACCTGCCGGCCCTGCTGGCCGTGGCAGTAGTTGATGTGAATTCCGGCATGAGCCTGGCCTCGCACTCCAACGCCGCCGGCATCAACCCCGATACGGCCGCCGCCTACAACACCGAGGTGGTAAAGCAGAAGCAGAAGGCCATGGCGGCCCTCAAGCTGGCCGGCGAATCGATTGATGACATCCTCATCACGCTCACCAACCAGATTCACCTGCTCAAGCTCACCGAAAGCAACAAGTTTATCTACCTGGTCGTGAGCTCGCGCGACACCAACCTGGCCATTGCCCGCGAGGTACTGCGTGCCCACGCTCCGTCGCTTAACTAATTCCGGCTGCCGCGACGCCCGGTGCGGGGCTGCTGGCCACTGGCCACCCCGCACCGGCGCCGCTGCGCACGGCCGGCCTTTTCCGGCCGCCGGCCCCTTCGCGGGTCGGGCGGCGGACTCGCGGCGCCCCGGCTAGCCCTGGCGCAATGAACATCCCCTTTCTACATCATCTGCAAAGCCTGACCGGCCCGCCCCTGAACAAAATTGTAGGCGTGGCCCCGGCCGGACCGGGCCGGGCCAACGCCGAAGGCTTACTGCGGCGCGTGCTCGGCGGCCTGCCCGAACTGGTGGCCGCCGCCGTGGGCGAGGTGGCCGACGGGCGGCTGCTGGCTTCCTACACCAGCAGCAAAGATTTCGACCCGGCCAAAATCATCGGCTTCAACGCCGCAGTGCTCCGCCAGCAGCAGCAGGCCCTGAAGGCCCTGGGGCTGTCGGAGCAGCAGGAGCAGCTAACCGAGCTGCTGATTACGCTGCGCCGGCAGCTGCACCTGTTGCGGCTGTTGCCCGACGGCAAGCGCTTTTTGTATGTGGCCGTCGACTGCCACGACACCAACCTGGCCATTGCCCGCGAAGTAATGCGCACCTGCGACACCTGACGAGGCGAAGCGGGCAGCAGCTTCCGCGGCAGTTTTTCACCTTCTAACCCCTAACTGCTTTGGTATGAAACTTACTGCTTCTCCCTTCGACCCCCACACCGGCGACCTGCTGCCGGTGTACCGCGACGCCTACCTGCGCGGCGACCTGAGCAAGGCCTCGGCCCAGGCCGTAGAGGCCTACCTGCACCGCGACGCCGGCCAGACCCACGAAACCCTCGCGCGCTGGCAGCACCTGCGCGCCGCCGACGATGCCGCGGCGGCCCCCAGCTGGGTGCACCGGCAGCTGGCCCATATCCGGGCCGAGCCCGTGCGGTTCCGGCGGCGGGCCGGCAGCTTGGTGGCTTCGGCGGTACTGGTGGGCACCATGGTGTTTGCCGGTACGCACCTGCCCTCCGAGCACACGCCCTTCACCGATAACCTGCCCACCGAAGAAGCCGCCGGTTTGCTGGGTCCGGCGTCGGGTGCCGAAGCCAGCGTGGCCGACGCCAGCCTGGCCCGCCGGATGGTAACGGTGCGCGGCCGCATTCTGAACGTGCAAGGTGCGCCGCTGGTGGGGGCTACCGTGCTGCAGCCGGGTACCAGCCGGGGCGTGTCGACTAATGCTCAGGGCGAGTACGCGCTGGTAGTGCCCGCCGGCACGGTCCTGCGCTACGGTTACGGCGGCTACCAGGATGCCGACCTGCACGCGCAGGCCGACGGAGCTGCCGCCGACGTAACACTACGGCCTCGTGCTGCCGCCAAACGCCACTGGTGGTCTTTTTAAGCTGCTAAGAGCGCACAAGCGGTCCTTTGGCGAACCGGCTCCTGCTGTCGGCTTCTCCCCACCGCTTGCGCTATTCAGTCTTCCGGAGGGCGTATTGCCGGCCGGGAGCAGATCAAGGCGAAGTGCTGCCGCATGTGTTGCCCGGAAGGTTGCAGGCCGCCCGGGCAGGCGGGAAGTGAGGCGGTGCTTCGCTGCTTTCCCAGGGCTACCAACCACCAGGAAGGTACATCCCGGTTGAGCATCGGTTGGTGTACTGATGCCCGTACGGCTCCTCTACCAGCTTCGGCTGGGTGGGGAGCCGTTTTGCGTGTTAGGCGAGGAAGGGCTGTTACGGCGAAGCGGCGCGGACGGCGGCGGGGCCGCACCTGCAGCTGCCAGACCGCGCCAGCCGGCCCAGCGGGCGGCTACTCCAACCAGCCAACCGGCCAGGATCCGGCCTCCGTCTTCGCCTGCAAGCAGCTACCGTTGGCCAGCCACTGCCAGCGGCCGCACTTCCTGCACCAGGGTCAGCAGGAACTTACCGGGCTCTTCCAGCGGTATCAGATGCGCCGAGTTGTCAAACCAGATGGCTTGCTTTAGTGGGGCCTGCACCTGCTGCAGCCAGGTAGCCGTAGGAGCCGACGGGGTTGTGTAGTCGTGCCGGCCCATGCACATAAAGACGGGGATGGGAAACGACTTAACGGCCGTAAAATCGACGGTGAGAAACTCCGGCAGCAGCCGGCTTAGCGTGAACAGGCTGCCCGCATCAATAGCCGCTACATCGGCGCGGGTGTAAAGCGGGGAAAGCAGCGGGGCATTGAAGTAATAAAATGAATTAGTGCGGTAGGCCGATAGCCCTCCGTAATACTGCGGCCACTTGCGGGCCACAACAATGCGCGCCCTAGTGATGGGCTGCTGGCCCGGATAGGGCGCAATAGCCCGCAACTCCCGCAGCGCCTCCTCGTTCCGGTGCGCCGCTGCCTGCGCAAGCGCATACTCGAAGCTCAGGCGCTCATTTTCGCGGGTATTGATTACCTGGCCCACGCCCACGTAGGCGTAAAACAGGTCGGGGCGGCTTAGGGCGGCCTGCATGCCTACAATAGTGCCCCAGCTGTGGCCAACCAGAATTACCTTCCGCTGGCGGTACTTCTGCGTAATAAAGGTGGCCAGCGCCACCGCATCGCGTACGTACTGCCCAATGGTCAGGGTCGGGGCCAGCTGCGTGGTGTCGTTGGAGGCGTAGGTTCGGCCAGCCGCGCGCTGATCGTAGTGTACTACGGTAAAATACTCTTCCAGCGGCCGCTGAAACGCCCACCCCACGGGCGCCATCGGGGAGGCCGGACCGCCGTGTACGAACAACAGAATGGGATTCGCCCGGTTCTGGCCCCGTACGTACACCCACTGCTGCTGGCCCCCGAGCGGTACCTGATACATTTCCTGGATGCCGTTTGGGGTTACAATGGAATCCAGGTCGGCTATAATCCGGCGCGCCGGGGCATAGGCATCGGCAACGGGCTGTTGGCGCTGGCCGAAGCAGGGAGCCGCGGCCGGCAGAGCCAGCAGCCAGAGGAGCAGTCGGGTGAGGCGGAAGTAGTTCATTGGTAGCAACAGGTTTAGGAGTGCTAAGAACAAGAACAAGAACAAGAACAAGAACAGGCTTTCCGACAGACGCTTGACACTCAGCAGCTGTTGCTTAGCCGGCGGCGTGGTTATCTGTTTTCCTTCACTCACTTCCCCGCCGCAACCGCTACCTTTGCCCGTAGTTGATTTCCACCGACATTTCCTGACTATGAATCAGTACGACGTTACCGTTATCGGTTCGGGGCCGGGCGGCTATGTGGCCGCTATCCGTTGCGCGCAATTGGGCCTCAAAACGGCCCTCATCGAGAAGTACGACACGCTGGGCGGCACCTGCCTCAACGTGGGCTGCATCCCCAGCAAGGCCCTGCTCGACAGCACCGAGCACTACCATAACGCCCACAGCACCTTCCAGGAGCACGGCATCGAGCTGAGCGATTTGCGGGTGAACATGCCCCAGATGAACGACCGCAAAAACGGCGTGGTGAAGGCCAACACCGACGGCATCGTGTACCTGATGAAGAAGAATAAAATCGACGTGCTGCACGGCCTGGGCTCGTTCGTCGATAAAACGCACATCAAAATCAAGCCCACCGGCGGGGGCGAGGAGCAGCAGATTGAGACCAAGAACGTCATCATTGCCAGCGGCTCGAAGCCCACGGTGCTGCCCTTCATTGCCCAGGATAAGGAGCGCATCATCACCAGCACCGAGGCGCTCAACATCCGCGAGGTGCCCAAGAGCTTCGTCGTGATTGGCGGCGGCGTTATCGGCCTCGAAATGGCTTCCATCTACGCTCGCCTGGGCTCCGAAGTAACCGTTATCGAGTACACCGACGCGCTGGTGCCGACGATGGATTCCAGCATCGGCAAGGAGCTGAAGCGCGTGCTAGGCAAAATCGGCATCAAGTTTCTGCTGGGCCACAAGGTAACCGGCGCCACCCGCGAGGGCGACACCGTAACGGTAAGCGCCACCAGCCCCAAGGGCGAGGAGGTGAAAGTGGCGGGCGACTACTGCCTGGTGGCGGTGGGCCGCTCGCCCTACACGGCGGGCCTGAACCTGGAGGCCGCCGGCATCGAAATGGAGGAGCGCGGCCGCATCAAGGTCGATGAGCACCTGCAAACCAACGTGCCCGGCATCTACGCCATCGGCGACGTGGTGCGCGGCGCCATGCTGGCGCACAAGGCCGAGGAAGAGGGCGTGTTCGTGGCCGAAACCCTGGCCGGCCAGAAGCCCCACATCAACTACCTGCTCATTCCGGGCGTGGTGTACACCTGGCCCGAAGCGGCCGGGGTGGGCTACACCGAAGAGCAGCTCAAGGAAGCCGGCCGGGCCTACAAAACCGGCAACTTCCCCTTCCGCGCCTCGGGCCGCGCCCGCGCCTCCGGCGACCTCGACGGCTTCGTGAAGGTGCTGGCCGACAAAACGACCGACGAAATCCTGGGCGTACACATGGTGGGCCCGCGCATCGCCGACCTCATTGCCGAAGCCGTAACGGCCATGGAGTTCCGCGCCTCGGCCGAAGACGTGGCCCGCATGAGCCACGCCCACCCCACCTACGCCGAAGCCATGAAGGAAGCCTGCCTGGCCGCCACCGACAACCGGGCGATTCATATGTAATTTGGTCTTGCTCGAATAAAAGCCTGTAAAAGCGTTGGGGACAGTGCTTTTACAGGCTTTTATTTGAACTTGCCTTACATCTACACTTCATTATGTTCAATCGATGCCAAACTTGGAATTTACCCCGCGGTATAAATGGGCGTGTGTATTGACTTTTTGTGTATTGGGTGCTTGTCATAATAAAAACAATCCGGCCCCGAATCCCAAATTGCCAGGTAAGTGGAAGCTTGAGTACGAATACAATGGACGTATTTATTACGATGCGTCTGGTGTTGTTACAAGCCACATTAAAAACTCGCGACCTGGTCAATCTGATGAGTATTTGGAAATAGGGGATTCAACGTGGGTTTTCCTGCCTTCAACCTATATATACGCTGGTGCGAATGATGGAATTTATAAATTGAAGGATACAACCCTTGTGGTGGCTTTAAACAGGCCTTCTGGATTCAATTTCCCTATTACTGAAAATTATACTTTTTCTGAGCTTGACAATCACCATGTAGTTGTACGTAAAAAATTTATGTATAGCTACATGACATATTACACTAAATGGATTTATTCCAGGTGAAAGAAACAGCCGTATAAAACAGTTTTTTTGTAAAAAAAACTGTTTTATTTATGTAGATTTTGCGATTAAATGTGATCCAAGGATTTTGATATATGATTAAAGATTAATTCTTTGCAGATGGTAAGACGAAAAGTGGCCGAAGCTCCTAAGACTTTCGGCCACTTTTCGTTATTGCCCAACAAAGAAACTGCCCACCACAACAGTGGCAGATAGTTTCTTCGAGTAGCGGGGGCGGGTTAGGCCGGTAGCGGGTTTTGGTGGGCGTTGATGTTGGCTTCGCTGGTCGTTAGTCGCTTTGCATGGGCGGCGGTTTTCTTGGCATCCATGGCGGCCCGTTACCTGAGCACCTCGCGTAGCTCCCGGAGGCGGAAGCGGGGGTCGTAGGGCACGAAGTCGCGGATGATGGCGGCGTGGCCCAAGCTGGGAGTACCGGGTGCGTCGGTAGTTCTGCCGCCCGCTGCGGGAAAGCGCCCATTGCTTGGAAACAAAAAAACCGCTTCTCCGGAAGGAGAAACGGTTTTTTGAACGATGGAGCCTCTTATTGGACTCGAACCAACGACCTGCTCATTACGAATGAGCTGCTCTACCAGCTGAGCTAAAGAGGCGCTTACCTCCGGCAGCGGACCCGCCGGGGCTGCAAAGATAGAACCCCCGGCCCTGAACGTGCAAGGAGCCGTCGGTTTTTTTTCGGCCGCCGGCTGCGGGCAGTTCCGGGGCTTTGCGGCATCTTTGCGGGTAGCATGGTAAAATCGATTCGTAAACTGCTGGTACGCACGCTGGGCTTCGAGCGCTACATCCGGCTCGTGAGCCGCGTGTACCTGCGGCTGGTGGGCGCGGGCTGGGGCCGGGCCAAGTACCCCGAACTGTTCTTTCTGGAGAAAATAGTGCGCCCCGGCTTCGTGTGCCTCGATATCGGGGCCAACCTGGGCTACTACTCGGTGGCCCTGTCGCGGCTGGTGGGGCCCACAGGCCGGGTGCTGGCCGTGGAGCCGATACCGGCCTTCCAGGCCATCTGGCACGACAATGTGCGGCTTAGCGGCTACGACAACCTCACGCTGCTGCCCTATGCCCTGGGCAGCGAAAACACCACCGTGCAGATGGGCACGCCCGAGCGCGCCGGCCTGCTGCACCACGGCATGACCAAAATTGCCGCCAGCAGCCCCACCGAAACCTACGCCCGCACCTACGAGGTGCCCATGCGCGTACCCGACGAGCTGCTGGCCGACCTGCCCCGCCTCGATTTCGTGAAGTGCGACGTGGAGGGCTTCGAGTCGGTGGTGTTTGCCAACCTGCAGGCCACCCTGCGCCGCTGCCGCCCCCTGATTCAGACGGAGCTCAACGGCCTCGAAAACCGCCAACAGGTGGTGGCCCTGCTGGCCGACCTGGGCTACAAACCATTTGTGCTTTCGGCGCGTTCAGAACTCGTGGCCTGCTCGCCGGAGCAGCTCACCAGCGCCGTCACGGCCGATTTCTACTTTCAACCTGTTTCCTGAGCCGTCACTTTCGGCTTCGTTGCCATGGCCAAATTCCTGATAATCCTGCTCGTCATCTGGCTCGTCAGCCGCTACATTCTGCCCGTGGTGTTGCGGCTGGTGGTGGGGGCGCTGGTGAAGAAGCAGGCGCAAAAGTTCGGGCAGCAGTTCGGCCAGAATCCGTTCAGCCAGCCGCCGCGCCCGGAGCCCGCCCGCCCCGCTACCGCCCCCGGCGAAGTCCACGTCGACTACGTGCCGCCGCAGGCCGAGCCCGACACCAGGGAGTTTAAAGGCGGCGAGTACGTCGACTTCGAGGAGGTAAAGTAAGTTTGAGCCATTAGCCGTAAGTCCCGGAAAGGCGGCCTATCAGGAGCAGCAAGGCATTCAGAAGGATAAAAGCCCCAGCGGAGCGGCGCCCATCGTTCAACGGTTGGTGTCGCCCCGCCGGGGCTTTCACTCTAAAACTTGCCTACTACCAATATGTCGCCCTGCTGGGGCTAATAGCAGCCAGCTGGTAGCTCAAAAAGCTAAAACCCGAGCCCTACCCGGATGCCGGTGCCGGCGCGGCGGCCCGATTGCAGGCTGGTGTAGAAATCGACCCGCATGACCTTGAATACATGTTCGATGCCGGCGCCCAGCTCCAGGTAGTGGCCGGCGGCGGGGGTGGTGAGGTAGTTGAGCGAGGCCACTTCCTGCCACTTGAGGCGGCGCAGCAGCGGGATTTTGTTCAGCAGGAAACCGTTGAAATGGTGGTTGTAGTGGGCCTCCACATACTGGTCGGCGCTGCTGTAGCGGTAGTAGTCGAGCAGCTGGAACTGGCTGAAATCGGCGGCCAGGTAGGCGCGGTTGCCGCTGAAATGGCGGTAATCCATGAACGCCAGCCGGGGCGAGCCGGGGAAGAAGCCGGCCGCTACGTGGTAGCTGCTCGTGCCCAACAAGCCAAGCTGCACCGCGTGGCTTACACCAGCTTGCAGCAGCGTGTAGCGCACATCGGAGCCCAGCACGCCACCGATGCCCTGCCGCCAGATCAGGGAGAAAGTGGGGTACTTCGAGCCCAGGTTGAACTTGCCGGTGGGGCGCGTGATGTAGCGCTGCGCGGGCTGAAAGGTTGCCAGCAGCTCGGTGCTCAGGGCGCGGCTGCGGCCGAAGCCGGTGCCGCCGGGCAGCTCGGCGGCCACCGGGTCGTTGGGCGTAAACCGGCGGTCGGCATCGTTGCGGAGCAGCTTGGTGGTGGTGTTGAACAGCTCGTGGCGCACATCGTAGCTGGCGCGGGCCAGCAGCGTGAGGCCGTTGAGCGGCTCCCACTGGTAGCCCAGCGAGGCCCCGTCGCGGCGGTAGAGCTTGGCGTAGTTGCGGTTTTCGAGCAGCGTGTAGTAGCTGTTGATAAAGGGCGTGAGCTGGCTGTTGCGGTCGAAGTTCTCCACGGTGCGGCCCACCCGTACCAGCAGCCGGTCCAGCCGCACCGGGTGGGTTTGCCACTCGGCCGATACGCTCGGGCTCAGCTCCCGGCTGCTGAAGCCGTAGCGCAGGCTCGGCGTAACCGTCCAGTAGCGGCGGTCGTCGGTGCGCTGCCGGAAGGTAACTTCGGGGTTGAGCACGACCCCTTCCACGGTGTTGTAGCTGAGGGTGTTGAATATGGGTTTTGCCGACCAGCTGCGCTTCTCGAAGGTGTTGCTGTAGGTGTAGCCCGTCAGCAGCAAGTTGCCCACACCCAGCTGGTTGCGCTTGCGGTCCAGCGAATCCTGGTAGGGCCGCGACTTGCGGATGACCTCGGTGCTGTCCTTCACCCGGTAGTCCTTCTGCTCTTCGTCGGTGAGGGGCGTGGGCCGGATGCTGGCCCAGTAGGCGGTGTCGCGCTCACTGGCGTCCTTTTCTACCAGCATGATTTCGCCCTTGCGCAGCTTGCCCACGCCGCTGGTATCGCGGGCGCTGGCCTGCTCGGCCTTTTTGGCCTGGCGGCGCACCGCCCGGCTCAGGCCGCTCAGGTCGGGGCGCTGGCGCTTCACGTCGGCCACGGTTTCGCGGCCTACGGGCGCATCGTCGGGCGCCGGGGGCGCGGGGGCGGCGGTGGGGGCGGGGCGGTTGGGGAAGGTGGGCGTTACGCGGTAATTGGAGAGCACCGCCGTGGTGTAGCCGCTGCCCTTGAACCCGAAGGCCGTAAAATTGACCGTAATGCGCTGCGACTGCATCACCCACACATCCGACGGCCCCGGTGCGGGGCCGAACAGCTGCTCGATGTGCAGGCGGTCGACGTAGTCAATCTGCGCGCCCTTGGTCAGGTCCAGCGACACCGATTGCAGCCGCCAGGTGCCATCGACCACGTAGATGTGGCCGGCAAACACCGGGTCGGAGGCCCGGCGGGGCGTCACCTTGATTTTATGAATCAGCAGGCCGCCCTGCGGACTGCTGCCTTCCAGCTCGTAGCGGTAAAACAGGAAGGCGTTGCTGGCAATCGGCGACACGAAGCCGCGTTCCGAAAAGCCGCTTTTCAGCAGGTTCTGGTAGAAGTTGAGCCCCCGGCCGGCGCTGGCCCGGTTGAAATTCAACCCCTTGGCGTCGCCGCTCACCCGCGAGGAAATCATGCGTTCCTGCACCACGTTGGGCTGCCGGAAGCTGAGCTCCGACACCGACTCGGCCAGGTAGAAAATGCCCGGCTTGAAATCGGGGCCCACCTTCACCAAACCCAGAATCTTGCCCGGCACGTCGGAGAAGCGGGCCAGGGTTTTCACGTAGGTGCGGGCCTTGAAGGCGGCTACCTCGCGCTCGTGGTAGCGCCGCCACTGCATGGCCTGCTGAATGATGGCGTAGGCGGGGTCCTTATCAGAGCCACGCACCACCACTTCGCGCAGCTGGTAGTTTTCGGGCGTGAGCGTGACGTTGAGCACCGTGGCCGTGTCGCCGCCGGCCACGCGCACGGTTTGCTGGCTGGGCCGGTAGCCCACGTACTGAAACACCAGCTCGTAGGTGCCGGCCGCCAGCCGCAGCTGGTAGTCGCCCTGCTCGTTGGCGGCGGTGCTGGTAGTGCTGCCGCGCACGGCCACGTTGGCGAACGGCAAACCCTCGCCTTTGGGGTCGATGAGGCGGCCGCGCACCACACCACCCCAGGCCGGGGCATTCCATAGTAACAGCAGCAAGGAGCACACTCCCGACAATAATAAGCGCATAAACCAGTAGTTATCAGTCTTCGGCAAGGTAGATACAATCCGGCCGAAAACAGTTGCCCGGTGCCCCCTAAACACAAAACAGGAGCGCCCGGCGGGCACTCCTGTTGCGTTGCTTCCGGTAGGCCGGCCGCGGCGTTGCGCTGTCTGCTACACGAACAACGTGCTCTTGGCATCAACGAAATTACGGGCAATGGTCTTCACCGTTGCGGCATCGAGCGCCTCGTCGAAGGCTTCGGAGGCCGAGGCCGCCGTGGCGCCGGCCGTGTTGGTCAGCAGGTCGACGCCGGCCTGGGTTGTGTTGCTGTCGGCGGGGAAGAACAGGTCGGTAGGGCCCCCGGTGGCGGGCACGCCGGGGCCGTAAACGGCCGCCGTCGAGGGCGTAGTGCTGGGCGAAGGCCCTCCGTTGTCGGTGCCCGAAATCCAGCTTTTCGGCTGCTTGTTGAGGTCGGCCAGGTTGCCGGGCACCGTAATGGCGGCGGCGTTGGCGGCCACCCCGCGGCGCACCGTGCGCACGTGCGAGGAGTGGCGGGCTTCCACCGAGTGGATGTTGAGCGCGGCTTCCAGAATGTCTTTGTTGGACATCAGCTTGGTAGCCCCGCCCTTGTAGGCGCGCACACCCGTATCAACGAACGACTGCGCCACGCCCAGGTACAGGGCGTAGTTGCCGAAAGCGGCCGCAAACGGTCCGGTGCCGCTGCCCTTGCCGCCCGAGTAGTCGAAGGTGGCGCGGCCCGGGTCGGGAATGGCGGCGGCCCCCAGCGCCTCGCGCAGCACTTTGATGTGGCCCGATTCGTCGTTGCGGATAATTTCGAAAGCCGGCCGGTCGGCGGCCGGAATGAGGTTGGTGGCTTTCAGGCCCGAATCGTAGTAGTAATACTCAAGGTATTCGAGGCTGAGGGCCAGGTTGAGCACTGCCACGATATCGGGGTTGAGGGTGGTCTGACCGTAGGCGCGCTGAAATACGCCGCTCACCAGGTTGGGCAGCATGGCCGCCGTAAGGGTTTTGCCGGCCAGGCCGAAGTGCCTGAACACCCGGCGGCGCGAGTCGAGACGGTCGTAGATTTCGGGGTCAACCCGCTCGATGTCGGAAATTAGTTTGAAGAAGTCCATAGGAGCAAAAGAGCAAAGGCGAGAAAGTGGATGGGGCGACGAACCGCCTTATTTGATGTTGCTGGCGCTGATTTTAGAGCCGTCCTTCAGGAATTTGTTGGCCATGTTCACCACGTCGGTCGGCATCATGGACTTCTCCTTGCCGGTGCCCGAGCCTACGCCGGGCGCACTGGTAGCGTTGGTGGGCGTGAACAAATCCACCACATCGGAGCCCACGAACGTGTTGTAGTTGATCAGGTCGCGGATCAGGGCGGCGTGGCGGGCTTCCACCGACACGATTTTACCGGCAATCAGCAGGTACGCGGGCGTCTGGATGTAGCGGCCGGCACCGTTGTAGGCGGCCACGCCCAAATCTTCGAACGACTTGGCCGCGCCCAGCACGCTGTTGCGGTCGTCGAACTTGATGGTCGAAAAGTCGGGCTCCAGGGCCTTGATGGCCTTGGTGTCGAGCACCTTCTTGAAGAAGTCGGCGTGAATCTGCTCGTGAATGGCCAGATCGTCAAATACCTGCTTTTCGAGGCTGCCCCCGGCCAGGCCTTTGTAGTAGGCGCCCTCTTTCACCTTGGCATAAAACGCGGCTTCGAGCTGCTCAAGGGCATAGGCGTAGTTGAGCACGCCAGTGTCGCCCGAGCCCACATCGATGGTGCCGCCGGGGGTAATGTCGTCGTTGTCGTCGTCGCAGCCAGCCAGCAGCAGGCCGCCCACGGCCAGGCCGGCCCCGGAGTAGCGCAGGAATGACCGACGCGGCAGAAGCGGCGCATCGGCAGTGCCGGGACCAACCGGCGGCAAAGAAGGAATAGAGCTCATCAGTAGATAGATAAGAGGGTGAAACGTGTGTCGTTTACGCGCAAGAGGCGGGCGGACGTTGACCTGCTTTTTGCAAATACGTATTTTTACGCCCCTGCCATCCGTGTTTTTACGGATGGTCCGATTCAGCAAAACGGCCCGTAGCGCTTGGTTTCTGCTAATTAGGGTAGCAACCGACCGCCGAACATTTTTGAGGGTAAGCGTGTCTTTCATGACACACCTGCTACCCTACCGCCCGCTATGTTCAAACCCGCTGCCCCCAAGTTCTACACGCCCACCGAGGCCCTGCGCAAAATTGCCGAGTTCTGCGCCTACCAGGAGCGCTACCAGAAGGAAGTGGAGTCCAAGCTGCGCAGCTACGGCCTGAATGAGGACGAAGCGGGCGAAATCATCATCCGCCTGAGCCGCGAGAAGCTGCTGGATGAGGAGCGTTTCGCCCAGGCCTACGTGCGCGGCCACTACAGCAGCAAAAAATGGGGCCGCCGCCGCATCATGCAGGAGCTCAAGCAGAAGGGCATCTCCGAGTACTGCATCAAGTCGGGTATGAAGGAAATCGACGGCGACCAGTACTACCAGAATTTGGTTGATCTGCTCGAAAAGAAGGACCGCCAGGAGAAGGAGCGCCACCCCGGCAAGCGCCGTCAGAAAATTCAGGCGTACCTGATGGGCAAAGGCTACGAGCAAGACCTGATTAAAATGGCGCTGGATGATTTGGGCAAGGAAGCGGAGGACGAGGACGAATAAAAGCCGTGCTCCCGGGGCGGGAGCACGGCTTTCGTTTGGGCGTTATGCAGCAGCGCGAGCCTGGTAGTTCGCGGCGCCGCTCCGTTGCAAGCCAAGCCAGCGGCGTAGGGCCGCGAACTACAAAGTTCGCGTTACTGAAGCTGGCTTTGCAGGAAACGGGTTAGCTCGCCATCCTGCCAGTTACCCTGGTACAACTCTCCGTTCACGAAGAAGGCGGGCGTCCCGTTCACGCCACTGCGTACGCCGCTTTCAAAGTCGGCTTCCACTTTCTCGGTCACGGCCGAAGACTTCAGGTCGCTTTGGAACTGGTCCATATCCAGCTCCAGCTGCTGGGCGTGCTGCTGCAAACCGGCCGAATCGAGCTGGTCCTGATGCTCGTAAAGGGCGTCGTGCATTTCCCAAAACTTGCCTTGCCGGGCCGCGGCCTCGGCGGCCAGAGCGGCCTGTTGGGCGTGGGGATGCGCTTCGGTCAGCGGGAAATTGCGGAACACGAACCGCAGCTTATCGCCCAGCGCCTGCCGGGCCGCTTTTACTTCCGGATAGGCCTCGCCGCAGTAGCTGCACTGATAGTCGCCGTATTCGACGAGTTCGAGCGGGGCGCTCCGGGGGCCCTGGGAATGGTCGTGGCCGTCGACGGCCGGTTTCAGTTGGTTGCTCATAGCTTAGGCGGTTTTCTTGTCCATTTCTTCCAGCGCATCCAGAATGCCGTTGGCCCCGGGGTTGATGCCGGCTGGCGACAGGTAGCTCCACTGGATAACGCCCTGCTCATCAATCACGAACAAGGCGCGCTTGGCCTCGCCCGTTTCCTCATCGTACACGCCGTACTGGCGGGCTACTTCGCCTTTGGGCTCGAAATCGGCCAGTAGCGGGAAGTGCAGGTTGCGGTCCTGGCTGAAGGCCAGGTGGCTCCACTTGCTGTCGACCGAAATGCCGATTACCTGGGCGTTGTGTTTGGAGAAAAGCTTGCTGGTTTCGTTGTAGAGCACCATCTGGTCGCCGCACACCGGGCTCCAGTCGGCCGGATAAAAGGCCAGAATCACTTTCTGGCCCTGCAAGTCACTCAGGGCCAGCTTCTGGTCGGGGGTAGAATTCAACTTAAAATCGGGGGCAGGCGTGTTGGCTTCAAGCATGATAATTCGCGTTGCGTAAATGAATAGGAATGGTAAGCAGGCGGTCCGGCGCGTTTTGTCGCTTCTGATGCCGGGTACTTGCTTACGCCGGGCGATGCCAGGCAGTTGTCCGGGCCGGCTGTCGGCCCGAAAAGCCGGCGGCGCTTGAAGCAACCGTTCCTATTGCGCCAACCCCACCGGCCTCACTACCGACGGGCGGGCATGGTCGGGTTCTGCATCTGCCGGCTCAGGATAACGCGGCGGCCGGTCATGGTTTCGAGCATGGGCTTCAGAATCTGCTGGGCGTTCTGCTCGGTCTGGGCCAGAATGCCCGAGTTGAGGGCGGCGCGGCGCACGTTCTGCTCGGCGTATTTGTAGCCGGCATCGACCAGTTCGGCGTCCTGAAAAAAACCATTTTCGATGCTGTAAACCTTGCTTTTGCTGTGGTCAATCTGCCAGACGCAAAGCTCCGGCGCCGGCAGCGCCACGCGCACTATCGAGTCGCCCTCCATTACCACGTCCTGGGGGCGCAGCTTGCGCAAATCGAGGCAGCCGATGGCATTGCCGGCCACGATGAGGGCCACTTTGGCGTCGGGCAGGAAGCGGTAGGTGCTCTTCTTGTACTCCACCACGTCGCGGAACTCGTAGCGCACCAGCTCCATGCGGCCCAGGGCCTCCACCTTCTGCAGCACCGTGTTGTGGGTGACAGTGATGCGGGGCGCGGGGTTGAGCGGGTTCTCAAAATCGGCCAGCGCGGGGCGCACTTTAGTCCAGAGAAACCACCCCAGCCCGACCAGAAACAGCAGGGGCAGCAGGCGGCGCAGTAGGTTAGGCATCGGGAAACGGGTGACTCGGTGAATGGGTGTTGGAGTCAAATACGAGAGAAGCTCGTTTGCCGACGAGTTACGTCAGCTCCAATACCCACTTTTACCGTGTCTGGCAGCTCACGACTTGCCCCCTAGTAGTTTGCAGCCTGCCACTCAACCTGGCTGGCCGCCAAAGCCGGACCAGGCCTGCAACCCGCCGGTATGGATGGCTACCACGGTGCTGCCGCGCCGGAAGTGCCCCTTCGCGGCCAGATCCAGCAGCCCGAACAGCAGCTTGCCGGTATAAACAGGGTCGAGCAGGATGCCGTGGCGCTGTTGGAAGTCAACGATAAACTGCCGCAACTCCGGACTCAGGCGGGCGTAGCCGCCGCCGTGGTAGTCGGTGCGCAGCTCCCAGTTGGCGTAGGTGTGGCCGGTCGCCTGCTGGGTGAGCTGATTGATATCATCGCGCAGGAAATCGGCGCCTTTGAGGGCGGCTACGCCCAGGGCCCGGCGCTGCCCGGCCAGGCCCGTGAGCAGGCCGGCCAGCGTGCCGCCGGTAGCGCAGGCCACGGCCAGCACGTCGAAATCGAGGCGGGCCAGCAACTCCTGGGCCAGCTCGGCGCAGCCGGGCAGGGCCAGGGTGTTGGAGCCGCCCTCGGGTAGCACGTAGGCCGGGCCGGTTTCGCGCAGCAGCGCGGCCAGTACCGCTGGTTCGTGCTTGCGCCGGTAGGTTTCGCGGTCGAGGAAGTGCAGGGCCATGCCGTCGGTGCGGGCGCGGGCCAGGGTGGGGTTGAGGGGCCGATGGGCCAGCTCGTCGCCGCGCACGAAGCCCACGGTGCGCCGGCCCAGCAGTCGGCCCGCTGCCGCCACGGCGGCCAGGTGGTTGGAGTAGGCCCCGCCAAACGTCAGCAGCGTAGCAAGCCCCAGCCGGTCAGCTTCCTGCAAATTATACTTCAGCTTGCGCCACTTGTTGCCCGGCAGCTCCGGGTGCGTCAGCTCGTCGCGGGCCAGCAGCAGTTGCACGCCGTGGTGCTCACCGAGGTCGGTGATGAGGAGGGGATGGGTGAGGAAATCCATGTTCAGGAAGTGGGAAAAACCAATTGTCATCCTGAGCGGCGCGAAGGACCTTCTTCCGATAGCATCTATACAACGATTAATGCTACCAGAAGAAGGTCCTTCGCGCCGCTCAGGATGACAGAAAGTTCACCCAGTTACCCCACCGCCAGCTCGCCCGGCTGCTCCGTTGCCGGGCGGCTCCAGAAGGCGTAGTAGGTGGCCCACAGCAGCAGCAGAATCAGCAGCACCGACGATACCAGCGACACGGTGTTGCCCAGGGCATAGGCGGTAGGCTCGAACTTGAACTCGATGGTATGGGTGCCGGCCGGCACCGGCAGGGCGCGCAGCACGTAGTCGGCGCGCAGGTGGGGTACGGGCTTGCCGTCGAGGTAGGCCTGCCAGCCGTCGGCGTAGTAGATTTCCGAGAAGACCACGAGGCCATCCTGCACGGCGGTGGTGCGGTAGGTCAGCTCGTTGGGACTGTACTTGGTTAGGGCGATGGTGGAGCCTTCGGCGGCGTAGCTAGGTTTCAGGCCGGGGAACTTCGAGGCATCCACAACGGCCGTGGTACCGGGGTCGAGGGTGGTCAGGGCCTGGATTTCCTGGTCGGGGCTCTGCACGGCCTGCACCCGGCTCACGTACCAGGCGTTGCCCAGCGCGCCGGGGTTACGGATGGCCTGGGCGGGCTGCTTCTCGGCGGGCGGCGTGATGAGGTAGCGGGTGTTGAGCATGTTGAGCACCGGGGCTGCATCGGGCCGGTTTTCAGTGTAGATGCGCTGAAGCTGGGGCGAAATCTGCCGCTCAATCAAATCCTGGTAGCGGCGCAGCTTGGCGCCGTGGTAGCCCCCGATGCTCTTGTGGTAGTACGAGGTCTGGGCGTCGTTGAAGGGGTTGGCCATGTTCAGCACCCGGTAGCTCAGGTCCTTGTCCTGCTTGATCTGCTCATCCACGGGCGAGGGCACGAACTGCTCGGCCACGGTTTCGCGCTGGAAATTCGAGTCGTTGAGGTAGCGCTTATCCACGCCCCACAAGTCAACCAGCGTGAGCAAGCCCATCAGCGCGGCCGCCATGCCTACCGACAGCTTGCGCTGCAGGAAAAACCACAGCACCCCGCCCGCCAGGCCCACGAACAGCAGCGAGCGGAACACGTCATTGTTCAACAGCGAGGCGCGGTCGGCCCGAATGGCTTCGAGCGGGAAGCCGCCCTGCTGGAGCTGGGCATCAATGGGGGCCGAAAAATCGGACACCAGACCCACTAGAAAAGCCAGCCCACACAGGCCGGCCGTAATGGCCAGCGCCCGCAGCACGTGCTTTTTCAGGTAGGCGGTGTCGGCATCATCGAGCGGCCGGCCGGCCAGCGCGGCCAGGCTGGGGTGGCTGCTGATGGGCGCCGCGGCCGGGTCTGGCGCGAAGCCCGCACGGCCCCGCAGCACCCGCGCCAGGGCCAGCACGGCCAGCACCGGCATGGCCAGCTGGGCAATTACCAGCGCCATGCTCACGGCCCGGAACTTGTTGTAGCCCGGAAACAGGTCGAACATCAGGTAATTGAAGGTCTCGAAGTTCTTGCCCCAGGCCAGCACAATCGACAATAAAGTGCCCACCAGCAGCCAGATGCGGGTGCGGCGGTCGGCCACCATCAAACCCAGCACGAACAGGAAAAACACCACCGCGCCCACGTACACCGGCCCGCTCGTGATGGGCTGGTCGCCCCAGTAGGTGGGCATCTGGGCCAGGTAGTCGGCCAGCTGCACGGGCGGTACGCCGGCGGCCACGAGGGCCTTGCCGGTGGCCGAATTCTCACTCAGCTTCATCTGCGAAGCCCCGCCGTAGAAGTTCGGAATCAGCAGGGTAGCCGTTTCGCCGATGCCGTAGCTGTAGCTGAAAGCGTACTCGCGGTTAAGCCCCGAGCCTCCATCCACGGGCTCCTCCGATACGGGTTGGCCGGGCGCGGCGGGCGGCGGGGTGGTCAGCTCCGAGCGGCCCCGGATGCTGTACTTGCCGTACTCCAGCGTGGTGTAAAGGCGGCCGAAGCTCACGCCCGCTGCCAGCAGCGCCCCCACCGCCAGCATGGCCGTGCGCGTGAAAAAGGCGGGCAGGCGCTTCTCCCTGAAAGCAAAAATCAGCTCCACTATCCCAAATACCAGCACCAGCAGCAACAGGTAATAGGTTATCTGGAGGTGATTGGAGCGGATGTTCATCGTGAGGCCCAGCGTGAACAAAGCCAGCCCCAGCCACTTGTTGCGCCGAAACGTAACGAGCAGGCCCGCCAGCACCAGCGGCGCGTAGGCCAGCGCCAGGCTCTTGGTGTTGTGGCCGGCCGCCAGAATAATAAGGTTGTAGCTCGTGAAGCCCAGCGCCACCGCGCCCACCGCACTCAGCAGCGGCGAGAGTCCCAGCGCCAACCCCAGCGCGTAACCGCACACCAGCGCCAGAAACAGGTTGGCTACCACGGCCGGTAAATCGAGCGTGAACAGTTTGTGCAGGTAGATGCTCAAATCGCCCGGAAAGCGGGTGCTGATGAGGTACGTGGGCATGCCCGAGAACATGGAGTTCGTCCAGAGCGCCTCCTGGCCGGTGGCCTCCCGAAACTCGGCCGCCTCGTGCGCGCCGCCCTGAAACTGCACGATGTCGTGCTGGGCCAGAGTTTGGTTCTCGAACAGAATCGGGGCGAAATACACGCTGGCCAGGGCCAGAAAAAACAGCAGGGCCAGCAGGTGCGGCAGCACCCGGCGCCACAGCGGCGCGGGCGAAGGGCGAAGAGTCGTAGTCATTCGGCTTGAAAAGAAGTCGGAATCAGAAGCCCGAAGGTACTAGATGTTGGCGGGAGGGGGAACATATAAGGAACGTCATTCAGAGCGGGGCGAAGAATCTCGCGTGCTGACGTTGGGTTGCCTTTTAGCGTCAGCACGCGAGATTCTTCGTCCCTGGCTTGATGCGCCACATGCGCTGAATGACGGGCGGGGCCGACGCCAACTTCCTCCGTCACCCAACCGCTACTTTTGCCCCATGCTCCAGTTCTCCGACCTGCCCGCGCTACTTGGCGGCGCCGTGCTCCAGCAACCCGCCGCCCCGGCCCCGGTGCAGCGGCTGCTGCTCGACAGCCGCCGCGTCGAAACGCCCGCCGACAGCTTGTTTTTCGCCCTGCGCGGCCCCCAGCACGACGGCCACCGCTACCTGCCCGAACTCTACCGGGCCGGCGTGCGGCAATTTGTGGTGGAAACCGGCGTTGAGCTGCCAGAAGGCCTGGAGGCCTACCCCGAGGCCGGTTTCCTAGTGGTAGATGACGTACTGGCAGCCCTGCAGGCGCTGGCGGCCCACCATCGGCGGCAGTTCGCGCTGCCTGTTTTTGGCATCACCGGCTCCAATGGCAAAACCATCGTCAAGGAGTGGCTGGCGCAGCTGCTGAGCCCCGATGAGCTGGTGTGCAAGAGTCCGCGCTCCTACAACTCGCAGGTGGGCGTGCCGCTGAGCGTGTGGGAGCTGAACGAGCGGCATACGCTGGGCATCTTCGAGGCCGGCATCTCGGAGCCCGGCGAAATGGCCCGCTTGGCCCGCGTCATTCAGCCCACGCTGGGCATCTTCACCAACCTGGGCACCGCCCACGACGCCGGCTTTGCCGGCTGGGAAGACAAGGTAGAGGAGAAGATGCGCCTGTTCGGGGAGGTCGAAACCCTGTTCTACTGCGCCGACCACCCGCTGGTGCACGCCGCCGCCCGCCGCCAGCTGTCGCCCGAACGGCTGGCCGCCTGGACCCGCCAGCGGGCCGTGTACGAGGCCGGCGAGGCCCGCTGGCTGGTGTCGGTCAAGGAGACGCTGGCCGACCGCACCGTGCTGCGCGTGAAGCAGGCCGATGCTGAAGCGCACACCTTCACGCTGCCCTTCGCCGACGAGCCCTCGCTGGAAAACGCTCTGCACGGTCTGGTGGTGCTGCTGCACCGCGGGCTGGACCCCGCCGAGCTGCAGCGGCGGCTGGAGCGGCTGCAGCCCGTGGCCATGCGCCTGGAGATGAAGCAGGCCCTCAACGGCTGCTACGTGCTCGACGACACCTACAACAACGACCTGGCCGGCCTGCGCCTGGCCCTCGACGCGCTCAGCCGCCAGCCCCGCCGCCTCCCGCGCACCCTCATCCTTTCCGACGTGCTCGAATCAGGCCTCGCCGGCGCCGAGCTCTACGCCCGCGTGGCCGCCCTGCTGCCCGCCTCGGGCGTGGGGCGCCTCATCGGCGTCGGCCCCGACATCAGCCGGCACCAGGCGGCCTTTGCCGGCCTGCAAACCCGTTTCTACCCCGATACCGACGCGCTGCTGGCCGATTTCCGGCCCGACGATTTCCGGCAGGAGCTGCTGCTGGTAAAGGGCGCCCGCCGCTACGGCTTCGAGCGGGTGGTGGCCGCACTCCAGCAGAAGCTGCACGGCACGGTGCTCGAAGTAAACCTCGACGCGTTGGTGCACAACCTCAACTTCTATCGCCGCCAGCTGCAACCCGGCGTGAAGCTGATGGTGATGGTGAAGGCCTTCGCCTACGGCAGCGGCTCGATGGAAGTGGCCAACCTGCTCCAGTTCCACCGCGCCGACTACCTGGCCGTGGCCTACGCCGACGAGGGCGTGGAGCTGCGCCGCCAGGGCATAAGCCTGCCCATTATGGTGATGAACCCGGCCCCCGACTCGTTCGCCACCCTGCGCCAGTACCACCTCGAGCCCGAAATCTACTCCTTTGAGCTGCTGCACGGCTACCTCGATGCTGCCCGTCAGGCTCCGCTGCCGCCCATTCACCTCAAGCTCGATACCGGTATGCGCCGCCTGGGCTTTGGCGAGGACGATGTGGCCGAACTGGGCGCGCTGCTGCACGCCAACGCCGCGCTGGTAACGGTAGCCAGTGCCCTCACCCACCTGGCCAGCGCCGACGAGGCCGGTCAGGACGATTTTTCGCGGGGCCAGCTGGCCGCTTTTGCCCGGCTTACGCCCGAGCTGGAGCGCATCATCGGCTACCCGGTGCTCAAGCACGCGCTCAACTCGGCCGGCATCCTGCGCTTCCCGGAGGCTCAGTTCGATATGGTGCGCCTGGGCATCGGCCTGTACGGGGTGGAGGCCGGCGGCCAGCGGCCCGAGGCCCTGCGGCCCGTGAGCACGCTACGCACCACGGTTTCGCAGGTGAAAACCCTGCCCCCCGGCTACACCGTGGGCTACGGCCGCCGCGGCGAGGCCACCGCCCACGAGCGGCGCATTGCCACGCTGGCCATCGGCTACGCCGACGGCTACGACCGGCGCTTCGGCAGCGGGGTAGGGGAGGTGCTGATACGGGGGCAGCGCGCCCCGCTGGTCGGCAGCGTGTGCATGGACATGTGCATGGTAGACGTAACGGGCGTGGCGGGCGTGCGGGCCGGCGACGAGGCCGTGGTGTTTGGCGAGGGCCTGCCACTACCCGCCCTGGCGGCCCGCATTGGCACCATTGCCTACGAACTGCTCACCAATGTAAGCGAACGGGTGAAGCGCGTGTTTTTGGCGGAGTAAGTGATACCATTTAAATATATAGTTGGCTTGGAGGAATAAAATATTGCTGCATTCAGCTGTTAGCGAACCGGTTAGTTAAATCATATTGCTTAGCGTGGCTGCAGGATAACCACGCGTACCTGTTGTTGATAATATCACATTCGGCGGGTTTTTGTAGTGCGCTATCGAAGATCGGATAAACTGTATCTTAAAATAGGATAATTGAGCGGGAGGTATCATATATTTGGCAAAAAATCCCTTTTGGGGAAACCAATTGCCTCACCTTACCGTATGACCCCAACTTTTACCCGCTCCCTGCTTGTGGCAGGGTGCTGCGTTCTTGCTGCCACCGCCACCACCGCCCAAACCACCGACCAGCTTGCCACCCCGGCCGTGCCCAGCGAGGCTGCCGCCGATGGCGCCGAGAGCGGCGCTACGGCCGGCATTACCGGTATCGTCAGCTCGGATAAGCAGCTCAACCTGAACGAAGCGACCGTTACGGCCATCCACATTCCAACCGGCGTGCGGCGCACGGCCCGCACCGACGAGCAGGGCCGCTTCAGCATCAATACCATGCTGGTGGGCGGTCCCTACGCCGTGCAGATCAGCCAGGAGGGCTACCGCACCCAGCTGCTGACCAACGTGTTTCTGGAGGGCGGCAAAATCAGCCAGTTCAGCAACGTGCTCAGTCCGGCCACCGTGGCCGTGGGTACCCGCCGCACCGACCGCACGCTGGCCGAAAGCATTGCCCCGGTTGATGTGGTGGACATGCGCGGGCTGCTGCCGCTAGTGCCCCAGACCGACCTGAGCCAGCTGCTGCACCAGGTCATCCCGTCCTTCAACTCGACCCGCCAGACCACCGCCGACGGGGCCGACCACGTCGAGCCCATCAGTCTGCGCGGCCTGGCCCCCGACCAGGCCCTGGTGCTGGTGAATGGCAAGCGCCGCCACACTACGGCCCTGGTAAACCTGCTCGGCAGCCGCGGCGTGGGCAGCGTGGGCTACGACCTGAACACGCTCAGCACCAACGGCATCGACCAAATAGAGGTGCTGCGCGACGGCGCCGCCGCCCAGTACGGCTCCGACGCCATTGCGGGCGTAATCAACATCAACCTGAAAAGCGACAACCAGGGCGGCAACGCCCTGCTGAGCACGGGCCTGACCAGCGCCGGCGACGGCCTGACGGGCCTGCTGAGCCTGAACCGGGGCCTGAAGCTGGGGCCGAAGGGCTTTCTGAACCTGACGGCCGATGCCGGCTACCGCGGCCCCACCACCCGGCAGTTCGACCGCGACCTGCGGTCGTGGCCGGTGTTTTCGGCCGACGCCGAGCAGGAGCGGAAGGCGCTGGCGGCGGCGGGCAAAACCTACGACGACTACCAGCAGCGCAACGGCGACGCCCGCATGAAGAACGCCCGCGGCCTCTACAACCTGAGCGTGCCGCTGTCGGAGCGGGTGCGCTTCTACTCGTTTGGCAGCTACAACTTCCGGCGGGGCGAGGCGGCCGCGCTCTGGCGGGTGCCCTCGGCGTTTGAGGCCGATATCGTGGAAAGCATCTTTCCCAATGGCTATCAGCCCCTTATCAATACCCGCATCCACGACGGCTCGGCAGCGGCGGGGCTGGAGCTGGGGCTGGGACCCTGGAAGCTCGACCTGAGCCACGTGCTGGGCGGCAACCAGATGCGCTACGACCTGAGCAATACGCTCAATGGCTCAATGGGGAGCGGATCGCCCACTAAGTTCGACGCGGGCGGCTTCCGCTTTATCCAGAACGTAACCAACGCCACCGTTACGCGCCTGTTTCCGAAGGCTTTAGCCGGCACCAACGTGGCCTTCGGCGGCGAATTCCGCACCGACTATTACCGCATTATGGCCGGCGAAGAGGCCTCTTACTTCGACTACGGACGGGGCAAGGACGGGGCTTCGGGCGGGGCCCAGGGCTTCCCCGGCTTCGACCCCAACAGCGCCATCAGGGGCTCGCGCCGCAACGTGGCGGCCTTCGCCGACGTGGAAGCGGACCTCACCAAGAGCTGGAGGCTGGAAGGGGCCCTGCGCTTCGAGAACTACAGCACCTTCGGCTCGGCCTTCACCTACAAAGTGGCCTCGCGCCTGCGCCTGGCCCAGGCCCTGGCCGTGCGGGCCGGCTTCAACACCGGCTTCCGCGCCCCGGCCCTGCAACAGGCTCTCTACCGCCAGGTTACGTCGACGCCCACTGCGGCGGGCGGCGCCCGGTTCAGCGGTATTTTCAACAACGAGAGCGCCATTGCGGAAGCGGCCGGCATTGGCCGGCTCCGCCCCGAAACCTCGCGCAACATCAGCGCCGGCCTCGTGCTCACGCCCACGCCCGATCTGACCCTTACGCTCGACGCCTACCAGATTGCGATTGACCGGCGCATCCTGCTCTCGGGCCAGTTCGGCCAGGACTCGAGCGACCAGCGGCCCCGGCTCAACGCGGCCCTCGCCGCGGCCAACGTGGAGCAGGCCCAGTTCTTTACCAACGCCGCCAACACCCGCACCCGGGGCCTCGACTTCGTGGCCACCTACCGCCGGCCCCTGGGCCGGGGCTCGGTGAATCTGTCGCTGGCGGCCAACCTCAACAAAACCACGATTAAATCCCTGGAGGTGCCCGCGCAGTTCCAGCCGCTGCAAACCGACAATGAGCCCGGCAACGACTACATCGACCAGCGCCAGCTCTCGCTGGTGGAAAGCGGCAACCCCCGGCAGAAGCTTATTCTGAGCACGGGCTACGACATTGGCAACTTTTCGCTGCTGCTGCGCAACTTCTATTTCGGGCGGGTAAGCGCCTACGACTACAACTACGACCTGCGGCCCGAGGGCAGCGCCTACCTCGAGTTCAAGGGCAAAGCCACCACCGACTTCACCGTCAGCTTCCGGCCCCGCAAGGGTATGCAGCTCACGGCCGGCGTCAACAATGTGTTTAACGTGTACCCCGACCGCACCCTGAAGGCGGCCCAGCAGGGGGGCCGGCTGAAGGACGCCGCCGGCAACGTCGTGCTGCCCTACGACTTTGACGTAATTCCTTACCAGTCGACCCAGCTGCCCGTCGCGGGCCGCTACTTCTACCTGAAGGCCGTTTATGCGCTGGGCAGCAAGTAGAGCCGCTGTCGGCGCTATTTTTCCCATATCATTTTACTTCGATTGTTATGCGGAGACAAGTACGTAGCTGGTTTGGTCGTCGTCGGGCAGCAAGCTTGCTGCTGAGCCTGCTGACCTTACTGAGCCTGCTGGCCGCTCCGGCCGCGCGGGCCGGCTCCGGCCTCGACGGCTTCTGGAAGGGCCAGCTGAAAATGCCCGGCGGCGAGCTGGAAGTGGTTTTCCGGCTCGTAAGCCTCACCAACGGGGCCTATTTTGCCACCCTCGATGTGCCCAAACAGCGCATCAGCCGCCTGCCCGTAGCCGTTACGGCCGCCGGCGACTCGGTGCGCTTCGAGGCCGAAGACGTGGGCAGCCAGTTCAGTGGCCAGCTCGCCGCCGATGGCAAGCAGGTAACCGGGACCTGGCAGCAGCCGGGCTACTCGGTGCCCATGACGCTGACTTACTCGGCGCCGCCCATCAGTGCCGCGCCCAAGGCCCGCCTCACGCCGCCCTACCGCGAGGAGGAGGTGCAGTACGTGAACCCCAAAGCCGAGCTGCGCTTCGGGGGCCTGCTGAGCGTGCCGCCCGGCGAAGGCCCGTTTCCGACGGTGGTGCTGGTGCCCGACCAGGGCGTGTACGACCGCGAAGGTGCCGTCGACAACTACCCGCTGCTGTTTATTCTGGGTGATTACCTGACCCGGCGCGGCATTGCCGTGTTGCGCTTCGATGCCCGCGGGGCCGGCGTAACCGGCGGCCAGCTGGCCACCGTGGCCGAAACCGTAACCGATGTGCAGGCCGCCCTGGGCTACCTGCGCACCCGCCCCGAAGTGGACCAGAGCCGCCTGGGTGTCATCGGGCACGGGCTGGGCGGCAACGCGGCGTTGCTGACGGCCGCCCAGGCCCTGCCGCCGGCCTTCGTGGTGGCCCTGGCCGCCCACGGCCAGCCGGGCGCTAAGCTCACGGTCGAGCAGCAGGTAAACCTGCTGCGTTCGGTGGGCGCTGATGATGAGCAGGTAACGGCACTGGCCAAGCGCGAGCAGGCCATGGTAGATGTGATTCAGCAGACGGCCAACCCGGGCCAGGCGCGGGCCATTGTGGCCAATATGCTGCGCCAGAGCAACGCCGGCATGGATTCGCTCACGGCCCGCGCCGGCGCCACCCAGCTCACCACCCGCCGCTACCGCGACTACCTGGCCTTCAACCCGCTCGCGGGCCTCGAAAGCGTGAAGTGCCCGGTGCTGCTGCTGGCCGGTACCGCCGACCTGAGCGTGAACCCCGACACCAACCTCACCCCGCTCACCAAAGCCCTCCGGACCAACCGCGCCGTCGTCAGCCGCAAGCTACCCGACGTGAACCACCTGCTGCAGGGCCCCGCCAGCACCTGGGCCGTGGTAAATGGCGCCCAGCGGCCTACCTTCTCGCCCGAAGCCCAGGAGCTTATCCGGGCCTGGGTGATGGAGCTGCCCAAGCCCTGAACGTAACGGCTGAGGTTGCGTAAAACCAAGTCACATATTTCAGTTCACCTATTCCTTCCTTTCCAATGAAAAAGATTTTCCTTCCGGCCCTGGCGGCAGTTGCACTGCTCGCTTCTTCCTGCTCCGACCTCAAAAACCCCTCAGAAAAAGACCAGCCCTCGGAAGCTACCGCCGACACGGCCGTAGTATACCGCGACGGCCAGACGGTGGAAGGCCTCGCCAAGGAAGGCGCCGCCGCGGCCGGCAATGCTGCCGACAAGGCCGGCAACGCCGTCGAAGATGCCTTCACGGTGAACGACGCCGATATGCGCGATGCTAAGCTGGAAGAGATTGATCTGGCCGAAGTGAAAGTGCGCGAGAACGACCGCCTGAACCTGTACGGCATCGACGAAAACATTCTCTTCGACACCGACAAGGCCGTTATCAAGCCCAGCGCCACCCGTGCCCTGTCGCAGATCAGCTCCTCCATCGGCCGCCGCTACCAGGGCAAGCAGGTGCGCGTGCTGGGCTTCGCCGACTCGCACGGCGACAAGGACTACAACCTGCAGCTGAGCAAGGAGCGCGCTGCCGCCGTCATGAAGTGGCTTACGACCGATGGCATGATGAAGGCCGCTAACGTGAGCATCGAGCCCATGGGCGAAAAAGCTCCCGTCGCCACCAACGCTACCGCCGCCGGCCGCCAGCAGAACCGCCGCGTAGAAATTGCCGTGCTCAAATAAGATCACAGATGTTGCAGATGAGTGGATGCCGCAGATGCAGGCGTCAGCTCTTGTCAAACTCCGCTGAAATCATTGATAAAGCAAAAGAGCCCGGCCAATCGGCCGGGCTCTTTATTTACCTCGTTGCTTCGTTGCTGACGCCTGCATCTGCGGCATCCACTCATCTGCAACATCTGTGATCCTACTTAATCTGGTCAACTTCGGCGCGGATCATGGCGTTGTAGCGCTTGCCGTCGTTGGCCAGCGTGATGAGGCTCCAGCCGCGGCCCATGGTGTAGTTCCAGGTCAGGGCCTCCTTGTACTCGAAGGTGGGGCGTAGAATCTGGCCGTAGGGCGTGTAGTTGTCCATGAAGTTGACGGTGTAGAAGTTGTCGCCGCTCACAATCCACTCCATGGCCACGAAGAAGCCTTCCTTGGGCGCCTCAATGTTGTACTCGGTCAGATCGACGGTGTACCACTCGCCGCCCTTGGGAGCCGACACCACGATGTTCTCGGTGAGCAGGTCGGTGTTGGGCGAGTTGTAGTTGCCGTCGGCCTTGTAGAGGCGCACGCGGAACGGCTCACGCGGGAACCCGTTTTCGCCGATGTAGAACGACACCGTGCGCACGTTGCCCAGCGACTTGCCCTTCTCGTTCTTCACGAAGAAGGCGTACTGGCTGCCGGGCATGCCCTGAATCATGCCCTCGCCGGGCGTGTTGGAGCGCGAACCCAGCGCCAGGTTCTTGATTTTGGCGCTGCTCACGACGTTCACGTTTTCCAGCTTGATGGCCAGCTTGGTAACCTCGATAATCATGTCCTGCACCTTCTGGCCGGGCTTGATGAGCACCGACTTGCGGCGGTAGCCCAGGGCTACAATCACGAGCGAATCCTGGGGGTTTTTCTGGGGCATGCCCATCTGGAAAAACCCGTATTCGTTGGTCAGGGCGCCGGTTTGCTCCTCTTTCAGGCCGATGGAGGCAAACGGGATGGGCTCCTTGCTGGCCTCATCCACGATGCGGCCGGTAATTTTAGCCTCTTGGGAAAAACCCAGCAGGGGAAGCGCCAAAAAGAGGCACAACAGAGCAAGTAAACGTTGGAGCATGGGTAAACAGAATAGGTTATATGCCAAAACTACAATGAAAATAGGCATCACGCGCAATACTTCAAAGAATATTTATACTAATGCAATTTCACTTGGGAATAATTATAGGTCAGCCACTTAGCAGGGCCTCCGGGCGGGCACGGGTAAGGGGCCTCATTTTGGCCGAAACCTAAAAGGGTAGTATCTTTGTTTGAAGAGAATCTAAATAGCCCCGCACCGTGTCCGACCGCTCCACCCTCACCTCCGCCCCGACTACACGCCGCAGCGTGAAAGACCTCAAGCTGGGCGAGTCGGCCACGATCTGCTGCCTCGAAGACCCCGAAATGGCCCTCAAGCTGCTCGAAATGGGCTGCATCCCCGGCACGCAGGTGCGCCTCAACAGCCGCGCCCCGCTGGGCTGCCCCATCACGCTGGTCGTGGGCGAGCAGGGCGACTACACGCTGTCGCTCCGGGTAAGTGAGGCGGCCACTATTATGCTGAAATAACGGGGGCCCGGATGACGAGCGGGGAGGACACAATTATAGACCGCGCCGGCGTGACCGGATCGGTGGAGCGGCTGGAGGCGGCCGCCGGCCGGGCCGGCGGCCTGCTGGCCCGCATTGCGCTGGTGGGCAACCCTAATTCGGGCAAGTCTTCCCTGTTCAACCAGCTCACCGGCCTCAACCAGAAAGTCGGCAACTTCCCCGGCGTTACCGTCGACCGCAAAACCGGCATCAGCCAGCTCACGCCCCAGCTGCGCGCCGAAATCATCGATTTGCCGGGTACCTACTCGCTCTACCCCAAGAGCCTCGACGAGAAGGTAATTACCAGCCTGTTCTACGACCACACCAGCCCGCAGTACCCCGATTTTGTGGTGGTAACCGTGGACGCCAGCAACTTGCGCCGCAACCTGCTGCTGTTCACCCAGCTGGCCGATCTGGGCCTGCCCGCCATCCTGGCCCTGAACATGCTCGACACGGCCGGCCAGCACGGCGTCCAGATTGATGTGGAAGCCCTGCAGCAGGAGCTGGGCGTGCCCGTGGTGCCCCTAAACGCCCGCAAGGGCGAGGGCATCACGGCCCTCAAAATCCTGATGAGCCAGACGCTCGGCGCGCCCACGGTGCGCTTCTACGAGCCCGACGAGGAGCTGCTGCCCATGGTACGGCAGATTCGCTACTACTTCAACCTGCACAACGATTACCTGGCGCTGCACTACGCCCACCAGTACCGGCACCTCGCGTTTCTGAGCGCCGACGACCGGGCGTACATCGAGGAATTGACCACGCAGTACGACTTCCGGCCCACCGCCCGCCAGGCCCAGGAAACGATTGACCGCTACGCCCGCGTCAATGAGATTCTGCTCAACTGCGTGACGGTGACGCGCACCGAGCAGAACGAGCCCTACAGCAACCGCCTCGACAAGGTGCTCACGCACCGGGTCTGGGGCTACGCCATTTTCTTCGGCATCCTGTTTCTGATGTTCCAGGCCGTGTTTGCCTGGGCCAGCTACCCCATGGAGCTCATCGACCAGGGCGTGGCTTGGATCAATTCCCTTATCCAGACCAATTTCGACGGCCCGCTGATCAGCCTGCTGACGGAAGGGGTGTTGGCGGGTTTGGGCGGGGTGCTGATTTTCATTCCGCAGATTGCCCTGCTCTTCGCCTTTATCGCGGTGCTGGAGGAAACCGGCTACATGGCCCGCGTGACCTTTATGATGGACCGCATCATGCGGCGCTTCGGGCTGAACGGCAAAAGCATCGTGCCCCTGATTTCGGGCGTGGCCTGCGCCGTGCCGGCCATTATGAGCGCGCGCACCATCGAAAACCGCAAAGACCGGCTCATCACCATCTTCGTCACGCCGCTTATGTCGTGCTCGGCCCGCATTCCGGTGTACACCGTGCTCATCGGGCTGGTGGTGCCCGATGAGGCCGTGCTGGGCATCTTCAACCTGCGGGGCTTTGCGTTGATGGGGCTGTATTTGCTGGGCTTTTTCGCGGCCATCTTCTCGGCCTGGGCCATGAAGCTGCTCATGCGCACCAGCGAGCGGAGCTATTTCATTATGGAGTTTCCGGTGTACCGCTGGCCGCGCTGGAAAAACGTGGGCATTACCATCTTGGAGAAGGTAAAAACCTTTGTTTTCCAGGCCGGTAAGGTGATTCTGGCCATTTCCATTATCCTGTGGGTGCTGGCCACCTACGGCCCGCCCGGCCGCCTGGAGCAGGTGGAAACCCAGGCCCGCGCCACCGCCGCCACCCAGCGCCTCACGCCCGCCGAAACCGAGGCCCACGTCGCCTCCGAGCGGCTCGAAAACTCCTACGCCGGCGTGTTCGGGCACGTGCTGGAGCCCGCCATCCGCCCGCTGGGCTTCGACTGGAAAATTGGCATTTCGCTGATAACCTCCTTCGCCGCCCGCGAGGTGTTTGTGGGCACGATGAGCACGATTTACAGCGTGGGCCAGGACGCCAACGAGCTAACAGTGCAGCAGAAGCTGGCCGCCGAAAAGGACATCTACGGCCAGCCCTTCTTCACGCCGGCCCGCTCGTTTTCGCTGCTGGTATTCTACGTATTCGCCATGCAGTGCATGAGCACGCTGGCCGCCACCTACCGCGAAACCAAAGGCTGGAAATGGCCCCTGCTCCAACTCGTGTACATGACCGGCCTGGCCTACGTGGCCTCCTGGCTGGTGTACAGTTTGATGAGCTGAAGTGCTGGGATGATACGCGGGGGGGGTGCCACGACTTTTTCCAGTCGTGGCACCACTATCGTTGAACTGGATTATTCGGGCTGCGCGGCAGATAGTGGTACCACGAAGCCCTTCGGGCAATTCGTGGTACCACACCTGGGGCACAACTCAGTCCCTAAGCCCCCACCAGAAACACCGCCGGCTGCTTATGAATAGCGGGGCGGGGGCGCTTGCGCCAGTTGGCTACGGTATCGGTGATGATGAACTCGTTGGGGGCCGTGAGGCTGGCGGCCACGCAGAGGCGGGTGCCGGGGTGCAGGCCGGCCAGCAAATCGTCCAGCAGGGGCAGGTTGCGGTAGGGAGTTTCGATGAACAGCTGGGTCTGGTGCAGCTGCAGGGCCTGCTGCTCCAGCTTTTTGATGGCCGCCAGCCGCGGGGCCCGCTCGATGGGCAGGTAGCCGTGAAACGTGAAGCTCTGCCCGTTCATCCCGGAGGCCATCAGGGCCAGCAGCAGGCTGCTGGGCCCCACCAGCGGCACCACCCGGATGCCCAGCTGATGGGCGCGGCGGGCCAGCTCGGCACCCGGATCGGCAATGCCGGGGCAGCCAGCTTCCGAAATTACGCCCGCATCCTGGCCCTTTAGCACCGGCTCCAGGGCCGCCTGCACCTGGGCCTCGGTGCTGTCCTTGTCAATGACGCTGATTTGCAGCTGCTCGATGATGTGCGCCGGGGCCACGCGCTTGATGAAGCGCCGGGCCGTGCGGGCATTTTCGACCAGAAAGCACGACAGCGCCGCCACCCGCATGGCCACCTGCGGCGGCAGCACCTGCGCCTCCGTATCATCGGCCAGAATGGTGGGAATCAGGTAAAGCGTGCCGGCCATAGCGGTGAATGAGTGACTCGGTGAATGAGTGAATCCGTCTGTCATGCTGAGCATGACAAATACTTTTTGCGTGCTTACATGCCCATAAAATCCTGCACCAGCCCGAACACCTCGTCGGGCTTCTCGGAATGCACCCAGTGGCCGGCGTCGAGAATGGTGGCGACCTGCGAGTTGGGAAACAGCGCCGGGATGCCGTGGAGCTTGTCGTTGGCATCAATGTAATCCGACTTGCCGCCGTTGATAAACAGGGCCGGCTTGAGGAAGGGCTGCGCCCCCGTTATTTCGATGCCGATATCGGCCATCTGCGCCGTGAGCACGGGCAGGTTCACGCGCCAGGCAAAGGTATTGTCGTCCTGGCGGTAGAGGTTTTTGAGCAGGAACTGCCGCACGCCAAAGCTGGAGATGTGGCGGGCCAGCGCGTCGTCGGCGGCCTGGCGGCTGGTGCACTGCGTGAAATCAACCGCGTTCAGGCCGGCCAGCACCTCGTCCTGGTGGTGCATGTCGGAGGCGCGCGGGGCAATGTCCACCACTACGAGCTTCGCGAGACGGTCGGGGTAGTCGAGGGCGAAGCGCATGGCCACCTTGCCGCCCATGCTGTGGCCGAGCAGGGTGGTATCGGGGCCCAGGCCCAACTGCTCGAACAGCCCCAGCACATCGGCGGCCATCAGGGCGTACGTGTGCTCGGGCGAGTGGGGCGAACGGCCGTGGTTGCGTAAATCGACCGAAACGACGCGGTGGCCGGCGTCGGCCCAGCGCCGGGCCAGCGTCTGCCAGTTATCAAGCGTGCCAAAGAGTCCGTGCAGGACAACCAGCGGGGCGCCCTGCCCCAGCTCGCGGTAGTGAAGTTGCAGCATAGGCTGCAAAAATAGCGAAATGGGTTGGGGTGCGCAGCCGAGGCGGTCAAAAGAGCGGCGTCATGCCCTGGTGCTCGCCCCCGCAGCCGGCAGCGTAACGTGCACGGTGGTGCCGTGGCCCGGCGTGCTTTCGATGCGCAGCGAGCCGGCCTGCCGCTTGGCGAAGGCCCGGCACAGCAGCAGCCCCAGGCCGGTGCCCGAGCGGGGGCCCTGCAAAGGCGGCGCCAGCGCCTCGGAATGGTGCAGGGCGGCTACCTGTTCGGGTGGTATGCCCGGCCCCGTATCCTCCACCCGCAACACCACCTGCCCGGCCCCGCCGGCCCTGGCCACCAGCCGGATTTCTCCGCCCGCGGGCGTAAACTTGAGAGCATTGCCCACCAGATTGCGCAGAATAGTCTGGCTCATGTGCGCATCGGCCCACAACGCCAGGCCCGGTTCGGTGTCAAGCTGCAGGGTGAGCTGTTTGGCTTCCAATGCATTGGCGTACAGGCGGCGCGTTCCTTCGAACAGCTCGGCCACGGCCAGCACCTGCGGGCGGAAGGCCAGCTCGCCGGTCTGGCTGACGGCCCAGTTGAGCAGGTTGTCGAGCAGGTGATTGAGTTGCTGGGCCGATTGGCGGACCAGCTCGGGCAGACGGCGCAGGCCGGCTTCGTCGCCCTGGCGCAGATAAAAGTCAATCAGCTCGGTAACGCTGGCAAACGACGTGACGGGGCCGCGCAGGTCGTGGGCGACGATGGCGTAGAGGCGGTCTTTGGATGCGGCCACCTGGCGCAGCTCGGCCGAGGTTTGCTCCAGCGCGTGGTTGTTGGTGGCCAGCGCGGCGCGGCTGCGGCGCAGCTTGGTATAGAGCAGCCCGGCCCCGCCCAGGCCCAGCAGCAGCGTCACGATGGCACCAATCTGGGCGCGGTTGCGCTGCTGCAGCACGTTTTCGCGGTCGGTGAGCTGCTGAATAATCCGCTCTTTATCGGCCGTTTCGTAGCGGGTTTGCAGGGCCATGAGCGTCTGCAGGCGCGAGCGGCTGTTGAGGCTGTCGTTGAGGCTGCGAAACCGCAGCTGCCACTCGTAGGCGTAGTCGTACTGGCGGCGGGCGGCGCTGATGTCGGCCAGCAGACTGTAGGCATCGAGTACGCGCTCCTGATAATCGAGGCTACGGGCCAGCACCAAGGCCCGGCGCGTGAGTTCCTCGGCCTCCTCCAGCTCATTATTGAGTAGCAGCACCGTGGCCAGCAGCTCCAGGTGGCCGGCCTCGAAACGCTGCTCGGGCAGCGGCTCCAGCAGGCTCACGGCTTTGCGCAACAGCCCCTCGGCGGTGGCCAGGCGCTTCATCTGCAGATAATACGTGCCCATGTTGGCCAGGTACAGCGACTCGCCGGCCCGGTCGTGGTTGCTGCGGGCCAGGGCCAGGGCCCGGCGGGTAAACAGCATGCCACGCGCGCGGTAGCGCATGGTGAAATACAGGTTGCCTAGGTTGCCAAACAGCACCAGCTGCGAGCTTACCTGTACATCGGGCTCGTAGGCGTAGCTCAGGGCCCGGCGGTAGTTGCGCAGGGCTGCGGCCGTGTCGTTGCGCTCGTGGTACACGCTGCCCATGCCCGTGAAGCTGCGCACCAGCCCATCGTTGGAGCGCAGCTGCCGGGCCAGCAGCAGGGCCTCCTGCTGCAGCTCCAGCGCATGCGGGCCGTCGGCCAGGTTGGCGTAGCAGCTGGCCAGCGCCAGCAGCCCGCGCATCAGGCCGGGGCGGTCGGGCAGCTCGCGGGCCAGGGTTACGGCCTGCTCGCCGTAGCGCAGGGCCAGTGTGGGCTGGTTGTCGTGCAGGGTGTAGCAGAGCCCGTTCAGCAGCCGGACGCGGCCCGTATCGGCCGGCTGGGTTTGCAGCCGCCGCTGCATCTCCGGCACCGAAGCAGCCCGGCCCCACAAGCTGCCGAGCAGCAAGGCAACGAGTAGCAAGAGGCACCGCATCGAAAACAGCTAAGGTAAAAGTATTGCTTACACTGGCGCAGTCCGGCCCGATTTCGGCCCCGATGGTTAAATGTACTCTTTTGCGGCTGCCAATCAACGCGCAGGCCGCCTGCTTACTTCTTTGCCGCTGCTAACGTAACAACCTGATGCCGGGTTAGCTGCCGGGCTGGCTAAGGCTGGCAAGGGTGCGCTTCAAGTGCCGGCTCCGCTGCGGCCGGCGCCGGTGGGGCCGGGTTCAGAGCCAGCAAATCCACACCTGGCGCCGCTCCAGCGGGGTGCTGCGCAGAAACTCGGTCAGTGGTTGCAGGTCTGTCAGCACCGAAGTGAGGGTGATAACCTGCCCGTCGCGCAGATGCAGCCGCAGGTAGTCGTAGGCGCTCCAGAAGGGGCGGCGTGAGCGGCAGGTAACCCGCTCGACGCGCAGCAGGTCGCGCTTCTCAAACGGAATCGGAGTGGCGCCCTCGTACACTTCCAGCTGGTTTTGCTTGGGCTCGAAAACCAGCGTGGTGTGCAGGTTGCGGGCCGCGTACTGCAGGTGCAGCAGCAGCGCCGGCCCCGCAAAACCCAGCACCACAGCCGCCATCACCAGCAGCAGCGCCCACTCGTGCGGGGCCAGGGCATCGGCGTAAAAGAAGGCCCCCAAAAACGGCAGCCCCACGCCCAGGCACAGCAGCGGCCAGAACAGCAGCCGCAGCTGCCGCCCGTAGTTGAGCCGGTACACGTAGCTTTTGCGGCTGAAAAGGCCCGTAACCAGCCGCAGCCCCAGCATCACGGCCGCCACCAAAGCAGCCGCCTCCAGCAGCGGCCGCAAAAAGGCGAGGAGTTTCATTAAGGAAATCTAGCGCACCAGAATCCAGGGCTCGTCGGCCCGGTGGGCCCGGAGCGTGCCGAAGGGCTCCAGTGCCAGCCCATGCTGCCCGAACACGGCGCGCACCGCCTCGCGGCCGGCCGGGTCGACGCACACGAGCAGGCCGCCCGAGGTCTGGGGGTCGCAAAGCCAGGCGCGCTGCTCGTCGGTTACCGCGCCGATTTTGTGGCCGTAGGAGTCCCAGTTGCGCACCGTGCCGCCCGGAATCGACTTCTGGGCGTAGTAGGCCGCGGCTTCCGGAATCAGGGGCACCTTGCTGAACTCAATTTCGGCCGTCAGGTTGCTGCCCTCGCATACTTCCGAAAGGTGGCCCAGCAGCCCGAAGCCCGTTACGTCGGTCATGGCCCGCACGGCTTCCAGCGGCCCCAGCTCGGCGCCAATCTTGTTGAGCTGCATCATGCTCTGGGGGGCCAGCTGCTCATCCTCGGGCCTGAGAATGCCTTTTTTCTGGGCTGTCGTCAGCATGCCTACGCCCAGCGGCTTGGTCAGGTACAGCTCGCAGCCGGCAGTGGCCGTGTCGTTTTGCTTGAGGTGCTGGATGTCGAGCAGGCCCGTAACGGCCAGCCCGAAAATAGGCTCCGGCGAGTCGATGCTGTGGCCGCCGGCCAGCGGAATGCCCGCCTCGGCGCAGATGCTGCGGCTGCCCTCAATTACGCGGCGGGCCACTTCGGGCGGGAGCTTGTCAATGGGCCAGCCCAGCACGGCAATGGCCATAATGGGCCGCCCGCCCATGGCGTACACGTCGGAAATGGCGTTGGCTGAGGCAATGCGCCCGAAATCGTAGGCATCATCCACAATCGGCATAAAGAAGTCGGTGGTGCTGATAACGGCCTGCCCGCCGCCGATGTCGTACACGGCCGCATCGTCGCGCGAGGCGTTGCCCACCAACAGCTTGTCGTGGGCGGGCTGGGGCAGGCTGGTGTGCAGAATCTGGTCGAGCACCTTGGGCGCGATTTTGCAGCCGCAGCCGGCGCCGTGGCTGTACTGGGTCAGGCGGATTTTATCGGTTTCAGTCATGTTGTATCGTTCAAATTAGGGTTCCCGCAGAGGTTCGCGGAGGTTTCCGCAGAGGCGCGCAGAGGTTGTTCTCTGCGTTAGGCCCGATGCTGCTCTGTAGAAAACGCAGCCTGCGCGGCCTCCAGCACCAGCCCGGCGTTTATCACCGGGTCGCAGGTGTCGGAGGGCACGCGCACGAAGGGGCGGCCGTCGAGGCCGTGCGAGTAGGTTTTATCGTAGTAATCCAGCACGAGGCTGACCATTTTCGCCATGTCGTTTTCGCCGATAGCCGACAGCGCTTCCTTGGTGGCCAGCCCGCCCAGGCGCTTGCGGATGCGCAGCACCGAGGCGGCCAGCGCGGCTGGGTCCTGGCGGCCGTACTCGTCGGCCAGCTTGGCTACCCGCACCTCGCGCGGAATCTCCAGCACCACCAGCGGGGCCGTGCGCAGCTGCTCGAACAGCCCGCCGGGCACCGCCACCCGCCCGATGCCGCGGCTTTCATCTTCGACCCAAAACGGGGCCTCGGTGGGCAGCGCGGCCAGCCGGGCCGTCAGCTCGTTCTCAAACTGCTCCTGGGTGGGCTGCTCGGGCTGGCCGATGCTGCCAAACGCCGAGCCTTTGTGGGCGGCCAGGCCTTCGAGGTCGAGCATGGGCTGGTTTTGGGCCGCCAGCGCGTGCAGCACGTCGGTTTTGCCCGAGCCCGTGAGGCCGCCCAGCACCCACATGGCGCGGGGTCGCTCGAACTCGGCCAGCGCCCAGCGGCGGTAGTCCTTGTAGCCCTTATCGAGCAGCTGCACCTGAAAGCCGGCCAGCTCCAGCAGCCACTGCACGGCGCCCGAGCGCATGCCGCCCCGCCAGCAATGCACGCGCACCTGCTTGTTGGGGGCCAGTTTGCCGGCCAGCTTCACCATCTGGCTCATGCGGGGGCCAAATAAATCGAGGCCCAGCAGCACGGCCTTGTCCTGGCTCTGCTGCTTATAGGTGGTGCCGATGCGGGCGCGCTCCTCATCGGTAAACAGCGGAAAGCTCACGGCCCCCGGAATGTGCCCCTGCGCGTACTCAACCGGCGCCCGTACATCCAGCACGGGCCCATTGGCATCGGTTTGCAGAAAATCGGACAGGGCAAGACGAGGCATTCTTTGGAGTTAAAAATTAAAAGTGAAAAAGTGAAAATGGAGCTGTTTCTAAAAGCGTCAATGATTGCGAAAACGTCATGCTGAGCTTGCCGAAGCATCTCTACCGCTTTGTTAAACGGCTACTACGAAGCAGTCGAGATGCTTCGGCAAGCTCAGCATGACGTTCTTATGACTTTGTAAACGGCTTCAATGGCTGTTCCAAAAAATCGACTGGCGTAGCGGCAGGAAACCAAGTCCCCTTTTTAATTTCTCACTTTTAATTGACGCAGATACAGTTGCACGGTGTTTTCGAGGCCCAGATACAGCGCGTCGCATACCAGCGCGTGGCCGATGCTTACTTCGGCCAGGCCGGGCAGGTTTTGGGCCATATAGGCCAGGTTGTCGAGGTCAAGGTCGTGGCCGGCGTTGAGGCCCAGGCCCAGCTGCTGGGCCAGCGCGGCCGCTTCGCGGTAGGGCAGGAGAGCGGCGGCGCGGTCGGCGTGGTAGAGGCGGGCGTAGTCTTCGGTGTAGAGCTCAATCCGGTCGGTGCCGGTCGTGGCAGCGGCGCGCACCAGTTCGGCTACGGGGTCGAGGAAGATGCTCACGCGGCAGCCCAGGCCTTTCAATTCGGCCACGATGCCGCGCAGGTAATCCTGGTGTTTCACGGTGTCCCAGCCGGCGTTGGAAGTAATGGCGTCGGGCGCGTCGGGCACCAGCGTTACCTGCTCGGGCCGCACCTCACGCACCAAGTCCAGGAAATCGGGCGTGGGGTTGCCCTCCACGTTCAGCTCGGTTTTCACCACGGCCTTCAGGTTGCGCACGTCTTGGTAGCGGATGTGGCGCTCGTCGGGACGCGGGTGCACCGTAATGCCTTCGGCCCCGAACCGCTCGATGTCGCGGGCGGCCTGCAGCAAATCGGGGCGGTTGTGGCCGCGGGCATTCCGCAGGGTGGCTATTTTATTTATGTTTACGCTGAGCTTCGTCATACCGGGGGCGGGCAGAGAATAAAAAGTACGGGCCGTAAAGATACGTAGCCCCAACAGCCCGACCGTGTTTTGGTTGAAACCGGGCCCCGCCGCGCTGCGTCCGGGATTAAGCCGTAATTTTACTTCTTCCTATTTCCCCTGAACTATGTCTCTGAAAGAAACCATCGACGCCGACATCAAAAAGGCCATGCTGGCCAAAGACAAGCTGCGCCTGACCACGCTGCGCAGCATCAAGTCGCAGATTATGCTGGCCGAAACGGCCGAGGGCCAGCACGGCGCCGCCCTCACCTCCGATGCCGAGATGAAGCTGCTCACCAAGCAGGCCAAGCAGCGCCGCGAAGCTGCCCAGACCTACAACGAGCAGTTCCGCTCCGACCTCGAAGAAGTGGAGCTCAACGAGCTGGCCATCATCGAGGAGTACCTGCCCAAGCAGCTCTCCGAAGCCGAGCTGACCGAAAAGCTCGTCCACATCATCCAGCGCGTGGGCGCCACCGGCCCCTCCGACCTGGGCAAGGTGATGGGCGTAGCCGCCCGCGAGCTGGCCGGTCTGGCCGACGGCCGGGCCATTTCCCAAACTGTCAGCCACCTGCTCAACAACACGAATTTCTAGCGACAGCCGGTTTCCAGTCAACCCAAACTCACCGAATGTCCACTTTCGACATCTTCCTGCTGATTCCGCTGGGGATTGGGGCCGTGCAGGGCTACCGGCGCGGGCTGGTGCTGGAAGTGGCCACGCTGCTGGCCCTGGTGCTGGGGGTGGTGGGCGGGCTGGCGTTGCTCAACGATGCCATTCCGCTGGTGCGGCATTACGTGGGCGAGGCATTTGGGCTGCTGCCGCTGGTGTCGTTCGTGCTGGTGTTTGCCGCCATCGGCTGGGGGGTGCATCTGCTTAGCGGCCTGCTCAAAACGGCCGTGCACCTCACCCCGCTGGGCTTCCTCGACAACCTGGGCGGGGCCATCGGCGGCATGCTCAAGTGGGTGCTGGGCCTGAGTCTGCTGCTCTACGGGGTGGAGGCGGCCGGTGTGCCGCTGATTTCGCCCGCGCTGGCCGCCGACTCGCAGGTACTGCCTTTCGTGCGCCAGGCCACGCCGGCGGCCCTGCAAATTGTGGGTTTCGTCATGCCCTTCGCCAGCACCCTGCTCACCCGCCTGCGGGAAGTGTTTTAGGGGTAGAGCGTAGAAGTTAGAAATCAGAAAGAACGTCATTCTGAGCAGGGCGAAGAATCTCGCGTGCAATACTGACCTCGCCTACAGAAGCTAGTTTGGCCCGCGAGATTCTTCGCGCTGCTCAGAATGACGTTCTTTCAGTGGCTACCAACCAAAAAAATGCGCCTGCTGCTGCTCGACAACTTCGATTCTTTCACCTATAACCTGCTCGATTACCTGCGGCAGTTGGGGTGCGAGGTGCTGGTGCGCCGCAACAACGTGCCGCTGGCCGAGCTGCGGGCTCTGGCCCCCGAGGCCGTGGTATTGTCGCCGGGGCCGGGCACGCCGGCCGCCGCGGGCAACCTGCTGGCCGTTATCGAAGAGTTTCACCGGCAGCTCCCGATGCTGGGCGTATGCCTGGGCCACCAGGCGCTGGGCCAGTTTTTTGGGGCCGAGGTGCTCCGTGGGGCCCGGCCCATGCACGGCAAGGTATCGGACATCACCTGGACGGTGCCCGACGTGCTCTGGGACGGGCTGCCGGCCCGCATGCCGGTTACGCGCTACCACTCGCTGGCCGTGCGCAGGCTGCCGCCGGAGCTGGAGGCGCTGGCTTTTACGGCCGACGACTGCGCCGAAATCATGGCCCTACGCCACCGTACGTTACCTTTGCACGGCGTACAGTTCCATCCCGAAGCCCTGCTCACCACCTACGGGCTGGAAATGCTCGGCAATTGGGTCAGGAGTTGTATCATTGCAACCGCCGCCCCGGCCCCGCCGGTCGGTTTATTTGGATAGCGAAGATGACGTTGCGGATTCAGGAGAAAAACGAGTTTCGGTACGTAGATGAAGGCACCGGCGAGGTGCTGCTGCTGCTGCACGGCCTGTTTGGGGCGCTCAGCAACTGGCACGAAGTTATTGCCGAGTTCAGCCCCCGCTACCGCGTCGTCATTCCCCTGCTGCCCATCTACGACATGCCCCTGCTTAAGGCCGGCGTGCCGGGCCTGGTGAGCTTTGTAGAGGAGTTTCTGGGCGAAATCGGCCTGCTGGAGCCCTGCACCCTGCTGGGCAACTCGCTGGGCGGCCACATTGCGCTGGTGTACGCGCTGCAGAATCCGGCCCGCGTAAGCCGGCTGGTGCTCACCGGCAGCAGTGGCCTGTTCGAAGACGGCATGGGCGGCTCGTTTCCCAAGCGCGGCAACTACGCCTACGTGCAGGAAAAAGTGGCCTACACTTTCTACGACCCCGCCGTAGCCACCCGCGAGCTGGTCGATGAGGTGTTCAGCGTGACCAACTCCAATGCCAAGTGCCTGCGCATTATCAGCATTGCCCGCTCGGCCCAGCGCCACAACCTGGCCAAGGAGCTGAGCCGTATTAAGGCGCCCACGCTGCTCGTCTGGGGCCTCAACGACACCATCACGCCTCCTGTGGTGGCTCACGAGTTCCACCGGCTGCTGCCCAACTCGCAGCTGCGCTTCCTCGACCATTGCGGCCACGCGCCCATGATGGAGCGGCCCGCCGCGTTCAACGCGCTGCTCAACCAGTTTCTGGCCCAAACCACCGCCCAGCTGGCTTCGTAGCTTGGGGGGGCGTTGGCCGGGCAGTGCAACCACCGCGCCACTGGCCGGCTCTTTGTTTTTGATAAGAAGTGTTTTATCTAGCGTCGGCCCCGCGGCGGCGTAAACCTTCGGCCCGGCTGCGGGCTTATACGGCCAGCACCTGCTTTTCTGCTCTGCTCATGAACTCCATCCTCGCCGAAGACTTACTGAACCCGCTGGTGCCGCCGCTCAAGGTGACGGACTCCACGGAGAAGGCCGCCCGCTGGCTGGAGGAATTCCATGTGGGCCAGTTGCCGGTGCTCGACGACCGCCTCTACCGCGGCCTCGTCACCGAATCGGACCTGCTCGACCAGGACAGGGAGGGCAGCGAGGAGCGCCTGCTCGGCAGCCTGCAGCTGCAGTACGCCGATGTGCACGTGCAGCACGACCAGCATTTCTACAATATTATCGAGCTGGCCGTGCAGAACAACATCCAGCTCGTGCCCGTGCTCGACGACCAGCGCGAGTACCTGGGCGTGGTAACCATCGGCGACACGCTGGCCGCTTTCGGCAAGGTGCCGGTGGCCAGCGGGCAGCTGGGCATTTTGGTGCTTTCGATGGAGGAGCGCGACTACTCGCTCACCCAGATCAGCCGCTACGTAGAGGAAAACGATGCCAAAATCCTGAGTGCCCACGTGGCCCAGGACGAGCACGACCCCTACCGCATCCGGCTCACGCTCAAAATAAACACGCCCAACCTGGCCCGCATCATCGCCACGCTGGAGCGGTTCAACTACTCCATCACGGCCCAGTTCAGCGGGGCCGGCGAGCCCGACGAGGACGAACAGCAGCGCTACGACGCCCTGCTGCGCTACCTCAACGTCTGAGCCGGCTGACCAGGGTGCTGATTTCGCTTCTGCTGGTGCTGAGCGGCCTGTTCGGGTGGGCGGCCCCATCCGTTTCGGCCGGCCCTGCCCCGGCCGGGGCGCGGCTGCTCACGGCCCCGCTGCCCGACACGCTGAGCCGCGTAGGCCCCGACAGCCTCGTGCAGGCCCAGTGCCCCGGCTATACCCGGCTGCGGGTGGGGCGGGTGCTCTTCGTGGGCAATAAGGTAACCAAGGAAGTGGTGCTGCGGGCCGAGCTCGATTTCACTGAGGGCGACACGCTCAGCGCCGCCACCCTGGCCCGCCAGCTCGAACGCAACCGCCGGCGCCTCTTCAACCTGCAGCTGTTTCATCAGGTGTTGGTGAAGGCCGTGTGCCGCGACGGCGAGCTGACGGTCCTCTACAGCTTCCAGGAGCGCTGGTATATTTTTCCGGTGCCCATCTTCTCGCTGGCCGACCGCAACTTCCGCTCCTGGCTCGACCGGGCCGACCGCTGGCAGCGGGTCGATTACGGCCTGCACCTGGTGCGTCGCAACTTCCGGGGGCGCAACGAGCAGTTGCTGGGCAATCTGCAGCTGGGCTTCAACCGCAAATACGAGCTGTTTTATGAGGCCCCCGGCTACGGCCGCCGCCGCCGGATAGGCTTCGGAGCCGGCTACTCCTACTACCGCAGCCACGCCCTCGACTACGCCACCAGCGCCGACCGCCTGCGCAACCTGCGCCAGGACGCGGATTTTCCCATCGAGCGCCAATACGCCACCGTGGGGCTGCGCTGGCGGCGCACCGTGCAGCTGCTGGCCGCCCTCGATGCCTCCTACCACCGCGAGCAGGTTTCCGATTCGGTTCTCTATTACAACCCCCGCTACTTCCTCAACGGGCCGCGGCGCGAGTACCTCGAATTCAACCTCACCACCACGCTCAACCGCCGCAACACCTTCGCCTACCCGCTCAGCGGCCAGTATGCCCAGCTGCAGGTTGGCTACCGCTCGTTTCTGGACGGCCGTACCCCCGGCAGCCTCAGCGTGCGCGGCCGCTACGCCCGCTACCTGGCCCTGGGTGGTCCGTTCTATTACGCCGTGGGGGCCACTGCCCAGCTGCGCGTGGCCCGCGCCCTGGCCTACCCCGACAACCGCGCCCTGGGCTACGACCTGCTCGTGCGCGGCTACGACGCCTACGTGGTGGACGGCCGCCGGCTGGCCCTGTTGCAGCAGGGCCTCTCGCTCCGCCTGCTCGACCTGGGCCGGGTCCGGCTTAATGGCGTGCCCAGCAGCCGTTTCAACAACATTCCGCTGGCCTTTTATTTAAATACCTTTGCCGATGTGGGCTACGTCGGGCAACGAACGGTGCCAGCCGCCAACCAGCTGCCCAACCGCCTGCTGGCCTCGGCCGGTGTTGGCCTGCACCTGGTTACCTACTACGACTGGGTGTTTACGCTCGAATATGCCCGTACCCGCGAGCAGCAGGGCGGAGTATTCTTCCGCACCCAGTTTCCCATCTGATGCTGCTTAAAACCGCTCACGCTACCTTGTCAGTATGAAAATAGCTATTCTGGGCAAGCCGTTTGCCGAGCAGCAGGCGCCCGTGCTGCAAGCCCTGCTCGACGATTTGGTGCGCCGCCAGGCCGAGATTCGCATCGAGCACAGCTTCCACGACTACCTCAGCCAGTACCTGAGCATCCCCGAGGGCATCACCCGTTTCGGCCGCACCGATTCGCTGGCTGGCTGCCGCTTCGTGCTCAGCATCGGTGGCGACGGTACCCTGCTCGATACCGTTACTTACGTGGGGGCGCTGCAAATCCCGATTCTGGGTATCAACACCGGCCGGCTGGGCTTTCTGGCCACCATTTCGCCCGACACCATTCTGCCGGCCATCGACGCGCTGTTCAAGGGCCACTTCGTTCTCGAAGACCGCAGCCTCATCCGCGTCGATACCGACCCCGACACGTTCGGCGACATCAATTTTGGCCTCAACGAGTTCAGCATCCTCAAGCGCGACTCCTCGTCGATGATTGTTGTGCACACCTATATCGATGGGGAGTATTTGAACTCTTACTGGGCCGATGGCCTGATTGTGGCCACGCCCACCGGCTCGACGGGCTACTCGCTTAGTTGCGGCGGACCGGTAATGCTGCCCCAGACGAACAATTTTGTTATTGCTCCCGTATGCCCTCACAATCTGAACGTACGGCCGCTGATTGTGCCCGACCGGAGTGTGATTTCCTTCGAAATTGAAGGTAGGAGCAACAACTTTCTGTTGTCGCTCGACTCCCGCTCCCGCACCGTCGAAGCCGGCATTCAGGTAGCCGTTCGTCGGGAAAATTTCAACGCTCAGCTAGTTAAACTCAATCAGGTCAACTTCCTGAGTACCTTGCGCAGCAAATTGAACTGGGGCCTCGACCGGAGGAATCCTGCCGAAGTACCAGTTTGAGCCTTTTTTTGGACATTTCTTTTTTTAGTTCCCACGAAGCCTTACTTTTGTCTTCGGCTGAAACTGTGATTTTTACAGTTCTCGGCTCTCTCCCCGGAACCGCTATTTTTAAATAACGCCTGAGTATGAAGCAGTTTTTCGCCCTTACCGCCGCCCCGCTGTTAGCTCTCACGATGCTGGCATCGGAGGCTGATGCGCAGCAATTCAGCAAGCGTAAGCAGTACAACACGGTTGGTGTATCGCTGAATGCCATGAACTACTTCGGTGATATCACGCCGAAGCCCAGCATTCCCAGCTTCCGGGCCGGTGCCACCCGCCCCAACATCGGGCTGACATTCACGCGCCGCTTCCTGCCCCGGGTTTCGGCCCGCGCCTCGCTTTCCTACGGCCGCATCACGGGCTCCGACGCCAAAGCCGCTGATCAGAATGACCAGGATGCCAAGTTCCGCTACAACCGGAACATGAACTTCCGCAACGATATTCTGGAGCTGGCTGCAGTAGGTATCTTCGATCTGGTCGAAAACCGCAACAACTATATTAAGCGGCCTGACTTCGTTCCATATCTGTTCGGTGGAGTGGGCGTGATTCACCACAATCCCAAGGGTGAGAATGAAGCGGGCAATATCGTAGCCCTGCAGCCGTTGAGAACTGAGGGTCAGGCTAAGGCTTATGGACTCACGCAGATTGTAATTCCATTTGGTGCTGGTGCTCGTTACAAGCTTAACAAGAGCTTCGATGTAGGCTTGGAATTAGGCTTCCGTAAAACGTTTACCGACTATCTGGACGATGTAAGCACTAACTACGTCAGTGATGTCAGCAAGCTTAGCGGGACTGATGCTCAGTATTTTGGTTGGTATGCAACGAAGGGTACTGCCAAAGTACCGGGCACATATGACATCAGCCAGCAGGGTGGTGAAATGCGCGGCAAGAGCAACGAGAAGGACTGGTACACTACGCTGGGTATCTCGGTAAACTACATCCTCGCTCCTAAGGTCCGCAATCCTAAATTCCGGTAGCCATTCGTACTGGCTGTCGTATTACCTAACTGCCAGTCAGTCTAATGATAAAAGCAACCTCTTTTAAAACGCTCCTTATCGGCCTTGGGTCGGTGGGGAGTGTTTTTTTTGCCCAAGCGGCGCAGGCTCAAAACCCCGGAGCACAGACTACCAGTGAAATCGGGCTGGGCGTGGGCGGGCTGGTGTACAAGGGCGAACTGGCCCCACACTACCAGTTTCGCAACAACCGCCCGGCCCTGACGGCTTTCTACCGCCGCGACCTTACGGGCGCCGTTACCGTGCGGGGGGCGTTAACGGGTGGTATGTTACGGGCCGACGACCGCAATGTGAAGGGCCTCAACGGCAACCAGCCGCCACTGTCGGCCTACCGCGACTCTCACTTGAAAGGGAGCCTGCTCGAACTGTCGGGTGGTATCGAATACAATTTCTTCGACTACCACAACCGGGAGGACAAGGTCCATTTTACGCCGTACGTGTTTGTGGGAGTAGCTGGCTTCTATGCCAATACCGATGTGCAGAGCAATGCTTTTCCGTCGTTGGATAAAAAGGCCAGTGTACTGAGTCTGGCAGTGCCGGTGGGCGTGGGGTTCAAGTACGCGCTTTCCACGCACTGGAATTTAGGCCTGGAGGTGGGAGCCCGCAAGACATTCACCGATGACCTAGACCATATCGATGGTAAAACCCGCGGGCAGACCGACGAAATCGGTAACCCCCACGACCAGGACTGGTATTTCTACAACGGGCTGAGCATTTCGTACACCTTCTACAAAATCCACTGCCCCGATAAGCGCGACGATAAGGCAAAAAAGAAGTAACCCCGGGGCTTGCAGAAGCCCAACCGGCCAACCGGCCCCCGCTACGTGCCGTGGTGGGGGCTGCTGCTTTTGGCGCGTAGTGGCCGCAGTCAGTATTACGGGGTAAGTAATGCAACCATTTACGTAACTTGCGACCTCTTTACGCAAAAAGCGCCAATGGCCGTCCGGTCCGAGATTGATTCCCAAAATATTCCTGCCCACGTTGCCATTATTATGGATGGCAACGGCCGTTGGGCCAAGCAGAAAGGCGGCTTACGCATCTTCGGCCACCAGAGTGCCATTACGGCAGTTCGGGAGACGGTGGAGGGCGCGGCCGAAGCCGGTGTGCGCTACCTGACGCTCTATGCCTTCTCGACTGAAAACTGGGCTCGCCCGGCCATTGAAGTGACGGCCTTGATGCAGCTGCTGGTGCATACCATCCGCAAGGAAACCCCCACACTGCTCAAAAACAGCATCCGGCTGCAGGCCATCGGGCAGATTCACAACCTGCCGGCCTCGTGCCAGAAGGAGCTGGCCGAAGCAATGGAGCTCACCAAAGCCGGTACCCGCATGACGCTGATCCTGGCCCTGAGCTACAGCGGCCGCTGGGACCTGGCCCAGGCCAGCCGGCGCATTGCTACGGAAGTAGCGGCGGGCCGATTGCAGCCCGAACAGGTGACCGAAGCCACCGTGGCCGGCTTTCTCTCCACTGCCGGCATCCCTGACCCCGAACTGCTCATTCGCACCAGCGGCGAACAGCGCATAAGTAATTTCCTGTTGTGGCAACTGGCCTATACGGAACTGTTCATTACCGATTTGCTATGGCCCGATTTCCGACGCCAGCACCTCTACGACGCTCTGCGGGCTTACCAGCAGCGGGAGCGTCGGTTCGGTAAAACCAGTGAGCAGCTAACCGTTTCGTAATCGCAGATGAGTTCTCCCTACCATAAGATTCTTCCGGTTGCCGCCCTGGCCTTTACGCTGGGCACGGCGCCGCTCACTACGGCCCTGGCCCAGGTAGCTGCGCCAGCCGCCAGTACCAATGCCGACGAGCCCCAGCGTTATACGCTGGGCGGCATCACCATCAGCGGCGCCCGCTACCTCGACCCCAACACGCTCATCGGTCTGTCGGGCCTGAAGGTGGGCGACCCCATCACTATTCCGGGGGAGGAAATCGGCCGGGCCATCCGCAAGCTCTGGGACCAGGGTATTCTGGGCGACGTGAGCGTGAGCATTGCCCGCGTGGAAGGCACCCGGGTATTCCTCGATTTCAACCTCAAGGAGCGCCCCCGGCTGTCAAAATTCGTGTTCGAGGGCATCAGCAAGGGCCAGAGCGAGGAGCTGAAAAACAAGATCAAGCTCATCCGGGGTAAGGTGGTAACCGACGCGCTGCTGAGCAACACTCGGGCCCAGGTGCGCAAGTTCTACACCAACAAAGGCTTCCTCGACGCCAAGGTCAACATTGTGCAGCGGCCCGATTCGTCGCTGTCGAATAGCGTGGTGCTGGCCATTAACGTGGACAAAGGCCCCAAGGTAAAAATCCAGGAGATTGACTTTGTGGGCAACACGGCCTTCTCGGATGGCAAGCTGAAGGGCAAGTTCAAAAAAACCAAGGAGAAGAAGTTTCCCAAGTTCTTCAACTCGGGGAAGTATCAGGCCAAGGAATTTGCCGACGACAAGCAGAAGCTGCTCGATTTCTACAACGCCGAGGGCTACCGCGACGCCACCATCGTGTCGGATTCGCTTACGCGGGTGGGCGATGGGCTGAAGCTGACCGTGCGGGTGGATGAAGGGCCGAAGTACTACTTCCGCAACATCAGCTGGAACGGCAACTACCTCTACGACGACAAGACGCTGGCTTCGGTGCTGGGCATCAAGGAGGGCAGCGTGTACAGCAAGGAAACGCTCGACAAGCGCCTGAACTACAACCCCACCGGCCAAGACGTAACGTCGCTCTACATGAACGACGGCTACCTGTTTTTCAACATCGAGCCGGTGGAAACCCGGGTGGAGGGCGACTCCATCGATATTGAAATGCGCGTAACCGAGGGCGTGCAGGCCCGGGTGAAGGAGGTCCGCATTGCGGGCAACACCAAAACCTCCGACCACGTGGTGCGCCGCACCCTCTACACGCTGCCAGGCGACAAGTTCAGCCGCGAAAACCTGATTCGCAGTCAGCGCGAGCTGGCTACGCTGGGCTACTTCGACCCCGAGAAAATTGGCCTCAACCCGGTGCCCAACCAGGCCGACGGTACCGTGGACATCAACTACACGGTGGAGGAGAAGCCCTCCGACCAGATTACGCTTTCGGGCGGCTGGGGCGGCTATGCCGGCTTTATCGGTACGGTAGGTCTGGTGTTCAACAACTTCTCGCTGCGCAAAGCCGCTACCCTGAAGAACTGGACGCCCGTGCCGGCCGGCGACGGCCAGCGCCTGGCCCTGAACGTGCAGGCCAACGGTCCGCAGTACCAGGCCTACTCGTTCTCGTTCACCGAGCCCTGGCTGGGCGGGCGCAAGCCCAACTCGCTGTCGGTGAGCCTGACTAAAACCGTGTTCCGTAACGGCAGCAACTTCGACATCAACTCGGGTTCGCTTAAAACCAACGGCGCCAGTGTGGCCCTGGGCCGCCGCCTGCGCTGGCCCGACGACTACTTCACGCTCAGCAATGCGCTGTCGGTTACCCAGTACAAGCTGAAGAACTACGGCAGCCTGGGTACCGATTTCTTCCCGTCGGGCACCGGCAACGCTACCAACCTCACCCTCAACACCACGCTGGCGCGTAACAGCATCGACAACCCTACATTCACGCGGCGCGGCTCCTCGCTGGCGCTGAGCGTAAACCTGACGCCGCCCTACTCGCTGTTTCCGGGTTCGCACCCCAGCGTAGTGGAGTGGGTTGAGTTCCATAAGTGGATGTTCGACGCTTCGTGGTTTACCCCAGTCGTAGGCAAGCTCGTGCTCAATACCCGGGCGCACTTTGGCTTCATTGGCAGCTACAACAGCAGCCGCCCTATCGGGCCGTTTGAGCGGTTTAAGCTGGGTGGCTCGGGTCTGGGCTACGGTGGTTCCACCAACTTTATTGCGGGCACCGAGTACGTGGGCCTGCGTGGCTACGCCGACCCCAACGACCAGAATTCGCTGCCGGCCTCGCGGCAGGGCTCGGCGGGCGGCGTGGTGTACAATAAATTCGTGATGGAGATGCGTTATCCGGTCAGCCTGAACCCGGCGGCCACGGTGTACGTGCTCAGCTTCGCCGAGGCGGGCAACTCGTTCGAGAACTACAGCAACTACAGCCCCTACAAGCTCTACCGCTCGGCGGGCGTAGGTGCCCGTGTTTTCATGTCGGCATTCGGTTTGCTAGGCTTCGACTACGGCTGGGGCTTCGACCAGGTGCCGCGCGTAGCGGGCGGTTCGGGGCAGAAGAACGGTATCTTCCACTTCATCATCGGCCAGCAGATTCGGTAGCGCCAGCGGTGGGCGGGCCGCGGCCACCACTTTTTCAGCAACATGAACCACTTCGTTTTTCGCGTTTCGGCCATTTTGGCCCTGTTGTTGGTAATGCTGGGCGGTATCCCCGCGGCGCAGGCGCAGAAGTTCGGCTACGTCGACTCCGAGTTTATTCTCGGCAAGATGCCGGCTTACAGGCAGGCGCAGCAGGAGCTGAATACGCTGGCCGCCAACTGGCAGAAAGACCTGGAAAACCAGAAAGCGGAACTCGACAAGCTGCACCGGAATTATCAGGCCGAAGAAGTCGTTCTGACGGAAGCCATGAAGAAAAAGCGCCAGGATGAAATTCTGGCCAAAGAGCAGGAAATCAAGACCAACACCAACAAGATTTTCGGCTTCGAAGGACAGCTGTTCCGCAAACGGCAGGAGCTGACCAAGCCGGTGCAGGATGTGGTATTCGAGGCCATTGAGAAGGTGGCCAAGAAAAAGCAGCTGGCCATTGTGTTCGACAAGGCCGGCGACCTGACCATGCTTTACACCAACCCCGTGCACGACTACACCGAATTCGTACTCGAGGAACTGGGGCTGGCTTCGCCCGAAGCCAACCAGCCCGGCCAGAAGGGTCCGGTGAAAACCATTACGCCACCCACCACCCCGGCCGGCGAGGCACCAACGGCCGACACCGAGGAGCCGGCCCCGGGCCGGCCAGCGGCGCGGCCCGCGCGCCCGGCCAGCCGAAAGAAGTAACTTTGCGCATCTAACTCTCTGACTTTTTCCTTTTTTGATGACGACCACCATGAAGAAAATCCGCGTTGCCCTGGCCATTGCCGCCCTTACCCTCACTACGGCTACTGCGTCGCTGGCCCAGGCGCCGCTGAAAATTGGCTATACCAGCGTGGAGTACGTGCTGAGCCAGATGCCCGAAAGCAAGCAGATTGAGTCGCAGCTGAAAGACTACAGCACCCAGCTTAAAAACCAGCTCGACACCAAGTACGCCGAGTACCAGACCAAGGGCGAAGCCTTCCAGAAAGGTGCGGCCACCATGCCCGACCCGGTGCGCGCCGATAAGCAGAAGGAGTTGCAGAACCTGCAGCAGTCGATTCAGGAGTTCCAGCAGAACGCCGAAACGTCGTTGCAGCAGAAGCAGCAGACCCTGCTCAAGCCCGCCCTCGACAAGCTGCAGCAGACCATTGACGCCGTAGCTACCGAAAACGGCTACACCTACGTGCTGAACTCGGACGGTGCCAGCCCGGTGCTGCTGCACGGCCCCAAGGAAGGCGACATTTCGGATCTGGTGCTGAAGAAAATGGGTATCACGCCCGGTGCCGCTGGTGCCGCCAAGGTAACCACGCCGGCCGCTCCGGCTCCTTCGGCAGTGCCCGCCGCCACCAAAACCAAAACTAAAACCAAGAAGTAAGCGCCCCGGCGAGTTACTTCAGGGCTTTGTATGCGCAGCCGGGGCTTTTGTCCCGGCTGCTGCTGTTTGCCCCTGCGGCCTGCCATATTGCACAGCCGCGCCCATTCCCGGCCACCGACTACCCCGCTACATGGCAGAACTGGAAGACGAATTTCCCCCGCACTTCGCCCAACCCCCGGCCAACGAGGCCCGCACTGAGGAGCCGGGAGAGGAGGACGAAGACGAAAGTGAAGGCGGCGACGAGCTGTATGAGCACCACCGCATTCAGGCCAACCGCAAGCAGGAACTGCTGCGGCTGGATAAGTTTCTGCTTCAGCGCATCCCCAAAACCTCACGTACCCGCATCCAGAACGCTATTCTGGCCGGAGCCGTGCAGGTAAACGAGCGGGCGGTAAAGTCCAACTACCGCGTCAAGCCCTTCGACGTTATAACGGTAACGCTGCCCGAGCCGCCGCGCGAGTTCAAGGTAACGCCCGAGCCGATGGACCTCGACATCCGCTACGAGGACCCGGAGCTGCTGCTGGTAAACAAGCCCGCCGGCCTGGTCGTGCATCCGGCGTTCGGCCACTGGCAGGGCACGCTGGTCAACGGCCTGGCGCACCATTTGGCCAGCCTGCCCACCGGCCGCAACGGCGAGGTGCGCCCTGGCCTGGTCCACCGCATCGACAAGGACACGTCGGGACTGCTGGTGATTGGCAAGTCGGAGTACGCCATGACCTATCTGTCGAACCAGTTCTTCCATCACACCATCGAGCGCACCTACCTGGCGCTGGTGTGGGGCGTGCCCGCCGCAGCAGTGGGTACCATCAGCACCAACATCGGCCGCAGCATCAAAGACCGGAAGGTGCAGGCGGTGTTTCCATTCGAAGGTGAGTACGGCCGTACTGCCGTTACGCACTACAAGGTGCTCAAATCCTTCGGGCTGGTGGCGCTGGTGCAGTGCAACCTCGAAACCGGCCGCACCCACCAGATCCGGGTGCACATGAAGCACATCGGGCACCCGCTGTTCGGCGACGCCACGTATGGCGGCGACCGGGTGGTGTACGGCCAGCGCACCGGCGCCTACAAAGCCTTTGCCGAAAAAGCCCTGGCTTTGCTGCCCCGCCAGGCCCTGCACGCCAAGTCGTTGGGTTTCGAACACCCCATCAGCCGCGAGTTTATGCAGTTTGAAGCCGAGCTGCCCACCGATTTCGCGACCGTGCTGGAACTGTGGGAGCAGTATGCCGGAGAGCAGGCCGCCGGTTAATAACGCTACCCCGAGAGACAAAAAAAGGCCCGCTACCGAAGTAGCGGGCCTTTGCTTTTTCGGCACCCTGTAAGAGCAGACTGCCGAAGTACTTTGCTTACTTGCGACGAACCGGGGCCTTGGCGGGCTTCGTGATGGCGTCTACCGCCGTCTTAGCCTGCTCGTCGGCGGGGTTCAGCACCAGGGCCTGCTGCCAGTAGGGGAGCGAGGCAGTCTTGTCGCCCTTCTGGTAGTAGTAGTAGCCCAGGTACTTGTTGGCTTCCACCAAACCCGACTTGTAGCTCTCCGGCTTTTCGGATGCGTTGGCCATCTTGATGTACTCCTCATAGTACGGCTTGGCCAAGCCCTTCTTCGAGTCGGGGTCGAGGTTGGCGTTGGCCCGGGCGCGCATCTGGTAGCCAGGCACGTACTCGGGGCGCTCCTTCAGCAAGGCACCGTAGAGGCTGTCGGCGGGCATGTACTGCTCGTTCTGCTCATAAGCCCGGGCCAAGTACACTTTGTCGGTCAGCTCGCCACCGCCGCTCTCCTGCATCATCTGCCGGTAGGTCGAAATGGCTTTGGGGTAATCCTTGGCTGCGAGGTAGGCCTTGGCCAGCTCCTTGCGCAGTTCTGCTGCCTTCTTGGGGTCAGCCTTGATGGCGGCATCCACCAGCGCGGCACCCTCGGCCGTTTTGCCGCCCTTGATCAGCATCTTGCCGTAGTACACGTTGTCCTCCGGAATCAGCTTGTCCTGGGCCTTGGCCACGGTCATGTACTGCTGCATGGCGGCAATAGCCTCATCATTCTTGCCCATCTCGTACAGCGAGTAGGCCTTGATGCGGTTCATGGCGAGGTTATTAGGGTCGGCGGCCAGCACCTTATCAATTTCCACCATGGCCTCGGGGTACTTCTCGGTCAGGTACAGGAAGGCCGCGTTCTTAGCCGTGGTTTCGGTCGATTTCTCGGCCAGCGTGGTGTACTTCTGGAACTGCGCCAGCGCGTCGTCGTAACGACCGGCGAAGTAGTAGGTTTCGGCCAGGGAGTTGTAAGCCGGGGCGTAGTTGGGGTCGATGCTGATGGCCTTCTCAAAGTTCTCCTTGGCCGCGTTGTAGTTGCGCGAACGTAGGTTGAGCTGACCGCGACGCACGTAAGCCTGCACGTTGTTCGGCTCGCCGGTGTTGGCGCGCTCGTAACTGTTCATGGCCTCGCCGCCGCCCGTCTCAATCTTCTGATACAGGTCGCCGCGGGCAATCATGAGGCCCGCATCGTCTTTGCCGGTTTTGGCGGCGAATTTCTCGCCTTCCTTCACGTACTCCAGTGCCTTGGTAACGTCCTTGGTGCCCGACTCGGCATAGGCCTGGGCAATCATGGTGAATACGTTCAGGTCTTTGCCTTTCGAAGCCTTAACGGCTTCGTCGAACTTGGCCTGCGCCTCGGCGGCGTTGCCTTTGGCCAGCGCGGCACGGCCGGCGGCAATCATGGTCATGGGCTCCTTCTTGTCGTAGCTGACGCGGCTGAAGTAGTAAGCAGCCGAATCGGGCATTTCGCGCATCTGGTACAGGCGGCCCAACTGGAACGAGGTTTCGTTGGACTGTCCCTGCCGAAGAAGCGTAGACCGGGCTTCATTGTAGCGCTCCATTTGCAGCGCCTTATCGACGGCCGTGTTCTGGGCCAGGGCGGCAGTGCCGGAAACAGATAAAGCAGCGAGGAGGGTGAGCTTCCAGGGCTTAATGTTCATAAGAGAAAGGGTTGGTGTAGGGTAAGGAAAAAAATCAGTTCGATTTCACGTCAATGATACGAACCTGGCCGGTGGCGGGCATCAAGCCGGACTTGAGCATGATGAGCTGGCCCTTGTTGCCTGCCACGAAGGATGCAAAACCGGTGCCAAGACCGGCCCGGGCCTCGCGGCTGATAACGTACAGCTCGCGGCGCAACGGGTATGTCTTCTGGGCCAGGTACGCCTGGTAGGGCTGCACGTAGTCGTCGGGGGTGTTGTTGGCGGCTTTGGGGCTGATGCCCGCTACCCGCACGCGCTCAAGCAGCTTCTGCACGCCCTTATCGTCACGGTCCGAAATCCAGTTCACGCCAATTACGCCAATGGCATTCGGATGACTCGCAACGTAATCAAGCAGGGCCGGGTTCGACTCGGAGGCAAAAATGCCCTTGGCCAGCGCCGTACCGCGGGTGATGGAATCCTGCACGAAACGGGCGGTGCTGGAGTTGTTATTGTCGAAAACGGCCGTAATCTCGCCTTTTTTGTTGCCGGCGCTAACCTGGCTCCATTGCTTTAGCTGGCCCGTAAAAATACCGCGCAGCTGCGCCGTGGTCAGCAGCGAGTCGGGGTTGCTGGGGTGCAGAATGATGGCTACCCCATCGACGCCGATGCGGATGGCGCGGGGCTCAATCTGAAGGGTTTTGAAACTGGCCTTCTCGCTTTCCGTGAGCTGGCGCGATACAACGGCCAGCCGGACGCTGTCGTCCATGAATGCCTGCATCACGTCGCGCTCGGGCTTATACAACGCCCGAATCTGCGCCCCCGGGTACAGCTTCTGAAACGTATCGACCTCCGATTTGATAATGGGAGCAAATGTTTCATCAACGCCGATGCTGATAGCCCCGCTGGTAGGAGTATCGGTAGCGCCCGGCGACTTGCTGCCGCCGTTGCAGCCCGCCAGCCCAAAGGCCCCGAGCAAACCGGCCGTCAGGCCCGTAAGGATGCTATGCTTCATCGCGGTCTTTTTTGAAATACTGTTGATAGGTGCGGACAAATCTAACGATTCCGTAAAATACGAAGATGACGGCCAGCAGTTGGCGCGCCGTTTCGTCGAGCCGCAGCATACCGGCCGGTACCAGCCACAGGCTTACGCCCAGGGCTACGTACAGCACCGCCATAAACAGGGTGAAGTAGCGCACCAAACCGGGCGACTGACCGGGGCGCTTAAGGCGTTCGTGGGTGGGAGGCAGATCAGACATGGGGAAAGGAGGTATGCAAAGCGGAGAAGCCCCGCAAAAGGATCAAACGTAAAAATAGAAGCTTTTTGTTCGGACGCCCGCTGCCCCCGCTTGCTGGTAGGCAGAAACGTCGGCACCCAACCGGTTATTTTACCAGTTGGGTGCCAGCTACAAAAAAGGGCTGAATTGGGCGCTGCAGTGCCTGCTGCGGCGCAGGCCAGGGTTACTGGTAGGTGAAGGTGATGGGCAGGTTGTAGCGCACCGGCACGGCGCGGTTGTTCTGGTAGCCCGGCTTCCAAGCCGGCATTTGCCGGATAACCCGGCTGGCTTCCTCATCGGTGCCGTAGCCTAGGCCCTTGAGCACCTCCACATCGGTAATAGAGCCATCGGTGTTTACCGTGAAGGCAATAAATACGCGCCCGCCTACGGCTGCTTTCAGGGCCTGGGTAGGGTAGTGCAGGTTGCGCTGCAGGTACTTGGCCAGTGCTGCCTGGCCCCCGGCAAACTCGGGCATCACCTCCACCGAAACAAAGGGCTTGATAACGGCTGGTGCGGCCGTGTTGGCCGCCGTGTCGTTGCCCGGCGCGTCGGGGCCGGCCTTGTCGGCAAAGCCACCGGTACCATCACGGTTGATGTTGCCCAGCGCTACCGGACCATCAACGGCCGGCGCGGCTATAGCAGGCTGCTCGGGCTTCTGCACCTTGGTGTCCTCCACGATAGTAGGCGGCAGATCCTGGCTGAGCTCGGTGCGCAGCGTAATAGTAGCCTGCGAAACCGGGGGCTTCGTTACGGGCGGCTGCGCAATGGTAGGCGGAGGCATCACCTCGAATATTGGCCCGTCGGGCACGATGGGCGCGGCCACCACCACCGGTGGCCACCAGTAGCTCGTGGCTATCGGCACGGCAATGAGCACGGCCGTAAGGGCGACGGCCAGGGTAACGGCCCGCAGCAGGTGGCGGCCGTAAAGCTGGCGCAGCGCGTAGGCTCCGTAGGCCTTGTTGCGGCCCTCGAACACGATGTCGTCGAGCGAGGGCAGGGTAATGGGCGTGTTGACGGTCATGGCTTATAGAAGTTAAGTGAACGAAACGCGGATAAACTTCTCAAGCCATTCCTCCTGCCCTCGGCTGCTGCACTGGCTTTCAAGAACTAAACGCGCAGCCGCCACCCGGTAGTATGCACGCCGACTATATTTTTCAGATCGGATACTGGCTAACCCCGGCTACGCTCGCACAAATGCAAAAACCCCGAACCAGACGAGCGTCCGATTCGGGGTTCAGGAATTCAGTTGCCGCAAACGGCTAACCGGGGTTACTTAATGGAGAAGGTAATCGGAACGGTGAAGTAAACCGATACTGCCCGGCCATTCTGCTTGCCCGGCGTGAAGCGGGGCAGGCTTTTAACAACCCGCATAGCTTCTTCGTCGCAACCGGCACCAATGCCTTTCTGCACTTCTACGTTCGAAACGGATCCGTCGGGGCCCACTACAAACTTTACGAATACACGGCCTTCCACCTGGTTGCGCAGGGCCATGGCCGGGTACTTGGTGTTCTTACCGATGTACGCCAGCAGAGCCTCCTGTCCGCCGGGGAATACCGGCATCTGCTCTACATAGGTGTACGGCTTGGTTTCAACCACCGTCTCCACTGCCTTGGTGCCCTCGCCGGGCTCCAGCCCTTTCAGGTCGGCAGGGTTGTCGGTGTTGCCCTTTACCGTAACGGCGGCCACTACTTTTTCCTTGAGCTCCTCCTGATCCGGAATTTCTTCCTTGCGCACCTCCTCGTCCTTTTTCACGACGGGTGGGGTGAACTTAATCGTGGAGAGCTTGGGTGGTGGCGGTGGTGGCGCCTCCGGTGGTGGGGGCGGGGGGGGCGGGGGGATGTTTTTGTCCAGCGGGGGCGCTTCCATCAGCTCGTTCACCTTGAGCATCTTGTCTTCCACCACCACTTCTTCCTTCTTCAGCATCCGCGCTATCAGCGGGAAGGCAATCAGAAGGGCAACGATGGCAACGGAAATCAAAACGGCCCGGGTTACGTGCTTGCCGTACACCCGCCGGATTATGTAAGCCCCGTAGGCCTTATTGCGCCCCTCGAAGACGATGTCGTCGAGGGAGGCAGCGGCCAACTGTGTGTTGTCCATCATAATCCAGAAGATTTAATCAGGTCTTCATCAGCCTTCGAAATGTCCACCAGCGCGTATTTCTTCTGGTTGGTGATGTTCATCTCGTCGAGGATGTCGACCATGTTTTTGTAGTTGGAGTCGTCGGCCGGCTTAATCAGCACCACCAGATCGGGGTTGCTGTGACGGGAGAGCAGCTCTTTCCGGATGCCATCGGCCCCGTAGTTCGATTCCTTCAGCTCGGGCTTGGTCTCATTGTTGAGCAGGCCGTCGTAGTAGTAAATCTTGTTGTCGGCGCTAAGCAGCACGGTGAAGGCATTGGAGGCCTTAATCTCCGACTTCTCTGCCTCATCCTTGGGCTTCACCGGCATGTTGATTTCCATGACGGTGGGCTTGCTGAACGTGGTCGTCAGCATGAAGAAGGTCAGCAGCAGGAAGGCCAGGTCAACCATCGGGGTCATGTCGATTTTGGTCGACATTTTTTTCGCCCGCTTTTTCCCGCCTTTTCCGCCGCCGCCGCCTTTAGGTTGTATTTCTGCCATGATTTCTGTGCGGGTTACTTACCGGCCACCGGTTTGGTTTCGAGGTCGGTAATGAGGTTGAACCGGTTAATGTTCTTCTCCTGCATCAGTTTGATGACTTTCTTCACCGTCGGCACATCCGCCTGTCCGTCGCCTTTAATGGCAATGTAAGGAGCGGTGTTGAACTGCTTCTGGCTGAGCGAGCGGGCGGTAACCACCCATTCAATCAGCTGGTTGTTGAGCGAGTCGGCCGGAATGCCATCCTGCTTCACCAGCTTGCGCTGCTCGGGGTCGAGGCTCAGCAAAGCGGGCAGCTTTTCGATGGGGGTGCCAAAGCTGGCACCAGCCCCGCGGAAAGCCTGCGTCTGGGCGGGCGTGAAGCTTACACCATACTTGGCTCCGACCTGCTTGAGCAGCTCATCCTTAATCTCGTCGTCGCCGACGCCGAAGAAGATGCGCTTGTCCTTGTCGATGGCTACGGTGAGCACGTGCGACTCGGGCAGGCGGATTTCGGAGGTTGAAGAAGGCGTGTCCACCACCACGGCCTCTTCCGGGGCAAACTTGGTGGTGAGCATGAAGAAAGTCACCAGCAGGAAGGCCAAGTCCACCATCGGCGTCATGTCGAGCGACGGGGAGGTTCTATGAGGCTTTACTTTAGGCATTGCTGGAGGAGGTTAAACGCGTGATTCAGAAACGAACATCTCACGGTTTTAGTGCACTAAGGCGCTAAAACTAGATGGTCGTCGTGGTAACCGGGGCATTGTGCTCGGTGGCACCGTGCTGAGCCGAGAAGGTCTGAATGATGCTGAAACCAGCCTCGTCGATGCTGTAGGTCAGCTCGTCAATCTTGCTGGTGAAGAAGTTGTAGGCTACGATAGCCAGAGCCGAACCCGTAATACCGAGGGCCGTGTTGATGAGGGCTTCCGAGATACCGTTGGCCAGGCCAACTGCGTCGGGAGCACCACCCTGGGCCAGTGCCGAGAAGGCCTTGATCATACCCAGTACCGTACCAATCAGACCTACCAGCGTGGCAATAGAAGCCAGGGTGGAGATGATAACGAGGTTTTTCTCCAGCATGGGCAGCTCCAGAGCCGTCGATTCCTCGATTTCCTTCTGGATGGCCAACACTTTCTGGTCTTTCTCCAGATGACGGTCGCGCGACATTTCCTGGTACTTCACCAGACCGGCACGCACTACGTTGGCTACCGAACCTTTCTGCTGGTCGCAGGTGGCAATGGCGCCCGTGATGTCGTTCACGTTCAGCTTCTGACGAATAGTACGCACGAACGACTCGATGCTCTTCGAACCTTTGGCACGGCTCAGGGTCAGGGCCCGCTCAATCGAGAAGATAATTACCAGCAGGAACATGGTCATCAGAACCGGTACTACCGGACCGCCCTTGTACACTACGCCGAAGTAGTCGCCTGCGATGGGGTTGTTAGCGTTGTCGCCGCCCTGGAAGTGGCTACCGTTACCGAATATGAAAACGTAGACAACTACGCTTACGATGAATGCCGCGATGATGGCAATAATGGCAAATGCGGACGAACCGCTGCCCCGAGAATCGCCTTTTGGCGTAGCGGTAGCGGCGGGCCGGGCCGCGGGCTTGTTCATAGCATTCTTTTGTTCCATTGGTCCGGAGAATTAGGGGTTGTTGGTGAAAGGTTGAGGTGCTTGTTGAAAATTGAAAAATGGTAAAAAAAGAGGGTCGGCTGCCTGATGCCCGGACCAGTTATTTGCGTTACGGCCGCGGCCCGTTCAGGAAGAAACAGGAGACGATGTTGACGGCAAAATGATAGATGAAGCCAGGCTAGCCTTGGCAAACCTACTTAAAAAAGCTGACTGCTACCAAAAGAAAATCGGGTTTAAACGCGCTAAACCGACATAATCCGCAAAAAAAAGCAGTTTGTCCTAAAAAATCAGGCGCTTTGTTGTCCCGTCAGCCGCTTCGCTTCCTCCCAATACACGTCCATCTGCGCCAGTGATAAGTCGGCTAACTGATGACCTTCGCGGGCCGATTGAGTTTCAAGATACTGAAAACGCTGAATGAATTTCCGGTTGGTACGCTCCAGCGCTTCTTCGGGGTTGATGCCGGCGTGGCGGGCAAAGTTGATGAGTGAAAACAGCAGGTCGCCAAACTCGGCGGCGGCCCGCTCGCTGCGGGCGGCATCAGCGGGGGCGGCCGCGTCGGCAAACTCGTCGCCGAATTCGGCCAGTTCCTCCTGCACTTTCTGCCACACCTGCTCCGGCTGCTCCCAGTCGAAACCCGCCCCGCGGGCCTTCTCCTGGATGCGCATGGCTTTTATAAGCGCCGGCAGAGAAGCGGGTACGCCGCCGAGCACCGAAGTGTTGCCTTTCTCGCGCAACTTTAGCTGCTCCCAGTTGCGCTTTACCTGCTCCTCGGTCTCGGCCTGCACGTCGCCATAAATATGGGGGTGGCGGAAGATCAGCTTTTCGCACTGGGCGTTAAGTACGTCGGCAATATCGAAGGCGCCCTGCTCGCTGGCAATTTTAGCGTAAAATACGAGGTGCAGCATCACGTCGCCGAGCTCCTTTTTCAGGTCGGGTAAATCGTGGCGGATGATGGCGTCGCTGAGCTCATAGGTTTCCTCAATGGTGAGGTGGCGCAGGCTTTCGAGCGTTTGTTTCCGGTCCCAGGGGCACTCGGCACGCAGGCGTTCGAGCACGTCGAGCAGGCGGCCAAAAGCAGCCAACTGTTCAGTTCGGGAAGTAGGGGCGGGGTTTTCCATCAGGCCAAATATACACAGGGCCCGGAGATAGGGCTCCTCTGGTCAGGCAGTGGCCGGGCCGGCCTCGTCCGGCCGGGTTGTTAATTACGTAGGGAAAGCAGCGGCTACTGGTTACTTTTGCGGCCGCTTACGGGTCATTTTGCCCCATCTACCTTCAGCAGCACTTTCCGTGGCACTTATCAAATCTATTTCCGGCATCCGGGGTACTATTGGCGGCGCGGCCGGCGAAGGCCTGACGCCCATCGACGTTGTCAAGTACGCGGCCGCCTTTGGCACCTGGGTGCTGCAACAAACGCAGAACAATACCATTGTTATCGGCCGCGACGCCCGCCTTTCGGGCGACATGGTGAGCCGGCTGGTTTCGGCCACGTTGCAGGGCCTGGGCATCAACGTGATTGACCTGGGCCTGAGCACCACGCCCACCGTCGAAATGGCCGTGCCGGCTAAAAACGCGGGCGGCGGCATCATCCTCACGGCCTCGCACAACCCCAAGCAGTGGAACGCGCTGAAGCTGCTCAACGACAAGGGCGAGTTTATTTCCGACCAGGACGGCCAGCAGGTGCTGGCGCTGGGCGACTCGGAGGCATTCGACTTTGCGCCCGTTACCAAGCTGGGCACCTATGCCACCGACGACACGTTCCTGCAACAGCACATCGACGCCATTCTGGCCCTGCCGCTGGTGGATAAGGCCGCCATTCAGGCCAAAAACTTCCGGGTGGTGGTCGATGCGGTGAACTCCTGCGGGGGCTTTGCCGTGCCGATGCTGCTGGAGCAGCTGGGCGTCACGACCATCGAAAAGCTGTTCTGCGAGCCCACCGGCGACTTCGCCCACAACCCCGAGCCGCTGCCCGAAAACCTGCGCGACATTGCCAATCTGATGAAGAAGGGCTCCTTTGATGTGGGCATTGTGGTGGACCCCGACGTGGACCGGCTGGCGCTGGTAAACGAAGACGGCAGTATGTTCGGCGAGGAGTACACGCTGGTGGCAGTGGCCGACTACGTGCTGGGCCAGCTGGGCGGCGGCAACACCGTGAGCAATCTGAGCAGCACCCGCGCCCTGCGCGACGTAACCGAAAAGCACGGCGGCCAGTACGCGGCTTCGGCGGTGGGCGAGGTGAACGTGGTGAACAAGATGAAGGAAACCCAGGCCGTTATCGGCGGCGAGGGCAACGGGGGCATCATCTACCCCGAGTTGCACTACGGCCGCGATTCGCTGGTGGGCATTGCGCTGTTTTTGAGCCATCTGGCCAAGTTCGGCCTGCCCATGACGCACCTGCGGGCTTCGTACCCCAATTACTTCATCTCGAAGAACAAGATCGAGCTGACGCCCGAAATCGATACCGACCAAGTGCTGGCCCGGATGGAGAAGCGTTACCCCAGCCAGCCAGTGAACACTATCGACGGCGTGAAAATCGAGTTCGACAAGGAGTGGGTGCACCTGCGCAAGTCGAACACCGAGCCGATTATCCGCATCTACGCCGAGTCGGAATCCAACGCCACGGCCGACCATCTGGCCAACAAAATCATCGCCGACATCAAGGAAATCATCAGCCACTAACCTGCTGCCTAGCAGTGCGGCAAAAATAAACCGGCCGGCAGTAAGCCCTTTGGGTGGGCTGCCGGCCGGTTTTTTGTGCCCGGATGCCGGCAGCCCTGGGGCCGGCACCCGGCCGGCCCGGTTCGGTAGCCGCCGCGAATCCGCTATTTTTGTGGCTGAATTCGGCTGGCCGACTTTTCCGGCTGGTTTTACTGCCTTTCTGCCCCGTCCATGAACGTGTATTTCGATAACGCCGCCACCACTCCGCTCGACCCCGAGGTGCTGGAGGCCATGCTGCCGTTTCTGCAAACTCACTACGGTAACCCCAGCAGCATTCATGGCCCCGGCCGGCAGGTGCGCGCCGCCATCGAAAACGCCCGCAAAACGGTAGCCCACCTCATCAATGCCGCGCCGGCCGAAATCGTGTTTACCTCGGGCGGCACCGAGGCCGACAACTACGCCGCCTGCGGCACTGTGCGCACGCTGGGCCTCCGGCACGGCATCACCTCGAAGCTGGAACACCACGCGGTGCTGCACACCATGCAGGCGCTGGAAAAAAGCGGCGAGATGCAGCTCAGCTACCTGCGCCACGATGCCCAGGGCCGCCTCGACCTGGCCCATCTGGAAGAACTGCTGGCCACCAACCCGCGCACGTTCGTGAGTCTGATGCACGCCAACAACGAAATCGGCAACCTCAACGACCTGGCCGCCATCGGCGAAATCTGCGCCCGCCATCAGGCCGTTTTCCATACCGACACGGTGCAGACCATGGGCCACTACAAGCACGACGTGCAGCAGCTGCCAGTGAATTTTCTGGTCGGTTCGGCCCACAAATTCCACGGCCCGAAAGGCGTGGGCTTCCTGTACCGCCGCGCCGGCCAGACGGTAGACGCGCTGATTCAGGGCGGCTCGCAGGAGCGCAACCAGCGCGCCGGCACCGAAAACGTATACGGCATTGTGGGCCTGGCCAAAGCCCTCGAAATTGCCTACCGCGACATGGACGAGCACCAGCGCCACATTCAGGCGCTCAAAGACCGGTTCATCTCGAAGCTGCGGGCCGAAATTGCGGGCGTGGAATTCAACGGCACCTCGGCCGAAGCCGGCCAGAGCCTGTACACGGTGCTGAGCGTGAGTTTGCCGCCCTCCGCGTTCAACGAGATGCTGCTGTTCAACCTCGACATCAACCGTGTGGCCGTGTCGGGCGGCTCGGCCTGTACCAGCGGTGCCAACGCCGGCTCGCACGTGCTCAGCGCCCTGGGCTGCGACCCCGCCCGCGGCACCATCCGCTTCTCGATGAGCAAGTACAACACCGAAGCCGAGGTGGATTACGCCGTGGAGCAGCTGGCGAAAATGTATGCTTAGTTGGGAAGTGAGTATTGAGAAGTGAGATGTGAGATGTGAGACATGAGACGTGAGTACAGAGAAGTGAGAGGGGAGACTTTCGTGCTGACAGCCCAATCAATTAGGGTCGTCAGCACGGAAGTCTCCCCTCTCACTTCTCTCTACTCATGTCTCACTTCTCACTTCTCACATCTCATGTCTCACTTCTCATGTCTCATATCTCACCTAAAACTGTCCTTCAGCCCCGCCGCCGCCGCTCTGGCCGCCGCCGAACTGGAAGCCGGGCTCGGGGGCCTGGGGGGCGTGGGCAGTTTGGGCTACGATGAGGGCTTCGAGGTTGAGGCCGGGCCGCTCGGCGGAACCATCTTCGGCGTCGGCGCTGAGGCCGTGGCGGGGCGTGCGCAGGTAGCGCAGGGCCGCGGCCATCAGCCCGATAAGGACCGCGCCGAGCAGGGCGCTGGCCGTGGCCAGCGGCAGCACGGAGTAGTAGAAGCGCACCGTAAAGCCCGAAAAGGCCAGGGCCACCAGACCCGTGAGCAGCCACGTCCGGCGGTGTTGGCGCAGGCCCTGCCAGATATAGAACAGCGGCACGAGGGCCGTGAGCAGGTAGAAGACGGGCGCGAAGGGAATCTGCGTGGAAACCGGCAGCCCGCCGATGGCCGCGTTGCCCTCGCGCACGATGAGGTAGTTGCCGCCCAGGTAAAACGTGGCCAGCGCCAGCACTTCGAGCGTGGTAAAACAGCTGCGGTAATACCAGTAATCGGTGCGGGCGGCCAGATAGCGCACCAGCTGGTACAGGCCCGCGGCCACTGCCATGACGGCAAACGGCAGCACCAGCCGGCCAGACCCGAATTGCAGCAGCCCGTTGGCCAGCAGCCCCAGCACTGCCGCATAGCTCAGGGCCGCCAGCAGCGCGTCGCCGAAGCGGGCCGTAGCCCAGAGCAGCATTACCAGCATCGGCAGCAGCCACAGCGCCAGATAGGGCGAATCGAGCAGCAGAAAGTCGATAACGTTTGGCAGCGCGGCATCGACAAACGCCTGCCAGGCAATGGCGGCAAAACCCAGACTGAGGTAGAGCAGCGCCTGGTCTGAGCCGGCGCGGTAAGTGCGCGAGGACGTAATAAGGCGCTGCAATACCAACTGCCCGGCCAATGCCGCAGCCAGGGTAACAACGCCGATTTTAATCTGCCCCCTCCAGTTCAGTACGGAATCGAATAGCTCGTAAGCCGACATGGCAATTAAGCCGCTGGTGGCCAGGTACCCCAAGGTTGTGAGCAGAAACAGCAGAATTTGCAGGTAGATGTTGGGCCGGTAGAAATCGAGCGGGTAAGCTTCGCGAATGGCCTGCAACTGCGCCAGCGGCAGCAGCCCCCGGCGGTGCCAGCGTTGGGCGGCCGTGCGCAGGGCCTCGTTGCGGGCCCAGATTGGGTTATATGCCTTGTTCATGAGCAGCGGTGCCGGCCAGGCGTTTGAGGTGCGTAAGAAACCAGACGGCTGCCGCGGTGGAGGCCATGAAATAGAACAGTACCAGCTCGAAAGGGAAGCCCAGTTTAACCCACTCAATCAGCTCACCCAACCCGTAGGTAAACGCCACGTAGCCATAAGCCGCCCCGATGAGCAGAAAAATGTGCGAATGAACCCGCCGACCGTACCAGAACAGCCCGGCACTCACGGCCAGAACCAGCAGCAACAGCAATATCATCGGGCGTAGCACGTCGGCGAACATGGCGGCGGTAGCGGCTCCGAGTAGCAGGTTGCCCCCCAGCAGGATGTACGTATAAGCAAAATGAGCCTTGCGGTTTTGCGTTTCGCTAAGCCAGCCAGCCAGCAGTAGCACTGTGCCTAGGCCAATAGCGGCCCGGCTCACGGAGGCAGTCAAAAAATCGTTCTTAAATACGGCTAACGGCTGCGTATTCAGGCCCACCCAGGCGGCCAGGGCGGTAATGGCCATAGAAAGCACACCCCGGTGGTCGAAGCGGTAGGCCAGCCCGAAAAACAGCACGGCCGGTAGTGCCAGCGCCAAGCCGTAGCGGGCGCCAAACAACGCGTACTGCGCCTGCAAATAGCCTTCGAGCACCAGAAACAGCAGGCAGCCCAGCAGCAGCAGGTAGTCGGCCAGCAGGCTGTTGCCCGGCACCAGGCCCCAACTGAAGGGCTGGCGGTGCCGGGCGGCGTAGGTCAGGCAGGCGGTCATCAGCAGCGCCACCACGGCCACCACCACGCCGTGCCCAATCTGGTCGAGGTGCTCGTAGATGAGCACGCCCAGCCCGCCGCTGAGCAGCGTGATGCCCAGGTAAAGCAGCGTCCGGATTTCGTAGTGCAGCGAGAAGGGCCGGGTGCGCTCGTCGGTGGCAATGGCGGCCGACTGCCCGGGTGTCAGCAGGCCCCGGTCGCGGAGTTCGGCTAAAAAAGGATCGGTGTGCATGCGGCAAAAGCAGTTGAAAAGCTGAATATAGGGGTATGGTGCCGGCTTGCTGCGCCTGGCCGCCGCTTTGGCCGCATCATAATGCGGCCGGCGCGCGTAAGGCTAGCGCACGCTACACTTCTTTTCCTATGGCCGACATCAACATTCAACGCAAAAAGAAAGCCCCCAGCCCCTGGCTGCTACTGTTGGTAGTGCTGGCCGTGGTGGGCCTGGGCGCCTGGTTTCTGTTCAAGGCCGAAATAAACGCTACCCGCAGCACGCCGCCCCCACCCCCCCCGCCACCGGCCGAAACCCCGCTCGTGCCCGCTGATACGCTCATCGGCGCCGAAACCGGCCCCCGCCCCGAAGCCGACATGACCGGCGACATGGCCGCCACCGCCCCGGTGACGCCCGAGGTGCTGGCCGCTTTCGTGGCCGGCGACGCGGCCCGGCCCGGCTACGGCCACGAAGCCCTGCGCCTGCTCACCTCCTCGCTGGTCGGCCTCGTCGACCGCGACGACCTGCGCACGCCCGAAATCCAGACCCGGCGCGACGATTTAACCAGCGCCACGGCCCGCCTCGACGAGCCCGCCGCCCGCCTGCGGCCCGGCCTGGTAGCCGCCTCCAACCTTATGCAGGCCATCCAGCAGCAGGGCTACCCCGAGCTCCAGGACGAAGCCCAGCGCTTCAATGCCCAGGCCACCGACCTGAGCGGGCAGGCGGCCACCACCGAGGAACAGCAGGCGCTACGGAGCTACTTCGAGCGGGCCACCAAGCTGCTGCGGGCCCTCAACGCGCCGCCCGCCGGTCGCTAGGGCCGGCCGCTTTCCTCTTCCCGATTTCAACACTGCTTTCTATGGAAATTCCTTCCGACCCCATTCCTTCGGCCCAGGGCCTGCACCTGCGCCGCCTGCGCGACCTCACCGAGTTCGAGGTAGCCGACGACAACCCCGACGTGCGCGGCTGGGCCGTGCGGGGCGCCGACGGCCGCCAGTTCGGCCAGGTGTTCGAGCTGATTGTAGACGTGGACGCGCTGAAAGTGCGCTACCTCGACCTGCAACTCGACGACAGCCTGGGCCTCGATGCGCGCGACAACCATATCCTGCTGCCCATCGGCGTGGCCGCCCTCGACGAGGAAGCCGACAACGTGTTCGTGCCCTCGCTCACCTACGAATCGGTGGTCCGCTATCCGCCCTACAACGAAATCCAGATAACCCGCGAGTACGAGCAGGCCATGCTCCACGCCCTCAACCTGGGCCTGCCCGCCGCCTCCGACCCGGAAGCCGATTTCTACAACCAGCCCAGCTACGACACCGCCACCTTCTACCAGCGCCGCCGGCTGAAGTAGAACAGATAAAACCAGCACGTCATTCTGAGCGGAGCGAAGAATCTCGCGTGCCACAGTAACCCAATCGTCAGGGTTTACTGTGGCACGCGAGATTCTTCGCTCCGCTCAGAATGACGTTCTTTTTACTGGCAACCGGCAACCGGCAACTGGCAACTGGCAACTCAGTTCCGCCGGATCATGCCGGCTACCGCTTCTACCCACATGGGTTCGGAGTTGAGGCTGGGCACGAGTTGCCAATGCTTGCCGCCGGCTTCCTCGAACAGCTCCTTGAACTCCTCGCCCACTTCGATGGTGGTTTCGAGGCAGTCGGCGACGAAGGCGGGGGAGAAGGCCAGCACGTTGTGGATGCCTTTGGCGGGGTACTCCTTAATTACCTCGTCGGTGTAGGGTTGCAGCCACGGGTCGCGGAGGCGGCTTTGCAGGCGGCTCTGGAAGGTGGTGGTGTACTGCTCGGGCGTAAGGCCCAGGGCCTTGCCCAGCTGCCGCGAGGTTTCGAAGCACTGCGCCCGGTAGCAGTAGCGGTTGTTTTTGTTGTACGAGTTGCAGCAGTTGCCCAGCTTGCAGTAGCCGTTGTGGCTGCCCTTGAGCACGTGCCGCTCCGGAATGCCGTGGTAGCTGAACACGATGTGGTCGTAGTCGTGCTTGGCCATTTCGGCCTTGCCCAGCATGGCGAAGGTTTCGATGAAGCCGGGCTCATCGACGAAGTTGCTGATAAAGCTGATGCTGGGCACAATCCACCATTTGCTCACGATGTCCATCACCTTTTCCTGCACCGAGCCCGTGCTGGCCGCCGCGTACTGCGGAAACAGCGGCAGCACGATAATCCGGCTCACGGCCGCGTCGCGCAGCTCCTGCAAAGCACTCTCCACGCTCGGGTTCTGGTAGCGCATGCCGAAGGCTACCAGGTAGTCGTTGCCGAGCTGCTCCTGCACTCGCTTTTGCAGATCGAGGCCGTGGTAGAGCAGGGGCGAGCCGCGCTCAGTCCAGAGCTGCTGGTAGATTTTGGCCGACTTGGGCGCCCGCAGCGGCACCACTAGCCCCCGGAACAGCGGGTAGCGGATGGCGGCCGGCATATCCACCACGCGGGCATCGGTCAGGAATTCGTTGAGGTAGCGGCGCACGTCGGGCGTCTGGGGAGAGTCGGGCGTGCCGAGGTTGACGAGTAGCACGCCAATGCGGCCTTGGTTGGAAGCAGACATGTTCTTGAGCTGATAGCTATTAGCGGTTAGCTGTTAGCTTTTTTGATGGTGGAGCTGCCAGCAATATTGTTTGCTGAGGGCTGTTGACTGGCTATGTAACCGCAAAGGTGGCCGGTTATCCTTAATCAGCCCACAAAAAAGCTGTTGGCTGACAGGTATTAGCTAACAGCCTATAAAAGAGTTACCTTTGCACCCCAAATTTCAGCTACTGAAATGACTACCGAACCTACCCCGCACCGCGCTGGCTTTGTGAGCATTATCGGCAAACCCAACGTGGGCAAGTCTACGCTCATGAACGCCCTGATGGGTGAGCGGCTGAGCATTGTCACCAGCAAGGCCCAGACCACGCGCCACCGCATCCTGGGTATCCTCAACGGCGACGACTTCCAGCTCGTGTATTCCGATACGCCCGGCATCATTCAGCCCAAGTACGAGCTGCACAACGCCATGATGTCGTTCGTGTACTCGTCGCTGGAAGATGCCGACGTGGTGCTGTTCGTGACCGATATCTACGAAAAGCACGACGAGGAACCGGTAGTGGAGCGTCTGCGCAAGATGGTGGACACGCCCATTCTGCTGCTGGTGAACAAAATCGACCAGGCCGACCAGGAAGAGGTGGAAACGAAGGTGGACTACTGGCGCGAGCACCTGCCCAACGCGGCGCGGGTGCTGCCCATCTCGGCCCTCGAAAAGTTTGGCACCGGCGAGCTGCTCGATTTGGTGCTGGGCTACCTGCCCGTGCACCCGCCCTACTACCCCAAAGACGAGCTAACCGACAAGCCCGAGCGGTTTTTCGCCGCCGAAATGATTCGGGAGAAAATCTTCAAGCTCTACAAAAAAGAAGTACCCTACAGCTGCGAGGTAGGCATCGAGGAGTTCAAGGAAGACGAAACCATCATCCGCATCCGGGCCGTGATTTACGTGGAGCGCGCCAGCCAGAAAGGCATCATCATCGGCCAGCAGGGCGCGGCCCTCAAAAAGGTCGGCACCTGGGCCCGCGAAGAGATGGAAAAGTTCTTCCAGAAGAAAGTCTTCCTCGAAACCTACGTCAAAGTAGACGAAAACTGGCGCACCGACCCCAAAGCGTTGAACCGCTTTGGATACAGCCAGTAGTGTTGTGTGGAATTTTTAGGCGCTATGCATCTAAAAGAAACCACATAACACCTGACCCGATGATGAAAGCTCTTACTATCTGTCTTTCCCTCGCCCTTGGTTTAACTGCTCGGGCACAAACCAATAAGGCTCCGAGCGACCTCAGACTGCTGGTAGCAGCAATGCAGACGGTTGTTACGCCACCGCAAACCCCCGCTTGCTACATGGCTGTAAGGGGTGAGCTGTCAGCAGCTAAAGATTCAGTTGGTCTGCCAGCTATAAGGAAACAAACGGCCTACTTACCCCTGACACTCAATGGGCGGTTCTTCCCGGCAGATAGCCTGGATTATTACACGTTACAGAATGTAGCGTCTGTTTCGCTTAACCGGGACAAGCAACTGACGGTGCTGTATGGTACTAGGGCGTCGCAGGGAATAATTGAAATTAAGCTGAAAAACAGTAGCACTCAGCCACCGAAAAAGCGGTTGCACTGATACCATTTCCGACCACTCACACACTCACTTAACTACTCCGGGCACTGCCGAACCTGGTCGGGCCGGCGGCTGGAGTCAGACATATGAAGAACACCATTGCCATTGTCGGGCGCCCCAACGTGGGCAAATCGACCCTTTTCAACCGCCTCGTCGGTCAGCGCAAAGCCATCATGGACGACGAGAGCGGCGTGACCCGCGACCGGCACTACGGCTACGGCGACTGGACGGGCAAGTACTACACCGTCATCGATACCGGCGGCTACGTGCACAACTCCGACGACATCTTCGAGGGCGAAATCAACAAGCAGGTAAAGCTGGCTATTGACGAGGCCGACGTGGTGCTGTTTATGGTGGACACCATTGCCGGCGTGCACAGCCTCGACGAGGAATTTGCCAGCGTACTGCGCCGCTACCAGGGCAAAAAGCCCATCTACATCGTCGCCAACAAGGCCGATACCAACAACCGCATCCACTCGGCCGGCGAGTTCTACGCTTTGGGCGTAGGCGACGGCGAAATCTACCCCATCTCCTCGGCCAGCGGCTCGGGCACCGGCGATTTGCTCGATGCCGTAGTGAGCCACTTCGAGGACGAAGGCGTGGAGGAGCCCGATCTGGGCATTCCCAAAATTGCCATTGTAGGCCGGCCCAACGTGGGCAAGTCGTCGTTCGTGAACCTGCTGCTGGGCACCGACCGGAGCATCGTCACTGATATTGCCGGCACCACCCGCGACTCCATCCAGGCCCGCTACAACGCCTTCGGCAACGAGTTCATGCTGGTGGACACGGCCGGTTTGCGCCGCAAAACCAAGGTGCACGAGGATGTGGAATTCTACTCGGTGCTCCGCTCGCTGCGGGCCCTGGAAGAAGCCGACGTGTGCGTGGTGATGCTCGACGCCACCCGCGGCATCGAGTCGCAGGACGTGAACATCATCGGCCTGGCCGACAAGAACCGCAAGGGCATTGTGATTCTGGTGAACAAGTGGGACCTGATCGAGAACAAGGAAACCAACACGGCCAAGGAGTTCGAGGCGAAAATCATGGAGAAGATTGCGCCCATCGCGTATCCGCCCGTCATTTTTACCTCGGTGCTCACCAAGCAGCGCGTGCACAAGGCCATCGAAACGGCCATTGAGGTGTACAACAACAAGCGCCGCAAAATCTCCACTTCGGAGCTGAATGAGGTGATGCTCAAGGAGATTGAGAAGTATCCGCCGCCCATCCAGAAGGGCAAGATGGTGCGCATTAAGTACGCCACCCAGCTGCCTACGCACAACCCGGTGTTTGCCTTCTTCTGCAACCTGCCGCAGTACGTGAAAGAGAGCTACAGCCGCTACCTCGAAAACCGGATGCGCGAGCATTTCGACTTCACCGGGGTACCCATCGGCATCGTGTTCCGCAAGAAATAAACGACTGTTGCGGCCCGACAATCAACAAGTTAAGGCAGTGCCCGAAAAAATATTTCTTTTTTCTCGGGTCGTCGGGTTACCTGCCGGCCGTTTGAGTATAAAGACCCAAATCAGCCGGAAATATCGGGCTGGTTTGTTCAAACCGACTTTTCAAATTCCAACAACCCCCCATCATGAAAAAAGTACTGTTCCTCGCCCTGGCCGCCGCTTCGTTCTCGTTCGCTTCGTGCGACAGCAAAACCGAAGATGCTCAGGAGCAAGCTGCTGACAACGTAGAAGAGGCCGGCGAAATGAAGGCTGACGCTATGGAAGAGAAGGCTGACATGGTTCGTGACTCGGCTGATGCCAAGGCTGACGCTATGGAGAACCAGGCTGATGCCATGGATGCTCCTGCCACGGCTCCTGCTACCGTTCCTGCCCAGTAATTACGGCAGCATCCTTCACCGGATGCAAAAAGAGGCTTCCCGCGAGCGGGAAGCCTCTTTTTTTGTGCTTATAGCTGCCCCGCTTAGCCCAACCGGCGCTGTAGCAGCCCATCAACCACTTCGAACAGCTTGTGCGGTGGGTAGGTGCGCCAGGGCAGGTCGTCGAGCTGGCCGCCGAAGTTGAGGTAGGAGTCGATGTTGTACTGGCGCATTTCGCGGCTCACGTGCTCCTGAAAGTTCACGGCCGCAATCCAGCCGTCCTCCACGTCCTCAAACCACTCCTCATAGTAATCATCCTCCGAGCCGTGGAAGTTGAACACGTTTTCGCCGATGAGGATGAATTTGCGGATGCCCTCGTGCGTCATCAGGTCAATGATGTTGCGCTTGAGCTCCATCACGTCGTTTTCGATGGCGTCGTTCCATTCGCCGATGAACTCGATAATGGCCGCGCCCAGCTCGTAATCCACGAACAGAATCTTCAGAAACAGCGTGTCGGACCCCAGGCTGTCCCACTGCGGATGGATGTAATACCCGTAGATGGTGTTAACGTAGGAATCGAGACTATTTTCGGCCTCGTGCAGCGGAGAAAGCGGGTCGTCGGAGGCCGAGTACTGGTCCAGCCAGGCGTAATGGGGTTCGATGGTGTGCATGTTGTTTAAGCTATTGGCTTTCAGCTACTAGCTGTTAGCTTTTTTCTGGAGTTACATGGCCCTGCACCAACTGAAAAGTGCAAGAAGCCAGCCCGCACGATTCGAGGCGAAAGACGATTAAAAAGCGTCTTCAGCGAGGCCCACGCCTGCTGGTTCCTGCTAACTCCGAAAAAAGCCCGCTGGTTTCCTGCTGCACCCTAATCCACTCAGGCAATTAGAAAGAAAGCCAACAGCTAACGGCTGTCAGCTAACAGCTGAATTCTAATGCCCGCTATACGCCGCCAGCGCCGCCCGCACCGAGCCGTGCAGCTCCAGCAACTCGGCGGCCTTCGACTGCTCCAGGCCCAGCTCGTCCATCAGCATCTTCTCGCCGCGGTCTACCAGCTTGGCGTTGCTGAGCTGCATATCCACCATCTTGTTGCCTTTCACGCGGCCCAGCCGGATAAAGGTGGCTGTGGTGAGCATGTTGAGGGCCAGCTTCTGGGCGGTGCCGGCCTTGAGGCGGGTGCTGCCCGTCACGAACTCGGGGCCCGTTACCACTTCCACCGGAAACTCGGCCGCCGCCGCCACCGCCGAATCGGCGTTGCACACGATGCAGCCCGTGGCCAGCCCGTGCTGCCGGGCCTGCTCCAGCCCGCCGATTACGTAGGGCGTGCGGCCGGAGGCGGCAATGCCCACCACGATATCCTTAGCGGTAATGTCGTACGCCTGCAAGTCCTGCCAGGCCTGCTGGGCGTCGTCCTCGGCGTTTTCCACCGCCTTGCGGATGGCCGTGTCGCCGCCGGCAATGATGCCGACAACCACGCCGTGCGGCACGCCGAAGGTAGGCGGGCATTCCGAGGCATCCAGAATACCGAGCCGGCCGCTGGTGCCGGCCCCGATGTAGAACAGCCGCCCGCCGGCGCCCAGCCGCGCCACGGTGGCCTCTACCAGCGCCTCCAGCTGCGGCAGCGCCCGGGCCACGGCCTGCGGTACGGTCTGGTCGAGCTGGTTCATGCCGGCCAGCAGCGCGGCGGTAGGCAGCGTTTCGAGGTGGTTGAATTCGGAGGGGCTTTCGGTGGTCATGGGCGGAGGCGTGGGGTGAAGAGGGCGGCACGGACTTCAGTCCGTAGCCCGATAACGTGTGGAACAGTGAAAGGGCCGGGCAGTAGGGGAGGTCGGCCAGGTATTCGGGCAACAGACCGAAGTCCGTGCCACAGCCGAGCCCCGTGCTACGCCAGCCGGCCGATTACGGGAAACCGGTCGAAGACGTTGGCGGTATGGGGGGCATCTTTCTCTAGTTCGCGGGTCAGGTCCTGGCCGGCCCAGTGCTCGTAGTGGTTGCCGCGCTTCCAGAGCCGCGAGCGGGACACGTCGTAAATCAGCCCCCGAAATCCCACCCAGATTTCGTCGCGGTCCTGCCCGTTGCGTAGCGCCAGCTGCCCACGGGTGTAAACCGGCTGCTCGGCTACCGGCCGCCCGTCGCCCGTAATTGGCTCAAAATCGGCTTTCTGCCCCGTCATTTTTCACATTTAACGTTTAACTCCTTACCCCAACAGCGCCTGCGTAAGAATCCAGCGGTGGGGCACGTCGCCCTGGGCGGCGCGCAGATAGTCCTGGTAGCTACAGGGTACCACGCGGCGGGCGTTGCCAGTCAGGTTCACCACTTCCATCCACCAACGGTCGGTCTGGCGCGACTTGTAAAACACGATACGGTCGGGGCCGTCCTCTTCCTCCTCGTCAGTCGGGCCGCCGGGGTGCGACTGAGCGTAGCGGGCGGGGCCGTGCAGGCCGGCGGCGTAGCGGATGAAAGTGGGCCCGCGGAATTCGGTTTCGCGGCGGCGGTAGTAATAGCCCTCCACAAAATACCAGAGCATGGTAGCCTGCACCATCGCCGCCAGCCCGTGGGGGTCGTGGTCGGGGCGGTAGCCGTAGAGGCCGAACGACGTAAGCTGGTCGTTGCAGCCGGCGTACCAGGCCAGCTTGGCGGCCTCCTCGTTGGTGAGGCCGAAGGGGTTGGCCGGTTGGTAGCCCGGCGCATCCTGCCAGCGGATGGCGGCTATATCAAAGCTCACGAAATCGGCCTGACGCAGCAGCGGCTCGGCCTGCCGGATATCGTCGCGGATCTGGCCCACGCGCAGGGTTTCGAAGTGCAGCTTTTCGAGCGCCGCCAGCACGTCGGGGGCTACCAGGTACTGCTGGTGGGCCAGCTGCGAGAAGTTGAACAGGAAGCTGGGCGCGTGCAGGAGCATGCGGCGCAGGTGGCTGTCTTCGGGCGCGGCGCTGCCTCCGGGCTCGGCCATGTCCACGCGCGCATCCACGGTGGCAAAACTCACGGCCCGCTCCAGGGTTTCGTAAGCCAGAAACTGGCCGTAGTCGAGGTCGTGGGAACCGCCCAGCAGCAGCGCTACGGTACCCTGTTCGAGCAGGGCGGCAATTATTTCGCGCAGGCGCTGGTACGTGTCTTCCAGCGTGAGGCCGGGGCGCAGGTTGCCCAAATCGGCGAGGCGGCACGGGCTGCTGCCTTTCTGGAGCTGATAGAGCTGGCGGCGCACGGCGTTGGCGCCGTGGCCGGCCGGCTCGCCGGCGGCGCTGCCGCGCCACTCATCCAGGCCAATCAGGGCTAGGTCGGCGGTGCGCCAGTCGGGAAAGGTGCCGCCGGTAAAGGCCGAAACAGCCCCGGCCAGTACCGTAGCGGGAGCACCGGCGGGTACGAGCTCTTCGGGCAGCGGATCGAAAAAGATAGCCAGATTCATCGGGCGCGGAAGGGGCGTTGGGCAAAGCTACGCAAAACCCGGCCACGCGCCCCGCCGTTTTTGGGCGGTAACGGCGGAAGTTTCGGGAAAAAAGCAGTTACTTAAGCTGCCCTAAACCCTGGTCGGGGCCGATGCGCTGCCGTTTCCCGCTCGTCTTTCTCTCCTCAACTCCCATCTCCGCACAGTTCGCCGCTCATGGAAATCCGTCGCACGTTCGATATTCTGCCCCGCTTACAGAAACAGTTCAATAAGCCCAACTGCTTAGCCGCTAAAATCGACGGCCACTACCAGCCCATGAGCACCGATGAGGTGGTTCGGCAGGTAAACGAAACCAGCCTGGGCCTCCGGGCCCTCGGCATCGGCAAAGACGACAAAGTGGCCCTGATTTCGATGAACCGGCCCGAGTGGATGATTGCCGACTTCGCCATTGCCCAGCTGGGCGCTGTAAGCGTGCCGATGTATCCCACCATCACCACCGAGGACTACAAGTTTATTTTCGCGGATGCCGGGGTGAAAGCCGTGCTGGTGTCCGACCAGAAGCTGCTCGACAAGGTAACGGAGGCCATCGACGGCCTCGATGTACCGGCCGACCACGTGTTCACCTTCGATAAGCTGCTAGGGGCCCGCCACTTCAGCGAGCTGCTGAAAATGGGCCAGCAGGGCAACCCCGCCGACCTGGAGCCACTCAAAGCCGCCGTCGAGCCCGATGATTTGCTGACGCTTATTTATACCTCGGGCACTACGGGCAAGCCTAAGGGCGTCATGCTCAGCCATAACAACATCCTCAGCAACTGCCGCAATACCCAGCGGTTTGTGCCGGTAACCAAGAATGACATTGCCCTGAGCTTTCTGCCGCTCTGCCACATCTTCGAGCGTATGGTTACTCACCTCTACCTCATCAACGGTGTGAGCATTTATTACGCCGAGAGCATGGAAACCATTGCCGACAACCTGCGCGAGGTGAAGCCCCAGATCTTCACCACCGTGCCCCGCCTGCTCGAAAAGGTGTACGACAAGATTGTGGCCAAAGGGCACGAGCTGGAGGGCATCAAGAAGAACCTGTTCTTCTGGGCGCTCAACCTGGGCCTTAAGTACGACAACCAGGAAAATCACGGCTTCCTCTACAACACCCAGCTCAAGCTGGCCAACAAGCTTATCTTCAACAAGTGGCGCGAGGCGCTGGGCGGCAACCTGCGCTGCATCGTGAGCGGGGGCGGGGCGCTGCAGCCGCGCCTGGCCCGTGTGTTCTGGTCGGCCGGCATTCCCGTAATGGAGGGCTACGGCCTCACCGAAACCTCGCCCGTAATTGCCGTGGGCGGCTACGACCCCGAGGAAAACATGATTGGCACCGTGGGCCCCATTGTCGACAACACGGAGGTCAAGATTGCGGCCGATGGGGAAATTCTCACCAAGTCGGAGTCGGTGATGAAGGGCTACTATAACCAGCCCGAACTGACGGCCAAGGAGTTCGACGAAGACGGCTGGTTCCATACCGGCGACATCGGCGAGATGGTGCAGGGCAGGTTCCTCAAGATTACCGACCGCAAGAAGGAGATGTTCAAGACCTCGGGCGGCAAGTACATTGCCCCGCAGGTGCTGGAGGGCAAGATGAAGGAGTCGCCGCTCATCGAGCAGTGCATGGTGGTCGGCGACGGACAGAAGTTCGCCTCGGCCCTCGTTGTTCCTTCCTTTGATGACCTGAAGGGCTGGTGCAAGCGCAACAACGTGGCCTGCGAGGGCGGACCGGCCGAAATGGTGAAGAACGAGAAGGTGGTGAAGATGTACGAAGACCTCGTGCACAAATACAACGAGAGCTTCGCCAAGTGGGAGCAGGTAAAGAAAATTGTGCTGCTGCCCGAGCACTGGACCGTGGAATCGGGCGAGATGACGCCTACCATGAAGGTAAAGCGCAAAGCCATTACCGCCAACAACAAGGACCTGATTGACGGGTTGTACGACTAATTCAGAGTCGCTGCCACTGACAATGTAAACGCCCCGGAGCCTTGCTACAGGGCGTTTACTATTTAAGCTGCCATCAAATGGTGCTGGTTGTCAGAAGCAGGAGGTCAAAACTTTTTTCACGGTAGATAGTATGCAAGCATAACATATTTTCCGTATGTTTACCGGACTTGCGATACACTCCCATGACCCCCGAAGAAACCGTCGATTACAATATCAAGGTTGCCTGGCACGCCATTTCGCGCATGTACAATACGCAGGCGGCCAAGCATGATATTACCACCAGCATTGGTTTCGTGCTGCTGAACATCGACCAGGAAAACGGCACGCCCGCGACCAAAATCGCGCCCCTGCTGGGCCTCGAAACCCGCTCCCTGACCCGCATATTGCGCTCGATGGAAGAAAAGGGGCTGATTTACAAACAGGCCGACACCCACGACAAACGCTCGGTGCGCATCTTCCTGACCGAGGATGGCCTGCGCAACAAGGAAATCTCGCGCCAGACCGTGCGCCACTTCAACCTGAAGGTGCGCGAGGAAATTCCGCAGAGCGAGCTGGACGTCTTTTTCCGCGTCGTGAGCCAGATTACCGGCATGATTGAGGGCAAAACCATGTACGACAATTTCAAGCTCAAGCCCCTACGCTCGCCCGAATCGTCGGCTGCGTAGCGGGTTTTTTTAGTTGTCAGTTGTCAGTGCTTAGTTGTTAGTGATTTGGCTTGTGAAAGCGAAGCCAGGCATATGCAAACCATCCGAGCACCGACAACTGACAACTAAGCACTGACAACTAAAAATCAACCACTACCCACCAATATGAATCGTACCATCAAAAAAGTAGCCGTACTGGGCTCCGGGGTGATGGGCTCGCGCATTGCGTGCCACTTCGCCAACATCGGGGTGCAGGTGCTGCTGCTCGACATTGCTCCGAAAGAACTGCTGCCCGCCGAGGAGGCCAAGGGCCTCAAGCTGGACTCGCCGGCCGTGAAAAACCGCCTCGTCAACAGCGCCCTGGAGGCCACGGTGAAGGCCAACCCTTCGCCGCTCTACCGCAAGGCCGATGTGAGCCGCATCAAAACCGGCAACTTCGACGACAACCTCAAGGACATTGCCGGCTGCGACTGGACGATTGAGGTAGTGGTAGAACGGCTCGATATCAAAAAGAGCCTGTTCGAGCGCGTGGAGCAGTTCCGCAAGCCCGGCACCCTGATTACTTCGAACACCTCGGGCATCCCGATTCATCTGATGACCGAAGGCCGCTCGGACGACTTCAAAAAGCACTTCTGCGGCACCCACTTTTTCAACCCGCCGCGCTACCTGAAGCTGCTCGAAATCATCCCGACTCCGGACACGGACCAGGCGGTAGTGGATTTCCTGATGCACTACGGCGACCTGTACCTGGGCAAAACCACCGTTTTGGCCAAGGATACCCCCGCCTTCATTGCCAACCGCGTGGGCGTGTTTGCCATCATGGATGTCATTCAGGTGATGCAGCAGCTGGGCCTGTCGGTGGAGGAAGTGGATAAGCTGACGGGCCCGGTTATCGGCCACGCCAAGTCGGCTACCTTCCGGACTTCCGATGTGGTGGGCCTCGATACGCTGATGAACGTGGCCAACGGCCTCGCTCAGAACCTGCCCAACGACGAAGCTAAAGCCGTATTTGCCCTGCCCGACTATCTGAAAAAGATGGGCGAGAACAAGTGGCTGGGCGACAAAACCGGCCAGGGCTTCTACAAGAAAACCAAGGACGACAAGGGCAAAACGGCCATTCTGGCCCTCGACCTGAATACACTGGAGTACAAGGCCAGCCAGAAAATCAAGTTCGCCACGCTCGAAAGCACCAAGCCCATCGAGAAGCTGGCCGACCGGTTTAAGGTGCTGGTGGCCGGCAAAGACAAGGCCGGCGACTTCTACCGCAAGACCTTCGCGGGACTGTTTGCCTACGTAAGCAACCGGATTCCCGAAATCACCGATGCCCTCTACAAGATTGACGACGCCCTGCGCGCCGGCTTCGGCTGGGACATGGGTCCGTTTGAAACCTGGGACGCGCTGGGCGTGAAAAAGGGCCTGGAACTGGCCCAGGCCGAAGGCAAAACCGTAGCGCCTTGGGTGGAGGAGATGCTGAATGCCGGCCACGAAACCTTCTATAAGGTGAGCGAGGCGGGCGTAAAGCAGTTCTACGACCTCGACAGCAAGAGCTACCAGGCCATTCCGGGCGTCGAGAACTTCATCATTCTCGACAACCTGCGGGCCACCGGCAAGGTGCTCTGGAAAAACGCCGGCGCCTCGGTGCTCGACCTCGGCGACGGCATCCTGAACGTGGAGTTCCACAGCAAGATGAACGCGCTGGGCTCCGACGTAATCCAGGGTCTGCTAAAGGGCGTGGAGCTGGCCGAAAAGGACTTCCGCGGCCTCGTGGTGGGCAACGACGCGCCGAACTTCTCGGCCGGCGCCAACTTAGGGCTAGTGTACATGTTCGCCCTCGACCAGGAGTACGACGAGCTGAACCTGATGATTGCCCAGTTCCAGCAGGCTATGATGCGGATGCGCTACAGCTCCATTCCGGTGGTCAGCGCGCCCCACGGCCTGGCCCTGGGCGGCGGCTGCGAGCTGAACCTGCACGCCGACCGCGTAGTAGCGGCGGCCGAAACCTACATGGGCCTCGTGGAATTTGGCGTGGGCCTGATTCCGGCCGGCGGCGGCACCAAGGAAATGACCCTGCGCACCGCCCTCAAATACGAGGAGGGTGAGCCCGAGTACAACCTGCTCCGCAACACCTTCATGACCGTGAGCACCGCCAAGGTGTCGACCTCGGCCGCCGAAGCCTTCGACCTGGGCTTCCTGCGCCGCGGCGACGAAATCGTGGTGAACTCCACCCGCGTCATCGCCCAGGCCAAAGCCGCCGCCATCGAGCTGGCCGACGCCGGCTACACCCAGCCCGTGCAGAAAACCAACATCAAAGTCCACGGCAAGGGCGCGCTGGGCATGTTCCTGACGGGCGTGCACGCCATGAAGGAGGGCAACTACATCTCCGACCACGACGTGAAAATTGCCAACAAGCTGGCCTTCATCATGTGCGGCGGCGACCTGAGTGCCCCCACCGAAGTATCGGAGCAGTACCTGCTGGACCTGGAGCGCGAAGCCTTCCTGAGCCTCACCGGCGAGCGGAAAACGCTGGAGCGTATCCAAAGCATCCTCACGACCGGCAAACCGCTGCGTAACTAGAGCTAAGAACTAGTTCCCCTCCTTGGAAAGGAGGGGCTAGGGGTGGTTGATGCTGTTAGAACGATTACTGGAACTGGTTTCCGGAATTGTTCACCGATTGCCAACCACCCCCGACCCCTCCTTATCCAAGGAGGGGAGCTAGCCTAACTCTAATTCCCCACCTTCTCTAAGACTTAAAAATATGAACGCATATATCGTAGCCGGTTACCGCACGGCCGTGGGCAAAGCCACCCGCGGCGGTTTCCGCTTCACCCGCCCCGACGACCTGGCCGCCGACGTCATCAAGCACCTCGTGGCCTCGGTGCCCGCCCTCGACCCCACCCGCATTGATGATGTGATGGTGGGCAATGCCGTGCCCGAAGCCGAGCAGGGCCTGCAAATGGGCCGCCTGATTTCGCTGCTGGCTCTGCCCATGAACGTGTCGGGCCTCATCGTGAACCGCTACTGCGGCTCGGGCGTGGAAACCATTGCCATGGCCACCGGCAAAATCGCGGCCGGCATGGCCGACTGCATCGTGGCCGGCGGCACCGAGAGCATGAGCCTGGTGCCCACCGTGGGCTGGAAAACGGTGCCCAACTACAACTTGGCCCAGAAGCACCCCGACTACTACCTCGGCATGGGCCTCACCGCCGAAGCCGTAGCCCAGGACTACAACATCAGCCGCCAGGACCAGGACCAGTTCTCCTACAACTCCCACCAGAAGGCCATCAAGGCCATCGAGGAAGGCCGGTTCAAGGAGCAAATCGTGCCCATCACCGTCAACGAAACCTACCTCGACCCGGCCACCGGCAAAAAGAAAACCCGCTCCTACGTAGTCGACACCGACGAGGGGCCCCGCGCCGATACGTCGGTGGAAGTGCTGGGCAAGTTGCGCCCGGTATTCGCCGCCAACGGCTCGGTAACGGCCGGCAACTCCTCACAAACTTCCGACGGGGCGGCCTTCGTTATCGTGATGTCGGAGCGCATGGTGAAGGAGCTGAACCTGGAGCCCATTGCCCGCATGGTCACTTACGCCACCGAGGGCATCGACCCGCGCATCATGGGCATGGGTCCCATCAAGGCCGTTCCGAAGGCGCTCAAGCAGGCCGGCATGAAGCTCCAGGACATCGACCTGTTTGAGCTGAACGAGGCTTTCGCTTCCCAGAGCCTGGCCGTGATGCGCGAGCTGGACATGGACCAGAGCAAGGTGAACGTGAACGGCGGCGCCATTGCCCTCGGCCACCCGCTGGGCTGCTCCGGCGCTAAGCTCAGCATCCAACTGTTCCACGAGCTGCGCGCCCGCGGCCAGAAGTACGGCATGGTAACCGCCTGCGTGGGCGGCGGCCAGGGCGTGGCTGGCATCTACGAGCTGCTGAAGTAGCGGTTTTTACAGGTCAATAACTGATATGGATTTCACCGACGAGCAACTTCGAGGCGCTAAGATGGGACCGTATCAAGAGCTTGCTTGGAAGCTTAAATTTGAACTGAAACCGGAAATAAACGAAGCTAACCAGAAGCCGTTTTTAGAAGCGATGGCCAGCTTTGCTGATGCAAATCAGTTAGGATTGTTTGGACAGCTTGGCGATTTGACAGTGGTTTCTCTAGCGAATCGGAAGGCTGTTTCACTTGACGAGCAGCAGTTATTGAAGAGTTGGCTGTCAAATCGTCCTGAAATTGCTTTAGTTCTTGAAAAGGATGGGGATGGTTACACAGACGCTTATTTGCAGCAACTGCTCTGTTGGGGCGAATGGGAAACTGATTCATTCACCAAGTTCTTCTCCTGACCTGTAACCAGTACCGAAAACCCCGGAAGGCATTTCGGGGTTTTCTTTCCACAAACTACTCGGCAAGCATAACAAATTTTGTTATCTTGCGCTACGAGTAACGGCCCGCCGCCTAACCCCTAAGTAGTAGGCAAGCCGAACAGTTTTCTTTTGATTCCACTTCAAAATCAACCCCATCATGGAAGTAGCCAACCAGCTTGTGAAAGGCGGCGAGTTCATTATCAAGGAAACCAACGCCCAGGACGTATTTACGCCCGCCGATTTTTCGGAGGAGCAGAACATGATGCACCAGACCGCCCTCGACTTTGTCGACAAGGAGGTGTGGCCGTTGCTCGACCGCCTCGACAACCACGAGGAAGGCCTGATGCGCGGGCTGATGGAGAAATCGGGTGAGCTGGGGCTGTTCGGCGTGAGTGTTCCCGAGCAGTTCGGCGGCCTTGATATGGACTTCCCGACTTCGCTCCGCGTGACGGAGGGCGTGGGCAAGGGCCACTCGTTCCCGGTGGCCTTCGCGGCCCATACCGGCATTGCCATGCTGCCCATCCTGTATTTCGGCAACGACGAGCAGAAGCAGAAGTACCTGCCCGGCCTCACCAGCGGCGAGCTGATGGGTGCCTACTGCCTCACCGAGCCCGGCTCGGGCTCCGATGCGCTGGGGGCCAAAACCAAGGCCATGCCCACCGAGGATGGTGAGCATTACGTGCTCAACGGCCAGAAAATGTGGATTACCAACGGCGGTTTCGCTGACGTATTCATCGTGTTTGCTCAGGTTGACGGCGACAAGTTCACCGGCTTCATCGTGGAGAAAGACACCCCCGGCCTGACCCTCGGCAACGAGGAGCACAAGATGGGTATCAAGGGTTCCTCGACCCGCCAGGTGTTCCTGTCGGATGCCAAAGTGCCGAAGTCGGCCGTACTGGGCGAGATTGGCAAGGGCCACCTGATTGCCTTTAACATCCTCAATATCGGCCGCATCAAGCTGGCCGCCGCCTGCCTCGGGGCTACCAAAGGCTGCGCTACCCAGAGCGTGAAGTACGCCAACGAGCGGGTGCAGTTCAAGCTGCCCATCAGCAAGTTCGGGGCCATCAAGTTCAAGCTGGCCCAGCAGGCCGTGCGGATTTACGCCGTGGAATCGGCTATTTACCGCGCCGGTATGGACATTGCCCGCATGGAGCAGGAGCTGCTCAGCCAGGGCCAGAGCCACAACGAGGCCCTGCTGGGTGCCGCCCGCGAGTTTGCCGTGGAGTGCGCCATCCTGAAAGTGGAAGGCTCGGAAGTGCTTGACTACGTGGTGGATGAGGGCGTGCAGATTTACGGTGGCTACGGCTTCTCGGCCGACTACCCGATGGACCGCAACTACCGCGACTCGCGCATCAACCGCATCTTCGAGGGCACGAACGAAATCAACCGCATGCTGGCCGTTGATATGATTCTGAAGAAGGCCATGAAGGGCGAGCTGGACCTGATGGGCCCCGCCCAGGCCGTGCAGCAGGAGCTGATGGCCATTCCGGACATGAACCTGGAAGAGGAAACCGGCCTGTTCGCCGCCGAGAAAAAGACCGTGGCCAAGCTCAAAAAGGCCATTCTGATGGTGGCCGGTACGGCCGTACAGAAGTACATGAACTCGCTGGCCAAAGAGCAGGAGGTGCTGATGAACATTGCCGATATGGCCATCAAAGTGTACACCGCCGAAAGCGTGCTGTTGCGCGTGGAGAAAGAGGCGGCCGCCAAGGGCGAAGAGGCCCTGTCGGCCCAGATCGACATTGCTCGCGTGTACCTCTACGACACCGTCGACCAGGTAAACAAGGCCGGTAAGGACGCTATCGGCACCATGACCGAGGGCGACGAGCAGCGCCTGCTGGCCATGGGCCTCAAGCGCTTCACCAAGGCCGACCTGTTCAACGCCAAGGAAGCCCGCCGCCGCATCGCCGACGTGCTGATTGCCGCCAACGAGTACGCCTTCTAGGATCACGGATTAGCAAGGATTTTAGCGGATTGCACGGATTTTGTAGACGAATCAGCGTCTCGTTGTCTGTTGGGTAAGAAGACGTAGCGAAACAGCCGCTCCCGGATTGGGGGCGGCTGTTTCTTTTTGCTAGCTTACGGGCCTCGCACAACGCGGCGGCCGCTTTGGCCGTTTGCGGAGGTTACTATCCCACCCAATTTTCCCCTAACTATGGCCAACGAGCAAATGAAGGGCAAGGCGTTCTACGACAGCGTCCTGCAGTTCTACGACCACGCGGCCAGCTTTTCGAAGCTGGACCCCGGTATCATCGCCCAGATCCGGACCTGCAACAGCATCTACAAGGTTAACTTCCCGGTGGAGGTTGACGGGCATGTGCAGGTGTTCGAGGGCATCCGGGTGCAGCACAGCCACCACAAGCTGCCCAGCAAAGGCGGTATTCGCTACAGCATGGCCGTTGATGAGGACGAGGTGATGGCTTTGGCCACGCTGATGACCTTTAAGTGCGCCCTCGTGGACGTGCCGTTCGGCGGGGCCAAGGGGGGCGTCAAAATCAACCCGCGCACCACTTCCGTGCAGACGCTGGAGCGCGTGACGCGCCGCTATGCCAGTGAGCTGATTAAGAAGAACCTGATTGGTCCTGGCATGGACGTGCCCGCGCCCGACTACGGCACCAGCGGCCGCGAAATGGCCTGGATTGCCGATACCTACATGACCTTCAAGTACGGCGACACCAACGCCCTGGGCTGCGTAACGGGCAAACCTGTGGGCCAGGGCGGCATCCGGGGCCGGACTGAGGCCACCGGCCTGGGCGTGTTCTTCGGCCTGCGCGAAATGCTGATGGATGAGGCAATGACCACCAAAGCGGGTCTGCTGCCGGGCATCGAGGGCAAGAAGATTATCGTGCAGGGCCTGGGCAACGTGGGCTACCACGCCGCTAACTTCTGCCACAAAGCCGGCGCCCTCATCGTAGGCATTGCCGAGCGCGAAGGCGGCATCTACGACGAGAAAGGCCTCGACGTAGCCGCCGTGTTCAAGCACCGCCAGGACACGGGCTCCATCCTGGGCTTCGAAGGAGCCAAGGATATTGCCGACTCGCTCGAACTGCTCGAATATGAGTGCGATGTGCTGCTGCCCGCCGCGCTGGAAAACCAGATTCACGAGGGCAACGCGGCCAAAATCAAGGCCAAAATCGTGGCCGAGGGCGCCAACGGCCCCACCACCCAGCCGGCCGAGAAAATTCTGCTGGAGCGGGGCATCCTGATTCTGCCCGACCTCTACCTCAACGCCGGCGGCGTAACCGTATCGTACTTCGAGTGGCTGAAAAACCTGTCGAACGTGCGCTTCGGCCGCATGGGCAAGCGGGCCGAGGAAGGCGCCATGCGCCGCCTGGTCGCCACCATCGAGCGCACCACCGGCCGCACGGTTTCCGACGAGGAGCGCCAGTCCATCATCCACGGCGCCGACGAAATCGACCTCGTACACTCGGGCCTCGAAGACACGATGATTACCGCCTACCAGTCCATCCGCAAAGTAATGGATGAGGTGCCCGGCATTACCGACATGCGCACGGCCGCTTTCTATAGCGCCATCGAGAAAATCGGCGTCAGCTACCAGTCGCTCGGCATCTTCCCGTAAGCTTAGCTGTTAGCTGTTAGCTGTTAGCTGTTAGCGAAAAGCGCCCCTTCCCGGCAAATGCGGGAAGGGGCGCTTTCTGTTTTAAACTGGCGGGAAGCAGAGCTTCGTCTACAAAATCCGTGTAATCCGTTTAAGTCCGTGCTAATCCGTGATCCTTATTTTAGGACTATCTTATTCAGCATCAGGGCGGCCGACTTCTTGCTGGGGCGGCTGACGCCAATGATGGTTTTGGGGTCAAGCCAAGTGGTGAAGTCCTTGACGTAGGCCAGGTTCTGGTCGGCGGCCACGTTCAGGCCCAGACCTTTCGGGTCGCTTACAACGCCGGTAGCCACGTTCAGGCGGCGTAGGTAGAGGTCGGATTTGCCCTTGAGTTTTTCCCAGGTAAGCAGCTGCACCTCGGGGCCGAAGGTGGCGGCGCGGTAGCCGATACTGCTGTAGCCGTCGGCGGCGGGGGCTACCTGGTCTTTGGCTACGATGCTGCGCCAGCTGGGCGTCAGGAATTCGTTGTAGCCGAACAGGTGCAGCTCGCGGGTGTGGCCAGGCGAGCCTTCGCCGCCTTCCTCGTACTTCTTCTCGGCCAGCACTACTACCTGTTTGTCGTCGGTGAGCAGGATGTCGGTCAGGTACACATCTTCCAGGCGCTTGGCGGGCGTGCCACCCACGGCTTTGTTTACCTCGGCCAGGTAGTTAGCGGTAAGCTCCACTTCGGGGGCAAACTTCATGTCCGCTTCGCCCGCAAAGTCAAACTTCACCAGCTTGAGGCTGTGGTAGAGGCCGGTAACCCGCTCGTTGCAGATGGCGGCGGCGTAGAGCGTGTTATCGGGCCGCAGTACGAAGCGCGAATCGAAGATATTAACCACCTTGCCCCCGAACGTACCGCCCACCGACACCGACATCACCTTCACATCGGGCGAGTCGTTGCGGTAGCGGCGCACGCTGAGCTTCTTCATCTGGTCGCCGGCCAGCGTCACGAACTGGGTGCCGTCGTTGCCCACGTGCACCGTCACGGAAAAAAAGTCGCCCTGGTCGTGGAAATCGTAGCTGCGGTCCTTTAGTTTCTGGAGCTTCTCATCGTACACGCTGGCGCTGATGGCCTTGATCTGGTTGCCCTGGGTGAGGTAGCGCCAGGCCACCAGCCGGCTGCCGTCGGGCGAGAAGGCCACGCCGGGGCGCCGGTCGCGGGCGTTGGCTTCTATCAGCTTCTGAGCCGGACTCTTGCGGCCATCGGCCAGACCTACGGAGTAGGCCACGAGCCGTTGGGTGCCGGCTTCCTTCTGATACACTACTACCGTTACCTGGTCGGTGCTCTGGCTGAAACCGTCTACCACTTCGCCGGCGGCAAGTGGCAGCGTGGTGCTCCAGCGGCGTTTGAGGTCGGTATCGTAGCGCTCCACGGCGTACTGGTCGGCCGCTTGATGAGCCAAAACAACGAAGCCGCCATCCGGGAGTGCCAATGTTTTACGGCTTACACGCTGGTTGTAGCGGTCGGTGGTGGTTTCGGGCAGGTAGCTGAAGGCGGCGGATTTCACGCGTTGGGCCGAGGCCGGCTGGTGGGCCAGGGAGGCCAGCGCAAGGCCGGCAGCAAGCAGGAAAGTAAAGCGCACGGGCAGAATATACGTAATGAAATAGCAGGCAACGGCCCGCACAGTTGTACTCTTCAAAGGTACCGAACTTTTGGGAGCCAAAAGTTCGGCAGGCTATCAGTTAGGCTATGAATGCGTTAGCTGGGTTTCGGCAGGGCAAAGGACTACTTTTGCAAGCCGAAAGACAACCCCCTGCGAGGGCTTTCGTTTTAAGGGCCGCCGGGGCACCGTATCTAAAGGGTGCAGTTCCATCTCTGCTGAACCTGACTGACCCGCGCAAGCAACAGCCAGCGGCAGAGAATGCGAAAGCGCCAAATTGTGTACCCATCCCGGCGCAGTTCTTGTTGTCCAGTAAATTACGTTTAGTTTGTTTGCCTTATGAAATCTTTACTCCGCTTTGCTTTAATGATTTCCCTCGTGGTGGTTGGAAAGCTCAATACTACCTCGGTCAACTCCCAGCTAGCCCAAACCGACGAGCCGCAGTGGATAATCCCGGTTCATACCGCCGTTCATAGAACACCGGCAGATGCCACAGCCCCAGTGCCTGCTGAAACCGGCAAGTTTCGCTCGTGGCGCCTGATACACACCGTTGACGCCTCCAACGAATAGATCAACGCCAGTTCCTCTGCCAACGGCTCTTCGGGAGCCGTTTTTTATGCCCTATTAGTCCGGCAGCATCAGCTGATACGGCTCCAGTTTACGGCCGTAGCGGGCAGGCTCTCGATATGGTGGCGAATAGCCTGGTTGGCAGGCAGGGCCAGGTTGGGGTCGGCCTCCAACAGGGCCTGGGCCGCGGCCCGGCTCTCGCTCAGAATGCGACCATCTTTGGCCAGATCGGCAATCAGCAGATCGAGTACGCCGCTTTGCTGGGTGCCCATCAGGTCGCCGGGGCCACGCAGCTTCAGGTCGATGTCGGCAATTTCGAAGCCGTTGTTGGTGCGCACCATCGTTTCGATGCGGGTGCGCGAGTCCTTGCTGAGCTTGTAGCCGCTCATCAGAATGCAGTAGCTCTGGTCGGCGCCCCGGCCCACGCGGCCGCGCAGCTGGTGCAGCTGCGAAAGGCCGAACCGCTCGGTGCTTTCAATCACCATTACGGAGGCATTGGGCACGTTTACGCCTACCTCGATAACGGTGGTGGCCACCATAATCTGGGTCTGGTTCTGCACGAAGCGCTGCATTTCGGCATCCTTCTCGCCGGCCGTCATGCGGCCGTGCACGATGCTGATCTGGAACTCCGGGAAGGCCCGTGCGATGCTCTCGTAACCGTCCATGAGGTCCTTATAGTCGGCCATGGCCTCGCTTTCCTCAATCAGCGGGTACACGATGTATACCTGCCGGCCCAGCTTTATCTGGTCGCGCAGAAACTGGAACACTTTCAGCCGGTTCGAGTCGAAACGGTGCACCGTGACGATGGGCTTGCGGCCGGCCGGCAGCTCGTCAATCACCGATACGTCGAGGTCGCCGTAGAGCGTCATGGCCAGCGTGCGCGGGATGGGCGTGGCCGTCATCACGAGCACGTGGGGTATCACGTGGGGGTTTTTCTGCCAGAGCTTGGAGCGCTGGGCCACCCCGAAGCGGTGCTGTTCGTCCATGATGGTGAGGCCCAGGTTTTTGAACTGCACCACGTCTTCGAGCAGCGCGTGGGTGCCCACCAGCATGTGCATGGAGCCGTCGCGCAACTGGGCGTGCAGCACCCGGCGGGCGGCCGTGCGGGTGCTGCCAGTCAGCAGCCCGATTTTAAGGCCCAGCAGGTCGGCGAACTGCTTGAGGCCGGTGTAGTGCTGGTCGGCCAGAATTTCGGTGGGCGCCATCAGGCAGCTCTGGGCCCCGTTATCGGCGGCCATGAGCATGGCAATAAAGGCCACGATGGTTTTGCCCGAGCCCACGTCGCCCTGCAGCAGCCGGTTCATCTGCTGGCCGGCGCAGAAATCCTTGTAGATATCGTGGATAACCCGCTTCTGGGCCCCGGTCAGGTCGAAGGGCAGCACATTTTTGTAGAAATGTACCAGCGTGGGCACCTCCTTGAAAATCTGGCCCGCGAGCGTGACTTTGCGCTGGTCGCGCTGGCGCAGCAGCTTGAGCTGGATGTAGAACAGCTCCTCGAACTTGAGGCGGAAGCGAGCGGTCTGAAGCAGATCGGGCGTTTGCGGGAAGTGAATCTGCTGCAAGGCCGTGGCCTTGCCCATCAACCCGTATTGCTCAATCAGGGCCGGCGAGAGGGTTTCCTGCACGTGGGGCAGGGCCAGCTTCAGCAGATCGGCCACCATGCGGGCAATGGCCTTGCTGTCGACGCGGTGGTAGTTCTTGAGCTTCTCCGACGTGTTGTACACCGGCTGCAAAAAGCTCTGGCCGGGCTTCTGCTCGGTTACCTCTTCCATTTCGGGGTGGGCCATCTGGGGCCGCCCATTGAACATCGTGGGCTTGCCGAACACGATGTACTCCTGGTGGTTTTTAATGATTTTCTCCAGGTAGTTCACGCCCTTGAACCACACCAGCTCCAGCTCGCCGCTGGCATCGGCCACCTTGGCCACCATGCGCTTCTTATGGCCCTCGCCAATCACCTCCCGGCCCCGCAAAATGCCCTTTACCTGCACGTAGGGCAGGTCGTCGTGCAAATCCACGATGTTGTAGAACTGGGTGCGGTCGAGGTAGCGGAAGGGGTAGCGCTGAATCAGGTCGCCGTAGGTGAACAGGCCCAGCTCCTTTTGCAGCAGCTGCGCCCGTTGCAGACCCACCCCCTTCAGGTATTCAATTTTGGTCTGAAAAAAACTCATTTTTTGAGCTTGAAGCTGCCAGCCTCAGGCCGCAAGCTTTAAAACGGAAACTGGGTTAACAGGTAACGCACTCACTAAAAGAACAAAAGCTTGCGGCCTGAAGCTGGCAGCTTCAAGCTCACTTATACTGCAACGTGTTCAGCAGATGCACCATATCCTGCTTCACGTACTCGATAACCGGGGCCAGCGAATCGTTGGCGGTAGCGGTGCGGAAGTACAGGGCCCCGCGCAGGAAGTGGCGGGTGCTGTCGGTGGTGTAGAACTGGAACTGGCTGGGTACCTCGCCCTGCAGCTCGAACACTGTGGCGCGCATGCCACCGGGCATTTGGTACACCCGCTCATCAATGCCCGAGGCTTTGATTTCGTGCTTGCCGGTGAGCTTGCGGGCGTCTTCGAGCAGCCGGTTGAAACCCTGGCGGTCGGCGCGCACGTCGGCGTAGGTGAGCTGCACGTTGGCCTTGAGCTGCGGGTAATACACGTTTATCCAGTGCGGCTTGGCCAGGTACGAAGAGTCGCGCAGGATTTTGGCCGCCCGCGAGTACTCGAACGTGTAGGGGTGGCCCGGTGCCAGCCGCTGGTAGCTGTGGGGCGGTAAATCGATGCGGTTGTAGCCCTTGGGTTTGGGCGTGAAATCGGGCGTCGAAGTGCAGCCGCCCAGCAGCAGGCTGGCGGCGGCCACGCACCAAAAACCAGGAAAGCGGAAAAAAGCCATGCAGCGGAAACGCGACGAGTGAACGGTAAAGGTAACTACGAAATGCCGCGCAACGTGCCCGCCCGCACGCAAAAAGCCCCGGCCGAGCCGGGGCTTTACTACACGCAATGCGCTGGCGAATTTAGAACGGCAGCTGGTCGAGCTCCGGCTCCTGGCGGAAGGTAACCGGCTCCTCGGCTGCGGCCGCCGTGGCGGGCTGGGCCACGCCGGCCGCAGGGCGCGAGCCGAGCAGGGAAATTTCGTCGGCTACGATTTCGGTGATGTAGCGGGTCTGGTTGTCCTTGTCCTGGTACTGCCGGGTGCGGATGCGACCCTCCACGTACACCTGCTGGCCCTTGTGCAGGTACTTTTCGGCCAGCTCGGCCAGGCCGCGCCAGGCGGCAATGTTGTGCCACTCGGTCCGCTCGACGCGGGTGCCCTGCTTGTCCTTATAGTACTCGTTGGTGGCCATCGTGAAATTGGCGACGGTGGTGCCGCCTTCCAGGTGCCGCACCTCGGGGTCTTTGCCCAGATGCCCAATCAGGATAACTTTGTTGACGCTTGCCATATGTGTAAGAGTGAAGTGATTAAGCTTGATGATGTGTTGCTTTTCGGTGTAATAAAGATAAACACGAATATTGTAAATGCCAAGAAAATTGGCGAATTAAATTTGCTTATTGCTAATGTAATTAGTGATAAGCACTGACTTGGGCAACTGCTCGATTTCCTCTCCCCGATAAGCAGCTAGCCCGGCAGCCGCAGTATCTGGCGGAAGTGGCGCGCTCAGCCACACTTCATGGAAGCGGGCCTCCACTTTCTGGTGGCTCAGCACGTGCCGGGCCGCTACGGCGGGCTCCTCGGCCCGGTCGGTGGCTACGCGGCCGCCCAGTTGCTCCACGGCGGCCAGCAGTTCGGCGGCCGGCAGTTCGGCCGTGTCGGTTTCGTGCAGGGCGAAGTCGTAGAGGCCTTCCCAGATGTCCTTGGGGCCGCGCTTGCGCAGGTACACCGTATCGGCGTGGCGTAGCACCAGGTAATGGAAGTAGCGGGTGCGGGTGGCTTTGGCCTTGCTTTTCACCGGCAGCTCGGCCACTAGGCCGTGCTGGAAGGCAAAGCAGCGGCTTTGCAGCGGGCAGAACATACAGTCGGGCTTGGCGGGCGTGCACTGCAGGGCCCCGAACTCCATAATGGCCTGGTTGAACTCGGCCGGGTGGTCGGCCGGAATCAGCTGGTCGGCCAGCAGCTGAAACGGCTTGCGGCTGGCGGGCGCGGCAATGTCGTGGTGCAGGCCGAACACCCGGGCCAGCACCCGGTACACGTTGCCATCGAGCACAGCTACTTTTTCATCGTAGGCAAACGAGGCTACGGCCGCGGCCGTGTACTGCCCCACGCCTTTGAGCTGCAGCAGCCCGGCGTAGGAGGCCGGGAACCGGCCGCCAAACTCGGCCACCACCTGCTGGGCCGTGTGGTGCATGTTGCGGGCCCGCGAGTAGTAGCCCAGGCCCTGCCAGTGGCGCAGTACCTCGTCGGACGGGGCAGCGGCCAGCGCCTGCACAGTGGGGTAAGTAGTGCTGAAGGTCAGGTAGTAAGGCAGGCCCTGCCTGACGCGGGTTTGCTGCAGAACGACCTCCGAGAGCCAGATGAGATACGGGTCGCGGGTGTGGCGCCAGGGCAGGTCGCGGCGGTGGCGCGGGTACCAGCCCAGCAGGGCTTCGGCGAACCAGGAGTAGGATTCAGGCGTTGTGAGCGGGAGAGAGGAAGCAGGCAAGTTTTTGATATAGAATTAGTTGAATGGATGGGCAGGCGAAAGGCGGATTGCAGCGAAACGGTTTGCAATCCAAAAAAAGGGGGCTACCTTTGTGGCCCTTAAAACGTGGGCAAACTCTTACCGGGCAAGTGCTTACGTTTTCAGGCTGGCACCCGTGCCGACCCTTATTTTTTTCACCCTTAGTACACTTACCCGTGACTAAAGCAGAAGTAATTGCCGAAATTGCCGACAAAACCGGCATCGAGAAAGCCGACGTTTCGGCTACCGTAGAAGCCTTCTTTAAAGTCGTGAAAGACTCGATGGCCGACGGCAACAACATTTACGTGCGTGGCTTCGGCTCGTTTGTTAACAAGAAGCGCGCAAAGAAAGTAGCCCGTAACATCTCGAAAAACACGTCCATCATCATCGACGAACACTACATTCCGAGCTTCAAGCCCTCGAAAACGTTCATCGGGAAAATCAAAAACAGCAAGAAAATCAAGGAGATGGCCGCTTAAGCGGACATTGCCTTTCCGTTGCCGGTCTGGTCGCCGGGAATTCCTGCTTGAACAGGAACCCCCGGCGACTGGCCCTTTCCCCGTTCTGTCGATGGCCGTTAGCACTTCCTCCTCCAAGCACCAACTTCTGATTCTGGCCCTGGCTCTGGCCCTGGTCGCCGGCTTGTTTCTGCTGCCGAAGGTAATTGTGAAGCCCAAAGACGGCCAGCCTACGCTGGCCCAGAACGGGGCCACGGCCAACCGCGACCAGGGCGCGGCTACTCCCGCCGTGGGGGAGCTCGACGAGCACGGCCACCCGGCTGGCAGCCACGACGAGCCCAGCGGCCCAACCGCCGAACAGCCCCACATGACGATGCCCGCCGCTCAGCGCCGGGAAATCAGCACGCTGGTGGCTAAGTACACGGCTACGGACGACATGGGCTCGAAGCTGAGCGTAGCCCGCGAGCTGGCCGAAAAGTACAAAGCGGTGGAGCGCTTCGATAGTGCGGGCTACTACCTGGAGCAAATTGCTCTGGTACGCCCCGGCGAACAGGCTTTCCAGCGGGCCGCCGACCAGTACTACGAGGCCTACAGCTTCGCGACTACCGAGGCCCGGCAGAAACTGCTGGGTGCCAAGTGCCGCGAGCTGTACGAGCGGGTGCTGAAAAACAACCCCGACAACCTCGATGCCAAAACCAACCTCGGCATGGCCTACATGGCCAGCGAGAATCCGGTGAAGGGCATCTCGCTGTTGCGGGAAGTTTTGGCTGCCGACCCACGCAACGAAAAGGCGATGTATAATCTTGGTTTACTGGCAGTTCAGAGCAATCAGTACGATAAAGCGGCCGAGCGTTTCAAGGAGCTGACCGAAATCAATCCGAAAAACGTCAACGCGCAGTTCTATCTTGGCGTTTCGTTAGCCCAAACGGGCGCGAAGCAGGAGGCTCGCAAAGCCTTCCTGGCAGCCAAAAGCATCAGTTCCGACCCGTCTTTGGCCGCGTCGGTAGATGAGCAGCTGCAGAAACTCCAGTAAAGGAGTTGTAGTTATTGTTGCTAGTTGTCAGTTTATATACAGAACTGATAGCCACAACTGACAACTGACAACCAAAGACTGACAACTAAACAAAATTCAACCATTTAACCCCAACAACATGCCTTGCGGTAAAAAAAGAAAGCGTCATAAGATTGCTACTCACAAGCGGAAGAAGCGTCTGCGCAAGAACCGTCACAAGAAGAAGTAAGCCCCGGCGGGGTTTGCTGATGGGGCTTCTCGACTGAAAAGGGCCCGTCTATTTCTCACTTAGGTTCTTCCGAGAGTGGCCAGAAACATGCTTTCCCCGAGGCTGACAAGGGAAGCCGGCGCCCACGTGCGCTGGCTTCCCTTTGCGGGTTTCGGGGCCGGTGCGTTTGGTCTGGCTGCCAATCAGGAGCTCCTTCCTAACCGCTTAATCCATTGAGTAACGAATTAATCATTAATTCTACTCAGGACGGAGAACGGATTGCCCTGCTACAGGACAAGCGGCTCATCGAATACCATTTCGACCGCAACGACACCGCCTATTCGGTTGGTGACATCTTCCTGGGCACGGTCAAGAAAGTTATGCCCGGTCTGAACGCCGCGTTCATCGACATTGGGTATCAAAAAGACGCCTTTCTGCACTACGGCGACCTGGGGGAAAGTTTCCCCTCGCTCGTGAAGTGGGGCAAGAGCGTTCAATCGCAGAAAAACACCGTCGGGTCGCTGAAAAACTTTCAGTTTGAAGCGCCCCTCGACAAAGTAGGGAAAATCGACACCGTACTCAAGAAGGGCCAGCAATTGGTGGTCCAGATTGTGAAGGAGCCGATTTCGACCAAAGGCCCGCGCCTGTCCACCGATATTTCGATGGCGGGCCGGTATCTGGTGCTGGTGCCGTTTTCCAACACCATCAGCGTGTCTAAAAAGATTGTCAGCCGTACGGAGCGGGACCGGCTTAAGCGCCTCATCGCCTCCATCAAGCCCGACAATTTTGGCGTGATTATCCGCACCGTGGCCGAGGGCCGCGAAGTGGCTGAGCTCGACCGGGACATGCAGAACATGACCGAGAAGTGGAACACGCTCCACGACAACTTGAAAGTGGGCAAGCCCAACGACAAGATCCTGGGCGAACTGGGCCGCACCTCCTCCATGCTACGCGACATGCTCAACGAGTCGTTCGATGCCATTACCGTGGACTCGCCGGCCCTATACGAGGAGATGCGCAGCTACCTGCAACAGATTGCTCCCGACAAGCTCGGGCTGCTGAAACTGCACACCGGCAAGGTGAAGGTGTTTGAGCAGCACGGCATCGAGAAGCAGCTCAAAACGCTGTTTGGAAAGGCCGTAACGGCCCCCGGCGGCGGTTACCTGGTTATCGAGCACACCGAGGCCCTGCACGTTATCGACGTGAACTCGGGCAACAAGAGCAATCAGGAAGGCGACCAGGAAGCCACGGCGCTGGCCGTGAACCTCGCGGCCGCCAAGGAAGTAGCCCGCCAGCTCCGGCTGCGCGACATGGGCGGCATCATCGTGGTCGATTTCATCGATATGAAATCGGCCGAGAGCCGCAAGAAGGTGGAGGATGCGGTGCACAGCGTGATGAAACACGACAAGGCCCGCTACACCATCCTGCCCATCACCAAGTTTGGCCTGCTTCAGATTACCCGGCAGCGCGTGCGGCCGGCCGAAGCCATTGTAACCGGCGAGGTGTGCCCCACCTGCGGCGGTACGGGCAAGATTTCGGCTTCCATCCTCGTGACGGACGAAATCGACAACAGCATCGACGACCTGCTGGTCGCTCAAAACCAGTCGGGCATTACGCTTTCAGTGCACCCGTTCCTGCACGCCTACTATACCAAAGGGTTGGTAAGCCGTCAGATGAAATGGTACCTGAAGTATTATAAGTGGGTGAAGGTGACCAAAGACACCAGCATGGGTCTCACCGAATACCGCATCGAGGACGAAAACGGCGAGGAAATCGAGCTGCATTCGGCCGCGGCGGCCATGAGCCGGTTGCAGGACCGGGAACTGGAAATAGTTGACTGATTAACTGAAGACTGACGGATTTTTTCTGCGAAAAAAACTCCTCCTGATAGAAGAAACCCCCGCGCTGCTCAGAGCAACGCGGGGGTTTTTCGTTGAGGGGTGTTTGATAATAGACGTTCATTCTTCGACTCCGCTTCGCTTCGCTCAGAATGACGGTCTGTTGCTACTCAATACCCCCTTAAAACTTAATGCCCAGATCCAGCGCGAATTCACTGTTTTTCAGCTCGGCGTTTTTGATGCCTAGTTTGTCTTCGAAGTACTTATCGATGTTGAGTAGGCCGCGGTGGTAGCTGATGCCGGCCAGAAACTTGGTGCTTTGGCCGAGCTGGCGCTCGATGCCGGCGCCGAGGCGCAGATTGGCATCGGGGATGATGGCGTGCTTGGTTGCCTTGGTGCGGTTGCCTGATGCTGGGCTGGTGTAGTACTTGTCGCCATCGACGCGGGCGCCGATAACGCCGCCCAGTGCCCCGCCGAGCTGGAAGTAGACTTTGGTATCCTCGGCCACATCGTTGGTGAACAGTTTTACCGTGAGCGGCACCTGCAGGTACTGCAGGCCCAGCTTCTGCTCGTAGCGCCGCTGACTGGCGCCGTCGAAGTAGCTAACCTTGCCACCCTTGCCCACCAGTTCCAGGCCGGTGCTGAAGGCGTAGTTCTGGCCGAAGAAGTAGTCGACGATAAGGCCGCCGCCCAGGCTGAGCTTGGCATTTTCGTTTTTCAACTCGTCGCCGTTGGGCGAGCTGGCCCGCAGGCTGGTGAGGGAGGGGGACACCTTGAGGCCGATTTCGACCTGGGCGGAAGCCGTGCCGATGGCGGCGGCACTGAAAACAAGGGCAAGCAGGGCCTTTTTCATGGCGGAAGCGGAAAAGCGGTGGAGGAAGGCCAGGGCCCGGCGGCAGGCCGGCGGATTTGGCTACTTTTGAATCAAAGATAGAACCGTGATGCACATTTCTGCCCGTTTGCATGCCCTGCTGCTCGCTGCCTCGGCGGCGGCCGCCCTAAGCCTGGGAGCCTGCTCCCGTAACCAAGACCGTTGTGAGCTGAGTCCTGAGGTGGCCCGGGTGGAGGCAGCGGTACGGCTTGAGCGGCTCGAAAAGCCTTTTTTCAAGCTGAAAACCCCGGCCGACGCCGACCAGTTTCTGCAGCAGCACGGGCTGTTTGCGCGGCAGTTTCTGCAGGCCGGCCAGTACCCGCCGGGCGTGCTGAGCGCCACGCTGGCCCGGCTGGCCACCAACGCCGGCCTGCAGAAGCTGGGCGCCCAGGCTGATAGTACCTTCCGGGGGCCGCAGCTGCAGCAGAACCTGACGCGGCTGTTCCAGCACGTGCGCTACTACTACCCCAGCTTTAAGGTGCCGCCCATCGAAACCTTCGTGAGCGGACTAAGCCAGGATCTGTTCGTCAACGACAGCCTGATTGTTATCAGTACTGACTATTTCGTGGGGCCCACGGCCGTGTACCGGCCCAATGTGCCGGGCTACATTCAGCGGCGCTACACGCCCGAGCACCTGGTGCCGGGTCTGGCGCTGGCCATCAGCACCAAGTACAACCAGAAGCCCGCCGCCGGCCAGACCATGCTCGGCGAGATGGTGCACTTCGGCAAGGCCCTGTACTTCGCCCAGCAGATGCTGCCCTGCACCCCCGATTCGCTGCTTGTGGGCTATACCGACGCCGAAATAGCCGGTGTCGAGTTCAATGAGGGAAAAATCTGGGCCCATTTCATCGAGAAGAATCTGCTCTATAGCACTGCTCCGTTTGTTATTCAGAAGTACATCGGCGAGCGGCCCAACATTCCGGAAATCGACAAAACCGCGCCCGGCCGCGTGGGCGCCTGGCTGGGCTGGCAAATCGTGCGCAAGTACATGGCCGAAAACCCCAACGTAACCCTGCCCCAGCTCATGGCCGAGAAGGACGCCCAGCGCATCCTCAACCAGTCGCGCTACCGGCCCAGGGTAAATAGTGGGCGGGTGAGCAGTTAGGAGCTTGGAATATGGAATTAAAAGTGAAAAATTAAAACCGCTTGTCATCCTGAGCTTGCGAAGGACCTATCCAGAAGCTATACACTGATGTCAGCCTCTGGATAGGTCCTTCGCAAGCTCAGGATGACAAGCGGTTTTAATTTTACTTTTTACTTGAAATAAGATGCTCACGAAAACCTTTGGCTCGGCTGTGCAGGGCGTAAATGCCTACACGATTACGATTGAAGTGGTCGTGTCGCAGGGAACCGGGTTTTTCGTGGTGGGGCTGCCCGATAATGCCATCAAGGAAAGCCAGCAGCGGGTGGAGGCGGCCCTGAAGTTCCGGGGCTACCGCATGCCCCGCACCAAGGTGGTGGTGAACATGGCCCCGGCCGACATCCGCAAGGAGGGTTCGGCCTACGATTTGCCCATCGGGCTGGGCATTCTGCACGCCTCGCAGCAGCTGGACACCGAGCGGCTGGCCGATTACGTGATTATGGGCGAGCTGGCCCTCGATGGGGAGCTGCGGCCGATAAAGGGCGTGCTGCCCATTGCCATTCAGGCCCGCAAAGAGGGCTTCAAGGGGCTGATTCTGCCCCGCGAGAATGCGCAGGAGGCGGCCATCGTCAACAGCCTCGATGTGATTCCGGTGGGCACCATGCAGGAGGCCGTGGACTTTCTGGAGGGCCGGCTGGAAATTGCACCGGTAACGATGGATACGCGCGACCTGTTTCAGCAGACGGCCAACCAATATGAGGCCGATTTTGCCGACGTGCAGGGCCAGGAGAACATCAAGCGGGCCCTGGAAATTGCCGCTGCCGGGGGCCACAACGTTATCATGATCGGCCCGCCGGGTGCGGGCAAAACCATGCTGGCCAAGCGCCTGCCCAGCATCCTGCCGGCCCTCAACATGCAGGAGGCCCTGGAAACGACCAAGATTCATTCGGTGGCCGGCCGGCTCGGTAGCCACGCCTCGCTCATCCATACCCGGCCCTTCCGGGCCCCGCACCACACGATTTCCGATGTGGCATTGGTGGGAGGGGGGAGCAATCCGCAGCCGGGCGAAATCTCGCTGGCTCATAACGGGGTGCTGTTTCTCGATGAGCTGCCTGAGTTCAAGCGCACGGTGCTGGAGGTGATGCGCCAGCCGCTGGAAGAGCGCCGGGTAACCATTGCGCGGGCCAAGCTCAGCATCGAGTTCCCGGCCAACTTCATGCTGATTGCGAGCATGAATCCCTGCCCCTGCGGCTACTACAATCATCCTGAGAAAGAGTGCGTGTGCTGTAAAAGTCCACAGTAGTTGAGACTTTTCCGATGTTGATGAGATAATTTCCATTGGTTATGAGACGAGCTACGGTAATCGAGACACTAGAATTGCCAATTACCTTACCTTCCCTGTCCCCTGGGCAGGCTTACCAGTTGGTTGCTGTCGGTGCTTTCGCGCATGATTCACACCCATCGAGAGACTCCCAGATTCCCCTCTCTTTTCGCGAGGTAAGTCAGGATGATGGCCAGCCGGTATCCGGCGATTCCCCTGTTGTCAAAAGCAAAGTGCACGTTCACCAAGCAATGAGTTTGCGAGGGGGGACAATGTGGACCAAGACAGGAGTCCCTTTGGGTCCTTCCCCAGCCTTACAAAGCCGTAAAATATCGCTCGGTGCTGGCCCCATCGAACCACAATGCCTGAAGGACATCCTGACGAATTTCACTGACCCCGGTGAGTTAAGCGAACTATACAAGTTTTTACCTCCAAGCCTTTTACGGCAGTTAGGCAAGACCCCTTTCGTTCAAGTTCAACACAAGGATAATACCTACTTGATTCCTTGCTTTGAACTAGCCCGGGCCTTCTACTTTTGGACCGGACCCAAGATGATTGACTTCTTCTTTTCCCCGCTTCAAGCCCATCATCTTTGCCAGCCCCTGCGGGCACCCACTGCCGGCAATCGCCAACGGGCCAAAATGATGCTGGTAGTGTCTCCCACCTTACAGGATACACTGGACCTGCCTAGAGCTTATACGCCCCTACAGGTTACGCAGATGGCCCACCTGCTTTTCTCACCCGTCTTCGCTCACAGTTTCAACCGATTGCACTCCTCCATGATAGGGCAGTGGGGGAAGGGAGTTCCAGCCCATGTTTGGCTAACCCTTGAATTAGGAAAAGCTATAAGGGTTCGCGCGGAAGGATTTCCCTTCACCTACAACGGTAAGCCCTTTTTCTGGACTTGTGCTTTACCGGAGCGCGCTTCTTACTTCTGCTTTTGCCACTTGGACTACACTGCCCTGTATGATACGCGGATGGCTACCCCCAGTGTTACTTCGGATACGTCGTCGGCCCCCCCGAGCCCCGGTGGTGCCCGCGCACGGATGCAGGTAGGAGCATCGATCAGCCACGATTCCAACCAGGCCGGTAGCAGCCAATACGCCGGGCAGCAAGTGCACGTTCCTTCCGACGAAATCGTGGGCCTGCCTTCCATCAGGCGCGACAAAAAAATAATTAAAGCCCAAGTTAAACAATGGCTCAAGTGGTGGATTAACGGCCGGCCCACCGTTTTAAGTGAACGGGCGGGTGGGCGCGACCTAGATATAGCGAAGGTAGATCTACACCTCGATGTACACCGGCTTACTTACTCGGTCTACTTTGAAGCTATCGTCACATTATTGCGTAAAAGAAATGCAGTCAAATGCTTAGCGCAGAATACAAGTATTCCCTCGACGCCTATTAACTACTGCTTACTGCCCATCAAGTTTCGCCCCGCCACCCACAGCCCCTACCGGGTAGCCGTCGCAGAAATAGTAACTGGTGCGCGGGGCCGGGAGGGTTACTTTTACTTTTTCCAAGTATTGGCCAGTCGCAGCCTGCGCTCCGGTTTTTTGTACAAAGGGGACCAATCGCAACTCACCCCCGACCAACTCGACGATCTGTTGATAGCCATTCACCGCAAGGAAGATGATTGGCGCAAAGTTATAGAAGACTTCCAAGAGCGATTGACGCGCAAGTTTCACACCGAGTTGGTCATTCTCGCCCGTAATCATCTATACGTAGAGAGCGACGCGATGCGATGCGAAAAGGAGATCCGCTCCCTAGCCGGACTCAAAAAAATCAAGACGCCGTAATCTCGACGACCACTTTTTTCTCCATGAAATCACTGCTGCTGGCCTTGGGGGGCGGTCTGTTCGTTTCCGAGCCCGAAGACGGTCTCGCTGCCCGTAAACCCGCCACCCGGCCCGCTAAGACCTTGGCCGCCTCATTGTGCCGCTGCTCGGGTGATGCGTATTGCCGATCGTTTCGTAACTGTAGTGCCTGCGGTCACTGTGCCGGCAAGGGCGATAGCTGCGGGGTATGTGCCACTTATTCGGCTCCCGTGCGGACGTACTGGACCCCTGCCCGCACCCGCTCGGCAAGGTGCTTCCGGCAGTGCGCCCCGTACCATGACCGCCGGAACAAAAACGGTGCTGGTGGAGGGCGTGCGCTACGTGGTCACCGCGTCGATGCTCAACCTACGGGCCGAGCCTGACATTGATGCCGAGATGCTACGTGTCCTGGAGACGGGCGACGCCGTGACCGTACTGGAACTGATGGACGGTCAGTGGGCCCGTGTATCAAGCGAAAACGCTTCACTCGGCGATTTGGAATGCTACGTGGCAAAGGCGTATCTAGGTAAGCGGTAATGACCGGAAGGGAATTGCCTACGGCCCACCGTGCAATACGTTTCGGACAAGAGCAAACCCTTTTTCAGAGAAATCAGCTTCATTCTGATCGACGTTCGGCGAACGGATCGCCACCAAGTAATTCAACTTTGATTCACCTCACTGAATAAATGCCAATATCGTCAGAATTAAAGCCGTTGTACGCAAGCGTCAAACGGCTCAGAATGGGAGACTACTTACATTCCAAAGGGTTCGAGCTTTACACCATCGAGAATGACATAGACGATTTGTGGACGCGTTGCAGACAGCTGGTTCAAAGCAGCCGTAAGGTCATAATGCTAGGCTTTCATAATACGGAAGACGAAGAGGAGGCATTCATGCACATGATCGACGCGCTAAGCGAGGACGAAGATCATATGGACGAAATCATCATAGAAACCTTCGTAGGCTTTGCGGAATGGAGCAAGATCAGCCATGATTTCACGGGAGTGTACAAGGCGTTGGACAAATTAGAATTCACGAAGGAAACCATCAAGCGGTTCGCGAAGGCTGTCGATTCCGCGATGCTGGGTAAGCCAACCAAAGAAGAAGCCTCACGAACGCCCGATCGACAGGTTGTGAAGAAATCCGGCGACAGCGACGCTCCGACTCAGCAAGATTCAATGAATCCTCCAATCAGCAAAGTGTTCATCAGCCATGCATCGGCCAACAAGAAGGTAGTCGATGAACTGGTCGAGTTACTGGAACTTGTCGGAGTACCTTCCGATAAGATATTCTATTCATCCCTGCCTGAGTACGGGATCGCTCCGGGCGAAGATTTCTTAGCCCGAATCAAGACGGAAATAAGCGAAGGGGTGTTGGTCGTCTTCGCCATGTCCCGGCAGTTTCTCGACAGTCCAACGTGCCTGTGCGAGATGGGCGCGGCCTGGGTCTTGTCACGACTTCACATTCCCGTCGTCATTCCCCCGTTCCGCTTCAGCGACATTCGAGGCGTCATCCCACTCACCCAGGGTACGACCATCAACGACCCGCGAGAGATCAACGTTTTCGCCAAGCGCGTGGCAGACACGTTTGGCTTGCCTTCGCCGTTGCAGAACCCCACTTGGGAGCGGAAGCGAGACCGCATCCTCGATATAATCAATGAGCGAATAGCGCGCGAAGCGGAGGAAACGAAGCAGGGCGAATCACGCTCGTCCATCAAAGGAAGTGGCACCATGCCAATCGGAGGTGTACAGTTTTAGAAATCACCTCAAAAACGACTTGTTTCAACGTGCCGGATTGCCATTCGGGCGGTCATCATGAGTTGCGGTGGTATTGCAACTTATAAGGACGTATCACGTTATCTGTTGCGCTGCTTCGGTTAGCAGCTAGTCTGCTTTACAGGCTATTATGTTACACCTATCATTACGACATAAGATGGGAATTAAAATTAAACATGAGCTAGGGCTCAGTATCACGTCCGTTGAAAACGAGAAGGACAACGAAGAAAAAGTGGAAAAAATCTTCGTGAAGGCGTCGCGGAACGTAAATCTCGGCGATTACTTGATTTACGATGCCACCTTCGATGACGACGAGGGTTTATCCAACAGAGGTCGGCACGTGTACCGCTTCCCAAAGTGCGAGCTGGCCGAGGGGCAACGGGCGGTGTTACGGATAGAAGAAGGGGTGAGGAGTCCGATTCCTGTCACCTTCGGCGGTAAGCCAGGCTTTCGGTTCTACTGGGGCAGAAAGGGCCCTGTCATCAACAATGGGGGCGACAAACTCACTCTGGTAGAAATCAAAGGCAGCAGCGTCCACACCGCCTGATGGCTTTGAAGATTAGAAAAGCCCTTCTGGCCATGTGGTCGGAAGGGCTTTTGCTTTTTACGTAAGATGGCCGGTCCGTCCGGGATTGCTTGTGTCTCCCAAACACTCGGCATGCCGAATATCACTCGATTCCGGCGGATTTGCGTCAAGTGGGGTGGTCCAGTAAAAACGGACAGTGCGCTAAGGTAGGTTGATTTTCAAGTCATGTTCGAATTGGTGGGGTGAGCGGTAGCCGAGGGCAGAGTGGCGACGGTCGAGGTTGAAGTAGGTGTCGAGGTAATGGGCCACTTCTAGGCGGGCTTCTTCGATCGAGGCGAAGGCGGTGCCTGGGGGCAGTAGCTCGGTTTTGAGCGTGCTCCAGCCCGCTTCGGCCTGGGCGTTATCATACGGATTACCCGGCCGGCTGAAGCTGGGCAGGGCCCCCGCTTGGGCAATGCGGGCGCGACAGGCCGCGCTGGTGTACTGGCTGCCGCGGTCGGCGTGGATGATGAGCCCCGGCGCGGG
>NZ_FOHS01000008.1 GCF_900111515.1 Hymenobacter actinosclerus
GGCGGTTGCGCAAAGATGGTCACGACTTTTTTTAAAATATCGCGCTCCATTTCCACGCGCCGCAACTCGGCGCGTAGCTGCTTGATTTCGTCGCGCTCGGCACTACTGGGCACCGCCTTTTCCAGGGCCTCGCGTTGCCAGCGGCCGAGCAAAGCCGGCGAAATGCCTTGGGCACGGGCCACGTCCGTCTGGCGGGCTCCGGCCGCTACCTGGCGCACGCACTCGGCTTTGAAAGCGGGCGTATACTTCTTGCGTGTGGCGGACAAGCCGCCAGGATTCAGTTTCTCGGTCATGGGCAGTGGAAGATAAGACTTCTCACTGTCCGTTTTTACTGGACCACCCCATTCTTACTGCTCAGAGCGAGTTGCAGCTCAATGTGTGGAGCAATGAGCATGAAAACTTCGTGATTGCGGTTCCGGGCTTGGTCTTTTTGCGAGCTGGCGGCGAAATGGAGTGTATGATGTGGTGCGCAAAGTATGGATACATCCTTCCAATGGAGTTTTTACCACCTCTGCCGCCAAACTACCATGTGGTTGACGGAAGGATAGAAAGGATAGAAGGGAGGGGGCATTAACCCACGTAAAAATGGCAAAGGCATATAACCGCTCACACGTTTTGGGTCGGCTCTCAGGCTATAAAAAGACGGGAGCTACATGGCACATGACAACAGGTACCCGACAGCTTCGTAGCTCAGCACCAGTAGCTTGACATTTTGCCGTTATCATATTAGACACAGCCGGTAGTGAACTTGAGCAGATTGCCATAACGGCTCAGTCCTACACGGCGCTACGTCGATTACTGCACGATACGCCTGATATAGCAGCGTTACCCCATACGCCCGGTGGTGGGTTACCCCGCTTCTAAACAAAATGCCCCGACCTGCTCAGTGTAGGTCGGGGCTTCTTCGTTCGTATCGGGTAGAACTAGTTCAGCAGTAAGGGAAGCGTGAAGGGTTGTTCGATGCGCTGAGTCTTCTTGTTGACGTAGAGCATCAGGGTCTTCGGGTCCGTGTGCCCCGTTTCACCCATCAACTGACCCACGTTGGCACCTTGCGCAGCCCGAAGAGTCGAATAGGTGCGCCGACCGCAGTGTGTCGTAAGCAGTTCATGTCGCTTTTTCCGTTCTACTATTGGTTGGATGCCGCAATGGTTGTTAACCGTTTCCACAATGTTGAACGACCCGCCGATTAGCTCAGCGATAAGCTTAATCTGTTCATTTAGGTAGTAGTCTTCCAGCTTCACTTTCGTCATGTCCCAGTCGTATTTCTGTAGGATATAGGTGCTGAGTGGGTTTAAGGGAATAGTAACCTGAATGACCTTCTTCTTGGTCTTTTTCGGTGTGAAGTGGATATCCCCATTCTTGATGAAGGTGGGGTTAATCTTCATTGCGTCGCTGATTCGGCAACCGGTCGCGCAGAGCAGAACGAAGACATCACGTATTTTTTCCCAGCTTCTTTTCTTGTAGTTGCTGAACAGTAACAGGTCGTGAATTTCGGCGGGGCTTAGGGCGATGACGTGTTCGGGCTTCTGGGTCAGGTCGCAGCTATAGTTCTTGTAATCCTTTGTAAGAATGACGTGCGACGGTAGCAGCGCGGGACGGTCGGCGTAGTAGTTCAGGCACGACTTAATTTTGGTCGTGTAGTTTTCAGTCGTGCTGTTCACCTTGCCTTCGGCAATCAGCCAATCCTGAAATGCGATAAGGGTCTGTTCGTTGACATCCTGAATCTTCCAGTTCGCATTAAAGCGGTCGAGCGTCTTGATGAAGCTATCGACCACACGCTTCGAACTCTCTTCCATCGTGGCGCTGCCTTTGCGCGACTTATACTTGATTAAGAAGGTTGACAGCAAGTCGTCGTCGTACTTATCTTCTTTGCGCAGCTGGTTGTCGCGGTCCTGCTTCATCTGTAAAAGCTTGGCTTCGAGTCCTTCAATAGTATCAAGACCATCTTCCCGACCACCGAACCAGATGGTTTCGGATTCTGGATTCGACTTGCGGTTGGCGCGGGTATATTTCAGGATGTCGAGTAACACTAAGTCCCCTTCCGCCTTTTCCTTCCGTACCTGTTCTTCATCGACTAGGCGCTTATATTCCTTTTTTACCTTCTCTTCGGTCACGTCCCCACTTGCAATCACGATTTCCCCGGCAAGCTTGTAGCGGTCGAAGGTGGCTTGTAGTTGGTTGTTCGTGTCGAGGTGGTCGGAGTAGGACGTCTTAACGAATCCGTTCGCGCCGATGAATTTGGAGTCAACAGACAGTCCGGTACTGTGGCGAATCATTAACCCTGAGAACATCCAATGTACATACACCATGTTCCCCCGTTGCTTTAGGGAAATGGTTGCGGTAGTCGATTTCGGTCTTGCCATGTTGTAGAACTGCTATAGTACTTTTCTAAGGGTGTGAAAGGCGGCGTATTGTTCTGCTTTTCAGAATCTTAGACAAAGATAAAACTGTGCAGCGAAACTACATTAAGTGTGCAGTAAAACTTTTGTAAAGTGCCTATGTACGCTATAAATGGACTTTTATTTGATTAGGTTAAAAGGTTGTGGAAAAGGGCTCCGGTACTACCGGGGCCTTTTTTATTTTTATGATAATCAGGGGCTTATAAAGCGTGTAGTTTCTCGTGTTACCATTGGGCACCACCGAAAAGCTACCAGTAGGCCTCAGGCAAAGCAACGCCGGCAACCGCGAGGGCTAAAGCCCCGGATTGCCGGCGTTACTATTCGTGCCGGAAGGCGAAGGCCCGGCTGTTAGATGACGACCCGCAGCTCGTAGCCGGTGCCGGGAGCCGGCACGCTGAAAGCACCGACGCGGCTGGGGCCGTAGCCCAGGTTTATTTTCACCCACTCGTCGCGCACGGGCAGCAATTCGATGATTGCCTGGCGCTGGACCGCCAGATCGTCGCGCAGGTTCTGCAGTTCGTTGTTTGCTTCGTCGGTTGGCTGCGGGAAGCTGCCGGGGGCCGGGCGCTGGCCCAGCGCCACAGCCGGGGCCGGCGGCGGGCTTTGGGTAAGGTTGGTGGCGGCTATTTCGGCCTGCGCCAGCTCTTTTTCAGATTCCAGGTAAGCCTGCAGCTTTTCTTCGAGCGGCTTGAGTTCGGGGGCGAGGTAATCGAGGTTGCTGGCCATGCGGCAGAGGGGTTACGGGTAGGAATGGGCACCTGTCTGAACGCAGAAGGCGGCCGCAAGGATACGTTGGCTACGCCGGCGGGGGCGGGGCCGAGGCCGGTTTGGCGCGGTTGCGCTGGCATTTTTCGCCGCAGTACTTCACCTCGTCCCAGCAGTTGCGCCACTTTTTGCGGTAGGCGAAAGGCCGGCCGCAGGTGAGGCATAGTTTGGTGGGCAGGTGGGTTTTACCGTGAGAAGTCAAGGGCAGAAAGGCAAAAGGCAAACCGTTGTACGGCTGCAACGCCGCCGCGGCCGCCGCACGGCTCGCCGGACATAACCGGCGCCCGGCCGTTTTGCTTTTTCCTCGCCGACTTGCCGCGCGGCGTATCTTTGTGCCATGTCAAACCCCGAAACTACGGCCCCCGACCCGCTGGGCCACGCGCTGCTCGACTACCAGCAGGGCCAGCTAAGCGCCACGCTGGCCGTGCACAGCTCCGTTGCCGACGAGGAAGTGCTGCCCGCCGCGTACTTTTTTCGCTCGCTCTGGGAAATGCCCGAGCTGGAGCGCACCGCCCTGGAGCAGTGCCAGGGCCGCGTGCTCGATCTGGGGGCCGGCGCCGGCTGCCACGCCCTGGAGCTGCAAACGCGCGGTTTCGTGGTAAAAGCCGTGGATATTTCGCCCGGCGCGGTGCAGGTAATGCAGCAGCGCGGCGTGCGGGAAGTGGCCCGCCACGACCTGTTCGACCCGGCTCTGGCCCAGGGCGAAAAGTTCGATACGCTGCTTATGCTCATGAACGGCCTGGGCCTGACGGGCACGCTCGAAGGACTGGAGCACTTTCTGCAACACGCCAAAACCCTGCTCAACCCCGGCGGCCAGATTCTGGCGACTTCCTCCGACATCAGCTACATGTACGAAGATGAGGACGGCGCCCTGGTGTTCGACCTCAACGGACCCTATTACGGTGAGGTGACCTACTCGATGCAGTACGGGGCCGAGCAGGGAGCCGAGTTCGGCTGGATTTTCGCCGACCCTACCTTGCTGCAGGACTGCGCCACCCAGGCTGGCTACCAGGTCGAGTTCCTGGAAGAAGACGAGCAGCAGCAGTATCTGGTGCGCCTTTCGCTGGGCTTCTAGCTGAGAGCTAGTAGCTGCTTTCGTGCTGCAACTCTGGCCAACCACCAACGAAACTGTTCAAAAGTTTGCCAGATGAAGCATGACGTTCTGGTTGGCTTTTCTAAACGGCTTCCACAACAAGCAACCTTCAATTTTCCCATCAAGAACAAAAAGCTAACAGCCATAAGCTGCCAGCTAACAGCTAAAAAAGATGTTTGACAGAACCTACACCGTGCGCTGGGCCGATATGGACCCCAACGGCCACATGCGCCACTCGGCCTACAACGACTACGCGGCTCAGCACCGCATCGAGTTTCTGGCGGCCAGCGGCTTCACGCTGCCTTACTTCGCCAAGGCCGGCCTCGGGCCCATTTTGTTCCGCGAGGATACCCGCTTTCTGAAGGAGCTGCACATCAACGAGCAGGTGCGCGTAACGGGCGAGCTGGCGGGCCTGAACGCCGATGGCTCACGCTGGAACATCGTGCATACGCTCTACAAACCCGACGGCCGCCCCGCCGCCACCGTCAGCGTCGAGGGCGCCTGGCTCGACCTGCGCGCCCGCAAGCTCACCACGCCGCCGCCCGAAATCACTGCCCTCATGGCCGAGCTGCCCCGCCACGAGTCGTATGAGGAAATTAAAATGAGGAGTTAGGAGCTAGGAGATAGAAGCTAGCTGAAATGACACGCTGAATTGGTAGGCAGACCGTCATTCAGAGCGCAGCGAAGAATCTCGCGTGAGGTCGTCCAACGGCTGTTCTAACAAGTTCACGCGAGATTCTTCGCTACGCTCTGAATGACGTTCTGGACAGCAACTTGACCTAGCAGTTCCGCTAGGAGTTAAGATGCCCATCATTCCCACTTCCAGTTCCAGCTCTTCACTTCCCAACCGCTGCGGCAATTCGCTTCACCTGCTTTTGGTGGTGTAGCACGTGGTCGAGCATGAAATCGAGGGTCTGGTGGATGGTAAGCATGCCCGAGCGCGGGTGCTTGAAGATGGCCCGGCTCAGCAGCTTGCCCGGATACTCGTTGAGCAGGCGTTCGAGGTGGCGGCGGGTGGCTTCCCATTGGGCCCGCAGCTCGGGCAGCGGGGGCACTTCGGCGGGCGTAAGCTCGGCCAGGTAGCGCGGCACTTTAAAGCGGGTGAAGGGCAGCCGCAGCGCCAGCCGCAACAGCCGCGACTTCAGAAAGGCCGCAACGCCCGATTCTCCCAGCTTGTCGGCATCGCGCAGCTTCTTTTCGATGTACTGCCCGATGCCCGTTTCCGACACCAGCAGATGCTGCACCACCTGCGCGGCCGACCACTGCCCGGGGCCCGGCGCCACGGTGGCCCGCTCGCCCAGGTCCTCTACGCTGGTCAGCAACTGGTTGGTGGCGCGCTCCAGGTGTTCGAGGCGAAGGTGCAGGCGGTGGTTCATGCGCAGGAAAACAGGGGAGCGTGGGAGGGAAGCAGAAGATTTACGAGAAAAGGTACGCAAAAGCCCGTCTGCCGGCCCATACTTTCTGCTGTAGCACCCAAATAGTCCAGGGGCCGTCAGCTTAGCGTAGTGGGTCGCCAGCATTTTGTTGCCCGACGCGGTGTGGGCTTTCGCGGGCGGGTGCTGAAGCAAACGGGGCAGAGGGGCGCGTTGAGTGCAAGCCCCGTCAGTGCGCCGGTGCCGTAACGGGCTGCCGGCGGCGGGCAGTCTTAAACTTGTGCGGGGCTACGGAGTTATGGTCACGGTTTTCGGTGGCGGCCATTCCTACGGTGTCCTGCTTTCCACTGAAATCCGGTAGTTTTTCTTACACAACAGGCAAAAAAACGATGAAATCCACTCTTCTTCTCACGGCCGCGCTGGCCGTTTTCGCGGCGCAGGCGCAGGCCCAAACCGCCACTACCGCCACCACTACTGCCCCGCCCCGCGTAGCCGCCGACCAGATTGCGACCAACAAAGGTCCGCTTACGGTGCAGCCCATTACGCACGGCAGCGTGGTATTTACCTGGAATGGCAAAACCATTTACGTTGACCCCTACGACGGTGCTGCCGCCTATGCTGGCCTGGCCGCTCCCGATGTTATCCTGATTACCGACATCCATGGCGACCACCTCGACCCCAAAACCCTGGCGGGCCTGCCCGTGAGTAAGGCCCTGATGGTGGTGCCGAAGGCCGTGGCCGACAAGCTGCCGGCCGAGTACCAGAAGCAGGTGCGCATCCTTAGCAACGGCCAGCGGCTCGATACGCTGGGCATGAGCATTTCGGCCGTGGCCATGTACAACCTGCCCGAAGCGCCCGATGCCATGCACACCAAAGGGCGGGGCAACGGCTACGTGCTGAACCTGGGCGGCAAAAACGTTTACCTGTCCGGCGACACCGAGGACATTGCCGAGATGCGCGCCCTCAAGAACATCGACGTGGCCTTCGTGTGCATGAACCTGCCCTACACCATGGACGTGAACCAGGCCGCGCAGGGCGTGCTGGCCTTCAAGCCGGGCATTGTGTACCCCTACCACTACCGCGGCCAGGACGGCCTGAGCGACGTGGCCAGCTTCAAGAAAACCGTAAACACGGCCAACAAGAAAATCGACGTGCGCCTGCGCAACTGGTACCCAGCGGCCAAATAAACCAACTCAGCAGCCCGACCCAGGTCGGGCTGCCGAATGGTGTAACGGGCAGGGTTACTGCATGAGGTTTTTCCACGCAGTCGGCCAACTTCCGCAACACGTTGTAGCTTCTGTTGCAGGAGAAGACCTCAACCGGCACAAACAAAAAGGCCCGCTCGAAGCGGGCCTTTTTGTTTGCTGAAAAGCGAGAGTCGGATACGTCAAGAAATCGGCGTAATCACGACCAACCAGCGAAAATCGGTGATTAATTAGCGCTTCACGTAGAGCACGTCCTTCACGGCTTTCACGGTGCGCTCCACGTTGGGCAGCGAGGCCTCGATGAGCGTCGGCGCGTAGGGCAGGGGCACGTCCATGCAGGTAATGCGACGGATGGGGGCGTCGAGGTAGTCGAAAGCGCGGTTCTGCACCATGTAGGCCAGCTCCGAGCTGATGCTGGCCAGCGGCCAGGCCTCTTCCACTACCACCATGCGGTTGGTTTTTTTCACCGACTCCACCAGCGTATCGTAGTCGATGGGGCGCACCGAGCGCAGGTCGATTACTTCGGCTTTGATGCCATCCTGGGCCAGCTGGTCGGCGGCTTCGAGGGCCACCTTCATCATCTTGCCGAAGCTGACGATGGTGACATCGGTGCCCTCGCGCACCACGTTGGCTTTGCCAATCGGGATGAGGTATTCCTCCTCGGGCACCTCGCCCTTGTCGCCGTACATCAGCTCCGACTCCATGAAAATTACCGGGTCGGGGTCGCGGATGGCGCTTTTGAGCAGGCCTTTGGCGTCGTAAGGCGTCGAGGGAACCACCACTTTCAGGCCGGGGCAGTTGGCGTACCAGCTCTCGAAGTTCTGCGAGTGCTGGCTGGAAAGCATGCCGGCGTTGCCGGTCGGCCCGCGGAACACGATGGGGCAGGAGTACTGCCCGCCCGACATGGAGTAGATTTTAGCGGCCGAGTTAATCACCTGGTCAATAGCCACCAACGAAAAGTTGAAGGTCATGAACTCGATGATGGGCAGCAGGCCGTTGATGGCCGCGCCCACGCCGATACCGGCAAAGCCCAGCTCGGCAATCGGGGTGTCAATCACGCGCTCGGCCCCGAATTCGTCGAGCATGCCCTGGCTTACTTTGTAGGCGCCGTTGTACTCGGCTACTTCTTCGCCCATGAGAAACACGCGCTCGTCGCGGCGCATTTCTTCACTCATGGCTTCACGCAGGGCTTCCCGGAATTGGATGGTCCGCATAGCAGGTAGGAAAATCGAAAAATCTGGAAAAGACTGGAAAAGAAAAAAGCCGGCGCTAAACCGGCCCGTAAAGCTACAACGGGTAAATGGGAAGGGCAAACGGTGAAATGGTGAGATGGTGAGTTTGACGTTTCGAGGGCCTGATTGTGCCACTTGCGCCAACAGGCCCTCGAAACGTCAAACTCACCATCTCACTATCTCACTATCTCACCACCTCACCTTAACGCCTCCAGAAACTTCTTGCCCTTGGTGAATTCGCGAAACTCCAGGTCCTCGACGGCGCGGTTGGCATAGCTGCGGTCGAGGCCGATGGCGCGGCGCAGGTGCAGGGCGGTGGCGGCCTCATTGTGCTGGCGGGCAGCCGTTATGGCCAGGCTGTAGTACACCAGTGGCTCCTGGGGGCGCAGGGCCAGGGCTTCCTCGTAAATGGCGGCCGCGCCGGGGTAATTGCCCTTCAGCACGTAAATGAGGGCCCGGTTCATCAGGTTCTGGTAGCTGCGCGGGCTGCTGTAGCTAAGGCTGCGCAGGGCCTCGTCGGGCTGGCCCATTTCAATTTCCAGGGCCGCTTTATCGGCGAAGGCCTTGCTGAGCATGGCCGGCGAGCCGCCCAGCTTGATGGCATAGTCGTAGCTCTGGCGGGCCTCGGCCAGGTCGTTGGCGCGGTGGTAGGCGGTGGCCACGCGGTAAAACAGCTCGACGGTGGGGTTGCGGTGGGCGGCCAGCGTGAAGTTGACCGCCGCCCGGCGCTGGTAAGCCCGGATTACCTTGGCGTTGGTTTCCTTCTCGGAGCGCATCAGCAGCACCGCGCCCAGGTTGTAGTAAGCCTGCCAGGCCCCGGTGGTGGCCACGGCGGTTTCGAAAATGCGCTGCTTTTCGGCCAGCAGCGGCGTGAGCGAGGCCGAGTAGCGCAGCTCTTCGGCCGTGAGGGCGTCGGCCTCGGTCTGCTTGTCCACAATCTTCTTCGACAGTATGTACACCTCCGAATCGTAGCGCTTGGGGGCCGAGTAGCGCACCGACACCGTGCCGAAGCGCAGCACCGGATAGATGTAATGCTCCAGGTAATCGAAGAAGCTGAGCGAGTGCAGGCGCTGTTCCTTCTGGGCGAAGGTGCCGGGCGAGTCGTTGATGAGCAGCACCACCGAATCTATCTGGGCGGGCTTGAGGGCCGACTGCTGCACCTTGCTCAGAAACAGGTCCCAGCGGCGGCGGTAGGCCTCGGTTTCGAAGTCGATGTTGCCCACCTTGTTGAGGTAGGAATTTTCGGAAACGCGCTTTTTGTAGTAGCCCAGCAGGGCCTGTACGCGCCGATCGGGCAGGCGCGGGTCGTGGCGGTCGAGCGAGTCGGGCGAGTGGCCGGCCACAATCATCACCTTTTCGGTGCGCTGGTTGGCCTCGATAAAGTCTTCGAGTGCGGCCACATTGGTGCCCAGGAAGTTGCGGATTTCGGCTTTGCCGGCATCAAAATAGAAAGGTAGTACCCGGGTGCCGCTACGCTCGTTGCTTACGGTTTCGGGCAGCAGGGCCAGCAGCGAATCCTGGCGCACCACCAGCTGGCTGGTGGTGAGGATGCCGCGGGCCAGCACCAGTTCGGGGCCCTTCAGGCGCGCGCCGTTGGGCTTGGTCAGGCGGGCATCGGGGCGGGCCAGCAGCTCGCCGGGGCTCTTTTGGGGGGCGTAGGGAAAGGTAAACTGCCGCCGGATGACGAGCATATTCTTCTGCTGCTCGTCGTACACGTACTCGCCCGACAGAAACGTAAGCCGGCCCACGGTGTCTTCGCGCAGGCCGTTCTGGTAGCGGTAGCTCAGGGCCACGTTGTAGGCGGCGCCCTTGCGCAGGTGGTTGGCGGGCACTTTGGCCGTCACCTCGAAGCGCACCTGCTGGCCGTTGCTTTCCAGCACGGCGGGCTGCACGGTAATCGACTGGCCGGTCTGGGCGGCTTTCAGCACTTTGGGCAGGGGCGAGCAGGCGGGCAGCAGGCTGGCGGCCAGCAGCAGGGCGGCCGCTACGGGCAGCCGGTGCGGTAGATGGGGCATAGGCAAAGGCCAAGTGGGGCCAGAAATTTCGGTAATCAAACGACGAAAGGTAGCCGATAGACGTATCTTGCCGGGGGCTTCTCGCGTAAGTGCTTGATACCGGGGCGAAATCAACGTATATTACCCCAGCCAACCACCTACCGTACCGCTAAAATTACTTATATGCACCGCATTACCGACTTTATCGAAAAGCAGAGCTTCGGCGTCTGCGACGCCATCGGCAAGCGGGTGGGCTTTTCCAGTAGCAGCGTCCGGCTCTCGTTCGTTTATGCGTCCTTCTTCACTTTCGGCTCGCCCATCGTCCTCTATTTCGCCCTGGCCTTCTGGCGCAACGTGCGTCACGCCCTGCGCCGCCAGCGCAGCACCGTCTGGGATTTGTAATTTGAGAGGCGAAATATAAGAAGTGAGAGAGGAGACTCTCAGGAGCCCGTTTGCCATGGCAAATGGGCTTTTTTTGGCCCGGAGTATAAGGCCCGCCGGCTATAAGTGCCGGGCCAGCTTCCATACCGTTTCTCACTTCTCACTTCTCAAATCCCTGAAAAACCGTTTTCCCTGTCCGAAGTAAGCCCAGACGAGGCTGCCGGCATAGGTGCCGGCGCGCTCCGACAGGCGCAGGCGGGCCGGAAACTGCCGCCGCCGCTTGCGCCAGTAGCTCAGGCGGCGCATAAAGTGCCAGTGGGCCCGTAGTACGGCCCGGAAGTCGGCGGTCTGGCCTTGCAGCAGCAGGCGTAGGGCCGCCACCCAGTCGAGGGCCACGCGGCCGATGAGTACGGCGGGCAGCTCGGCGGGGTGGGTGTTGAGGTAGACCAGGGCCAGGCCGTTGCGGAAGTTGAGGTAGGTTTTGCGCGGGTTGGACTTGTGCAGCGTGCCGCCGCCCACATGAAACACCGTGCTGCTGCCCTGGTACCATACCTGCCAGCCCGCGTTCTGGAGCCGCCAGCAGAAGTCAATTTCCTCCATGTGGGCAAAAAACGCCGCCTCCAGCCCACCCAGCGCGTGCCAGGCTTCGGCCCGCACCAGCAGGCAGGCCCCGGTGGCCCAGGCCACCGGCCGGACGTCGTCGTACTGGCCCGTATCGGTTTCCAAGGTATCGAAGAGACGGCCGCGGCAGAAGGGGTAGCCCAGCGAATCGAGGTAGCCGCCGCCCGCCCCCGCGTACTCGAACAGCTGGCGCATGGCCGGGTCGGGACTGAACTGCCTGATTTTGGGCTGGCAGGCGGCAATGCGCGGGTTGGCTTCCAGCAGGGCCCGTTGGGGCGCGAGCCAGCCGGGCGTTACTTCCACATCGGAATTCAGCAGCACGTAGTACCGGAACTCGCCTCGCAGCCGGGCCAGGGCAAGGTTGTAACCTTCGCAGAAGCCCAGATTGGCCCCGTTTTCCAGCACCCGCACCGTCGGGAACTCCGCCCGCAGCAGGGCCAGCGAGTCGTCGGTCGAGGCATTGTCGGCTACCAGCACGGTGGCGCCGGCCGAGTGGGCCAGCACGGCGGGCAGGAACTGGCGCAGAAAGTCGCGGCCATTCCAGTTGAGGATGACCACCGCCACATCGGCGCAGGAAGTATCGGCAATGGCACTAGCAGAGCGTTCAGCCAGGGGCTGCCCGCTGGCCAAGGGGGCGGATATGGGTTGCAGAAGGTTGTTTTTAAGAACCAGTGGCTATCAGCCAGCAGCTGATAGCTTAAAAACCTACATCCCGAAACCGCTCAGGTCCATGCCGGGAATATTGGGAATGAGGCCGGAAGTGGTCTTTTTGAGCTCCTCCTGGGCCTTGGCGGCGGCCTCGTCCATTACCTTGTTCACGGCGGCTACTACCAAGTCGGCCAGCATGTCGCGGTCCTGGGGCTGCAGCAGGCTTTCGTCGATTTCGAGTTTGAGCAGGCGGCGCTGGCCGTTGGCCGTGGCTTTCACCAGCCCCCCGCCCGATTCGGCCGTGGCCGTCAGGTACTGCAGCTGGTCCTGGGCCTGCTTCATCTTCTCCTGCAGGTCCTTCATCTTACCCATCATGCCAGACATATCAAACATAGTCGCGTCGTCTCAAAAGGTGAAAAATAGTAGCGCAAAGATACGCCGTAGCGCGAAGCTCCAGCCTTGCCCGTCGGTGCTGGTGACACAGCTAATCCGTTTTACGATGCGCGAAGCCGGTGCTTCGCGCTACATCACCGGATAATGGTGACGGTGCCGTACTGTTTCACGCGGCGGCCCTGCTGGTCGAGCGCCTCGAACTGCCAGGCATAGGCCCCCGGCACCGGCGCGGCGCCTTTAATGCGGCCGTCCCAGCTGCGGGTGCGGTCGGTGGTCTGGAACACGGTCTGGCCGTTGCGGTCGATGATGGTGAAGCGGAAGTTATCGAGGAAGCGGCCCTTTAGCTCCAGCACGTCGTTGAGGCCGTCGCCGTTGGGCGTGAAGGCAGTGGGCAGCACCAGCTTGACGGGGCGCGCCACTTCGGCCACGTTGGAGTACGAGGGCGCGGTTAGTCCGGCCCCGGTGGCCTCGATGCGGTAGCGCACGGTTTGCCGGTCGGGGTCGGGCTGCCGGTCGAGGTAGGTGAGGGCCGCGCCTACCGGTACGCTGGCCACCACCGAGTTGTCGGCCGCCAGCTTCAGCACCCGGTAGCTTGCCGGCACAGTCGGCGCGGCCCCCGTCACCGCTAGCTCCGACCACGTCAGGCGGATTTCGGGGGTGTTGAGGCCGGCGGGTTCGGCCACCAGCTGCACCACGCATACCCTGGAACCAGCCGGAGCACGGTTGCCGCAGGCGTCCTGAAACTCCACGGTATAGCACAGGGGCGCGGTCGGGTCGGGCGTAATCAACGAATCGAGCAGGCGGCGGGCTGCTGTGGCGGCCAGCGGCGCGCCGTTGCGCTGGTAGCTGAGCTGGCCCCCGGCGGCCACGCCCGGCACCTCAACCCGCAGCTCTACCTGGCCCTTCAGGTTGAAGCCGGCCCACAGTTGCGGCCGGGCCGGCGGCGTGGTCGAAAGCGCCGTCAGGCTGATTTCGTTGGAAACCGAGGTGGCGGGCCCGCTGCTCAGGCTGAGCTGGTAGCGGTAGGTGGTGCCGCAGCTCACGGCCGCATCATCGTAGCTGGTGGCGCCGGCCGGCAGCGGCAGTACTACGCTGGTGCTGCCTTCGGTGCGGGTAAGCGTGTAGGTGCCATTTCCCGCGCTAACCCAGCTGAGCTGGTTGCGACCGTTGGTGGCTGCCCCGCTTAGCTGCACCGGGCAGACTGTATTGGATGGCAGGCTGAAAACCGGCGGCTGGCACAGATCCTGGAGCAGCAGCCGGTAGCAGCCCGGCAGCGGGCCGGCCGGCTGCGTGAGGCTGGTTGTGCCGGCTGCCACGGGCGACAGGGTGCGGTAGCCGCCCGGCGCGGTGGCATCGGCCACCTGCAGCTGGTAACGGTACTCGGGTTGCAGGGCCTCAAAATCAAGCTGCACAGTGCCCTCGGCGGGCCGCGTCAGGCGGCGCACTACCGGCGGCCGCGGGGCCGGCAGGGGCGTAAAGGGCTTTGTGCCGGTGCCCTCGCACAGCCCGGCCTGCGCGTTGCGGCCCATAACGGTAACCGTGTTGGGGCCGCTGCTTACCGGGTAGCTCACGGCCACGCCGCGCTCCGCCTTCACCAGCGCGGCCGTGCCCACCTGCACCAAGTAGTCAGTGTAGCTGGCATCGGTTATGGTTACCTGCACCAGGCCCGGCGAACAAACGCTGACTTCAAACGTGGGTACGGGTGTGGCCAGCACCTCGTAGGGCTTAGCGAAAATGATACCCTGCGTATTGCCCCCCGCTCCACCCTGGGTATTCTGGGTGATGACCAGTGGCCCCGATGTGGTGGGTACGAACGTAGTAGTGGTGTCGGTAAAGCCGCTGCAAATAACAGTAGAACCCGTTCGGTAGTAAATCTGGGCCGGGTCCAGATTTTTGCCGCTCCGGTCGCGCAGCCGTATTGGCCGGCCCACGCACAGGAATTTGGTGATGAGCTGACCCGTAATGGCGTCGTAGGCGGCAAAATCAGCCCCGGCATCGGTTTGCGACACGCACGGCGCCTGGGCCCGCGCCGCCGTATTGCCCAGCAGGCCGGCCAGTAGCAGAATCCAAAGCAGGAGTGCGGTTTTCATCATGACCAGCCTAACGCCACAAGTGCGAAAATCTTTTCCCGAAGAAACGCAAAAAGCGGCTGGCCTCATAGCCCGATGCCGAGACGCAACGGCTGGCGGCTCGTCGTTGCTGACAGCGAGCGTCTGCTACTGCCGTTCAACGTCAGCAACGACGAGCCGCCAACGGTTGCGTCTCTACCTCCCGAAACAGCTCTTCCGGTCGCGGTAAGGCACCTACTCCCAGGCGTAGCTGCGTACGAAGTCGGCGGCGGCGGCCAGGTCGGGGTACAGAATCCGGTCGTGGGCCACGAAGGGCACCTTCTCGCGGAAGGCCGCCACCAGCGCCTCCAGTGGGGTCGAGCTGCGGCCGGGGCGGCGGAACTCCAGGGCCTGGGCCGCATTCAGCAACTCGATGCCCAGCAGCTGCTCCACGTTGACCACCACGCGCAGGGCCTTGGTGGCTGCGTTGGCGCCCATGCTCACATGGTCTTCCTGGCCGTTGCTGCTCACCAGGCTGTCTACCGAGGCGGGCGTGCACAGTTGCTTGTTCTGGCTCACGAGGCCCGCGGCGGCATACTGCGGAATCATCAGGCCCGAATTCAGGCCCGGCTCGGCTACCAGAAACGGTGGTAGCCCCCGCTGCCCGCTGATGAGCTGGGCCGTGCGCTGCTGCGAGATGCTGCCCAGCTCGGCCACCGCAATGGCCAGCATATCGAGCCCCAATGCCAGGGGCTGGCCGTGGAAGTTGCCGCCGCTCAGAATGGCGTCATCCTCGGGGAAAATGGTAGGGTTGTCGGTGACGGCGTTGCACTCGATTTCGGTGGTGCGGGCCACGTACGCCAGCGCGTCGCGCGAAGCGCCGTGTACCTGGGGCATGCAGCGCAGCGAGTAGGGGTCTTGCACGGCGGTTTTGGGTTGCTGCTGCAACTCGCTGCCCGTCAGCAGGGTTCGCAGCCGCTCGGCCACCAGCAGCTGGCCGGGGTGGGGCCGCAGGCGGTGCAGGCGCTCATCAAACGGCTCGCGCAGCCCGTCGAACCCCTCCAGCGAGAGGGCCCCGATAACGTCGGCGGCGGCGGCCAAGCGGCTGGCGCGCAGCAGCGCGTGCACGGCGTAGGCCAGCATAAACTGGGTGCCATTGAGAAGCGCCAAGCCTTCTTTGGCCCCCAGCACGATGGGCTCCCAGCTGAACAGGCTCAGCGCGTCGGCGGCGGCCAGGCGGTAGCCCTCATAGTGTACTTCGCCCAGGCCCAGCAGCGGCAGGCACAGGTGGGCCAGCGGGGCCAGGTCGCCGCTGGCGCCCAGGCTGCCCTGCTCCAGCACCACTGGCAGCATGCCGCGGTTGTAAAAGTCGAGCAGGCGCTGCACGGTGGCTACCTGTACGCCGCTGTGGCCGTAGCACAGGCTCTGCACTTTCAGCAGCAGCATCAGCCGCACCAGTTCGGCCGGCACTTCGGCGCCGGTGCCGCAGGCATGCGACATGAGCAGGTTGGTTTGCAGCTGCTGGCGCTGCGCGGTCGGAATGGCCTGCCCGCACAGCGCCCCAAAGCCCGTATTGATGCCGTACACGGCCGTATCGGGGTCGCGCTCCAGGCGCTGGCGCAGGTAGTCGTGGCCGGTGGTGAGGCGCTGGCGGGCTTCGGCACTCAGCACCACCCGGGCCCGGCTGCGTAACAGCTCATCGAGCGTAGCTAAATCGAGGGAAGCGGAGGGCGTTATTTCGAAGTCGGCGGCCATAGAGCAGGGGAGCAGGGAGGAATTTCAAAAGTACGGAATCTGGCCGCGCGGCCCTGGCCAGGCTGCCCGTCCGCCAATTCGGCGGGGGGGGCGGCCCGGCCAGGAATAAATACAGCGCCGTGCCCGGTGAAATCGGTATTTTTTTCGCTTGCTTCTGAAGGTTGGGTTGTCGATATTTGGAATACCGCTCTGATTCTTATTTCATTATCCTATGGAATACAACCCCAAGTTCGGCCCCGTTGCCCAGACTCCCTCTCAGCGCCGCCTGGTGCTGCGCCGCCTGCAGGACGCCATTCCCGGCCTCCGAACCAAGGCCACGCTCTATGCCCGCCGCCTCTATGTGCGCTACGTGGCCGGCGAGCTAAGCTGGACTGAAGTCCGCCAGGCGCTGGACGCGCAGCGGTAGAAGCTGGTTGAATTAGTTGGAACGCCGTTGGTGCTGGTGACAATGGCATGCTGCGCCTGTCGAAGCAGCTCTACCGCTTCTCTGCAATCGTTCTAAAAACACGGACGCCATACTTCAACAAGCGCAGCATGACGTCCGTATTTCCCTAAGCCCTAAGCCCTAAGCCCTAAGCCCCCTAAGCCCCCTAAGCCCCCTAAGCCCTAAGTGAACTGACAGATTAAGTTGGTAGGCAGAACGTCATTCAGAGCGTAGCGAAGAATCTCGCGTAAAATCGTTCAACAGTTGTTCAAGCGAGATTCTTCGCTACGCTCTGAATGACACGCCGTACACCAATTTAGCTTGTCAGTTCACCTAAGCCCTAAGCCCTGATTACCGCCAGCACCTCCTCCAGCGTCAGCGTCTGCTCCTGGCCGGTGGCCATGGTTTTCAGCTTGAAACGGCCGGCGGCGCGCTCTTCGGGGCCCTGGAGCAACACGTAGGGAATGCCCTTGCCGTCGGCGTACTTAAACTGCCGGCCCAGCTTGCCCGACTCGGGGTACAACTCGGCGGCCAGGCCCTCGGCCCGCAACCGCGCCAGCACGGGCAGCACGGCCACCTCGCTTTCGGCATCGAAATTGGCCAGCAGGCAGCGCGAAGTGCTGTTTACGGCTTCGGGGAATAGGTTGAGCTCCTCCAGGCAGTCGTAGAGGCGGTCGACGCCGAACGAGAAGCCCACGCCCGACACGCCCGGCAGCCCGAAGGCGCCCGTCAGGTTGTCGTAGCGGCCGCCGCCGCTCACGCTGCCCATATTCACATTGTTGATCTTGATTTCGAAGATGCAGCCCGTGTAGTAGCTCAGGCCGCGGGCCAGCGTCACGTCGAACTCCAGGTTGGCCCACTGCTCAAACCCGAAGCCGCGCAGGTAGCTTAGCACCTGCTGCAAATCCTGCAAGCCTTTGTAACCGTCGGCGCCGGCCGTGTCGGGTTCCACGCCGGCCGTTACGAAGGCGGCCAGCAGCCGCTCCAGCTTCTCCTCGAAGCTGCCCGCCACGTTCAGCAGGTCGAACAGCTTGTCGATGGCTTCGGCCGAGAAGCCACGCTCGGCCAGCTCCTTTTTTACGCCCTCGCGCCCGATTTTGTCGAGCTTGTCGATGGCCGTGAACAGGTCTACCTCGGTGCCTTCGCCCCCCAGCGCCTGATAAAAAGCGCCCAGCACGCGGCGGTGGTTTATTTTGATGGTGTGCTCGGTGAGGCCCAGCTTAGTGAGCACCTCGCTCATCATAAGCACGATTTCGGCCTCGCAGAGCAGCGAGGCGGTGCCCACCACGTCGGCGTCGCACTGGTAAAACTCGCGGTAGCGGCCGCGCTGGGGGCGGTCGGCGCGCCACACGGGCTGAATCTGGTAGCGCTTGAAGGGGAACACCAGCGTGCCGCGGTTCATCACTACGTAGCGGGCGAAGGGCACGGTCAGGTCGTAGCGCAGGCCTTTTTCGGCCACTTTGGGCAGCACGGCCCGGGGGCCGGCCAGCAGGTCGGCGGGCGTTACTTCTTCCTTGATGACCTCGCCTTTCTGCTTTTTGAGGAAGTTGCCCGAGTTAAGCACCTTGAACAGCAGCTGGTCGCCCTCGTCGCCGTATTTGCCCGTCAGCACGCTCAGGTTTTCCAGGGTCGGGGTTTCGAGCGGGGCGTAGCCGAACTTCTCGAACACGCGGCGAATCACGCCGAAAATATAGTTGCGGCGGGCCACTACGGCCGGGCCAAAATCGCGGGTGCCTTGCGGAATGCTGGGTTTCTGAACGCTCATCGGGGGCGAAGGAATCGGAGTGCGGGAGTATGGCCGCAAAATTCGCGCTTTCCGCCGGACTTTCCCGTTTCTTCTGCGGCCGCCGTAAATCAGTCCGCCTGGGAAGCCAGAAATTCGATTTCCTGCATCGCGTCGAGCACCGACGCTACCAATAAGGGTTGCGAGCCGGGGTCGAGGCGCTGGAAGCGGTGGCGGCTGGCCTGCGGCGTGTGGCACAGAATGAGCTGGCGCGACTGGGCCCGCAGCACGAAGGCGTAGGCCAGCAGCAGCTCAATTACATCGTTGTTCAGCGTATCAACCAGGCTTAGGTCCACCACCACGGCGGGCTTATCGGCCCGGCTGGCCCGGTGCAGGGCGCGGGCCAGGGCTTCGCTATCGGTGGTGTTAGCAGCTAAATAAGACGGGATAAGCAAATATGCCTGGGGTAGTTCTTCACGCTGTACATCCAACATCTTCCGGCCCTCACTATAAAACGGTACGACTCCGCATGTAAGCGAGCGTTTGAACCCGCAAGTTACGAGTGCAACAAGGATAAAATAGAATTATGGCAGGATACTTTGCTTTAATCGATAAAAACGCCCCATTCAACGGGCAGCGGACGCTGTTCGGCGAGCCTGATAAAGTACCGGGGAAGCCAGCGGCGACTTGAGCGGAGCCCGCACGCCGGCCCGGCGCAGGCCGTGGGTGGTCCAGTCGTTGCAGGTGCGCAGGGCGTGGTAGCGGCCGCGGGCCCGCAGGAAAAAATCGGCCCCGCCGTAGCCGGCCGGCTGGCGCAGTGGGCGGCGGCCCAGCGAGTCGGGCGCCGCCAGCGCGGCCTGCACGTGCGCCACCAGCCGCTGGTACTGCGCGGCCGATACGCGGAGTGGCACCACCAGAGCGCCCGAGTCGGGCGCGGCCCGGTAGAAGCGGGCGTGTACCAGCGTTCGGGAGGGCAGCAGGGCCCGCAGCACGGCTCCCGGTCCGGGGGTGCGCCCGCCCATCGAACCCAGGAAAAACCCTTCGTTTCCCCAGCCAAAGCCCACGTAGGAGTAGCGCCCAAACCGGGTTGTGAGGGCGGGCTGGTTTAGCTCGCGCAGCCAGTCGTGGCCGGTTTGCGGGTCGTGCAGGGGTAGCACCAGGTCGGTGTGCGCGCTGTTCGACACCACGAACACCGGTACGCCGCCCGGCGTTTGGCGAAACTGGCGGTTTACGGGCACCGCGGCGCCGCTCAGCAGCAGGAAAATAAAGGCCACGAAAGCTGCCATGGGGCAAAGATAAGGCGCGCCGCGAGGGCAACTACGGCCTGCCGGGCGTATATTTGCCGCCAACCAAACCCGTGGCCGTGTACCGCCTGCTCGCTTATCTGCTCACGTCGCTGCTGCTGCTCCAGACCCTGGAACAGGAGTTGCTGGTGGTGAACTACGAGCTGAACCAGGCCCGCATTACGGCGCGCTATTGCGTGAATAAGGCCCGTCCACAGCTCAAGTGCAATGGCAAGTGTCACCTGGCCAAGCAGTTGCGCCAGGCCGAAGACGACAGCAATAAGGCGCCCGCGGGCAGCACCCGGCTTAAGTTTGAGCTGGTGCCGGCGCCCGCCCGCTTCGTGCTGGCCGCCCCGCGCTGCTGGCCGTCCACCCCGGCCCGCTACGCCGCCCCCGCGGCTCCGCGCTACGCTGATGCTCCCGCCCGCGGGGTGTTTCGCCCGCCGCTGGCCTAAACCTGCTTCCGCCCCGGTTTTCTACTGCGAAAACCGGAACGACCGGTAAGCCGCCCCCGTGGGGTGCGGCCCTGGCCCGTGTACCAGTACGCGGGCCGGCCGGTAGGTTTATTCTTCAGCCTTAGCGTTTTTACTAATGATTTTTTCGCGTTTTGCGGCCCTGGCCGCCTCGCTGGCCCTGGGCACTATGCTACTGGGCAGCTGCAACGATAAAGACAACGACCCCGCGGCCGAGCCGCAAAAAAGCGTGTTTTCGGTAGAGCTCGAAAACACCGTGGGCAACCGCAGCCTCAACCTCGATACCGACACCTACACTACCCCGGCCGGCGACCAGTTCACCATCAGTACCTTCAAATACTACCTCTCGAACCTGGAGCTGCTGAAGGCCGACGGCAGCGTAGTGCCCTTGCCTGACACCTACTTTCTGGTTGACCACGCCAATAAAGCCAGCCAGAAGCTCCAGTTCAGCGACGTGCCGGCCGGCGACTATACCGGCCTGCGCCTTGTGGTAGGCGTGGATAGCGCCCGCACCAAGGCCGGCAACTTCAGCGGCGTGCTTGGCGACGACCAGGGCATGTGGTGGGCCTGGAGCAAGGAGTTCATCAACGTGAAGCTGGAGGGCACCTCACCCCAGTCGCCCAAGGGTGGGCTGGTGTTCCATATTGCCGGGTTTAAGGGCGCTAACGGGGCCAACAACACCATCCGTACCGTTACGCTGCCCTTCCCCAGCGGCAGCAAGCTGCTGGTGCGCCCCGACCACACGCCCGAAATTCATATTAAGGTAGACGCGCTGAAGATGTTCAGCGGCCTGAGCACCATCCGTTTCGCCACGGTGAATAACACAATGGGCGGCCCTGCCTCGGTGCAGATTGCCGATAACATCGCCGCCGGGATGCTTACTGTCGAGCATCTGCACGCCAATTAGAGAAGTGAGATTGGAGAGGTGAGAAGCAAGATATGAGAAGTGAGACAAAAGACTCATGGTAATCCGGAACAGGATTAACCGCTTCAGTTCTCACCCCTCATACCTCACCTCTTACTTCTTCAATCTCATGGCTAAAAACAATGAAAGACTTTTTCCGACTTCTGCTGGTGGCCCTTTTGGTGGGGCTGGCCACGCCGGCCGCGCGCGCCTGCGACATTTGCGGCTGCTTTATGGGCATCACGCCCTACGATAACCAGAGTGGCTTTTCGCTCATGCACCGGTACCGCATTTTCAACGGCTACCGGGCGCTGGGCCAAACGCCCGATTTCCGGCCCGACGGGGCCCGGATCTTCTTCCCAACCAAACTCAACTCCGACGATGGCTACGCCCACAGCCACCGCGGCGACCCCACCGATTTCGAAGCCTTCCGCGTGCTGGAGCTGCGGGGTAAATATTTTCTTTCGCAGCGGCTGGAGCTCAACGCCTTCGTGCCCTACGTGATGAACACCTCGCAGATCAACGGCCAACAGCTGAATGCCAGCGGCGTGGGCGACGTGACGGTGTTTGCCGGCTACCATCTGATTCGGGCCATCGAAACGGCCGGGGTGCAGAGCCGCCTGGTGGTGGGCGGCGGCCTGAAGCTGCCCACCGGTGAGTACGACCGCCAGACAACCCAGGGCCGGCGCTACGCGCTGCTCAACCAGGTGGGCACCGGCACCACCGACGGTTTCGTGTACGCCAACTACATCGGCAGCTACCGCGGGGCGGGCCTGAGCGTGAATGCCAGCTACCGGCGCACCACCGAGAACCGGTTTCGCAACAGCCTGGCCCCGAGCACGGCTACGTTTGCCAGCTTGTTCTACCGGGTGCCGCTGGGCGAAAACTGGCAGCTGTATCCGTCGGCGCAGTTTTTCTACGAGAAGACCAAGGGCGAGATGCTCGAAGGCCAGCTCACGGGCGAGCACGCCATGAACAACGCCCTGCTCGGTCCGGGCCTCGATGTGTACTATAAAAACGTTTCGCTCAACACCAGCGTGCAGCTGCCCGTGTACACCGCCACCACCGACCACCCAGCCAGCGCCGGCCGGCTGGTGGTATCGGTGGGCTACAGCTTCCGCCAGACCAAGTACCTGCTGCGCAAGAGGAGCTAGAAAACGGTCCTGCTCAGCATAACGATTTTCCGACCCCTACTCAGGTAAAATTGCTTGTTACTTCCTGTCTTTCCGCGCATGAAAACCGCTTTTATTGATTTCTTAACCCGGCTGGGGCCGCTGGCCGGGGCCGGGCTGCTGCTGCTGCTGACGACGGCCTGCGGCACCGGCGGCAAGGCCGACGACCCGAGCCCAGAGTCGTTTGCGGCCCCCACGCCCTACGTGCTGCTGGTGCCGCCACTGTTTCCGAAGCCGCTGCCCCAGCCCGCCGACAACCCGCTGACGGTGGAAGGCATTGAGCTGGGCCGTCATCTGTTCTACGAGAAGGCCCTTTCGCTCGACAACAGCAAGTCGTGCGGCTCGTGCCACCAGCAGAGCAAGGCCTTTACCGACGGGCTGGCGCGGGCCGAGGGTGTGGGCGGCACCCGGCACGCCCGTAGCGCCATGCCGCTGCAAAATCTGCTCTGGGAACCGCGTCTGACCTGGGACGGGGCCCACACCAGCCTGGAGCAACAGGCCCGCGTGCCCATCGAAAACCCGCTGGAGCTGCACCAGCCCCTGACCGCCGGCGTAACGCGGCTGCAAAAGCTGGCCAAGTACCCCGACTTGTTCGGTAAGGCGTTCGGCACGAGCCGGATAACCGAGGAACGGGTGCTCAAGGCCCTGGCCCAGTTCGAGCGCACCCTGGTTTCGGGCAACTCGCGCTTCGACCGCTACAACCGCGGCGACCAGGACATCCTGACGCCCGACGAGGTGCGCGGTATGGAGCTGTTCAGCATTCACCCCAACGGCCGCATCCGGGGCGGCAACTGCAGCGACTGCCATGGCGGCACGCTGCAAACCGACCGCAACTTCCGCAACAACGGTATCTCCAGTTCCTTCGGCGCCGACCTGGGTTTGGGCGGCCTCACGGGCAAATCCACCGACAACGGCAAGTTCCGGGTGCCCTCCCTCCGCAACATCGCCCTCACGGCTCCCTACATGCACGACGGCCGCCTGGCCACCCTCGAAGACGTGCTCGACCACTACAACGAGCACGTGCAGTTCAGCAGCCCCAACCTCGACCCGCTCATGCTCAATACTACTAACGACCCGCTCCAAATCAGCCCCAACCTAGAACTAACGGCCCAGGAAAAGCGCCAGATCATCGCCTTCCTGCACACCCTAACCGATGAGGACTTCGTGAAAGACCCCCGGTTCGCGGCGCCGGAGTAGGAGAGGGGCCAAGGGGCTAGTGGGTTGACTGACTGTCATCCTGAGCGCAGCGAAGGACCTTATCACGTGAGAACGGGTCGTTGTTACGGCCGTTCCTACGGGATAAAGTCCTTCGCTGCGCTCAGGATGACAGTCGGTCAACCCACTAGCCCCTCAGTTCATCCACCCACCAACTCATCCGCCAAACCCGCCGCCACCGCCTTTCGGTGCGGCTTCGATGCGGCCGGCTTTGGCCTTGCTGGCGCCCACGTACCAGGTGAAGCCCAGCCAGCCCACGCGGGTTTCGGCCTTGCTATACATGGTAGACTGCAAATCGGGCGAGTTGACTTCGGCGCGGCGCACCTGGGTGTTCAGCAGGTCGGACACGCGCAGGGTGAGGGCGGCGCGGTTCTGCCACAGGCGCTGGCGCAGGGCCACATCGAGGCCGCCGGTGGCCAGCTGCCGGCCCTGGGCCGTGAGCGTGGCCGAGCGGTAGGCGCCGGTCAGCTGTACGTCGAGGGTGGGGGTAGGAGAAAAATTCTGGTTGAGGCGGGCCGTGCCGGTGAGGGCCTGGCGCGAGCCGGCGTCGGGGGCGTTGGTGTTCAGCTGGGCCCGGTAGAGCGAGCCGTTGGCCTGCACCCGCCACCAGGCCGTAATCGGCTGGCTCCATGTTAGTTCCAGGCCCACGTTGGTGGTCGAGCCCAGGTTGCGGTAGGTTTCCACCAGCACCAGCCCGGCGGCCGGGTTTAGGTTCGTGGCTACCGTGTCCACATCGCGCAGGCGCTGAATGGCGTTGTTGGTGAAGCGCCCGAACAGCGTGGTTGTGATTTCGGCCCCGCCGGGCAAGCTCAGCTGGTGGCCCAGCTCCAGGTTGTGGCTGAATTCGGCCCGCAGTTCGGGGTTGCCGAGGCGATAGAAGCGCGGGTCCTGGTAGAGCGGCACGGCCAGCTGCTGCATAAAGTTGGGCCGGTTGAGGCGGCGGGCGTAGCTGAAGCTCAGCTGCTGGGGCTGCTCGGCGGCTTTGGCCGTGTCGCGCCGGCCGCCGAAGCGGTGGCTGAGACTGGCCGTCGGGAACAGGCCCAGGTAATCGAGGTCGAAGCGGCCCCGGCCGCCCTCCACGGCCCCGTTTACGCGGGTGTACTCGGTGCGCAGGCCGGCCTGGGCGTTCCAGCCCGCCCAGCGGCGCTGGTAGGTGGCATAGGCGGCCGGCACCGTCTGGCGGAAAGTATAGGCCAGCGAGCGGGCCGGGTCGCGCACGTAGCCGCCGGGCACGTCGGGCCGCTGGTTGAACAGGTCGGCCGAGCCGTGGCTGCGCTGCTGCTCGACCTTGAAGCCGGTTTCTATTTTACCCTGGTCGGCGGGCAGCGGCAGCGTGTAGTCGGCCTGGGCAAAGTAGATGTTGGCATCCACGTTCATTTGCTGCCGCCAGCTGTTGAGCGCGCCCGTCCCCAGCGTCTGGGTTACCGGAATATCGGCCCTAATCAGCACGGCGCCGGCCACGGCCGTCAGCTCGCGGCCGGGGTGCTGCTCCCAGCCGTGGCGGTAGCTGGCCACGTTTTCGAGCACCTTCACGTCCACGTCGAGCTGCTGCACGCCCTGCTGGGTGGCCGTCGGCTCGTCGGCGCGGGTCGTGCTCAGCAGCTGCTGGTTGTAGTTGAACTCCTGCTGCCAGGTCGGGTTCACGCTCAAACTCAGGCTCTGCTCTTTGCCCAAATCAAGGTTGAGGCCCAGGTTGAGGCTGTGCGAAGCGTCGCGCTCCTGGCCGTGGCCCTGCTGCCGGGTGGCTACCGGGCCGCTCGTCTGCTGGAAATCGGTGCGGTTGCGGTAGGTTTCGTCCTGGCGGTCGTAGCTCAGACTCAGGTTGGCCGGGCCCTGCTTGCGGTTGAGGTTCAGGCTGGCGTTGTACTTGTCGCCGGTGCCCCCGAGCACGCTGGCCGTGCCGTTTACGCCGTTTTTGGTTTGCTTTTTCAGGATGACGTTGATCACGCCCGTACCCTGGGCGTCGTACTTGGCCGAGGGGTTGGTCATCACCTCGATGCGGGCAATGCGCGAGGCCGGAATCTGGTCGAGGCGCAGGCCGGGCCCGCCGTTGGCGCCGCCGCTGGGCTTGCCATCAATAAGGATGGTCAGGTTGGAAGAGCCGCGCAGACTCACGGTGCCGCCCGCGTCCACGGCCACCGAGGGCACGTTGCGTAGCACGTCGGTGGCCATGCCGCCCACGCTGGCCAGGTCCTTCTCCACGTTGATGACGCGCTTGCCCGGCTCGTTTTCCACCGTGGCCCGCTCGCCCGTCACCGTCACGCCCTTCAGCTGGGTGCTGATGGACGCCAGCCGCAAGGTGCCCAGCGCCAGCTCAGGGGCGCCGGCCGTCAGCACCACCCGTCGCCGCAGGCCCTGGTAGCCCACGGCCGACGATTTGAGCAGGTAGGAGCCCAGCCCCAGCTGATCAAGCCGGAACAAGCCATTTTCCAGCGTCTCGGCCCCGGCCACGAAGCTCGAATCCTGGGCCCGCAGCAGCACCACGCTGGCAAAGGGCAAAGGCTGGCCGGTGCCCTGGTCGAGCAGCGTACCGCTGACGCGGCCGGCCGGCGCCGCGGGGGCCGGACCCTGCGCGGCGGCGCTGAGCGAAAACAGACCGAAAGTGAGGCCCAGCACGGGCACGGCGAGGAACCCCAGGCCCCGCGGGGCCCGGCTGGAAGTAGGGGAGGAAGTCATGGTGAAGGAAGGTTGAGTCGGAAAGTAAAGGCAAGCAGGGGCCGTTTCCGGCGGCCGCGGTTCCGCCGGACGGGCCTGATGGCCAGTGAATTCAGACGTGAAAAACAGGGGCACCAACCGCCTGGAAAGACGGGTGCCAGGAAACCGAAACATGCGGGGCGGCGGCGGGAAGCCAGGCTTCCGACCGGGGCCCACCCGCCCGGCCCGGTTGGCGCGAAGGCGGTGTTCGGTGGGGGCCGTGCCGGGCTCCGCTTGAGGAGCAGCCGCAGGGCCGGGTTCTACTTAATCAACAAGCCAAAGGTAACTAAAGGTACTATGCAACGCAAGGTACTGTTGAAAATAAATTCACCTTTCCCTATAAAGCGGCAGTTTTGGGCATTTAGGGCCGATTCGCCCGCAGGTTCAGGGGCTGAAGCGGGCTGTTGGTGGGGTAGATGGTGCTGCCGGGGCAGGCGTTGCCTAGGGCGCCGTTTTTTTCAGAGCGGGGCCGCATGTGCTGAAACTGGGGCTTAGGCCGCACTTGCGCAACCGAACAAGCTGTCCGGAAGCGGACAGGTTTAGCAACCCATAATCAATGGTGAAGGCGTGTAATAATATGATAAGCAGTTGTTTGGAGAAATGGCACGGCCGTTGGCTGTACTTGGTAGAACCTTACTTCTACCTGTACGAAAATGGACAGAGCCATTTCCCCTTCCACCCAAAACCACCGCCGGCGCCGCCGCTGGCTGCTGGGCGCGGGGCTGCTGCTGACCCTGGGCGCGGCCCTGCTGGCCTTCCGCACGGTGCTGCGGCCCAGCCTGGAGCGCAACGCTTTGCTGCTGGCCCGCGTGGAGCGCGGCAACGTGGAAGCCTCGCTCACGGCGGCCGGCGTGGTTATTCCGGCCCACGAGGCGGTGCTCACCAGTCCCATTGCCAGCACCATCCGGCAGGTACTGGTGGCCGTGGGCAGCCGGGTGCAGCCCGGCCAGCCGATAGTGGAGCTCGACCGGGAGCAAACCGCCTCGGCCCTGGCTAAGCTCGAAGACGGCCAGCAGCAGAACCGCAACCGCGGCAGCCAGCTCCAATTGGCCCTCGAAAAAGCTCTGCACGATTTGCAGGCCCAGCAGCGGGTGCAAACGGTGCGCATTAACAGCCTGCAATCGGCCCTGCGCGACGAGCAGTATTTGCTGAAAGTAGGAGGGGGCACGGCCGAGAGCGTGCGCCAGGCCGAGCTGAATTTGCGCGTGGCCCAGTTGGAGCAGCAGCGCCTGACGGAGCAGATTGCCAACCAGCGGGCCGCCAACGCCGCCGACCGCCGCGAGCTGGGCTTCACGGTGCAGATGCAGCAGCGCAGCATCGAGGAGCTGGCCGGCAAGCTGGCCCAGGCCAACATCAGCAGCCAGCAGCCGGGCGTGCTGACGTGGGTAAACGACGCGCTGGGTACCACCGTGCAGGCCGGCGACCCGCTGGCCCGCGTGGCCGACCTGACGCGCTTCCGCGTCCGGGCCACCATTTCCGACGCCTACGCCGACGCCCTGCGCCCCGGCGACCCGGTGGTCGTGCGCATCAACGACCAGGATTTGCGCGGCACCATCAGCACCATCAGCCCGGCCGTGGATAAGGGCACGGTGACTTTCTACGCCACGCTGGCCCAGGACCACCACCCGGCCCTGCGCCCCAACCTGCGCGCCGACGTGTTTGTGGTCACCAAAGCCCACCACAACATCGTGCGGGTCAAAAACGGCCCCTTTTACCAGGGCGGCCGGGAGCAGCCGGTTTTCGTGGTGCAGAACGGCCAGGCCGTGCGCCGCACCGTGCAGTTCGGCGACTCCAACTTCGACTACGTGCAGGTGCTCGGCGGCCTGCGCCCCGGCGAGGAAGTTATCGTCTCCGACATGAAAGACCACCTGGACACGCCTGAACTGACGATACAATGAAAACCTACTTAGCTATTAGCTGTCAGCTGTTAGCTGTTAGCTTTTTCGGTCTGGAAGCCAATGCGCAGCGGACAACCATCGTCAAGCAGGATACAAGCACGAAAGCTGACAGCTATCAGCTACTAGCTAACAGCTCAAAGAACGAGGCTAACCGCTATCAGCTAACCGCTATCAGCTTGAAAACCGTTATCGACCAGGCGCTGGCCCAGTCGGCGGTGGCGTGGGGGGCGGTTACCAGCCGCGACCAGCGCTACTGGCAGTGGCGGGGCTACCGGGCCAACTACCGGCCCCAGCTGGGTTTGCAGGGTGTGCTGCCGGGCTACAGCCGGGCCGTTACGCCGGTGGTGCAGCCCGATGGCACCACCGATTTCCGGGCCGTGCGGCTCAACAACTCCAACCTGGCCCTCACGCTCAGCCAGAATATCGGCCTGACCGGCGGGCAGGTGTTCGTGGCCTCGGAGGTGCAGCGGTTCGACGATTTCAACGGCAGCATTCGCCGCTACAACAACCAGCCGGTGGCCCTGGGGCTGATGCAGCCGGTGGGGCGCTTCAACGAGCTGCGCTGGGCGCGGCGGCTGGAGCCGCTGCGCTACCAGGAAAGCGGCCGGCAGCTGGTGGAGGAGCGCGAAACCATTGCCCAGCGCGTGACGGAGCTGTATTTTGATGTGCTCAGCCAGCAGGTAAGCGCCCAAGTGGCGGGCCAGAACGTGCAGGCCAACGCCGAGCTGCTGCGCCTGGGCCGGGAGCGGTACAACCTGGGCCGCCTTTCGCAAAGCGACCTGCTGCGGCTCGAACTCAACCTGCTCACGGCTCAGCAGGCCGAAATCCAGGCCCGACTCGATGCCCAAAACGCGGCTGTGGAGTTGCAGCGCTACACCGGTCTGGCCGCCGAAAACCTGCGCCTGCAAGTTCCCGCCGCTCCAAGCCTCCCGACGGTGCCGCCCCCACTGGCCCTGAGCCAGGCCCGGCAGAACCGGGCGCTGGTGCTGGGCTTCCGGCGCCGCCTGCTCGAAGCGGAGCGCGAAGTGGCCCGGGCCCGCGGCACCACCGGCTTTCAGGCCACGCTCGCGGCCAACCTGGGCTACATCAACCAGGCCCCCAACCTCTGGGACACCTACGCCGCCCTGCAACAGCAGCAACAGGTGAGCCTGAGCTTCGCCGTCCCGCTCGTGGACTGGCGCCGGCGGCAGGCCATCGTAAAAACCGCCGAGCTAACCCGCCGCCAAGTGCAGACCGAGGTGCAGCAGGAGCAGGCCACGTTCGAGCAGGAAGTGCAGGTACAAGCCGCCCAGCTGGCCCCGCTGGCCACCCAGCTAGCCCTGGCCGCCCGCGCCGATACGCTGGCCCGCCAACGCTACGCCATTGCCCAGGCCACCTACCAGGTCGGCCGCATCAGCCTCACCGACCTCACCATCGCCACCGCCGAAAAAGACCAGGCCCGCCGCAGCTACATTGAGGCCTTGCGTGCCGCCTGGGTGGCGCACTATCGGTTAAGAGCGTTGACGCTGTACGATTTTGAGCGGGGCGAGGCGCTGGAGTAGGGGCAACGTCGCACCCCACCCCCCGGCCCCCTCCCCTCCGGGAGAGGGGGAGCCAGACGCGAGAACTGTTCTGCCAGAACGCACCCCCTCTCCCGGAGGGGAGGGGGCCGGGGGGTGGGGTGCACTACCGAACAACCCGTCCGAAACCGGACACAATTTCCACCACCCCGAATCATTTAAATCAGTGTCAAAATCATAAAAATCAGTGTTTTGCAAGTTTGGCCCGCTGCTTGGCTACTTTCCTATAACTCCCTGCTTCCCTTGTTCAAAACCGGACAGCTTACCCGTTCAACTTCCGCCTTATGACCAACCTATTCACTTCCGCCACCGACTCTTTCCAGTCTCAGCCCGCCACTGCCCCGGCAACGGGCGCTGGCCGGGCCGTGCTCCAGCTCACCGGCATCGAGAAGGTGTACCAGACCCGCACCATCGAAACGGTGGCCCTCAACCACGTCAACCTCACCATCAATCAGGGCGAATTCGTGTCGGTGATGGGGCCCTCGGGCTGCGGAAAATCGACGCTGCTCAGCATTATGGGGCTGCTCGATGAGCCCACCAGCGGCACGCTCGAACTCGATGGCCGGCCCGTGCAGAGCTACTCCGACAAGGAACTGGCCCGCCTGCGCAACCACAAAATCGGCTTCGTCTTCCAGAGCTACCATCTGATAAACGACCTCTCGGTGCTCGATAACGTGGAGCTGCCGCTGCTGTACCGGTCCGGGGTAGGGGGCCGCCAGCGCCGCCAGCGGGCCTACGCGGCCCTCGAAAAAGTGGGCCTGGGCGCCCGCACCGGCCACTTTCCGAGCCAGCTTTCGGGCGGGCAGCGCCAGCGCGTGGCCATTGCCCGGGCCCTGGCCGGGGAGCCCGAAATCATCCTGGCCGACGAGCCCACCGGCAACCTCGACTCGGTGATGGGCGAGGAAATTATGGACCTGCTATTAACCCTCAACCGCGAGCAGGGCACGACCATCGTCATGGTCACCCACGACGAGCAGCAGGCCCTGAAAACCCAGCGCCTCATCCGGTTTTTCGACGGCAGCCAGGTGAGTTAGGGGCCGGAAAAACCAAAAACGTCGTCATCCAAGACCTCAACATTTATGTTTCTTTCCTACCTCAAAATTGCCTGGAAGGTGCTGCTGCGGCGCAAGTTCTTCACCTTTATCAGCCTGTTCGGCATCTCGTTTACGCTGATGATGCTGGTGGTGCTGTACGCGCTGTTCGACGACGCGGTGGGCCCAGCCCGGCCCGAGCTACGCGCCGACCGGCTGCTGTTCATCAACCGCATGATCCTGCGCGGGCCTCAGTCGCAGAGTGCCTCCAGCGTGGGCTACGACTTCCTCAACCGCTACGTCCGGACTTTGCGCACGCCCGAAAAGGTGGCCGTGAGCGAGCGGGGCTCTGTCAACATTACGTTGTACGTGGGCGAGCAGGTAGTGAAAGTGGACCGCTGCTACACCGATGGCAACTATTGGGCAGTGCTTGATTTCGACTTCGTGGCCGGGCGGCCCTATAACCTGGCTGAGGTGCGCGACGCGGCCCGTGTGCTGGTGCTCAACGAAACCGTAGCCCGCCGCAGCTTTGGATCGGCCGCCGCGGCCGTGGGCCAGCGCGTGCAGCTCGAAGGCCAGCCCTACCAGGTGCTGGGCGTGGTGCGCGACGTGCCTACCTCACGCGAGCTGACCTACGCCGAGTGCTGGCTGCCCGTAACCACTACTACCGCCGACCTGCGCGACCCCGGCTTTATGGGCGACTACCAGGCCATTGTGCTGGCCCGCCGGACAGCCGATGTACCGGCCATTCAGGCCGAGTATCAGCAGGTGCTGGCCCGGCTGCCCATTCCCGACCCCGGGCAGTACCAGGAAATCAAGTCGTACGCCCGCACGCTGCTGGCCCACTACATGGCCAGCCACAACAACGCCGCCGGCCAGGACGGCGACGCGGCCAGCTTCTGGCGGCAGTGGGTGGGGCTGGGGTTGCTGTTTATGCTCTTGCCGGCAATCAACCTCGTCAACATCAACGTGAGCCGCACGCTGGAGCGGGCCGCCGAAATAGGCGTGCGCAAGGCCTTCGGGGCCACCGGCGGCATGCTCATCCGGCAGTTTCTGCTCGAAAACGTGCTGCTGACGCTGCTCGGGGGCCTGTTGGGGCTGGGGCTGGCGGCGCTGGTGTTGCACCTGCTCAACGAAAGCCACTTCATTCCTTATGCCCACCTGGGAGTGAATGGGCGCGTGTTTGGCGTGGGGCTGCTGCTTGCCCTGCTCTTCGGGTTGCTGTCGGGCGTGTACCCGGCCTACAAAATGTCGAAACTACCGGCCAACCAGGCTCTTAAAGGAGGAATTGCCCTATGATTCGCCACCTGTTTACTTTGATGTGGAACCGCCGCCGGGCCAACGCCCTGCTGGTAGTCGAGATATTTCTGGCCTTCGTGGTGCTGTTTGCCGTCGGCACGATTGGCACCAACCTGTGGGCCAACTACCGGCAGCCGCTGGGCTTCGATTATGCCCAGGTATGGCAGCTCAACTTCACAACCGGCGCGCAGCCCCGGACCGAGCAGTTCGGCACCCAGCGCCAGCTCATGGCTGAGTTGCGGGCCAACCCCCAGGTAGCAGGGGCTGCCCTGACGGCCGGCAATACGCCTTTTTCATTCAATGACAGCCAAACCAGGCTGGACTTTGTTGAGCCGCACGACTCAACCCGGCGGCCTAGTGGACCCATTAATACCTACTATATCGGACCCGAACTGCGAGCGGTAATGAACCTGGAACTGGTAGCCGGCCGCTGGTTTGGCCCGGCCGACGCGGTGCAGGGCGCCCACGTTCCGGTGGTTATCGACGAGCGGCTGCAACGGGCCATGTACCCCGACGGCCGTTCGGCGCTGAATGGGCTGCTAGCGGGTAATAACGAACCGAGCAGGCGCGTTATCGGGGTGGTACGCGCCTACCGCACCGATGGCGAGCTGCAGGAGCCGCTGCCGTCCATGTTCGAGGCCATCCTGCCCAACGACACGACCTTCCTGGCCCAGTCGGTGCTGCTGCGGGTGAAACCAGGCAGCGGGGCGGCCCTCGAAAAGCAACTCACCGACGACGTGCGCCGCATCGGGCCCGGCTGGACGGGCACCATCCGCACCCTAACCGACATGCACACCGTGCAAATGAAAATGCGCCTGACCAAGCCGTTGCTGCTGGGGTCCATGAGCGTGTTTCTGCTGCTGAACGTGGCGCTGGGCCTGTTTGGGGTGCTGTGGCTGAACATCAGCCGGCGGCGGGGCGAACTGGGCGTGCGCCGGGCGATGGGCGCTACGGCCGGCGGCATCAGCCGGCAGGTGCTGGGCGAAATCCTGGTGCTTACTACCTTCGGGCTGGCACTGGGCCTGCTGGTGGCCGTGCAGTTTCCGCTGCTGGGGGTGCAGAACGTGCGGCCCGATATCTACTTTACGGCCATGCTGCTGGCGGCCGGAGCCCTGTACCTGCTGGCGACGGTCTGCGCGCTGTACCCGAGCCGGCTGGCGGCCGGCATCCAGCCGGCGGTGGCTCTGCGCGAAGAGTGAGGGATTTACTGCTGCTGAAAGCTTCAACCGCAGGCTTCGTTTAGCAGCAGCCAGCAACTATTCAATTGTCCAACATCATCAAACCCCGCATTTTACTGCTCCTGATGCCTGTTAAGTTCTTTTTTCGCCTTCTGTTGATTCTAGTAGCGCTAAGCCTGCCCTTAATGGGCAGGGCGCAACGTGCCAAGCCCCCGAAAATTCAGGTTATGGTAGTCGGCTCCGACCACCTTAGTCAGCTCTACAATAAACAGCCCGAGTCCGATGTCTTCAGCCCCAAAAAGCAGGCGGAGCTGGCGCAGGTGCGGGCGCAGCTGGCCAGGTTTCGGCCCGATATTATTCTGGTAGAAGCTGAACCGAAAGAGCAGCCGCAGATTGATAGCCTGTATGCCCTGTATCAGAAAGGAACTCTGCGGCTGGAAGACCTACCATCTGGGCGTGGTGAGCGGTACCAGATTGGGTTCGCGCTGGCCCGGCAACTAGGGCTGCCCAGCCCCAAGGGTGTCAATTACTTTACCTCAACATCGCAAAGCCTGCTGAACAGTGGCACCAACATCGAAGCCTATACGCGGGACCTGCGGCTGTTGCAGACCGCTTCCCGGCCACTGAAAGCGCTGGTGCAAAAAGACAGCCTTTCGCTCTACGATTACCTGGCACTGGCCAACCAGCCCGAGCTGATTGGCTTGCTGCACCGCATGCAGTTCAATACCCCGGCCCAGGTGATGAACGGCAGTTTTGCCGCGGACGGCACCAATACGGCCGATGTAGGTAAAGTGGACACCGAATATATCGGGGCCCATTTTATCACCCTGTTCTACAACCGCAACCTCAAAATCTACTCGAACATCCTGCGGGCGCAGCGGCAAACCCAGGCCAGGCGAGTGATGATGCTGTTCGGCCTGGCCCACGTGGGGGTGCTGGAAGAGCTGCTGGCCGTCAATCCTGACTATGAGCTCGTGCATGCCGCGAAGTATTTGAAAACCAATAAAAAGAAGCTGTTGGTCCTGGATAAGTAAGTCGGCCCGTCGGCCAGCTTCCCAGCTCTGCCAGAACACTACGCCAGAACAGAAGCCAGGCAACCGAATCCCGCCGGCGCGCATCTGCCCCAATATTCTACCACTTTTCCTTGCCTTCTTATGAAAAACCTGACGACCCTTGCCCTGCTCTGGCTGCTGGCCCTGGTGCCCGCCCTGGCCCAGACAGCCGCCGAAACCCGCACGCTCGCACCCTTTACCGCCATCGAAGTCAGCAATGGCATCGAAGTGAACCTGACCACCGGCGCCCAGCGCGTGGAGGCCCGCGCCGAAACGGCGGAACTGCTGGTCCGCCTCAAAACCGAAGTGCGCAACGGCGTGCTCGTGGTTTCCTTCGAGCGGAATGAGGAGGAGAAGAAGGCTCGCAAAACTTACCTCCGGACGCTGCACGTCGAAGTGGCGGCCCCCGTCATCAACAAGCTGGATGGCAGCAGCGGGGCCCTGCTCACCGTGCCCGGCCCCTACGCCACCGACAAGCTGGCCGTCGACCTCTCGTCGGGCGCCTCACTGGTGGCCGACTTCCGCGCCGCCCAACTCAACCTCGACCTGAGCAGCGGAGCCACGGCCACGCTCACCGGGAAAGTGAAACAGCTGAAAGTAGACGTATCGAGCGGGGCCGTGTTCAAGGGCCGCACCCTGGAGGCGGCTGCCTGTGAGGCCAGCGCCAGCAGCGGCGGCAACGTAGCCGTGAACGTGCAGGAAAACCTGCTGGCCAACGCCAGCAGCGGCGGCGGCGTCAGCTACAGCGGCCCGGCCAAAGTGCGCAAAAGCACCAGCAGCGGCGGCAGCGTGCGGAGCCGCTAGGTTCCTGGCGTAGTCGCCCTCCACGGTCGCCTCACCCCCCGGCCCCCTCTCCTCAACGAAGAGGGGGAGCCTCTGTCGGAGTTGTTAGCCGACAGCTATTAGCTGATAGCTTTTAGGCCGAACGAAAGCTATCAGCTATTAGCTAACAGCTAAATGGGCTGGCACCCCCTCTCCGTTGAGGAGAGGGGGCCGGGGGGGAGGCGCCCCGCAAGTACTGTCTTCCCTCAACAACCACCATGATTTTACTCGTTGACGACGACGTGGCCGTGCGTACCTCGCTGGGCCTGCTGCTGAAGCAGGCCGGCTACCAGACCCAGGCGGTGCCGGGGGCGGCCGGGGCCCTGGCCGCTGCCGAAGCCACGCTGCCCCAACTCGTGCTGCTGGATATGAACTTCGCCCTCGAAACCAGCGGCGCCGACGGGCTGCGGCTATTGCGGGAGCTCAAGCAGCGATTCCCCGCGCTGCCGGTCATTCTGCTAACGGGTTGGGGCAGCATCGCGCTGGCCGTGGAGGGCATGAAGGCCGGGGCCGCCGAGTTCCTGACCAAGCCCTGGAACAACGAGCACCTGTTAAGTACGCTGGAAACCGTGCTGGCCCTGCACGCCCCCGCCCCGGCCGCCGAAACCGCCCTCACCCGCCGCCAGCTCGACGCCCGCTACGATTTTGGGGCCATTGTGGGGCACGATGCGGGCTTGTTGCAGGTGCTGCGCCAGGTGGGCCAGGTGGCGGCCACCGATGCCTCGGTGCTGATTGAGGGCGAGTCGGGCACGGGCAAGGAGCTTATTGCCGAGGCCCTGCACCGCAACAGTGCCCGCCGCCGCGGGCCCTTTGTGAAGGTGAATCTGGGCGGCATTTCGGCCTCGCTGTTTGAGAGCGAGCTGTTCGGCCACCGCCGGGGGGCGTTTACGGATGCCAAAACCGACCGCGTGGGCCGCTTCGAGCTGGCCCAGGGCGGTACTATTTTTCTGGATGAAATCGGGGAGCTGGACCTGGCCTCGCAGGTGAAGCTGCTGCGCGTGCTTCAGGACCGCACCTACGAGGTGCTCGGCGACAGCAAGCCCCGCCGCCTCGACATCCGGGTGGTGTGCGCCACCAACCGCCGCCTGGCCGAGGAAGTACGGGCCGGCCGCTTCCGCGAAGATTTGTTCTACCGCATCAACCTGCTCACGCTGCGCCTGCCCGCCCTGCGCGAGCGGCCCCAGGATATCGGCCTGCTGGTGCGCCATTTCGTGGAGCAGTTGCGCGCCACCTACCAGCGGCCCCAGTTGCAGGTGGGCACCCGGGCCCTGCACTGGCTCCAGGAGCAGCCGCTGCCCGGTAACATCCGAGAGCTGAAAAACGTGGTGGAGCGGGCCGTATTGGTTTCCACCCACGACGAGCTGACGCCCGACGATTTTCAGGCCCAGACCGCCGCGCTGCCCGCCGCTGCCCCGGCTGCCGGCGAACTGCCCGCCCCCGGCACCATCACGCTCGATGAGCTGGAGGAGCAGATGATTCGGCGCACGCTGGCCCACTACGAGGGCAACCTGAGCCGCGTGGCCCGCGCCCTGGGCCTGAGCCGCGGGGCGCTGTACCGCCGGCTGGAAAAGTACGGGATTGAGGTAGTAGGGACGTAAGGCAGCAGCAAAGGGCTTTCATCCTGAGCATGTCGCGCATCAGGCGAAGACGAAGGACCTGATACTACTAGCCGCAATGGTGGTACAAGGTCCTTCGTCCTCGCCTGATGCGCGACATGCTCAGGATGACAATATATTCACCCCAACTTTCCACCACCCATGTCCCTGCGCCTTAAATTCCTGCTGTTCGTGGTGCTGATTCATGCGGTGCTCATCGTGCTGGCGGCCCAGTTCATGCCCACCAACGCGCCGCTGTTTGTGGGGCTGGAGGTGCTGCTGCTCGTCAGCATCTGGCTCACGGTGCAGCTGTACCGGGGCTTTGTGCGGCCGTTCGAGCTGATTGCGGCGGGCACGGCGGCCATGCAGGCCCAGGATTTTTCGCTCAAGTTTGTGCCCGTGGGCCAGCGCGAGATGGACCAGCTCATCGGTGTATACAACCAGATGCTTGATGCGCTGCGGCGCGAGCGGGTCAGCCAGCACGAGAAAAGCCACCTGCTTGAAAGCCTGATTCAGGCCTCACCCGCCGGGGTGCTGCTGCTTTCGTTTGAGGGGCAGATGGTAGGCGTGAACCCGGCCGCCGAGCGGCTGCTGGGCCGGCCCGCCGCCGCGCTGCTGGGCAGCCGGCCGGCCGAGCTGCCCGGCGAGTGGGGCGCCGCCCTGGGCCGGCTGCGCGAAACCGAGCCCCAGGTGGTGCGCCTCTCGGGCCTGCACACGTACCGCGCCAGCTGCTCGCACTTCCTGGATAGGGGATTTTCGCGCCAGTTCATTATCCTCGAAGAGCTGACCCGCGAGCTGATGCAGCAGGAAAAGCAGGCCTACGAGCAGCTCATCCGCATGATGTCGCACGAGGTCAATAACTCCATCGGGGCCATCAACTCGCTGCTGCACAGCTTCCGGCACTACGCGCCCCAACTCGCAGCCGCCGACCAGCCCGATTTCCGCGAGGCCCTGGAGGTGGCCATTCAGCGCAACACCAACCTGGTCGAGTTCACGGCCGGTTTCGCCCACCTCGTGCGCCTGCCGCCCCCGCGCCCCCAGCCCACCGACGTGCACGAGCTGCTGCGCCACCTGGCCCGGCTGCTGCACCTGCCCGCCCGGGCCCGCCACATCAGCTGGCATTCGGCGCTGGCCGAGGGGCCGCTGCTCATCCACCTCGATGCCCAGCAGCTGGAGCAGGCGCTGCTCAACATCGGCAAGAACGCCCTCGAAGCCTGCCCCGAAAACGGCAACGTATGGGTACGTACCCAGCTTCACCCGCCGCTGCTCGTCATCGAAAACGACGGCCCCGGCCTAAGCCCCGAAGTGCAGCGCCGGCTGTTCACGCCCTTTTTCAGCACCAAGCGCGACGGCCAGGGCATCGGCCTGCTGCTCACCCGCGACATTCTGCTCCAACATGGCTTCCGCTTCAGCCTGGAAACCGCGCAGAACGGCCGCACGGCGTTTACGATTTGGTTTTGAGGTAGCGGTTTGGGGTGCTGGGGTAATAACGTCATTCTTCGCTGCGCTCTGAATGACGTTATTACCCTATTCCTTCATCACCCCGTCCCTATCTTTGCCCCATGAAAGTTATTGATACCAACGACGAGGGCCTGCGCACGCTTATCCACGACTATCCGCGGGTGCTGGCCAAGTTTACGGCCGAGAACTGCCCGGTTTGCGACCTGCTCGCTCCGCCTTTCGTGCGTTTTTCGTTGGAAGATGAATACCAGAATACGGCCTTTCTGCGCCTCGACGTAAACGAGAACCCGGTGGCCCGCAAGCTGATGGATTCCCGCATTGCGCCATTTTTTGTGGCCTACTGCCGGGGACGTCTCACCGAGTGCGACACGCTCTATACCGAAGACCAGGTAAAGGCCATGCTGCAAAACCTGCAAACCTGCACCGATACAGCACAATAGCGGGTCTCAGCTTCATGTTTTTCCTGCTTTCCAAGCTGCTTGATTTTCTGCTTTCGCCCGCCCTCTGGATAGTGGGGCTGCTGCTAATCGGGTTGCTGTGGCGCCGCCGCCGGTTGCTGTGGGCCGCGGCCGGGTTACTGCTGCTGTTCACCAACCCGTTTCTGGCCAACGAGGCGCTGCTGGCCTGGGAGCGCCCGCCCGTTACACTCCGCCAGCTCGGCACCGGTTACGATGCGGGCATCCTGCTCACGGGCATCACCGATGTGCATAAGTCGCCCCACGACCGGGTGTACCTGGGGGCAGGGGCCGACCGGCTGCTGCACACGCTCTGGCTCTACCGGGCCGGCCGCATCCACCGCATCCTCATCTCGGGCGGCTCGGGCGCGGCCTTCGATTCGGTAGCCCGCTCCGAAGCCGCCGACCTGCGGACGCTGTTGCGCCTGGCCGGCGTGCCCCGGCAGCATATTCTGCTGGAAACCCGCAGCCGCAACACCCACGAAAACGCCGTTTTTACCAAGGAGCTACTGGCCCTGCACCCCGAAATCGGGCGCATGGTGCTCATCACCTCGGCCTTCCACATGCGGCGGGCGGCGGGCTGCTTTGCCAAAGTCGGCCTGCAACCCGCAACTTTTCCGGCTGCCTATTATTCCGTCGACCGCCGCTACACGCCCGCCGCCCTGTTGCTGCCGTCCGAAGAGCCTCTGCGTCTGTGGGGCGTCCTGCTGCACGAAATGGCCGGCTACGTGGTATACAAGGTGCTGGGGTATTTGTGAGAAAGGGGAGGGGTGAAATAGAACGTGTCATACTTCGGCTCCGCTTCGTTGCGCTCAGCATGACACCTTTTGTGCGCATTATCCGCGCTGGCAGCATTGGTCTATTCCACCTTTTTCTCCTGAGGCTCTTCCTCCCGCGCAATCCAGATGGACTTCTGGTTGACGAACTCGCGGATGCCCAGGTGCGACAGCTCGCGGCCGTAGCCCGACTTTTTGATGCCGCCAAAGGGCATATCGGGGCTAGACTTAACGAGGCTGTTGACGAACACGGCCCCCGCCTGCACCCGGCGGGCCAGCTGCTCGCCGCGCCCGGTGTCGCGGGTCCAGACGGAGCCGCCCAGGCCAAAGCGCGAGTCGTTGGCCAGCCGGATGGCATCGTCGGCGTCCGCGGCTTCGAGCACCAGGGCTACGGGGCCGAAGAACTCCTCGGTGTAGGCGCGTTGGCCGCGCTGCACGTTGCTTAGAATCATGGGCGCGAATTGGGCACTGCCGGGCGCCGGCTGGCCGCCTGCCAGCTCCACCTTCGCACCCTGCTGCACCGAATCCTCGACTTGCTCGGTTAGCTCGTCGGCCAGGTCGGGGCGGGCCAGGGGGCCGTAGTCGGTGCCCTCGGCCAGCGGGTCGCCGTAGCGCAGGGCCTGGAGGTGCTCCTTCAGCTGGGCGATGAACTCCTTAACTATCGGCTTCTCCACGATGAAGCGCTTGGCCGCGATGCAGCTCTGGCCGGCGTTGATCATGCGGGCCTGGGCGGCGGTTTTGGCAGCCAGCGCCAGGTCGGCATCGGCCAGCACGATGAAGGCATCGGAACCGCCCAGCTCCAGCACGGTTTTCTTGATTTGGCGGCCCGCCGTGGCCGCTACGGCCGCGCCGGCCGGCTCCGAGCCGGTCAGCGTCACGGCCATTACCCGCTCGTCCTCAATCACCTTGTCTACCAAATCGGAGCCGATGAGTAGGGTGCGGAAGGTGGCCGGCGGGAAACCGGCATCGTGGAATATTTTTTCGAGGGCCAAAGCGCACTGCGGCACGTTGGAGGCGTGCTTGAGCAGGCCCACGTTGCCGGCCATCAGGGCCGGGGCAGCAAAACGCACGACCTGCCAGAACGGGAAGTTCCAGGGCATCACGGCCAGCACCGCACCCAGCGGCTCGTAGGCAATAAAGCTGCGTTGCGCCTCGGTTTCAATGAATTCATCGGCCAGAAATTCGGCGGCCCGGTCGGCGTAGAAGTCGCAGCACAGGGCGCACTTATTGGCTTCGGCGCGGCCGTCGGCCAGGGGTTTGCCCATCTCAATGGCCATGAGGCGGGCCAGCTCATCGGCCCGCTCGCGCAATAAGTCGGCGGCCCGGTGCATCAGCCTGGCGCGGTGCTCAAACGAGGTGGTGCGCCACCCGGCAAAGGCCGCGTGCACCTCGCGCACAATTTGCTCGGTTTGAGTCCAGCTGAAGGCGTCGAACTGCCGCTCGGTGCGGCCGGTGTAGGGGTTTACGGAGGCTATAGGCATGAAAGCAGAACAGTAGGGTGGAAGAGGGGAAAGACCGGCGACCGGGCAAAACCAGCCGGAGCGGGCTAAGCGAGGTCAGCCAATTTGTTGGTAAACAGAAAAATAACGGCCGGATTGACCCGCCGGACCGCGGCCCTGGCGGCCCCGGCGGCCGGGCAACTTCGCGGGCAGCCCGGGCGTACTGCCTGTAGAACAAAGCTCACCTGTAGCGGTATCGTGTTTTTTCGTGCCGCAGGCCGTAGAAGTAGCGGTTTATGCCGTACTTTCGCTTCATCCGCCGGACAGGCTGTGCTACGCCTTTCCACCTTCCTTAGTTGCTGCTCGTGCCTGCCTCCCCCCCCGATTCTGTAGCCCTGGAAACCGAACTGCTGCTCGTGCAACGCCTGCGCGACCGGGACGAAGGGGCCATGACCATCTTCTACGATAAATACGCGGCCGCCCTCTACGGCGTGATCCTGCGCATTGTAAAAAAGGAAGAAACCGCCGAAGATGTGCTGCAGGAGGCGATGGTAAAAATCTGGCATTCCTTCCCCTCCTACGATGCCGGCAAGGGCCGTTTGTTTACCTGGGTGATGAACGTGAGCCGTAATCTGGCCATCGATAAAATCCGCTCCAAGCAGTACCGCGTAGGTAGTCGCACGCAACCGCTGGAAGATAGTTCCGCCGCGCAGCGTCTGGCCGCCGAACCTTCTTTCCGGCCCGAACACATTGGCTTGCAGGAAATGACGCGGCAGCTGAATCCGGATCAGCGCCAGATTGTGGACCTGCTTTATTTCGGCGGATTTACGCAAAGCGAAGTGGCAGAAGAACTCAATCTGCCCCTGGGAACGGTAAAAACCCGTGCCCGGGCGGCCATCAAAGTACTTTCTAAATTAGTCCGCTAATGTTGGACGTGCAGCACTACATCGAATCGGGCATCCTCGAAGAATACGCGCTGGGCGTACTCAGCGCCGATGAACGCGCCGAAGTTGAGCGCGTGGCCCAGCAGGAGCCGGCCGTGGGCCGCGAGCTGGCCGCCGTCATCAGCGGCCTCGACGCCTACGCCGAAGCCCACGCCCTGGCGCCGCCTGCCGGCCTGCGCGAGCGGGTGCTGGAGGCCTGGGAAAACTCCATCCGCGAAACCGGCCCGCCCGCCGCGCCAGCGGCTCCGGTGACACCGGTAGTGCCGGCCCCGCCGGTTGCCGCCGTCCCGCGCATGTCCGTAGCCCCTGCCGAGCCGGCGGCCCCCGCCGACACCGAGGGGGGCGCCGTGGTGCGGCAGCTGCCGGCCGCCGCCGATGCCGGCCGCATCCGCTGGCTGATTGCGGCTTCCGTGGCGCTGCTGCTGATCAGCGGGCTGGGCAACTACCTGTTGTACAGCCGGCTGAAGGAAACCGAAAGCAGCCTCCAGGTCGCCCAGGCCGAACAGTCGCGCTACGCCGCTACCCAGCAGGCCGCTCTCAATGAGCGCGACCAGCAGCTGGCTATCCTGCGCAACCAGGCCTTCCGCAGCGTCGACCTGAAGGGTACGCCCAAAGCACCCGACGCCCTGGCCCGCGTGTACTACAATGCCACCACCAAGGCCGTGTACGTCGATGTGCGCAACCTGCCCGAACTGCCCGAAGGCAAGCAGTACCAGCTCTGGGCCCTTGACAATGGCCAGCCCGTAGATGCCGGCATGCTGAACCCCGCCACGGCTACCGGCGACAGCATCCAGCAGATGAAGAACATTGCCAGTGCCCAGGCCTTCGCCGTAACGGTGGAAGACATCGGTGGCAAGCCGACCCCCACGATGAGCACCCTCACGGTGGTGGGTAATATCTAGGTAGCGCAAAAAGTAAATGATGAAAGGCCGAAGCTGATTTTCGTAGTTTGCCTGTTCCGTAATTGGTTTACAGGCGCTGCGAAACAGCTTCGGCCTTTATCCTTTTTATCCTTTACTTTTCAACTGACTTACCCTTGCACGGAACCATCTTCACGCTGCTTAAGCGTTACGTCCAGACGCAGTACGACCACAGCGCCTGGGTCCGGCTGCTGGAGGCCGCAGGCCTGTCGGCGACTGATTTCGACCACAAAAGCGTGTACCCCGACGAGCACATGTACCGCCTCATCGGCGAGGCCGCTACCATGACCGGCCTCTCGGCCGACGAGCTGCACGAGAAGTTTGGCGAGTACCTGGTGCCCGACCTGATGTACATGTATCAGAAGCTGCTCGACCCCAACTGGACGACGCTTGATATGCTGGAGCACACCGAAAACACCATGCACCGCCAGGTGCGGGCCGAGCACGCCGAAAACAACCCGCCCGTGCTCAGCGTCACCCGCCTCTCACCCGACGAGCTGTTTATCGACTACGTGTCGGGCCGGCGGATGGGGGCGCTGGCCGTGGGCATGGTGCGGGGCATGGCCAGCTACTACAACGAAGCCGACCGCATCGAGGTAGAGCCCACCACCAGCGAAAACGGCGAGCACGTCCGCATCCGGGTGCGCCGCCTCGCCTGACCTGGTTGGCTAACTGAACAGTATGGCCTCCCGGCTGTATAAAAAGCACTGACTCTCATCGTTTCCGTTTAATCTCGCGTCCACCCCATGGAATCCACCTACTACAACCCCGCCGATCTGGCCAAATTCGGCAACATCACCGACTGGCAGCCCGAAATGGGCAATAAGTTCTTCGCCTACTACGCCGAGGTGTTCAAGGACGGGGCCCTGACCGAGCGCGAAAAGGCCCTCATTGCCCTGGCCGTCGCCCACGCCGTGCAGTGCCCCTACTGCATCGATGCCTACACCACCGACTCGCTCCAGAAGGGTGCCGACGAAGCCCAGATGATGGAAGCCGTGCACGTAGCGGCCGCCATCAAGGGCGGAGCCGCCCTCGTGCATAGCGTACAGATGATGAACAAAGCGAAAGAATTATCGATGTAAATCACTGATTTTCGCTGATTAATCGTGATTGCACTGATTCAGGCACGGCTCATCAGCAGGAAACAATGATTTATTCAGCGCCGTCAAACTAAACTCACAGAAATCAGTGATAAAGTCCCTCCAGGCCCGCCATGCGCCCCTTGCCGATACCGGCTACCAGCTTACTGTGCTCACCGAAGCCGAGGCGGCGGGGGCGCGGCTGCCGGCGTTTGGGCAGAAGCTGCGCGAAACCGGGCTGCTGCCGCTGCGGCCCACGGCCCTGCAAACCATGCAGATCAACGTGGGCCGCATGTGCAACCAGGTCTGCAAGCACTGCCACGTGGATGCCGGGCCCGACCGTAAGGAAATCATGACCCGCGAAACCATGCAGCTCTGCCTGGATGCGCTGGCCCGGACCGATATTGCGGTGGTGGACCTGACGGGCGGCGCGCCCGAGATGAACCCCGATTTCCGGTGGCTGGTGGAGCAGATATCGGCTTTGGGCCGCCGCACCATCGTGCGCTGCAACCTCACCATCATCGTGGCCAACAAAAAATACCACGATTTGCCGGAGTTCTTCGCGCTTCACAAAGTGCAGGTGGTGTCGTCGCTGCCGCACTTTTCGGCTGGCCGCACCGATGCCCAGCGGGGGGAGGGCGTGTTCGAGAAGTCGATTCGGGCGCTGAAGATGCTGAACGCCGTGGGCTACGGCCAGCCCGATTCGGACCTGACGCTGGATCTGGTGTACAACCCTTCGGGCGCGTTTATGCCCGGCTCGCAGGCGGGGCTGGAGCGCGAGTTCAAGCAGCGGCTGGGGCGCGAGTTCGGTATCGTGTTCAACAGCCTGCTCACGATTACCAACCTGCCGGTGAGCCGGTTTCTGGATTACCTGCTCGAAAGCGGCAACTACGAAAAGTACATGCAGCAGCTCGTAGACGCCTACAACCCCACGGCCGCCGCCAACGTGATGTGCCGCAGCACGCTAAGCATCGGCTGGGACGGCCAGCTCTACGACTGCGACTTCAACCAGCAGCTCGACTTGCTTGTGAGTGGCCCGGCGCCCAAACACATCCGCGACTTCGACGAGGCCCTGCTCCAGGACCGCACCATTGTTATCAACCAGCACTGCTACGGCTGCACGGCCGGGGCCGGCTCCAGCTGCGGCGGCACCACTGCGTAGGCATGCAGCCGGCCTGCCCGAAGGGCGGGCGCCGGGCAATGAACTGCCGGGCTCCGTTTGCCTGTTCTGCTACCGGCTGCCAAATGGCCTGTTATCTATGAAAAGCGTCCTTTTCTCATTTCCTCAACTGCTCTGCGGCCGCCGGCTGCTGGCCACGGGGCTGCTGCTGCTGCTGATGAGTACCAGCAGCTGCGGCCAGAGTCCGGCCGCCAAAGCCGACCACTCTATGACGGCGTACGACCGGATGCTGGGCCTGCTCTACAAGAACACCGTGCCCACGATTCAGCCCAAGGCCCTGGCCACGTGGCTGCACGAAGCCCCCACTGCCGGCCGCGCCGATGTGCTGCTGCTCGACACCCGCACGCAGCCCGAGTACGAGGTGAGCCACCTGCGCGGAGCCCGCTTCGTGAATTACGAGCACTACCGCGACCTGAAGCTGGCCGGTGTGCCCCGCACCCGTCCGATTGTGGTGTACTGCACTGTGGGCGCCCGCAGCGAAGAAGTGGGTACCTGGCTGAAGCAGCAGGGCTATACGAACGTGCAAAACCTGTACGGCGGTATTTTTCAGTGGCTTAATGATGGCGAGGGCGTGGTGAATGCCAAGGGCCCGACGGCTGATGTGCACCCGTATTCGTTGCTCTGGCGGCCCTGGCTGAAAACCGGCAACCCGGTGTACGAGGCGAAACAGTGAGTCAGACCACGCCTGCCATTGGTTGCCGCATTCACTCATTCCGCCACGTTTAGCCACTCGCGCACGTCTTGAATTCGCTTATCATCTTTGCCCGCCACCCGGAGCTGGGGCGCGTGAAAACCCGGCTTGCGGCCGGTATCGGCAACGAGGCGGCGCTGGCGGCCTACCGTGCCCTGCTGGGCCACACCCGCGCCGTAGTAGCCCCGCTGCCCGTGCTCAAAACGGCCTGGCTGGTTGGTGGCGACGATAACGCACCGGCCGCCGCTGCCGACTGGGCTGGCTTCGAGCAGCGGCCCCAGCCGCCCGGCGACTTGGGCCAGAAGATGCAGGCCGCTTTTGCGCACGATTTTGCCCGCGCCGTGCAGGCGGCCGTCATCATCGGCACCGACTGCCCGGGCCTGACGACGGCTCATCTGACGGAAGCCTACGCGGCCCTGCAAACCCACGACGTAGTGCTGGGCCCGGCAGTAGATGGCGGCTATTATCTGCTGGGCATGAAACGGCTGCACCCCGATTTCTTTGTCGGGAAAACCTGGAGTACGGATACCGTACGGGCCGATACCCTGGCCGATGCCGCCCGGCTGGGCCTGCGGGTGCATCTGCTGCCCGAGCTGCAGGACCTCGACACTGTGGATGATTTGCGGACCTGGCAGCAAAATCCGGCCTCGGCCACCGGCCCCGCGCTGCCCCGCGGCTAGGCGCGCCGGATTATTCAGCGGGGCTGCGAGCTGGCCGTTTCGGGTCCGCTGAGCCGGCCCTGACGGAAATCGAGCAGCAGCACGGCCAGCACCACGGCGTACTCCAGCGCTACCAGTGGCAGGTTTTCGGTATAGGCCGAAGTGCGGTAGGCGGCGTACGACAGCCCCGCCAGGCCCGACCATACCAGCGCGTAGCGGGCCCGCGTAAAGCAACTCAGCAGCACCAGCGGGGCCAAATACCAGGGGTGCACGGTGGTGGCCAGCAGAAAATACAGCGTGAGCAGCAGCAGCAGCGCCCGCGGCAGCGTGGCCCAGGTCGGGCGCCGCTCGGTGGCGGCCAGCAGCAGCCCGCCGGTGGCCGTGAGCAGGGCCAGGGCGGGGCCCAGCAGGGCAATCTGGTTGTAGCCCGACAGCCATTGCCCCACGGCCCGCCCGAGGTAGTAGAAGCTGGCATTGAACTCGAAGGAGCGGAAGTACAGGTTGAGGCTGCGGCCGATGTTTTCAACCAGTTCCAGGCTCAGAAACGGACCGAACAGCGCCGCCAATACCACCGCCAGGGTCAACCCAAACCACATCAGCCGCGGCCAGCCCAAACGGCGCAGCAGCAGCGGCAGCACCAGCAGCGGCAGCAGCTTGGTGGCCACGGCCAGCGCCAGCGCCCCACCACCCGTCGCCACCCGGCCCCGCGCCAGCAGCCACAACATCAGCAGCAGAAAGCAACCCACCAGCCCCTCGAAGTGCATGTTGCCGGTCAGCTCCACAATCACCAGCGGATTGAGCAAATACCACAGCGTCCGCCCGGCCGGCTGCCCAAACTGCCGCAGCAGCGCCAGCAGCAGCCCGGCCGTGGCCGCTTCGGCCAGCAACAGCAGCCCCCGCAACGCCACCACAAAGCCGCGCTCCGAATCCGGCATCAGCCAGGCCGCTAAGCCAAACGCGGCCTGGTCGACGGGCGGGTACACCGAGTAGTAATGCGGTGAGTTGAGGCGGGGGTAGATGGATTTTAGTAGTTGGTCGTTGGTAGTTGGATGCGGCTTGGTCGTTTCCGGCGATGCGTCGGGGCCGGCCAGCTCGTCGGGGCGGTAGCGGTAGGGGTTGTGGCCCTCTCGCAGCAGCAGGCCGTCCCAGCGGAAGCGGTGGTAGTCGTCGGAGAGGGCGGGCAGGGCGGGCAGCCAGAGCAGGCGCAGCAGCAGCGCCATCAGCATCCCCTGGCGCAGCGGCAGGCCCGTTTTCAACAGCCACGCGTACAGCCCGAACGCCAGCCCCAGCAGCCCCGCCAGCAGCCCGAACGCCGGCCGCGGCACGGCGTAGGCCAGCAGCCCGTAGGCGGCGGCGCTCAGCAGCAGGGCGGCGAGGTGGGCAAGTTTCATGCGGGGCTTAGAATCTGTTCGTGCTTATTTATATAAGGGCCTATTCCCCATCTGGTGGCGTTACTGCGTAACGCCCAGGCCTTGTTCAGCTGCTAGGATGCTAAAGGTAGCCCTAGTGCCGGTTTTGCTGTCGAAAGCCGCGCTAGCAATCCGGCTGGTGGGGCGTTGGTCACCGAAAATGGCGGGTTGGTCAATCGGGGTTGGCGCAGGGGAGCAGGAACGCTTCTTTTGAAGCGTCATCTATTTACTGAGGTCTAAAAGCCCAATCAACCACCAACGCACTGCCATGAAAACTCTCCTTGCCTTTTTGTTGATTCTTTTAACCGGCCAAGACTTGGCTGCCCAGTCCCGTGCCACCACGACTCCGTCCTCCGCCGACCGGGTTACGGTGCTGGTGCATCCTGGCATCGAGTTATTCACGGTGGTGCAGCTGCTGGCGGACAAATATCCGCCGCCCAACCAATCGGTTTATGCCAAAGAAGCCCAGGCCTATTTCGCCCCGTTCGCCAACCACCCGGCGGTACAGTATGCCCGGCAGTTGAAGGGCGTATACCCCGACCTGCCCGAACTGGGGTACTGCCTCGATAATTTTCCGGCCGTGCGCATTCACTATCCGGCACAAACCGATTGGTACAGCCTGAACGGTCAGGACTCTATTCAGACGTATATGCGGCTCTGTAAGCAGTTTTTCGACGACAGCCACTTCTGGGCCTTTTACCAGCTGCACCAGGCCGATTATGCTGCCTGGGCCCAACCCGTGCGGGACCAGCTCGCCAGCGACAACCTCATTGGCAAGCTCGATTCGTTGTACCGCTTCCGTACCAAAGCCGCCCAATGGACTATCTGCCTTGACCCGCTCAACAGCTGGGGCGCGCACGCGATTATGCCCAAAACTCTCAATCCGCGCTATGCCAATTGGGTCGTGTACAACGTGGGGTTTCTTAACCGCGAATCAACCGCCGCCAGCGTGCCCACCTTTAGCATGGGTTCCAAATCAACGGTAACGGTCTGGCACGAAGGGAGTATATGGGGTGGTCCAGTAAAAACGGACAGTGAGAAGTCTTATCTTCCACTGCCCATGACCGAGAAACTGAATCCTGGCGGCTTGTCCGCCACACGCAAGAAGTATACGCCCGCTTTCAAAGCCGAGTGCGTGCGCCAGGTAGCGGCCGGAGCCCGCCAGACGGACGTGGCCCGTGCCCAAGGCATTTCGCCGGCTTTGCTCGGCCGCTGGCAACGCGAGGCCCTGGAAAAGGCGGTGCCCAGTAGTGCCGAGCGCGACGAAATCAAGCAGCTACGCGCCGAGTTGCGGCGCGTGGAAATGGAGCGCGATATTTTAAAAAAAGTCGTGACCATCTTTGCGCAACCGCC
>NZ_FOHS01000016.1 GCF_900111515.1 Hymenobacter actinosclerus
TGGTGGTGGGCACGCTGGCCAGGTCGGCGCCGGCCACGTTGTCCCACTGTTCGCGCAGCAGGCTGCCCGTGCCCGCGCAGCCGCCATCAGGAGCGAGCGTGGTGGGCGGCGCAGGCACCGAGGGCGACGGAGTGGTGGCGGCTAACGGGCCCCGAAACACATTCACCATTTTGGTATTCACGTTGTAGGTCGCACTGTCGGCCCCCGTTACCGTGATGCTGGTAACCGTGCCGGGCGAATCGACCAGCAGCGTCAGGTTCTGGAAGCGGGTAGTGGCACCAACCTGGGAGTAATCCAGGTCGACGGTGAGGGTTTTGCCGCTCAGGGCTTCGGTTTTGACTACCTGGCTACTCACCAGCCGGTACTCGGCAAACTCCCGCAGCGTGGTTACCCACAGCCGGTCCTGGGCAATCGACTGGGTGTAGGTCAGCCAGTCGGCCAGCACGTTGAAGTCCAGACCATGCGTGAATACGCGCTGCAGGTATACTTCGGAACTCGTGCTGCCCGGCGCCATTAAATCATTGCTCAGCGTCTTCAGCCGGTTCAGCAGCGCCGGGTTCGACTCGCTGCCCAGGGCATCGGCCTGGTAGCGGTTGTACACGAAGGGCGTATTTGCGGCGGGCAGCGCGCTTAAGGCCACCCGGTTCGCATTGTAGAGCGGCAGCATGGGCAGCTTGTCGCTCTGGCTGTTGCTCGATACGGCCGAGTAGCCGGCGGCGAAGGCCGCCGTGGGGTAGCCGCCCGAATTGCTTGGCACGATGTGGACGCCGGGTTTGTAGCCCCGCAGCCGCTGAGCAATCAGCGCGTCCAGAGTGGCCAGCTGCTGGGCGGGATTATCGCCCGTGTGCAGGTCGGAGTGGTTTTCGATGTCCCAGCCATTATCGAGCAGCTCCTGGGCCTGCGCCCACAGCAGCCGCGACTTATCATGGTTCGGGCCGGCATCCAGCCACACCGAATTGTTGTAGGTGTTGTGCCCGTTGATGGCCACGGCCGCCGTGTACGCACGATTCCGGCCGGTTCCATCCGTGAAGCGCAGGCCGGGGTACCGCTGGCCGTTGCGGGTGCCTCCCTTAAGCAGAGGGTAGAGGTCGGTGTAGGCCGCTACCGGCGAGTCGTCCTCTTCAAAATTGAGCACCCGCGACTTGTTGTAAAGCGTGGGGGCCACGCGGGCCGTAGCGTTGGCCACGGGCGCGGCAAACGTAAAGGTGATGCGGGCCTTCTGGCTGGTTACCGGGGTAGTGGGCGGGGTAGGTGCCGGAACCGTGGGCGGCGTAATGGTGGGGGTAGTAGTACCGAAAGGGATGAGGGCACTGCCGGGGATGGGTTCCTGGCGGGAGCC